>NZ_JBLLJL010000001.1:0-1446451 GCF_056172015.1 Clostridium sp. LXY-7 | reverse complement strand
ACTGCTTGAGCCACATTTCCCATGCTTGCTAAAAGCATTATTAAAACCGGCATTAATGCCGCCATAAAATCACTAGCTCTCACTATAGTACTACTGGCCAAATCAACTCCTATATAGAAGCCTCTTGCTATGATTATTATTATCACAGAGAAACATGTAAAATAGGCAACATTATATAGTTTCTCATTGCTAAAGGCATTCTGCAGATTACTGATAAGTGCACATATTATAGCCACTATCATGATTTGTCCTAAGATTTTCCAAACCACAGCCAATTCCTTAAATACATAAACTAAAATTATCTTTATTACTTTTTTTGAATCAATAGAGCCTTGTCCATCTTTCATTAAAGCTTGTACTAATTCTTTTGGAGATATATTTAGTTCTTCCAGTAATTCATTTTTATAATCCATGCTACTTATATATTCATATAACCCCTCTATCTTTCCCATTTGCTCTTGATTTACTTCTACATTATCGTAAGCAAATACTTGTACGGGGATAAAATTTAAAAACATTACTATCAATATAATTTTTATAAACTTTTTCATAATGTTCACCTACATTATTTTTAATATAGTTTGCATAACAGCCATAAGTATAGGAATTGATAGAGTTAATATTAATATTTTCCCTGCAAATTCTACTTTGGCTGCTATACTGCCTGCACCAGCATCCTTGCATATTTCGCTACAAAAGGATGATAAATATGCTATGCCTAAAACCTTAAAAACTACATCTAAATAAACGATATCTATATTTGCTTTATAAGATAAATTCTGTAGAAAGTTAACTACAGTTGTCAATTTACTAATAAGAAATATAAATATAACAATTCCTGCTATTAAGCTTACCATTAATGCAAACTCTTCTTTTTCTTTTTTCAATACCATGACTATTAAGAGGGCTACTAATGCAAAAGTAACAATTTTTAATATTTCCATCAGGTCCTCCTCCTAAAATCGAAATAGTGTTTGTATTGAGTCAAACAACTTTGTTACTAAGCTAATAACTAGCATTAAAATTATCACAATACCAGCTAGATTACTTATAACTGCGTATTCTTTTTTACCACCACTATCTAGAACTTTGTCTAGTATTATCATAACTATACCGACTATACCGATTTTTATAATTATTCCTATATCTAAAATCATACTATCCCTCCTTTAAAATAAGATAATAGCCGTCATAGCACCAAAAGAAAAACCTAAATATCTATACATCTTTATATTCTTGTCCAAAGTTTCTTCTGCATTTTTTATTGCTTTATCAAGGTTCTCTAAAGTTAATCCAAATAAGTCATTATGTCCACTAATATCCATCTCTCCTAGAGTTTTAGAGAAGTCTAAGAATATTCCTAAATCCTCTTTAGATAGGGATAATGAATTCTTATGAGCATTTATAGAGGTTAAAAAACAATTATATACATCCTTATCTTCATTATTAAGCATAATGCTTGAAGTATCTCTGAATATGCTACCTATTTCTGGTGTACACTTCTCATATGCCTTAAGTAATGCCTCTGGTAATAGGGAATGAGTAAAATTAATTTCATTCTTTAATACATATATTCCCCTTTGTAACTCTTTAAGCTGTTTTACCCTTTTCCTTAGTTTTTCTCCGTAAAAAAAACCTACTAAAGTTGATGATATTATTATCAAAGCTAGTCCAATAATTTTCATTACTTATCCCTCCCTATTATCTCCCCTTTTGTAAAGTCATATATATATTCTATGGTAGAAATACCTTTTCTATTACTTAAAATTACAGCTTTGTGAAATACTTTATTTTCGATAACCTCATTGAACACAGACCTTTTATATAAATCCTCTTCGCTAAACCCATGAATTGTAGTTATCACATTAACTCCGGAATTTAGTGCAGCTACTATACTATCCATATCCCCATGGGTACCTATTTCATCGCATATTATTATGCTAGGTGCCATACTTCTAATAGCCATAATAATTCCTTCATTCTTAGGACATCCATCTAAAATATCTGTTCTTTTTCCTATATCCATTTGAGGTATTCCTCTATAACACCCACCAATTTCACTTCTTTCATCTATTATTGCCACATTTCTTCCGGTAAAATTATACTTATCTATACCATTAGAAATTTGCCTTGCTAAATCTCTTAATATAGTTGTCTTTCCACATTTAGGTGGAGAAATAATGATAGTGTTAACTACTCCATTTTCATTTAATATATGTGGAATAATTTTATCAGCACATCCTCTTACCTCTCTAGCAACTCTAAAATTCATGGAAGATATACTTTTCATTGTTTTTACAATACCCTTTTCTATAACACAGCTACCACAGAGCCCTACCCTATGTCCTCCTTGTATTGTTATATATCCTTGTTTTATTTCATCCTCAAAAGCATAAATAGAATAATTGCTTATTTTTTGAATTATCAACTTTATATCCTCTAAAGTTGATATATAATTTGAAATTATTTCTTTGTTGTTACACACAAATATTAGTGATTTATTTACCTTTAGTCTTACTTCTTGCAAATCATCAAAACTTCCATAGGATATCAACTCTTTTTTAATATTTGTTGGAAAAATATCTACTATGTCTTTTGTAATCATATGTATCACCCTTTCTTACTTAATTGTTATTACCAACATCCCTCAATTATTACAATAATTTTTATAAATTATATAAGTAATTTTCTTTTAAAAATAGCTCTGTTTTAAATGTTTGTTGATAATGAACTACATATTATTGCGAAGCAAACCCTCTCGCAATAATATGTAATTCTAAAATCAACAAACATTCAAAACAAAGCCAAATAAAAAAACATGCCATAAATTTATGGCATGTTCTAAAGATTGAGATTAAACTCTCTCCATGTATTCTCCAGTTCTTGTATCTATTCTGATTGTTTCACCTTCATTTACAAATAGTGGTACAGGAACAATAGCTCCTGTTTCTACTGTTGCAGGCTTAAGAACATTTGTAGCAGTATTTCCTTTTACTGCAGGTTCTGTGTGCGTAATAACTAATTCAACAAAGTTAGGTGCTTCTACTGAAAAAGCTTCTCCTTTATAGAATTTTATAATAGCAAACATATTCTCTTTTAAAAACTTTATTGCTTCTTCTACTTTTTCATAATTTAAAGGAATTTGCTCAAAAGTTTCTTGATCCATGAAGTAATATAATTCTCCATCAGAATATAAATATTGCATCTCTTTTCTCTCGATTACTGCTTCTTGAAATTTTGCACTTGGATTAAAAGTTGTCTCTGTAATTCCTCCACTTAGTGCATTTCTTAGTTTTGTTTTAACAAAAGCAGCTCCTTTTCCAGGTTTAACATGTAAAAAGTCTACTATTGTATAAACTTGTCCACCATCTTCAAAAGTTGTACCTTTTCTAAAATCTCCAGCTGATATCATAACTGTTACCTCCCGTATAATTGCATTTGTTACTTAAGTTATTATAACCTAATTAAAATAATTTAATACTATCATAGAATTTCCATAATATATAAAAATCCATAGTTATGTATTAGGTTGAATTTAAAGCCATATATGTGTTATCTTAAGTAAATTATAATATATAATAATTGCTTTAAAGTATCAATTTTTTGCTACCAAAGTTATTTTATCAAAACTCTATATGAATTGCAAACACATTGTACCTTTATATGTTAAAAATTTCAATAATATTCACTAATTTTTTTAAATTCTTTACTATTTTAATTATAATAAACTCTATCCTAAATAATAGATTAGGATAGAGTCTTATTACTTAAAATCTTAAAATGCTGGAATTATAGCACCTTCATAAGTTTTCTCAATATATTCTTTAACTTCAGGTGAAGTCAATGCCTCTGTAATAACTTTAATCTTTTCAGTGTTCTCATCTTCTTTCCTTACTGCTAATATATTAGCATAAGGTGAATCCTTATCTTCAATTATTAATGCATCTTTAAGAGGATTTAGCCCACCTTCTAATGCATAATTAGTATTGATTACTGCAGCATCAACATCCTTTAAAGCTCTAGGTATTTGCTCTGCAGCTAATTCTGTTATTTTAAAATTTTTAGGATTATCTGTAATATCCTTAGAAGTGATTAACTCGCCTTCTGATATTTTAATTAAACCATTATCAGCTAGTAATTTCAAGGCTCTTGAACAGTTGGTAGGATCATTTGGAATTGCAATTTCTGATCCTTCTTTTAATTCATCAATTCCTTTTATGCTGTTAGAATATACTCCCATTGGTTCTAGGTGTACTTTTGCTGTATAACTTAAGTCATATCCTTTAGCTTTATTAGTCTCTTCTAAATATGGTACATGTTGAAAATAATTAGCATCTAGTTGTTTTTCTGCTAATGCTGTATTAGGTTGTACAAAATCATTAAAAGTAACTATGTCTATCTCATATCCCTTTTCCTTTAACAATGGCTTAACTGCCTCTTTTATTATTTTTTCATGTGGATTTGGGCTAACCCCTATGGTTATCTTTTTGTCATTACCTTTGCCTTTATTTGATGAATTTGAGCTACAAGCTACCATAGATAGTGCTAATACTCCAACTATTGCTATACTTAATATATTTTTCACTGATTTTTTCATTATTGATTCCCTCCAAAATTAATTCATTTTTTTGTATATATAATTTCCTAAACTCTGTATTCCCTGTACTATAATTACTAATACTACTACTGTATAAATCATAATATCCATTTTGAATCCATTATATCCATACTTAATTGCAGCATCTCCAAGTCCACCACCACCAATTGCTCCTGCCATGGCGGAATATCCTATTATACTTATAACTGTTAGCGTTAGTCCTGAAATTATAGATGGAAGTGCTTCTTTAAGCATTATTTTAAATATAATTTGGCTATTAGTAGCTCCAAAGGATTTTGCTGCCTCTACTATGGAAGCATCTACCTCTTTCAGTGCTCCCTCTATTACTCTAGTTACAAAAGGTGCCGCTGCAATGGTTAATGGTACTATTGCAGCCATTGTACCTATAGATTTCCCTACAATTAATCTAGATATTGGAGCAACTACTACCATAAGAATCACAAAAGGAAAACTTCTTAAAATATTTACAACCATATCTAAATTTTTATATATAAGTTTATTAGGTTTTAATCCCGAAGGTTCTGTTAATATTAATAATATTGCAGGAAAAAATCCTAAAATCAATGAAAACACTGTAGACAACAATACCATGATAAAGGTATCTCTAATAGCGGGTATCAATATATCCAATGCCATAACTACAACACCTCCCATTGAAATTTATTTGTCTCTAGATACTTTATAATCTTCTCTTTATTATCTTTTGATAAATTTATTACTAAACTACCTAAAATACTGTTTCTAAATTTTTCTAACTTTCCCCAAACTATAGAAAAGTCCACATCTAGTTCTCTACTCATTTTAGTTATTAGACATTTATGGCTTACTTCTGTTGGAAAAAATATTTTTATGTTAACCCCTTCTTCAGGAATTACATCTTCATCTTCTTCTCCAAGAAATTTTCTAAGACTTAATCCAGGATTTAAGAATAACTTTTCTACATAACCTTCTGCTTTCACCCTTCCATCCTCTAATAATAGTACCTTCTCACAGATTTCTTTAATAACTTCCATCTCATGAGTAACCACAACTATAGTTATTCCAAGAGTTTTATTTATTTTTAATAATAGCTGTAAAATATCTTTAGTAGTTTTAGGATCTAGAGCAGAAGTAGCCTCATCACAAAGTAATATTTTAGGATTTAAGGTCAATGCCCTAGCAATAGCAACCCTTTGTTTTTGTCCACCACTTAATTGCTTAGGCTTATAATCACGTTTATCCTCCAAACCAACTAGTTTTAATAATTCCCCTACCTTATCTTCAATATATTTCTTTTCATAACCCCATATTTCTAATGGCAGAGCTATATTCTTGTATACACTTGCCCTGTTTAATAGGCTAAAATTTTGAAAAATCATAGTTATGTTTTTTCTAAATTTTCTTAACTCATCATGAGTTAGATTTTTTATTTCTTGGTCCATTACTTGTAATACTCCAGAGTCATAAGTTTCTAATCCATTTATACATCTCAATAAGGTTGATTTTCCTGCGCCACTATGTCCTATAATTCCATAGATTTCTCCTTGCTTTATAGAAAAAGACACATCCTTTAAAACTTCCAGTTTATTAAAATTCTTTCTTAAATCTGCAACTTCTATCATTACTACATCCCCTCCTAAATATATTTCTTCCTATCTAAATTCAAATAATTATTACTAATGTAAAACCTTTAAAATCTAGTTATATTATTGGCCACTAACAAACTAAATTTTATCAATAAAATAAATAAAAGCACTAGAGAACAAATTCCCTAGTGCACAATTCCATGCATGGCTATTTATCCTCTTATCTCTCAGCATAATACTGCAGGATTTAGCACCATTATATGCAAACGCTAAGTTTAACATACAGGTTGCTGGGTTTCATAGGGCCAGTCCCTCCACCGCTCATGATAAGTTTTATTTAATTTTTATCTTGTTACTTATTATATATACATCCCTACATCTTGTCAATATATTTCTAATATTTTTTTAAAATTTCCTTATAACATTAACATAACAACATTCAAAATTAAGTACTTACTATAATATTAAATCTTATGCCTTTTTCATCTATAGAAAAGGCATAAATATTAGTAATTTTACTTTCTAAATTTATAGAATGAAAAATATTCTTAATTTCACTTATAAAGCCTTCATAATATATTTCAATATCTACACTATCATCATATAGCTGAAGATTTCCGACCCTTATTCCTTCAGTCTCATATAGATTTTTAACACATTCAGTTACATTGAAGGGTGCTCTAGACTCTTCACTGATATAGTTATTATTACAATAAGCTCTATTGTTTTTTAGCTTTTCCATATTTAATAATAGAATTGCATAAAAAGCACATAACAATATTAAAAGAATGCACATAACTATACTAATCCATTTATACTTAGAGATTCTCATTTTTTATATTCATTCTTACCTTAAAGAATTCCTTTCCTTCATTCTTTGTTACTTCACCTACTTCTAATAAATTAAAGCTAGCTTCCAATGTGCTAATTTTATATAAATAATCATTAAAATCAGTTACATAAATTTCAATAATTATATCTTGTTCTTGAAAATAAAGATTTTTAATATACCCTTCTAAACTCTCTATATGGCTAGCTAAATATTCATAGGGATATGTAATATCAAAGGCATTAATATTACTCTGTGTTTTTTCCAGATCCTTTAATGCATCTAATTCTCCTATTCCTTTAATTATGTTCATTATCATAAATCCTCCAATTAAGGTGGATATAATTAAAATTATTTTACTTTTTCTTACATAGTCACTTTCTTTTCTTTTTTTATACCATTTTGGATAAAATTTGCCCTGCATTTCCATACCTTCTTAATGTTATTTTTATTTATTATAAACTCATAAAACTGAGATTCACTAGGTGTATTAAAGTTTATAACATGAAAATTTTTTAGATATCTATAAAATAATCCATCATCTAGAGTCCTATGTTTCAATATAAAATTTGCTAAGGGATAATCCTTTCCCACAATATATATGGGTAGTGTTTTGTTATCTTTCTTATATAACCTATTATAAAATTCCAACAAGTCTTCATGAAAATTAATATTGGAATTATGAAATACCTTATTTAATTGTAATATCTTGTCTACCACATAGCATACATAGGTATACTCTCTAAAACTCATAACTATTACATATTTATTATGTTTAATGAATTCTTCATAAAACCTTATAAAATAATTTTGAACTAAATCTACAGAAATTATATTTATTCTTTCATAAGATTTCTCACTGTTAAGACTTAGATTTTCAATGTTAACACAATATAAGAATAACCTAATCCTATTATGTGTTTTTTCTTTTATTATATAGTCGAAGGTTATATTTTCTATAGATTGAAATCTATTTAATACTTCATTTTCCATAATATTCTCCAAGCTTTTTTTTCCTACTCCAGGAATAATTAATTCTTCAATAAATAACTCTTCACCTTCGATTATAAAATATCCATTCTTGTTATTAAAATTGCTATCTGTTTTATATAAAACTTCCCTGACACTCTCATATATGTACTTTTCTAAAAATAATTTCCTCACTTTTATATGTTGGGTACTATTGTCATTTACTATAATAATATATTTATCTATAATATTATCACCTCTATTTTACAAAGCTATAGCTAACTTCATCATTTATTATATTGATTTTAAAAGTGTATATGGTATCCTTCATGTTCATCATGAATCTATCACTTCCTCCATCATAGATTATCTTACTGCCCTCAAATACAATATTATCCTTATATCTTGTGGAGAAATATTTATTAACCCCCTCTTGTTTTATAATAGGTAAATTTTCAAGTATATAATTGTTAAATTGTGTCATTAAATATTCCCTATGTTTATTTTCATTGCTCATTTTATCCATATTCTCTAAATAATTTACTATATAAAAATTTCTATTGTCAAAATAATCCCCTATAAAAGTTGCCATGGCTAGCATACCTAATATTAATATTAGAGTTATAGGTAAAACATTACCTTTTTTTCTCTTACTTACCCATCGCTTTCTCACCTATGACACCTTCTTCCGTAATAATTTTTAAGAGCATTACATTTTTATTTTCTTCAACTATAAAGGATTTTACATTATATAAAAGAGGTTGCTTAGTATATCCTTGTCCTTTATCTTTATATTTATAGTAAAGCACATTCCCTTCTTTCAATACCATATCCTTATTGTTTTCTCCATTATTTTCAATAACTAATGAAGCATTTTCTATATATATGTTCTCACCTTTATTAACTTGTGTTTCTATATACATTAATGCTTCATGTATCCCAGTAAAATTATATGAATATTCCTTGACTTTGTTATAATTCTGCAAGTAAACTCCATTAGACATTAAAAATAATAATAGTAGGATAGACAATAGTCCTATGTATATGAGAGCCTCTATAAAAGCTATTCCAATCTTTCTTTTAATAGTTACCTTTATAAAATACATGCTTAATATTTTTATCCTCTCTTATGTGATAATTTATTATTATTTTTAAAACCTCTATATGTTCATCCTGTTTAGCTTGAATTTCTACAAATGGATATTCTTCATTATAACTATGAGATAACCTTGCAAACATATCACCTTTTTTAAAATCTTGATTCTTTATATAATCACTATTTATATATTTTATACCCTCAGTTAAGTTTTCATATAATATTTTATAATCATAATTGGAAACCATAATATTTTTCATGCTTTCTACTACAAATACCCCCTCCATCTCTTCTTTCTCTACACTTATACAATTCATATTAGTTGCTTGAAAAGTAAAGATACACATAAGAAATAAACAAAAGAGAAACATAGCTATTATTATTTCAATGACCGCAATTCCTTTATTTTTTCTCACTAACATATGCTGTTCCTACCTTTACAGTGATATATTTACTTTCACCGCTATCATGTTTTAATGTTATAGTCATTGCTCTATCAATGTGTCCAGTACTGGATATCATAACCTTATCTACTTCTCGTTCATAGGGTAGTTGTAACCTTACAGAAGATGGCAGTTTAAATTCCTCTATTTTTTTCATATTTCCTCTTATTTGAATTTTGTCTTTATATATCCACAATACAGTAGCTAACTCCACATTGTTCCTAGCATAACTACTTCCTCCATTTATAAATCCAACCACTACTTTAGTGGTATATTCCAGCTCTCTTTTATCCATTATTTCCTTATATCTATTTGTCATAGGCAGCGATATTAATAGTATTACTGCAATAAGTCCTAAATACAATATAGTTTCTATAATAGTAAAACCCTTTCTCATAGCATATACCTACTAATACAAACTAAATAGTGGTAACATTACGCTCATGATGATGGAACCTATAAAAATTCCTACAAATATTATTAATAATGGCTCTATAATTACAGTCATACTATTCAACATACTACTAAACTCCTCTTCAAAGAACTCATTAGTAGTATACAAACTTTCTTCTAATGCCCCATTTTCTTCTCCTATATAAACCATAGCTAAGAAGAATTCTGGAAATAATTTAGTGTGGGAAAAAGATTTATGTATAGATAAACCTTTCTCAATACATTCTATACTCACAGTTAATGCCTTATAAAAAATCTCTCTATTTTGCATATCCCTCATTATACACAAGGAGTTTTTTATTGTTAATCCGCTCTTTATCATAAGCGTCATTGAATAGGTAAAATCACATAAGAATTCTTTAATAATAATCCTCTTTAGAAATGGTATTATTAATATTACCTTTTGAAAAATTTCATTTTTATTAATAATTTTAATCATATAAACAAAAAACATTATAAAGATAATATTTCCTCCAATAAAATATACAGTATTATTATTTATGAAATTACCAATGCCAACATATAATTTAGTTATAAATGGTAAATTACTATTCCTTATCATTGGATTAATTAAAAATTTGGGAATTACTAAGGTAATAATCAATAATCCTAATATTGTTGAAAAAATCAAAATAAAAATTGGATAAATTAAGGAATTAATAATTTTCTTTTTTCTCATATGTTTCTTCATGTAATGCTGTTCCATAAAAGTAAAGACTTCTTCTAATCTACCACTCTCTTCTCCAACATATATCATAGTTCTAAAAAAACGAGGAAATATATTAGGAAATTCTTCCAAGCTATCTCTTAGAGTTTTCCCCTGTTCTATGGATATGAATACTTGTTTTAATGCTATTTTTAGTGTTTTGTTACTACATTGATTTAGAAATATATTTATTGCATAATCTATTGAAATTCCAGACTTTAAGGAAATCTTTAAGCTTTTACAAAATATGCTTAATAGTTTACAACTAATATTATTAAAGATTATAAAACTCTTCTCTCCACGACTTTTAAGTTGCTTAAACTTAATGCAATATATATTTATAAGACTCAACTTATATACTAATTCACTTTCATTATTAGCCTCTAAAACTCCATTTAACTTTTTACCATTATAATCTATACCTAAATATTTATAGTTCATAGTTAAGTTGAGCTCCCTCCATATTGAATATTTGAATATTACTTTTATATTCATTCACAGTTGTAATTCCATCTAGTACTAGATTTTTAAAATTATCACTTAATGTGACCATTCCATTTTCTATAGCTACTTTTTTAAGTTCTGAACTAAATCCATGTATGACTTTTTCTTTTATTAAATCATTAATTAATATAATCTCATAACTAATAGTTCTTCCTTTATATCCTGTATTGTTGCATTTACGACACCCTAACCCCTTATATAAAGTTACATTTTCTCTCAAGTCTAGGAGCTTGACTTCTTCTTCACTAGAAATATACTCTACTCTACATGCGTCACATATTTTCCTGCATAACCTTTGTGCTATAACTACTGTCAGCGCATCCTTGATTAAATGATTAGGTATGCCCATATCCACTAACCTATTTATTGCTCCACTGGCATCTGAAGTATGTAGGGTAGTAAGTACTAAATGACCTGTAAATGCAGCTTTAATAGCAATTTCTGCAGTATCTTTATCTATGATTTCTCCTACCATTATCACATCTGGATCTTGTCTGAGCACACTTTTTAATATGTTTGAAAAAGTTAATTTTCCCTGCCTTGATAAATTTACTTGATTGACCCCTGGAATTTCATACTCCACTGGTTCTTCCATAGTAACTATATTTTTTTCACCTTTATTGATTTCTTTGATTAGAGAGTATATTGTTGTGCTCTTTCCACTACCTGTGGGCCCAGTTATTAGAATTAATCCTTGATTATATCCAAGAATATTTTTCAAAACTTCACTATGAACTTTTGAAAAACCCAGATTATCTACATTTAGAATACTTAAATCCTTTCTTAAAATTCTAATAACAATTTTTTCTCCATGGATAGTTGGCAAGGTTGATACTCTAAAGTCTAAATTGACACCTGAAAAATCTTTAGAAAAATTTCCACTTTGAGGAGTAAATTTACAGGCTATATCCATATGACTCATAATTTTTATCCTAGCACATAACAAATCATAGGTATTTTTAGGTATAGTATCAACGGTATTTAAAACTCCATCTATTCTATATCTAACAATACCATTTATCTTAAAGGGTTCTATGTGTATATCACTAGCTTCCTTTAAGATAGCATCTCCAATAATAGAATCCACTAAAGATATTATAGGTCCTGTTATATTATCAAGAACTTGACTTTCTGCAAATAATATATCCCCTTCTATCATATCCCTTAAGGCTTCACTTCTATATAAATCCTCATAATGTACTTCTATATATCTATCTATTTGATCTTTATCTCCATACACTATATCTACAGATTTTTTTGATATAAATCTAACCTTAATCAAAACGTCTGATAATGGCTTTTTATAAGCAATAATATATAGTGTATTATCTAACACGTTATAGGGAAATATAGTATACTTTTCACATAATTCCTTGGGTACTAACTCTAAGGATTCCTTATTTATCTTAATCATATCTAAATCTACAAAATTATCCATGTGCCACCACCATAAAATATCCTATTTATTCTATTTGTCCTATTTATATTATTTATTTACATATTTTATATTTTTAAACATATATTTAATTATTTCCAATAAAAAAGACTCACTCTACTAAAGTGAATCTTTTAATCTAGTCTATAATTCTATTTCTCCTCTAAAGGTAATTTGTGCATCTCCAGTCATATAAACTACATTGGAATCAATCTCTACCTCTAAACAACCACCTGGCACACTTACCTTCACCTTAGAATTTACTAAATTTAATTTATTACATACTACTACTGATGCGCAAGATCCTGTACCACAAGCCATAGTTGCTCCTACGCCCCTTTCCCAGGTCTTGACACAAATCTCATCTTTAGATTTGACTTCACAAAAGTTAACATTAGTTCCCTTTGGAAATAATTCATGATGTTCAATAGCTTCTCCCTCTATTACACTAAAACTATCTAACTTCCCTAAAATTATAGTATGTGGCACCCCTAAAAGCAGAGTGTTTATTATATATTCCTCATTATTTGCCACTATATTCTTTTGAATTATAGGTTCATTAGTATTGGCCGGTATTAATGTTGGTTCAAAAGTATATTCACCCATATTTACTGTAATACTTATAGCTTTCTCATCATCATTTTCTATGTAACAGGTTTTTATCCCATCTCCAGTTTCAACTGTAATTTCATTACCCTTAACTATTCCATTATCAAACACATATTTAACAAAGCATCTTAATCCATTCCCACACATAGATGCAATAGATCCATCTGCATTGATTATTACCATTTGAACCTGAGCCTTGTCACTATTTTTAACTACTAATATGCCGTCTGCCCCTATTCCAAAATTTCTATGACAAAGTTTTTTAGCCAAATTAGATAAGTCCTCATACATGTTGTTTAAATCCTCAATGACAATAAAGTCATTCCCTGCTCCATGCATTTTAGTAAAACATAATTTTTTCAAATATACCCCTCCATATATAATTATTCATATTATTAATATATCACTTGATTACACTTTGTAATATATGTTTTCATTTATTTTATAAATCTATGTTTAATGATATACTATAAATAAATCCTATTGATGACCCTTCAATGGACAGGATTTATAAAAACAGAAAGGGTGATTTATATGCCATTAGATGGAATATTCTTGGGTTCCTTGGCCCATGAGATAAAAAATGAAGTTATTAATTGTAGAATAGATAAAATAAACCAACCTGAAAAAGATGAAATTATATTAAGTTTTAAAGTAAATAGAAAATCTAAAAAACTATTACTAAGTGCTAATGCCTCTTATCCCAGAGTGAATTTTATAGATTCTTCTAAGGAAAATCCGCTAAAAGCTCCTATGTTCTGCATGGTTCTTAGAAAGTATTTAAATACTGCTGTTTTAACTAATATAGAGCAACTGAATAATGATAGAATATTATTGTTAGACTTTGAAAGCACTGATGATTTAGGCTTCGATAGTGTATATACACTTATTGTTGAAATAATGGGAAGGCATAGCAATATTACACTGGTAAGAAAACGAGATAATGCCATTATGGATTGTATAAAGCATATAACTTCGGATATTAATAGTTATCGTGTTCTATATCCTGGTGTAAATTATATATATCCACCTGAAAGCAATAAATTAAACGGATTTACTTGTTCCTATGAAAATTTTATGACAAAAGTAATAGAGTGCTATGGAGAAAAATCTCTAGATGAAAAACTTTTTTCTAAAATTTTTGATGGAGTTAGTATTCCTCTTTCAAAGGAACTATATTATAGAATAGAAAACACTCCTATAGAGTTTAATATGAATAACCTTGAAGATATATATAACCACACTAAGAATTTTTTCTTGGATTTAAGTAAGTATAATTATGCACTAAATAGTTACAGCTTAAATAATAACCTAATGGATTTTCATTGTGTACCTCTAACCTATTTAACCCATATAGGAGCTAATACAGCTAATTTTTCATCTCCTAGTGAACTTATAGAAAATTTTTATCATGAAAAAGATAAAGCTAGCAGGCTTCAGAATAAAAGCTCTGATATGCAAAAGCTAGTTAATACTAATCTAGATAGAGTTGAAAAAAAACTTAATATATTAAATAATACCTTAGAGGACTGTAATGAAAAGCAAAAATACAATCTCTACGGTGAACTAATTACTGCAAACATATATAATATAAAAAAGGGAGACTCTAATATAGATGCCTTAAATTATTATAGTGAGGAAGGTGAATATATAACCATACCTCTAGATAAAAATAAAACTCCTTCAGAAAATGCCCAAAAATATTTTAAAAAGTATAATAAATTAAAAAAATCTGAAGAAAATGCAGTAGTTCAGATTCAATTAGCAAAAGAAGAAGAAGAATATTTACAATCCGTACTATCAAATATAGAAAATGCCGATAATTATAGAGAATTAGAAGATATAAAAAATGAATTGATAGAAACAGGATATATAGCCTTTAAAAAGTCTATGAAAAACAAAAAAGATAAGCCATCTAAGCCATTACACTTTATCTCCAGTGATGGAATAGACATCTATGTGGGTAAAAATAATATTCAAAATGATTATTTAACCTTAAAATTTGCTCACAATAATGATATATGGCTTCATACTAAAAACATACCTGGTTCCCATGTAATTATAAAAAACACTGGAGATGTACCAGATAGTACACTTTTAGAGGGCGCTATTCTAGCTGCCTATTACAGTAAAGGGAAAAATTCCACCAAGATACCAGTGGACTATACAGAAATTAGAAATGTTAAAAAAATTAATAAAGGTAAACCTGGCATGGTAATCTATTACACTAACAAAACTATGTATGTAGATCCTGAAAAATTAGAATTAAAAGAGATATAAAATCTTTAAAACCTCTCTTAGATCTAGATATTATATATCTGTAGTCTAAGAGAGGTTTTTTAATTGGCACTTTATTTAAATATTATACTGATAATAATAGCATTGAATTCTACCATTATATAATTTTCTATTTTTATTTGCTTTTAATCCAAAAGTCTTTTCAAAATCGCTAAAGGATGTAAGTATATAGCAGGACCAGTCATTTAAGTTAGAATACATTTTATAGAATTCTTTATATAGAATTCTAATTTCTTCTTCTTCTAAAAGCCTTTCTCCATAAGGAGGATTAGTAATAATTATTCCCCTCTTCTTTTTAGAACTCACTGACTGCATAGGCAGCTTTTGAAAGGTTATATGTTTATCCACACCAGCTTTTTTAGCATTATCCATTGCTGTTCTTAATACTCTTCCGTCTATATCCGAACCTTGTATTATTATATCCTTTTCATTGACAGCTCTCTTGGCACCTTCTCTTACCTGCTGCCAAATATCACTGCTAAAACTTGGCCATGTTTCACTGACAAAATGTCTATTAACTCCAGGAGCTATATTTTTAGCTATCATAGCAGCTTCTATAGGAATTGTACCTGATCCACAGAAAGGATCTAATAAAACTCTATCTCCATCATACTTTGAAATTAATATTAAAGCTGCTGCTAAAGTTTCCTTTAACGGAGCACCACCTGCATTTTCTCTATATCCTCTTTTATGTAATCCTACTCCTGAAGTGTCTATAGCTAATGTAACTACATCTTTTAAAATTCCCACTTCAATTTTATATACAGGTCCCTCTTCACTAAACCAATTTGTATTATATTTTTCCTTCATTTTCTCCACTACAGCTTTTTTAACTATAGATTGACAGTCAGGCACACTATGAAGTTGAGATTTCACTGACTTACCTGTAATATGCATCTTTCCATCTACTGGTATTAATTCTCCCCAATCCACAGCCTTTGCGCCTTGAAATAGCTCTTCAAAAGATGTAGCCTTAAATTCAGCCATCTGAATAAATACTCTCTCTGCAGTTCTTAAATGAATATTACAAATAGCAATATCCATCTCATCTCCTTGAAAAGTCACCTTCCCATTTTCTACCTTTAGATCATCATAACCAAGCTCTTTAAGTTCTTTAGCAGTTATAGCTTCTATACCAAAGGTAGTAGTTGCAATTATATTATACATATTTTCTCTCCTACTCATTACAGAATAATTTTACACTATCCGTTCCATCAATCTCTTGTACTTTTACGCTTACTATTTCTTTTTTAGAGGTTGGAATATTTTTCCCTACATAATCAGCCCTAATTGGTAATTCTCTATGCCCTCTATCAACTAGTACAGCTAATTGTATCATTTGTGGTCTTCCATTATCCATTACAGCCTCTATTGCCGCTCTTGCTGTTCTGCCTGTATATAATACATCATCTACTAAAATTATTTTTTTATCTTTTACATCTACCCCTAACTCTTTACTATTAATAGTAGGTTGATTAGATAGTGTGGTTAAATCGTCTCTATATAAAGTAATATCAACACTTCCAACTTCAACTTTTTTACCTTCAAACATATATATAAGCTCAGTAATTCTATTAGCTATAGGAATTCCTCTGCTCTTAATACCTATAAGAACCAAATTTTCTACACCCTTATTTTTTTCTATAATTTCATGTGAAATCCTTGTTAAAGTCCTCTTTATTGCCTTATCATCTAAAAGTACAGATTTTAACTCCATAATACCCTCCTAAATCTCATTTCTTAATTTCTCTAAAATTTCATTAAAATATTTTGGTAACTTAGAATCAAATTCCACATATTCTCCCTTGGTTGGGTGAATAAAGCCTAAATTTTTAGCATGTAATGCTTGACCTTGTAGTTTAAATCTTTGTTTTTTATATCCATACACACTATCACCTACTAATGGATGATTAATATATGCCATATGAACTCTAATTTGATGGGTTCTTCCAGTCTCTAAATTACATTGTACTAAGGTATTATTTTTAAATCTTTCTAATACCTTATAGTGCGTTATAGCCTCTTTCCCATCCTTTACCACAGCCATTTTTACTCTCTCTATAGGGTGTCTACCTATATTGGTCTGTATAGTTCCCTCATCTGCCTTTATAATTCCCTCTACCAAAGCATAATAGGTTCTTCTCATAGTATGTTCTTTTAGTTGCTCTGCTAGTGAATTATGAGCAACATCATTCTTTGCAATCACTAGTACCCCTGAGGTGTCCTTATCAATTCTATGAACAATTCCAGGACGAATAACTCCATTGATTCCTGACAAGTCATTACAGTGATATAAAAGGCCATTAACCAAGGTTCCAGTGTAATTTCCTGGGGCAGGGTGAACTACCATATCCTGTGGTTTATTTATAACTATTATATCTCTATCTTCATAGATAATATCTAATGGAATATTCTCAGCTTCTACCTGTAATTCTACAGGTTCATGGAATTCAACTTGTATTCTATCACCATTTTTTAATTTATAATTACTCTTTTTAATTCTGTCATTAACTCTAATATTTTCTTTTTCTATAAGTCCTTGTACATAAGATCTAGATACATCCTTAATACTTTCACTTAAAAATAAATCTAATCTTTTGTTTACATTTGTTTCATCTACTATATATTGCTCTACCTTCATTAAACCTCGTCCTTTAAAATACATATTAATAATAAAAACACTCCAACACATACTAGCATATCTGCCACATTAAAAGTTGGAAAATAGTACACATCACTATAGTGAACTAAAATGAAATCCACCACATACTTATAGTAAACCCTATCTATAAGATTTCCTAATGCACCTGCAACTATCATTGCCATGGACACTTTTGTCAATATAAACCTAGGTTTGTGTACTAACATATAGTAAATCATTCCCATTACAACAATTGATGTAATTATCACAAATAACCAAAGTTTATTTTGAAGTATGCCAAAGGCTGCTCCTCTATTTTCTAAGTATTCAAAGGCAAAAAAATCTTTAATAATAGTTATCCCTTCATTACCTTTCAACGCACCAATTGCCCAATGTTTACTAAGTCTATCAATTAAAAGACCAAAAAATATTATAATTACCTCTAAAATCAAAGCCTCTCCCCCTATTATTAACAATATATGTGATAGATTAATCTATCACATATATAAAACACTCTATTAACTTAAGCTATTTTTATATTGTTCATTACTAATTAAATCCATCTGATCTACATATTCTGGTTCATCTTCATAGTATTCATAGGTATTTTCTATATCATTAAAATCACTTAATTTTTCATAAGTATCCTCTATAGAAAATTTACTATCTTTATAAAATGGTGTTCCTATAACTTCCTCTTCTATAGGTCTTTTAACCACACCATCATGCAGGTCTTTATGCATATTATTTTGGCACTTAACGCAACACTGTGCATATGGGATAACTTGGAGTCTTTCCATTGGTATTTCTTTTCCACAACATTTACATATACCATAGGTTCCCTTGTCAATGCTTTGCAATGCTAAGTCTATTTTTCCTCTTATGTCTTCTTCATTTTTTTCAAGGGCCATACCTATTTCAAGGTCTACTAAATCCCCAGCTATATCGCCCATATCATTATCATAATAAGATAGTTCAGAACTTCTCATGTTTAAAGGAGCATTGGTAAAATTGTTTTCCATGTTTTTCATTACTTCATTTATCTCTTGCTTTTCCTTAAGCAATTTATTTTTATAATAACTAAGTTTATTTTTGTCCATTAACTTTCACTCCTTAAAAAGTTTTTAGTTTTACTTAGTTATTTTCTACTCTTAATGAAATTTTATAACTACTTTATGATAAAACTCATAATATTTCTTTTATACACATGCACATCTATTGCTTTAATTTCACAATGTATCTATATTTTCCCCTTATAAAGTACTTACTATTTCATTTATCTGTGTACATTTTTTTATTATTTTCTTTAAATTATCTATATTGATTGTTTGCCTAGCATCAGATACAGAATTATCAGGGCATATATGACTTTCTATTATAAGCCCATTAGATCCTGCTGCTATACCAGCATAACTCATAGACTCCACAAGTTCTCTTCTCCCAGTACCATGACTTGGATCTACAATCACTGGTAATCTATAGTTATTTTTTATAACACTCACTGCATTTAAATCTAAAGTATTACGAGTATATGTTTCAAAAGTTCTTATACCCCGTTCACATAATACCACATTCATATTTCCCTCTTTTAAGATATACTCTGCAGCATATAACCATTCTGAAACTGTAGCACTTATACCTCTTTTAAGTAAAATAGGAGTTTTAAGCTTTCCTAATTCCTTTAAAAAAGTATAGTTATACATGTTTCTAGACCCTACTTGAATCATATCTACATAAGGTAAGGAGGTTTCGATATGTCTAGGGTCCATTATTTCACTAACTACAGGTAAGTCAAACCTATCTCCAACTTCTCTTAAAATTCGTAGTCCATCAATTCCTAAGCCTTGAAAATCGTAGGGTGATGTTCTAGGTTTAAATGCTCCAGCTCTTATCATATGAACCCCTACAGCTTTTAGGTATTTACCTATTTCCATCATTCTATCATAATCTTCTACTGCACAAGGTCCAGAAATAAATACCAGATTATCATCACTAATAGTTACATTCTTAACTTTAACACTTAATCTTTCACCACTACTACTATCTACTAGTAATTTTTCCATAATTAAATCACCTACATCAATTGTAACATGTTTCTTAAAATTTCATTAGAGTTCTTAACTGCAATATCTGTAAATTTTTCATAGTCCATATGTGCTCCATTGTTTGCATTGTCAGAAATTGATCTTATTATCACAAATGGTATATTGTTCAAGTAAGCCACATGAGCTATACTTGCGCCCTCCATCTCACAAGCTAATGCATCAAATTCATTTTGTAGCCATCTTATTTTATCCACATTGGCTATAAACTGATCTCCAGATACAATTCTACCTGAGAATGTGTTCAAATCAATTATATCTTTACAAGCTTCCTTTGCTTTAGAAACAAGACCTTCATCACATTTAAAATCAAATACATCCATTCTCGGAATTTGTCCTACTTTATCGCCAAAAGCAGTGGTGTCCATATCATGTTCAACTAAATCTGTAGCAATAACAATATCTCCTGGATAAATATTTTCTCCTATTCCTCCAGCTATTCCTACATTAATTACACAATCTACGCCAAAATCATCTACTAATATTTGTGTACAAACAGCAGCATTAACCTTACCAATACCACTGGTAACAATTACTACTTCCTTGCCGTATATATCACCTTCATTAAATAGCATCCTTGCCTTACGCAGTTTATTTTTTATATTCATTTCAATTATAAGAGAATTTACTTCCTCTTCCATAGCTCCTATAATACCAAATTTCATGATTCTATCTCCTTTCAATTTTCGGCTCATATATTTTTCCCATAATAATAATAATAAAACATAAAATTTATCTCATTATTGTTAATAGAATACATAAACCACTTCCTATTGTCAACTTTTGCATCTAGCTAAATTCTTTCACTTTAATATTATACTGATTATACTAAAAAAAATATAGTATAATATATTCTATTCATCATATATTTCAATAAAAAATCTCACCCTTAGAGTGAGATTTCTTATTGATTTTACTAATTATTTTTAAAAAGCTTTAATTTTCAACGAAGAAACTTTTTATTTCTTCAAGTTCTGCTGTATTATAATCAAAAGATTCAATCTCTTTTGCACTAGTAACCTTCCTTGCTATATTGGAATTAGACTTCTCCTCTACTACTGAAGATATATTATAGTTTTTATCAAAATCCTTCTCTAAAGCTTCAAACATTTCCATTTGACTAACAATAAAATTTCTAAATTTACTTCTAAATTTGGCAAATTCTTGTTTCGTCTTATCAAACTCATCACTTATATTTAAAACGTCACTATGAGCCTTGTCTAAGATTTTTTTAGCACTTTCATTAGCATTTTTAACTATAAGTTCTGCTTCAGTTTGCGCACTTTGCTTAGCTTGATCTGCAGCATTTTGAGCTAATAGAAGAGTGCTTTGTATAGTGCTCTCTATTTTTGAGTAATGATCTAATTTATCTTGAAATACATCTAATTTTTCTTTTAATATAGTGTTTTCTTTATAAACTACTTCATAATCCTCTGCAATTTTTTCTAAAAACTCATCAACTTCATCAACACTATAACCACGCATACTTTTTTTAAATTCTTTGTTTATTATATCCATTGAAGTTACTTTCATAACATTCACCCCTAATTAAATATATTTCCTAACTAATAGTCTAATACGTCCTTTTACAGTCTCACCCAAAATACAATGTATTTTATATTTCCCATATCCCTTTATCGTCATAGTATCCATAATATCTACAACCTTATCCTTTTGGGTATACACATTATAATTTACTAATACTAGTCCTCCGCTAATCATATTGCTAGCTTTAATCCGCGATATATTACATACTGCTGAAACAATACTATCAATCCTCAATGATGTGCATATGATAGTACTCTCTTTAAACTTAGGACTAGGTATATGTCCATAATCTTCACTTAAAATTTCTATTTCACAAGGACATTTTCCTATAGTTGTTAAATTATTTAATATGTACTCTGAAATATCTCCAACTACAGGAACATAACACATATCTTCCTCAACAATTAAATCGCCAAGGACATTTCGTCTGATTCCTAAAGACATTAAAGCCCCTAAATAATCCTTATGTGCTAACTTTTTGAATTTTGACTTATTCTTGATTCTAATAATTTTTACATCATATGCTATAAATTCATATTTATCAGTAGTGAAAGCAAGTATCCTTCTTTCACACTCTTCAAAAATCCCATTAGAATCAATATTGACCCCTAACTCTTTTTTTAATAAAAGAAGCTTTGAGTAAATATCTGGAGTTATAAATTCCTTTGTAGTTATAGGAGTATGGATTGCCTTACAAAGCTTTATATCCTCATAAAGACCTGCCACATAATTATTATCATACTCCTTAAAATGATTTAGAAAAGCTTTCTTGTCCATATTCTACCTATCTTATAATATTTTTATTTATAAGTCCTTTAACAAAGTTCAATATTTATTTAGACCAATTGAATATTCCCTTATTAGTTAATTCATTTTTAAGTTCATTTGTAACTTCGACAGTAGATGGAGTTATTATAAACACACCTTTTTCAACTTGTTGAAGACCGCCTTCTAAAGCATATATAGCCCCTATTAAAAAATCTAATATTTTTTGTCCTACTTTTTGTTCCACTCCATTTATATTCACAATGACAATTCTTTTATTTTTAAGATTATCTACAATTATGGTACCTTCATCATAGTTTGAAGGTTTACTTATAACTACCTTAGCAGCAGAAGCAGTATGAATATTAACTATCTTATTTTGCTTCTTCGGAACAAATGGTTCAATTTCTATATCATCATCATATTCTTCTTCATCACTTTTATCTTTTTCTTCAATTAGTTCATCCTCATCTTCATATTCATCGTCTTCTATTCCTATTATTCTTCCTATACCTTTTAAAAAACCTTTTTCCATAATACTCCTCCTGCATTATTTATTATAATTTCTTTTTCCAAAAACGCCCTCACCAATTCTAACCATATTGGCACCAACTTCAATTGCCACTTTATAATCTCCACTCATACCTATAGATAATGTATCCATAGAGATATTTGCATAATTTCGGCATTTCAAATCATTAAATATTTTTTTCATTTGTGAGAAATAATATCTGCAACTGTCTTCATTCCCTATGGGAATTGTAGCCATTAATCCTTTTACTTTAACATTGTTACATTTTTCACAACGTTCTAAAATTTCATCTAAATCCTTAATGTCTACTCCAGTTTTACTTTCCTCTTGTCCAATGTTAATTTGAACTAA
The DNA here is from genome assembly GCF_056172015.1 of Clostridium sp. LXY-7. Classification (NCBI taxonomy): domain Bacteria; kingdom Bacillati; phylum Bacillota; class Clostridia; order Eubacteriales; family Clostridiaceae; genus Clostridium; species Clostridium sp. LXY-7. The sequence goes on along the minus strand of NZ_JBLLJL010000001.1, from coordinate 1,422,987 downwards.
AACATTAGCTATATCTCCACTTTTTCCAAATTGTTTTTCAATTTCATCAAGAAGCTTACAACTATCTAAAGAGTGTATAAGATGAATTTTACCAACTAGATATTTAACCTTATTTCTTTGAAGATGACCTATAAAGTGCCATCTAATATCCTTAGGCAATTGCTCTTGCTTTTGGGCGAATTCCTGAACCTTATTTTCGCCAAAATCCCGTCCTCCACAATTATATACATCCATTATTTCGTCTTCATTTCTAGTTTTTGATACTGCTATTAATGTTACTCCCTGTGGAATTTGATTTTGTAAGCTTAAGAAATTCTCTCCAATAGACAAAATAATTCCTCCTTACTTTTAAGTCATTTATTTTTTACATTTCATTGTACTTTAACTCTATTCTCCATTAAGTCACAGAAATCCTTCATTTTTTGTGATTTTTTATTATTTAAAATTGAATTTTATTAATTTTTTAATCCTCATTTTCAGGTTCAAGATATTTTGTTAAAATATTTCCATTGTAACTAGGAAGTTTTTCATTAATCACAGTTTCAATATTTACATAACATTTTCTAATCTGAAGTTTCTTAATCTGACTTTCCGGCTTATCTATATAATTTTTTATCACATTCTCATTTCCTAATGCAGTAATATAAAAAGGTGCAACCAATTTAATTCCATCAATATCCATGGTAACTCCTCCACATCTTATATTTGATGTATATACAACCCTATATCCATTAATAGCTATGGCCTCTGCTCCAGCATTTCTAAGATCATTGATGACTTTTACAATATCTTGATTGTGAATTAACATCTTACTTGTATATTCGCCACCAAATCTCACTTCTGAAGCATCATTTAATGTAATTCTTATGCCATTTCCAATTACTGGTTTAAGACCAAGCATCATTCTATTTTCTTCAAGTTCACTTAAGATTTCTCCCATAACTTCATATTCATTTTTAGATTTTTTATCATACTTATTTATTTTTTTATTTAAATTATTATACTCTTCTTCTAGATCACTAATCTCAAGTTGAAGTTTTGTTCGTTCATCATAGGCTTTTTGATATTGATCTATATCCAAAAACGTACTTTCTTTTCCGAAATTTACATTCATCGTAATTAAAAGCCCTATGATAATACATGCTATGAATATGAAAAAATTAACTTCATTAAATCGCATTTATAAACTCCTCTTTAATGATGAATTTTTATTCTTTCAGTTAATAGTCTCCTAACTACGGCAAAGTTAGTGAATATTCTCTGTCCAAATACTACTAATGCTGCAATATATACAGGTATACCTAGTTTATCACCGAGATATACCATACCTGCTGCTAAAACTGCATTACCAAAAAAGCCTGAAACAAATATATCGACCCTAAAATCTTTGTTTAATCTTGCCCTAATAGCACCAAATACGGAATCTATACAAGCAAATATAGCTACCGATATATATGGGGACAACTTTAACGGAAAACTAATATTCCAAGCAATACCTAATATTATTCCCAGTATAAGTCCAATTAAAGGAACCATTTAAACACCCCTATTCTTTTACTTCTTCTACAAATTCATATTTAATTGGATTAGAAGATTTTTTTATAGTAATTTTATCTTTTGTTTCACGAGTTACGTCGCAATTCCTACGTAAACTATCAGAAACAGTTCCTGGAAAATCAATTATATTTTCTAATATCTCCTTTTTTCCAATAGCTTCAATAGTAACTCTTTGTTTTGGAGATATTCTTTGATTATCTATAATTATGCTATTTCCAGCAGTTCTTATTCCTGAATTACTGGTAATCCTTATGCCATTTATAGAAATAGCTTCTGCTCCACCTGCATATAATTCATTAACTATCGTTAGTAAATCAAAATCTATTATTGGATATGCATCCATAGAAGTACCAAAAATATTTGCTTTTGGATCTATATACACAACAATGCCTTCTCCTTTAACATTGGTAAGACCTGCTCTCAATCTAGTATCCTGCAACTCTTGAAGAATTATTGTACTCTCTTCTGTTTTTCCTGCTGCTGCACTTTCATATTCCTCTGCCTTTTTTGTTAATTCATTTACTTTTTTTCGCAGTTCTTCCCTTTCTTTTTTCAGCTGTTCATTTTCTAATAGAATCTCCGGACTTGATTCATTCTCTGGTTTTGTATTTTGTTTGCTTAAAGTATTCAATTGAGTAGTAATCATTAATCCAAATAATAAAAATATAAGTCCCATAAAAATTTGAGCAATTATCTTTTTCAACTATGTATCCCTCCTACTTATTCATATGAACAACTGGATTCCCGTCAAAACTAACATCTATATATCCTTCTAAGTTGGAGAATTTCTCCTCTTTTAAAATACTAAAAGCTTTGGATAATTTTGTTAGCACATCATCTGTAGTTCCTAGTTTAATATAAAATTTATCAGTAAATAATTTAATATCTATAAAATCATTAACCTCTATTTTAGTAAATTTATAATTATTTATAAGTTCATTATCGTATAGATAGCTATAAACATTACATAATATCGAAAATTTATCCATATTAATATTTTCTATTTTTTTACCAAGTTCTATAGAAATATTCTTAAATCCTTCTAATTTTATTATGTTTATATTATCTACATTGTCTCTCTTTTCAAGTATTATTCCATTATTATCAACAATATAAAAAGCTCCTCCATATTCAATATAAAAGGCAGCTTTTCTTTCTTTTATATTCATTACTATCTTATCTGGCAAATTACGCTTAGCTTCAACCTCTAATATATATGGATTTTTTCTAATTTCCTTTTCTACCTCACTTAATTTAACCTTAAATATATTAGTATTTAAATGTATCTTTGAACTCTCTTTAATACTATTGGCATCTAAGGTCACAGCACCTACTACGTCAAAAATTTTTATATTGAACATTTCCAGATTAAAACATAACGTAATAAGTATAGCTGAAAATATTACAAATATTACTATTCCTCTTTTTATATTCTTTATTTTTCTTTTTTTCTTTAGTATAGACTCTTTATTTTTAATGAGATATTCCCCATAATTCTTTTTTTTGCTTGTTTTTACCATGATTCCACCACCATAAATGATAAATTCTCAATTCAATAATACCACTAAAGTATTTTAATTTCATTACAATTTATTTAAATATTAAATAATTTTTTGCCATCTTGTTTATAATTGCAATGCACCCAAGATTTATTTGCATAAATCTTGGGTGCATTGTTAATTAATATATTTACTATTATTTTGCCTACTTATATTCATCAGTATACCCATAAAAGCCATATTGATAACTAAAGAACTACCTCCGGAACTTATAAAAGGCAATGGTACTCCTGTAACTGGCATAGACCCCGTAACTACTGCAATATTTATTAAACATTGTATAATTACCACTGAAGTAATGCCTGTAGCTAATAAAGCTCCATACATATCCTTAGCTTTAGTAGCTGTTATTACTCCTCTCCAAAGGAAAATTACAAATAGAATAATAATAAATAGACACCCTATAAATCCTAATTCCTCTCCTATAACAGAAAATATAAAATCATTGTGAGGCTCAGGTATATAAAAACACTTTTGTCTTGATTGACCTATGCCTACCCCTGTTAACCCTCCTGAACCTAGTGCCAAAAGAGACTGTACTAGTTGATATCCATCTCCTTGCGAATCAAGCCATGGATTTGTGAAATTCATAAGTCTAGCTACTCTATAGGGCTCTATAAGTATAAATATTATTCCTAAAACTCCAACTCCACCCAAAAGAAATGCCATATGAGATTTTTTTACGCCTGCTACAAAAAGCATTACTAAACTAACTGTTATAGTTACAGTTGCTATACTTAAATTTTTTTCAGCCAGTATAAGCCCTGCAAAAAATCCAGCAAAAGCCAACTGTGGAACTATACCTTTAAAAAAGGATCCAATATGGTGTATATTTTTCTCAATATTTTTGGCTACAAATAGAACTACCACATACTTTGCTAACTCCGAGGGTTGAAAGGAAGCTCCTCCTAACCTTATCCACCTCTGTGCTCCCTTTACTGGAGGAAATAAAAATACAGCTAATAGCGAAATAAATGTAAATATAATTATAATTCGTGTGTATCTTTTATATTTATGATAATCAATATTTAAGGTAATAAGCATAACTACAAATCCTAATCCAGCCCATTGTAATTGCTTCCAAAGGTAGAACTCTGGGTCATCGTAGTTAAAAGCTGAAAAATAAGAACTAGCACTATATACCATGACCACTCCAACAGTAAGAAGCATTAAAATGGTACCAAATAATATAAGGTCAACATTTCCCACTTTTATTCTGGGTTTTTTCATCTTAAATCCTCCTATTATATATTAATGATAGATAGGAATCCAATTAAACATAATACCACTGTGATGATTGAAAAAACTGCCACTATTTTACTTTCATGCCATCCACATAACTCAAAATGATGATGAATAGGGCTCATCTTAAATATTCTTTTTCCTGTCAATTTAAAGTAAGTAACCTGTATGATTACAGAGAGAGTTTCCATTACGTATATTCCGCCTACAATAAGGATAACTAATTCTAGTTTTAGTATCATAGCTATGGCCCCTATAGCACCACCCAATGCTAAAGATCCTGTATCACCCATAAATACTTGTGCTGGATATGAATTATACTTTAAAAACCCTAATAGTGACCCTGCTAAAATACCACAAAAGATTGATAGAGTATAGTATCCCATACCAAAGCTTACAAGAGCAAAGAAAGTCATCACTAAAAGTGTTACAGAGCTAGCTAATCCATCTAGTCCATCAGTTAAATTTACAGCATTAGTGGTAGCTGTGAAATATACAATTATAAATGGTATAAAAAATATTCCTAAATCAAAGGTCTTTGAACCTAAGAAAGGTATCATTATAGTAGTTCCTATCTTGTTATATGCATAATATCCTAAAAAACCTGCTGCTAATAATAGCAAAATCATCTTTTGATAACTCTTTAGTCCTTCATTCTTCCTCTTAACTATTTTTAATACATCATCTATAAATCCAATAGCTCCAAAGGCTATTAATGAATAAAGTGCAATCATTGCCTCATCATTAGGATTTTTAACCATAAGTAGCATTGTTATACAGGTTGCTACTATAAATATTATTCCCCCCATAGTTGGAGTTCCTTGTTTTTTCTTATGACTTTGAGGTCCATCCTCTCTAATATTCTGACCAAATTTAAATTTATGAAGTGCCGGTATTATAAAAGGTGCAATTGCAAAAGCTACTACAAATGCAATTAGAACAGCATATACCACTTTACCCATATTTTCCCCTCCTTAAATACTTTTCTTTTGTATTGCTTTTACTATGTTTTCAAATTTTATGCTTCTCGAAGCTTTAACTAATATTACATCATCTTTTTTTATCATAGAAGATAACCTCTCTATTAACTCATCCATATTATCAAAGGTCACTAGGTTTTCACATCCATACCCTTCTCTAAAGGAATTATTATATTCTCCCATAGTAATTAGTAGATCAACTCCAGTGCGTTTAGCATATTCACCCACCTCTTTATGAGCATTACATGATTCATCTCCAAGTTCCTTCATAGTTCCTAAAACTGCAATTTTTCTTCCTCTATTATGATTTTTTAACACATCTAGAGCTGCAAACATTGAATCTGGACTGGCATTATAAGTATCATTAATAATTGTGAAGCCCTGGCATTCCACTAAATCTAACCTCATAGATGTAGCCTCAAGCTTTTTTATTCCTCTCGATATTTCACTATACTGCAATCCTAAACTTCTAGCTACAGCTATAGCCAAAAGTGAATTTAAAACATTGTGCCTACCTGGTACTGGAACTAATATATTTTCTTCTACTTTAATACCATTTTCTACAATGTTAAAGTTTACTTCATCTTCCTTAGTTTCAATATTATTGGCATTAAATTCACAGTTGTTTTCAATACCAATTTTAACTATTTCATACTTTTCGGAAGATATATTTTTAAGCATGTCATTATCTCCATTTACAATCAGTAAATTATGATTATCAAACAAAGTAGTAATTTCTAGCTTTGCACTTAATATATTTTCCCTAGTCTTTAAATTCTCAATATGGGATATTCCAACATTAGTTATAACTGCTATATCAGGTTTAGAAACTTTAGCTAGTCTCTCTATTTCTCCCAAATTATTCATTCCCATTTCTAGTACCGCTATATCATAGCTATTATCTAAGCTAAGAATCATAAGTGGCAATCCTATATCATTGTTAAAGTTACCTTGTGTTTTAAAAACCTTAAATTTTTCGCTTAAAGTTGCTGCAATTAAATCCTTAGTAGAAGTTTTCCCTGTAGAGCCTGTAACACCAACAACCTTAATACTTAAAGTATCCCTATAATAAGATGCTAAATCTAAAAGAGCCTCTCTAGTATCTTTTACCTTTATGATGGACACATTATTATAATTATTATCTAACTCTATCTCCTGGTGTATTACACAAACCTTAGCACCACCTTCTATAGCAGCCGATATAAAATGATGTCCATCAAAATTTTCACCCTTTATAGCAAAGAAAACATCTCCATCTTTAACCCTTCTGCTATCTATACATATATCTGAGAAAACTTTACATTCTCCTTCTATTAATAATGTCCCATGAACACCATCTAATATTTTTTTCAAATTCATATTCTTCATCTAAAGTCCCAACTCCTTTATTAGCTCTTCCACAACTTCTCTTTCATCAAAATGAATAGTTCCTTCTTTCAATACTTGATAGGTTTCATGTCCTTTGCCTGCGACTACTATAATATCTCCTGCCTTAGCTATACTCATAGCTTTTTTAATAGCTTCTCTTCTATTTTCTATGAGTTCATAATTCTGCTTTTCTATTCCTGACTCTATGTCTTTAAGTATAGCATATGGATCCTCTGTCCTTGGATTATCTGATGTAACTATGGCAATATCACTTAATTCTGTACCTATTTTACCCATAATAGGTCTTTTTGTTTTATCTCTATCTCCACCGCATCCAAAGACACAAATTAATTTGCTCTTAGTTAATAATCTCATATTTTTTAATATATTTTCTAAACTATCTGGTGTGTGTGAATAGTCTAATATAACATGGAATCCTAAATTAGGAGTGACATTTTCGCATCTACCAGGAACTAATACTTTTTCAAGTCCTCTTATTATAGTATTTATAGGTATGTTTTGATTTAATGATGCTCCAATACATCCTAACGCATTGTATACATTATATTTACCTGGTATGGATAATGAAACTATATAATCTTCATTATCATAATCTAATTTAAAATCCAATCCACTAGATTTTAAATTTACATTTTTGCCCTTTAAATCACTATCTTCATCTATAGAATAAGTGCATGTTTCACTATGAATCATATCTAATAATTTTTTTCCATAACAATCATCTATATTTATTATAGAATGCTTACTCTGCTGAAATAATTTGGCTTTTGCATTAAAGTAATTCTCAAAGGTTTTATGGAAATCTAAATGATCTTGGGTTAAGTTTGTAAAAATGCCTTCCTCAAACTCTATGCCATACACCCTGCAAAGCTCTAATGAATGTGAAGATACCTCCATAACACAATAATCTACTTTTTCTTTTATCATTTCGTTAAACAATTGGTGTAATTCTAAAGATTCTGGAGTAGTCTTATCTGTTTTAACCTGCTTATCATTAATATAATTTGCAATAGTTCCTATTACCCCTACATTATACCCAGCTTCCTTTAAAATAGATCTCATCATAAAGGCAGAAGTAGTCTTTCCGTTGGTTCCTGTTATTCCAATAATTTTCATCTTACTACTAGGGTTACCATAATAATTGCTAGCAGCCTTTGCTAGGGCAACTCTTGTATCCTTTACAACTACATATGTAATACCTTCCTTATATAGGACAGTGTTTTCAATAACTATAGTTCTTGCTCCCTTTTCTATAGCTTTTTCAATAAAATCGTGACCATCCACCTTAAATCCCGATATGGCGAAAAAAATATCATTTTCTTCTATTTTCCTACTATCATACTGTATTCCATTAATCTCTTTATTATCACCAAAAACTATAGTATATTCTATACCTGAAAAAATACCGTTAATATCCATATTGTCACTTCCTTTACATAATTTATCTACACACATAAAATCCGGTAGCACAGAAAAAACTGTAAACTACCGGCTCACTATGCTTTTTAATAATATTATTAAGTTTTGTCTAATCCGTTAAAATTCCCAAATCACAAGTAATAGTTGTACCTTTTTTAATTTCTACTCCTGGAGATACACTTTGGTCGGTAACAATACCTTCTCCAATAAATTCTACCTTAAGTCCTAGTTCTTTTAGTAATTTTTCAGTAGCCTCCTTAGTTGAACCTTTTAAATCAGGAATAACCACTACACCATTACTATTATTACCATTTATGGCTGAAGTATGCAATATAATGCTACTTCCTTCTTTAACTGTATATCCAGGTTTTGGAGTCATTTCTGTAATATACTCTCCGTCACCTTCCACAGTATATACAAGACTTGCTCCTTTTAAAAGTTTTTGAGCATCCTTAACGGTTGCTCCTCTTACTTCAGGTACAATTATATCATTTTTTAAACTTTCAGCAACCTGTGCTTCAGACCCTTGCGGTTTTATTCCATAATAATTAAATATATCATTAAATAATTTCTTGCCTACAGGAGCTGCTATTTGACCTGCATAATACATTGACGGATTTGGTTCATCTATGCTTATAAATACAGTATACTTTGGATTATCTGCTGGAGCCATTCCTGCAAAAGATGAAATATATTTGCTTTGAGCATATCCTCCATTAACTGTGTCAATTTTCTGAGCTGTTCCTGTTTTTCCTGCTATTTTATAACCATCTATACGAGCTTTTGAAGAACCACCACTGACTACGGTAGCTTCTAAGTGATTTCTCATCTCTTCCATAGTTTTCTCATTAAAGTTTTTCTTTTCATTATAATTTGAATAGGTTGCATCCACAACTCTATTATTTTCAGCATCATAATGAACTACTTCTTTCATTACATGAGGAGTTATTAATTTTCCTCCATTAGCTATTGCATTAAAAGCCCTCATATATTGAATCGCAGAAGTGGTATTACTCTGTCCAAAGGAAATTGTAGCAAGATCTGTTACTGATATCTTCTCTGTTGCTTTAACAATACCCTTAGCTTCCCCTGGTAAATCAATACCAGTTTTCTCTCCAAAACCAAATTTATAAATATATTCATTAAGACCTTCTCTTCCTAGTCTTTCACCTAATGTCATAAATCCAACGTTACATGAATTCTTTATAATTCCTTGAAAATCCAATGGCCCATGTCCAGTTCTCTTCCAACAATGGATAGTTCTCCCACCTAAAGTTAATCCTCCACCACAGTTAAAAGTTTCTCCTGATTTTAAAACTCCTTTATCTATGGCAGCTGTAGCCGTTACAACCTTAAATATAGAACCTGGCTCATAGGCATCACTAACTACTCTATTTCTCCACATTTTTTGTGTTTCATTATCACTAACCCCCGTTGGCCAAGGATTATTAGGATCATAATCTGGCTTATTAGCCATAGCTAAAATTTCTCCTGTATTAGGATCCATTACCATTATAGAAACAGCCTTAGCTTCATTATCTTTTAAGGCTTCTTCAGCTAATTTATCTGCAAAATGCTGAATATCTTCATCCAAGGTTAAAATTACATCTCTTCCATTAATGGGCTCTGTAAACTCTGAAATTTTGTAAGGTAATCCTTCACTCTTTTGATCTATTTCTGATATTTTGATTCCTGGTATCCCAGCTAAGTACTTATTATAATAGAGTTCAACTCCAGTGAGTCCATCTCCATCTGAATTCGTATGTCCCAATAAATGAGCTGCAAAATTACCATTAGGATAATATCGTTTAGTATCAGGAGATATTACAATACCCATCATATTATTTTGTTGGGTATATGCTTTAATTGCATCTGCCTCATCTTTTTCTATTCTTCTCTTTAGTATCGCAGCACCCCTTGGTTTTCCATTTGGAAGGGGCCTTGTTAATATATCATAAACTTTTTTTTCTTCTATTTTTACAATTTCACTTAAAGATTTAGCTACTTGTTCCATATTAAGTCCGTTTTTTTCTAAATCTTTTCTTAGGGTGTTTAAATCTAAATCCACCCTATATACATTGGCACTTATAGCTAGTTCTTTTTCATTTCTATCTAATAATCTTCCCCGTTTCGCGTTGATTCTAACATCACTTGTCCATTGTTGTGTTGCCAAGGCTTTATATTTATCCTGTTTAAAAAACATTATATATGATAATCTTATGGTTAATGCTATAAATACTATAACTACAACTATCATAGTCAACAGCATTCTATTTTTCACCATTACTTTATCTCTAAAATCTTTTTTTGTCACCTATATTACCTCTCTACCTACAACTATTAATTAACTATCTAATTCTACATACGTTTATCATATAAGTTTACTTCATAAATAAAATTATATTAATTAATATACCTAAAAATATCGTCAAATAATTTTTTAGCTACTGGTTCAGCTGTTTGTGATGCATAGTAATTTGACGCATTAGGTTCATCAACAGTAACAAAAACTGTAAACTTAGGGTTATCTGCCGGTGCCATTCCTGCAAAAGATGAAATATACTTACCTTCAGCATATCCTCCATTAACAGGATCAATTTTTTCTGCTGTTCCTGTTTTTCCAGAAATTTTATAATTATATATGTTTGAATTTTCCTTCCCTTTTTCTTGTTTAAGTTCAAGATATTTTTTTAATTCTGCCATAGTATTGCTGTTTAAAGCTTCTTCTTTATTATAGTTAGAATAACTACTATCTACTATTCTATTATTGTTATCATCGTAGTGTATTACTTCTTTCATTACATGAGGGGTAATTAATGTGCCTCCGTTAGCTACTGCATTAAAGGCTCTCATATACTGAATTGCCGTTGTAGTATTGCTCTGTCCAAAAGAAATAGTTGCTAGGTCTGTAATTGATATTTCATCTGCTGGCTTTATAATGCCAATTGCTTCCCCTGGTAAATCTATTCCTGTTTTTTCTCCAAAGCCAAATTTATATATATACTCATTGAATTTTTCTTTTCCTATTCTATCTCCTAATATCATAGTACCTACATTGCAAGATTTTTTTAGAACCTCCTCAAAAGTTAAATATCCATGCCCATTTCTATCTGCACAATGAATAACTCTTCCCCCTATCTTTAGGGAACCACCACAATAAAAAGTTTCATCAGGTTTTATAACTCCTTCTTCAATGGCAGCTGTAGCAGTTACTATTTTAAAGATAGACCCTGGCTCATAAGCATCACTGACTAATCTATTTCTCCACATCTTTTGAATATCGTCATCACTTATATCTTCAGGCCAAGGGGTATTATTATCATAATCTGGTTTGTTAACCATTGCTATTATCTCTCCATTGTTAGGATCCATAACCATAATGGAAACAGCCTTTGCACCATTGTTTTTTAAAGCTTCTTCCGCTAATTTCTCAGTGAAGTACTGTATAGTCTCATCTATTGTAAGAACCACATCTCTACCTTCTACTGGATTAGTAACTTTTGCATCTTCATATGGAAGATTTTCACTCTTTTGATCACTTTCTGACACTTTAAACCCTGGCACTCCCGCTAAGTACTTATTGTAGTATAATTCTACTCCTGTAAGACCTTGTCCATCTGAGTTAGTGTGTCCTAATAAATGAGCTGCAAAATTACCATTTGGATAATATCTCCTGGTATCAGAAGCTATAACGACGCCTGTAATTTCATTCTCTTTACAATAATTTTTTAAAGCATCTACCTGACTCTTTTCTATTCTCCTCTTTAATATAGCAGATGATCTTAATTCCCCATTATCAAGAGTTTTTGTGAGAATATCATAAACAATAGCTTCTTCCATTTGAACTATTTCACTTAAACTCTTAGCCAGTTGCTGCATAGAAAGTCCATTTTTCTCCAGCTCTTTTCTTAAAGTTTTTAAATCTAAATCTGCCCTATAAACATCAGCACTAACTGCCAATTCTTTCTCATTACGATCCAGTATTCTTCCTCTTTTTGCATCTACTTTTACATCACTTGTCCATTGCTGGGTGGCTAATGCTTGATATTTATCTTCTCTAAAAACCATTATATAGGATAACCTCGCTATTAGTCCTGAAAAAATTAGTAAGACAAATACCATGGCAATAATCATTCTATTTTGAGGCAAGGACTTTCGTTTTATATTATTCCTAGACAATCTTTCTTCCTCTCAATCTGCTAATTAAATAATATATTTTTTATCTTATCTAATAGAACAGAAATCTTCCCTTTTTCTTCTGTAGCATTTTCTTTGTTCTCATTTTTCTCTAATTCATAATAAGCAACACTATCGCCATTTGGTTGTACCATATTTAAATCTTTTGTTGCTATCTCTTCCACGTAAGAAATATTATTTAGTTTTAGAAGATTTACCTTTAACTCCTCATTTTTTTCTTTTGTTCTTCCAATTTCATCTTTAATAGAAATTATTTCCTTTTGATTAGAGTATATGGTACTGTATCTAAAAACTATGCTAAAAGCAATGGAACCAGTAATAAATATAGCTCCCCCAGCTCTTATTACCTTTAATATTTCCCTTTTATTATCGGTCTTTCTTTTTCTCTTAGGTGGTTTTACCCTCTTCTTAGGTACTGCCTTTTTCTGCGGTGCCAATGCAGTGCTACCACTTACTTTAAGCTTTCTTTCTTCCACTACCATTTTACGACCCCCATCACGTTTTTAGAACTAAATTTTTTCACAAATTCTTAGTTTAGCACTTCTACTTCTTGAATTTACTTCTAATTCTTCCTCACTGGCCTCTATAGGCTTTCTATTAACAAGGTTAATAATGGGTTTTTTACCACATAGACAAACAGGTAAGGATTTTGGACATGTACATGGATTATTTAAATTTCTAAATTTACTTTTTATTATCCTATCTTCTAGAGAATGAAATGTAATAATAGCTAATCTTCCATCGGGATTTAAAGCTTCTACCCCATCCTCTACTGCTTTGTTTAGTATATGAAGTTCTTTATTAACTTCTATTCTTATAGCTTGAAAAGTTCTTTTAGCTGGATGTCCTCCCTCTCTTTTAAACTTTCCTGGTATGGACGCATCTATAATTTCGACTAATTCAAAAGTTGTTTCTATAGATTTCTTATCTCTTCTAGCTACTATTTTTCTAGCTATAGATCTTGAAAATTTCTCTTCACCAAATTCCTTTAATATACTAAACAGTTCATCTTCACTATATTCATTAACTACATTATAAGCCGAAAATGGATTTTCTCTATTCATTCTCATATCTAGAGGTGCGTCTTTCATATAGCTAAAGCCTCTAGCTCCTTCATCTAATTGATAGGAAGAAACTCCTAAATCCATTAGTATACCATCCACCTTAGGAATATTTAGCTCTTCTAAAATTTCTTTTAAATTATAGAAGTTATTGTGAACAAAGATTACATTATCATAATCCTTTAATCTATTTTTTGCTTCATTAAGGGCATCTAAATCTTGATCTATCCCTATAAGTTTACCTTTATTTGAAAGCTTTTTTAATATTTCTAAAGAATGTCCTGCTCCACCTAATGTACAATCAACATATATGCCATCCTCTTTAATATTAAGGCCATCAATACATTCATCTAACATTACTGATATATGTTTAAATTCCATAGTTAATCTCCTTTTGCGTTACATGCTACATATTTTACAACTTAATCTGTAAATTATAATACATACTTTTTGACATATTGTATATTATACCATAATTATTCTATATATATATGAAAATTCCTTTTAAATTCAATGTTTTTTAACTATTGAATTTAATATTAATATAAATATAATTATCTATATATCTATATACGAATATCTTCCAAATCTTTGTAACTATTAATCATGTTGAAATTAATTTCTCCCTAGAGTATAATTTAAAAGAATTACATTTAATTGATTATTAAACAATGTTTATATAGAAAGGACGAATATTTTATGAAATTAGGAATTGTAGGACTACCTAACGTAGGAAAAAGTACTTTATTCAATGCTATTACAAAGGCTGGGGCAGAATCTGCTAACTATCCTTTTTGTACTATAGAACCAAATGTTGGAGTTGTTAGTGTTCCAGACCAACGTTTAGATGTATTACAAAAAATTTACAACTCTAAAAAACAAGTACATACAGCTATAGAATTCTATGATATTGCAGGTCTAGTAAAAGGGGCAAGTAAAGGTGAAGGGCTTGGAAATAAATTCTTATCTCACATTCGAGAAGTTGCATCTATTGTTCATACGGTAAGATGCTTTAAGGATGATAATATAGTTCATGTGGAAGGTTCCATAGACCCTATAAGAGATATAGAAACTATAAACCTTGAATTAATTTTTTCTGACTTAGAGGTATTAGATAGAAGAATGGAAAAATCTATAAAGCTTGTTCGTTCAGGAGACAAAACTGCTAAATGGGAATATGATATAATGGAAAGAGTAAAAAAACATTTAGAGGATAACAACCCTGCTAGAACTTTAGAATTCAATGAAGATGAGGATAATTTTGTTAAAGGGCTATTCTTAATTACTTCTAAACCTGTATTATATGCTTGTAATGTCAGTGAAGATGATTTAATGGAATGTGGCGGCGAAAATGAATTAGTGGCAAAGGTTAGAGAATATGCTTCTAATGAAAATTCTGAAGTAATCATTGTATGTGCAAAGATTGAGGAAGAATTATCAACCCTTGAGGATGATGAAAAGTCTGAATTACTTAATGAATATGGACTATCTGAATCTGGTCTTGATAAGCTTATAAAAGCTAGTTATAAGCTACTTGGATTAATGAGCTTTTTAACCGCTGGAGTTCAAGAAGTTAGAGCTTGGACTATTAGAAGAGGCACCAAAGCTCCTCAAGCTGCAGGAAAAATTCATAGTGATATTGAACGTGGTTTTATAAGAGCTGAAATCATATCTTTTAATAAACTAGTAGAATGTGGCTCCGAAGCTGCTGCAAAGGAAAACGGCTACTACAGATTAGAAGGAAAAGAGTATGTAATGGATGATGGAGATGTAGTAAACTTTAGATTTAATGTCTAATACAAAAAATGTAAGCACCCCAGGGGTGCTTACATTTTTTTACTCTTTACTGTATTTCTCACATTCATTCTTTATTATATCTATTATTTTTTCTAAAGATAGATCTTCATAATCTAATAATAATTTCATAGCATCCTCAATGCTATCTATAATATATATAGTGAAATCACCCTGTAACACTGCATCTTCTATTTCACTACAAAGAACTAAATCGTCTTTATTAGAAGATGGAATAATCACACCCTTCCCTTTAACACTTTGAAATTCCTTACATATTTTATAAAACCCTTCTATCTTTTCATTAACTCCACCTATAGGCTGCACTTCTCCAAATTGATTTATTGAACCTGTTACAGCTATATTTTGTCTTATAGGTATTTTGGTAATAGATGATATTATGCATATAACTTCTGCCACAGATGCACTATCTCCATCCACCTTAGAATATAACTGCTCAAAGCTTAAGTAAAAATCAACTGGAAGCTTAGTATATCCACCGTTTAATGTACTTATATACCCCTTTAGGATGCTTATTGCCTTAGTATGGATTTTACCACTTAGATTGGCCTCTCTTTGAACATCTAAAATTCTGCCCTCTCCTTTTGAACAAGTACAGGTTATCCTAATAGGCTTTCCAAAACTAGTGTATCCAGTGTTTATCACTGAAAGACCATTGATTTTACCAACCTTTACTCCATCTATATCTATAAAAACCTTTTTCTCACTATATAGTTTTAAAAATTCATCTTCAATTATTTCCTGTTTAAAGAATACATCATCTATGTCCTTTCCATCAATAAACTCTTTATTCTCCTCTACCGCCTTGCAATTAGCTAATATCAACAGATCAAATAACTCATCATCATCAAAATAAAGTTTATTTCTGTTTTCAGCTTTTCTAGATAATACCTTTGCAATCTCTTTAATACCACTTTCAGTAACCGGTTTTATATTATTATGAATTATAAATTCTTCAATTTGCATCTGTAAAATAGAAGTAGTGCTTTCATCTATTGATAATGTATTTCTATACTCTCCTCTTATCTTGAATAAATTTTTGAAATCCTTATCAAGATTATATAATATATCATATGTTTCATAATCTCCTATTAAAATTACTTTAGTATTTACGCTTATTGGTTCAGGTCTTAATCCGCCTAGTGAAAGAAGCTCAAAATATCCCTTATTATAATCCAAATCAACCTTTTTTGTTAATAGTGCTTTTTTCAAATTATTATAAGATTGACCATTACTTAATAAACTATTAGCTCTTAATATAAGACATCCTCCATTTGCTTTTATAAAGCTCCCTGCCTTTAAAGATGATAACTTTGAAACATACATATTGTTATGATTTTCATATTCAATACTTCCAAATAGAGCAGTCATATTTGGATCTTCTTCAAATATCACAGGAGGCGTATTATTTTTGCTATTATCCACCAACACATTAATATTATATTTATATATTATGTCATTAATTTTTTCTTCATCATCTTCATAATTTATAGAATAATTATCAATCAAATTATTCTTAATAGTATTTAAAACATATAAAAGATAATCTAGAGCTAGTTTATCCTTCTCAAATATTTCTTTTAATTCTTCACTTTTCTCTACAATCTTTTCACCAAAATAAAGCTCTAATATATTCTTAATTTTTTTTACTTCTTCACTTTCTATAGACTTTAATTGAGCAAAAATATTCTTAGCTTTGTGCTTTAATTCACTTACCTTAATATTTAATCTATTTCTCTCCTCTTCCTCTAGATTTTCATACTCTTCTTCTGTCATTTCCATTTCATTATTTAATGGAATAAAGGCAAATCCATTATCACTGTTCTTAATATCAAACCCATATTTTTTTGATACTTCAATTAAATCACTAACTAACTTATTTCTATTTTGTTGTATATTATTAATAAGACTATCCTTCTCTTCATTATCTAAATTATTATAAAACTCAAAACTCAAATCGTCATACAATTTCTGAAGAGATAATAGCTCTTCCTTTAATTTTATTCCCATACCACTATTCAATATTATAGGAATAGGCTCCTTAGAATTGTCTTTTATAACATAACAAATGTCCTTTGGAGCTTCTTCATTTTTCAATATGTTTTTAACATAACTTATAATATGTTTTACTCTCTCCTTAGGAAATTCTCCTATTAAATACATGTTATACCCATCCCTGTCTACTTCTATAGATGTCTTAATCTTACTATATACATCTATATACTGTGGCAATGTAAATTCTCCATAATTTCTTACTATATTATTAGTTTTAAATTTATATATAACCTCTTCTGGTGATAATGCTCTCTCCATACTGTCCTCCTAAAAAATAATCTAATATATTAATATTCTTTTGGACAATGTTTTGGAACATAAATATGAAATTTTAACATATAAACATATAGAAATATAACTGTATCCTTTTGCCTTAATATAAATGAAAAATTATAATTTGGGCAGAATAAATATATTATTTGAAAAACTAACATAAACTTGTTATAATAACCTAGTTACTATATAATAAACATATTATACTATTGATTACATATTAAATATTCATATTATTATGTAGATTATCAATTCTTCATGAAAAGGAGTTATTCATATGGGATTTAAAGACAAATTATCACAGGGCTATACTAACGCATTTTTAAACAGATACGGAGACAGATTAACTCAATTACAAGGTAGAGCATTATCTGTAAAAACTGAGGAGAAATCATTTTTAGGAATTTTAAATTGGATTACTGTAACCCTTGTGCTTAAACAAGATAGTCTTAGAACTGTAGCCACTTGTGTATATAAGAAAAAAAGATGGTTTAAGAAACCTACATTTATAACTATATCACAAGGTCATTCACTAATAATTCAAGGACTTAAACCTGATTACAGCAAAAAGAAGAAAAAGAAAAAATTTAAGGACGTTATCTCTATTATGAATGTTCTAAACCTTACTACTAAAAAGGACTTAGTCCCTGTAGAAGGTGGCGTTAAGATGCAAAGGACTAAACAAAATAGAAAATATAAATAAGACTATGGCATGCCATAGTCTTTTATATGTCACTTTAAAATAATACAATAAATTATTGAAATTTGTTTCCCACAAATATAGCAATGCTATTAATGAAGGATATTATACCTGAGAAGAATACAATCACTAGCCATTGTCCAAAATCTAGTGATGTAGTATGAAATATCATTTGAAATACTGGTAGATATATTATGCCAATTAGTGCAGTTATTGATAAACCTACAGCTCCTAATAAATACATATTTGTAAATGGATTCATCTCAAATAATGAAAACTTTTCACTTCTACATTCAAATACATGTATTAGTTGAGATGTTATTAGTGTTCCTAGTGCCATAGTTCTACAAATCTCTAAACTATATCCATAGTATTTTCCAACTAAAAATGCTAGCACAGTACAAACTCCTATAAGGGATCCACGAATTAAAATCTTTTCCTTTAAACCTCTTGCAAATATACTTTCATTCTTTCCTCTTGGTTTTTCATACATAATATTTTTATTTGGTGGATCCACACCTAATGCTATTGCTGGAAGACCATCAGTAACTAAATTTACAAATAGTATTTGTATTGGTAATAGCGGTACTTCTAAATAAAATAGAGATGCTAAAAACATAGTTAACACTTCACCTAAATTACAGGATAGTAAATACCTTATAAATTTTCTAATGTTGTCATAGATAACTCTACCTTCCTCCACAGCAGTAACAATGGTAGCAAAATTATCATCAAGAAGTATCATAGATGCAGCTTCCTTAGTTACATCTGTGCCTGATATTCCCATAGCAATCCCTATATCAGCTTCTTTTATGGCAGGAGCATCATTAACTCCATCTCCTGTCATTGCAACTATTTTGTTTTTCCCCTTAAATGCTTTTACAATCCTTAGTTTATGCTTTGGACTAACTCTAGCAAATATCCTATAAGTATCAATATTGTTTACTAATTGTTTATCATCTAAATTATCTAACTCTGCTCCTGTTATTACTTCTTTTCCTTCTTTACATATACCAAGTTCTTTACCTATGGCAAAGGCCGTATTTTTATGATCTCCAGTAATCATTACTGGCTTAATTCCAGCTACCTTACACTTTAATACTGCATCCTTTACTTCTTTTCTTGGTGGATCTATTATTCCTCCAACACCAACAAATATTAGATTATTCTCTACTTTATCACCTTTTATTAATCCTTCCTTTTTATATGCTCCTGCTATACACCTTAGGGCCCTAAAAGACATATCATCAATAAGCTTCTCTATGCTTTTTTTATATGGAATAGACATAGGCTCAACTCTTCCATTGACTAAAATATATGAGCATTTATCTAATATTCTCTCTGGTGCACCTTTAACATAACAAGTTTCTTCTTTAGTGGAATTATCCTTTACAATTACCGTCATCATCTTTCTTGTGGAATCAAAAGGTATATCAAAAACTCTCTCTATTTTGCTGTTAAACTTTTCAACATTACTTATATCCTTAAAGAATCCTTTGATTAATGCTGCCTCTGTTGGATCTCCTAGTACACCCTTATCTAAATACTGTGCTCTATAATCATAATTGCAATCATTACAATATACAAATATCTCTTTTAGCATATTGTGATTAAAATCTTTTTCTTCTGATAATTCATGTATATTTCCATCATATAAAAGTGCCGTTAATGTCATTCTATTTTCTGTAAGAGTCCCTGTCTTGTCACTACATATAACAGAAGTACATCCTAGTGTCTCAACAGCAGGTAGCTTTCTCACTAGTGCATTTCTCTTAAGCATTCTAGAAACTCCTAATGCTAGTGCCACTGTAACTATAGCTGATAGTCCTTCAGGAATAGCCGCTACTGCTAATGTGACCCCTGACAAAAACATATCATATATATTTTCTCCCCTATATACTCCTAATATCGTTACTAATGCACAAATCAAAAGACAAAGTCCTACTAATACCTTTCCTAAAGAATTTAATCTCTCCTTAAGTGGAGATGTTTCCTCTTCTATGGAATGTAACATATGTGCAATCTTTCCCATTTCTGTTTCCATTCCTGTGGCGTAAATTTTTGCCTTTCCCTTTCCTGTCAAGATTACTGTTCCCATATATAAAGTACTATCATCATTATGATTTTTATAAACTCCTGCAGATTCTCCTGTTAATAAGGATTCATCTACCATTAAATTGCTTCCTTCCACTAAAATACTATCTGCTGGAATTCTATCACCAGTATCTAGTATTGTTATATCACCAGGAACTAAATATATCGAGTTAATAACCTCTATCTTATTATTTCTAATAACTTTTGCTGTAGGTGCAGCTAGTTTTTTCAATTGCTCTAATGATTTTTCTGTTTTATATTCCTGTATAAAACCAAGAACTGCATTCATGATTACAATAATTACTATGGTTATAGCATCTGCCCTATCTCCCATTATCCCTGAGATTATGGTAGCTGCAATTAATATCCATATAATTACATCATTGAATTGTGATAAGAATATTTTTATTGGTGATATAGGATTCTTATTAGCTAACTCGTTAAGTCCATGATCTTTGAGCCTTCTTTTAACTTCTTCATCTGTTAGTCCTCTATATTCTTTGGCATTCACACTGTCTCCCCCTTTATTTATAAAATATTTAAATTACTTTTACTCTAAATATATGTCACATTTATTCTCTATATGAAAAAATTAGCTTTACATACTTTAAATAAACCTATACAATACTAAATGTAACAAAAGTTTAAATTATAATAAGGAGGTTATGTTGTGAAAAATACAGTATACATAACAGGGCATCGTAACCCAGATTCAGATTCTATATGTGCAGCGCTAGCCTATGCTGAATTCAAAAATAAAACTCAAAAGCTTAAAGCTGTACCAATTAGACTGGGAGAACTTAACAGAGAAACTCAATTTGTACTAAACTACTTTGGTGTTGAACCTCCACAACTTATTCAAACAGTAAAACCCCAAATTGCAGATTTAGAAATTGATAATGTAGCTCCCGTTTCTCCTGATATATCATTAAAAATGGCTTGGTCTATTATGAAGAGAAAAAATATAAAAACCCTTCCTGTAATTCATGCCAATGAAAGACTTGCGGGTATTGTATCTGTATCTAACCTAGCTGCTAGCTATTTAGATATATGGGATAACTACGTGCTTTCTAAAAGTAATACAAGTTTAACTAATATTCTTGAAACCCTATCAGGTAAAATTATTTATAAAGCTCAAGATGAATTAAATCTAAAAGGAAAAGTAGTAGTAGCTATGATGGAGCCTACAGAGGATTCTATTATAGATGAGGAAGATATAGCCATATGTGGAGATAGGGAGATCGTTCAGGAATTTGTATTAAAAAATAATGCTAGATTAATGATTATTACAAACAACGCTACCCCTTCTGAAAAAATCATTGAATTAGCTAAAGAAAAGGAATGTACAATTATCAATACTCCTTTTGATTCCTTTACCACAGCTAGATTGATAAATCAAAGTGTTCCTATAGAGTATGTAATGACTAATAATAATGTTGTAACTTTTTCTACTGCAGACTTTATAGAGGATATTAAAGATATTATGCTGGAAACTAGATACAGAAGTTATCCTGTATTAGATGAAAGTGGAAAAGTTGTAGGAAGTATTTCAAGATATCACTTAATTTCTCAAGAAAAAAAGAAAATAATTCTAGTAGATCATAATGAAAAAGCTCAATCAGTAGATGGATTAGAAGACGCCAATGTATTAGAAATCATCGACCACCATAGAATAGGAGATATTCAGACTGGACTTCCTATATATTTTAGAAATGAACCAGTGGGAAGTAGTTCAACTATAGTAGCATCAATATTCTTTGAAAATGGTATCAGACCTTCTAAAAAAATTGCTGGAATCTTATGTGCCGCAATAATTTCTGATACCCTACTATTAAAATCTCCAACTGCCACCTTTATAGACGAAATAATTCTAAAAAGGTTGTCTGAGATTGCTAACTTAGACATTGATAAATTTGCAGAAGATATGTTTAAAGCTGGTACTTCAATAGAAGGTAAAACTGCTAAACAACTACTATATCAAGATTTTAAAGCCTTTAATATAGGTAACTTTAAGGTTGGAGTATCTCAAATAATGACCACTGATATGGAAGGTTTTAAGCCATTAATAGATGATCTAAAAGCTCTTATGAACGAAAAAGCTAAACAGGATAATTTTGATATAATTACCCTTATGGCTACAGATATATTTAAAAAGGCAACCCTATTTATCGTTGCTGGTGAACATAAAGAAGTATTCTATAGAGCCTTTGATGTTAAACCAAAGGACGATAGTGCATATGTAGAAGGCGTTGTATCTAGAAAGAAACAAGTTATACCACCTCTTACAGAAATGATAAACCAAATAAAATAAAATTTATATAGTATGCTACAGGTGTAATAAATTTAAATCCCTAGTTTGTGAACTTTACTCACAAGCTTTACATTAATTTATCACTTTGTAGCTTACTACTTTTTACTATATAAATACCTATAAAGAACCCTATATCACCTCAATATGCTTCCATATGTCTCTATATACATCCAAAAGCACATATATATTACAAAGCACATAGCATAAATAACACTTAAGAAATCTTTTACGCAGATATCATCAATTTTACTATTATATACCCCATAGCTTTTAAGGTAATATACATTTTTCTTTCCTATATGATAATAAAAATTAACCGACTCTATATAAGCAGACATTATATAAATATTTAATAAGGGATCAAATATCATATTATTAAAAAAATCTCCTTTAAAATCTATTATAAAGGTTTTATTTCGAGGAATATATATTAAATATAGCAATAGACTGGTAATCATACATGGTAATATATTTAATATACTCAATATATTGCTAAATATTGTATAGCTATTATCATCGCTTACATAGTAAATAATGGTATAAACTATTCCTCCTATACTACCGAAAATTAATATATATATAACAGGAGCTATAAACCCACAAACTAATGCCTTAGCGATTATAGATAATGTATCATAAAAATACTTTTTTTCTACACCCTTCCTGCTTAGATTTTTCCTTTCACTACTACTTATCTCTATTACTATAAACCCTACTATGGCTTTAATTATCTCTAAATGTGAATATATATCTATTATTAAACCCACTATAACTATAATTACTAAATATAATAATTGTATCATATATATATTCTTTATTTTATTTTTCAAAAAAATGTTTATTGTAAAAAATATTTGATGTTTATCTATCTTCCATAACAATATACTCATTAAACATCCAAATAAATATCCAACTCCCATAAAAAACCTCCATGATTTTATTCTCTATATATTATATGAGAGCTATATTATCTTTAGAATAAAACCCCTGGGGTAGTTCCATAAAATGGAATCACCCCAGGGGTCATTACATATTTTACCTTAAATTATTTATCATTCCCCACATATCATCAGCTGTCTTTAATGCTGATGAATTTAGCTGAAAGGCTCTTTGAGTTATAATCATATTCGTCATCTCTACACCTGAATCTACATTAGAGTTTTCTAAATGCCCTTGAAGTATATTTCTTCCTGTAGTTTCAAATACATTTACTCCATCTTTAGGTATAAATAAACTTTCTCCTACAGATATAAAACTTGCATTGCCAACTGCTGTATAGGTTTTAATATTTCCTATTTTTTGATCTTTACCATCTGCCTCTACATATATGCCACCATCTTTATCCATAGTAAATCCATCTCTAAGATTAAATTCTCCCCTCGAGTAATCTACCTCGTTTCCATTATTATCCACAACAGATACTTTATATCCATTATTATCTACTAACATTCCTGAAGCATCAACCTTAAAGCTTCCATTTCTAGTATATGCAGCTGTATTATCAGCTCTATATACTTTAAATAATCCTTCTCCATCAATAGCTAAATCCGTAGTGACTTCTGTGTTATTTAAGCTCCCTTGCGTAAATTGTCTCTTATCTTCAGTACTTTTTACCCCTGTTCCAGTAAATAAGTTTTTTGCTTCATCAGACACTGGATATCCTAATCTATCTAGTGAACGAGAATATAAATCTGTGAACGAGGTATCCATTTTTTTATACCCCACCGTAGTTATATTAGCTAGATTATTTGAGATCACGTCTAACTTGTCCTGTTGTGCTACCATAGCACTTCTATTTGTATATAAAAGAGTGTACATAACTTATCCTCCTATTTTACATTTCCTATTTCGTTTACTGCCTTACCTAAGGTTTCATCTAATATTTTTAAAACCTTAGTATTACTTTCGAAATTTCTCATTACCGTCATCATATCAGCCATTTCTTCAATAGTTTTTACATTGGAACCCTCTAAATATTTATGTTGGATAAAAGTTCCTGTAGCTTGTGTGGGGTTATTTCCCTCATAAAGATTAAATCCAGCTTTAGTTAAATTTACATACTCACCATTATCATTTCGAGGAAAATCTACTACTCTTAGAGTACCTTTATATTCTCCATTAACAAAAATCTCTCCATTACTATTGCAAGATATTTCTCCATTACCGATAGAAATAGGCTGTCCATTATTGCCAATTACTCTATCTCCACTAGCGGTTACTAAGTACCCACCATTGTCTACAGCAAAATGACCATCTCTAGTGTAATAGTTTTTCGTTGTATTACCTTCTACTCTTTGTACTGTAAAGAATCCATCTCCCTGTATACCAAAATCTGTAGATAGTCCTGTCTGATTTAATAAACCTTGAGAGAAATTAGTAACTCTTTTATTGAGTTCTACCCCATTACTTATTGAACCAATGGTATTTTTAACATTTTTTCCTCCAGAAATTTTATCTCTATTAGATATATATACTTCATCAAAGCTTTTTAAAGATATGATTTCAGATTTATAACCAATTGTATTTACATTTGCCATATTGTTCATTATTACATTTTGCTTTGCTTCGCTAGTAATAAGTCCTGATGCTGCACTATACATTCCTCTTATCACTTTTTATCCCCATCCTTTATATTTATTTTTATATCCTTTGGGTACTCCATTCCTAATTGTCTAGCCTTTATTTCTATTTGTCCATCACTGAGTTCATAATTTAACTTACCAGCAAAGGTGAATACTACAGCTATTAAAATTCCTATTCCTATTCCAAATAAAAGTTTTCTATCACTAAATATATCTATGTATCTATTTATATTTTGTATAATTCTCTTATTAATAGCACCTCACCCTTCCCAATATTTAATTCTCTTGCAACCTCTTCTTCAGTATGACCATTATTTAATAGGGTTTTAATTTTTTCCACCTTACCACTATTACTTTCCACCTTACCGCTATTACTTTCTACTGCTAAAATTGGGTTTCTTTGTACTAAACTCTCTTCCTCTTTCTCATCTTTATTTATAGGCAATACGACTTCATGTTCCTTATTCGAAGTCATAGTTAATTCTCTTTTTTCATCTAAGTCCTTATAATGAATACTCTCTTTCAATTCTTCTATTTCTCTTTGTAACTCCGTAATGGTTTTTGCAAACTCACTTCTCGCTTCTAGTATTTTTAAGTCTACTTCTCCAGTACTTTCTTCAGCCATGTTCATACTATGACTAAAATCTATTTTTTTATTTTTTTCCTTCATAATGGCTCTAATATTTAGTAAAATCAAGGTAAGTCCTATGATTATTAATAAACTATACATCATTTCACCTATTCTTCTATTTATATATCATATTTCAGCTTTTTAATTTCATTTTTTAAATTTAAAATTGCCTTACTATGTAATTGACAAACTCTCGATTCTGATACCTGAAGCACCTCTCCTATTTGCTTAAGAGTAAGACCTTCATAATAGTAAAGATTTAAGATTATCTTATCCTTTTCTCTCAAAGACTCTAATCCCTTATATAAATAATCATACATTTCTTTTTCTTCTAATGTATTTTGCGGACTTGGACTATTAACATCCTCAATAGAATTCAGCAACAATACTTCATCTTCATCATTAAATAATAAGGTCTCTAATGATACTATGGAAATATAGTTGACATAGTTTTCAACTTCTCCTAATTCCTTTAAAGATATATTTAGTTCACTAGCTATCTCTAAGCTATCTGGACTCCTTAATAGCTTACCCTGTAAAGTTTCAACAGCCTCGTTGTATCTATTAAGCTTGTCCATAGACCTTTTAGATATGGGACTATTTTTACGGATTTCATCAATTATAGCCCCTCTTATTCTTATAGATGCATAACTAGAAAATTTCATTCCCTTACTTTCATCAAACTTATTTATGGCATCCATAAGCCCTATCATTCCATAGCTTATTAAATCTTCATACTCTACATACTTCGTCTTACCAATAATAATTTTAGATGCAATATACTTAACTAATGGTATATACTTTTTCACAATTTCTTCTCGCACATCTACATTATAAGCTATAGACATAGTTAACCCTCCTATTTTACTTTAATGTTTTTTCTCATGCTCCTAAAAATAAACTGAATTAATTTTTCTCTAACTCTTATATCTATTTCATCAAAGCTAACGCCATAAATAAAACTTTTATCTTCACTCTTTTCTTTTCTAATTATCCTACATAGTGATAAAATATCTTCATCTCCTATGGGTGCACATATTAAAAGAAATTGGTTTAATTGCAGCTCTTCTAAAATCTTAATCCTCATTCCACCACCACTTATGTCTAAAGAATATCCATTTTTAAAATTTATGTCACTAATTTCTTTAATGTCATTTTTTGGATATTCATCTAGTGGTATATAATTAATCTCAACTAAGTGATCGACCCTTACAAAGTTTCTCCTCTGAATTTTCTTAACTTCGCCAGGATTATTAACCATAATTAAAGGAACCATGTCAAACTTTCTTCCTATAACCTCAGAAGTAAATCCGTATATATTGCCCTTTCCGTCATTATAATTTACCCTAATGACATCTCCCTTATTTAAGGGATAGTAAACACCACGACTCACTGGAATAGCAATAGAAAAATACTTTTCCCTAACCTCTTGTACAATAGATCTTCCCATATTATTATCTTCAAAAACTATTTCTACTTTTTTATTCACTTCTAAAGTAATACTTCCCATATTATCCCCCTATGAAAAAATGTTAAATATTTTTTTAAATAGTGATTGCATTCCTTCTCCTGAAGTTCTATAGCTTACTCCATCTAAGTTTTTAGCAATTCTATCTATATCCTTTGAACTTTCACTACTTGGAAAAGCTATAGAAACTGGCTTTTGCATTCTAACCGCTTGAACAAGCTTTCTATCTTCCGAAACTTCCCCTAAAAAATTTAGTCTAATTCCTAAAAATTTCTGTGCAGCATTATCAAATTTATTAAAGGTATTAGTCCCCTCATGTTTATCAAGAACCTTATTAATAATAATCTTGGCGGATTTTTTAATATTATAATGGTTAACAGTTTTTAATAAACTATATCCATCGGTCAGTGCTGTGGGTTCTGGAGTTGTCACAATAATTAATTCATCGCTACATGCTATAAAAGCCATTACCGTTCTATTAACTCCAGCACCAGTATCAATTAAAATATAATCGAAACCTTTAATATTTTCCAACTTCTTTAAAAATATCTGTCTTTGAACCTCTGTTAGGTCATCGATTTTAGAAAGAGCAGAACCACCTGAAACTAACTTGATTCCCATAGGACCTTCTATCATAATCTCTTCTATATCCTTACCAGAAAATATAGCATCAAAAATATTATGTTTAGGTATTGTTCCAAGAAGCACATCATCATTTCCCATTCCTAAATCAGCATCTAAAATCAATACCTTTTTCCCAAGTTTTCTTAAGGATATTGCTAAATTAACTACTATATTACTTTTACCAACTCCACCTTTTCCTGAAGTAATAGTAAATACTCTAGTATTATTAAGATTTAAGTTTCTATTAAAATCACTATCAATAGCCATTTGCCTTAACTTACTCGCTTGATCTAACATAGATTTTTCTCTCCTATTATTAATGATGTGATTTCCTCTAGTTCATACACTTTTATATCATCAGGTACATTTTGTCCTGTGGTAAAAAATCCTATTGGTGCCTTTGCTTTATAACATATATTTACTATTGAACCATATGTACACGTTTCATCCAATTTAGTTATTATAATGTTATTATACTCTATAAATGAGAATCCTTGTACTATAATGTCTATATCTTTATTTTTTGTAGTGGCACTGACTACTAAATATGTAGAGTCGGCCTTAGCTTTATTTAAAAAAGCTCGCAATTCTGATAGTTGCATAGTGTTTTTACTACTTCTTCCTGTAGTATCTACAAGTATTACATCACAGCCATCCATGGATTTTATAGCATCTTCCATCTCATTTAAGGAAAATACTACTTTAAAAGGTATATTCATTATATCTGCATAAGTTCGTAACTGCTCAACTGCTCCAATTCTGTAGGTATCAACAGTTATAAGTCCTACTTTTTTCTTATGTACAAGGGCAAGGTTTCCTGCAATTTTTGCTATGGTAGTAGTTTTCCCTACCCCTGTGGGTCCAATTAGGGCTACAGTTCCTTTCATTTCCTCATACTTCACCTTAACTATTTCACCTAGAACTTCTTTAAGATATTCTATAATTTCTTCTTTATTATTTATAGAAGTTAAATTATCTGGAATATTATTAAGAATTTTCTCAGCAATTTCTTGCTCAATGTCTAAGTCTAATAAAAACTTCAATATATCCCCTTTATCCTTCTGATCATTTCTAGTGTCCTTTATTTTATCTGAAGAGTTGCTTGCTTTATGTGAATTTTTATTTTCATTAATGATATTACTTAAAAGTTCTTTCATATCCTCTACTTCTTTTTTTAATTCTCTATCTACAGAATATTTTGGCTCTACTATATTATCTACTTCTTCTCTAGTACTAATATTTGTTGATTCAACTGCTGCTGTAACCTCCACCACTTTACTAGCAAACCAGCCTTTAAATCCTGGTTTTTTAATCGTTCTTTGGCTTATTATTACAGCATCTCTACCTAAATCTTCCCCTATTTTATTTAGTGCCTCCTTCATAGTAGAAGCCACATATCTTTTAATAATCATTATATAGATACAACTCCTTCAGTTCTTATCTCTATATCATTAGGTATCTCATTTAAAGATAATACGTTAATATTAGGAAACACCATTTCTATAAGTTTTCTAAAAGCTGGTCTAATCCTCGGTGAAACTAATACTACAGGAATATTATTAGAGAAATAGGTAGCATCCATTTGAGCCTTTATATTATTAAATATTTCCGTAGTAATATCTGGATTAAGCGCTGGGAATGATCCCTGCATGGATTTTTGAATATTAGATGCAATTAGGTTTTCTATATCTTGAGATAAGGTCATAACTACAATTCTTCCATCTTCATCTATTAAATTATTACAAATATTCCTACTGAGTGCATGTCTAACATATTCAGTTAATATTTCTAAATCCTTAGTATTTCTTGAGTTATCTGCTAAACACTCCAAGATAGTTACCATGTCTTTTATAGATACTTTTTCCTTTAATAAATTTTGTAAAACCTTTTGAATCTCTCCTATAGTCATTAGGTCAGGAATTAACTCTTCAACTACTGCGCTATATTTTTCCTTCACTGAATCTATAATTAACTTTGTTTCCTGTCTACCTAATAATTTATGACAGCTTGATTTTATAGTCTCTGTAAGATGAGTTACCATAACTGTAGTAGGATCTACCACTGTAAAACCTTTTATTTCTGCTTCCTCTCTTTGGTCTTTATTAATCCAAAGAGCCTCTATTCCAAAGGTTGGTTCTATGGTTTTTATACCTGGTAGTGTAACCTCCTCACCTGAACCATCCATACATAAGAACATATTTGGCATAACCTCTGCCCTTGCTATTACAGTACCTCTGATTTTAATAGCATATTCATTAGTCTTCAGCTGCAAATTATCTCTAATTCTTATAGGTTGTACAACTATCCCCATTTCAATGGCACATTGCCGTCTTACTGAAGATATTCTCTGAAGTAAGTCTCCTCCTGAAGCTTCATCTGCCATTGGTATTAATCCATAACCTATTTCTATTTCTAGAGGTTCCACAGCAATTAGATTCATTACATTCTCTGGTTCTTTACTTTCAATTTCTACAATTTCTTTCTCCTGTATAGCTATCTCATTTTCAGCCTTAGTTTTCTCATCCTTAAATAGTAAATACGAACTATATCCAGTAGCCGCTGATAACATCAGGAATATACCTGTTGGCATTCCAGGAATAATCCCTAAAATAAATAACACTAATGAAGCAATAGCAATAACCACTGGAAATGCGCTAAGCTGCGAAGTTACCTGAGTACCGAAGTTTTCATCACTGCCCGAACGAGTTACCAGTATACCTGATGATGTAGATATAAGTAATGCTGGTATTTGGCTAACCAAACCATCTCCTATGGTCAGTTTAGTATATATAGCAGCAGCGTCACCTATCTCCATCTTTTTCACTAAGACTCCGATTATAATTCCACCTAGTATATTTATTATAGTAATTATAATACCTGCTATAGCATCTCCCTTAACAAACTTAGATGCTCCATCCATGGATCCATAAAAATCTGCTTCCCTTTGAAGATTTTTTCTTCTTTCTCTTGCATCTTCTTCCGTTATCATACCAGCATTTAAGTCTGCATCTATACTCATTTGCTTTCCTGGCATAGCATCAAGAGTAAATCTTGCAGAAACCTCAGAAACTCTGCCAGCTCCGTTGGTAATAACCATAAATTGAATAATTACAATTATTAAAAACATTATAATTCCTACAAAGTAGTCTCCACCTATTACGAACTCTCCGAAAGCTTCTATGATTTTTCCTGCATCAGCTTGACCTAAAATCAGCCTAGTTGAGGATGCATTTAATGCTAATCTAAACAGCGTTGTAACCAATAGTAATGTTGGAAATACAGATAACTGTAATACACTGGTGGTAAACATAGTTATTAGCATAATAACCACAGATATGGATATATTTATAGCAAAACAAAAATCTAATAGCCATGTTGGTAGTGGAATAATTATCATAAGTACAATAAGAATTACTCCAAAGGCTACTATTATATCTAAGTTATTTTTCATGTTGAATTTTTTATTTTTCCACACATTTACCATCCTTTATATGTTATTTCTTTAATTTTAATACTAGCACTAAAATCTCAGCTACAGCTTGATACATATCATAAGGAATTTCTTCATCTAGTTCCACCTGACTATACATAAGTCTCGCCAGCGGTTTATTCTCTATGACTGGAACCTTATTATCTATAGCTATTTCTTTTATTTTAAGTGCCATATGGTCACTTCCCTTTGCTACAACCATGGGAGCTTTCCCACTATCTTTTTCATATTTTATTGCTATGGCAAGATGGGTTGGGTTAGTAATAACCACTGTAGCATCCGGAACTGCTTGCATCATTCTCTTCATTGACATCTCTCTTTGTTTCTGTCTAATCTTTCCCTTTATCTGAGGATCTCCCTCTTGTTGTTTAAACTCTTCTTTAATTTCCTGTTTAGTCATCTTTAAATCTTTTTTATGTTGATATTTTTGATATGCAAAATCTCCTATACCAACAATTAAAAGCACTAGTGCAACCTTTTTTAAAATCTTATTAATGAAACTTGATAATTGTACTAAAATCATCTCAGTTCTATAGTTGCCTAGCTCTAGTATAGAGAAATAATTATCTCTTATAAACACATAACCTATATAACCTACTACACTTACAATTAATAGATTTTTAATTAAATCTACTACCGCCCTAATAGAAAACATTCTTTTAAATCCATTTATTGGATTAAGTTTGCTCAATTTAGGTTTGAGGGGTTCCATAGTATTAACTCTGCCTGTTTGAGCAAAATTTCCTATGATTCCCATCAGCATAATTGGTAGTGCTATTGGTAAAAATATCATTGCAATTTTAATTAGTACATTTATTATAATTCCTATAAAGCTTTCACCATTTATTACGAAATTAGGATAAGATGACAAATAAGTTGCCATAACCTCTCTAAGGTTATCTGTTATATATTCACTTAATACTATTAATGCTAATGCAGACACACCTAAGGTTAATGCAGAATTTAATTCTTTACTCTTAGCTACTTGTCCTTTTTTCTTCGCATCTTGCTTCTTTTTAGGTGTAGCTTCCTCAGTCTTATCTCCACTATCACTGGAAGCGAAGATAATAATCATAGGAGCCATATTCAAAAATCCATCAAATATATCTGCCAAATTATCAAAATTTGCTACTATTGCTTCTATTATTATAGGTATAGTTATTATAAAAGTTAATAATCCAACAAATATTTTTATTGGCATAGAAAGTATCATAGCATTAAGTTGCGGCATAACTCTGGCCACTAACCCAATTACTATTTCTATTATTAAAATTACTAACATTATAGGAATAGCAATTTTAAGTCCTATAGTAAAAAATTTAAATATAATATGGATTATGTAACTAATATGATTCTGAGATAATATAAAGGTTCCAATTGGAACTACTGTAAAGCTTTCAATAATAGCTTTAATCAATAGAAGATGTCCATCTACTAATAAAAACACTATTGCACATATCCAATAAAATAATCTTCCCATGATAGATAGGGTTTCTCCCGCCATAGGATCAAACATAGTCATCATTGAAAATCCCATAGAGAAATCTAGCATTTGACCTGCCATTTGTACCACACCAAAAATTAAACTTACTATATATCCGAGGCATAATCCTAAAATTATTTCCTTGGAAATTAATGGTATCAATCCTATGAATGATGTTATTTCTGGTAAATTCTCAACAGATATTATTGGAGATAATATCATAGCTATAACTGCTGAAACTCCCACCTTCATTGTATTAGGTGTTCCAGATGGGAAAAATACTGGTGCTGCTAACATCATTGAAGTTAATCTTAGAAATATTAATAGAAACCCTATAAAAGTTAAAGTATTTATCAATGTTATCCCACCTAAGCGCCTATATTAGCAATTATAGAAAAAATTTTTTCAGTAAAACCCACTATAGTATTTCCCATAAAACTAGCAGTAAGTATTCCAACTACAGCTACAGCTAATACCTTAGGAACAAAGGTCAAAGTTTGCTCTTGAATTTGAGTAGTTGCTTGAAATATACTTATTAAAAGTCCTACAACCGTAGCAGTTAATAAAATTGGTGCTGCCATTAGCAATGAAGTTTTTACCATGTCTTCAAGAATTGCAATAACCATGGAGTCAGTCATTTAAATCACCTCTTTAAAAGCCTAATATTAAAGATTTGCTTAATAAATTCCATCCATCCACAAGTACAAATAATAATAGCTTAAAGGGCAGTGAAATCATGGCTGGTGGGAGCATAAACATTCCCATTGACATAAGTACACTGGAAGCTACTATATCTATAACTATAAATGGTATAAAAATTAAGAAACCTATTTCGAAAGCCGTTCTTAATTCACTAATAACAAAGGCTGGAAGTATAGCTGTTAAGGGTACCTTATCATAATTATAATATTCCGCCCCATTATCATCTTTTTCTAAGGTGACTTTATCCTCAAATTTACCAACCTCTATGAACAGTCCTAAATCCTTTACCCTAGTCTGTTTCAACATAAAATCTCTAAGGGGCTTTACTCCCTTATCCATGGCGACTTCCAAAGTAATCTCTTCTTTTACATAAGGAGTCACTGCCTCTTGATTTATTTTGTTGAACGTAGGAGCCATAACAAAAAAAGTTAAGAATAGTGCTAGTCCAACTATTACCTGCCTAGGAATTGATTGTTGAGCACCTACTGCACTTTTGAAAAATGACAATACTGTTGCAATTCTTACAAATCCTGTGCACATTATTAAAATGGAAGGTAGTATAGTAAGAATTGTTAGCACTATCAATAATTGTATGTTATTAACATATTCTGATGGCGTAGAACTCTTGTCAACGGATATATTTATATCTGGTATTTGTATGGTATTAGCTGCCAAAACCACCTTATTATAAAAGACAAACATAGCCATAAGAGTAACTATAAAAATTATTGGCTTTATCTTTTTATTTTTCATAATTATCGTCCTTTTTATCGTGAGATTTATTTTTTCTGCAAAATTTGAGTTTTAAAAATGAATTTACATCACCATTTAAAGTGAGTAATTCATTTTTATAAACTCCTGTCTGTGGATTCACTCCCTTATTAACCTCTTCCCCATCTAGCTCTTTCAATATTTTAATATCCTTTGTTGAGGAACTAATTAAATAGAATTTACCACATATCTCCATGATAGTTAGTAAATTATCCTTTGAAAGATGCACTCTCTCAATTGCACGCATATTTTTTCCTCTATTGCCATACCCTACTCCCCCATATATCTTACCTACTAAGAAAATAAGTCCGATCACTAGAGGAAAAAATACTAATATTTTCATAAGTGTAATTAAAAATTCACTATCCATGTTATAACCTATTGTACAATGAGTTTTGAGAAGTAAACATTAGATATTTTTCCGCCATTTAAAAGGTCATTAACTCTATCAATTATTTCTTCTTTAATAGCTGCTTCTCCCTGGGGAGTTATATCTGCTGCCTTTTTAGTTCTTAAAATATTATTTACTGTGTCTTTAATAGCTGGAACTTTTCCTTCCAATTCAGTAGGCATAGTTTTATTTTCTCCATCATAGGCTAAATGAATTACAACTTGCATATATCTAGGTTTATCTTCATCTGCCAAATTAACTAAAAATTCTTCTAATGCTAATGTAGCCTCAGTCCTAACTTCTTTCACTATTTGTATATTATCCCCACTAGCTGGTGCCTGTTTATTTTTTGTAGCAAAATAGTATCCTAAAAATACTGCTCCACTAATCAAACTAAATACTAATACTGTTCCAACAATAATTAATATTACCTTGGAACCTTTACCATTCTTCTTCTCCTTCGCCATTTCATTACTCCTTCTTATCTGTTACTATTAAAATATTAACTCTTCTATTTTTAGCCCTATTCTCTGGTGTATCATTTGGGGCTATAGGATAAAACTCACCACAAGCCTCCATCAAAAATATATCTGGATTTGGATGCTTCTTAGTAACTAAAAAGTAATCAAGAACACTAAGTGCCCTTGAGGAAGATAAATACCAGTTACTTGGAAATTGTGGTGTACTAATTGGCATATTATCTGTATGCCCTTGAATTATTATTTTATTATTAAGTTTTGATAGTAAGTTATAAACTTTCTCTAATACATTTAGACTTTCAGGCTTAAGTTGAGATTTTCCAGTGTCAAAAAGCACTGAATCCTTCATCTGAATGTTAAACCCCTTCTCATTCTGAAATATTTGAACATCACTTTGAAGATTATTTTCTTCTACATAGCTTATTATATCTTCAAGTAATGCTTGTCCTTCGTTATTATTTGAGTCTGTCGTCAACTGAGGTTTTCCCACTAATGGAACCTCTCCTGTGGATGTATTAAACTCTAAAATTGATTGTCCATTTTTTCCATTAAACATACTCTGAAAGGATTGAGAAATTTGTTTAAACTTTGTTGAATCCACGTTAGACATAGAATATAGAAGTACGAAAAAGGTAAGAAGTAACGTAACCGTATCCGAATATGTAACTATCCATCCGCCTTCAGATGATTGTTGCTTTTTTCTCGCCATTTTATACTACACCTCTTGTTCTGAGTTTGATGCTAGATATGCCTTTTTCTCTACTGGTGATAAATAAGCTATCATTTTATCCTCTATTATTCTTGGATTAACTCCAGATTGAATAGCTAGAACACCTTCAATCATCATCTCCATATTACCAACCTCTTGAGCTGTTTTATAATTCAGCTTGTTAGCTATAGGAATTAAAAATACATTAGCAAGCATACTACCATAGAAAGTTGTAATTAAGGCTTTTCCCATACCAGCAGCTAAATTGTCTGCATCAGATAAATCACCAAGCATTTGTATTAATCCTATTAGTGTACCTATCATTCCCATAGCAGGTGCATAAGTACCCCATGTAGTAAACATAGATGCTGCATCCTCATGTCTATTTTCTAATTCCTGGATTTCTAGAGTCATG
This sequence comes from Clostridium sp. LXY-7, assembly GCF_056172015.1. Lineage (NCBI taxonomy): Bacteria > Bacillati > Bacillota > Clostridia > Eubacteriales > Clostridiaceae > Clostridium > Clostridium sp. LXY-7. The sequence goes on along the minus strand of NZ_JBLLJL010000001.1, from coordinate 1,386,590 downwards.
ATTTCTTTAATAGAATCAGGTTCTATTCCATCTACTACCATGTTTAAAGCCTTTTTTACAAATTCATTGTCAATCTGAGAAATCTCTTCCTCTAAAGACAGTAGACCTTCTCTTCTCGCTTTTTTAGAAAGATTCACAAACATTTTAATAGTATCAGTTTTAGATGCTTCCTCTAATTTTAAAGCCTGCAAGAAAACCTTCATAAATCTCTTTATTTCATTTACAGGATAGGCCATCAGTAATGCACCGAAGGATCCTCCACAAGTAATAGCCAGTGATGGCACATCCCAAAATAGCTTCAAACTACTCCCTGTTGCCATACCATAAATTATTAATACCATTGCCGTAATAAAACCAATTACGGTTAGCATATCATTCTTCTTCACAGTTCTTCCCCCTAATAACATCAGCTACACACTTTAATTTAAAGTTAATAACTTCTTCAACTAGTTTATCACTATCTTCTTTTACAAGGTATTTTTTACCATTACCTAAAGTTATTACTGTTTCTGGAATTTCCTCTACCTTCTCTATATGATCGCAATTTAATATAAAGGAAGTCCCATTTAATGCTGTAACTCTAATCATAATTCCTCCTAAAACTTGTAGCAATGCCACAGTTAACCGCACCATATGTGCTAAGAATTGTTTAATGTGTTCGCAGCGAATTGTGATAGTGTTACAGCAAGTCTTGATTTTAGCAAATAAAACTTAGTTCTTTTACTTATTAAAATCAAGCAAGCTATAACCTTAGTGACCATTCTCTGCTACTAAAAGTAATTACTTTCTAAATATTATCTCTTCAAATTAACAAGTTCTTGTAGTATTTCATCTCCTGTAGTTATAACCTTACTACATGCTTGGAAAGAACGACTAGCTACTATCATATCAGTAAATTGAAGTGATAGATCTACGTTAGACATTTCAAGGAATCCCTGCATCATGCTTCCATAAGCTCCACTGTTGTCAATTCTATCTGTTCCTTTTCCAGATCTTAAAATAGCTGCTCCTGAGTTAGTAGATGGTGAATACATATTTTGCCCTATTTGATCAAGACCTGAAGTGTTGGCAAATCCAGCCACTGCAACTTGACCAAGCACTGTAGTACTACCATCAGCTAGAACTGCTTTTACTAGACCATCCTTCTCAATAGAGAATCCTTGTACTTTTATCTCCTCACCATTTTTCATTACCGTTTCTGGAATTACCAATGGTACAAGCTTACTTTCATCAGATTTAATATCTATTGAATTGGCATCTATAAATTCACAAGTTGTTGAATCAATTCCATTTAAAGGTGACTCTTTTGAAGTAAGTGGTTTCAGGTCAAAAGTAAAAGAATCACTACTTACTTTAGTTTTGTCTACATCTTTCGTATCAATAATCATACCTTTATAAGATATTTTACCACCATCTATTTTAGCACCAACAGTATCTAATGATTTACCATTAATTTGCCATTGTCCTGGCGCTGTTGATGTTGAATATGTTAATTTTATCTGCTCTGACTTATCTCCTGTATACTTTCCTTTTATAGTTGGTGTTCCTTTATCATATACATCTGGAGCAGTTGGCAATGGATTTGGATGCATCCCAACTGGATCTTTTATTTCAGCACCAATACCAATTAAATCTTTAGTTGTTGGAGTAAATGATATCTTTGTTGTATCCGTTTGTGGTGTAACCTTAGAAATATCTATTTTTAATCCTTTAAATTCAAATTTATTACTCTTTATACTTTCTTTAGATATTAATTCTCTACACGTAGTGGTTGGTGTCCCTTTAGTAGTATATTCTATTGTGTAATCACCTTTATCAGTTCTCTGTATTGATGTTAAGGTTATATCATCAGCTCCGTTATATCTACCTTCAATTGAAATTGTTCCAGGTGTTGTTCCTCCACTTCCTGAAATTGTCTCTTTAACATTTGTACCAACTCCACCACCAGTTCCTGTCACTGGATATCCCATGATTCTATATCCATTAGAATTTACTAACTTTCCAGTGCTATCAACCTTAAAGCTACCATCTCTAGTATAATAAACTTCCATAGAATCTGAACTTGTAGTATAATCTCCAGCTACATCTACTTGTCCATTAAATGGTCCTTTTGCTACTACAAAATATCCATTTCCGTCCATTGCTACATCATAAGGTCTTCCTGTAGGTTGTAAACTTCCCTGTGCCATGTTTGCAATAATACTTTGAACAGCAACTCCCATACCAACCTTAGATGGATTTATTCCTCCTAAATTAGAACTTGGACTAGATGATGATTTATATGCCTGGTACATGCTATCTTGGAATGTTACACTTGAGCTCTTAAAAGCTGTAGTTCCTGAGTTTGCTATATTATTACCTATTACATCTAACTTTTTTTGATTAGCACCTAATCCTGATATTCCTGAGTACATTGAATTTAACATACTAAATCCTCCTATTTTTCAATATATTTATTCCTATTTTAATTAAATCTATTTTTGTCCTATGCAGTTGCTCCATCTTCCGGATTTACTTCATCTTCTGGATTTACTCCATCTTCCGGCTTTACTTCATCTTTTGGTGTTTCTTTTATCTTAATTACCTGATCATATAAATAAGATGTCTCTTTTCCATCTTCATCAATTATTTTAATTTTAATTCCTTCACTATCTCTATATACTTCAGTAACTACTCCTGTTACTGTTTTAGGTGTTTTAGGCTTTTCTGGATCAACTTCTGAACCATCTTCTGTGTCTGCTTTTAGGCCATCTTCAGGAACTTCTGGAGTTTCCTCAGTCTCTCCCTTATCTGGGTCTTCTTTGTCAGGTATCGCTATTTCCACAGTTTTTCCTATTAAAGCTGATGCATTAATAAATGTTATATTATCCATATTAGTATCACTGCTATCTATAACATCAGTAACTTGACTATAATTATAATCTTTAAACTTACCGCTAACATCCTCTACTGTTACAAATACATCACTTCCTCTTTTATAAACAGCTCTTACTACTCCCATTTCAGGAATCCCATTGGCATCTAAGGTATCTAATGCAACAAATTTCCCTGTAAGGTTCTGTGCAGCACTAAGAGTCATGGTAGTGTTTAAGTTAGACATTTGTTCAAGTGAAGAGAACTGTGCTAGCTGGCTTATATATGCTGTTGTATCTTGTGGCTGCGTTGGATCTTGATTTGCTAATTCTGCAGCTAAAATCTGAAAAAACGCACTCTTTCCTAGCTCTTCTCCGGGTTGTCTAATGGGTGTTCCATTGTCTGTAGTCTTCCCTATAGCTTTACCATTCTCGCTTCCTTTAGCATTGTAAGTGGTTATATCCATACAATCCCTCCTATACAAATAAATCTACTTCGCTAATATCATTAGCCATATTTTCTTGAGTAATATCCTCATCAAATATTAGTGAAGATTTATCATTTTGCTTTTTACCTTGATTATTAAAACCTTCTCCCCTACCATCCTCATTAGTAAAGTAGGTAGTATCCTCATTATAAAGACTTATATCCACTGATTGGATTTTAATATTATTGGTAGATATTTTTTCATTTATATCTCTTAGTCCAAAATTTAATAATTCTAAAGCTTCTTTATTATTTGCTTTTATATTAGCCTTTAGTGCTCCCTGTTCCATGGAAACAGATATAACTACTTCACCTAATTCCTTAGGATATATTTTTACAGTCAAATCTTTCATCCCATTTTTGTCCATATATACTATATTTTTTATAACATCCCCTACTAAATTACTTTTAGTAATAGGGGAAGGTTTTTCAACTCCAATATTGTCTAAAATCTCTACATTTTGTTGCAATGTAGACATAAAATCATTAACTCTTGTAACTTTTGACTTTCCATCATCGCTCTTTAATAGCTTGTCCAAGACTTCACTATCTTTATTAAAGGATTTATTTTCCCCACTTTGCTCCTTAGTAGATAAACTTGCTTTATTATCTTGTATCTTTACTTGCGTGCCTTCTACCTTATTTTCTATTTTACTTTCAACTTTATTTTCTTCTTTAAGCGGAGTATGATTTTGCTTTCCACCATTATCCTCAGTGGATAATAAATATTTAAGTTGTTCTTTAATTTCATTTAAGCTATTATCTTGTGAAGTCACCTCCAATTTAGTAGTTATCTCTGAATTAACTAAATTTTTAATAACATCAACAATAGCTTTAGGCACTTCTTTAACTTCATCAACATCCATATTCTGAATTAACTTTGCAATCTCACCTGAGCTTTCCTTCGCTATATCTGTAAATTCCTTTAAAATGTGAGATAGATCCTTAAGTGGAGTTTCCTGTTCACTACTTTTATCTACTACTGTTAGCAATTTCTTTAATAATATATCTTCTACAGACATGCCCTTTAAAGCTTCACCTTCACTGTCTCCCATGTTTTTAACAGCTTCATCATCGCCCTTATTAAGTAATGCTAAAATCAAGTCTAACAAATTCATTAGATTACTCTTTTCATTAGTATCTAATTCCCCAATATCATCCATTACATTTTCAATACTCTCTTGTGAAACTTTGTTTTCATTTTTAATATTCTTATTATCTTCTTTTTTTATATTGCCTTGTTCTTTAGTTTTATTGTTATTTTTATCAACTTTGTTTGTAGAGTTATCTTTCATATATGTAGAAAAATCTTTTTCATTATTTTTTGAAGATTTACTAACTCCCTGTTGCTTCTCACTGCTAGTTGCAATACTATCTAGATTTATACTTACATTATTAATCAATCTATTTCCTCCTTTCTCTTATATATCCATATAATGCAAACTCATCATTTTGTAATTGTTCTATGTGATTTTCTTCTGCTATGAATCTTTTATAAGATTTCTCTTTTAATATTTCCACAGTTTTTTTGTCCACCTGTGCCTTAACTAGCTCTACTCTCTTTTCTTCTACTGCTTTTTTCTCTTCCACAAGCTGTATCTTAGTTCCTTCTATAGAATTTGATAATAAATTTAGATAGTGATACTGAATCTTACGTTGAACAGTATCCTTTCCAACTTGAATAGTTGAGTATTTACTATAGTTTTCTTGTAAGTTGTTTAGACTTGATTCCACTTTATTTTTTCTATTACATGCCTCCATAAAATGAACTTTTTTATCATCTTCTATTTTCTCTCTCATATCTAAGAGCCTTTGTAACCTAAATTCATATGTGCTTCCCAAAATCATCCCCCCTTACATTAACTAAACATAGTTGTTAGAGCTTCTACAGAGCTTTCAAATTCTGTACTTTCAGTAATCCCCTGCTTTAAAAAACCATTTATACTATTGATATATTTTAGAGCCATATCAACCCTCTCATTGCTTCCCTTTACATAAGCTCCTAGATTTATTAAATCCTCTGCATCCTTATGTGCTGCCATTAAATCTCTAGCCAAAGAAGCTGCATTTTTATGCTTTTCCTCAGCAATTTCTGGCATGAGTCTTGAAATACTTTTTAATATATCTATAGCTGGATAATGATTCTTTGCAGCCAAATCTCTACTAAGTACTATGTGTCCATCCAATATACCTCTTACAGCATCTGCTATAGGTTCATTGAAATCATCTCCATCTACCAACACTGTGTAAAAAGCTGTAATAGAACCTTTATGAGACATTCCACTTCTTTCTAAAAGCTTTGGAAGCATAGCAAATACTGAAGGCGTATATCCTTTAGTTGCTGGTGGCTCTCCAATAGCAAGTCCTACTTCCCTTTGTGCCATGGCAAAACGAGTAACGGAGTCCATCATTAGTATTACCTTTAGTCCTTTGTCTCTGAAATATTCTGCTATAGCAGTGGCAGTAAAGGCTCCCTTTAATCTTACAAGTGCTGGTTGATCAGAGGTAGCACACACTACCACAGATTTTTTCATTCCCTCTTCACCTAAGTCCTTTTCAATGAAATCAAGAACTTCTCTTCCTCTTTCCCCAATTAGGGAAATAACATTAACATCAGCCTTAGCTTCTCTTGCTATCATTCCTAGCGTTGTACTTTTACCAACACCTGACCCAGCAAATATTCCTATTCTCTGTCCTTCGCCACAGGTCAGAAAACCATCAATGGCTCTAACCCCTGTAGGAAGTATGTCTTTTATTCTTCTTCTTTGTAATGGATCTGGAGGCAATGCCTCTAGAGGATAGTTTTTATATAATTTAAGATCTTCTCCCTTTAATGGATTACCAATGCCATCTATGATTTTTCCTAGTAGCTCATCAGAACACTTTACACTAAGCTGTTTTCCCGTTCTTACCACCCTACATCCTGGAGATATTCCAGTTAATAATCCCAGTGGCATCAGTATAATATTACCATCTTTAAAGCCTACTACTTCACAGACAATGGGTTTATTTTGTTCGTTATATATGTTGCATATTTCCCCAACGAAGCCTTTAACCCCCTGTGCTTCTACAGTAAGACCAATGACATTTTTAACCACACCCTCCATGTGATTAAAACTGGCATCTTTTATATTTAAACTAATCTTATCAAAATTTAAATTAATCATAATATTTAGAAGCTTATCCTTCCATAAGAATTTCTTTTAGCTTTTCTATACTATTTTCTATGGAGAATGAGGTCTCTCCATAATCTTTCTCTACGATTATAGTGCCCTCTGGAAGTAAGCTATCCACTATAACAAATACTTCTCCCCTAAAGCATAGCTTATTTTTAAAATCTTCTATATTTTTCTCTATACCCTCTGCATTAATGGAATTGCATCTTATAATAAAAGCTTTAGTATTTTTCTCTTCTAGGAGTATAGAAAACACTAATTCATTTAGTCCATCCATATCTTTAACTTCTCTTTTAAGCATGGTTTCTACAGCATCTATAATAATATTTCTTATATTTAATTCCTTTTCACTTAAAAACTCATCATACTTAATTTTACTTTGATACAATATGGAATTAGCATTATTTATTATTTCTTCTCCCTTAGTTACTCCCTCTCCATAGCCTTTTTCATACCCTTCATCATAACCAATATTATAGCCTTCCTCATGTCCCTGTTTAAAACCATTCTCTTTAGCTTCATATTCAAGTTCCTTACATTTAGAAATGGTATTATTCATAAGTTCTTTGGATTCATGTTTTGCATTTTCTATAATACTGGCAGCCATTTTTTCAATAGCTTCTATCTCTTCACGTCTATCTTCATTTTGAGGAGTTACAATTTCATTAACTATTTTTACAGGCTGTACATTTATATCTTTACTTCCTGAATCTAAGGTATTTCTACTCTTTATTACCCTATAGGATGATTGCATCTTCTCCACCTCTTGCGATTGTTATTTCTCCTGCTTCATCTAATCTTCTAATTAGTGATACAACTTTTTGCTGAGCTTTTTCAACCTCCATAAGTCTCACTGGTCCTAAGAATTGCATATCTTCTTTTAGTGTAGAGCCAGCTCTCTTTGAAAGGTTTCTAACAATAGTATCCAAAACTTGTTCAGAAGTTCCTTTAAGTGCAAGGCAAAGCTCTTTTGTATCAACTTCACGAAGAATTCTTTGAATAGCCACATCATCCATAGTGATAATATCCTCAAATACAAACATAGATTCCTTAATTTTTTCAGCAAGTTCAGCATCTTCATGTTCTAATCCTTCTGTAATATTTCTTTCAGTTCCTCTATCCACTTGATTTAATATATTAACAAGAGATTGAACCCCTCCTATTACTTTGCTTTCAGTGCTAATAACTGAAGATAGCTTACTATTTAAAACAGCTTCAATCTCCTTAACAACTACAGGATAAATGTTACTCATTGTAGCAATTTTAAAAGCTACTTCACTTTGCAAATCTGGATTTAAGGCGGATAAAATCTGTCCAGCCTTATCAGCTTGAAGATGACAAAGAATCAATGCTATAGTCTGTGGATGCTCATTAGATATAACATTCATAAGCTGAGTTGCATCAGCCTTTCTAGCAATGGAAAAGGGTCTATACTGTTGAGAAAATTCCGTTACCCTATCCAAAATATCATTGGCTTTCTGCACTCCTAAAGCCTTAGATAACACACTTCGTGCATATTCAACTCCACCCTCTACAATATAATCCTTAGCCTTATTCATCTCCATAAATTCATCTAGGACAATTTGTCTTTCTTCAGATTTTACAGAGGTCATATTTGCAATTTCATAGGTGATTTTTTGAATTTCACTCTCTGGAAGACGTTTTATAATTGCTGAAGCTGCATCTGGTCCTAAGGATATAAATAGTATTGCTGCCTTTTGAATTCCATTAAATTTCTCTGCTTTTCCCACAGCACTATCCCCTTTCATCTTCAGCAAGCCATGATTTTATAATATCTGCTACTTGCTCTGGTTTTCGTTCTGCATATTTCTTTATTTCTTTCATAGTATGCTCTTTTTCTGTCTCTCTTTCTAGTTCTAAGCTCTTGAAATTTAATTTACTTGTCTCTTCCAATGTATTTTCTTCTTCTCCTACTACTACATCTATAGTTGTAGGTTCAATAATAACATCCTCTTCCTCTTTAGATTTCTTTCTAATCATAACTATAATTAATATTATAAAGATTATTCCAGCTAATGTTGCCACACTCATTGCTATAAGTTTATTTCGCTTAGCTTTAGCTTCAGCTTCCTTCATAGCTTCTAATTCCTTTTGTGCCTGTTCCTTATAGTCATTATTAAACTGTAAACTCTCTACAGAGATAGCATCTCCTCTTTCTTCGTTATATCCAATAGCTTTTGACGCTAAATTTTCTATAGATGTTTTTACTTTTCCATCTATAGCATCATTAACTACTATAGATGCTGTAATTCTTTCAACTTGTCCTGGTGATTTCACTACAGTTTCTTCTGTTTTACTATTTTCATAGTTTTTTGTAGTTTCTGAATGAGTAACACCTTGATTATTATCTGTATTTCCTTGTGTTTCACCCATATTATTATCCACAGGACTACCTGAAGTGTTTCCACTACCTGTTTCCTGAGTAATTACTTGGTGTTCGCTAACTACAACAGAACCATCTTTATTATAAAGTACATTGTTCTGCTTCACAGCATCAAAATTAAGTTGTGCACTAACAGACACTCTAATTTTATCCTTATATATAGGCTCTAACACATTCATTATTTTATTTTCATATTCTTTTTCTATTTTTTTAGTGGCCTCCAACTGCTTGTCTGTAGTTGCAGAATTAGTTTGTCCATTTTCCTCATCAAAAATTCCTTCTGTTAATAGTTTAAAATTGTCCGATACCACAGTAACATTTTCCTTAGGTAAATTTTCAACACTTCCTGATATTAGTGAAACTATAGCCTTAACTTGATCTATACTAAGATCCTTACCTTGAGCTAGCTTTAGAGTAACCGATGCACTAGCTGGTGATGGTTTTGTGACAAAAGGTGAGCTACTTGGCAATACAAGATTTACTTTTGACCATTCAACCTCTTCAAAAGCTTTAATAGTCCTCTCAAGTTCTCCTGCTAAAGCCCTTTGATACATCACTTTGGATTCTTCATCCGTTGGAGCAATTTTTCCATTATCAAAAAGTTCAAAGCCATTGCTTCCTTCTGTTAAAGGCACTTCAGATAATAACTCCATACGTAGCTTATCAACCTGTGACTTTTCTACTAAAATTGCACTTCCATCTACCTTGTAATTTATCTTTTTACTCTCTAAATTAGCTATTATTTCTCCTGAATCCTTGGCTTCCATATTTGAAAACAACACTGCATATTTATTACTTAAGGATATATAGCTAAAAATGCCTATGGTTACTATAGCTGCCAAAATAATAATGGTCAAAGCTATCTTTTTAGACTTGGAAATTCCATTCCACTTCTCTTTAATACCCTTCACCATTTCTGATAGCTTGTTCATTTAGTCCGCTCCCCCCACTATAGTTGCATTTTATTAAATTCATCATAAGCTGCTACAAGTTTATTTCTTATCTGTATTGCTAATTCTAAGGAAAGCTTCGCTTCCTCTGAGTCAAGTACCACTTCATGAAGGCTTTTTTCTCCATTTATATATCCTTCTAAGGTCTTATCACTCTGTATTTGTTTTTCATTCACCTTATCTAACTCTGCCTTTAGAAACTCTCCGAAACCACCTTGACCTGTTTCATTAGTCTCCTCTGTTTGGTCACCATATATTTTATTTAATTCAGGCTGAAATATTTTCATATTTGGTATATATTCGTTTGTTACCTTCATGATTTCTCTCCTATCTTCCTATTTCTAAAGTTTTCATAAACATACTCTTTTGTGCATTCATGCTATTTATATTTGCTTCATAGGCTCTACTTGCCACCATTAAGTCCACAGTTTCATTAAGAATATTAACATTAGGCATAGTAACAAACCCTTCACCATCTGCATCTGGATGACTTGGATTATATACTTTTGTAAGTGGAGATTTATCATCTGAAATTTCCACTGCCTTAACTCCTAGATTTTTCACCTTCACACTTTGAGATTGCTTATCATATTCCCTCTGTAGATTCTCTTCAAAAACTGCAATTTTTCTTATATAGGGGTTTCCATCTTTACCCCTTGTAGTTCCTGCATTTGCTATATTTGAAGAAATAGTATCCATTCTTAATCTCTCTGCTGAAAGTCCGCTGGCTGCTATTCTCATACCTCTAAAAGCTTCCATAATTAACGACTGCCTCCTTTAATTACATTACTTGTAGTAGTAAGCTTACCACTTACAAACCTCACTAGTGAATTATATAGCATCTCATTAGCCGCTTGATCTGTAGCTTCTAATTCAATATCTACATTATTACCGTCTTCTCTCATAGAGGCACTACTATCTGTTTTTATTTCATATGAATCACTATTAATATCCATATGCTTACTCTTCGTTCTCTTTAAATTAGAATCACCAGAAGAGTTTTTTAAAGCTTCTTCAAAATCAATATATTGCCTCTTATAGTTTTTTGTATTTACATTCGCCATATTATTAGCTATTAATTTACCACTTTCTACACTTATCCCCATATATTTCTTCATAAGATTGTATGTATTGCTATTCATAACTTCCATTTTACAATTCACCTCGCTAACTATTTTAATATTTAGACAAATTTTTCATAATCCCTCTTTTTTGAGAAAATTTTTAATAAACTTTATTGATTAAATTATGTAAATGTAGAAACTTGTATTGAACATTCTGAAAAAATTGTATTATAAACAATATATTAACATCATTATTCCTCTAAAAATGTTACCCTTTGTTATATATTACTATTTATTAAATATTATATAACAAAAATGTCAAATATGGAATATGTATTTGTCACTATTTAAAATATATTTTTGTGACGTTTAATTTTATATTGTATTTTTAAATTATAATAGTTGTTGCTTAAAAAACTCCAATTTTTTCACAAATAAAAAACCACTCGCATAGCAAGTGATTTTTGTTACCTTATGCTTCTACATCAATATTATTTCCAATAGAAGGATTTACTGCAGCTGATTCCATAATTTTTGTCATTCCTTCCATCATATCCTTTGAGTTGTTCATTTGAATTTTCATTAACGATAGGTTAACAGAATTCATCAAACTTCCCTGACTCATTGCCATTGATAGTCTTGGTATATCCATATACTTACCTTCCTTCTTATTTACCTATGGTCTTCTAATATTCTCTAATATTCTTAATACATCTTGAGGTATTTTATTGGTTTGTACCATCATTGCAAGACCTGATTCTACTAATATAGAGTTCTTAGAATACTCAATCATTTCTAAGGCTATGTCAGCACCTGTAATATTAGCCTCTGCACCTTCAACCTTAGCTGCTATAGCCGTAGTTGTATTATAAGTAGATTCCATCCTATTACTCAAAGCTCCATATTTACTTCTTGAAAAATTAACTTTTTCAATTGCATTATCTAATCTTTTTAATCCATCATCTACATTCATAGTACTAATCCTGTCAGTTGCATTAGGTGATCCTAATCCTAATCCTTCCGATGATAAATTATAGGTTGGTATTTTAATAACATCTTCACTAGTCATTCCAATTAATAAGTTAAGATCCCCCTCTGTAGCAAGCATTTTAACTCCATTCATCTCAGTATTGTTAGCTGTAGCTGTAACGTGCTGAAGAATAGTATCTATTTCATTTTGTATAATAATCTTATCTTGATCTGTATTGGCTCCACCAGCTTGAACCATTAATTCTCTTGCCCTTTGAATACTTTCACTAATATTTTGCATTCCGCCATCAGCTGTTTGCATAAGACTAACACTATTTTGAATATTCCTACTTGCCATTTCAATGCTTCTTATCTCTAGATTCAACTTATCACTTTTAGCTTTAGCATTAGGATCATCTCTATACGTCTGTATTTTTATACCTGAAGAAACAGTTCCATAGGCCTTAGACTGATTCGCTAAATTTTTTTGATAGGTTTCATATATTTTCATTGAATGCATATTTCTGCTTAATCTCATTTATCATCACCCCAAAAAATAATCTCTGATATAGTTATCGGAGATTACTTTTATTACTTTATACTGTTGCATGAATTATGTTACTTTATATGGTATCTTCAGTAGTAGTTTTTGCTACTTTTTGTACTTTAAATAGTTTTCAATTTGCAAAAACATATCTCCTATTATTTTTTGATGTATCCTTGAAGGGGCTGGATTTATATCAACGCAGCTGCTCTAAACTACCAGATAGAATATAGATTAGTGGCAAGTTTAAAATTTACTTAAGATTTTACTCACTTTTGATGCTCCACTATCACCCATATGATCAATATCCACAAAATCCTCTTCCTTGAATACATCATAATCATTTAGGTCTATAAACTCAAACTCGTATTCTTTACTTAATTTATTAATTATATCTTTGTACTCCGAAATATATAACTTATCAAAATATTCATTATAATATTCTGTAGTTACGAAATTAACAATAATAGGCTTTACATTTTTTCTACATAAATATTCTAAAAACCCTTCTAAGATCACGACATATTCGCTTAATCTATCTATATGTGTTCGCAATTTATTATGATTATAAACTCTTGATTTTGCAAAGTTAAATTTTTCTTCTTTACTTAATGAACCTAATTTTCTCATACCAAGCATACTACAACATTCTCGTGTTCTAAAATCATTAAAATAGGCTTTATAGGTTTTAAATAATAATTTGTCAAAATGTTTACTTATTTCGCTTACCTCAAAAATATAGTTTATATATATGTCTACAAAATCCTGTAAAGATTTTCTTTTAATCTTGTCTACATAATCATAATTATGACTATCTCCAAATAGTGGGTAATATACATTTTCAATTCTTTGGAATCCATCTTTAGGACTTTTAGATACGTCTGAATAAAATGACCAATATCCAGTTCCTATAAAGCATTTTTTTATATTACTATTTCCTTCAATTACATCTCTTGCAATCTTAAACGAATAGTATAAATCTTGAGATGCTAATGATAATTGTACAATATTCTCATTTAATTCATTTTCATTTACTCCATGTAAAGCATATGATGATCCAACAATAATTCCTGTTGTAGAAATCTTTTTTGCTTCATCCATACTATTAACAAGATAATGATAATCATAATTATTATTATAAAGTTGTTCTGATATCTTGAAGATATCATTCATAAATTTATCATAATAAATTACATTATCAAAATTATTATACTCTGAAGTCTTATTGTAAGTTTCTTCACTAACAATTAATATATTAAAATTTTTATCATCCCTAATAACTTCACCCTTAAACTTCAAATCTATATATGGCTTCATTATCTTATCTAGCAATTTATATTTATCATTACCTTTAAAATATAAATTTACTTTATATAATTTATTAATTTCTTTTGATAAATTACTTATATTATTAGATAGTTTATCAAATTTTTTATTAAACTCACTATTTGAATAATTATTACTATTGCAATACTCTATAACATCTACTAATGCTTCTACTAATATTGAAAAAGATTGTATGTGGAAATAGCATTGATTATTTTGTACAAAATCAGCTACTAAATTGATGAAATAAAATTTTTCTTTTTCGTCATTTAAATTAGAAATCATATTAATTAACTTTTTAATTAAATTTAAATTGTTTATATGTTGATCTAATGTATATATTTTAGCCATTATTATATTCTCCTTTTTTTACTACTGTAGACTACAGATTTTACAATCTAGAAATATGAGTCTATAAAATCGAATCTATGATTAAGATTGTTTACTCAAAATAATATCACAAATTCTATCTACAGCCTTTAAAGATAAATCCGCATAAAGAGGTAATGTAAGTACTCTATCTGCTATGTATTTTGCAATAGGCGTTTTTTGAATATCAAATCTATCTTTGTAGCACTCATAGTCATTAGTAAGTGGATAAAAATATTTACGAGCAATGATATCTTGCTCTTTTAAATTTTCAAATATTTCATCACGATTTAGCTTGTACCCATCAAATACTACTGGCAAATAAGCATAATTGCTTTTTACAAATGGTTGTGTTTTGCATAATTTAATTCCATTAATATTACTCAATCTTTCAAAGTATCTTTCTACAATAGCTTTTCGTTTCTCTATTTCTCTATCAACATGACGAAGATTGCAAATACCCATTGCAGCTTGAAATTCATTCATTTTAGCATTTCCACCAACATATTCAACTGATTCCGGTCCTGTAATACCAAAGTTTTTTATATCATATAATATTTTAGATAATTTTTCATCCTTAAAAGCTATTGCTCCACCTTCAATAGTATTAAATACCTTTGTAGCATGGAAACTGAACATAGAAGCATCACCAAAATTAGCAATACCCTCACCATCAACTGTTATACCAAAGGTATGAGCAGCATCATAGATAACTTTTAACTTATGTTTATTTGCTATTCTTTCAATTTCTTTAATATTACATACATTACCATAAACATGAACAGGTATAATAGCAGAAGTCTTTTCTGTTATTAAGCTTTCAAGCTTATCTGTATCTATTGTATAATTATCAGGATTAATATCACAAAATACTGGTTCTAAACCATTTCTTACAATTGCATGGGTTGTAGATGCAAAAGTAAAAGGAGTTGTAATAACTTCACCAGCAAGATTTAAAGCAGCTATTATACACTCTAATGCAAGATGTCCATTGGTAAAAAGAGTAATATTAGGAGTATCTAGATACTTCAATAGTTCTATTTCTAATTGTTTATGTTTTATACCCATGTTAGTTAGCCAGTGACTATCCCATAGGTCTTTAATTTCTTCTGTATACTCCTCAAAGGATGGCATTGAGGAGCGCGTTACTTGGATTAATTTGTTCATAAATATTTTCCTCTTATTTATTCAATTAATAATTCAAAATAATAATATAATTACCTGCTGATAGCATATCCAAAACCAGTTTTACCAAAGCCATTTCCATTATAGAACATAACAACAGAGTCCTTAATTTTAATAACATATGGATATGCAATAGCTTGTGAATCCCATCCTGAATTTGATATACTTATGTTCATTTTGTTATCTTTCCTCTTCCAATTTATGCCATCTAATGATTCAGCATATCCTCCTCTATAACTCCTTCGGACATCATCTCTAAAATTATCCATCCTCCTTCTACTATACCACATTTTATAAATACCATTATGAAAAATAACAGATGGCCTTGCTACACATTCGTAAGGATCTTCAGGTAATATGCAATTTATGCCATCTCTATTCCAATCAATTCCATTATCAGATGTGGCATATTTTATATGATACCATATTTCTGGTTTTCCATTGATAATCTTCCATTCTGTTCCACTTGTATAGTAACATTTCCATTGCTCACTATTTTTTAAAACATCAATAGCACCTGTATAATATGGCTCATCTTTATTCCTATCTAGTATTGGCCCATCAAATAATCTTTTAAATGTATATCCATTATCCTCGCTTATTGCTAACCCAATTGAGTTTCTTGTATGTACTGTAGTACTTGGGTTCCATCCTATGTAATACATATAAATCAAGTTATTTTCTCTAACTATAGAGCATACATTTGCTCCAGAATCATCAAACGCTCCTATTTTTCCTAAATCTAACACTGGTTTATTATGAACATAACTAACTTTTAAGTTACTTATGTCTGAAATATCAATATCAACAAAGGTGGTTCTAGTATGATTAGTTTTATCTCTCACTCCAAAATAAACTCTTAAAGTTTTATCATTTATTAATAATGGTGTAGGCTTATGACAATGACTATATGCCCATTCAGATATATTATCCACAGAGAATATTAATCCTTTTTTTTCAAAAATCATAAATTTCTCCTCGCTTTCATTATGAAAATTGGTCTATTCAGAAATTCACCTAATTCATCTTTACGTTCAATATTGTCGTTATCTAAATCACAATATTTTATTCTTTGTTTTAATAACTCAGCTATACCAATTTTAGTTATTTCCCAATTATCTTTAGTTCCATTTACTATAAAATCAATTAACTCTTTCTTAGTTCCATTTTTAAATAATCCAATATTTCTATCACCTTTCCAATTAAACCCGAGTTGAAAAACTAATATATCGCTTATTTTTGAGAGACTATTTAATTGTGATATTATTTTTTCTTTAGCCTTACTTTTTGAAATTTGAACATCTCCATAATCATCACCTATATGGTGAAGTACGTTAAGAAGTAGTACTATATCATATTTATTCTCTTTTAATTTATCTTTTTCATCAAAGGAGAAGTATGTATTAGTAATTTTAATTTTATTCTGAACATTTAACACTTCTGATGCTAATTTTACAAATTCAGCATGGATTACATTTCCTTCATAATAGTGAACAAAATCAGCTTTGTTATCTATCATTTCAAAAGTGAAAAATCCACTATTACCACCTATATCTAAAACTCTTTTATCTTGTACATTTACGCTTTTTAATATATATTCTAAGCGTTCATATTCATAAGTCTTCTTAATATTCACATCTATGGTTCCTATTTTTTTTCTTAAATTTTTAGTAATAACTTGATAATTTGAATGTTTGCTTTTTTCACAATACATACTTTTAAGTTTTAGAATATTATCTTCCATTTAAAAACTCCCTTTTAAATATTTCTATCGTATCCTCTCTCCTATATACATCATTCTCTATCCATTGCGGTAAAGAGTAAAGAAATTTATCTTCATCTATATTGTAAAAATTTAATTTTGAATTATTTATTATAGTACTCATTATACCTCCACACCAAAAATATCTTGTCATATTCTCAATCTTTTTAAATTTAGGTAATGACTTTATAAATCCATAATCATGTAAAAAAAACTCAAAAAAATTCATTCCTGCATCCACAAAAAGTTGAGATGGTCCCCAGAATCTCGGATTTGCTTCTATCATATAGTTTAAATTGTTCTTTTGTTTTACTTCTATCATTACTAAACCATTGAATTTTAAAAATCGGAATAATTTTTCATATTTATATGATTCTTCTGAGTTATGAAAATCTGTCGAAACTGCAGCTATCATAGATTTTCCACCCGGTTGTTGGATTAAATTTTCTTGTGAAAATTTATAAATCATACCATTTCTATGAAAATAATAAAGTAAATAAACACTATTTCCATTTACATATTCTTGATAATAAAAATCTTTAGTAAAATAATTTTCACAAAATAATTTAAGTTCCTTTGTTGTTTTTATTATTACAGGAGATAATGCTTCTCCACTAAATGATGAAAAATACTTTTTAGGCTTTGCTACTATTGGTAAATCCATATTTAAACCAAACTCCATTTTTTTAGGAACTGTAATTCCACTTCTTGAACAAACATTTCCAAAACTATATTTGTCAGAAATTAATTCGTAAACTTCTCTTTCTACTAAAGGAATGATACATCCAATTTCTTCAAATGATTTTCTGTTTTCAAGTAAGAATCTATTTAATGCTTCTGTAGTAGGGGCAATAATATAATCTTTTGCATCACACTGTTCTTTAACTTTTTGTACTGATGTTAATAAATCTTTTAATGTGAGAGTTGATGAATTTCGTATATATAACACTCTATTTTTATACTTACTCAAAAAAATATCATCATTATCTGATTTTGCTATAATCGCATACGTTATGTTATTTGATTCCAATGTTCTTAAAAAAGCTATAACAGCTCTTTGGTTAAATCCTGAAAAAACTAAAATACATTTCCGCCTATTAACATTCATATAAGAAATCCCCCTCCTGTCAGTTTGTTTTTATAAATAAATTGTATATTTCAATGAAATCTATTTTGTTTCAAATCATTAAATTTTATTAAGTCTAAATACTATCTAAAATTTTTTCATAAGCATATGTATATTTTTCACAAATACTAATAAGTAACTTTAATGCTTCTTTTTTGCTGCAATTATTCCACAGCATAGAAAAACGCCAATAAACATAAGAAAAAACTCTAATATTAATCCATCTGTCCATAGTATTTTCATTTGCTATATTTTTGTATAGTGCATATATTTTTAACTTTTCAAATTCTTCAATTGTAAGTTGATCAAATTCAATAGACATGTTAAAGCTTATCCCTCCTTTGTGTACTCTATATACACTAACGCACTCATCAATAAATCCAACATCTCCAACTAACATAAGGTTCAAATACAGAAAAATATCTCTACTTTTAGTTTTTTCATAACCAAATCCTGTAGATTTTAATTTCTCCATATCAAATACTGTAGTTAATGCACCTGTAATGTGTGGGAAATTTGATGTTTCATAATTTATAAAATAATCAGTACCTTTCATAATTTCATCATTTTTAAAATTTGTAAAACTCTCTTGTCCTAAAATCTCATCTCTAATTTTACAATTGGCCCATACAAAGGATAAATTAGGATTTTCCATCAACAAGCTTACAGCTTTAAATATATAATCTTTTTTTACTAAATAATCATCATGATTTAAAATCATTCCATATTTTCCTTCAACATGATTATCTAATAAATACTGTGAGTTATTACCTGCTCCTAAATTTGTTTTATTTCTTATATATTTAACCCTCTCATATGTTGAATATTCCTTCATCATAATATCAGTACCATCTGTAGAGCAGTCATCCCCTACCACTATTTCTAGATTTGGGTAATTCTGTTCAAGGCAACTATCTATTGCTTCTTTTAAATATTCTTTTTGATTATATGTTGGAATAATAATTGTCATCTTTGGATGAGTTGAGTTGTATTTATCTGATTTCTTCTTGAGTATTTTAATTTCCTCTAATTCACTATATCCGTTTAATATTTTTTCAATCTCGCTTTTTAAATCTAAATCTTCAGTATATTTTTTTGCTTTGCAATAGAATTCGTACGCTTCTACATGTTTATCTTGAGATTGATATAAATAGGCAAGGTTATATAGTAAATCAAAGTTCTCTCCATCCATGAAGAGCCCTTCCTTAAGCACTCTAATCCCTTCATTCCAATCTCCTTCCATAATAGATATAACTCCTTTAAATGAATAAATATCCAGATCATAAGGCACTAATTCTTCATATTCACTTATAA
Organism: Clostridium sp. LXY-7; assembly: GCF_056172015.1. Taxonomy (NCBI): domain Bacteria; kingdom Bacillati; phylum Bacillota; class Clostridia; order Eubacteriales; family Clostridiaceae; genus Clostridium; species Clostridium sp. LXY-7. Next base: position 1,367,062 of record NZ_JBLLJL010000001.1, on the reverse strand, counting down.
TCTTTTTAGCATCCTCTAAAGCATTTCTATTAATAAGTTCTTCTATATTTACTTTTACTTTCTTCTTGTATTGCTCCATATCTTGCATCTTATCACCTCAAAATCTCAAATTTAATTAATTTGCTATAAACTTTTTGTGTGATATTTACGAACAAATATTATTTTTTATTCTATTTATTGCAGGTTCATAATTTCCACACATCTTGTAATAATTCAAAGCTTCCTCTTTAAACCCTAAACATTCAAATATTACTCCTATATTATATAATGGTAAAAAAGAAGTAATACCCTCAATCTTTCCTTCTTTAAATTCTGCACATTTCAAAAATATTTCTGCTGACTTTTGAAAATTTTCATTATTCATTTCTATAATAGCTAGAAGAAATAAAAAATCAGGACTATTATAATATCGTTTATATTTATATAATTCTAATGCTTTACTAAATAAATTCAAATTAACTAAACTATATCCATAACCCTCTACTAAGTCTTCAATATACTCATAGTGAAAATTGTCTATTAGCTGTAATGATCTTTCAAAAGATATATATGCATTTCGAAAATCTTTATCCATAAAATAACACTTACCTAATTGATAATACATATATGGATCATTAGGATTTTTATTTATAGCAATTTTAAGGAGTTCTATATTTCGTATAATTTTATTAGTTCTATCTAAAATTTCTTTAGAATATCCTATGTGATTTACACATAAATCTATATTTCTAGTATCACGTTCTTTTACAACCTCATCTGCATCTAATACCAAAATCCATGAATTCGATGCTTTAGCTATATAAAAGTTTCTAGCTTTAAAAAAATCATTACACCATGTAAATTCAAATACCTTATCAGTATATTTCAATGCTATTTCCATAGTCTTATTCTTTGACCCAGTATCTCAACAATTACTATTTCATCTACAAGATTCTTTACACTTTTAATACATTCTTCTAAGGTTTCTTCTTCGTCTTTAACTATCATACATAACTTAGCATAGAACATTTTCCTTCTTCAAGATACTTTACTTTTAGATAATATAACCATCATCTAACTAATATTGTCAAATATGCTAAAGTATCGTATCCTTCTGCTTTTATATCATCATACAATGAATTTATAAAAGCCTCATTATGTTCCATAACTCTACTAAATGAATATAATACATCTATAATATCTTCCTTGTCTATTTCTTCGTTATTGTTATTCCATTTAGCTAATAATAAAATCTTAATTATTGAATATTTTAATATGAGTATTAGTATTTCTCTATTTAAATCATTATTTCTTATGACTTTCATATAATTATTATATAAATTATAAATTATATAATTTTCCAAAACATATTCATATTTTTTAAAGCTATCATTAAATCTATGTTCTTTTTCATCCAGTAAATCTGATATATCTGTTTCATTTTTACCTTTAAAAAGAAGGTTGAAATCCTGTAATATATCCCAAAATTTATTGTTAGTTTTACCTAAATTAACTCTTTTTTGAAGTACATTCAATATAAAAAGAACTTTAAATCTATTAACTCTTTTTATGTTATCTAAAGATTTTATGGTATCATAATTTGTTATAGTTTGTGTTAAGTTTTCAATAATATTGTTTGCTTCATTATATCTTGATTCATTTATTATATTTTGAACCTTTTCTTCTATAAGTTTTATGAATATTAATCGCTTCCAAATTTCTATTTCTTCAAACTGTACAACTTCAATAGATAATGATCTCGTTTCCCATAAGAGATTATATAACTCTATATTATAATCTGCTTCTATTAAATACTGTCTTTCTACACTATTTAGTATTTCATTTTCTAAATTAAATGTGAATTTATCTTTTTTATTCACAAGCATTCTAGCAACTTCTGGACACGATAGGCTTAATGTTTTTTCGCAAATTTCTCCATATTTCGCTATTAATCTTGGATATATTTTGCATGTATTACATAAAAAATCTTCACCTATATTAATATATATGTTACAAAGATTATCTTCATTTAAAAATGGACACCTGGCTTGTTTTAATTGCATCTCTCCATAAAACAATTCTGTTTCGTTTTTCTTATTTCTTTTTATATATTCGTTTAGTTCCTCTCCAAACTTTCCCTTAACATTTTTATATCTCTTATAGCTTTTTTTATCAATTTGTATCTGCCAACCTATACAACAAGTATCTTTACATTTTTCACCAATACACTTAAAATCATCGTAATAAAATGGTTTTAGAACTTTCACTATTTATCCTCCTGAATAATTTTACAAATCCTGTATTAACTCTATTACTTTTTCACTATCTCCATATAAAATAATATCCCTTAAACACTCCTCAGCTTCTTTTTTATACCCAAAACTTAAAAGTAGATTATATTTTAGTATCATTAAATCAAGATCAAATTTTACTAAACAAAGTCCTTCTTCTACTGTATCATAGGCCTCTTGATAATTTTTATTCTCTATTAGGTCATTTATATTTTTTATAAGTTCTGGTATGAAGACTTTTACTTCTTTATTTATAACAGTTTGATTTTCAGTTTCTTCTTCAATTAATAGACTTATATACTCAGCGTAAGACTTTTCTACATCCATAGCAAGCTTCAAGGCTTTAATGTATTTCAATGTATCTTCATATTTATATGATAATGAATTTTTAAGTTTAACAATAAATCTTTCTTCTGTTGGAAGTATCCATAAATTTTCAGTAGCATACTTTCCTTTATATAACTTTACAATACAATAATATCTTTCAGCTATATACTGCAGAAACACCTCTCTCTTATTATCAATAGATAAGTTTTCACCTAATATTAGTGCCCTTTCTAAGATTGATCTTATTATACTATTAGGAAAATTATTTATATCAAATTTTTCTAACCCCTCTAATATTATCTCGTTAAACTCATAATAAGTAATACACAAATCAATGAGAATCTTTTCTAGTTCATCTTTTCCATAATCCAAAAAGTTATATATTTCTTTTATATCATATTTTAATAAATAGTATATAAAAATTGTATATAGCCTTTCATTTTCACTAATTATTTTTTTGATTTCATCTTTATACTCATTATTAATTTTTTTATTTTCTTTTATAAAAATTATTATATCTATTATGTCTTTTATCTTTCCATCTTGACTAAACCCAATCATTTCTTTCAAATCTTCTAATAAAACATCTTTATGTAGATATATGAGAATTATTTCATAATTATATTTATCTATATATTCATTTGTAAGATCAACTCGATTCCACAATTTACCTTCAACAATGCTTTTTAATAAAAACAGCACTCTTTCTTTAAGCATATTTCTATCTGGTATCATAAGTGCAGTATTTAACCCCTCTTCATAACGCCTTAATTTATAGCAACTCATAGCTAAGTTATATAATACTTTATCCTTATACAATCTAGTAGTTATTGATAAAGTAGAATCACAACTAAAATTATTATCTTTATAATAATCCATATATAAATTAAATGCACTTATCGCCTCTTCATGTCTATTTAACTTGTAACAAGAAATCCCAAGATAATAATAGAAATCAATGAAATCCTTAAAGTATTCTATTCCTTCTTTGGCTTTTTCTATTAATAATTCGTAATTTTCTTCTTTGTATAGAATTAAGCAATATTTATCTATAACATAAATATATCTATTAAAATCCCCCTTCGCTTTCCTATAAGCTATATCAATGTATTTTAATGCTTCCTTCGAATTCCCGTACATGATATAGGATGCAGCAATTTGAAAATTTGTATATACGTTTTCATGATCCTTGTTTAATTCATCAAAAAGCAATTTTATATTTCTTTCAAACTTGTATTCCATGATTTTAAAGTCATTATTATCATATCCATAATGGATAAATCTTACGTTAGAATCAATAATCGGATTTTCATACTCAGGTTGTTCATGTATAAGTCCTCTATACTTTACAGTATTTCTTTTAAATAATCTTAATAATGGTGATATTGCGCCATTATCAATGGAATGCTTTATATCTTTGGTAAAATTGACAATCCTAACAAGAGCTCCGTTATATTTTTGAAATTCTTTACTACAAATTAAACCTGATAATTTCTCTGGATCATAAAGCACCTCGTCTGCATCCACTATCAATATCCATTCCCCAGTGCAATAATTAATAGAAATATTTCTCATATAAGAAAAGTTATTATTCCATTTATGAAAATATATTTTATCTGTATATTTTTCAGCAATTTTAACTGTATTATCTGTAGATCCTGTATCTACTATAATTATCTCAGTGTTTATATAATTATCTAATTGTTTCAGAGAAATTAATGTTCTTTCAATATTCTTCTCTTCATCCTTAACTATCATAGCAATACTAAGTTTCATAAAATTCTCTCCTAATTGTAAATATAGTTACTTTATTTATCGTAATTAATTTAGACAACTTTAAAAATTATTCTTAAAAAAATAAAAGCCAGAGATGTTTCACTCTGACTTCTATGATAGAACATTCTAAAATTATCTTAATAATTGAAGAACTCCTTGTGGTTGTTGATTAGCTTGTGCAAGCATTGCTTGTGCAGCTTGTTGAAGAATATTATTTTTAGAGAAAGTCATCATTTCTTTAGCCATATCAACATCTCTTACTCTTGATTCTGCAGCTGTTAAGTTTTCAGAAGCATTGTCAAGGTTAGCAATAGTATGCTCTAATCTGTTTTGGTTAGCACCAAGACTTGATCTTTGAGTTGATACTGTTTTTATAGCAGTATTAATTAATGTGATAGATGCTGTAGCAGTTGCATTACTATCAACTTTAACAGCTCCTCCACTAACACCTAAAGTACCTGCATCCATAGCACCAATCTTGATTTCTAATGTTAAATTAGTATCTGCATTTGCACCAATTTGAAGTTTTGCTCCTGTTGTTGCTAAACTTCCATTTAATAAATTCTTTTCGTTGAATTGAGTTGTTGTTGCAATTCTGTCAATTTCTGATGTTAATGATGTTAACTCTGATTGTATAGCAGCTCTATCAACATCAACGTTAGTATCGTTAGCTGCTTGTACTGCTAACTCTCTCATTCTTTGAAGAATGCTTTGAGTTTCGTTTAATGCACCTTCTGCTGTTTGAATTAAAGAGATACCATCTGCTGAGTTTCTTGAAGCTTGATCAAGTCCTCTGATTTGTCCTCTCATTTTTTCAGAAATTGAAAGTCCTGCTGCGTCATCTCCAGCTCTGTTAATTCTTAAGCCTGAAGATAATTTCTCCATAGATTTTCCTGATGCAGTTGTGTTAATCCCCATATTTCTGTGAGAGTTCATAGCGTTCATATTGTGATTGATAATCATAATAAAATTCCTCCTTGATTTTTAAATTCGGCATCCTTGCCTTTTATTTTTTTATGATGAATTCATCTACTTAATATATCGTTATATAAATATATAACTTTATAGTTTTTTAAAAATTTTTTTATATTTTTTGAGAAAAGTATACTCCACTTCTATTCCTATTGTTATAACCTGTATTTATTTTTTTACTATCTTGGAGTTTATGAAGTTCTAACTTTATATCACTCTTTTTCTCTTCTATCAAAGTACATACTCTCTCATGATCTTCATTTATATTTAATTCTTGAATCCATTTTATGCCTTGTTTTTTATCTATTACTTCCATTTGTGATAATAGACTTTGTCTTTCTTGTAAAAATATTTCAACATTATCAACATTATTATTTTTAATTAATTTTTCTATTTCTAAAGTTAACTCCTTATATCTTACAAAAAGTTCTTTTGCATTATCCACTATATACCTCCAAGTTCAATAGTTAACTAAACTGTTGCATTAGCCAATTTTGTTGAGAATTTAATTGATTCATGGCCTTCTCTAAATTAGCAAACTGTAAATAATACGCATTTTCTTTTGTCTTCACCATTTTTTCAAGATCTTTAATTTGTCTTTCTTTCTCTTGCATTGATTTATATAATTCATTATCATACTCTTTCTTACCTTCATATCCAGCTTTTTTCACTAAATCAGAAGTAGATGATATAGCCGTATTATTAATAATAGTTTTAACCCTTTGCATTATACCAGTATTCTTATACTTATCACTTTCAGATACTGAAGAATCTGGTATCCCTGTAAACATTTTTAAAATATCATCAGAATTTTCTTCTAGTGCTTTTGATAGTTTTTCTTCATTTATTACTAACTGACCTGATTTGGTTGTATAATTATCACTGAATGAAATCCCTATACTATTTAATGATAAATTGCTTCCAGCCACAGGCGTCATAAAAGCTTCTCTTAAATCTCTTTGTACTCCTGATAAAATATCATCTCTTTTTAATAGCCCTTGCTTACATTTCTCATTCCAAAGCTTTATTTCTTCTTCTGACATTTCCTTTTTCTGCTCATCTGTAAGCGGTTGATAAGTATACTGCCTTTTCTCATTGATCATCTTATCTACTTTAGCAATTATTTTATTATAATCTTCAACAAAAGTTTTAAGTGTTTTTATAAATTCAGTTGTATCAGCTTTCCCTGAAATAGTTACATCTCCTGTAGTTACATCTGAGACTGTGAATTTCACACCATCAATTATAAAAGTATTTTTTTCCCCATCTAAGACCTTCTTATTTCCAAAAGTATCTGTTACCGTAATCTTTGACTCCTTGCCAATTACTTCATAGATACCCTCAGAATTTGAAGGTATTTCATTTCCCTCTCTATCTTTTATAGGAACTTGTATAATTCCATTAGTTTCACCTGTATCCTCACCATGTTCCTTTTCTTCTCCTGCTTTACTTAAAGATATTTCTTGATCTTCACCCTTATCTGTAGTTGAAAAAGTTATTATACCATTCTCATCAATAGTTACATTTGAACCAAGTTCTTTTTTTATTACCTCATATGGATCTTCAGTTAAATTAGTTAAATCAACTTTTTTCTCAGTTCCATTAATATTTACTGTAAATTCACTTCCTATAAGTTGATTAATATCTACTTTAAAACTAGCGTTCTTATCAACTCCCCCTTTAGAAGTTGCTGTATAAGGTCTAGTGTCCAATTTAATTTTCGTATTTTCGCCTAATTTATTTGTTTTAAATGAAAATGTTTTAGGATTGTCTTCATTATCCACTGTTATAGTTATATCATTGCCCAAAGTTTTCTTTAGAGCTTCATATACCCCTTTACTATCTGATGTACCACTTAAGTCAACAGTTTTCTTGATTCCATTTATTTCAAAGTCACATACTCTTCCAATCAAATCATTTGCATCAATGCCTGATATTTCTGCTGGATTCTTTGTTGCATACTCTGATATAGATATTGATTGTTTACTGCCAGTATTTTTTGTTTCTATTATTATTTTATCCGCTGCTAATGTACTTGTTGAAACTTTGGCCTCTATTCCCTCATTCTTAAGGGCAAGATTAATTTTATTAACCATATCCTCTTTATCTTTTGCTTCGATTAAATCTACATCTACTTTTTTTCCATTAATATTTAAATCTATTTTCTTTCCTTTTAACTCATCATAAGTAGTAAACATCCTTGCCGGTTCTGCTACTTGACCTACTGACACCTTATAATTCCCAACCTTTGCACCAGCTAGTCCTTCTGCAGTGATTGCATCAGATGAACTTTTGAATATTGAAGTTTTATAAGTACTACTCATTATTAAACTTGTAGATGAAGTAACATCAAAGTATTTTTTATATAACTCATTTAAGTCCTTTGCCACATCTCTGTAAAGCTGCTGTTTAATAGCCATAACATCCTTACTCTGTTTCGCTCTATCTACTTTAGTTTGATATGGTATAAGCATTTGCTTTACCATTGTATCGGTATCCATACCTGTTGCAAGCCCTGGTATTCTCATATAATTATCCCCCTAAATTACTTTTTTGACTTATTATAAGCCTCATACCATATATCTCTTATTTCTTCAATAAGAGGTATTACTTCATCAATTACCTTTACATCTTTTTTTATATTTGCTTCAAAAAGCTTTTCATTTATAAATCCATAAACATTAAACATATTTACTGACCATTCACCTACATTTGTATCAAGAGATATTCTAAGTTCAGTAAATATATCTTCTGTTTTTACTATATTCTCATGAGCCAAATTTATATTTTTATCTAAAATAGCTTGTCTACCTATCTTTGAAAATTTCACTGCCCCATCTAGTAACATTAATAATAATTGTTCTTTAGAAGCATAGTTTACACTGTTATTTTTATAAGTATTATATGCATTAGTATTAAACATTCCATTTCCCTCACAATTCAAATCTATAATTATAAATAAAACTACAACTATTACATCCCTGTTACTTTTTAATTATCACTTTTATAATAACTTAAGGCTAAGTTATCTAGGTCACAAAAACCTCCCTGTTATTATGTGACCAACCTTATTCTCTACAATCACAGCTTGCATTTATCTGTGAGCGAAGCAAACACTTCTCTGTTGACGAAGTCAGCCCTTCTCTTCGCTTTAACGAACTTCTCTGTCACAAAGTGACTATGCCTTTTTATCTATCAAAATCCCTACCATCTCACACATTTTTGCCACCATGTCCAATATTTTTTTAGGTGGAACCTCTAAAATAATTTCTTTAGTGTCTTGATTTATAAGCTTAATCATAATTTGATTAAACTTATCATGCATCTCATATTTTGCATAAATATGCTCATCTTCCATAAATTTATTAAGCTTATCCACTGCCTTTTGAATATCTTTTAGGGTAGGTTTTTCTGTATTATCCTTAGTGATTTCATTCTCAGCCTTAGTATTAATATTTACTTCTAAAGGTTCTTTGTTCATAGAAGTGTTTTCCATAGCTGTATTACTGACCCTATTAATCTCCATGATTTCTCCCCCATATTAATGTAATATCTACTTCTTATTTTTCAAATTGTTTTAAAATTTCAATATCCATATCAGTAGATTTTTTATTCTCTTCTTTTACCTCATCATATAGCTCACTTCTTAAAATTTTTATATCCTTAGGAGCACTTATGGCTAACTTTACTGTATTATCTTCCAACTTTACCACAGTTATTTCTATATCATTTCCTATTTTAAGTCCTTCACCTTGTTTTCTTGTCAGCACTAACATATTATCACTCCTTATTTAGTGGATGTTTAATACTATATTTTTCCCCATCCAATATTAGTTGATACCCCCAATTATTTTTCAAATTTATAATAATAGGTGCTCTTAAATTGGTGGTTAATTTCTTCACATCACTATTTAAGGTTACTGTATTTAATACTAAAACATCTTTCTCATTGTTAATGTCTAAATTATTTATTATATCCTCAGGTAATTGAAATTCATAATTTTCTATAAAGTCAAATGGACTAATTACTACAAACCCAGCAGTTTCATCCTCTATAGAGTGAAGTATCTTAAATGGTAAATTTTCTACTTCTGCTAATACAAACTTATTTAAAGTTTCAAAACCTGGCAAGCCATATTTAAAATTTAAAATATCCTTCTCTTCAAACTGTATAACTCCATTAATTTTAGTGTTAAATTTCATTCTCTTCACTCCTAATTTCATTTATTATGTAGAATGTATACAATGTCCCTCTGGGAGTTTTATCAAGTGATTCTAATTTCTACACACTTAATTCTAAATATTATTTTATGAAATCTAAGATTGTTGGTTGTAACACCTTAGCGCTAGTTTGCAGTGATGCCATATATACTGTTTGAACCATAGCAAGTTCCATATTTTTTTCTACAAAATCTATATCTTCATTTCCAGATAGAATTTCTGTTAGATCAAAGTTTTGGGCTTCGTTTATCTCTTTAGCACTGTCCATTCTGTTCTGTATTGCTCCAACTTTAGAGTTTAAGGTAAGCATATTGTTAATAATCTTATCTATTTGATCTAAATTTTCCTCAATCACTTTATCTTTAGTTGAAGGGTCTGATAAATTAGTCAATATATCATCAAATATCTTAGATACATTTATTTCATTTCCATCTTTATCTTTAAATTTCAATATTTCAGTTGCACTAATATTATAATCAACTACAACTCCAGTGGAAATTTCCACTTGAAGTTTTTCATTTATATTATCCTCATTCCCACTTATTGAAATTGAATTTTTAGAATTTTTTTCTTCCACAGATATAGGCCTGTTTGTAGAGTCTGTGCCCGCAAATATATATTTTCCATCAAAACTCGTATTTAATATTTGTCCGAATTCAGCTACTTTTTCATTTATCTCATCCTGTATTGCTTTCAGCTCTGAGCTACCATAAGCTACATCTCCTGCTGCAACCATTAGCACTCTAATTCTTTGAAGACAATTAGTTGTATGAGTCATTGCTTCTCCTGTTGTATCCATCCAGTTAATCGTATCTTTAATATTGCTATTATATTGTTTATTTGCATCTATCTCCGTATACATTTGCATAGAACGTGCGACTTTAAATGGATCATCAGACGGTCTTGAAAATTGCTTACCTGTGTCTATTTGTTTCATAACCTTATTCATTGCAGTTAGGTTTCTATTCATATCTCCAAGAAAACCTGTTACTAGCATACTATTTGTAATTCTCATATATACACCCCTTATCTTACTAGTCCATTTACTACTACATCTAGCAATTGATCTACAGTAGATATAACCTTCGCATTAGCTTGAAACGCATGTTGGAATTGTACTAAGTTAATGGTCTCTTCATCAATTGATACAGCGGATACCGATTGTCTCCTAGTCAGCAATCCCTTTAACAATTCCGATTGATTCTCTACAATTCTATTTGCCTCTTCAGCTTGAACCCCTAATTTGTTAATAGAATTTTTATAAAATCCTTCTATTTTCATACCGCCAGATATTTCTTTTCTCTCAGGAATACTCCCTTCTGCTGTATCACCAAAATGCTCTTCTACAAATTTATCGTAGTCATATGGGTCACCATTAGCATCTTTTCCATTTTGTATATTCGTTATATTTAGTCTATAATCTCTTAATTGAGCAATGGCTAAAGCTCTTTTTCCATCTCCCTCTCCACTACTATCTTTTTTGCCGGCCTCAATAAGCATTGGATTCTTCAAAATTTCAGGATTTATGGTGATATTCCCTGCATTTATTCCATCAAAATCCATGATATCTGCTGGAGGCGTTAAATTTTTATTTATAAAGAAAGGAATCTGTTTATCTGCTGGTATTCCTTCTGTGTGAACTGCATTTACTGCAAAAGCTATAGTCTTTGCAAGGGTGTCCATTTGCTCTATATACCCATCTACATCTTTATCAATAGATTGAAGTCCTCCTATAACTCCTGATGATGTGTCAAATATACTATTTTTTATACTTTCTCCCTTACTTGAAGGGTTACCGTTCTTATCAACAATTTGACCATCTTCATTAGTTAATAAAACACTTCCTGGTCCTAAATTACCATCTAATTTTTCAAAATCTTCTTTACTCATGGTAATCTCAACCCTATTATCTGAGGAGGTCATATCACCATTTTTATAATAAACTATTGTATGTTCTTTGGTGTTTTCATCAACTTTAATTTCTGATACATAAGCCAATTTTCTTACTTTTTCATTGTCTTGATTTCTAACAAAATTTATATCAGACTGTCCTTCTGGGGTTATTAACATACCATTTAAATTCTGATTTTTTGTATCTATTCCAAATTTGGTGCTTAATTTATCTAATAGAAGATCTCTTCTATCCATCAAATCATTGGGATTATTACCTGCTATTGTAACTGTTATAATTTCTTTATTAACTGAATTAAGTTGATCTAAAATACTATTTACTTCAAAAACATTCTGTTGAATTTCACTTAGAGCATTGGTTTTTGTATCATTTAACTTCTTATAATTATGGTTAAGTTCATCTGTTAATGCCTTTGCCTTTTGTGCAACAACTGTTCTTGCATCTGATTTATCTGAATTTGTTGAAAGAATTTGCCATGCATCAAAAAGTTCAGACATAAGCTTTGATATCCCCGTATCAGATGGCTCATTAAAAATCCCTTCAACTTGGCTTAAATAATCAGATCTAACTCCATATTGATTAAGGTGAGTACTTTCTTTCCTTATTTGATAATCTAGAAATTGATTTCTAGTTCTTTCTATAGATGCTACGTTAACTCCTGTACCAATTTGTCCTGCTCCACCATATATGGTTTGTGGTCTTGCTGCTTCAAGCACTACGTGTTGCCTTGAATATCCTTCAGTTCGTGCATTTGACATATTATGAGATGTTACATTAATATACTGCTGTTGTGCAAACATCCCTGTCTTAGATATATTTAAAGTTGCAAATAATCCTGACATTTTAATTCTCCTTATTTCTTTATTTTTCCATACCCATTGTAAGTTAAGTTTTCTTTTTTAGGACTTACCATAGCTAACATTGAGTTTGTAAAACTCAAACTCTGTTTTAATAGCATGTCATTTGTTTCTTTTTGAACATAGAGAGCATTAACAGCTCTAACTACTTCATCATAAATCTTCTGTACTTCAACATCCTTTAAGCCATCCACAATCTCACTCATGGATTGTCTTCCTACAAGGCTTCTTCTTTTGCTTTCACACATTGCTAAGTTTTTACTACAATCTTCTATATCCTTAGTTATCTTTTCTAATTCGTAAACACTCTGCTGAACTAATAACCCATGCTGAACTTCCAAAATTGTTATTAGTGCTGTCATTGCTTCTAGCTCTTCCTTAAGTATTATCTTTAGTTGGTCTTTCACCTATATTTCACCTCTCATAGCTTTCATCATAGCTTCTGTTAAAGCTTTTGTATCAACCTTATAATTTCCTGTGGAAATTGAAGCTTTAATCTCCTCTACTTTCTTATCACTAACTCCATAGATTTCCTCTTCTATGGATAAATTATTAAGAGCCTTTCCTACAGAAGACAACTCACACTTATCAGGTCCTTCTTTTTTAGCTAAGTTAATGTTACTTTTATTAACTTTATCCTCGTTGTTTTTATATTTATTTATATATAGAGTGTTGCTATTTATATTATTTATCTTCATATTTTCACTCCTAATTGATTTCTATATTCTTATAGTCGAATATTTTCTCTGAAAGTTTATACATATTACTTAAATATTTTATTTAAAATTGTTTATCTCTTCCTTTTATAATCTTTTGGAATGTTTCTTTAGTAAATAATTATTCTATTTACTTGAATAGGGTCTTAGTAAATCAATCTTTCGAAAGGATTTATGGGTAATAACATATAGTTCATTATCAACACTATATTAAAACAAATCCTAAAATTCAAATGGACTGCAATATTATTGCAGTCCATTTGAATTTTACTTAGAGAGACTTCTTATTCTATCTTCCCCACTTACTATACCAGTTATCTTAACCCCAAAACTTTCATCTATAACCACTACTTCTCCATAAGCTATTTTCTTTCCATTGACAAAGATGTCTACTGGTTCTTCTGCTAACTTATTAAGTTCAATTAATGATCCTTGTGAAAGCGATAGTATATCCTTAATATTCTTCTTAGTTCTTCCAAGCTCCACTGAAAGCTCTAGTGGTACATCTAATATTAAATCAATATTTTTAGGTAATGATGTAACAGAGGCTTCATCTAACTGTTTAAAGGCTGCCCCTTTAACATTAACCTGCTGTGGTTGTGCCACTGGCATGTTATAGGCAGGTTCATAGGTCTGCTGAGGTATACTTGATTCACTATTACTATGCATTTCAATCTCCTTTGCTGGCGCAGTCCATGTTTCCTCTTGTTGTGGGATTACTACTTCCTCTACGGCAACATCTGATTCTTCTGTGCCCATCATAATATCAATGATTTTTCTAGCCGTAGCTATTGGTAGTATTTGAAGTATGCTACTATCTATTAAGGTTCCTATAGTCATCTTAAAAGAAATGCATACTATCTCCTCATGTTCTTTAATATCTTGAGATATATTTGCTGTATCTTCATCACAAATTGAAGATATTGGTGGAGAAATGTTTACCTCTCTATTAAACATAGTTGCCATAGAGGTAGCTGCTGAACCTATCATTTGATTCATAGCCTCCTGTACTGCACTAATCTCTATTTCTGATAGCTCTAGAACATCTTCTATTTGTCCATCTCCACCCATCATAAGATTAGCTATCATGCCTGCATCTGATATCTTCATTATAAGTAAATTTCCACCAGATATACCGCTAGTAAATTTAACATCTAAAACTACATTTGGTACTTCAAAACCCTTTTTTAGAGTATCCAGATTGCTAATCTTAATAGTTGGCGTAGTTATATTAACTTTTTGACCCACTATAGTTGATAACGAAGTGGCTGCAGTACCCATGGATATATTTCCTACTTCTCCCAGCAAATCCTTTTCAATATCTGTAAGAAGTTCTGTTGATTCTATTTCATTACTTTCACTTCCCCCATTAAGAAGTGAATCTATTTCTTCCTGTGACAGGAATTGATTATTCATCATTTTCCACACCCTTATCTATATAGTCTATTATCTGGACAGCTTTATTCTTGCCTTTTAATCCTGGTTGCGCTACAAAGGTTAATTGCTCTTCAACATATATATCAATAGGTTCATCCCATATCCTGTCAAGAGCTATTACATCTCCTAACTCTAAGGTTAAGAAATCATTAACCGAAATAACTGTATTTCCAAGTACTGCTTTTAAATCCACATCTACTTTTCTAAGATTTTTATTTAGTTTTTCCCTACTTAATTTTAATTGCTCTTCATCTCTTTCACTAGACCAGTATTTTACAACTAAATCCTCTAGTACATTTTCAATACTTAAATAAGGTATACATATATTTATAAATATACTTGTCTGAAACATTTCAACACTGAAGGTAATAAGTGCTACTGGCTCGTTAGGTGCTAAGGTTTGATTTAGTGCTGGATTTGTCTCCATGCTTTCCATCACTGGGTCAACCTCTAGCACATCTTCCCAAGCTAATTTCATACTGCTAATTAGTCCTTGTGCTGTATGTTTTATTATGTTTTTCTCTATTTCTGTTAGCTCTTTTAACTTTGGCTTTTTAAAGCCATCTCCTCCAGCTAAAACATCATATATTCTAAGCACAAATTCTTCATTAGTCTCTAATATGATTTGCCCACTTAAAGGTTGCATCGTAAATAGGGTTAACACCGTACTACTGGGTACAGAGTGAATAAACTCTTCATAGGTTATTTGTTCTACACTCTCTATTTTAACCTTCACATTAGTTCTAAGCTGCGCTGTTAAATAGTTTGATATAATTCTTGCATAGTTATCATGAACTAATTCTAGAGTTCTAATTAAATCTTTAGAAAATTTCTGTGGTCTTTTGAAGTCGTAATTTTTAATTTTTAAATTCTCTTCTTCCTTTTCAAGCTCACTTGGCTCTATATCACCAGAAGACAAGGCAGACAAAAGAGCATCTATTTCATTCTGTGACAATATTTCTGCCATTACCCTACCTCATTTCTTACCCTGTGGGTTATTGTAGTAGTTTATCAATATCAATCATCGTAATTATTCTATCCTCTAAATTTATAATACCTTTAATAAAGTTCTTTTCTTTTTCACCATGAATTTTTTCTACTAAGTTTTCTTCTATATCCATTACTTCTTCTACATTATCTACCATTATTCCCACTTGCTCTTCGTCCAACTTAAGGATAATAATATTACTATTATTTTCTTCCCCTAAATTCATATCTAATAACAAGTTTATGTCTAAAATAGATAATATGCTTCCTCTTAGGTTTATAAGCCCCTTTATATGTGCAGGGGCGTTAGGAACCTTAGTTATTTCCATAAGTCCATTTATACCTTGAACTTTACATGTCTCTACAGCAAACTGTTCATCTCCTATAGTAAAAATAACAACTTGCACTTAAACTCCCCCTACCCTATTACTTTGTTTATAGCCTCAAGTACTCTATCTGCCTGAAATGGTTTCACAATAAAGTCCTTTGCTCCTGCTCTTATAGCATCCATAACCATGGTTTGTTGTCCCATAGCACTACACATAACAATTTTTGCAGCTGGATCAAAGCCTTTTATTGCTTTCACTGCCTCAATTCCATCCATTTCTGGCATAGTAATATCCATGGTTACCACATCTGGTTTTTCAGTTTTATAAATTTCTACCGCTTTAAGTCCATTACTAGCTTCTCCCACCACTTCAAATCCATTTTTCTCTAATATGTCCTTAATCATCATCCTCATAAAAGTTGCATCATCTACAATTAATACTCTCGCCATTTTTGTAACCTCCGTTAATTTAATCCTAATGATTCTAATATTTTTTCTAATGATCCTGGCATTGGTATATAATAAAAATTTCCCTTTAATTCTTCACTTTCTTGAATAAAATCTGTTTCAATATCCAATGCCTCATCACTATATTGTCCTGATTCTATAAAAGTAGTAGATAAAATAGCACAAAGCATATCCTTTGTAACCGCTGGCACAGATGGATACAGCTTTAAATTGGTCAATTGTCCTATGGAATTCATATAGGTGGCAAATATAATATTACCTATTTCAGCTAATACAGAAAATCCAACTTCACTTAATTCATCACCCTGTTCACCTACTAAGGATTCTACAATTTTTATAATGGTGTCTTTATCAAAAACAAAAAGTAGATTTCCAGGGGCATCCCCAAGTACTCTTGCAATTACTGCATATACTATTTCATCTTCATCAAGTTTAGAGAAGATCTCTTCTACCTGAATTACATTGACTCTTGGCACAGTTATTTGAATTTTTCGTCCTAAAATTTTTGACATCGCTGTAGCTGCATTACCTATACCTATATTGCCAACTTCTCTTAGTGCATCTATCTGAATATCGTTAAATTCAATGCTCAATATAATACCCCCTAAATTAGTGTGGCTACATCAAGAATCAATGTAACTAGTCCATCACCTAAGATAGTAGCACCAATATACTCCTTAACTGATTTTAAAGTATTTCCAAATGGTTTTATAACTATTTCTTTTTGTCCTAATAGAGAATCTACTACTAATCCTACTTCTCTTTCCCCTACTTTTACAAGGATTATATATTTTTTACCATAGTTCACATTTTCAAGATTTAGCTTCTTACTTATTCTTACTAAACTAAATACATTGCCATTGTACATAACAACTTCTTTATTATTAGTTTTCTTAATAATGCTTTCCTTATATTCTATAACTCTATCTATAAATCCAAGAGATATAGCCATAGTCTCTCCTCCAACTTTTACTAATAGTGCCTGTATAATTTGAAGAGTTAGAGGAAGTTTTATTATAAAGGTTGTCCCTTTACCTACTTCGCTTATGGCATCTACGGTTCCACCAAGAGATGAAATTTTTGTTTTTACTACATCCATTCCAACTCCTCTACCTGACACATCCGTAACTACCTCATTAGTACTAAACCCTTGAGCAAAAATAAGATTTTTTACATCTATCTCACTCATTCCATCAGTGTTAATTCCAACTTTTTCTGCTTTAGCTTTGATTTTGTTAATGTCAAGGCCTTTTCCATCATCCTCAACTTTTATTACAGCTTTTGTACCCTCTGAATAGGCAGTAAGCTTAATCTTCCCTATTGGACTTTTTCCTGCTGCTATTCTTTCTTCAGCAGATTCTATACCATGGTCCGCTGCATTTCTTAAAAGATGAATTAGCGGCTCTCCTATCTCTTCTATTACAGTTCTGTCCAACTCTGTATCTTGTCCATAAATTTCGAAATCTATTTCCTTTTGAAGCTCCATGGATAAATCCCTTATCATCCTTGGAAATCTATTGAAAACCACATCCAATGGAAGCATTCTTATCTTCATTACTAAATCTTGTAAATCTGTAGTAGTTCTTCCAACCTGTTCTAGTGTCTCATTGAGCTCTATAATTTTATGGTTTGCACTAATCTGCTCTAATCTTGTTCTATGAATTACTAGCTCAGACACCATATTCATAAATTTATCTAATCTTTCTAAATCTACCCTTACAGATTGTCCTATTCCTTTTCCTTTTGGTTTTTGATGAACCTTTACAACACTTTCTTCTTTATCATCAATAGCTTTTGGCGCTATATTAGACTTTACCTTTTCACTGCCTTCATCATTTGATATTTCTTTAAAGGCTGTTACCTCATTTAATACTTCTGTTGCCTTTTCTTTGTGAGATTTATTTGAATGGTTATCCTCATTTTTTAAGGACTTATCTGATTTAGACTTAGATTTTACTTCTTTTATACTAACTTCTCTAATCTCAGAAATATTTACAACGCTTTGAGCAACATCTTCTTTAGATTTATTAGTTAAATAAATTAAATCTATTTCAAAATCAAAATTTTCTGCTTCTAAGTCTTCTAATTTAGGTTCAGATTTAATAATTTCTCCACACTCTTCTAGAACTTGGAATATTATAAATGCTCTAGCAGACTTTAATATAGTTCCTTCATCTAATTTTATATGAATATGATAAGAGTTTACATTTTCCTTACTTGCCTGCTTAATTATATCTAAGTCATATTCATTTAATTCCATAGGACTCATTTCATCCTGTGTTTTTTCTTCCACTGGATTCACTTCTTCTTCACCAGCTCTTGATATATCTTCTAACATAACTACTATCTCATCAATAGCTATATTGTCATCACTACCTCCACTGATGTTGTCTACCATTCCTTCTAGTACATCTAGACATTTAAATAAGACAGTTATCACCACATGGGTAACTTTTAACTTTCCTTCTCTAAATTCTGATAGAACATCCTCCATTTTATGAGTAAGTTCAGCCATTTTAGTATAACCCATAGTGGCTGCCATACCTTTAATAGTATGTGCTACTCTAAATATTTGGTTTAAAACCTCCACATCCTGTGGGTCATTTTCAAGTGTAAGTAAGCACTCATTTAAAGTTTGTAAGTTATCACTTGATTCTTCTAAAAACATAGATAAATATTGAGAAGTATCCATATTTCCCCTCCTTAAATCTTTCTATATATAAATGTAGAGAGCTTATCGAAGCCATAATTCTTATATCCATATATACTTTCAGTAGCGCCTATAAATAATAATCCTCCTGAATTTAAAGAGCTACTAAATTTTTTATAAATATTATCCTTCACATCATTATTAAAATAGATAACCACATTTCTACAGATTATTATATCAAAATTGCTATCATACCTATCTAATATTAAGTCATGTTTTTTAAATGTTACCATATCCTTAATCTCTTTGTGAATATAATATTTACCATCACTTTCTGTAAAGTACTTATCCAATTGATTTTTAGGAACATTTTTTATGTCCGCCTTAATATACTCCCCCTCTTTAGCCCTTTTTAGAATAGTACTATCAATATCCGTAGCTATTATATTATGTCTTACCCTTGGAGTAAGCTCCTTAAGCATCATCGCCACAGAATAGGGTTCTGCTCCAATTGAACAGGCCGCACTCCAAATTTTTAAGGGCTTTGTATAAGTTAGGTTAGATTTTATTAATTCATTGAGTTCTTTAAAAATCTCTGGATTTCTATAAAATTCTGTCACATTAATAGTTATGTAGTCAAGAAATTTCTGCCTTTTCTCCCCATCATTTTTTAACATGAATATGAATTCTTCAATAGAATTTGCCCCTACCCTAGACATAAGAGTAAGAATTCTTCGATGTAGTTGATTAGATTTATAGGCAGATAAATCTATTCCAAACTCCTTCAATACCCACTGTTCAAAATCTTTTAAGTTCATTAAACCCTCACGTCTCCTACAATCATATATGATATTTTTTCACTAATTCCATGAAGTGGAATTACCTCATCTACCATCTTAGTTTCATATGCTGCTTTCGGCATGCCATAGATTACACATGTAGATTCATCTTCTGAAATAGTATACCCACCATTTTTCTTTACCTCTATTATGCCCTTAGCCCCATCTTTCCCCATACCTGTAAGGACAATAGCCATAAGTATATTTGTGTATATACTACTGGCAGATATGAACAATTTATCTACTGCCGGCCTTACTCCATGAATTATAGGATCCATAGTTAACCTTATAGTATTATTTTTATTCACTTCCATGTGTTTT
The DNA here is from genome assembly GCF_056172015.1 of Clostridium sp. LXY-7. Taxonomy (NCBI): domain Bacteria; kingdom Bacillati; phylum Bacillota; class Clostridia; order Eubacteriales; family Clostridiaceae; genus Clostridium; species Clostridium sp. LXY-7. Next base: position 1,346,981 of record NZ_JBLLJL010000001.1, on the reverse strand, counting down.
CCACCTGGTGCAATATAGACCACATTGTTTTCTATTTTACAGCCATCCTCAGCCTCAACCACCTTAAGCTTACTAAATTTATCAAGTCTTTCTGCAAAGGCTTTTGTAAATCCCACTGGCATATGTTGAACCACAAATACAGGAACTCCTAAGTTTTCCGGTAAATTTGTTATAACATTAAATAATGCCTTAGGTCCACCGGTTGATGCGCCAATAGCCACAGCCCCAATATTATTTCCTTTTGATATTTTTTTAGCACTGCTTCTTGTTACCTTCAACCTATTGTTAATGTTCACAGTGCTTTTTTCCTTAGTTCTAATTGTACTAACTCCTCTTATCTTAGATACCAAGGATTCTTTTACATCATTAATATTCAGTGAAATTGACCCAGAAGGTTTTGAAATAAAATCTACAGCTCCATTATCTAGACATTCAAGGGTTATTCTTGCTCCATCTTTTGTTAAACTACTCAACATAATTACCTTTACTGGAATTTTTTCCTCTACTATTCTTTTTAATGTTTCTATACCATTAAGCTTTGGCATTTCCACATCTAAGGTTATAACTTCAGGAGTATGATCTTTAAGCTTTATTAAAAGTTCTTCTCCATTTCTTGCTGTATCTATAACCTCCATATCCTCTTCCATATTAATCATGTCTGATATCATTCTTCTCATTAGAGCTGAATCATCTGCTACCATTACCGTAATTTTTTTAAGCATAACATCACTCCAATCACTAAGCTTGTCTATATAGTTTTTATTCCTTCACCCACTGTTTTAATATACAATATGCCATTTGTTGTATCAAAGGTAATAGTTCTACCCTTGTTGCCCCCAATATCCTCACTATCTATAGGAATTTTCAAAGAATCTAATACATATTTTACTGCTTTTGAGTTTCTATCTCCTATATCCATATTCACCTTGCTATCTGCAAATGTAAACATAGACGCTCCTCCTGCTATCTTTGCTCTTAAATTTCTTTCTTTTGCACCGCATTTTTTCATTTTTTCAATGAGAATTGGTATTGCAAGATCTGCAAATTTTGCACTGTTAGTAACATTTGAAAATTTTGTACTATCTGGTAACATAATATGGGCCAGTCCACCAACACCATTGATTTTATCTATTAATGCTATTCCAACGCATGAACCTAATCCAATAGTTGTTAGTCTATCTGGAAGCTTTACCACGTTCAAATCCGCAATACCTACTTTTATCTCTTTGTAATCCATAATACCACCAATCTAAATCTTCTCTTTTTCTTCTTCTGAAAGAATTTTGCTAAAATCAAGAAGAATTATTATTCTACTTCTTTTTTTATCCTTAATTAGTCCTTTTATATACCTACTAGAAACAGATATAGATATTTCTGGTGTTTTTTCTATGGCATTATCATGTATGGATTGCACTTCACTTACGGCACTAACTACAATCCCTAATACTTTATCTTCATACTTTGTTACTATGATAGATTCTTTTTTACCCTCTACATCATTCTTATTAAATTTTTTCATTAGACTTAATACAGGTATAACCCCTTCTCCATAATCAATTACCCCTTCTAGGAACTCAGGCGATTCTGGAAGTTTGGTTGGAGTTTCATAAGTTAATATTCTCTCCACCTCTTTAATATCTACTGCAAAAGGTTGATCATCTAAAGTAAATATTAATAATTTTAATTCCTCATCCAAAGTTAGGCCCCCCTAAAGCTTAAATTTATCTATTACTAAATCTCCAATTTTGTCCAAATAAACATGTACATTCTTGCAGGATTCGTCTAAAATTTGTTCCTTTTCACCTACTATAAATTTTGTATTCAAATACGCAACATCACAATAAATATGACCCTGCTTACCAACACCTACTGTGGTCATTACCCCTGTGTTTGCACCTATAGTTTTAGCCTTTATTTCCTTATCCGCTATAATCTTTCCACCTCTCACATTGCTATGACCAGGTGAAGTGAAATATATTCCCTCTGTAGCGTATACATTTGACTTATATACTCCTTTACCAGTTATATTTATTGTTCCTGAACACTCAACATTAGAATCCTGAACATAACTCATATTTATAGTACTTGTAATATTGCTTATTTCAGTTATACTATCTATTTTATTTTTTATAATTTCTTTTATATTCTTCAATTCTTCTATATTACCAATACTTATCATATTTTTAGGTATAAAGTTTGATTTTATTACAGTATACAATTCACATTGGACATCATTTAAATTGTTCATATATTCTATTAATGCTATACAGTTCTTTCTAAATCCTTTAAATTTACTTTCAATTACTAATCTAACAATATCTCCATCTGATACATTAACCTTCACTGTCTTGCTATTTCTTAGTTGTCTACACATATTATATATGTTTGATATGTCCTCATTAATTATTCTTAAATTTTCTAAATATTTAGATAAGGTGTAGAAATAATTATGAGATTTTATACTTGATGATATAATATTCCCATCGATGTCCACATCTCCACCACATTCAATCTTACATCTACTTGTGCTTCCTTTAACTATTAGATTGTTACCAGTCTTAACTTCCATACCATCTTTTATATCACCATATATAATTACATCTCCTATAAAATCTATATTACCAGACTTTATATCCACGTCCCCATTCAACTCAAAGCAAGTGTTTATAGATAGTATTGCACCCTTCATTTCAGGTCTTCCATCTATTGTTGCAACTACAGTATTGCTGTCTGTAAAAGTACATCCCTCTTTTGCAATTATTTCCTTATATTTTTTTCTCTTAACTTTAACTGCCTGTCCTAATACATTCTTACCTTCAATACCTTCTTTTCCAAGAATTCTTTTTGCTAACACATCTCCCTTTTTAACACTTGAAACATGTCCTATAGATTTAAAATCCATATTTCCATTAGTATCTACTTTATACTCTTTAATTCCATCTCTTAAAAAATATATTTCAATTTTATCATCTTCTGGATGAATTGGTGAATCTCCTGAAGCTACTAATACATCGATTATAGATTTTTTGTTACATAAACTATCTATTACCTCTTCATTAATACCATAAGCTACTCCCTTGCTATAAAGTAATTCTATTATTTCAGCTTTTGTATATTTAGGTGGATATTTCTCTCCTTTTACAATTCCCTCTAAGGTTATAGTATTTGCCTCTTGTACATCTTTAAGTCCATATATTATTTCTGGTTTATATTCAATAGATAGATATACTTCCATTCTATTCTCAGATATATTTAAATCTATACTTCTACTTGCTATGGTTTCGTTAAACTCTATATCTATTTTACTATTAGAATTAACACTTGTTTTACTAATAACCTCTTCACCATCAACTGTAATTCTAATATTTTCACCTTTTATTATGGTTACTGAATATTCTTCTTCTCCATCAATAATAATAAGCTTTCCATCTTCAACCCTAGCTTTACCTGTAGCCATAGATTTATGAGGCTCCTCTTCTACTTCTGGTAAAAACACGGTTATTTCTGCTTTTTTAAAAAATCCCTTACTCTTCTCATATTCGACATGATACTTTATGTCCTTTACAGGTAATCCTAATTCTTCACTAGCTTGCTTCAAACATTCCTCTACACTTTTACCATTGTATAATCTTTTTTCCACATTATAACCCCCCTAAATAACTTATAGTGCTACAACATAAAAAAACAACTTTTACTTATTTATCGTATAATTCTACATATACTTTAATACATATTTATATCGTAGCCATTTAAATCTTCATTTATATTTTTCTCAAAGGCTTCTTTTATATTTAATATAGAAAAATATATTTTTTCAAACTGAACTTCACTTTGGACTTCCTTTATGGGCAACACCTTAGGAGATGTTCCAGAAATAAACATGCCGTCTAATGAAGCTATTTCACTATAATGTACATCTTTCTCTTCTACTATTAATCCTATTGATTTACAGCAATCTATAATTTTTTCTCTAGTTATTCCTGGTAATACACCTTTTACTGGTGCTGTATACACTAAATCCCCCTTAACCATAAATATATTTGATTTACTTCCTTCAGTAACAAACCCCCTGCTATTTATTAAAATCCCCTCATAGGCATCTGCTTTTTTTATTTCTTCGTTTACCTTATGTCTGAATTCGTTATCAATAACCTTTGCATTAGGATTAGTTCTCTCTCCAAAGTATAAAATTGTTTTTACTCCCTCTCTATACATATCTTCCCCAGGATAGAAATGCGGTATAGAGTAAACTAATATTTCCTTACCACTTATTATGAATTTTATATTTCCATTGTCAACCTCATTAACCTTAATTAACTTATCAAGTAAAAATTTAATATATTCATAAGTATATGCATCTTCACTATTTATTAATTTTAAAGAGTTATGAAGTCTAAATACATGTTCTTTTAAAAATAGTGGCTTCCCTTCTATAATCCTTATAACCTCATATACTATTTTCTCACCAATTGGATAAAGTTTCTCAAAATTTTCGGCATATTCCACTTCATCATTGAATAAAAAAAACTTATTTATACAGTGATCCATATTCTACCTCCATTTCAATATCTCTAGCTCATGTTTCTTCTTGTAATTTATTAAATACCCCTTCCCTACAAGCTCTAATAGTGGCAAGTCTGAAAGAGAGTCAGAAAACATATAAGAATTTTTAAAATCCACTTGGATATTATCCTTTTCTAACTCCTCCATGAGCCTCTTTACTTTTTCTTCACCCTTACAGTTTAATCCTTCTACTTTAGGCATAAAAATTCCATTTTCTACTTTAAATTTTGTTCCAATAATTTTATCAACTTCTGGTATATTGTATAATTCGTTTATATAGAACTCTGGAGATGCAGAAATTAAGTATATTTTATACCCCTCATTTTTTAGTTTTCTCATCATCTTTATTCCATCTTCGTATAATATAGAACTTAGTCTATCTTTATAAAAGTTCTTTACAAGCTCCTGAAGTTTTTTTTCCTCTACTCCATCTAAAAACTTTAAAAAACATTCTTTAGTTTTTTGTGCGTCATAAACCTTAATACCATAACAAAGTGCTGTTAATAAATGCTTCGGTAAATGTTTTATTAACCTTCTATCTTTTTCAAGCATATATTTGTATAACTCTATAGAGGTTTCTTTTTTAGTTAGTGTAAAATCTATATCGAATATCCCTAATTTTTCCATTATTTTATACCCTTTCTTTTATTATGTAAAAAAGCCGCTATATAGCGACTTTTCCTTAAGGATTATTATTCTGCTTCGTTTTCTATTAATCCTTCATAATATGCTCTTGCTGCATCATATTCTTCATCATCTGGAACAACTAATTCTCCAACTTCGTCATCGCCAACAACTTTAAATAAATATATAGAACCATCATCTGGATTTTGTACTAATGCATATTCATTGTCATTAAACATGAATCCATCAATTATTTCACATTGAATTACATTTCCATTTTCATCTTCTAATTCTACTGTTAGAGTTTCATGATCTCCGCAGCCACAACCACAACCTTCATGATCATGTTCATGTTCATTGTGTCCACCACAACATCCTTGTTCTTTCTCTTCATTGCTTCCGCAGCAACATCCTTTTTTATTTTCTTCCATAAAGTAAAACCTCCTTTAGTTCTATTTATTTATTTTACCCTTAATTAATAAATTTTAGAAGTGTTTTTCTAAAACTTTTTTAGAATTATTCCATATACTTCATATAAGATGTAATTAAATACATATATGTTACAATCTCTGTAAAAAAAGAGGTGGTAACCACCTCTTTTAATTTGTTTTATTTAGTTTATTACTGTGCTGCAAGTTTTTTGTAATTCTCTAATCTTTCCATAGCATCTCTTTCTGTTTTTTCAAATAACTGCTCTGCAAACTCAGGGAATAACTTAGCAAGGGAAGCATATCTAACCTCTCCTAGTAAGTAATCTCTAAAGGATTCAGTTGGTTCTTTTGAATCTAATGTAAATGGGTTCTTTCCTTGCTCTTTTAATTCTGGGTTAAATCTATACATTGCCCAGTATCCAGATGCAACAGCTCTCTTAGTTTCTAATTGAGTAGCTCCCATTCCATTCTTAATTCCATGGTTGATACATGGAGCATATGCAATTATTAATGATGGTCCATCATAGTTTTCAGCCTCTCTTATAGCTTTAAGAGTTTGATTTTGATCAGCTCCCATAGCTATTTGAGCCACATAAACATATCCATAGCTCATCGCCATCATACCAAGATCTTTTTTCTTAATCCTCTTACCAGATGCTGCGAATTTAGCTATAGCTGCTGTTGGAGTAGCCTTTGAAGATTGTCCACCAGTATTTGAGTAAACTTCTGTATCCATTACCAATACATTTACGTTTTCTCCACTTGCTAGAACGTGGTCAAGTCCACCGTATCCGATATCATAAGCCCAGCCGTCTCCACCAAATATCCATTGAGATCTCTTAATGAAGAAGTCTTTATTTTTGTAGATTTCTCTCATAGTATCACAACAATCTTTAACTTCTTCTAATAGCGGAAGTATTTTCTTAGTTACTACTTTAGATCCATCTCCGCTCTCTTTATTTTCTAACCATTCGTTAAACGCAGCTTTTAATTCTTCACTAATCTCTAATGATAGTGCCTCATTCACAAGGTCTGCTAATTTATCTCTTAATTGATTTACTCCTAAGAACATTCCTAGTCCATACTCAGCATTATCTTCAAATAATGAATTAGCCCAAGCTGGTCCTTTTCCACATTCATTTTTAGTGTATGGAGTTGAAGGAGCACTTCCTCCCCAAATAGAAGAACATCCTGTAGCATTAGCTACCATCATTCTATCTCCAAATAGTTGAGTTATAAGTTTAGCATATGGAGTTTCTCCACACCCTGCGCAAGCACCACTGAACTCTAAAAGTGGAGTTTCAAATTGACTACCTTTAACAGATGCAACTCCAAGTGGATTTTCTTTCTTAGGTAATGTTAAATTAAATTCCCAGTTAGCTATTTCATCTCTTTGAGTATCAAGAGGCTTCATAATTAATGCTTTTTGCTTAGCTGGACATACTTGTGCACAGTTTCCACATCCAGTACAGTCTTGAACTGCTACCCCCATAGTGAATTTTAATCCTGCAAAGTTTTTTCCACCCTTAGCATCCACTGCTTTTAATGTAGCTGGAGCATTTTTGAAATCTTCCTCTGTTCCTATGAATGGTCTAATTACAGCATGTGGACATACATATGAACATTGGTTACACTGAATACAGTTTTCTGGTTGCCATTCAGGTACATTAACTGCTATCTCTCTCTTTTCATATGCAGCTGTTCCACATTCAAAAGTACCATCTTCTCTTCCAACAAAAGCACTTACTGGAAGTCTATCACCAGTTTGTCTATTCATTGGTTCAACTATTTCTGTTATAAATGCTGGTTTCTCTTTTACTTGAACCTTGTCATCCACAGCATTTTTCCAAGATTCTGGAACTTCTATTTTAACTAATGAATTAATACCTGCATCTATAGCAGCATTGTTCATGTCAACAATTTTTTGTCCTTTATTACCATAAGAAGCTACAACTGCATCTTTTAGATATTTTACTGCATCTTCTAGAGGAATAATCTCTGCTAATTTAAAGAATGCAGCTTGACAAATCATATTAATTCTTCCGCCAAGTCCTATATCTTGTGCAATTTTAACTGCATTGATAGTGTAGAACTTAATATCATGTTCTACAATATATCTCTTAATATCTGCTGGTAAGTGAGCATCTAACTCTTCTTTATTCCAAATACAGTTAAGTAGGAATATACCACCATCTTTAATTCCTTCTAATACATCATAGTTATATACATAAGATTGGTTATGACATCCTATATAATTAGCTTGATTTATTAAATAAGGAGCTTTAATTACTTTTTTACCAAATCTTAAGTGAGACATTGTTACTCCACCAGACTTTTTAGAGTCATATGCAAAGTAAGCTTGAGCATACATATCTGTATGGTCCCCTATGATTTTTATAGCACTCTTATTTGCTCCAACTGTACCATCAGATCCTAATCCCCAGAATTTACATTCTATAGTTCCTTGTGGTGTAGTTGATATTTTTCTTGTTATATCTAGTGATGTATTAGTAACATCATCTACTATTCCAATGGTAAATCCATTTTTAAGGTTCTCTTCTTTTAAGTGATCAAATACTGTTGCTATTTGAGATGGAGTAGTATCTTTAGAACCTAATCCATATCTTCCACCTATGATAATTGGTCTTTCAGCTCTGTCATAGAACGCACTTCTTACGTCTTGATATAATGGTTCTCCAGCTGATCCTGGTTCTTTTGTTCTATCTAAAACAGCTATTTTCTTAACTGTTGAAGGCACTTGGTCAAAGAAGTGTTTTAATGAGAATGGTCTAAATAAATGAACTTTTAATACACCTATTTTCTCACCCTTTGACATTAAATAATCTATAGTTTCTTCAATAACATCACATACTGAACCCATAGCAACTATAATTCTATCTGCATCTGGTGCTCCATAGTAGTTAAATAGGTGATAATCAGTACCGATTTCATTGTTTATCATTCCCATGTATTTTTCTACAACATCTGGTATAGCATTGTAGAATGGATTGGAAGCTTCTCTTGCTTGGAAGTATACATCTGGATTTTGAGCAGTTCCTCTTGTTACCGGATGTTCAGGACTTAATGCATTACCTCTATATGATTCTAATGCTTCTCTATTTAAAAATTTAGCTAATGTGTCATAATCCCAGGTTTGTATTTTTTGGATTTCATGAGATGTTCTGAATCCATCAAAGAAATGTAGAAATGGAACTCTTCCTTCAATAGCAGCTAAGTGTGCTATTGGAGCTAAATCCATAACTTCTTGAACACTATTTGTAGCTAGTAGTGCAAATCCTGTTTGTCTAGCAGCCATGACGTCTTGGTGATCACCGAATATTGATAATGCTTGAGCCGCTAATGCTCTTGCACTAACATGAAGTACTCCTGGAAGTAATTCTCCAGCCATTTTATACATGTTAGGTACCATTAATAGTAATCCCTGAGATGCAGTAAATGTAGTAGTTAATGCACCTGCTTGAAGCGAACCATGTACTGCACCAGCAGCACCTGCTTCTGATTGCATTTCCATTAATTTTACTTTTTGATTAAATATGTTCTTTCTTCCTTGAGCTGCCCATTCATCACAATGTTCTGCCATTGGTGATGATGGTGTAATCGGATAAATTGCTGCCACATCTGTAAATGCATAAGCCACGTGTGCTGCAGCAGTATTCCCATCCATAGTTTTCATTTTTCTCATTGCAAGCAACCCTCTTTCATAAATTATTTAAAAAATACCTTTTTTAAACCCTATTATGTGTTTTGTGAAAAATTACGTGCTTTGTGAAAACAATGTCAATATGTACATTGTCTTTCAAATATGGAAAATATATGTTTTCCATATATCCCAAACTTTTGGCAAAGTTTAACACATATCTCACACCTAAATTATACCCTAATCTGACTAAAATTCAAGTAGTAATTCCCCTTATACTTTGTGAAGTTTTTAATAATTATCTAACTTAAACTCTTCATCTATGGATGGAACTCTCATTGTATAACCCAATATAGCCATTTCATCACTGAAAGATTTTAATACATGGCCTTCACCATGCACTAAAAATACTTCTTTAGGTGGTATCTTAAACCCCTTCAGCCATTTTTTTAGTAAAACCTTATCTCCATGTCCTGACAAGCCCTCTAATATGAAGGTATTGCAATTAACCTGAACTTCTTCACCTAATATATTTACAGTTTTTCTTCCACATAATATATCCTTCCCTAAAGTTCCTACATTTTGATGACATGTAAATACTACTGTACTTTCACATCTATTCAAATTCTCTTTAAGATGGTACATTATTCTACCACCCTCACACATACCACTAGACCCTATAATTACCGCTCCACTTTTTACCTGAGTTAATTCTTTAGATTTTTCAGCAGTGCTTATAAACTCTAATCCCTTAAATTCAAGAGGGTTGTCTCCTTTTTCTATCAATTCCTTAGCTTCATTATCAAAATAATTCTCATATTTCTTAAAGATCTTTGTCAGTTGTGAGGATAAGGGACTATCTACATACACTTTACACCCCTGTAGTTTTCCTGCTTCTATAAAGCTATTTAGCATATATATAATCTCTTGGACTCTACCGAAGGAGAAACTTGGTATTACTACGTTTCCGCCTTTTTTTATGGTACTTTCAATTATATTTAATAGCTCTTTAGATTTTTCATTTTCTTTGTGAATTTTATCTCCATAGGTACATTCCATAATGACAAAATCTCCTCTTAAAACTTGAGCTGGATCCTTTAAAATACACCTATCTACATTACCTAAATCTCCAGTATATACTATATTACTCCATTTCCCTCCAGAAGTTTTGACTAAAATTTCACATATGGCAGAACCTAAAACGTGTCCTGCATCTTTTAATATGACTTTCACATTGTGCGTTAATTCTATCTCTTCATTATAATCGCAAGGTACAGAATTTAAAATTGCATTTTCCACGTGACATTCTTCATAGATTGAATTTAATGGCTCTTCTCCCCTTTTCATTCTTTCAAGATTTTTAAAATATACTTCCTCTACGCTACTATGTGCTAAATCTTTCAAGATATATTCACATAAATCTTTAGTAGCATGAGTACAGATTACCTTTCCCAAAAATCCATTTTTAAACAATAAAGGAATCCTTCCGCTATGATCTGCATGAGCGTGAGACAATATTACATAATCTATTTCCTTTGGATTAAATCCAAACTCTTCATTATTGTGTTCCTTTTCATCTTTCCCTTGAAATAATCCACAATCTAAAAGAATTTTTAAATCATCTATCATAAGTAAATGGCTGGATCCAGTCACACATTTAGCTGCTCCTAAAAATTTTATTTTCAATAAAAATTCCTCCTTAAAATATATTCTCCTTTATATTGTTATCTACTGTTCATAATATTATTAAATAAATTCTATATCGGAACGGTTATTAATTTTTAAAATTCTGTTTTAATTATTTAATATATTGGCTTTGCTTTAATACAGTATTGATAATGAATTATATATTATTGCGAAGCAAACCATTTGCAGGAAGATTAGATTTACTTAGGCTCTATGAAAGTGAAAAGCGTTAAGAAGTACAACTTGTCCGAGAGAAGCGAGTTGTTGTATTTTAGCTTTTTACTTGCATAGGGCCTTAGTAAATCAAGCTTTCGAAACGGTTTGTGAGTAATAATATATAATTCTAAGATAAATAACCCCATTTAAAGCAAAGCCAATATATTTATAAAAACAAAAATTGTTAATCAATTAAAATGATTAACAATTTTTTTAATGAAGATTATTTTATTTTTTCCTATACTGTTCTATAAGTCCTACTATTTTATTTAAACTATCACTTTGTTCGCTTCTACTCATATTTCTAATATATTGATCTTTTTCTTTGTAAAGTGTCTCTATTCTATCAATAAGACTCAGTGCATTTAGATTTTCCTCTTCTAGAACCATACTGTATCCATCTTTTTCAAAGGAATTTGCGTTAAGAATTTGATCTCCTCTACTTGCTTTTGCTGAAAGAGGAATCAATATGTTAGGTTTTTTTAAGGCTAACAGCTCAAATATAGTATTTGCACCTGCTCTAGATATAATAATATTAGAAAGAACCATTAAATGAGCTAATTCATCTTTAGCATATTCAAACTGTACATATCCAGAAGTTTTATCTAAAGTTTTGTCTAGATTACTTGCGCCACAGAGATGAATTACATTAAAATTCTTTAAAAGAGTTGGTAAACATTCTCTTACACAATCATTTATAATTCTAGACCCTTGACTTCCACCAGTTACTAGAATAACAGGTTTATCATCTTTAAATCCACATATTTCCTTACCTTTTATCTTATTTCCTCTAAAAAGTTCACTTCTTATAGGTGACCCAACTAGCACTGCCTTATCTTTATTTACACTATTTAAAGCTTCTTTAAAAGTCACGCAGATTTTAGTTGCATAAGGCATAGCTATTTTATTTGCAAGTCCTGGAGTCATATCAGATTCATGAATTATAACTGGAATTTTATTAAAATATGCTCCTAATACTACCGGAACGGAGACAAAACCTCCTTTTGAAAATACTATGTCTGGACTTTCCTTTTTTAATATTTTCTTTGCCTCAAAAACACCCTTTATCACCTTAAAAGGATCCGTAAAATTCTTAATATCAAAATATCTTCTAAGCTTACCACTTGATATTACATGATATTTAATATGCTCATCCTCAATAAGCTTTCTTTCTATTCCTGCTTCTGTACCTATATATTGAATCTCATATCCTAATTCTTTTAATTTTGGCATTAAAGCTATATTAGGAGTAACATGTCCTGCTGTTCCTCCACCAGTCATTATAATTTTTTTGCTGTTCAATTGAAAAAGCCTCCTAAAATAATTATTATTAAAACTTATTACATATATTATGTCTCTTATTATGTTATGCCACAACATCGAAATAAAGTAAAGTCATATTAATATTTTCTTTATTTTCTGTAATTTTAAGTAAAAAAGCCTTAATTATTCCCACATAACCATTGATTTTATAAAATAATATTCTTATATGCGGTTACAATAATACCATCAAAACAAAAGGAGGTGCAAACGAAATGGCAAATAATAATAGTAATCAGGCTGCAATTCCACAAGCTAGAGAAGGACTAAACAAATTCAAAATGGAAGCTGCTCAAGAAGTTGGCGTAAACTTAAAGCAAGGCTATAATGGAGACCTTACTTCAAGAGAAGCTGGTTCTGTAGGCGGACAAATGGTTAAGAAAATGGTTGAAGCTTATGAAAAAAACCTTTAATTAACTAAATATTAGTTTAGTCAAATGGTAAAAATTTATTAGTAACATTTAAAAATTGTTTGTTTGTGATTTTTTAAGATTTATTATTTTCTAAAATAAGAGGAGGAATTTATTATGGCAAGCAGAAATAGAGTATTAGTACCTGAGGCTAAAGAAGGATTAAACAGATTTAAAATGGAAGCTGCTCAAGAAGTTGGAGTTAACTTAAAAGAAGGCTACAATGGAGACCTTACTTCAAGAGAAGCTGGCTCTGTAGGCGGACAAATGGTTAAGAAAATGGTTGAAGCTTACGAGAGAAATTTATAATTAGAAAATTCAAATTATAAATTATCAATGAAATAAAGGTAGAGGGATGTAATTTTACATCCCTCTACTATTTTTAATTCCTTTAAGTTTTAATTGTAATAATCTTCTTCCATTAAATTCATTGATATCAGGTTCAAACAATATATCTAAGTATAAGTCATATGGTTTATGAAGCTGATTTACATAGTCATCTCCATAAATTTCCTCTAATAAATTTCTAACTTCATCTGCCTTATTAAAAAACAATCCCTCAATTAAATTTGACGTTTTTGGTATATTAAACTTAAATTTAACATGCTGATTTTCTTTTCCTAAAAAATTTATTTCCCATACCTTTACTGAAGTGGCCTTAAGTATTGGTCCTGGATTCCCCTTGCCGAAGGGAGCCAAAGTTTTAAACTCATGAACTACAGTTTCTGAAATATATTGAATTCCTATTGGAGAATCAACATTCATTTTTGAACATAAATCAATATCCTCCAATATAGTATTTTCATTTAATAATCTTCTAAATTTTTCAATATTTTCTTCATAAATAGAAAGTCCTGCTGCCATAGGATGTCCTCCAAATTTATAAAGTAAATCCTTACACTTTAGCATTTCTTCAAACATATTATATTCTTCAATAGACCTACCAGATCCCTTAGGCATGTCCTTACCACTTGTTAAAACAAAGGTAGGTTTACCATATTTTTCTTTAATCCTTCCAGCTACTATACCTGCTATGCTTTCATGCATATTTTCCTTATATACTACAAGTATTTTATCCTGATTTATTGTAGAGCTTTCTATTAACTCACATACCTGTTCTACACTAACAGTGGTTAAATCTTGTCTTTCTTTGTTTAAATTAAATACATTCTGAGCTAGCTCCTTAGCAAGGTTCTCATCTTCACATAACAACAACTCTAGAGAAAGCCTCGCAGTTTCAAGTCTCCCTGTAGCATTTATGCATGGTCCTATATTAAATCCTACATTATAACAGGTGACTTCTCTCTCAATTCCTATTACGTTTTTAAGTGCAATTATACCTATATTTTTTGTATTAGATAATAACTTTAATCCTTGTTTAGCTATTATTCTATTCTCATCTATTAAATCTACCACATCACATATTGTACCTATGGCTGCTAACTCTAAAAGCTCCATAGATTCTTCAAAAGCTATATTAAAGACCTCATATAATGCAATTGAAAATTTATAGGCTATACCAGCCCCGCAAAGAAGTTTAAAAGGATACTCACAATCCACTCTCTTCGGATTTACAATAGCATCTCCGGGCGGTAAAAGTAATACTTTCTCTCCATCTATTTCATTAAAAGGAAGTTCATGATGATCTGTAATAACTATCTTTAATCCTAATTCTTTAACCCTCTCAACTTCCTTCATGGCAGAAATACCATTATCACAGGTTATAATTAGATTATATCCATCTTTAGCTATAAGTTCTACCCTTTCTAGACTCATACCATAGCCTTCTTGCTCCCTATGAGGAATATAGAAATCTACATGGGCACCACATTTTTTAAGCGCCTTATATAAAACTCCTGTACTAGTTACTCCATCTGCATCATAATCACCATAAATCATTATCTTCTCATTATTTTTTATACTATTTACAGTAATATCTATAGCCTTATCCATATCCTTCATTAGAAGTGGATTATATAAATTTTCTAAGGATGGATTTAAAAATTTATTTATTTTTTCTACTGTATCTATACCCCTGTTATATAAAAGCCTCAAGGTTATTGGACTTATTCTTGTATCTTCATACAATTTTTTAATTTTATCTATATCACAAGGTCTTTCTTTCCAAATACTCTTCATTTAATCACCTACTGCTTAAAATTTAGTCCTTGACTGGTCATCATAATACCTTATACTGATAGTGTATACAGTTTTCAATGATAATGACCAATTCAGAGTGAAATTCTTATTGAATCTCACTTAATTCTTTATTGTCTATTGTTCATTATTATATCATGGATATGTAATGTTTGCATTGTATCTTAGAAACATAATCCATGGATATACTACTTTATTCTATCTAGTATACATAAACTATACATGCATAAAATTTTACTAATGAGGTGATTAAATGGATAAACTATTATTTGGTATTTCAGGACTTCCTCTTGGAAATGATAAAACTAAGTTCACATATAAAACTGGTATACCTTACTTAAAAACTCTAGGTCTTTCAGCTATGGAACTACCTTTTGTTCGTTCAGTAAACATTACTGATAAGAATAAAGATGAGGTTTTAAAGGCAAAGATTGAAAATAATTTTTATCTTTCAGCCCATGGTTCCTATTATATAAATTTAAATGCTGATGAAGAAGAAAAACAACAACAATCTATAGAAAGAATAATAAAAGGTGCTGAAGGTCTATTAAAAGTAGGCGGAAGAAGTCTTATATTTCATCCCGGTTTTTATTTAAAGGATTCAAAGGAAGAAACGCTAGAAACCATAGAAGAAAATCTTAAAAAACTACCTGACCTAGGTGTAGATTATAGATTAGAAACCACTGGTAAGGGAACTCAATTTGGCTCCTTAGAAGAACTGGTGTCCTTATGTAGTAGAGTGTCTACCTGTAAATTATGTATAGATTTTTCTCATATACATGCTAGATATAACGGTGCCTTAAAAGAATACGATGATTTTGCTAAAATTTTTACTTATGTAGGAGATAACTTGGGTGACCATGCATTATCAGATTTACATGTTCACATGTCTGGAATAAACTATGGTGAAAAAGGTGAAAAAAATCATTTACCTTTTGAGGAAAGCGATTTTAACTACAAGGCTTGTATGGAAGCTTTTAAAAATTTTAATGTAAAAGGATGTATTATCTGTGAAAGCCCAATTCTAGAAAATGATGCCCTTCTAATACAACGATATTATGAATCCCTATAATATATCTTATAATCCTTATTTATAATTAAATATATTACTTAAAAGTAAAGAAATTCTATAGGAATTTTAACAATAATTGATTATTTATAATTTATTACTAATCATTGTTAGAGAGGTGTTAACATGAATCTACCATTTGCTATTGGTACTACTATATTTATTATAAATATTATATTTATAATTTGTCTTATATTTATTGAGAGGAAAAATCCTTCTGTAACTTGGGCTTGGATAGTGGTATTAACCTTTGTTCCATTTATGGGCTTTATTATGTATCTATTTTTTGGTCAAAGTCTTACAAAGGAAAAACTATTTAATCAAAAAATAGCAGATGATGAAAGAAAAAAAATCTATATAAATAAACTAAAAGGAAATTATATACCTAATTCAGATTCTAATGAAAGTTCTGACTTGATAAAAATGAACTATAATAATGCTCATGCTGCCTATACTCAATATAACAAAACTACCTTATATTATGAAGGTAATAACCTTTTTCGTGATATCTTAGAGGAAATAAATAATGCTAAAAAGTTTATTCATATAGAATATTATATTTTCAAAAATGATGGTATAGGCACTAAGGTCATGGAGGCCTTGACTAAAAAAGCTTCTGAAGGAGTAGAAGTAAAGCTTTTAGTGGACTCTATCGGTAATAAACTTAAAAGGAGTCAAGTTAGGAAATTTAAAAAAGCAGGTGGAAAATACTCAATATTTTTTCCTAGCCTGATTCCCTATCTGAATAGAAAAATAAATTATAGAAATCATAGAAAAATATTGGTTATTGATGGTAAGCTAGCTTTTATCGGTGGTTTCAATGTAGGTGATGAATACTTAAATAAAAATAAAAAAATAGGTTACTGGAGAGACACTCATTTGAAAATTGAAGGTGAAGCTATAAATGATTTAGAAGCAAGATTTCTTCTAGATTGGAGCTATACCATGGAGGAACCCCTAAATGAAGACTATAACCAATATTTTTCTCCTATTATAAAAAATCAAAGTGATTATACGGTTGGTATGCAAATAGTTTCTTCTGGTCCTGATCATGATTATCCTCAAATTAAAAATGCTTATGTTAAAATTATAAATAACTCAAAAGAGAAATTATATATACAAACACCTTATTTTGTTCCAGATGACTGTGTCTATGAATGCTTAAAGCTTTCTGCCCTATCTGGTATAGATGTAAAACTCATGCTACCCGGTAAACCAGACCACAAATTCATGGCTTGGGTGGCTAACTCTTATGTAGAAGAATTACTTGAATGTGGAGTAAAGGTATATCTTTATGATAAAGGTTTTTTACATTGTAAAACCATGGTTTCAGATGGATGCATATGTAGCGTAGGCACTGCAAATCTTGACATTAGAAGTTTTGAGCTTAATTTCGAAACCAATGCATTTATATATAATAAAAAGGTATGTATAGAAATGGAAAATCAATTTTTGAAGGATTTAGAGCATTGTAGAAGCGTTAATCTAGAAAAATTTAAAAATAGAAGCCTATTAAATAGATTCCTTGAATCTATTTGTAGACTTCTATCACCACTGATGTAAATTACATATTAATTTGTTTATAAATTAATATGCATCCTTTCTCAGCTTTACTGAACTTTTCTTGGCTTTAGCAAACTCACCTGTGCATAAGGGCATATTTTCAAATAAAAGATGCTTCTCTGAGTTTTATTTATATAGTAGAATAAATCATCTCTTCATTCTTATAAATTACTACCTGTAATACCTTATCTATTACAGTGTAGTATATTTTTATGTCATCAAAATCCAACATATCTCCAAAAATTATATCTTTATAAATTAAATCTCCATTTTTATTTCTATTTTCTTCACCCTTGTATAGATATACTCCTGCAACCATACCATACTTATATCCTTTCAATGGTCCTTCTGTTTTTGTAACTATTAAAAAACAGTTATCACCAAAGCCTTCACCTTTTAAATCATCACTTTCTCTTCTTCCTAAGCCAAAGTGAACCAATCCCTCAATGGATACTAATACCGCTTCTTCTATTTCATCTTCATTTACGAATTGAAATTGTAATGCATTATGTTTCTTATTTATAATCTTTAAATCCAATGTACTCACCTCATAGTTTCTTCATTAATTTCTAGGAACATAGAAAACTCCCTCTTTTATTTTAAGAGAGAGTTAGTTTGACTTATATTATGCTTTATATGTGACTAATGGTTTAAGTTCTGCAACTAATTCTATCATTTCAAACTCTAATAAATCTTCAATAACTCTTTCAATATTTTTATATGCCTCTGGAGCTTCTTCATATATTAATGTTTTATCACTACACACTAGGTTATAACCCAAATTACCTTTTCTAATATTCTTGCGTAGATATTTTCCTTGCAACTTTTCCTTACAATTTCCTCTTCCCCATTTACGGCCTGAACCATGAGCTAAAGAGTAACCAAACTCCAAGGTGTCTTTTATAGGTTTTACAATGTATGAACTGGAACCCCTAGACCCAGCGATTATTAAATATTCTACATTTGCTGGTGCTGCACCCTTTCTATGAATAAAATACTCATCTCTTTTCTCTATTCCATTATGAATAGCTTCAATAATTATATCCTCAAGAGGAATATTTGTAGCATCACATAATTTTTCTGCTATAATTTTCCTGCTCTCTCTGCTGAATTCAATAGCCTTCTCATAGTCCGTCATATATTTTATAAAACCTTCACTTCCAACATTAAGTCCATTTTGACAATTATATTCTTCTATATACTTTCTTAGTACATATTCACCTAACCCTCTGGAGCCACTATGAACTAATAAATATATTTTCTCCGGATCTATATTTGCCTTCTTCAATATTTCTTCACAATATACTCTTGCAATAGAAGTAAATTCACCAAAATGATTACCCGATCCAATAGTACCTTTATTAAATACTTCGGTACTTATGTCATCAGATTTCATAAATTCCTCTAACTTTTTAACGACTTTTTCACATCTAAACTTTTTCTTTGAACAACTAGTGCCATAAAGACTTATAGAACATCCTATATCATTTCCTACTAAATAAGGATATATTATGCCTTTTGATATATATGCTACTCCTACAGGTGTCTTACCTGGATGTAAATCTGGATAAGCTATAACTCTCTCCATACCCTTCAGGTTGGAAAATCTTATAATCTGTTCCTCTGCCTCTGATTCAATCCATGATTTATTTGTTTTTATTATTCTATACATTAAATTATTCTCTCCTTATACTAACACATCATAAAAAATAATTGATAAATATTTTCTAAAATACCTAAATCAATATTTAAGATTATTTTATGTGAGAGAATATTTTCCTATTAAGTAGCTAAACTATAATATCTAGTTAAAAATACCTAATTAAACTTCCCTCACCACTTTAAATAATAACATTAACATCACGTCCTTTCAGTTTTCTAAATACATTATATCAATTAAAAAGGATAATTAAAACAATTAACTTGTTTTAATTATCCTATATATTATAACTTTACTTTTGGTGTAATAACCCCTAGTGCTCCTTTAGAAAACAATTTATGCAACATATTATGCATTTCTTCACTATTTCCATTTTTAAATCTGTAGAACTCACTTAAAAGTAGCTCTCCATCTCCATACATAATTTCATATACACAAAGTCTCATAGACAAAACTATGGATTTTTCTAACTCAAGCATTCTTTTTAGGTTTTGAGATTTAATATGCTTTCCATAGAAATCTTCATTGAATGTCTCTAGGTTCATTTTTACATTTTCTATACTGCTATTTATTATTGCTTTAACATGATTTAAATTTTCCTTTGAAGTACCTAGGGTTAAACTATAGAGCTTTATACCACTTTCATTTTTAATATTTCCTAATATATCATAAATAAGGCCTCTCTTGGTCCTCAACTCATCATAAAGTATAGAACTAGTACCTTGAGAAAAATACTCATTGAAAAATCTAAGTAACGTAATTTCTCTATGATTCAACTCATGAATAGGAAATATATATTGAAGCTTACATCCATTAATAGAGGAGTTTTCGTCTATATAATTACCTTCCATAGGATTTTCATATATAACTTCCTTATGTTTTCTCTCTCCAGAAAAGATCATAAAGTATCTGCTAATTTCCGTCATAACCTGCTCATATTCAAGCGACGTAACAATAGATATAACACAATTATCTGGAGTATAGTAATTATTATAAAATTCCTTAATGTTTTCTAATGTAAAACCTCTGACACTATCCTCAGTGCCAATAATTAATTCCTTTATTCTTCTCTTTTTAAAGCAATTATAAAATAAAAAGTCTTCACAGTACTGAGTTATATCATCTTTCCACTCTTTAAGCTCCTCTAATATAGATCCCATTTCTTCTTTAAAACCATCCTCCTTAAAAGATGGATTTAATACTATATCACTATATACTTCAAAGGCCTTTGAGAAGTCTTCTTTTAAACAGCTCCCATAATAAATCACATATGGGTAATTGGTCATAGCATTGTGAAAGCCTAAATATTTATTACAAAGAGTGTTTATATCTTCTTCACTCTTTGTATAAGTTCCCTTAAATACCATATGCTCTACAGCATGAGCTAATCCAGGTTTTGACACTGGGTCCATAGTTCCTCCAGCCTCAAAACCTATTGTAAAGGACGTAATATTCCCTACACTCTTCTCATATAACACTTTTATTCCATTAGATAGTATTGTTTTTCTCATTTATATTATCTCAACCCTTTCTATGAAGTCATCCTCCATAAACAACATTACATTTTTGCCTTTTCCTGCTCTATTCTGAGATAATACTATATTACTATCAATAATTTTTTCTTCTCCCTTTGAGGTTATAAGTTTTAAATTTTCTCCTAAGGCGTCTACACATAATTCCTGTTGATTAACTTTTTGTAAGGATTTTAATAGTTTAGTAAATACTACTTCATCACCATCCTTTAAAGTTATTCCAATAACTCCTGATGCATTTCTTCCCATAGGGCTAACCGCTTCTCCATTAAATTTAAGTGCCATACCCTTTCGAGTTATAACCAATACATCTAAAGGAGTGCTGCTTATCTGTACTGAAATTATTCTATCCTCTTCCCATTTAAATTTAGTTCCAACTCCATAAATATACTCTCCAAAGAATTCTCTTATACTGGTTTGCTTAACTATTCCCTTTTCCGTAAAGAACCATAAGCTATCTCCATCTTTAGTACTATCTATTGCTATAACGCTAACAACTTCATTTTCTTCACTGTATTCACTAAACAATTCTTTTATATTTATTCCACTCTTATCTATATTTTGTATCATTATTGCTGATAGTTTAAATAGTTCCCCACCAGCAGTAAAAAACAATAGTTCACTATTGGAGTTTGCCATAGTGCATATATTCTGAGAAGAGGTCCTATTTGTAATCTTAACCATTCCCTTTTTATTTAAAGATACATAGAATTCCCTATAGTTAAACTCATCTACATACTCACACTTTACTACTTTATCATCTTCCGTTAATAGAATTAATGATTTGCCTAATATAGTCCTATCTACTGGTTCTAGTTTTGGCTCTTCTACAGTAAAGTTTAACCCCTTGGCTGTAGTTATATCTACAAATTTTTCCTCCCTGTGTTTATCTACCAATGTAGCCTTAATTAAAGATTCCCCTTCTTTGAGCTTGATAGCT
Organism: Clostridium sp. LXY-7; assembly: GCF_056172015.1. Lineage (NCBI taxonomy): Bacteria > Bacillati > Bacillota > Clostridia > Eubacteriales > Clostridiaceae > Clostridium > Clostridium sp. LXY-7. The sequence continues at coordinate 1,325,152 of NZ_JBLLJL010000001.1, read as the reverse complement.
TGAAGTTTACTATAATTTGTAATGAACTTACTTAATTCTGTTTTCTTAATAAGGCCCTTTGAAGTTATAAACATCATATCTCTAGATATGGAAAAATCCGAAATTGTATAGCATTCTACTATAACTTCGCTCTCTAAATCCAAAGCTTTTATAAAACTTTGCAGCCTTTCCCCTTTTTCTCTCCATTTATACTCTAATAAATTAGCTACTTTATATTGATACATATTTCCTAGGTTTGTAAAAATACATATGGTATCCCTAGTGTTACATTCAAATAAAAATCTATTAAAATCTCCCTCTCTATACTCTATATCCTCTGTATTTTGGCTAGTTCTAGCAAAGGATTTTAATGAAATTCTTTTAATATATCCTTCATTAGATAAGGTTACTACCACATCCTCATCTACTATTAACTCTTCCAGATCTATTTTTGCTTCATTATCGTCATGTAAAATCATAGTTCTTCTAGGGTTATTGTATCTCTCTTTAACTTCTAAAAGCTCTTTTTTAACTACTCTAATAAGCTCTTTATCATTCTCTAATATCTTTTTAAGTCTTTTAATGGTAGCTTCTAATTCCTTATGTTCCTTTAGAAATGTCTTAATTTCAAGTCCTGTAAGCCTATAAAGCATCATTTCAAGTATAGCTTCTGCTTGAATATCGGTAAATCCATAACTCTCCATAAGGTTATTTTGAGCATCTTTTTTAGATTTTGATCCTCTTATAGTTTTTATAATTTCATCCATAATGTCTATAGCTTTAATAAAGCCTTCTACAATATGAAATCTTTTCTCTGCTATTTCTAATTCTCTTATGGTTCTTCTAGTAATTATCTCCTTTTGATGTCCTATATAGTGTTTGATAATGGTCTTTAGTCCCATGGTCTGTGGCTTTCCTTCTGCCAATGCCACCATGTTGAAGGATAAATTACATTGTAGCTCTGTTTTTTTAAATAAATATTTCAATACCCTATCTACAGTTTCTTCTGTGGTATTTTTCTTAAACTCTATAACAGCTCTAATTCCATTTCTGTCTGATTCGTCTCTTATATCTGCAATAGACTCTAAAGCTTTACTATGTTTTTTATCTCCTGTCGTGTCCGAGATAGCTTGAAGTAATCTAGCTTTATTTTTTCTGTATGGAAACTCACTTATTACTATACCTAATCTTCCATTTTCTAAAGTTTCTATATGGGTCTTAGCTCTTAAAGTAACCTTACCTTCACCCATTTCATAGGCTGAAATTAGTGCTTCCTCTCCTATTAATATACCTCCCGTAGGTAGATCTGGACCCTTAACATATTTCATTAACTCTTTTGTAGTTATTTCTTCATTGTCAGCATAAGCCAACGATCCATCTATGACCTCTCCTAAATTATGTGGTGGAATATTAGTAGCAAGTCCTACAGCTATACCAAAAGTTCCATTTACTAATAAATTTGGATATCTAGAAGGAAGAACCTCTGGTTCTTTCTCTGAATCTGAGTAGTTATTTACCATATTAACTACTTCTTTATCTATATCCTTCAGCATTTCCATAGCTATATTTGAAAGTCTAGCTTCTGTATAACGCATAGCTGCTGGATTGTCACCATCAATTGATCCCCAGTTTCCATGTCCGTCAATTAATGGTTCTCTTGTAGAGAAATCCTGTGCTAGAATTGCCATGGCATCATATACCGATGAATCTCCATGAGGATGGTATTTACCGAGTATATCTCCAACTATTCTAGCTGATTTATAATAAGGCTTATCTGGAAAAGCCTTTAGCATATATGCACCATATAAAATCCTTCTATGCACTGGCTTTAACCCATCTCTTACATCAGGAAGTGCTCTATCCTTGGCAACTTCTACCGCATAGGGTAGGTAGTTTTCTGGCATTACTTCATCTACAGGCACTTCAACAATGTTATTATCTATTGGAATATTTTCTTTTTTCTTAGCCATCATCACCCCTCCTAAAACTCAGCATATTTATACATATAGTTTCTTCTTGGCTCTACCACATCTCCCATTAAAAGAGATATCATTTTCTCAGCCTTAGCTGCATCCTCTATGGTAACTCTTTGTAGAGTTCTAGTTTCAGGGTTTAATGTAGTGTCCCAAAGTTGATTTGGATTCATCTCTCCAAGCCCTTTATATCTCTGAATAAGTGCACCTTTTCCAATTTCCTTCTTAGCCATCTCTAACTCTTCATCACTGTATGCGTATTTTTTAATTTCACCATTTTTAGTGTTTTTATATACTTTATATAGTGGTGGCATTGCAAGATATAGATGGCCATTTTGTATAAGTTGTCTCATATATCTATAAGCATAGGTAATCCAGAGAGTTCTGATATGATACCCATCCACATCCGCGTCACTGAGAATTATTATCTTTCCATATTTTAATTCTTCTTCTTTATAATTATCTAAAATTCCTGTACCTATGGCTGCATTAAAAATTCTAAGTTCTTCACTAGCTAAAACATTTTCCAGTTTTTGCTTCTCAGTATTCATAATCTTTCCTTTAGAAGGCATAATGCTTTGGAATCTTCTATCTCTGGCTTGCTTTGCTGATCCTCCTGCAGAATCTCCCTCTACCACTATAAATTCAGCATACTCTTTATCTTTCATAGTACAAACTGCTATCTTACCAGCTAGTGGAGATGTACCATTACCGACTTTTTTCTTCTCAGCTTCATTTATTTTTTTAATTTTTTCTCTTCTTGCAGCAGCAGATATAGCATTATTTATGATATTAGTAGCTAGTTCTTTATTATCTTCTATCCACTCACTAATTTTTATATAGGAGATTTCATTCATGACAGAATAGGCTTCAACATTTCCAAGCTTAGTCTTAGTTTGTCCTTCAAACACTGGATTAGTTATCTTAACTTTAACTATAGCTGTCATTCCCTCTCTAATGTCATCTCCCTCAAATTCTTTATCCTTTTCCTTGATAAGGTTTAGCTTTTTGCTCCACTCCTTAAATACTCTTGTCATTCCAGTTTTAAACCCTGTTTCGTGAGTTCCTGCTTCTTTAGTGGGAATATTGTTAACATAGCTAGCAATATACTCTGTAGTAGAATCAGTAAACTGAATACACACTTCACCTTCTACATTAATTCCATTAATTTGTCTTTCTCCAGAAAAAATAATAGGCTCCTTATGAAGAGGAGTTTTACTTTCATTTAAGTATTCTATAAAATCCAGTAGCCCTCTCTCTGAATGATATGTTTTTTCTATAGGTTCATCTTTCCTTAAGTCTTTTAAAACAATAGTAATTCCCTTGTTCTGGAAAGAAAGTTCCTTAAGCCTTTCATCTATAATATCAAATTTAAAGTCTACAGTTCCAAACACATCAGTATCTAGCATAAAAGTAACTTTAGTTCCACTATCATTGCTCCTACATTTACCTATTATTTCTAAAGACGTAGCTGGAGTTCCTGGCATATTCCGTTTTAGCTCAGAGTCATATCCGTAATGAAATCTTTGTTTATGTACTTCACCTTTCTGTCTAATCTCTACCTCCAGCCATTTAGATAGTGCATTTACAACAGCTGCCCCAACTCCATGCAGTCCTCCTGAGGTTTTATAGTTAGAATTATTAAATTTTCCACCAGTGTGAAGCTCCGTATATACCATCTCCACTCCTGATTTTTTCTTTATAGGATGAATTCCTGTAGGAATTCCTCTTCCATTATCAACTATAGTTACACTTTTATCTTTATTTAATATAATCTCTACCTTGTCCCCAAATCCATTGGTTATTTCATCAATAGAGTTATCTAAAATTTCCCAAATGCAATGATGAAGTCCCTTAGTTCCTGTGGACCCTATATACATACCAGGTCTAATTCTAACAGGTTCTAATTTTTCAAGGGATGTTAAGTCTGTAACTTCATATGTTGTATCTTTATTATTATTGTCTATCATACTATTCCTCCCATAAATTGAGTTACAAATGTTATTGTATAACTTTCTACTAAAGTAGTAAAGGTATTTATTTCAAAAATAGAAACAAACGTTCTTATATTTAGTGTATTGTAAAAAATAACCACCAATACAGATTCTATTATATTATGGAAATCAAAAGAGGTAAACTATTATAAACTTAAATATTTTATATAAAAATATTACTAAAATATTATTCCCATAGATTTTGCATATATGTGACTTTTTAAAAAGTATAAGGACTGTGATTTTTAGCTTTTAAAATACGCATAAAATACAGCCCTTCTTCATAATATACAATTTAGAATTTCATATTATTTCTCTACATCTCCTTCAAGATAAGATGATTTTCCAGAAATATGCTCAATAGAAATTTTTATTACATTTGTTCTATCTATACTGTTTTCTATACATGCATTTCCTGCTTTTATAAAATCAAAGGCATATTTTTCTACTATAGCCTTTAATGCTTCTATTTTCTCTTCCTTACTCTCTACTATAGATGCTTGTCCAAATACCACTATGCTATCATATCTTGTATCTAGTTTATTAGGTAGTATTTTTGTATCTCCAACTACTGTGAAGCTAACTTTATTATGATAGTTAATATTTTCAATTTTATGTCCATCATTTACTGCACAATGGAAGTATATAGCATTATTTAGTAGTACATAATTTACTGGTACCCCATAGCAGTATCCATTTTTCCCTAAGGTTGCTACTATTCCATATTCAGTTTTACGTAGAACTTCATAGCTACTTTCCTCATTCATTTTATATTTTGATAATTTTAATTCTTTAAACATAATATACCTCCTTATTTCTGTAGAAAATTCCTGTAGAAAAATTTCTACAGGAATTTTATTAATTTTTATTTGTTCTATAACTAATATATAAATATCACATATGTTGTCATTACCCCTACTATAACAAAAATTATAGTTCTTGATAAGTCCTTTTAGTTTTTTTCATCTCCTACCATAATAAATCCTATCTATATACCTTAATCCTTATAAATATAATACAGCTTGCGGCACGTCAAATAAAATTTGACCAGTGCATACAAGCTGCATATGTTATTCAATATCTAAATTTTCTAGAAACTCCTGTAATTTTTTTACTCCATAATGGATACTCTCTATATTTAAAGTTAGTTCATACTCATATTTGTCAGAACTATGCATATAAAGAGGATCATAATATCTTATCATAAGATCCTTTACTACCTCTTTGTAATTATCTTCTCTTACCATGATACAATATCGCTCTATATCCTTTGCACTAATATGCTTTTTAAGTTTTTCTAAAGCTTCACATATCTCATCTGTACAACTGTTTTCTTTAGTATACTCTCGAATTATTAAATCACTTCTAAATTCTAAAGAAGCATCTACAAAAACATGTATACCTTGTTTCATTTTGCTATGTATATAATCTGGTATTAGCACTTTTCCTATTCTTCGACTCTCAGCCTCTATAAATACATACTTACCTTTTACACTTTTTAATTCTTCATAGATATTGGATTCAAACTGCTTTTGACTAGTGCATTTACCTAACCCCACAGAACCTAAGATTGATCCTCTATGATTTGCACACTTTTCTAAGTCAAGGACATCATATCCTTGTTCTTTTAATTCCTTTAATATTTCAGTCTTTCCAACCCCAGTATTTCCATGAAGCATAATATAATTAACCTGTTCATTTAACCTGGGTAGTTCTTCATTAATAAATGCTCTATAGCCTTTATATCCATTCTTTATTCTTTCTACTCTAAGACCAAGTGATCCCAATAAATCTGTTATGGTTCCACTTCTCATACCACCTCTAGCGCAAAATAATACAACTTTTTTATATTCTTTTTCTAATTCAGAAATTTTGTCGTATATATTAGGAAGTTTTTTAGCTACAATCTCAACGCCTATTCTTTTAGCCTTTTCTGTACTTTCCCTTGTATATATAGTTCCTATATTAGCTCTTTCTTCATTATCAAAAAGAGGTATATTAATGGCCCCATTTATTGTAGCTTCTTCATATTCCCCATTGCTTCTTACATCCACTAATATATAATCACCAGTTAAATCTTTATATTCTGTAATTTTCGCCATACTTATCCCTCCAATGTCAAGCATCTGAAATAAAATAACTACAAAAACACAAAATATGAACACATATCTCTCAATTATTTTATTTCAAATGCCAAATCCAACATGTATGTTAAAACCAAATAGTTATAACCTTATCTATTCTATATGCTAATAATTAATATGTCAACTTTCAAATAAATTGCTTCCCAAATTAAAATTCCCCCTTTTAATATGCGAACATATGTACTATAATAATATTAAATTAGAGCTCTGCTCATGATATTGTAGGTGATTTTATGGATATAAGTGAAAAATTAAGAATTCTTTCTGATGCTGCTAAGTATGATGTATCCTGCTCATCTAGCGGGAGTAATAGAAAAAATTCTAATAATGGTTTAGGCAATGGTCACTCTAGTGGTATATGTCACAGTTTTACCCAAGATGGTAGATGTATTTCTCTTTTAAAAATATTATTAACTAACTATTGTATATATGATTGTACTTATTGTATAAATAGAATTTCTAATGATGTTGAAAGAGCATTCTTCACGCCAGAAGAAGTCATAGATTTAACTATAAACTTTTATAAACGAAATTATATTGAAGGGCTATTTTTAAGCTCTGCAATAATTACAAATGTGAACTATACTATGGAGCTTCTTATAAAAGTCGTTAAATCCTTAAGAATACAACACAATTTTAATGGCTATATACACCTAAAAGGGATTCCTGGTGCTGATGAAAAGCTTATTAAAGAGGCAGGCCTTTATGTTGACAGACTTAGTGTTAATATAGAACTTCCTTCTTCTAAAAGCCTAAAATTATTAGCCCCTCAGAAGAAAAAAGAGTCTATACTAGCTCCTATGTCTCTTATTAAGAATGAAATTAATATTCATAAAGAATACAAGCGAAAGTTTAAAAATTCACCCCTATTTGTTCCCGGTGGGCAAAGTACCCAACTTATTGTGGGTGCTACAGATGACAATGACTTAAACATATTAAAGCTCAGTGAAGGGTTATATAATAAATACGCTCTTAAAAGAGTATATTATTCAGCCTATATTCCTATTAACCAAGATAGAGTTCTTCCAAATCTGAAGAATCCTCCTCTAACTAGAGAACACAGGCTTTATCAAGGTGATTGGCTTCTTAGATATTATGGTTTTCAAGCTAATGAGCTTCTTAACGAAGCTTCTCCTAATTTTCACGAATACTTAGACCCTAAAACTACTTATGCATTGAATAACATGGATAAATTTCCTGTAGAAATAAACACTTCTTCCTATGAAACACTACTAAGAGTGCCTGGAATTGGAGTGCGTTCTGCTAAAAGAATAGTTCTTACTAGAAAAGTATACTTCTTAAATTTTAATGATATCAAGGCATTAGGTGTGGTTTTAAAAAGAGCCCAATATTTCATAACTTGTAAGGGTAAATATTACGGAGATGTAAAGTTCGAAAGACAAATTATTGAAGATAAATTAACTCCTGTAATAAAAAGCATCCATCCTAGTAATGAAATCCATGAACAACTATCTTTATTTACCACTTTACCTATGATTATCTCAAAAAGAGAAAAATATGCTACTACAATAGGAGAGTTTTAATATGATAATATATGTTTTTGATAACTCCTTTGAGGGATTTCTAACTTGTGTCTATGAAGCCTATTATGGCAAGAGAAAGCCTAATAAAATAATCAAGGAAATAGATTTCCCTAATTATTATAATTTAATAGATGAGTTTATTACCATTGAAACTGATGAATCCAAGAGCCATAAAGTATACACTGCATTAGAACGAGATTTCTCTTCAAAAGCTTTCACAGATATTTATTTTTGTTATTTAAGTGATATTTCAGATATCTATACTTCTATATTTAAATTTATAGTCCTTGGTTTTAAACTTGGTAAAGAAGTTGATATGCATCTACATAATCCTATAGTTATGGATATCCATAAAGCCAGTAGGAAGGTTTCTTTAGAATCTCATAAATTTTTAGGCTTCGTTAGATTTACTCCTTTAAATAATAAAATTTATTACTCTTCCATAGAGCCTGACCATAATATTTTACCTTTAATAGGAGAGCATTTTGAAGAAAGATTTTCTTCTATGGATTTTATTATTCACGACGTTAAAAGAGAATTGGCTATATTTTATATAAACAAAGAATATTTTATAGGTCCTTTTACAAATCATCACGAACTTCAGCACATAAATGAGTTAACCGAAGATAAATATTCAGGATTCTGGAAAACCTACGTAAAATCAGCTTCAATAAAAAATAGGGAGAATAAAAAACTTCAAAATAGAATGATGCCAAAAAGATATTGGAAGCACTTACCTGAAGCTTCTATTAATAATATTTAATAATTTGTTACTACATTATTGTATAAAAGCTCCTTTAATCTATTAAGTATTCTATGCTACTCAATATAATTAAAGGAGTTTTATTAAAACTTACTATTATTCCAATTATCTATCTAGTATAGATTCTATTTGTAACTACTTTGAATATGTCTATTTATAATCCTATTATAGTTTACTATTTAACCATAATTTTATATCTTCAGTTACTTCCTCCCTATTTGTTTCGTTTAACATCTCATGCCTACCACCTTTATACAGTTTATGACATAAATCCTTTATCTGAAGTTCTCTATACATATTCACTAATCTCATTACACCTTTTCCATATTCTCCTACAGGATCTGCATCTCCTGACAATATAAAAATGGGCAACCCTTTAGGAACTTTGTTTAAATTATTTTTCCGATGAATAGTTTTTAGCCCCATAAAAAAATCATAAAAAAAGGATACGGGAAACACACTTCCACAATATGAATCTGATATATATTTGTCCACTTCTTCCATTTCTCTACTTAACCAATCAAATTTAGTTTTACTTCCTGATATCCCTTTATTATACCCACCAAACGCTAACTTATCTAATAAATTGCCATTAGCTCTTCTTCCTTTAACTTTCATAATAAACCCTGATAATATTATTGCAACATTTAAAACTCTGCTTTTTTTCCCATTGGTACCTGATAAAATTACTCCATTAATAGAATCTCCAAAAAGCTGTATATATCTTTGAGACAAAAATGAACCCATGCTATGGGAGAATAAAAATAATGGCATATTTTCATGCTCCTTTCTTATAAATTCATTTATCTCTTTTAAATCATAAACCATGGTATGAAACCCATCTTTGTCACTTATATACCCTAATGCACTTAAATCCTCTGCTGATTTTCCATGACCTCTATGGTCATTTGCATATACTATGAAGCCATCCTTATTTAACTCCTCTGCAAATCTAGCATACCTACTAGCGTGCTCGGCCATCCCATGGGCAATCTGAACAATGCCCTTAGTCTTTATTCCTTCTTTTGGCTCCCATTTATACAGGTATACTTCTTCATCATCCCTCATCTTTAGTATTTTTTGCTCGTATGCCATAATAATCCTCCTAAAATTAAATCTCCATTACTATTATTTCAAAACCTGGACATTATGTTTAATATCCCTTACTAATATTTACCACGTTAATTAGAGTCTCTTCCTTTAAATATCTAATTAAATTTTCTATATATAAACTCCATCTTCTTTCATCTATATTCTCACTAATCCATGAATTATGACAAGTAATAACTACATTTTCTAGATCCCATAAATCACTATTTTGTGGCAGTGGCTCCTCTTCAAACACGTCTAAAGCAGCACCACCTAATTGTCCCTTTTTTAAATTATTTATTAGTGCCTCTTCATCAATTATCCATCCTCTTGAGATATTTATTAAATAAGCACCCTTTTTCATAAGAGAAAATAATTCTTCATTAAATAAATGATGCGTTTCTTTAGTATATGGAAGGGTTATTACTACTATATCACTGTTCTTTATGACAACTTTAATATGCTCCATATTATAGCATTTATTAAAAAATTCTACATCTCTCCCATCTGTGTTTATCCCAAGAATTTCTACATTAAAGCCCTGAAGCCTCCTTGCACCCTCTCTAGCTACATCTCCTGTACCAATAAATCCTATAGTTTTTCCATAGAGCTCTCCTATTTTAAAATCCATATGCCATTTCTTTTTTTCTTTATTTTTATAACAATAAGTTCTTCTTTTGATTAATTCCAACATATTAAGCACTAACCACTCCCCCATTGGAATACTATATCCACCTTTATTGTTAGTAACAATTATGTCCCTACCTATAACTTTTTCTCGGGGAAGTTGATCAAAACCCATGCTACTCAACTGAATCCATTTTAGGTTCTTTAATTTATCTATATCTATTTTATCAAAGGGATTATAGCACATTAATATGTCTATATCCTCCATATATGGTTTAAATACTATATCTTTTTCTCTCTCAATATATACCTCATAGCCTAAAGACTCTAATTCCCTTTTCTTATGTTCTAACAGCCCATAGGTTATCAACACCTTCTTCATACTTCACCTCAAATAAATATTATATCTACTATTATATACCTACTATTATTAGTTCTCAATAATCTCTAACTCTATATGGATTTACATATTATGTAATGACCCCAGGAGGTGTTACATTTTTTTACAGATATAACATAAAAACCACTTTGAAAATTTTCAAAGTGGTCAACTTGGACACTTTTTAATAAAGTTAAAATATCAGCATATTATCAACATATGTAGTTTTTCTTTATTTATTTTCGTAAAGTTTGTCCGTAATTAAAATATGTTTATCTATCCAATTATATATAAATTTTAAAATATCCATAATAGCTTCATTTTGATTATGATCTATTTTATTTAAATCTATTTCAGATATTTTATTTATAAATTCATCATGTTCTATTTTATGAGATAAAAACTTTCTATGTTTTATCTCCTTCATATACTCTTCCTCAGATTTAAAATGAAACACAGTATATTCTTTTAACTCTCCAATTACTTCAATAATTCTATCATATTTATCTACAGAAAAATCATCCTTTAATATAGCATAAGCTCTATTAGCAATTTCAAATAGCTTTTTATGCTGTTCATCTAAATGCATAACTCCCAAATTATATTTGTCTTTCCATTGGAACACAAAAACTCCCCCTAAAATTATTTAATATTATGTAAATGTAATATAAATTTTATGGATTTTCACTATACTTACAATCCTCTTAAAAACTCTGATCTATAGTTTTCTTGTTCGTTAATATAATTTTCAATCTTCTTAAGAAGTTTTAATTTTTCTTTTCCTAATACTGCTGCTAAAGGCGCATAATTAGATGCATGATTACTTCTAAACACACAATTAGTTAATTCTAGCTCTTTAATAAACTCATACATCTCTATCATTACTTCCTCTGGTTTTAATAACTGAAACTCACCATTCAACATCCATTGATAAATAGGAGTATCTTCTGGTGTCATTAAAGTTAACATGCCTAAGTAGTCTGGATCTATTTCATTTATTATTTTGGCAGAATTTATAGCATGATTCTTCCATCTTTTCTTTCCACCTAAACCATTTATTAATGTGCAGGATAATTTAATTCCAGCAGCTTTAATTCTCTTTCCAGCCTCAATTAGTTCCTTTGAAGTAGCACCCTTATTTATATAAGATAATATCTCATCATCTCCACTCTCTACTCCTAAATACACCATATTCAATCCCGTATCTCTTAAAACTCTTAACTCTTCTATAGATTTTAATAATATAGATTTAGGACTTGCATATACAGTTACTCGCTTACACTCTGGAAAGAAGTCATATACCTTTTCTAGCAATGTAATAAGCCTTGGTGTTGGTATTATTAGTGCATCTCCATCTGCTAAGAATATCTTTTCAATATTCTTATAATATGACCTAGCTATTCTTAAATCTTCTATTACATCCTGTTCGTTTCTTATTCTAAAATGCTTATCCTTATACATATTACAAAAGGCACACTTATTATGGGAACACCCTATAGTAGCTTGGATTATTAAGCTTCTTGCCTCACTTGGTGGCCTATATACAGCTCCTTCATATCTCATTTTTTATTCCCTCTCTTACATTAATTTTTAACTTTATTATTATATCATAAATTTTCTAATATATAATAAAAAACTATAAGCTGGGAATACTTATAGTTTCTTATTAGTATTATTAAATTTTATTCTCTCACCTTTACTCCACAAATGCTAGAGAATATTTATTCTTTAGGCTAAATAATTTTTATAGTATTAAAAACTTATTGGTTAAAAATTGACTTATCTTTCTTATCATAAAGGGATTTTGATTAATATTATCAAATAAATTTAATATTTCTTCCTTATTCATTCCCATGCCACTTTCTAAAATATCTAACATTTGTAATCTTTCATAATCCTTTACCAGAACCCTTCCTACAGATTGTATATTTTCAAATATCTTTATAGTTATGAATACATCATTTTCTATAGGATTATCTCTTGCTAAATCATTACATAATTTATCTAAATCCTTAAAAGTAACACTTTGTTTGCTTAAATCTTCAACCCTTTTATAATACATTTCAAAATTATCCCTGACTCTATCTGGTATTTCTACATCACCATAATCTAGAATATTCATGATATCCTCATAATTTAAAGGATATAGGTATATCTCATTATTTTGGGATCCATGAGTTCTAGATAAATATGTAGATGGTAATACCACATATTTTATAAAGCTAAGTAAATCATATTTTATATCAAAGTTAAACCATCCATTAAAAATTTTTTTAGCATCATAGTTTATTATAGAAAACTTTAAAATATACCCATGGGGTTTAATATACTTGTTTTTCTCTTTTTGCAAGTATTTTTCCCAATAATAAACTGACTTTTCCCCCATTGTAGCCCTCCTATTTCCTTATATAATAATTATAATAGGATAAACATGAATTTATTACTTAAATTAAAAATTAAGACCCATTTGAGGAGTTCTTTCAAATAAAAAGTCAATATAACTAATAAAAAAGGAGCCATAACAATAAATCAAAGTGAACTTATTGTCATAGCTACCTTATACTTACAAAATTTAAATATCTAATTTTTAAATCCTTTACCTCACACTCTCAGTTATTATTCAATATGTTTATGATCCTTTAAATGCTTCATACAATACTCATGATGGCCATTACATTTTGAGCAATATCTAAATTCCATATCTGGGTCATCTTTTTCAGTAATTCCACATACTGTACATTTATGTCTTACATAATCATTTATATCTATAACCTTAAACTTCTTTCTATTAGTTTGAACATGCTTTCTATTTTTAGTATAATTTATCATATCCTTACCAAAGAATAATAAGAAATTAATAATAGCTGCTAAAACCATTAATTTGGTAGATAAATTTCCAAAAACAAATTCATAGACTAGTAAAAATGCATCAAGATAAGCTAAATACTTCATCTTTACTGGAAGTATAAAAAATAATAATACTTCAAAATTAGGATATAGATAAGCAAATGCTAAAAATAAAGATAAATTTAGATAGGTAGCTTCTCCAACAGGTACTCCTGTTCCCAGTGAGAATGCTACTGTTGCTAAAACTCCCACCAGATAATATATATTAAATTTAAAGCTTCCCCAAGCCTGCTCTAATCCTGTTCCAATCATATAGTAGAAGTAAAGAGCAAAAAATATAAAAATAATTGATTGATTAGGTGGAATAAATACAAAAGTTATAATCCTCCAAACCTCTCCTTGAAATACCAGCTGCGGTATAAGTGCTAAGCTAGCTCTTATGGTTGGATTGATCATTTGCAAAAGATATACGGCAAAATTAATAATTACTATATATTTCATTAGTCCTTCAATAGAATATTTCCCATATTTTCGTTCTAGTTTATTTAAACGGCTCATTACTACATCTCCCATCAAATACCTTTTGTATCAAAAAAATGTTGCTTAATATACATATATCCTCTTAACTTTTATTAATGTATTCTTTTGTATCAACATAAGTTGTTGCTTAATTTTAACATATTCCTTATTGTTTTACAACGACGTTGAAATTAACCACATTTTTTTATCATTTTCTAAATTATCATACTTTCCTTTGTATGTCTATTTATTTATTCATATATTTTTAACATAAAATAAAAAGTAGGCACTTTATAACCTACTTTCTAATCTATAAGTATTTAATTTTAGTTAAGCCCATGAAACAGAATAGATCAGAATACTGACTCCTTATTTTGTTGAATATGACTTAATATACTTTCCTGCGTCTTCATCCACTATAATAGTAACATCTGGATGAAGTTGAAGTATAGATGCTGGAAATTCTGGTGTAATCTTCCCATATATGGTATTATATACGCTCTCAGCTTTTTCTGATCCACTAGCTAATAATACAATTTTTCTTGAGTGCATTATAGTCTTTATTCCCATACTTATCGCACTACGTGGAACATCTTCTACTGATGCAAAAAATCTAGAGTTAGCCTCTATGGTATCTTCGTCAAGATGAACTAAATGAGTTATTGCCTCAAATTTAAAACCCGGTTCATTAAACCCAATATGTCCATTACGTCCTATTCCAAGAAGTTGAATATCGATTCCACCTTCATTCTTAATCCTTTCTTCATATCCTATACATTCCATATCTATATCAACGGCTATGCCATTAGGTATATGAATATTTTTTTCCTTTATATCTATGTGATTAAATAAATGTTTTTTCATAAAATAGTAATAGCTATTTTCATTTTCTCTACTTAACCCATAATATTCATCTAAATTGAATGTAATAGCTTTTGAAAAACTTACAAACCCTTCATTATATAATCTTATAAGTTCCTTATATGTCCCTATGGGTGTTGACCCTGTAGCAAGTCCAATCTTTGATTCCGGTTTTAATATTAACTGACTTGCTAATATTCCAGCAGCCTTTCTACTCAATTCATCATAATTTTTAACTTTAAGTATATTCATAAGAATTACTCCCCCTTATAACATAGTTCTCCTTCTACAATGGTATATATTACATTTATATCTTCATCAAATATTGTAAAGTCTGCATATTTATCTATTTCTATAGTACCTCTCTCAGTATTAACTCCTATTACCTTTGCTGGATTCTCTGTAACCATCTTAATGGCACTTACTAAATTAAATTTAGAGTTTTTTATAATATTTTTCACCGCTACATTTAAGGTTAATGTACTACCTGCTAAGGTTCCCTCTTTTATAAGAATAGCTTTATTATCTTTAACTTGTACTTCCTGTCCTCCTAAATCATAAATTCCAGATTTCATACAAGTAGCTCGCATTGCATCACTTATCAAAATTAATTTGTCATCCCCTTTAATTTTCCCCATGATATCATATAGTGCTGGGTGTATATGAATTGTATCAGCTATAAGTTCACAATAGATTTCGCTGTTCATCACCGCTCCAACTGCTCCAGGCTTTCTATGATGAAGACCTGTCATGCCGTTAAAGCAATGTGTAGCACTTTTTACTCCCACATCAATAGCTTCCATAGCCTGTTCATAACTACAAGATGTATGCCCCATAGATAGAGCTATATTTTTGTATTTTCCTATAGCTTTTATAAATTCTAAATTTTCATCCACCTCAGGTGCCACTGTAATTAATTTTATTACATCTAAATATTCCTCTATATATTTTATATTAGGCTCAAGTATAAAACTCTCATTTTGAGCTCCTTTATGCTCTTTACTTATAAAAGGTCCTTCTAAATGTGCTCCTAATACCTTAGCTCCCACATTATTCGTTTTCATACAACTTCTTATATTATCTAATGACGACTTAATTTTATCTAGTGACATAGTCATAGTTGTAGGTAAGAAACTGGTTACTCCTATTCTAGTCAATTCCTTTTTCATAACAATTATATCTTCAACATTTCCATCCATAGTGTCAACACCCTTAATTCCATGAATATGAATATCAATAAATCCAGGGCTTACATATTTTCCTTTAGCATCTATAACTTCTATATCTTTCTCTACTTCACTTTCATCAATAATTTCTAGTATTTTTTCATTAAAAATTATGGCCTTTCCTAGTAAAATCTCTTGGCTCATAACAATTTTCCCATTTACTATGCATTTTTTCTTCATATTTCACTCCTCTATTTCTAAAATATTACTATGCTTCTAATATATTATATTACTTTAATCTTTATATATAAAGTCTGAATATGGTTAATTATTTTATTATAAATTTACATATAAAAAAGTAGTCAACCAAAAGATTAACTACTCTTTTATAATTACTTTAGTGAATAAAAATAGTTCTATATTTCATTATTTTAACCATGAGTATTATACAGCTTGCTCCAAGAAGGGTAGCTAAAGATACAAAGATAATAAATAGCGTTGGTGAAACCCCTTCTGCATTAGCTAAATTTCCACTACCTATTACATGTACTCCATATCTAAGCCATATGCTAGATAAGCTCACAGAAAGTGGGACTACTCCTAAACATAAATATAATCCTGCTTTCCTTCTACCTTTTAACGCTTTAATCCCCATATAAATAGGTAATATAAAAATTACTGGAAATATAAATCCGAAATACTGTGGTGATAGTGCTATAAATAAACCACTTACTACTGTAAACCACATGGCAACATTATAAGCAATTTTTACTTCACCCTCTTTAGTTAATTGCATTATTTATTGCCTCCTTTTTGACTTCTCAATATTTTAGTCATTGATATAAGTGCTGTTCCTAATATTAGACCCCAAGTAATTAGCATAAAAGCAAGTGAACTGCCTTCCATAATCCTTCCTCCTACTTTTTAATCATAATCTTATTATCTTTAATTTCTTCTCCATATATATTCTTAATACTCTTGTAAGTTCCAATGAATCCAATTATAAACACTGTTAATATAACTAATCTTGCTCCGTTAACCCAAGGTACTAGATTGGGAAAATCTGATACAAAGCTTGGTATTATTTTAAAATATCCTGCTTTTATATAATCTAGCGTAGAACCTGTAAGTACAAAAATAATAGCAAGTGGTGTTACAAATTTAATCATCACACTATATACCCATTTAGGTACTTTCCAATATCCTCCTCTATTTGTCTCTTCTAAGAAATTATCTTTCATAAACCATCCTGTAATGATAATTTCAATTAATCCAACCACAACTAGTAGATAATTTCCTACCCAGTTATCTACTTCTGTAAAATAAGCAAGAGCATCAGTATGTGTTAATATTGGCTCTAAAGCTACTGGAAGACCAACTAGAATATAAAGTCCAAACACTAACATAGAAGCTTTTCTTCTAGCCATTTTTACATCTTCTGTGAAAATTGAAACCAAATAGTTATACATTGCTATGGCAGAGGTAAATCCCGCAAAGAATAAAAGTAAAAACCATAATGTTCCTATTATTCTTCCACCACTCATTACCTTAAATATATTAGGAAGTGCTATAAAAGAAAGTCCAACTCCAGCCCCTATTCCATCCATTCCTAAAAATGCATAAGCTATAGGAATAGCAATAGAACCACCAAGGATTACTTCTGCAAATTCATTTAGTGAAACTGTAGCTATTGAAGAAGTTACTATATCGTCATCTTGTTTTACATATGAAGCATAGTTTTGAATAATACCCATGCCTATAGAAAGAGTGAAGAAAATTTGACCACATGCAGCTAACAATGCCTTAAAGTTAATTGCATCCCATCTTGGAGTCCATAGATAGCTAAGCCCTGCTAAAGCTGACCAATCCGGATTAACAGGTGAACCTAAGGTGAAGACCTTAAACATCAATATAAATCCAAATAAATAAAGTAATGGCATCATAAATTTAGCCCAAGCTTCTATTCCCTTTTGTATGCCTCTTGTTACTGCAAAAGCTAAGCAACATAATGCAATTAACCAAAAGGTAAATACGCATACAGGATTTTGAATATAATCTACGAAAAATTTTCCTCCTTGTATCGCGGGATCCATGTATGCTCCAGTAGCTGTTAAAAAGCTGTATCCAAGAGTCCATCCAATAATATGGTTATAATAAGAATTAACAAGTACTGTTACTCCAATAACAAATGCGCCTACAATAGAACCTATTATGATTGCCCTTTTAGGTTTAAGTTTATCTCTTGACTGTAGATAAATCATATAGCCAAGTGTACCGTGTCCATATTTACCTCCATATCTTCCTTGCATCCACTCTACTAACATTAATGGAATACCCACTATTAGTAATGCTGCAATATAGGGAACCATGAAAGCTCCTCCACCGTTTTGTGCTGCTTGATAAGGAAATCTCCAAAAGTTTCCTAGACCAACAGCATTTCCTGCCATAGCTAAAATAAGTCCAATCTTCGTTCCCCAGTTTTCACGCTGAGGATTAGGTGTGTTTTTTGATAAATTTCTTTCCATTATACTGCTCCATATTACATCATTATTAATGATGTATATGAAAGCTCCCCCCTTTCTTAATATAAATATTTATATTTAAAATTTAAATATAAGTAAAATAATTAATGGAGCAATAGCATATAAGCTTTTATTTGAAATTTCCTTATTGAACTCTAATATATTTTCAGGTATGAAGAGAATATTAAATATTTGTTAACTGGATTACATTCTGTTTTTATATTTATATTCAATATTTTTACAAATAATCCATATAACTTATCTTTAAACTCATTTATATTAATTTATATATAATTTTTATTGGAATTAAACTTATCTTTTCTTGTATTTTAAGATATTTCATATATTTATTATAAAAATTTCTAATTATGTATAATATCTATAATTAACATTTAGTTAATTTATTAACATTCGCGCAATAAAAAAGATTAGAAAATCCTAATTTTCTAATCTTTTTTATATCTAGCTCATATTTTAATCTTCCTGCAAATGATCTGCTTCCCAATAATATATAGTTCTAGACTCAACAATGATTTAGAACAAAGTCAATAAATTTAATAATTAAACATCCTTATCTATATTAATATTTATATTTTCTTTACCTAGTAAATTTATCATCATTATAATAGGACATATAAAGCATAAAATAGCATAAGGAAAATATTGTACACATCCTATTCCTGTAACCGTTGTAATAATTATTGCATTTACATTCCAAGGTATCAATGGTGCAATAATGGTTCCTGAATCCGATATAGTTCTCGCCATAACTTCCCTATTAACCTCTAACTCTCTATACTTGTCCTTTAATAATCTTCCCACTAGCACAATACCTAATGTTTGGTCACAGGTTACCAATGTTAATATACTACTAATAGATGCAGTCTTAAATATAAGCTGAAATCTATCTTTAATACTTCTTATAAACTCTTCCATGATACATTTAATTATTCCAATACCTTCTAATATGCTACTTAATGCAATGGCTCCCATAACTACCAATACAACAGATACCATAGATATCACTCCTCCACTTATTAAAATATCATTCAATAAAGCTGATGAAGTATTTATTTGGTATCCTAATAAAATATATTTAAGCAATTCTACAATATCCACGTTCTGAAATACTATAGAAATAGTAATGCTTGCTAGTGCCCCCACAAGTATTGAATTTATAGCCTTAACTCCACTAACACATAATAATACTATGATTAAAGGTATAGCTAATAAATAGGGAGAAATATAAAAGGTATCATCTATTGATAAAACAAGTTCATTTATATTATGATTCCCTGTAACTATATTTCCATAGTTATTTCCAATAAAATAATATATTACAGCTGTGATTAGAATTGTTGGAATAATTGTTATTAGCATAGTTCTTAAAGTATCTTTATACTTAGTCTCTGTAGATACTAAGGTTAGATTTAAAAGTCCTGATATAGGTGATATCTTATCAGCTATAAATGCTCCAGATACAATTGTTCCAACTAAAACATGCGCTGGAACTCCAAAGCCTTTTCCTATTCCTAATAAGGCGAGACCTATAGTACTGATGGTGCCTACCGCTGTTCCCATAAAAATTGAACTTACAGCTACTAATAAAAAAGCGATAAAAAGAAAGTTCATTCCTTGCATATATTGAAGTCCATAATATATTATAGCTGGTACAACTCCTGATGAAAGCCATAAAGATACGTTAGCTCCTATAAGTAAAATTAATAAATATAAACTTTTACACTCCCGTATTCCTTTAAAAACCATATTTCCTATTACTTTAATTCCATACCCCTTCTTTATAGCAACAAGTGAAGAAATTAAAATTGATGCTACAAATCCATAAATTAAATCATAGCCAAAAAAGATACATATACATATAGGTATAATGCAGAAAATCATTATTATGTATGCTTCACTCTTCTTAAAACAAAATTCTTTCATATTGTACGCATCCTCTCTTATGAACTACTAATTAAATTATAGATAATATTTTCCCATTAATCCATATTATTCTTCTATATATATTTATTGATTCCTACAATACATTTTTAAGGTATAATGTAATTATAATTAAGGTTAGGAGGATATTATATATGTATTTTGATAAACCAGGTAATGAAAATACTCAGCGCACTTTAGAGTTAGCTCTAAAGGTAGCAAAAGAAAGAGGCATTAAATATATAGTGGTTGCTTCTAATAGTGGTACTTCTGCGGAATTTTTTAAGAATGTAAAAGATATAAAAGTAGTGTGCGTAACCCATGCCTATGGCTTTAAATCTCCTGGAGAAAATGAAATATCTAATGAGAAAAGGCAAGAATTAATGAACGTTGGCATATCCGTTCTCTCTACTACTCATGTACTAAGTGGTGCAGAAAGAAGTCTTTCTAGAAGTTTTAATGGGATATCTCCCATAGAAGTTATGGCTAATACTCTAAGAATGTTTGGTCAAGGCACAAAAGTTGCAGTAGAAGTTGCAGTTATGGCTGTAGACAGTGGTTTAATTCCCTATATGGAACCAGTTGTAGCTATTGGAGGAACTCATTATGGCGCAGACACTGCAATCATAATTAAAACTGCTCATGCCAGTAATATACTTGATACTAAAATACAAGAGTTTATCTGTAAACCAGCATTTAAATAAATTGTGAAGCAATTTATTTTAGGTAAAGGTGCCGTAGGCATAGGTAAATACTCACTGCGTTCGTGGTAAGGCGTCACTTCGTGACAGGTAAGGAGCAACCGAAGGTTGCAGGAAAAGTGTAAAATCAGCAAAGCTGATTTTACATTTTAAAGCGACAAATGCGCAATATAACTGCTTTTGCCTATGCAAAAGCTACCTTCACATGTGAGTGAAGCGAACGCCTTACCTGTGCCAAAGGCACTCCTTACCTGCAACCTACGGTTGCCCTTACCTAAATAATTTACTTCACATTTTATTTAAATGTTACACCTATCTTATTTCTAATTATTTCTTCTATTTTATCAGTAGCTACTTCTATAAATTTATCCATTTCTCTCTCAGTCAAATACATAAAATCTTTCTTAGTTTCATTGTTCTCTCCTAAGTAATAATCTTTTATGCTATTTACTTGGAGAGTAAAGGCTCCTGCTGGAAAATAATCTAAATAATCTGGTACTTTTTCAATATTTTTGAAGGTCTCATTAAAAATACATTTAGGATTTTTTTCTAAGTACAGATAATCTAATCCATACCAATCTTTTTTTATCGTCCAAATAAAATTTTTATCCTTCTTTAGTCCCTCATTATATAATAGCTCTTTCTTTTTTTCACTATAAAGCTTACTCCACTCTATATCTGTTAATAAGTGAACATAATATCCCATAACAAAAGCGCTATATTCCTCATCTTCATTAAATTTATCGTTGAGTATATACTTATTCCAAAAGCCTTCAGGATCTATATAATTTTTATCATCTTGCCAATGTGTAATCTTTTTCGGCGGATTAAAATTACTATAGTTTTCATTAGGTACTCCTGAATCTGGTCCTATGTTTCCAACAGTAAAAGCTCTTTTCTGATAATCTAATCCTCTATTTAATAAATTCTCTGCTACTCTTAAATGTGCAATCCAAGTTGCCATAGTACTCCCCCTTTATTTTTATACTCTAGTGAAATTATACTACTATTTATATCCTATAAAAACATTTAATGTTATAATATTTTATATGAATAATAGTGAGGTGATATAAATGCAATTTAGAGTATATGGTAAAACTAATGAAAAAATATCCGTACTTAGCTTTGGACTTATGAGATTACCTACTATAAATAATAAAATTGATAGAGAGAAATCTGGAGAAATTCTAAAATATGCTATTGATAAGGGAATAACTTATCTAGATACAGCTTATCCCTATCACAATGAAGAATCCGAAGACTTTTTAGGAGAATTTCTTGCAAAACATAATTGCAGGGATAAGGTTCTTATTGCTACTAAGCTTCCTAGTTGGCTTATTAATTCTAGAGAAGATATGGATAAATACTTAAATGAACAATTAGAAAAATTACAGACAAACTATATAGACTTTTATCTAGTTCATGCACTTAATAAAAATTTTTGGGAAAACCTTATCACTAATGGACTTTTTGAATTTTTGGATACCATAAAAAGGGATGGAAGGGTTAAACATATAGGTTTTTCTTTCCATGATAAACTAGAGGTTTTTAAAGAAATTGTGGATGCTTATCCCTGGGAATTCTGTCAAATTCAATATAATTTCTTAGATATAAATTATCAAGCAGGTGCTGAAGGTCTAGAATATGCAAGGAATAAAGGACTTGGTATAGCTATAATGGAACCTCTTAGAGGAGGACGTCTAGCTCACTCTATACCTGATGATATTCAAAAACTCTGGAATACTTCTAATGTAAAAAGGACTCCTGCAGAATGGGCATTAAAATTTCTTTGGGATGATGAAAGAATAGATGTGGTTCTTAGTGGCATGAATTCTATTGATCAGGTTGAAGAAAATGTTTCTATAGCAGAAACTACTCTCCCTAATTGCTTAACTGAGGATGAAAAAAATTTAATATCCTTGGTAAGAGATAAATATTTATCTAAAATCAAGGTTAATTGTACAGGCTGTAAGTATTGTATGCCTTGCCCAACCGGCGTTGATATTCCTAGTTGCTTCGAGCTTTTAAATGATGCCTCTTTATTTGAAGATTTAGAAGGCTTTAAGAAATTCTATCATAATAATTTAGCGGAAAGTGAAAAGGCTCACAATTGTGTTGAGTGTGGTCAATGTGAGAGCCATTGTCCTCAAAATATTGAGATCAGGAAGATGCTAAAGGAAATAAGTATTATATTTAAATAAACCTTAAAATGACTGCATGCCATTACTATTGCAGTCATTTTCAATACTATTTTAAAATATAACCTACCAAAGTAATTACTTATTATAATATTTTTTAATAAGAATTTTTATAACTCATACTCTCCATTCTATAGTATAATTATATTTTCAATAATAAGAGTATCTATATAAAGGCAGGTGTATTAATTTGAATAAAAAGATTGTAGCTTTAATCGCTGGTACAAAAGGCACTAAGATTACATTGCTGAGTCAATTAGAAGATTATATAGGTTCCTTTGCTAATATTTATGGTTTTGCTATAGATGAAGGCTTAGACCACAAAATTAATGCAGATTTAATAATTGTATCCACGGATTTAATTTTAGAAGATGCTCTTAAATATATGGAAACTGGATGCCCTATTATAGTTGCTAAGCGAATCATAAATTATAGTGAAATAGAAAAATTACTATACATACCTAATGGAGAAACCATACTCTTTGTAAATGATTGTGTTGAAACTTCCTTAGAATGCATTGAATGGTTAAAAAAATTAGGAATAACTAATTATAATTTTATTCCTTATTATCCTGGATGTATCTTCAATAAAGAAATTAAATATGCAGTTTCTCCAGGAGAAACAGAATTAATTCCCAAATTTATACCTAATAAAATAAATATAGGTCCTAGACTAATTGACATGACTACCATATCGGAAATCCTTAAGTTCTTAAATGCATTTGAAAAAACATGGGGAAGTATATCTGAAATGTATTTAAGTAAAATAGTTAACATGGGGAAGCTATTGGATGAAATATCAAGAGAAAAAACTCAGGCATATGATAATATTATTAAAATAATGGATAATGTTAATGAAGGTATCTTAGCTTTTAATAATGAGGGAATTATTACAGTTTTTAATGAAAATTTAAAGATTTTATTAGGCATTAAGAAAACTAATATTATTGGTAGCAACATTAATTCTATAATAAGAGATAGGGAACTATATGACTTTATTAAAAATAGTATGGGAAAAGAAAGCACTTATATTGATATACGAGGAGAACAAGTTCATATATCATTCTTACATGTAGAGGAAAATAATCTAAAGGTTGTAATCTTTAAACATGGTTTAGATGAACTTATGGATGAAAAATCCTTTAAAAAAGATATTTATAACAAAGGGTACTTTGGTAAATATATCTTTAAAGATATTATAGGTATTAGTGACGAAATTGTAAAAACTAAAGGAATAGCTAAAAAATTTTCTAGTACTGATTTAACCGTTTTGATAGAAGGTGATAGTGGCACAGGAAAAGAACTTTTCGCTTCTTCTATCCATAATAATTCCTCTAGGAAAGACTCCCCCTTCGTAGCTGTTAATTTTTCTTCCTTATCTGAAAACTTAGTTGAAAGTGAATTGTTCGGCTATGAAGAAGGTGCTTTTACAGGTGCTATAAAGGGAGGAAAAGCAGGTATATTTGAACAAGCAGAAGGCGGAACCATATTTTTAGATGAGATTGGAGACATTTCTCCTAGAATTCAATCAAGGCTTTTAAGAGTTCTTCAGGAAAAAGAGATTATGCCTGTGGGTGGCAATAAAATAATCCATGTAAATATAAGAGTTATAGCTGCTACTAACCAAAATCTAAGAAAATTAGTTGAAGAGAAAAAGTTTAGATCTGATCTCTATCATAGGCTTAAGGTCCTATATCTAAAACTTCCACCTCTAGAAAAGCGAAAAGAAGATATATTACCTCTAGTAGAATACTTTCTTAGACTAGAAGGAAAAGAACATATTTCTTTAAATGAAGATGTTAAACGAAGCTTAATTAAATACCCCTTTAATGGTAATGTTAGAGAATTAAAAAATACTCTCGATTATATGCTGACAGTATGTGATGGTAAAGAAATAAAACTCTCTGATCTTCCAGAAGAAAGCTTTTTTCATGAAAATATAAATATCATTGATGATACTAATGAAGAAGATGTTATCACTAATAATATTAGGATAGATTATATTTATATACTTAAAGCTCTATATTCTATTAATAAAAATGGTGAAAAAGGTAGTAGAACAAAAATACTTAATTATCTGAACTCCTTAAACATACACCTTAGTGACCAAATGATTAGAAGTAGATTAGATTATTTATCTACCCTCGGATATATTGATAAAAAGCGTGGTAAATCTGGAACTAGTATTACTTCAAAAGGAGTGGATTTCTTAATAAATAGTTATTTGGATGTATAATTTTTTCAGGGTGTTATAGGTTGTTTTCACAACCTATAACACCCTATATTCATCTTCTTAAACTATTAATTCATCATGGATTTTACAATTCCTTAATTATTATAGATATTTAATAATTATACTATAAGTTATTTTATTTGTTGCTTTCATATATTATTTACTATATTCATAAATTTTTTTTAATTTATTTGCATAATTGGCATTGAAATTGCTCTAACTAATTGTAAAGATTTAAGGAGGAGTTTTTATGCTAAATAAAACTAAAAAGAAAAAAACCATTACCATGCCTCATACTTATGTAATAATATTTTTCGTAGTTCTATTCTGTTGGTTTTTAACCTTTGTAATACCTGTGGGTAAATACGATACTCATGATATTCAATGGGAAACTAACGATGGTCAGACAAAATCAAGAACAGTTTTAATGACGGATACCTTTAGGTATAAATATGATTTGGATGAAGAAAAATTAAAATCTAATCTTGAACTACTTATTAAAGACGAAAGTCAACTTAAAGAATTAGGCTTAGACAAAGCTTTAATCGAAGAATTATTAAATACTGACGTAAATACCTGGAATGAAGAATCATTAGCTAATGCTGGTATTACTGAACCTATAATCTACATACTTTATAAAGATACTGTTTATGATACAAGTAAAAAAGAAACTATAAGTGCAAATCTTTGGGGTACAGATGATTTTAAAGGGTTCGGTGTATTAAACTATGTATTCGAGGGATTAGTTACTGGAGACAAAAACGGTTCTGCCGTTGGCATCGTTGCATTTATTTTAGTTATAGGTGGAGCTTTTGGAATGGTAATGAGAACTGGAGCTGTTGACGCTGGTATTCACGCCTTTATTAATATCACTAAAGGAAAGGAATCTTTAGCTATCCCATTTCTATTTGTACTATTTTCGCTAGGTGGAGCAGTTTTTGGAATGTCTGAGGAAGCAATTCCTTTTGCAATGATTGTAATTCCTTTTGTTATAGCTATGGGCTATGACTCACTAGTTGGAGTAAGTATAACCTATGTTTCATGTCAAGTGGGAAATGCTACTTCTTGGATGAACCCATTTGGTATAGCCATTGCTCAAGGTATAGCTGGGGTTCCAGTACTTTCTGGAGCTGGTTTTAGAATAGCTCTATGGTGTATTATAACAGCAGCAGGTGCAACATACCTGATGATATATGCAAAGAAAATAAAGAAAAATCCACAAGCATCGATTGTTTATGATACTGATGAGTTTTTCAGAAGAAACATTTCTGCTACTGTAGAAAAAATTGAGTTTAATCTAGGACATAAACTTGTTCTTCTAACTATTTTACTTTCAATAATTTGGATAATTTGGGGTGTAACTAAACAAGGTTATTATATTCCTGAAATAGCTTCTCAATTCTTCGTAATGGGTTTAATTTCAGCTATTATAGGCGTAATATTTAAACTTAACAATATGAAAATTAATGATATAGGCTCTTCTTTTCAAAGTGGAGCTGGAGATTTAGTTGGTGCTGCCATTGTTGTAGGTATGGCTAAAGGTATCCTTTTGGCTCTTGGTGGTTCTAGTGCCTCTGAATTTAATACTTTAAATACAATTTTACATTCTGTAGGTAATGCATTAGGTTCACTTCCTGCAGCAATTTCAGCTATATTTATGTATATATTCCAAACACTATTTAATTTCTTTGTACCATCAGGTTCAGGTCAAGCTGCCTTAACCATGCCGATTCTAGCTCCATTATCTGATATCGTTGGGGTTTCTAGACAAGTTTCTTGCCTTACCTTCCAATTAGGTGCAGGATTTGCTGATGCTATTGTGCCAACTTCTGCTAGCTTAATGGGTGTTCTTGGTATAGCTAAAATTGATTGGGCTAAATGGGCTAAATGGCAAATTAAAATGCAAGGCTTCTTCTTTGCCTTTGGTACTGTAGCTATAATTGTGGCTGTTATAATTGGCTTTTAATAATTTGTATAAAGGACAGGACAAAACCTGTCCTTTATACAAACTACCATACATTATATTTTAAGGGGTGAAGAAATGATAAAACTTATAAAAAAAGCAAAAATTTATGCTCCAGAATTCCTAGGAATTAAAGATGTTTTATTAACTGGAAACAAGATTTCTCATATTGAAGATGACATCCAAATCCCCAAAGATTGGAATATACCTATTGAAATCATAGATGGGAATAATAAAATTTTGACCCCAGGATTTATAGATAGTCATGTACATATTTTAGGTGGTGGTGGTGAAGGTGGCTTTAAGAGTCGCACACCTGAAATTACCCTCACAAATATTACCCTGGGTGGAGTTACTACTGTAGTTGGATGTCTGGGTACTGATGGTATAACCCGTTCTATGACTTCTCTTCTTGCGAAAGCTCGTGGCTTAGAAGAAGAAGGTATCTCCACATATATCTATTCAGGCTCTTATAGATTACCGCTCACTACAGTTACTGGAGATATAATGAAGGATATTATATGTATTGATAAAGTTATAGGTGCTGGTGAGGTGGCCATATCCGACCATAGAAGTTCTAATCCTTCAATTGAAGAATTAACTAAAATGGTTAGTGATGTACGAGTTGGTGGAATACTATCTAATAAAGCTGGAGTTATAAATATACATCTTGGAGATGGAAAAAATATGTTAACTCCTTTACTAGAAATTATAGAGAATACTGAAATACCTATAACTCAATTTTTACCTACCCATACAAATAGAAACCCTTATCTCTTTGAGGATGCTATAAAATATGCTATAAATGGCGGTTATATAGATTTTACTACAAGTTCAGATCCTCTATTTTGGGAAGAAGGAGAAGTTAGGGCTTGTAAAGCATTAAAAATATCCTTAGACAATGATGTGCCTATAGATAATATAACCTTTTCTTCAGATGGTCAAGGTAGCCTACCGATGTTTAATTCTAAAAAGGAATGTATAGGCCTTCGTGTAGGTATGGTTACTTCCTTATTTGAAGAAGTTCGTAGTGCAGTTTTAGACTATGATGTTCCTTTAGAAATAGCTCTTAAGGTTATTACTTCTAATCCTGCTAAAATTCTTAAATTGAAAGCTAAAGGTATTATTGAAGTTGATTATGATGCAGATTTGGTATTAATTAATGAAGAAGATTTTACAATTAACACTGTAATTGCTAAGGGAAATGTATTAGTTGAAAATAAAGCTCCTAAGGTGTTTGGCACCTTTGAATAAGATATATAATGAATGCTTAAATAAAAAACTTCAACCAAACGACGATAAAAAAATTCTAATGTAGAATGTATAATGTAGAATTTAGAATTATGGAAGAAGCTTTTCAGAGTTTTTAACGGATAAAGTTTTCATTTAAAACTTCTATGAAGATTTCTCCACAATTCTAAATTCTAAATTCAACATTTATTTATAGTTAAAAGTAGCACACTGAGTTTCATCACTTGTTTCAGATGTATATCCCCCTATGTCAACACTATTTGCAATACATTTTAACTCCATATTGTAAATACAATTTTTTGCTCTACATGTAATGTCTATGTAAGGATTTCCTTCCACCATGTTATTTACTAAAGCCTTTTCTTTATTAATAAAGCTTTCGCAGCTTGTTCCATCTGATTGATAAGTAGTAGCTCCCCCTACTGTTATTACTTCTAAGGAACAATAATTAGATTTATTATTTATACATTCTTGGACACAACAACGCAATAATGCCATTATATCCCCTCCTAAATTAATTTTAAACTTAGTATTGGTAATATAATATATCTTTATACTTATAGTAAATCTAAAAAATACACTAATTAAATTAATTAGTGTATAAGGGGATTTTATTATGGTATTCAAATTTATATATCTAGCATATTCTCTATTTCTTGAGATGTCCTTACCATTAAAACTTTATCAACTAATTCTTCACATTGACTTATAGAAACCTCACTTATTTTTCTTCTTATATTTAAAACTAGAGATGGTATAACACTAAATTCATCTAACCCCATCCCCATAAATACTGGTAATAATTTAATATCCCCTGCTGCTTCTCCACACATCCCAACTTCTATTCCCTGCCTGTGCCCATTTTTTATAATCATATTTATAAGTCTTAGCACAGAAGGATTATACGGGGTATATAGATTTGATACCTTTAAATTCAATCTATCAACAGCAATGGTATATTGTATTAAATCATTAGTTCCAATACTAAAGAAATCTACTTCTTTGGCTAATATATCTGAAATTAGTGCTGCTGCTGGTGTTTCTATCATAATTCCTATCTCTATATGTTCATCATATTTTAGATTCTCTCTTTTTAATTCCTCTTTGCATTCCTCTAAAATTTCTTTAGCCATTAAAAGCTCATTTAAAGTTGAAATCATAGGAAACATTATCCTAGCTTTACCAAATGAACTTGCCCTTAATATTGCTCTAATCTGAATTTTTAATATTGACTTTTCATTTAAACAATATCTTATGGCTCTATATCCCAAAAATGGATTCTCTTCCTTTGGAATATTCAAATAAGGTATTTTTTTATCCCCACCAACATCTAAGGTTCTTATAGTTACAGGTTTAGTATTCATATCCATTATAATCTGTTTATAAATATTAAATTGTTCTTCTTCTGTGGGTGCGGACTCTCTATCCATATATAAAAATTCACTTCTTAACAGTCCTATACCCTCTCCATCATATTTTATGACGTCCTTCGTATGATTTGTAGATCCTATATTACATACTATATTAAAGTGCTTACCATCACTTGAAAATGATTTAGCTCCTATAAATCCCTTATTTCTTAAGGTAATACTCTCAAATTCTTTCTTCTTATTTTCTAGTAAGCTTAAAATCTCTTCATCTGGATTAATAAATATTTCTCCACTATCTCCATCCATGCCAAGTATCATTCCATCCTTTACTCTAGAAATTATATCTTTCACCCCAACTATAGCTGGAATTTCAAGTATTTTAGCTAAAATTGATACATGAGAAGTATATCCACCTTCCTCAGTAATAAAGCCCACTAAATTATCCTTTGGTAATTTAACAGTTTCTGATGGTGTTAAATCTTTAGCTATTAATATAAATGGAGATTGTATTTTTTTATAATCTATGTCTTTAACATTTAGCAATAAGCTTAATATTCTATTAGATACATCTACAATGTCATTACTTCTTTCTCTTAAATATTCATCTGATAGAGAACTAAACATATTTATTAAATTATCTGTAACTTCTTTCACTGCCCATGGAGCATTTACCTTATCTTCTTTTATCTTTTGCTCCATAGGATATATAAACTCTCTATCCTTAAGTATGTGTATATGTGCTTGAAAAATTTGCAACTCCTCATCCTTCAATTCACTTTCTGCATATCTAATTAGTTCCTCTATTTCCAATATAGCTCTATCTATAGCATTCTTAAGATTTAAAATTTCTTTATTGTAATCTTCAACCTTCTGTTTTTCTACCTCTATATAATTTTTCTTTATAATTATTTTACCTACCGCAATACCCTTTGATGCTCCTATTCCCTTCATACTTCTTCACCCCTAGCGCTATCCGAATTTAAAATAGTCCTTACTTGCTCTCTTCAAATTTAAATTTTTGCCATGGTTTTATATAATCTAGTAAATAAACTTCCTCCTCTATTATGTTGCCTACTATATTAGTTCTACCACTGTTATCCATATCCTTTAATGCAATCTGTAATTCTCCACTATATCTTTCATATAAAGAACTCTCTATTAGAACATTTCCTCTTCTTATTGAGTTACTATTAAAGAGCTCAAAAATGCATCCTTTATATTTAACTCTGCTTTCAGTAGATCTTATCATATATTCTGATACATCTCCTCTATTAAAATGTTCTTCCTGCAAAACTATTTTTTTTTGAATTTCTGGAACCTGATTTAAAATTTTCACTTTAAGTGTAAGCATATCTCTGTTTACTTCACTTAATTTTTTGAGCTCTTCCTCTGATGCAAAACAATTAGCTATAATTACATCATCAATAAAGCCCGTGTTAAACAAATCCTTTGCTTGCACTTCTATAGGTAAAAATCTATGCTCTTCCAAAGTACATAATCCTTCTGAGACATTCCATGGTCCTATATTACAGGTATTCGATGATACAAATGCTGCTGTACGAATTCCTTTTTCTTTATATTGCTTCGAAGATTTTATAAAATGACTTCTGGATAATCCCGTATATCTATGAGGATAAAAATTATGACACCCTATAATATTATCTTTTTTAGGACAATAACTTAAAATATTATCTAAGTACTTTGTTCCATTACTCATGTTTATTTCTGTTTTTAAATTATTTGGATTAAAGCTCATGATAGATTCTTCATTTCCTGTAAATCCTAAGTCAAGCCTTATACCACTTAATCCCAAACTAGAAAAGAAGCTTAAGTCTTTATAATCTAAATTCAGTTTTTTAAAAATACTTGAATCTACATCTGCTATAACTTCCATCCCTAGGTCTCTTGCAATTTTCATTATTTCACTAAATTCCTTTAAGGTTTTCTCTAAATTATCTCCTAAGGATAATAAACATGTGAATACTCTTGTAAATCCATAGTCAGCTGCCATATCTAAATATTCCTTATATTTATTTACCCCTCCGTGCCCTAAATAAATTGAAACTCCTAAGGATTTCATAGCTATACCTCCATATATTCATAAATATTTTATAGAAATCTTTTATACATTTCTACCATTTCACTGGCTAAATCTCTAGTCGTAATTGCATTCATTAAATGGTCCTGAGCATGTACCATTAATAATGACATTTCTATCTTATTATCCTGAGCTTCTGATTGTATTAACTTTGTCTGTCCTACATGAGCTTCTTGTAGTTTATCCTCTGCACTTTTCAGGCATTTTTCTGCTTCTAAAAAATTTCCTTCCTTTGCATAGTATATTGCTTCCATGGAAAGACTTCTTGCTTCTCCTCCACAGGATATTAGCATAAAGATTATTTCTTCCATTTTTTATTCCTCCTTATGACCTCATCTATGATTTAAATTCATTTCTAATTTAAACTGAGGTAGGTATTCTTTGTTTTCATTTAAAATGTCTTTAAATACTTTTTTACTGACTTCTATATCACCTACTAGAGGATTATTAATTAATGCCATAAGTCCCTTTTTATAATCTCCCTTAACACCAGCTTCTACTGTTAATTCTTCATAGGCTTTAACTTGGCTAACTAACCCAATAATCTCTACAGGTAATTCTCCTAAAACTATAGGAAAAGCTCCTAGTTTATTTACAATACAATTTACTTCAACAACTACCTCTCTGGACAAATTAGAAATAGCTCCTCCATTTTCTACATTTACTGTATGAATCTCATTTTTATCATTAAAAACAGCTGAGATTAAGGAAATAGCCGCCTCAGAATAATTTGCTCCACCTCTCTTCTCTAACTCTATAGGTTTTTCCTTCAAATTTATATTTTCATAAATTTTAAACAACTTATCTTCTATTTCCATAACCTGTTTAGCTCTAGTTCCTTCACCTTTTGAATATGCTATCAATTCTTCCTTTAAAATTTTCTCTCTCATATAGAAATATTTATGATACGGACACGGTATTAGGTTTAAGCTTCTTAATAGTTCCACATCCCAATTTAAATCTGGAGTATTTTTCATATTTATACTAGCCCCGTCACAAAGTAATTTTATAACTCTATCTGTAACAATCTCATTATCTAAGTAAACGTCTTTACCATATACCATATGATTAAGTCCAATAAAATCTATTTTTACTCTATTATTATCTACATCAAGTATCTTAGCAATATTATTTTTCATAGTAATAGGTACATTGCATAGCCCTATAGTTTTTACCTTAGTATGTTTTATTATTGCTTCTGTTATAATACCTGCTGGATTTGTGAAATTTATAAGCCATGCATTGGGCGCTAATTCTTCAATGTCCTTACATATATCTAGTATTACTGGTATAGTTCTAAGTGCCTTTGCAAAGCCTCCTGCACCAGTAGTTTCCTGGCCAATCAATCCATTCTTTAAAGGAATTACCTCATCTTTCTCCCTTACTCTTAATCCTCCAACTCTAAATTGTGTAAGAACAAAATCAGCATTTTTTATACTCTCTCTTCGATTAATTGAAGATGTAACCTTTATATCTAATCCACTATGAATTAACATTCTTTCTGCAAGATTAGCTATAATATTTTGCTTATGAACTCCTTCTTGAATATCTACTAGGCATATTTCACTTATAGGAAGCTCTTGCTTTCTCTTTATTATTCCATCTATTAATTCTGGAGTATAGCTACTGCCTCCTCCTATTACTGTAAGTTTAATCCCTTTCATATTCTCCTCCAAATTCAAAATTATCTTTTATATGTACAATTTATATATAAATCTAATTAGTATATTAGGAATTATGCATGATGCTAAACTAAGTACCATGCATAATCACATAAACTTTAATTGCTTAAATTATTATCTACTTTACCTATTGCTATCTCTTTATCTCCTTCTATTCTTTCAGCCATTTTTATAAAAGGTATATAAATTAGTATTCCTATAGCTAGATTTACAATCTGCAGTACCGACCCCATAATTGATCCTGTTGCAAAAAATCCACTTAATATTGGTGGTGTTGTCCAAGGAACCATAACTATAGTTGGAGGTACTATATGCGAAGCAATAGCTAAATAACTAACTATTGTAAGAATCACTGGTGTTAATATAAAAGGAATAAAAAATACCGGATTTAGCACTATTGGCATACCATAAACTAATGGTTCATTGATATTAAATAATCCTGGTCCATTAGAAAGTGCTGCCATGTTTTTATAATGTTTTCTTCTAGATGCTATATAAATGGCAATTATTAAACAAATGGTAGCTCCTGATCCACCCATATAAACAAAACAGTCAAAGAAAGGTTTAGTAACGATATTAGTTGCTTGTAATCCTGCTGCAACTGCTTTAGCATTTGCATCTAGTGCTGGCAGATATACCGACTGCATAACTGGTTCTAATATGTTGGATCCATGTAATCCAAAGAACCAGAATAAATGGTTAAATAATGCTATAATAATTGCAGACCAAAGGGTATTTGCCATAGATGATAGTGGACCTTGTAATGCTTCATATATTATTTGGTGAAGATCAGCTATACCAATAGCGCTAAGCATTATTTTAACTAGGCTCATTATAGCTAATGTAATCATTGCAGGGAGCAATGCTGCAAAAGATTTTGAAACAGCTGGAGGTACATTATCTGGCATTTTAATAACAAGCCGTTTATTTCTAGCCAATCTCACAAATATCTCTGTAACAATCAAAGCTACAAATATAGCTACAAATAATCCTAGAGATCCTGTCCACTGAGTTGGTATACCTGCTCCATCTGGAGTTCCTACCATTATAATAATTAGTGATGCAAGAGATAGCATAGCAGCAGATATTCCGTCCCCTTTATAGGATTTCGCAAGGTTGTAGGCTATAGTACATACAACTAGTAAAGACATTATTCCAAATGCACCTTCCCATAAGTTGTCACCAAAAACCCTCCACCCATCTCCAAAAACCTTAATCATAAAGTTTTGATATGGCTTTATTGGTAAATTATTAATTAACACACCCATGGA
The DNA here is from genome assembly GCF_056172015.1 of Clostridium sp. LXY-7. NCBI lineage: Bacteria > Bacillati > Bacillota > Clostridia > Eubacteriales > Clostridiaceae > Clostridium > Clostridium sp. LXY-7. Next base: position 1,290,037 of record NZ_JBLLJL010000001.1, on the reverse strand, counting down.
ACCCGCAATAATAAGTGGCATTAAAACTACAAAACCATCTCTTATGGCTACAAGATGTCTCTGCGCTCCTATTTTACCAGCAACAGGAACAAAATACTTTTCTAAAAAATTAATTAGTCCTTTCATTAAAATAAACCTCCTTAAGTTTTAAAGAACATTTTCATTAAATTTCTAGTGCTTTTTTTAATACAGCTTCCCCATTCATGGTCCCATATAAAATACTGTCAATCACTCCCACTGGAATTCCTTTTGGTTCCATGAGCTTTTGCATCTTACTTAAAAGATATCTAACCTGCGGCCCTAATAATACCACATCAATATCTTCATGATCCTTAGCTTCTGCTTCTCCTACTGCAAATATTTCTACTTCAATTCCCTTTTGTACTGCAGCATCCTGCATCTTTTTTACTAAAAGACTAGTAGACATTCCTGCACAACATACCAACATAATTCTTTTCATACCTATCTCTCCTTTAGATATTTAAAATACCTATGCTCTATTTAAGATTACATATATAGTATTGTTATTAGATTTTCCTTTAAATAATTCATTGATTTACAAGTTTCTTATTAAATAATTCCTCTAATGCATTTGCTGCTTCTAATTCGTCCTCTCCAATAACTTCTACGTCTATAATGTCTCCCATAGATGCTCCTATGCTTAAAACTCCTATTATGCTTTTAGCACTTACACGTCTTCCATCCTTCTCAACAAATATCTCTGACTTAAAATTCTGAGTTAGGTTAACTAATGCTGCTGCTGGTCGTGCATGTAATCCTGCTTTATTTTTTACAGTTACATTTAATTTTTTCATACCTACCCTCCTTACACTAAATATATATAGCAAAGTTCATGCCAACTTTTGGATATTCTTATATAATTCCAAATTTGGTGAAATAACTAATTCCCTAGGTTTTAGGTAAATGTTTTCATATTTTTATATGTTTTAAAAATAAATAGTGTGTAAATTAAATTACACACTATTTTACACAGTCTATTTCTGTGTGCTATTCTCTTCATTATTACACAGAAACATTTTACTTAAATAAACTAATTCTATTTTATCCACATGTATTTCATAGATTTCCTCAATAGTTCTTATACAATCTTCTATAATAACTATTTCTCTACTATACCTATTTTCATATTCATCTATTTCAATGGATTTCACTTGCTTTTTTTTTCCATTTTTTATATTATCAATCATAAAGCATATGTGAAGTATTATTCCAATCTCTACCTCTGAATTTATATTTATATTTAGAGAGCTTTTTATTTCTTCAATAAAATTTCGTACATTATCTAATAATAACCATCCATCTTTAATAGTTGAATGTTTATTTAAAGTTAAGGCTATATTATCATAGATATGCTCACCTTCTACTATTTTTTTAATGGTTTTAATTCCTTGTCCTGATAATATTTCAATAGCTGATACAAAAGGAATATCCTCTATATCTACAGGGATTGTACCTACAACTACTAGAAGCTTATATTTTTCTCTATAATAATTGATAGTTGTTAAAAATTCTTTTCTATTAAGAATATTAACTGCAATTATATCTAGATCATCATAGTTATCTAACTTTTCCAATAGAATCCTTTTCAGTCTTTCTGCCGCTCCCTCTCCCGTAAAGCAAGCTGTTAAAATTATATTTTTTTTCTTCATTTCAGTTTTTTTTACTTGAATTTTCTTAATACCACTAATATCCTTACAACACTGATATATTTCCTGTAGATCTCTACCAGAAATGGCTTTTCTACAAGCTTCAATTACCATTGGAGTAGATACCATATCAATAGTTTTAACTATTATACCTGTATCCTCATAAATCATATCTCCAAAATTTACCAAAGACCCCATATCTACCAGAAGTAATATTCCTCTTTTATGGTTCATTGCTTGTACTCTTTCTTTAGCCAAACTATACATATGTTCCGCACTGATACTAAGTGACATGTCCATAGGTACTACATAATTAATTCCCACCAAACTATTGGCTACCTGTGCCATACTTGTTGCTGTGGAATTACCATGAAGAATTAATAAAATCCCTACACCTTCACTATCTATACTCTTATATTCGGGTGAATTATAACATAAAAATAAGGTTAAATATCCTATTTCATCTAGGGGTGTTTCTATATTAAATTTTTTATCAATTTCTTTAGCTACTTCCATAGCCGTAAAAAATTCGTCAATATGATTTACTCTAATAGAATTTAATTTGGGATTATATATCTTATTGCCATTTATTATTCTCTTTATACTACCATTTAAGTGAAGGCCTAGTGCAAAATATATATTTTCATTATAAACTCTATTTAACTTTTTACTTGCATAGTCTAATATATACTCTACTATTTCTACAATCTCTTCTCCTACTAACTTTAGTATTTCATATCTCTTGGTTTTTTCATGTGCATCTTTAAGATATTTTTCAAAATGACCTTGAAGATCTATATCTAATATATGATTTATCTCTCCTTCTTCAATGCCCTTACTTTTCAGCTCATATAGTTTTTTCTCTATAGAGTCATAAAAATCTTCCTCATTATCATTAATATCCTCTATATCATCTATACTCTCTCCATAATGAAATCTTAGAATATCTCCACCATTTTTTAAAATATTATTAATCTCTTCTCTTTTATCTTGGACCTTTAAAATTCCCTTTTTAACATATCTAGGCAAATCCTCTTGAGTAATAATAATATATTCTTTTTTCCCAGATTTATAATTTAAGAATCCCCTAGCACAGCATAGCTGTATATCACTTTTTAACTGACCAATATTCCCTATACAATCATATAATAATAAGCAAGTTAATGCATTTCTATTTATATAAATACTCTTACCAACTCTCTTAGACTCTTCTTTTACAAAGATCTCTATAAGGGCATATTTTTCCTTTAACCCTCTATTTATTAATGAGGGCAAGGTTATAATCATAGGTATTCTTCTTATAAAGGTTTTTAATAAATATGACTCTGGCTCTTCTGTGGTGGCTGCTATAATTTGTACTGAAACATTAATAATACTATCAGCGTCACCCAAGGGCCTAAAACTCCCCTTATCAATAAATGTGAATAACATTTCTTGCCCTTGAGGAGAAAGCCTATGAACCTCATCTAAAAATATCATTCCTCCATTAGCTTTTTTTAATAATCCATCTTTATCTCTATCAGCACCAGTATATGCACCTTTCTTCACTCCAAATATATGTCCTATAAGAAGTTGAGGATTTTCTGCATAATCTGCACAATTGAATAAAATAAAAGGAGCTCCAGCTTTAAGTGTGTTTGACTCTATAGCAAACCTGTACATCAGCTCTGCAAACATAGATTTCCCTACACCCGTTTCTCCTAATAATAAAGTATGAAGTCCAAAAGGGGGATAAAGTATTGCTGCCTTTGCTTGTTGTATTGGCAATTGTAAGCTATATTTTGCTCCAATGATTTTATCTATATTGTATGCATTTTGTAGAGATTCTTCTATTGGTAAAATTTCATTTTTCTTTATTTGTTTAAATAAGACAGGCCTCCCTTGAATTTTTTCAATTTTTTTATCTAAAGCTAATTGATTTAAAACTCTACTTACATTAGCTCTATTTAAATTTAATCTATCACTTATATCTGTAGCTGCTACCCCTTGATTTAAGCTTTTCTCAATCTCAATTAGCGCCTCTAATATTCTATCTTTTAAACTCACTTAGCTCCCTCCTATATTAATGATACCCAAAGTAAGTACTAGATAATAACATCTGTACTTATAAAAATATCCTCTAACACAAATACTATTCTTATATATTTATATATTTCTATCTTTATTATCTATTTGAAAATATATATGCTTTATTTTGTGAACTAACTATAATATTATGACTAAGTTCTTCATTTCCCCATAAATTAAATACGTATCCCTCTACGGGTAAGTTCTCATCTTTTACTCTCTCAAAGATTCCATTTTTATTTATATAGTTTTTCCATTTTTTCACAGACCAACTTCCATATTCTCCTGAACATACAATTCCAAAAGACCTGTATGCACCTTTTGGTCTTATTTTATCTATATCTAATTGATTAAATACTTGGAAAAAATGCTCCTCCTCAATCAGTGAATCGTAAATTTCAATATGTTTTATTTTCCTAGGACTTATTTTATATACTCCTCGTTTAAAATCTGCTATAACTTTATAGGCAATAAGTTCCCCCTTGCCTTTCTTTATATATTCATACTCCAAATTATCTATATCTCCATTTCTCTTAAATTCCACACAAAAATCTTTTATTTTAACCTGTTTATTAAAATTCATATTATCTTTAATCAACTGGAAATCATTTTCTATTTTAAATAAGTATATATTTTTTGTTAATATTCCAACCTCTATTACCCTATCAAAACTCCAATATTGAATTTTAGGTATAATTAAAATATACAACATCATAAAAAAAACTAAACAAACTGATATCCTCTTTAAATTCATATTTGTTTTAGATTTGAACAATATTATGTATAATGACATACCTATAGGTATGGGAATCCAATTAAACTTTAATATAATAGCTCCGAGAATGAAATATCCTATTAATTTTAATAAAGTATCTCTTTCTTCCTCTGATTTATAATTCAAGTAAATAACTATAAGTAAAATAAAAGATATAAATATAAAAATAAGCTTTTCTATCAAAGTTAATTCCTCCCTACATAGATATTTAAAATAAATTCAAAAATAATTTACTATATTTAAATTATATCAAAATTTTTAGATTGTTTGTAAAAGTTATGAAAATTTAATTAACATAATATAAATAAAACTGTAACCTCATTTCATAATAAGGTTACAGTTTATAATTACAAAATATATGAAATCATTGTATAGACTTTTACTCCATTTTCCCATTTTAAATGAATAAATCATATATTATATTTATGTTACATATTAATGTCTATACCTGCCATTTTCATTAAATATAGTGCATTTCTAGTTGTACTTACACCATCTCTTAATTTATAATCAAAAAATAATTTATCGTCCTTATAATACTCTCTAAAATGATGATTCTCTATATACTGATTGCTCTCTGAAATGCCTCCTAACTCTAAATCATGGGTTGAAACTATACCCAGGACTGAATTATTGCTCAATTGATTTATAAGCATCTTAGCTCCAATATGCCTATCCATTGAATTTGTACCTTTAAATATTTCATCTATCAAAAAGAACACAGGTTTACTTTCCTTAGAAAGCGCTATAAGTTGCTTAACCCTAAGTATTTCAGCATAAAAAGAAGATATGCTCTCCTCCAAATTATCACTTGTTCTCATGAGGGTAAAAATATTCATTAAACTACAATCAAATTTTTCTGCTTTAACTCTAGTACCAACATAGGCTAAAACTAAGTTTATTCCTACGGTTCTTAGCATAGTGCTTTTACCTGCCATATTAGAACCTGTAATAAGATAAATTTTTCTATTTTTCTTTAAGCTAATATTGTTTGTTATGGCATTATTAAAAATTAATGGATGTCCAAGCTGAACCCCCTCAACAACAAGACTCTGATCCTCAATTTTAGGTATAGTCCAATCTCTGTTATCTCTATTTACATTACTTAAACTTAATAGGGATTCTATTTCAGCTATAACATTTATCATTTCTTCTATACTTTTTCCATTAGCCACCTTAAAACTTTCTAATTTGTAATTTATCCTATAATCCCAAAGAAATAATATATTTAATACCCAATAAAAAATATTTCCCCTATCTGCAACATTATTAGCAATATTGCTAAATTCTCTTATTCTCTTGGTTATACTACTTCCATCACCATGGAAAACCTCCTCTTTTAAGCTATTTAAATAACTTGAATCAAAGGTTGACTCTTCAAAATAACTTAATATATTGCCATATCTTTCAATATCCTTCTTATATATAAATATTTTTTGAAGATTCTCATTCCTATCTTTTATATCAAAAAGTATAAGCCCTATATTTATAGCAATAATAATCTTACTTAGATTAAATGAAAAGCTTGGAAAAACAAAGCGAATCATTACAGATAGTATTAATAGAAGTGTACTTATATTAGCTATTAAATACCATGTCTTCTTTGCAAACTTATTGACTACTTCATTACTCCACTGAATCAAAGATTTAGGATCTTTAAACTTTTCTTTTCCTATCAAGGCTTCTACCAAAAATCCTTCATAAAAACTATATTTTCCACTTAATTCCTCAATGGCAATTTGTCTTTGTAATATCTCCTCTTTTGAACCATGAGATTTTCCACTTAGAGTATCTTTAAGCCTAACTCTTCCTAAGGGTGTCACTGCTGAGCATATCCATTGAAAAAGTGAGTTCTCACCCAGAATATCTAAATCCTCCATATAACTATGGTTGTTTTCTATTAAGTCACTACCATTATCTAATTCTTTAATATTATGGTTATATCTCTTAATACTAACCTCATTTAATTCTATATTTTTTTTAATTCTTTCTAATTTCAATCTTATAATGCTATGCTTTTGGGTTAAATATAAAAATATTAGCCCTATTATTATAGTTATAAAAGCTATTATTCTATAGTTTTGTAATCTATAGAATGAAAATATAAATACTAAGCCTCCTATAAAGCATATAAGTCTAAGTGCCACATAAAAATTATTTTTCTGCTTATGGATTTCTTCTTCTTTTTTTAGCTCTTCTATCCTGTTTTTATATGTTATTTCTTTCATTTATATACCTCTCTTACTTAACTTACTAATACTCTATTATTGAACCCTGTATTTCCTTGCTTCATATAAAATATCTTCAGAATCTTTGTCTTGTTATTTTATATGCCTCAATTAATCTACAGATTTTAAAGATTCAACCATTGGTATATTTTTCAACTTGTAATACATTGATGTATTTACTAAAATAGCAAATAAGAATGTTAACATTGAAGAATACATAAAGCTGGTTACATCTAAGCTTCTTCCAAACATAAAGGCTTCCATCTCTGATGTTACTATTATGAATTTATGAAGAAATACCCCCAATAGTAACCCTGTCAATATTCCAATAATAGTTAATATAATATTCTCTCTATACACATATGCAGATACTTCTTTATCATAAAATCCAAGAACTTTAATAGTTGCTATTTCCCTTAATCTCTCGCTGATATTAACATTAGTAAGGTTATACAGTACCACAAAAGCGAGGGCCCCTGCTGAAACAATCATTACCAATATTACATAGTTAAGACTAGAAATCATATTGTGAAAATTATCTTTCACTCCCGTGTTAAAGTTCACTGATTTAACTTTAGGTATCTTTATAATCTCCATAGACATATTTGCTTCTTTCTCTATAGAAGGATTAGAAAGCTTAGTTATTATTTCATTAAATTTTGGTTTATAACCTAATTTTTTTTCAAAACACTTATTAGATATATATATATAATGATTTACATAGTTTTCAGATATGCCTTTAACCTCTAATTTCATATTTTCTTTATCATCATTAGTTAAAGTTATAGTGTCTCCAACTTTAATATCTAATCCTGTTGCAAGCTTTTCTGTAATTACAGCTCCATCTTTAGGCAAGGGTATCTCTTCTTTAGATTTTCTATTCTTTAGCGTAATAAACTCCTTAAATTTATCTTCTTCCTTAGGAACTACTAACGATATTTCCTTTTCACTGTTATCCTTTATGATTTTATAATTTAAGGTTTGTACATACATATGATTAGAGATTTCTTCATTATCACTTAAATATTTTTCTATATTCTCTTGTTCTACTGTAGTAGCTTTCCCATCAATTCCTATAGTCATGTCATATTTAAAAATCTCACCAAATTGTTTATCTACTATAATCTCTATAGAATCTTTTATCCCGAACCCTGCAACTAATAGAGCTGTACATCCTGATATTCCAAGAACTGTCATAAGAAATCTTTTCTTATATCTAAATATATTTCTTGCTGTTACTTTTTCAGTAAAGCTAAATCTCTTCCATAAGAAATTAACTCTTTCAAGAAGTATTCTTTTTCCATCTTTAGGTGCTTTAGGTCTCATAAGTAATGATGGAGTTTCCACCAATTCTTTGTAGCAAGCAAATATAGCAGCCATAGTAGTAGTAAGAACTGCTACTGACGTCCCTATTACCGCATATGGAACATTAAAATTTATCACTACTTCTGGCACATTATACATTATTCCATAGGCATTAAATATCACTATAGGAAACACTGTAAATCCTATGACAAGTCCTAACATACTCCCTGCCAGACTAGCAACTGCCGCATATATTATATACTTAGAAGCAATGGCTCCTTTACTATATCCAAGAGCTTTTAAAGTTCCCATATTAACTCGTTGTTCATCTACCATTCTTGTCATAGTAGTCAAGCATACTAGTGCAGCTACTAAAAAGAAAAATACTGGAAATACTTGTGCTATAGCATTAACTCTATCAGCTGCTCCTTTATAATCCATATAGCTATAATTCTTCTCTCTATCTAATACATACCACTTTGGTTCACTAATATTTTTAATATCATTTTCCGCTTTTACAATTTTCCTTTCCGCATCTTCAAATTGCTCTTCAGCTTCCTTTTTAGATTTATTATATTTTTCTTCTCCTGTTTTAATATCTATATTTCCTTGTTCTAAAGCATCTCTACCTTCTTTAAATTCTTTCTCTGCTGTTTTTATTCCACTATCAAGTTTTTCCTTCTCTTGTTCTAATTTTATTTTTGAAGAATCTAAGGTACTTCTAACAATCTTTAACTTTTCTTCCCCTTCAGCAAAAGCTATTTTATTTATTTGTACCTGTTGTTTAGATCTCTCTAAGCTATCTTGTGCTATAACTAAGCCTTGGTCCTTTTCCTTAATTTCCGTTTCTATTTTTATCTTCTCTTCAGCAGTAATATTAGGATTCTGTAAAGAACTCTCTAATACATCTATATACCCTTGTAGCTTTACTATATCTTCTTCTCCATTTTTAATAGCTTCTTCTCCCTGTTTAAGTTGAGTCTCTATTAATGGTTTCTTCTCATTGAACTCCTTTAAATTTTTAGCATACTCTTCTTCACGCTTTAAAAGCTGCTGTTCACCACTTTTTATTTCTGCTTTAGCTGCATTAATTGTTAAGTGAAATTCTTTCTCCTTATTCTTTAAAGCTATTTCTCCATTATCAGCATCACTCTTAGCTTTTTCTATTCCTTCTGCTGCTCTTTTCAATTCACTTTCAGCTTTTCCTTTTTTTTCTATATATTCTTGCTTACTTAATGAAAGTTTCTTATTGGCTTCATCTATGACTTCATCATATCTTAATTTAGCTCTCTTTTCTCCTATATCTTCAATTTCCTCCACCACAGGTTTTAGTAAGTTCCAGTATTTATCTCCATAGGTGAATTCACTTCTTGCATTTTTAACTGTTAAATATGCCTCTGTATAAATATCCTGCTTAAAATTTTCTTCTGGTATGATCACTATGTTATTTACTTTTCCACTTCCAATGCTACTGCTTCCTTTTTCATGAGATAAATATATAGGGCTTTGCACATATCCTACCACTGTATACTCATAATTTTCCAATTCCTCTTTTATATCTTTATCACTACCAGATTCAATTTTAATTTTAGAGCCTATGGGTAATGCAGTTTCGCTGAATTTACCTTTCTCAACTACGCATTCATTAAATTTCCTAGGCAATCTTCCTTCAATTAATAGAGGTCTATTTATAAAGTCCTCTTTCTGTGAATTAAGGTTATCTGTTGGTAAGCTTAATACTTTTAATACTAATTCACCATTGTCAAGTTTCGTTATCACATCCATTGAATGACTAGGAAAAACACCTTGTACCTGAGGTATTAATTTAAGGACTCCTATATCTTCTTTAGTTAAACCTAAAGTAGATAGCACAGTAAAATCCATAAAATTTTGATTATCATAATATTTATCTGCACTTAGTCTCATATCTGGTGCTGAGGCTTTAATTCCTGTAAAAAATGCTACCCCTAAAGTAATAATTGCAAAGATAGAAATAAATCTTCCCAAGGATTTTTTTATTTCCCTTAAGGTATCCTTAACCAAAGTATTTTTCATAACTACCATTCAATCCTTTCTATTGGCGTAGGATTGTCATTTTTAACAATACTATGGACTCTACCATTTTTAACTCTTATAACCTTATCACCCATTGGAGTAATGGCAAGGTTATGAGTTATAACTACAATGGTCATACCTATCTCTTTATTTGTGTCTTGAAGAAGTTTTAAAATAGCTTTTCCTGTATTATAATCCAATGCACCTGTAGGTTCATCACATAATAAAAGCTTTGGATTTTTTGCAAGTGCTCTAGCAATAGCTACTCTCTGTTGCTCTCCACCTGATAATTGAGCTGGGAAATTATTTCTTCTTTCTTTTAATCCTACTGCTTCTAATATTTTTTCTGGATCTAACGGATCCTTACATATCTCAGTAGCTAGTTCTATATTTTCAATAGCAGTTAAATTCTGAACTAAGTTATAAAATTGAAATACAAATCCAATATCATACCTTCTATAGGTAGTCAATTCTTTTGAATTGTAACCGCTTACTTTATTTTCATCCACATATATTTCGCCACTAGTAGTAGTATCCATTCCACCTAATATATTGAGAATAGTACTTTTCCCTGCACCACTAGCTCCTGCCACCACTACAAACTCACCTTTATCAATGGAAAAATCTACACCACTAAGAGCTTCGATCTCTACTTCACCCATCTTATATATTTTTTTTACATCCTTGAACTCAATATAACTCAACAAAGCTTCCTCCTATATCTTGAAATTACTTATTATAAAGTATACTTCTCCCTATAAAAATTAACAATGTATTTATTATTAAATTTCATAAATATGCTATAAAAAATAGATCATGGAAAAACTTCCACGATCTATTTCTCATCTTATTATTCTACATATGCTTCTTTAAAATCTAATAAACCTAGTGGTGTTTTAACAAAGCCTTTAACTTTTGGATTTGCGCATATTATATTACTATAATAGTATATTGGAATTATTGGCATATCCGCCATTAATAAATCTTCAGCTTTGTGTAACATTTCTGTTCTCTTAGCAACATCCACCTCTACTCTTGCAGAAGCTATTAACTTATCATATTCAGGATTTGAATAGCCCGCATTATTTTGACCATTGCCAGTTACCCACATATCTAAAAATGTCATTGGATCATTGTAATCTCCTATCCATCCATGTCTGGCTATAGAAAATTGGAAATTATTTCTTGTTTCTTGGAATACTGCCCACTCTTCATTTTTAAGCTCTACTTGTATACCTAAATTATTTTTCCACATATCTTGAACTGCTTGAGCAACCATTTGATGACCTTGGTTAGTATTAAATGTAAATGTTATTTTAGGGAATCCTTTTCCATCTGGATATCCAGCTTCTTTTAACAATTCTTTTGCCTTAGCTACATCTCCAGTTTCTGGTAAATATTTCTTATGGAATGGAGTATCCTTAGAATCTATTATTCCTGGTGGTACGTAGCTAGTTGCTGGTTCTTGTCCACCTTGACTTACTTTTTCAACTATCAATTTCTTATCAATAGCTAATTCCAAAGCAGTTCTAACTTTTGCATCCTTTAACACCTTAGCTGCTGCTGGATCAACTTTTTCTGCTTCATTGGATACATTAATTACATAGAAGTAAGTTCCAAAATAAGGATAAGCCTTAGCTGTTCCATCTGCTAATAATGATGGAATTTCAGTAGATGGTGGAGCTTCTATTAGGTCTATCTCTCCACTCTTAAAAGAATTTAGATAGGTAACTTGATCATCTATTAATGTATATTCTAATTTTTCTAATTTAACTTTATCTGCATCCCAGTAGTTTTCATTTTTTACAAAAGTTATACGTTCTTTTTCATTCCATTCTGACATTTTAAATGCACCATTACCTATATAGGATTCTGGTGAAAGTGCCCATTTATCTCCCTTAGATTCGATCATATCTTTTCTTACTGGAGCATAAGTTGCAAAAAATGTTAAATCTAAAAAATATGAAACAGGTGCCTCTAAAGTAACTTCTAACGTTTTCTCATCTAAAGCCTTAACTCCAACTTGATCTTCGGAAACCTTCTTATTGAAGTAAGCTTCCCCATTTTTAATATAGAATAATTGATAAGAATATTCTGCATTTACTTCAGGATTTAATGCTCTTTTCCAAGCATATTCAAAATCCCCGGCTACAACTGACTTTCCATCCGACCACTTTGCATTGTCTCTTAAGTGGAAGGTATAAACCTTACCATCTTCAGATAAATCAAACTTTTCTGCTACTCCAGGTACTGGTTTTGAATCCGCACCTTGTCTCATTAATCCTTCAAAGGCATTTGCTATAACAATACCTCCATCTGTTGCTGAGTTTAGCTGAGGGTCTAAAGTTTTCGGATCTGCTCCCAAATTATAAATGATTTTTTGTTCAACTGCAGGCTTATTTTCGTTAGGTTTCTTTTCTTCAACTTTCTCTTTTGAATTGCCACATCCCCACAGAGTAGTACCTAGAAATGTTGCACAGATTATTCCTGCTAAAAGCTTTTTAACCTTAACCTTTTTCATACTTTGCCTCCTCATTTTCATATTTATAGTAATTTAAAATTACTTCACCATAAAGGGTCTTTAAAGTAAATGACAAGCTGCGAAATGTTCACTAGATATTTCTTTTAATATTGGCTCTTCCTCACTACAAATTTTCTTTGCATATCTACATCTACTTTTAAATCTACAGCCTGGTGGTGGATCTATAGGGGATGGAATATCTCCCTCTAGTACAATTCTATTTCTGGCCTTTGCATCATCTGGATCTGGAATAGGTATTGCCGAAAGTAGTGCCTGAGTGTATGGATGTAATGGATTTTTATATACCTCATTGCTATCTGATATTTCAACAAGCTTACCTAAATACATTATTCCAACTCTATTAGATATATGCTTTACCATGGATAGATCATGGGCTATAAAAAGATAGGTCAACCCTAAATCATGCTGTAAATCCTCTAAGGTATTTACTATTTGAGCTTGAATAGAAACATCTAAGGCAGATATCGGTTCATCACATACAATAAATTCTGGATCTACTGCCAAGGCTCTAGCTATTCCTATTCTCTGCCTTTGTCCTCCTGAGAATTCATGAGGATATCTGCTCATATGATTATCATTTAACCCTACCTTATCAAGAAAGTATTTAACCTTCTCTTTTCTTTCTTTACCACTGCATATATTATGAATGTCCAGCGGTTCACCGATAATTTCTCCTACTGTTAATCTAGGATTGAGAGATGCATAGGGATCCTGAAATATCATTTGAATTTTTTTTCTATACGGTAGCATGTGTGAATTGGATAGATTAGTTATATTCTCTCCATTATAAAATATACTTCCCGCTGTAGGTTTATATAACTTCAACAGAGTTCTTCCTAAAGTACTTTTTCCGCATCCAGATTCGCCAACTAAACCTAAGGTTTCCCCTTTTCTTATCTTAAAGGATACTCCATCTACAGCCTTCAAAAATCCATTATTCTTTGAGAATATAGGTTTTTTAGTATTAAAATATTTGCTTAATCCATTTATCTCTATTAAAGTATTATCTAAATTACTCATGTGATTCCCTCCTTGCTATTGGAGTTTCCACCTTAGGTGATCTTTTATCATTTAACCAGCAGGCAGATGTATGCATATCTGAAATTTTATAATAAGGTGGCCTGTTATCCTTACATACTTTCATAGAATACTTACATCTAGCATAAAAAGGACATCCAGTTGGTGGTTTTAATAAGTCAGGTGGTTGACCACCTATAGGTTTTAGTCTTTCTTTTTCTAAAGTGCTAGGATTAGGTACACTACCTAACAAACCCCATGTATATGGATGTCTAGAGTTATAAAATATTTCTCTTACAGTCCCTTCTTCAATAATTAGACCTCCATACATTACATGAACTCTATCACAAATATCAGCTACTACGCCAAGATCATGAGTTATCAATATTATAGATGTGTTAAGCTTATTTTTTATATCCTTCATTATTTCCAATATTTGTGCTTGAATAGTAACATCTAAGGCTGTAGTTGGTTCATCTGCTATTAATAGCTTTGGATTACAAGAAAGTGCCATTGCAATCATAACCCTTTGCCTCATTCCACCTGAAAATTCATGTGGATATTGCTTCATTCTACTTTCAGCACTAGGTATTCCCACCAGTTGAAGTAATTCTACTGCCCTGGTAAAGGCCTGTTGAGTAGTAAAATTTTTATGAATAATTAGTGGTTCCATTATTTGTTTTCCTATAGTAATTAAAGGATTTAATGAGGTCATAGGATCTTGAAATATCATAGATATTAAATTTCCTCTTATTACCCCCATGTTTTTTTCAGCCATAGATACTAAATCTTGTCCTTCAAATAATACCTTTCCTTCTTTTATTCTTCCATTGTCATCTAGTAATTTTAATATAGACATCATGGTTATACTTTTACCACTTCCAGATTCTCCAACAATTCCTATTACTTCTCCAATATCTAACTTAAAGGATACTCCTCCAACAGCTTGCACTTCTCCAAATTGAGTATCGAAAGATGTCTTTAAATTAGTTACTTGTAATAATTCATTCATCTTTTCACCCCCTACTTTTTAATTTTTGGATCTAGAGCATCTCTTAATCCATCACCAAGTAAATTGAATGCAAGTATAGTCAAACATATAGCTAATGTAGGGAATAAAAGTTGATATGGATACAATCTTAAACTAGATAGAGCCTCATTGGCTAAAGTTCCCCAAGAAGCCGCTGGTGGTGCAATCCCTAATCCTATAAAGCTTAGAAATGCTTCTGTAAATATTGCTGAAGGAATTTGCAATGTCAAAGTTACAATAATTGGTCCTAAACAGTTAGGAATTAGATGTCTAAATAGAATTCTTTTTTGAGATGCTCCAATGGTTTTAGCAGCAAGAATAAATTCCTGCTCCTTCATTTGAAGTATCTCTGCCCTTACAATTCTAGCCATACCAATCCAGTAAGATATTGCTAATGCTATTATAATGTTAAACATTCCACCCTTCCCAAAAGCAACCATAAGTAAAATTACATATATAGTCATTGGTATTGAGTATATAATATCTATTATTCTCATCATAACACTATCTATCTTACCGCCTATAAACCCTGCTACTCCTCCATAAACTATACCTATAAAAAGATTAAGTATGGATGCTGTAAAAGCTATAATTAGGGAATATCTCGCTCCATACATAACTCTTACAAACATATCCCTTCCTAGTTGGTCTGTTCCAAACCAATACTCAGCTGAAGGACTTTCATTAATTATCATTAAATTATTGCTAACATAGTCATGCTTTGATAACATTGGTACAAATATTGCACTTAAAGTAATTAATATAATAAATATTAATCCAATATATGCTAATTTATTTTTTTTAAGTTTTCTCCAAGAGTCCTTCCAATAAGAAACACTAGGTCTAGAAATTGTATTTTTATCTTTCTCTTCCTCTGGTACAAAGGTAAAATCAACATCAAGAGGAATATTTATCTTTTCATTAACTTCCATAATTTCTCCCCCTATTGCTCTATATTTTCCAATTTAATTCTTGGATCTATGACAACATATAAAATATCTACTATAAGATTACATGTAATTATTAGTGCACTATAAAATATTGTTACTCCTAGTACTGCTGTATAGTCTCTATTTGAAATTGTATTAACAAACTCCCTACCTAGTCCCGGGATCGCAAATATTTTTTCTATTACGAAACTACCAGTTAATATTCCTGCAACAAGAGGTCCTAAATAAGTAACTATTGGAATTAATGTGTTTCTTAGAGCATGTTTCATAATTATATTATTTCTATTTACCCCTTTAGCTTTTGCAGTCCTTATATAATCTGATTTCATAACTTCTACTAATTTTGATCTAGATAATCTTGATATAAAAGCTATAGAATATCCTCCTAAGGCTATCGTTGGTAATATATAACTTTTCCAATCATTCAAGCCCGTTATAGGAAGAATTCCTAGCTTAACTCCAAATACATACATAAGCAAAGTAGCTATAACGAAACCAGGTACAGTTACCCCTAAGGTTGCTAAAACCATACACACTGAATCTGGCCATTTCCCATGGTTAAGCGCTGCTATTATTCCTAAGAAAACACCAAATAAAACTGATACAATTACAACTGATGTTCCTAACTTTGCTGAAGTTGGAAAAGAATATCCTATTATTTCTTGTACATCTCTTCCCTTATACTTCATGCTTGGACCTAAATCCCCTTTAAGCAAATCACCTAAGTACATTGCATATTGTTCATGAAGTGGCTTATCTAATCCATATTTAGCTTCAAGATTAGCTTTTATTTCTGGTGGAAGAGGTTTTTCACTATCAAATGGTCCACCTGGCATTAACTTCATTAAAAAGAAAGTGGCTGTTATAACTATGAATAAAGTTACTACACTCATACCTAATCTTTTTAAAATATATTTAATCAATTCTTCACCCCCAATAAATTTCATATTTAAATATATATATTCTTTTTTGCATTTATTCGTACTTTCACTAAAAGAGCATAAACTACTATAATCTATCCTAAAAATCCTATTCTTACATTATCTTTACCATTTATCACCTTCCTTTGAAAAGGTACCTTTTAGTATATTATACTATTAATTCTATATATTTCAATTAAATTTTTCGAATATTGAATAAAATGCATAAATATCTAAGTACACTTTCAATAAATTATTTTATTTTACATGAATTTATATATTTTTTATTTATATTTTATTAAAATTATATAATCTTTATATTATGTTCTATGAATTATCTTATCTGTAGACATGCTTCTTAAAATTAATAAATATATTATGCTGACATATACATTACATTAAGTTATAGCACAAATTAAACACATTCTTTAATGATAATTTTAATTAAATTTTTACTATTGTTACAGTATTAGTTATTTTGAGTTTATGCTATACTAAATATAATGTGAGGTGAAATGTATGTTAGAAAAGAAACTATATAAAGGGAGATATAATAAAAAATTAGATGGGGTTTGTGTAGGAATTGGAAATTATTTCAGTATAGATCCCACCCTTATAAGACTTTTATGGGTGATAGTCACCATTTTTTCTGCTTTTTTTGGAGGCGTTATAGCTTATATTATATGTGCATTGATAATTCCTACTGAACCAATGACTTCAAACTATGATTATTCTAATTACTCTGAGGATAGTCCCGATAATAAAGAATAGATGTATTAATTATTTATATATTTGTAAAAACCCATGGAATTAGACATTCCATGGGTTTTCTATTACCTTAAATTATGTACTATAATCTTATTCTCTTAATTGTAAAAAGTTCTTTTTCAATATATTTATGGATTTAATTAATTCTTCAGTATTAAAAACTTCTAGGGTGTAATTAGCATTGGGTGAATATATGCTCAGTAGTTCTAAAACCTCATGAATATCTATATTTCCGTTACTAAGTCCTCTATGACTATCTATATCTCCATAATTATTGTGTAGATGAACGTGTTTAATCCTTAAGTTTAATCCTCTAATCCAGTTATTAATATGATTTTTTGAACACACATTTACATGTCCAATATCTAAACATACTGAAAATTTATCTTCTCCCACAATATCTACTATTTCTTTAATATATCCATAATCTTCATCAAATCCATTTTCTATATGAATGCTTATATTGTTATCTTTATCGCTGTTAAATTTTCTCCAAAACTCAATAGATTTTTCTACCCACTGCTCTTCCCAATAAATTTTAGGTAAAAAGCCTGAATGATATATTATTCTATCACATGTTAATTCTTTAGCAACCTGATAGGCTTGATTAAATCTATGAAGTGTGGCAGCAGCAATTAAAGTGTCCTTGCTTCCTGGACTTAAATCTGCATAAGGTCCATGAAGTGATAGTTGTGGTTCGTAATTAAGCCTACTTATGCCATTTTTAAACTCCTCAATATGTTTCTCTCTCTCTTCTAAAATACAGCTATTTCCAAAAGTAACAACTTCTAATCCCACTTTAAATTCTTCTAAAACTGGAGCTAACTTCTCCATGGTGTTTAGCTCTGATATATATATTGTCATTTCTTACTCCTTTTCACACTATGTTATAAACCTATTATAAATATAAACCTCCTTTAAATCTATATGATAATAGTTGATATAAATCCATAATTTACTTATTGGAACCGTCTAAATCTAAATGCAGAAGGAATTAATATGTTATCTTTATTTAAAGATAACATATTAATTTATCAAGTTAAAGTTTTGCGCTATAAAGTGTTGACAAACAGAAAAAAATAATATAAAATAATATAAAAATTGGTATTAAATATGAAATTTATCGAATCAATATATAAGGAGAAAAATCATGAAAAAGTCTTATTTAAACAACTATTTAAATATGTTTAATATTTTTACAATGTATATTACTCTTGTGTTTAGTAATATGCTCTATTTATCATATTTTAAAGTTATGTTGTTTAGACCCGTAAGCTGGAATCATAATGGTTATAATCCAAAAGATATTTTGATGAATTTTTAGTAGCTTCATTAAGTTATATAACTTAATTTAATATATCTTAATTTATTACCCCTACCTAAAATAAAAGCTTATGACTGCTTCATAAGCTTTTATTTTTTTATTCTTGTATATTCTTTGTTCTTCTGTATTTTATATCAATAATTGTGTAATCAAATTAATTATTTCAGGCTTAAATATTTTGCTAGAGGAGTATTTTAAAATGTCAAATACTAAAATATCAAATCTATCGGTATCTTTAGATAAAGACAAGCACGAAACTTTTACTTCAGGTCTTGCCATTTTTCCTGTGGTGTTTTCTTTTGGGTTAGATCCAGCTTCTGGCCCTGGATTATTATTCCAAACAGTACCACTAGCTTTTTCAAAGATACCCTTAGGAAATATTTTACTTCTCTTTTTCTTTATACTTACAGAAATTGCGGCAACTTTTGCAATGACTTCCATAGTAGAATTTCCGGTGGCTTTCTTAGTTGAAGAAAAGGGGTTTTCTAGAAAAAAATCAGTACTCTTTATAGTGGGTTCTATGTCCATAATTGGTGTATTAACTGTACATCCAGAAAGTCTACTAGGCAATGTTCAAATTCTAGGTGTAAATCTATTTGATTTTTTTGGAATGTTATCTGATAACCTATTAATGCCTTTAGGTGGGTTATTAACAGCTTTATTCGTTGGCTATGTGATAAAAAAAAGAAGACTTAGAGACAGAACTTTCAAACAATGGAACTTTAAATAATGGAACACTATTAACTATATACAGATTTATATTGAGATATATTACACCTTTACTATTATTAATTGTTTCTCTTAATTGCTTAGGAATTTTAAAATTTTAATTTATATCTAATTAATATAAAATATTATAATGAAAAACAAAGCATTTTAGAGATATTCTCATATTTAAGTACATATTTGCTACTCTTTATATTTAAATATGCTGTACTTAATTTGCATTTTTCTCTATTATTGTGTATTATATTATTATAAACGATATACGATTTATCATTTAAATTTAATCCCAACTACAAAATTATTAAAGGTTGCCAATGGCAACCTTTAATAATTTATAGAAATATTTTTAGTTATTGTAATCAATATCTATAATTAGTTTATTTCTTCTAAAAATACAAACTTCACTCCTCTTTTTTCTAGAGATTGTATCTTAGCTTTTATTCCATATACTGTACTTTTCCCTCCTTGAGTTCCTACATGCCCAATTGCAATAGCATATCCCTTTTCCTTGGCAATTTCATAGGCTTTTTCTAAGGACTTTTCTACATTTTCTTGAGTAGATACATGATCAAGAAATACATCTCTTTCATAGTATTTTATCCCCATTTCCTTACATAGATCATTAGATGTAGTTTTACCAGAAGTTTTAGAGTTTAAAAAAAACATATTATTTTCCTTAATTACTTTAAGTATACATCTCATGACCCTCTCATCCTTTGTTGCCTTAGATCCCATATGATTATTTAATCCTTTTGCTCCCTTAACTTCTTCTAGTGCCGCCTTAACTCTATTCTCAATCTCCTCATCGCACAAATCCGTAGTTATAGATTTTTTACCAAAAGAATTTTTACTGCAATTACTAGCTTCCATCGGCATATGAATTATTACTTCCTTTCCATTACCAATAGCTAATTCTGATATCTCTTTGGATCTTACTTCAAATGGGATTACTGCAGCTGTTAAAGGAATATTTAATTCTAACATCTCTTTTGTTCCCTCGGCATTGTAACCAAAATCATCAATTACTATAGCTATTTTAAATTCTTTTTTCTCATCATCCTTTGCCTTAACGAACATACTATTAATACTACTATTTACAATAAAAATGACACCTATTAATGATAATATAACAATGATTCTATACTTTTTCATATCACTCTATCCTTTTGTATAAATTTAATACTAGTATGCGTCTTTTTTTATAACTTTATGTTTAAATATTTAGCGTTTTATCTTTAATCATATAAAAAGGATATTTAAACGCAGATTAAACTATGTCTAAATATCCTTTTTATACATTAATAAATATATTTTCAATATTTTACTACCAATACTATATTTCTTTACATATATTTTATATTTTTTTGCCGAATGCTACAATAAAAAAATAGCTTGTCTCATTTACTGAGACAAGCTATTTTTATTAATCAATTATTCCTGCTTCTTCTTTTAATTTATCTACATTTTTATTATCTTTATTTTTTTGTAACATCATATATACATAAACCGGTATTCCTACAAGCATTAGTAGGAATCCATACATTACAACCTCTGCACCTGTTCCATATATTGCATATATGGAATATGCAAAAGCAAGTAATGAGAAGAAAGAATTCTTTAAAAAGCTAAATATGTTAAACTCTTCACTTTTCTTAAATAATAAAACCATTTCTGCTGCAGCTGAAAATGAATATGCTGGCAAGAAAGATAATGTTGCTAGTAGTATCATAAAATCAAAGGCAGATTGTAATGTACCCACATAGTTCATTATTAATAACACATTCATACATATACCACTTATAACTAGCGATACTACTGGAGTATTATATTTAGGATTAACCTTTTTGAAAAATGAAGGGAATAACCCATCTTCTGCAGCTCCTACAGCACTTCTTGCTGTTGTTAAAAGCCATCCTACTGTTGCTCCTAAAGTTGATATTAAAGCTCCTACAGCTATAAATGCTCCACCCCACTTAGCTCCTGTAGCCTTATTGATAATATCTGCTAATGGAGCTGTAGAATTAGCAAGTTCACCTTGACTCATAGATCCCATAGCTACAACACTCATAACTATGTATATAATTGAAACTATAATTACACCGTATATTGTACTTTTTTTAATATTTTTCTCAGGATTTTTTATTTCTCCCCCAGCAACAGTAACACTTTCTAGTCCTACAAATGACCAAAGTGCTATTGCTATAGCTGCTGATAACGTTGACATTCCTGATACTTCAGGGCTTGTCACAGTATTAAAATAAGTTGGGTCAAAATTAATTCCAGCTATAACTATAAATACTACAAGTACTCCAACTTTTAATATGGTTGCTACTGTACCTACTATACCTACGTGCTTTGTACCAAAAATATTTATTGCAGTAAATATCCATACTACTGCGGTACATACTAAAAATGCTATTAATGGATTATTTGCTTGAGGTACAAAATAAACAAAATAACTCATAAATGCTGTTATAATTGCACAATTTCCTATCCATGAACCAATCCAAAAGGACCAAGCAATCAAAAACCCAGCAAAATCACCAAACGCTGCTCTTGTATAAACAATAGGTCCACCAGTTTTAGGCATTTTTGAACCTAAATTGGCAAAGCTCAGAGCAATAAGTAAAGATCCTATAGAAGTAATAATCCATGCAAGTATTGCTACTTTGGGATTTGTAACTCTTGCAAAACTAGATGGAGACATAAATATACCAGATCCAATTATGTTTCCAACAACAATTGCAGTAGCAGCAAATAAACCCAATTCTCTCTTAAGTTTACCATTTTCATTAATTAAATTATCCTTGTTACTCATTTCTTCACTCCTTTGCAAAATAAATTACATATAATTTGTCCACCATTAGTTTATAAGATTTTTAATAAACTTTCAACAATTAATTAAAAGTTTTTAAAATTTTTCAATTAAATCTATAATTCTGATAACTCTCGCAAGATTTATTGTCTATTTTTATCATATTTACCATTTTATTTACAATAAAAAAACTTCGTCATAGCTTTTATATAACGAAGTTTTTTAAATATTATTATCTATTTTTCAATTCATCTAATAATTTTCTAAAGCTATATTGTTTGTTAAAATTATTACAATTCTTCTCCATTAGTTGTAATTGACCTTTATCGCATAGTAATTTTTCCACAGTATGTCTGCATGTCTTTCCATCTCCTATGCTTATACCCATTCCTCTCGAAATAAGAAATTCTGCATTCTTTTCTTCCTGTCCTGGGATAGCATCAAAAACTAGCATTGGAATTTTTACATTTAATGCTTCAGAAATTGTCATACCACCAGGCTTAGTAATAAGTATATCTGCTACATGCATGAGATTGTTTATCTCGTCACTAAAACCTAAGATTTTTATTTCTTTATTTCTATTTTCCCCTGATTCTCTTAATAATTTTTTATATAATTTTTCATTACTACCACATACTGCAACTATTTGAAAATCAGCATTACTTTTCATTAAATCATTATAAATTTCCACTATGTTATTTACTCCAAAACTGCCACACATAAGTAATAGAACTGGTTTGTTTTCTTTTAGACCCATAGCTTTCAATACAGCACTTTTGTTAATTCTCTTTGTAAATATAGGATCAACAGGAATCCCATAGGGATATATTTTCTCTATTTCCACACCTCTACTCGTCATCTCCTCAACCATTTCTTCACAGGCAACTAAATATGCATCCACATTATCATCAATCCATAGATGATGTGGTGCATAATCTGTTATAGTACAGATTAAAGGAGCATTAACTATGTTTTTACTTTTAAGATTAGAAACCATTTCTGTTGCAAATGGATGTGTGGAAACAATATATTCTGGCTTTAGTTTATCTATAAGCTTTATTAGCTTTTTCGAAAAAATACCATTTAATCTTTCAACAAATTTAGCTAACAAACTATCTTTATCTGTATCATAATATAATTTACCAAAAACTCTAGGAGCATATTTGACACTTCCAATATACCCCTTAACTATAATCCAATTTAAAATAGTATTTATATATTTTATAGCATCAACTATATATACTTCTATATCCCCATCCTTTGATTCTAAATCTTTTTTAATTGCTTCTGCTGCCTTCATATGCCCTGCACCAGTGGTAGCAGATAACACTAGAATCTTCATAAAAAAATCACTCCAATTAATTATTCAATATTAATCATCAGCTATAATACTCTTTATATCATTAAACTTAAATTATCATATACTAATATAATATCACGTTTTCTCTATTCTTTAAATTAATATACTATTCTATTTTATTCCTCAAAATATTTAAAAGTCAAATGTATTTCTGGTAATTTATAAAGAAAAATACATAATGCGATAGAATACCTTCCTTTTCCTTCTATATATCTCAAATATCATATATGCTTTGTTAATTTATAACTTTAATAAAATATATTGGTTCAAAAGTAGAGATTTCTACCCTTGAACCAATCTCTTTTGATGCTTATCATAATCATTTAATATTTCTTCATAATATGGATTCATATGTGGAATGCATATATCGATATTTCCTCACTAATAATATTTTTTATTTTCTAATTCCTTAAAATTTATTTCTAAAATTTAAAACTAATCTTTTTTTATATGTATGTCCATCTGTTGGTAAGGAATACTTATACTCTCATCATCAAATTTAATTTTCACACACTCTAATAAATCAAAATGAACCTTCCAATAATCTTCATTTTTAACCCAAACCTTTACATCAAAATTTAGGTAACTTCCTCCATATTCCGATAATGATATAAATGGCTCTGGATTTTTAAGTATTAACCGGTGGGACTCTACAATAGTAGTAAGTACCCTTTTCACATTCACTATATCATCATCATATCCCACACTAAAGGTTAAATCCACTCTTCTCAATTCTTTTGAAGAGTAGTTTGTTACACTTCCATTAGCCAAGGTTCCATTAGGAATTAATATTTCTTTATTATCTGGAGTCACCAAGTGGGTATAAAAAATTCTTATTTTATCAACTACTCCTGAATAACCTGTAGCATCAATATAATCACCCACATTAAAAGGTCTAATTAATAAAATAATTACTCCACCCGCAAAATTTGATAAACTACCTTGTAATGCAAGTCCTATTGCTAACCCTGCAGATGCAATTAGTGCAGCTAGGCCTGCAGTCTCAATTTCTACATATCCCATGACTACAATTATTAGAATAATTTTTAAAACTATATCTACAAAAGCATCTAAAAATGACCTTAATGTTACATCTACGTTTTTTCGTTCTAAGAAGCTATTCATAGCTTTAATTATTTTCTTAATTATCTTCCATCCAATGTATATTATAACAATTCCAATAACAAGCTTTACTCCTTTTGTTGTAATCCAATCAATAAGCTTATTCAGTAAATTTTCTAAAGTTTTATTCATAAAGTTTCTCCTCACTAAGTTAATCTTATATTTATTATAATGTAATTTTTATTTATATTCAATTTTCATATTCAAAATTCGACAAAAAATATGAATTATTGACTATAGTCTTTAACTTTAATCACTTTCTATTAAAAAAATATATTTCTGTGATAAATATATCTCCTCATTTTATAGAAATTGATTTAATATTCTGTAAAATCATAGACACTTATGATAATATATGATATCATACTATATGAGGCGGTTTTAAAAACCTCCTTTGCAAAATTTTTACCAGATTAATTTGTCTAAGTCCTTGTTAAAAAGGTAGTTCTATAATAGAACTACCTTTTGCCTTTGCCTAAATAAGTTCTAAATACTTGCTTATTTAATAAAACATATTTTAAAAACACTAAAAATTGGCAATAAAAAAACACTAAGCTTTGAAACCTAGTGTTTTCAATGGTACGACTAAACCTATAAGCCGAGTTCTGTATTTGACAATCATCTATCTAGGCCTATTGTTACCAATAAGCTCAAGCGATACACCCGAGGACGGAGCGGGCAACCCCTTAAATGTCCTCCTATTGATCTTGCTCCAGATGGGGTTTACATAGCCGCAAAGTCGCCATTGCGCTGGTGAGCTCTTACCTCACCTTTCCATCCTTACCAGTACACTTACATGCCTTTGGCGGTATCTCTCTGTTGCACTTTCCTTAGAGTCGCCTCCACTGGGAGTTACCCAGCACCCTTGCCCTATGGAGCTCGGACTTTCCTCTCCTGACAATGTCAGCAGCGATTGTCTGGCTTACTCGCATTATTAATATTACCACATATAATTTAATATTGCAAATAAAATTTTAATATAAATATAAATTTTAGATAATTAAATTTTTAAAATATTTCTATATTCATAATCATATTATATTAATTTAAACTACATATGATTATTTCTTTAAATAAATTTATATGGATCTTTAATATTTTCAGAAATTATTAGCTCTACATCATTTTTATTTAGTAGCTTTTTTAACTTAAGAGATAAATAAACTAGTACTGGCCACTCAGAATTAAAATGTCCTATGTCTAATATACTTAATCCCATTTCAGTATAGTCTGAAACAAAATGATAAGTTGTATCTCCTGTAATTACAAGATCAGCGCCTAATTCAATAGCTCTTTCAAAATAATCTTCTCCGCTTCCATTTATAATGGCTATCTTCTTAATTTTTTTATGTAACTCACCAGTATATCTAGTTTTGGCGATATTTAATTGATCCTTAACCACCTCTATTATATACTTTAAACTCTTTTCTTCTTCTAACTTTACAATCCTACCTATGCCTGTATTTTCACCTAACGAATTTATCTCCATAATTTCTCCATGTCCAAAACCTAGAATAGAAACTATAGTATCATTAAATCCATTTTCTACAGCATCCCAATTTGTATGTGAAGAATAGAGATTAATATCACTTTTTATTAGTTCTATAATTTTTCTTCCCTGTAGCGTATCTGTAGTTATAGATGATGGCTTTTTAAAAATCAATGGGTGATGTGTTAATATCATATCTACCCCTAATTTTTTCCCTTCGTCTATTACTTCTAAAGTACAATCAAGAGCTACCAACACTTTTGATACCATAGCCTCTTTGTCACCAACCATAAGTCCCACATTATCATAACTTTCTTTTAACTGTGTCGGTGCTATCTTTTCCATTATGTTTATAATATCAGTTACCTTTAAAGACATTTTAAAAACTCCTTAAACTTTTGGATTTTATCTTGTAGTTCTTCTTTTCTTCTCTTTGCACCTTCCGTTTCATCTGTTAATTTTTCATAAACTCCAATATACTTATCAAGTTTATATTCTAAATACTCCCTGAATAGAGGATTTTTCTTAGCCAATAATACTTTACTTACTTCATAATAAATAGGGTCCTCTTGCTTTTTATCATTTCCGTATTTTACTTTAATTATCTCATAGTATTTGTCTTCGTCTTTTATAATTTCTTCATCTAAAATTATATATCCGCTTTTATAAATATATTCTCTTAACACCTCTGGATTTTGTACTGGCTGCACCACTACATATTTAAGTTCTTTAAATACTTCTTTACTATCTTCTATAATATCTCTTATTAGGTTTCCACCCATACCAGCTATTACCGCAGCTTCTACTTCTCTAGGATGTATGGTTGTAAGCCCTCCGCCCAGCCTACAGATAATTTTGTCCTGTAAATCATAATTATTAATATTATTAATAGCTCTTTCTACTGGCCCCTTATTTATATCACTAGCTATAGCACTCTTTACATTTTTATATTTTATAAGGTATATTGGAACATATCCATGATCTGTGCCTACATCCACTATACTCTTCACTTCTGTTACTAAATCACATATGTGTTTTAATCTATTACTTATTATCATGCCTTCACCTATCTTAATTTATAATGCTAAACTTATAATTCTAAATTGTAAAATTAATAAAAATAAAGATATAATTAAAGCTCCATAGATATATCTATGTGCAGTCTTCTTATCATATCTAGCTGAAAAATGGGATGCGTAATACATACAAAATAGAATTGCCATATTACAAATTCCATATGTCATCTGCGCAAATACGAATTGTTTATCAGTTCCTACTTCTGTTGCCCTTAACGAACTATCAAATGCTAGCGGCATTACATCAGGTAATTTATCAAATAAATATAATACAATAGGATTGAAAGTTATTACTAATGTTATTACACTTGCTATAATAAGAGGAATGATAAATTGTTTATCTTTATATAACCTATTAGTTTTGTTAAATTTCTTTTCCCATGGCCTATTAATTACACATTTTTCCTTTAAAAATTCCTCAAACTTCACTTTAGAAATAGGGGATACCCCATAATTCATATCTTCTGTTTTTAGATATATAACACTAGAACTATTTGTTACAAACATCCTTGTTGTTCCTAAATTTTTAATGGCTATACGCCCCAATGCAAATTTATTAGATGCTATTCCAGATAACCTAATGCCCTTTATCTTTCCTGTCTGTATGGTATAACACTGAACATCATTCAAATTTATTCTAATCTTCTTTAATCCGCCTATGGCTTTTATAATTATTTCATTATCATGAATTTCATATTTTAATGTAAACCAAAGTAAAATGTTATATATATTAAAAATATTATATATTATTAATATTGTTCTTATAAGATTTAATACTAAATATGAATCTCCAATATAGATTACAAATATTCCAATTATATTTAGAAGCAAAGTAGTTATAATAGTTGGTACTATTTCTAATTTATGCTTCGATTTAAATATTCTCATGCATCCACCACCTTACGGAAATTATATCATAATTATTTATACATATAAACTTAAAATGAATAAATTCACATTTTAGAAACTTCATATAATTATCCATTATATTATATTTATATTCCATACTTACAAAAAATTCAACCTTTATCTTTTCAAAGAATTAAAAAGAACACCTAAACTTAAGGTGTTCTAATCTAAATAGTCCTTTAATTTTTTACTTCTACTAGGATGCCTTAACTTTCTTAAGGCCTTTGCTTCTATCTGCCTTATTCTTTCCCTGGTAACATTAAATTCTTTACCTACTTCTTCTAAGGTTCTAGCTCTACCATCATCAAGCCCAAATCTTAATCTTAATACCTTTTCTTCTCTTGGAGTTAATGTGCGTAATTGACTTATTAGTTGTTCTTTCAGCATAGTAAATGCTGCTGCCTCTGCTGGAGCTGGTGCATCATCATCTGGAATAAAGTCACCCAAATGGCTATCTTCCTCTTCACCTATTGGAGTCTCTAAAGAAACCGGCTCTTGAGCTATTTTCATTATTTCTCTAACTTTATCTACAGTCATATCCATATATTTTGCAATCTCTTCTGGTAATGGTTCTCTTCCAAGTTCTTGAAGTAATTGTCTTGATACTCTAATCAATTTATTTATAGTCTCTACCATATGCACTGGTATCCTTATAGTTCTAGCTTGATCTGCAATAGCCCTAGTTATTGCCTGTCTAATCCACCATGTAGCATAGGTACTAAATTTAAATCCTTTTCTATAATCAAACTTTTCTACTGCCTTTATAAGTCCTAGATTACCTTCTTGTATTAAGTCTAGGAACAACATTCCTCTTCCTACATATCTTTTAGCTATACTAACAACTAATCTAAGGTTTGCTTCTGCAAGTTTTTTCTTTGCATATTCATCCCCTTCCTCAATTCTTTCAGCTAAAATTATCTCCTCATCAGACGATAATAGTGGAACCTTTCCTATCTCCTTTAAATACATTCTAACCGGATCATCTATAGCTATTCCCTCTGGTATAGAGATATCAAATTCCTCTTCTTCCTCTTCTTCTTGAATTTCTCCAACAATGTCTATATCCATAGAATCAAGAACTTCATATACCTTCTCTATTTGTTCTGGTGTTAACTCTATATGTTCTATTTCATCCATTATCTCTTTATAAGTTAATGAACCTTTCTTTTTTCCTTTTTCTATAAGTTTCTTAATTATTACCATCTTAGCATTTTTATCCTTCATCACATTACCTCCTTTCTCATGTTTATATAATTGATATTTCCTTTTGTATTTCCATTAATTCTTTAGCTAATCTCAAAGATTTTTCTATTAAACCTTTTGATTCACACAGCTTTATTTCCTTCATAATCTCTTTTTTCGTCTCCTCTAACCTATATTTTTTCAGCTCTTTAATACAGTCTTTTATCATTTTTTCTATGTTACTCTCTTCTATATTAAGATTTAGTTCTTGTAATTTAATCCAATCTTTAGTGTATTCACTATTTCGTAATATTTCATTCTCTATATTTTTAAATTTATTCTCTATAGAACTACCTTCATCATTACTTATGATATCATAAATAAACTTATAACCCTCTGTTATAAAATCCTCAGGTTTTATTAATTTATTTACCTTTTCTAAGAGAGTTTCCTTAAAACACAATTTTAACAGAGTTCTCTCTGCCTTAATATAGGCAGGCTCTAAATATAATTTTTGCCTAAATTCCTCATTTATATTAACATTTCTTTCATTTTTTATATTTTTCTTTGTTTTTTCATTAGTTGCCTCTAATATTGCTTCTTCACTAATACCTGTTTTTTGTGAAACTTGTTTTATATAGACTGCTTTTTCAATGGTATCTAGGGATGATAAAATTTCTGATACTTCCTTAGTATACCTTATTATCATTTCTTTGCTTGAAAAATTTATTCCCACCTCTGCCTTTTTTAATCTATAATCTATAAGCGGTAATGCATTATCCACCAACTTTAAAAATTCTTCTCTTCCCCTATCTCTTATGTACTCATCTGGATCCTTTCCCTTGGGAATTTGAAGAACTCTAATGTCAAACCCATGTTTTTTTAATATTTCTAATCCTCTCATTGTAGCATTCTGACCGGCCAAATCTGCATCAAATGAAATAATCACCTTATCAAAATACCTTTTTAATAACTTACTTTGTTTTTCTGTAAGTGCTGTACCTAAAGTAGCCACTACATTAGTCACTCCTTGTTGAAACAAAGAAATAACATCCATGTAACCTTCTACCATTATCACATACTTATGCTGATTATTCTTTATAGCTATGTTTAATCCATAAAGATGTATGCCCTTTTTAAACAATACAGTTTCTGGTGAATTTAAATACTTTGGCTTAGAGTCATCTAAAACTCTTCCTCCAAATCCTATTACTCTACCGTTAACATCAAATACTGGAAATATAATTCTATTTCTAAATCTATCATATATATTTCCCTTTTCATTTTTTACCGTAAGTCCTAGCGCTAGTATCTCATTTTCACTAAATCCTCTATTTTTTAAATAGTTTTGTACTCCATGCCAATTATCTAATGCATATCCAAGACCGAATTTCGTAATTATCCTATCATTAATACCTCTATTTTTTAAATAGCTATATGGATTATTATTCTTTTTTAAATTAGCATAAAAATAACGAGCTGCAGTTACATTAATATCATACATTCTATTATATTTTGCTTTGGTTTCCTTATTCCCAGAATCATCCTCTATCTCTACACCTATCTTTTCAGCAAGAATTTTAATGGCATCAGGAAAAGCTAAATTTCTTGTTTTCATTATAAAACTTATGGCATTTCCCGCTTCCCCACATCCAAAACATTTATAGATTTGCTTATCAGGTGATACCGTAAATGATGGAGTTTTCTCATTATGAAAAGGGCATCTCCCAATATAGTTTCTTCCTGCTTTCCTTAAAGGAGTCACTTCCGAAACGATATCCACTATGTCACTTTCTTCTTTTATTTTCTGAATGATATCTTCTGAAAACACTTAATACTACCACCTAACTATAAAGTACATACCTTAGATACTTTCGACAAAAAATCTTATTTTCCTTCTTAAAAGTTGAACTTTTTATATATATTACTAGTGTTTGCTATTATATTATTCTTTATGGGATGAATTTTTCCTTCATTAAAATAATTATTTTAATAATAATTTTTCATACACTATATTATTTAGGAATATATATATCCTTAAATACTTGTATACAGTACTCATCACTCATTCCAGAAATATAGTCTGCAACCCCTTGTTCCAATCCTTCAGTTCTTGTAATATTTCTATAAAACCCAGGAAGTCCATCAGTATGATTGTAAAAATACTTATAAACATGGCTTATAATAAATTTAGCTTTTTTTCTCTCTTCTTGCAAAAATGAGCCATTATAAACTGTAGAAAATATAAAATTTCTTAATTTTTTAAAGTTGTCTTCTACTTTTCCTGATAAATCTACTTCCATAATTCCTTTTTCTATGTTGTTTAATGTTGTAAATATACAACTTCCCACGAGAGCATCTATTCTCTCTCCATGATTATACCCTAAAATGTCTAATATATCCTTTGGTATCTCTTCTTCTTTTTATAATTTATTTTATGATTTTGATATATTTTAACATAGAGATACATACCTATGTAATATGGAGCTTTTATTAATATCATTATATTCCCCAATATTTTGCACTATTAAAGGAGGTATATAGCATGTCCAATATGGTTATAGAGCAAAATGCTAATTCTCTACTAACTGAATCCAATATAAAAAAACATGTACTTCCTCATTATGGACTTATAGATTGTGAAGTTCAGGAAGTTAAATTTAAAGATTCAACAAAACATAGAGCAGTTTATAAAATTTCCTCCACAGGTAATGATTACTGTTTAAAAAAAGTTTATTATAATACTAAAGAATTACTATTTATATATTCTTCCATTGAATGGCTTTATAGACATGATATCCATGTTCCACGTATACTACCTACACTTAGCAATAGTAGATATGTTGAATATAAGGATATGTTATTTATTTTAACGCCTTGGGTTAATGGTTTTAAATGTGACTTTGATCAAATTGAACATGTAAATCTAGCTGGTAAAACCCTGGGGCATATTCATAACTGCTCAAAAAGTTTCATACCCATATTAGGCAGTGAATATAAGACTGGATTCAATGATGTCGATGCCTCTTTTAATAAACACTTTTCTCAAATAATCTCTTTTAGTAAACAGGCTAAAAAATACAATGACAGCTTTTCTAAATTATTTTTAAATAACTTTTTTAGCAGTATAGAACTGGCAAAATTCTCTATAGATATATCTAAAACTATAAATTATAGCAATCTTTCTATTTCTCTATGTCATAGTGACTTTGTAAGTAAAAACTTAATAGTATGTAATCATAATCTACATGTTATTGATTTTGATAAGTGTAAAACTGATTATTGTTCCTTTGACATCTCCTATTGTTTAAGAAGATTAATGAGAAGAGATTCAACCCTTTGGGATTTAGATTTAGCTATTAATTTTATTCAACAATATGAGGGTTATAACTCCCTTACCTTAGATGACTATAAATACATTTTATCCTACCTAGCTTTTCCTCAAAAATATTGGAAAATATCTAGAGACTACTATAATAACATAGATAACTGTAATAAGAAAGCCTTTGTTTCTCTACTCTCTAAATCTATCCCATACAATCATAGCCAATTAAATTTCTCTTATGGTTTTAAGAGCTATATTGAAACTAAATTTGATAATAAAATATAGAAAGCTAGCAGAACATCTGCTAGCTTTCTATATTTTATTATCTAGGATTTTTAATCTGTGCTTGAGCTACAGCTATCATAAAAGACCACCAACTATTTTTTACTATTATGAATACCTGACAAATCAGTTATGTTAAATTTATTTTTTTGAGGTAATTTGTATAATGTATCATTATCACTACAACCTACTGCATTAATATTTTATTTCTTATTTCTATTCTTCACTATCATCTTTCATATCTTTTATTGCATTATTATATTTTTCTAAAGCTTCATTGGTGCTTTTAGGTAATCCTTGAATATCAATTTTGATCTCTTTATCAGTTTTAGCTTTAATTGTATTTGATTTCATGACATCAGTTAAATCAAATCCTATAGTTTCTTTAACTGCTTCAGTAACTGCTTTAAGTGCTCCAACTGTATAACCCGTTACATTAGATACTCCGTCTGAACCTTCTCCAGAACCACCTATAATAGTAATATTTCCAATTCTTGATAATGGCTCTGCAACAGCTTTTGCAATCTCTGGTAATTTTTCAATAACCATCTGTAATTTACCTGCTTCATCCATTTTAGCAAGCGCTTCAGCTTTCTTTTCAAGAGCTTCTGCTTCTGCTAACCCTTTAGCTCTTATAGCATCTGCATCTGATAAACCTCTTGACTCTATAACCTTAGCTTCCGCCTCTCCCTCTAATCTCAATTTCTCAGCTCCTGCTTCAGCTCTCTTTACCTGTTCAAATTTATTAGCTTCTGCCTCTAATTCTCTTCTTTTTCTTTCTGCTTCAGCAGGTTTAACAACTGTTTCTAATAACTCTGCTTCTTTTCTTTCTGCTTTTTTCTGTGCTAGTTCTATCTTTCTTTGTTCTGCTACTATTTCTACCTGTACTTCTGCTTCAGTTATTTCCTTATTACGTTGCTTTTCAAGCAAAACTGCGTCCATTTCAGTATTTTTAACTTCTTTAGAAGTAATGTTTGATTGTATTTTGTAAGCTGCGTCTGCTACTGCTTTTTGAGTTTCTTGCTCTCTCTTATACGCTAAAATCTTTAATTCCTTGTTCTTTTCTGATTCTGCTATCTGAGTTTCAGCTTCCAACTCTGCTTGCTTACCTATTTTACGTGCTTCTGCTGTTTTTATTTGCTTTTCTTTAAGTGCTTCAGCTGTTCTTATTTCTCTTTCCTTAATAGCTTCAGCTGTTTTTATTTGCTTTTCCTTATCTGCTTCAGCCTCAGCTATTGCCGCTGTTGCTTTTACCTTAGCTATTTGCTCTTTTCCTAATGCCTCTATATACCCTTCGTCATCGGTGATATCATTTATAGTAAATGACTTTAACTCTAACCCCATATCACCTAACTCAGTTCCAGCTACCTGCTGTACTTTAGCAGCAAAACTTTCTCTATCATTGTATATATCTTCAACACTCATTGATGATACAATTTCACGAAGTTTACCTTTACATACCTCAGATGCTTGTGTTCTTATAGTGCTAACTGTTTCAGCTTCTTTGGTACTATTAAACTGTTGTACAGCCGCTAGTATGCTGGTTTCATCATTCTTAACCTTGATTACAACTATTCCTTCAGCATTAATCGTAACCCCTAAAGCTGTCTTTGTTTGCCTAATCTCCACTGGAAACATAATATTTTCCAAAGTAATTGTATCCATTCTCTGTACTACTGGTATTACAACTGTTCCACCACCAGTTACTACTTTAGGTTTCCCAAAACCTACAATTACTGCCGCCTTATCTGAAGGCACTTTTTTCCATGTACTCAATATTCCAACAAGGACTAGTATTAATCCAATTACTATAAGTCCAACTGTTCCAGATACTGAACCAAAAATAACGTCTGCCATTGATATAACCCCCATTTATTTAATTTTTATTGCTTACCTTTCGGTAATATAACGTAACAAATTTTTTTCTCACTATCAAAATCTGATATTATTACTTCTTGTCCTTGGTTTATAACATATTCACCTTCAACACCTGCATAAGCACTTAATGTTGCTCTATAAGTTATAATAGCTCCTGTACTATCTGTTAATGATATAACGCCATCACTAAGAGGTGTTATTCTCAATACTACAATACCTACCATACCTATTAAGTCACTGGATTTTAATGCTAGGGGATTATTTGATTTTAATTTACGTACTATAAACTTATATACAGATGTATATGCTATTATTGAAGCTATTAAAGATACTCCTAGTAATGCTACTACTGTTATAGTATTAGTCATAAACTTCATTAAAAATAATCCACATGAACTAAATACTATTAATGAAAAAGAAAAGCACATTACATTAAACGGAATAAATCCATCAAAATCTATATCAATATCAAAATCTAAATTAATTATTGAAGTAGTTGTGCCTAAGAAGATGTCTAATAAAGGAATTATAAAACCTATGAATAAACATATATCTAATATCCTTTTTAATATATCCATGTTCATCAAATATTACCACCTCCTATTTGATTTATATTATATTCTATTCATAGGAATGCTTTTGTAGATAAATATAAAATTTAATCCAATAGTTGGTTCCTCAAATATTGATTCTAGTATATCATCCCAATTATTGTATGTAAAGTTAGTCATATCAAAAACATCTTTTGTATTCTCTTTTTGATCAAAGATGCTTTTCCTAAATCTCATGTTAATATATCTCCCTTATTCTATAAAGTTATACTTATATTAATTTTATTTGCGTACATTAATTGCTTACGCCCTTATGCTCTAATCTCACTCGCACCACAGAAATGTTCCATAACTATCTCAAAAAGTGCTTCATAATAACTATTTTTCTTTTAAAATTCTGCTACAAAATATAAATTTTTAATAAAAATAAGGTATTGCATTTAAAATCATTAACGAAATTAAGTTGCAATACCCTATACTTTTTATAGTACATATAGTCTTAAATACCCAATGAATAATGCTTTTAAAACTATACTTATACTATTTACTTTATTATTTAGTTAGTCTTGGATTTTTAATCTGTGCTTGAGTGGCGGCTATCTTAAAGGCCCATCTCAACTTTTTACTATTATGGAACACTTTATACTTATGCACTGTACCTTTTCCAAAATATCGGATTACTGGACTCGTTTTCCTGAAGTTTCAAGATTATTGCCGATTCAACAAAAAACACCGATTCTTTTATATTTTATATATGAAATCAGTGTTTCTTCGTTTTTAATTATTATTTCCGCAAAATCTTATCCATCGCTTTTCCCTTTGCTAACTCATCGATCAGCTTATCCAAATAGCGAATTTCCTGCATAGTTGGTTCTTCGATGTCTTCCACTCGGACACCGCAGACCACACCTTTGATCAAAGCCCGCGAAGGATTCAGTTGGGGAGCTTCCGCAAAGAAGGTCTCAAAGTCTGTCTGTTTTTCCAGTTGCGCTTCTAACTCTTCCTGGCTATATCCTGTCAACCAACGGATGATTTCATCGACTTCTGTTTTCGTACGCCCTTTTTTCTCCGCCTTCGTAACATAATGGGGATAGACACTTGCGACACTCATTGTATAGATGTGATGTTTGGTCATGATACATCCTCGCTTATATGGTTTTCTTTATTGTATCACGAAAAATAGTCGGGTTCAAACGAAAATTACCTTTTTTTATTATTCATATTAATAGTTTCTAATCCTTAAGTTTTTATATAAAATAATAACGAGTTCCTTCATATTCACTTCACAGTCTAGTGTGATTAATTAAGAATAGTTATCAAATAAAGTTTCACATGTCATTTCAACATGAATTTTTACGAAGAAAACCGCCGTCACTTATGGTACGATTCACCGTTGTTAATTCTAAATAAATCTAATTATACAATAATATCTTGATTTACTATATTAAGGACACTTCTAAGCAAAATATTAATTAGTAGATTTAATATTTGAATAAAAAACAGGGTATTATCTCTTAAATCACTAAGAAATAATACCCTTGCTTTATTTTATACTAAAGCTCTCAAACCTTTGATATACAAGCCTTTCGAGCTTCACCCATATTTTTTAGATTTTATTTAGTTAGTCTTGGATTTTTAATCTGTGCTTGAGCTGCCGCAAGTCTTGCTACTGGAACTCTAAATGGTGAACATGATACATAGTTTAATCCCACCTCATGGAAGAATTCAACTGATGATGGATCTCCACCATGCTCTCCACATATTCCAAGTTTAATGTCTTCTCTTGCTTTCTTACCTAATTCAGCAGCCATTTTAACTAATTTACCTACCCCTGTTTGATCTAATTTTTGGAATGGATCAAACTCATAAATATTTTTATCATAATAATGTTTTAAGAAGTTTCCAGCGTCATCTCTTGAGAAACCAAAAGTCATTTGAGTTAAATCATTAGTTCCAAAAGAGAAGAATTCAGCTTCTTTGGCTATTTCATCAGCTGTCAAAGTAGCTCTTGGAATCTCAATCATTGTTCCAACCATATATTTTAACTCTATTCCAGCTTCTTTTATTATTTCATCAGCTACTCTTGTAACTATGTCTTTAACAAATTTAAACTCTTTTATTTCTCCTATAAGTGGAATCATGATTTCTGGTACTATGTCATATCCTTTTCTTCTTTTAACATCTATAGCTGCTTCAATTACAGCTCTTGTTTGCATTTCAGCTATTTCCGGATAAGATACTGCAAGTCTACATCCTCTATGTCCCATCATTGGGTTAAACTCATGTAATGACTCTACAGTATCCTTTAATTCTTCAAAGGTTATTCCTAGTTCCGCTGCTAACTCTTTTATTTCTTCATCTTCATGAGGAAGGAACTCATGTAGTGGTGGATCTAAAAATCTAATTGTTGCTGGTCTATCTACTAATTCTTCATATATTCCAATGAAATCTTGCTTTTGAATTGGTAATAGTTTTTCTAGTGCTTTTCTTCTTGCTCCTTCATTTTTAGCTACTATCATTTGTCTTATAGCCATTATTCTATCAGCTTCGAAGAACATATGCTCTGTTCTACAAAGACCTATACCTTCAGCTCCGAATTTAATTGCTTGAGCTGTATCTTTTGGAGTATCTGCGTTAGTTCTAACTTTTAATACTCTTATTTCATCAGCCCATGCCATGAATATTCCAAAATATCCGCTTATTTCTGGTTCCACAGTTTTGATTTGTCCTGCATAAATATTTCCAGTGCCACCATCTATTGAAATATAATCTCCTTCATGATAAACAACTCCACCAACCTCAAAGGTTTTAGCTTCCTCATTTACTTTTAATTCTCCGCATCCAGCTACACAGCAAGTTCCCATTCCTCTTGCAACAACCGCAGCGTGAGAAGTCATACCACCTCTAACTGTCAATATTCCCTCAGATGCTACCATTCCTTCAATATCTTCTGGTGATGTTTCAAGCCTTACTAAAATTACTTTTTCTCCTTTTTCATGAGCAGCTTTTGCTTCTTCAGCAGTGTAATAAACTTTACCACAAGCAGCTCCTGGTGATGCTGGAAGTCCTTTAGCTATAACTTTTGCAGCTTTAAGAGCCACAGTATCAAAGTTTGGATGTAGTAATGTATCTAACTGTTTTGGTTCTACTTTAAGTACAGCTTCTCTCTTACTTAACATTCCTTCTTCTACTAAATCTACAGCTATTTTTAATGCAGCTTGTGCAGTTCTCTTACCATTTCTTGTTTGTAAGAAATAAAGTTTTCCTTCTTCAATAGTAAACTCCATATCTTGCATATCTCTGTAATGGTTTTCTAAGGTATTAACGATATCCATAAACTGTTTATAAACTGTTGGATTTTCTTTCTCTAACTGCTCTATATCTTGTGGTGTTCTAATGCCTGCAACAACATCTTCTCCTTGAGCATTCATTAAATACTCAGCAAATATTTTCTTTTCTCCAGTAGATGGGTTTCTTGAGAATGCAACTCCAGTTCCTGAAGTCTCTCCCTTATTTCCAAATACCATTTCCTGAACATTAACTGCAGTTCCCCAACTTCCTGGAATATCATTCATTCTTCTATAAACAATAGCTCTTGGGTTATTCCAAGATCTAAATACTGCAGTAATAGAAGCTATTAATTGTTCTTTAGGATCACTTGGGAATTCCTCACCCTTAGCTTCTTTATAATAAGCTTTAAACTTAATTACTAATTCCTTTAAATCTTCTGCTGTTAATTCAGTATCTAACTTAACTCCTCTAGCTTCTTTCATTTCATCCATTATATTTTCAAAATTTCTCTTTTCAACTTCCATTACAACGTCAGCAAACATTTGAATAAATCTTCTATAAGAGTCATAAGCAAATCTTGGATTATTAGTTTTGTTAGCCATTACTTCAACTGTATCATCATTTAATCCTAGATTAAGTATAGTATCCATCATACCTGGCATTGAAGCCCTAGCTCCTGATCTTACAGAAACTAGTAATGGATTTTCTAAGCTTCCAAACTGTTTCCCGCTTATTTTTTCTAACTCAGTCATTTTACTATGGATTTCATCGATTATTTCTTGTGCTATTATCTTTCCATCATCATAATATTTATTACAAGCTTCAGTAGTTACAGTAAACCCTTGAGGAACTGGTATTCCTAAGCTTGTCATTTCTGCAAGATTTGCTCCTTTTCCTCCTAAAATATTCTTCATTGTGCCGTTACCTTCAGTAAAAAGGTATACATATTTTTTATTTCCCATGTTACACAACCCCTTAAATATAAAATATATAGTCAAACGAGTAGTAGTTTTATTGTCTTATTTTCTACTCGTCTTCACCCATTTTCACAAAAATACCTGTTATTGTAGTTTTAGAAATTTTACCTACTATTTTATAATTTTCTTTTGACCCTATAATCTCTTTTCTTACCACAGGTAAACAATCTACTTGATGTTCTATTATTTTCTTAGCAGCATCGAAAACCGTATCTTCTTCCCCTATATGAATTATATTAGGCATCCTAGTCATTATTATACCCACTGGCACTCTATGCATATCTGCAGTACCCATTGCCATCTTAATAAAATCTTTTCTTGATGCCGCACCTACGAGATATCCTCCATTTTCAATAAAAAGGGTACCTGCATCATTTAAAAAAAGGTTCAAAATAGCCTCATATACAGTAGTTTCCTCTGTGACCAAAATTGGCTTAGACATTGCATCTTTTACTTTTATCTTCCTTATACGGCTACTAGTATTTTCATTTGAATACTGTTTTCCATATATATATCCAACTTTAGGTCTCGCTTGAAGTATTCCCGTCATAGTAAGTATTGATAAGTCTGGTCTAAGTGCAGACCTAGTTAGTCCTAATTTTTGAGCAATAGCCTCACTGGTTATTGGCTCATTCTCCTTAACTAATTTTATTATTTGTTCTTGTCTTGGTGAAAGTTTAATCTTGATTCGCCACCTTTCACAGTATAATTTAATAAATAGTAATTAATAAATTATGTGTTAGAAATTTTCTACTATATATTTGCTACACTTTTTAGTTACAATATGATATTATAACAACTGCTACCATTTTTCAATAAGTTTCTTAAAGTATACCATAGAAATTGTTATGTTTTTTGAAAAATTCACACTTTTGCTTATAAAACTACAAATTCCACCATTTTTATCTTTTTATTTTATCACTTTACATCTATATATTATAAAAATATAGAATAAAATTACTGTTTAAAATGTAATTGCTCCAATGAAAGTTATACCTACTTTAACTATCATTGGAGCAGTTTTATTTAAATCTCATATTTTCTAATTTATTTTTTATAGCTTTTGTAGTATGGCTTGCCTTTTCCTTTATAACCTCAGTTACCTTACCTGCTTTATCTACAGTGTTCTCTACCGTCGTCTTAACAAACTTATTTACTACTTCTACACTACCATCAGCTTTAATTATATCTATTTCTAAATTAACAACAACTGCAGTAGCTGCACCAATTAATATTAGAATAGGTTGCAATAATAACGCAAAGCCTACTATTATTCCTGCATTTACTGGTATGTTCACTAATATATTATTTTCATTTCTTATAATGATTCTAGTAACATTTCCACTTTTTATTAGTGACTTAATATATTCTATAAATTCATCAATATCTATTCTTTCATTAGAAAACTTTCTTTTTTTCTTTTCTTTTTCTCTCTCACAAAACACTAGCGCTTCAATTATATCTCCATTAGAATTTTCTAGTATCTCCTCAGCTTCTTCATAGGACAAGTTAGCTCTTTCTCTCAACATATCTATCTTTTTCAAGGTTATTTCTTCCATGAAATTCATCTCTCCTCACTATCTTACTGTTTTTCTATATGTGAAAAATAATTAAGCATAGATAAACTCTTAGGTTTTCTATTATAATTATTACTTATAAAATTCTCCAAAACCTTGGCTATTTCATCTTTAGTATTTCTATCTAATGATAATCTTCCTATTTTTTCTATATCTAGTTTATTTAAGAATTTTATTCCATTATAAGCAACTTTAGATATATTTGTACCATAAATCTTTTGACAATTTTCACAAACTCCTCCATAGAATTGAAAAGATATGTAATTGGAAGTATCTAACTTTTTGTCGCAGATACAACATCTATCTAGGTTTATACCATATCCAGTAGCCTTTAATACCTTCATCTCAAAAGATCTAGCTAGGATATCTAAATCTATAGCTTTATTCCTCATAATATAAAAACATTTCACTAGTTCTCTAAATAACTCAAAATTATGCTCTTCTTCTATAGCTATATCTATAAGTTCATTAAAATAAGAACCATAAATCAAAGTATCGTAATCATTCAATATATCCTGAAATGAATCTATGATTTTTGACTCATTTAATGTGTACAAATTTCTCCCTTTATACATCACATATTCGCCAAAGCAAAAAGGAAGAGTAGTAGAAAAGTTCTTATTTTTACTTTTTTTAGCTCCTTTAGCTATAGCAGATATTTTTCCAAACTCCTCAGTAAAAATCCAAACCAATCTATCATTCTCTTTATAATCTTGACTCTTTATTACTACGCCCCTGCTCTTAACTATATTCAATAATTCCACTCCTAAAGGTTATTTATAACCAAGTTCCTTCAACATAAAGGAACTGTCTCTCCAGTCACCCTTTACCTTTACCCAAAGCTTTAGTGTAACTTTACATCCTAAAAATTTCTCTATGTCTTGCCTTGCATAAGTGGATATTTTTTTCATCATGCTCCCATTTTTACCAATAATAATACCCTTATGGGAGTTTTTTTCACATAACATATTTCCTTCTATTAGATAGCTATTATCTTCTCTTTTTTTCATAGTTATTAATTCAACAGCTATTCCATGGGGAACCTCTTGTGATAAGAGTCTCAAAGCTTTTTCTCTAATGATTTCACCAACTATAAATCTTTCATTTTGGTCAGTAATCATATCTTCAGGATAATACATTGGTCCTTCTGGAAGTTCCATAGAGATTAGTTCTAAAAGCTTATCAGTATTTTTACCATTTATAGCTGATATAGGAATTATCTGCTTAAAATCATAAAGCTTTGAATATTCCTCTAAAGTTTTAGCCACTCTTTCATTTGTATTTTCATCTATTTTATTTAATACTAAAAAAATTGGAGTTTCACAGTCTTTTAATTGTTCAAGAATATATATATCTCCCCTATTAGGTTCATCACTAGGGTTAACTAGAAAAAGCACTAAATCTACCTCTTTTAAAGAATCTTTTGCTATTTTAACCATATATTCACCTAATTTATGTTTTGGCTTATGCATTCCTGGAGTATCAACAAATACTATTTGATACTCATCTTTAGTTAATATAGTCTGTATATTATTTCTTGTAGTTTGTGGTCTACTAGATACTATAGATAGTTTTTCACCCATTAAATTATTAAGTAATGTAGATTTTCCTACATTTGGTCTTCCTATAATTGTTATAAATCCTGATTTCAATATGTTTCCTCCTTATTTTAGCAAGTCTTCTTTTGTGAATGCTCCTGGTAAAATGTCTTCCAGGGTTTTTATTACATAATCACTTTCATTTTTTATCACTATTATAATTATGTCTTTATCTGCAAATTCCGCAATGACCTGTCTACAGATACCGCAAGGTGATGTGTATGTTGACATATCTCCAACAACAGCTATTTTTTTTATCATTTTATATCCTTCTGATACTGCTTTAAATATAGCTGTTCTCTCTGCGCAATTGGTTGCTCCATAAGATGCATTTTCTATATTACATCCCGTAAAAATCTTACCATCTTCCATTTCAACTGCAGCTCCTACTGCAAAATTAGAGTAAGGTACATATGCTTTTTCTCTTGCTTCTATTGCTAATTTTACTAAATCTCTATTTTCCATAAGGCTAACCTCCACTATAATTTCTTATTAGTACATCAATTATATCACTTTATAATATATTTTCAATAAAATCAACTTTTTATCCCAGTAATTGGTATAATAATAAAGTCAGTAAACACCCAAAAGCTCCACCAAGTGTTACCTCTATAATTGAATGAATTTCCGAGTCAACTCTACTTTGTGCTACAATTAATGCTAGTAAAAAAGCCAATATCATTATTAATGGTTCACTAGTAAGTAATGTTATAGTAGTAGCCACTGAAAAAGCTAGTGCACTATGTCCACTTGGCATTCCTCCTCTTAATGGAGTTCCTTCATCATAAATAGCCTTTACAACTATAGTGGCTATACTCACAATAACTAACATTATGAATATCATATGTGAATCAAAGTTCTTTATTTTTAAAAGTATTGTAATTGAGAAGGGTAATACCTTATCATAGAATATAATATATGCCACTAAAAGTGCATTTAAAGCAGTGATTAGAACTGCTCCTGCTGCTACATTTTTAGCTATTTTTGCAAGGGGGTGATAATAATTTGTAGTAGCATCTATTGCAGCTTCCACAGCAGTATTTATCATTTCTGCTACAATAACCATAGTTATGGTTATTGTTAATACTAAGAGTTCCATTTTTGTTAAATCAAAGAAAAAACATCCTATGAGAACTATCATTGCTACTACCATGTGTATTCTCATATTTCTTTGAGTTCTTATAGAATATATTATTCCCTCAATAGCATAATTAAAACTATCAACCAGTTTCTTTACTTTCATTCATTATCCCACCTTAAACAAATTGACATGGCAAATAACCATGTCATTTATTACTGCTTAACTATCGTTTAATGTTAAAGTTCTTTAATATATATTCCTCTCGCTCTCTCATCTTAACCTTATCTTTTTCCTCCATATGATCATATCCTAGAAGATGAAGTACTGAATGTACTACTAAATAGCATACTTCTCGTTTAAAGGAATGCCCATACTCTATACTTTGTTCTAATGCCCTCTCTAT
Organism: Clostridium sp. LXY-7; assembly: GCF_056172015.1. Classification (NCBI taxonomy): domain Bacteria; kingdom Bacillati; phylum Bacillota; class Clostridia; order Eubacteriales; family Clostridiaceae; genus Clostridium; species Clostridium sp. LXY-7. Next base: position 1,245,747 of record NZ_JBLLJL010000001.1, on the reverse strand, counting down.
GGATATAGCCATATCTCCTAAAATTAAAACACCTTCATTGAAATCACTTGGAGCCAAATTTTCCTTGCTATATACATCCTTAAAAACCTGACCATTAGGATAATCTAACATGGGAAAGGATAATACATCTGTAACCTTATCTATTTCTCTCATATCCATATTAATTTCTCTAATCTCTTCATTATCTACAAATATTATGCTAATCTCATACTCTAAATTTACTTTTTCTTCGCTTAGAGTGTATTGGACTACTTCTTCAATAACACTTTCTACTTCTTCATTTACTTGAACTTTACATTGTCTATTATCTATATATATCATTATTCCTTCTCCTTATTCTCATTATTCAGCTTTTCTTTTGGATATTCAATTCTTTCATGATATATTCCTGTCAAAACCTTTAAAAAGCTTTCTCTTATAGATTCAATATCTTTAAAAGTTAAATCTGAATTAATAAGCTGATTATCATCTATTTTCCCCTTTATGATATTATTAACCATACTCTCTACTTTCTCTTTAGTAGGATTTGATATAGACCTAACAGCTGCTTCTACACTATCTGCCATCATTACCAGAGCTGCCTCCTTTGAAATAGGTGCTGGTCCTCTATATTTATAGTCTTCCTCTTTGACTTCATCTGGATGTTCACTATTATTTCTCATTGTAATATAAAAATATTTTACTAGTGAATCTCCATGATGCTGTGCTATTACGTCAATAATAGCTTTTGGAAGTCCATACTTTTCTCCTAACTTAACACCATCATCTACATGTGAAATAATTATTAATGCACTTAATGATGGAGTTATATCATCATGAGGATTATCCATCCCTAGCTGATTCTCTTTAAAATAGTAAGGCCTTTCTAATTTTCCAACATCATGATAATAAGCAGCAACTCTTGTAAGAATAGGATTTGCTCCTACTTTTTCAGCAGCCATTTCTGAAAGATTTGCCACTAGTACAGAATGATGATATGTACCAGGAGCTTCTAATAGCAATCTTTTAATCAAAGGATTATTAGGATTTGCTAATTCTAATAGTTTTATATTAGTTACTAAATGAAATATATTCTCTAAAAACGGAAGTATACCTATAGCTAATATTCCGGAAATTATACCAGCTAATCCAGTGAACAATGCTCTTTTTAAAATCATTGGTACATTTGTATTTAAAAAATATCCTATACCCGTAGCAAACAATATATTTATGGCACCTATAGCTACTGATGTATATAATATATCATTTCTTTGTTGCACTCTCTTTAGTAAAATTGGAGCTACTATGGAGTTTATCAAGGCTATTAATATAACATCTACTGAAAATTCCGTAATATATGCCATAAAAACTACATTAAGAATACTGATTATCAAAGAAATTCTATCATTAATTAGTACACATAAAAGAATTGGCACACAGGCAAATGGAATCACATAAGGGGAAAATCCTACAATAGCTCTTCCAACTATTATAGTAAAGATAGTTAAAATATTTATAACTAATAATTTGTCATTATCCTCATATATTTCCTTACATTTCCCTTTCATATATATCCATTGTAATCCTATAATACCTACTACTATTATAATTAGTGCCAAGTGAAGGTTTATTGAAAAAGATTTATTGTTATCTAAAAGCCCTAATTCATTTAAAATCTCTATCTGATTTTCACTTATAGGTTGCCCTTCACTGATTATAGTCTGGTCTTTTTTTATTATGACTGGCTTCACATTTTTAATCACTTCTTGCCTTGATTCTTCTGTTTTCTTATGATCAATAAAATAAGTAGTCTTAACTTGACTATATCCTATAGACATGCCTAACTCTTTTAAATTTTTAGAAAAGCTAGTATTATTAAAATATGCCGTTATATATCCTTGGGCTTTACTAACTTCCTCAGTATTATTCTCATGAATTGGCATACTGTCAAATAAATTATTTTCACATTCTATAATACTATTTTTAAGCTCATCTATCTGAGATTTACTTAAGGTCAACAATATATTATAATTGTCTACAGATAAATTTTTAATTGGACTTTTTTCTTTCAATAATTTTATTTTGTCATTCTTAATTTTATCCTCTGCTTCCTGTCTCTTTTCTGGTGATATTTCTTCTTCATTAGATGGAATCTTAAAATTAATATCATTATTTACTTGCTCTACTGCCATAAAAAGCCCTTCAATATTTTGAATTGCATTCTTTCTAATATTAGCATCGTAAGTATATAATTCTTGTATATGTTTAAGCTCTTCTTCTATATTTTTTTGTGTAGATATTTTATCCTCTACATCTCTTGAAGCTTTTATATCAAATCTTGCAATATCACCTGGCCGTAAATTGTATTTTTTCGTCACTAATGTTGAACTTAAAATCATATAGATTATAATCATAGTCCCTATAAATATTATATAGGGTTTTAACTTAGGTAACTTAATTTTTTTATATATTTTTTTATATCCCATATTTTTCACCCTCTAAATATAAAGAACCTCATTATTTAGACGTTTCAGTACCTCTTCCACTAACTTCACTTTGCTCTTTTGCAATATTTTCTTCTACAGTCATTATTACTCTAACTACATATTTACCATTCATATTCTTTACTTCTGGGATCACACTTAGAACTTTTGTTGATTTGTCCAAATTTAATTTAATTTTGTTCTCTAATTCCCTAATTATTTCTTGTGGATTTATAGGAACCTTTATTTCTTCAATTTCATAATAAGTTTCTTCATTTAAAAATTTATTTTTATTTTCTATTTTATCATAATTTGTAAAGTTGTTTAATGAATTTTTTATATAAACCTTTTTATTTTTTATATTTATATAATAATTCCTAAAATATTTTCCTGTTTTCCTTCTCTCAATAGTCTCCACAGGATCTTCCTTGGTTTCTTCATAAAACGTAGTGGCATATACTTTTCCTTCAGCCTTAACACTAAATTCCATACCCTCCTTACCTTCTTGTCCCATAACTATTAAATCTCCAGCCTTTACTATATCACCAGGCATTTTAACTGAGGTACCAGCTTTGGCATATATTCTATTTATAATTCCATCTTTAGAAGCCACTATATTTCCTGTGTATTTTTTTTCCGCTATAGTTGGAGGTTCTTGCCTTTCTATTATCTCTACAGACAATTTAGAACCGGCTATTCTGGTTTTTACCCACATTACTTCATCTATATCTCTAATGATATTCTCCTCTAATTTTTGCATATCTAGTGAGCTTTTTCTACTTCCTATCATAATATCATAACTCTTTAATAGATTTCTAACTTCTAGTGGTGATAGATATTTATCAGTCTTAATATTAACTTCCCAAATAAACCCCGATAAATAATAAATTATTCCAAGAAATATTACTATTCCACCCATAAGTAGCTTTCTTCTTCCTAATTTTATTTTTAGAAAATCAGCACCCCTTCTATCTATTATCTTCATTTTTCCCTTTGACTTACTAACTATATCTCTTAAGTAATTATAATCCTTTAATTTTATTTGTAAATTCATAGAGTATGCATTATTCTTCTTAATTTTTCTTATTTCTATGGAGTTCTTCCACAAATAGTTTAATATTTTTTCGTTATATATACTTTCTATCCTTACTATAATATAGCTTTTTTTAAAATTATCTAATTTCTTCATAATTTTCATACACAATAGCCTTAAATATTCCACTTATAGTTATTGTGTTTCCTCCCACAAAAATAATTATAAGATTTTCACCCCATATTTTTATAGCTCCTAAAGAAGTATTTACTATTATTTCTCTCTCATCAAATTTTATTATTCCCTTATGGTTTTCTATAGTAATTTCTTTTTTTGCTACAACTGTTATTTTGGGTAGATTTAAAGCTATATCTTCTGGCAATTCTAATTCACTTATTAACTTCTCTTTCATTCTATCAAATTTGCTTCCCAACTTTATCACCTCAAACTCATAAAATTTCATAGCACCTCTTTTAATTTTATGAGTTTTAATATTGATAAATTACTCTCATTTAAAATAAAACCAACTTATATATTTGAATAAATTTAAAAGAACTCAGCATATGCTGAGTTCTTTCTATTTATTCAAATATTCTTTAACTATTTGACTTATAATTTTTCCATCTGCACGACCATTTACTTTAGGTCTTATATCAGACATAATTTTTCCCATATCTTTCATGCTACTAGCGCCAAGTTTTTGGGCTGACTCTATAACAATTTCTCGAATTTCATCTTCTGTTAACTGCTGAGGAAGGTATTGTAGCAAGATTTCTATTTCACGATTAGTATCGTCAACTAAGTCTTGTCTATTGCCTTTTTCAAATTCCACCAAAGCATCACGTCTTTGTTTTACTTCCTTAGCTAAAATCTCAATAATTTCTTCATCATTAAGATTTGAAGCGCCAGCCTTTTCAACTAATAAAATAGCTGCTTTAGCCATGCTAATTACACTTGCTCTAAATTTATCTTTTTGTTTAAGAGCATTTTTCCAGTCTTCCTGTAATTTTTCCTTAAGGAATGACATTCTTAAAACAACCTTCTTTCAAAATCCTACTTGAATTTTCTCTTTCTAGCAGCTTCTGATTTTTTCTTTCTTTTTACACTTGGTTTTTCATAATGTTCTCTCTTTCTAACTTCTGAAAGAACACCAGCTCTTGCGCATTTTTTCTTAAATCTTCTTAATGCATTCTCTAATGATTCATTTTCTCCAACTTTTATCTCTGACATTTATTATCCCTCCCTCCGCTAGCTCAATTCAAATTTAATTAAAAGTAGCCAATGCGAGGCCTAAATAGCACATTTTCAATTATACAATTCACATTGTGTAATGTCAAGATTTTCGGCACTTTTTATTTTAAGTGAATTTAACCTGGTGGCCACTTTAAATTCCTTCCTCCTAATATGTGGAAATGTAGATGATTTACTGTTTGCCCACCTTTTTCTCCTATATTAGTCACTACCCTATAGCCTTCTTCATATATGCCAACTTCCTTAGCTATGTTAGGAATTTTAGTAAATATATATGAAATTATATGATTATTCTCGGCATTTATATAATTCAAAGAAGTTATATGATCCTTTGGTATAATTAATATATGCACTGGGGCTTCAGGACTTATATCTTTAAATACTAAAATTTTTTCATCCTCGTAAATCTTTGAAGATGGAATTTCCCCTTTTGCTATCTTACAAAATAAACAATTCTCCATGAAATCACCTCCAATTTATAAAATATTGATATATATGTATTTCTACATTTTATGATTTTTTCCTTTATTTTTCTTTTTAACATACTTCTAATATAATATATTAATAATTATGCTAAAGGTACCTCTAATTATATAATTCCATCCATATGTTCACCTTGAATATGAGTAAGTTTTGTATTAATTACTTTCCCTCTTAAATCTTCTTCACTATAAGTGATTACTTTAATGTAATTTTCAGTATATCCAACAAAATAATTTTTATTATTTGTAAGCTCTTCTTCATATAAAACTCTCATATTTCTATCTATATAAATTGCCATAAATTCTTTTTCTAAATTTTCATTAAGATTTATTAATTTTTTACTTCGCTGTTCCTTTAATTTTCCATCAACTTGAAAAGGCATAGTAGCTGCTTTTGTACCTTCTCTTTCGCTATATTTAAATATATGCATCTTACTTAATTTTATATCCTTCAAAAATTTATAAGTTAACTCAAATTCTTCTTCAGATTCTCCTGGAAACCCTACTATAATATCTGTGGTTATAGAAACATCTTTTAGTCTCTTTCTAAGATTTTCTACTACCTCTTTATAAATCTCTGTAGTGTAATGCCTATTCATCCTTTTTAGTGTTCCATTGCATCCACTTTGAAGAGAAAGATGAAAATGAGGACACAAATTCTTAAGTAGTGATATTCTATCTATAACTTCTTCTGTGAAAAACGTAGGATCTATAGAACCTATTCTTATTCTTTCTATTCCATGTATTTTATCTATTTCTTCAAGAATTTTCACAAGATTCCAATCACCCTTTAAATCTACTCCATAAGAAGCGGTATGGACTCCTGATAATATTATTTCCTTAAATCCATTCTTAGAAAGTTCTTTCACTTCACTTATTATTCTTTCAGGTTTTTTGCTACACACAGCTCCTCTAGCAAAAGGAATCAAGCAATAAGAACAGAACCTGTTACAGCCATCTTGAATTTTTAAAAAAGCCCTTGTTTTATCTTGATAATCTTCAATAGATAAATTTTCAAATTCTTTATTTTTTAAAACATCATTTACCTCTACAACTTGAGATTTTTCTTCTCTAGCTCTATTTACCCAATATACTATGTCACCTTTATTTCTTGTACCTAATACTACATCTACTCCGGATATCTTAGAAATTTCTTCAGAAGCAATCTGAGAATAACATCCTACCACTGCAATAATAGCGTCTTCATTTTTACGCCTAGCTCTACTTATCATTTGACGTGATTTTTTATCCCCCATATTGGTTACAGTACAAGTATTAATTACATATACATCAGCATACTCTTCAAATCCTACTACTTCATATCCTTCTTTAATAAATTTCTCAGTCATAGCCTCTGACTCATATACATTAACTCTACATCCTAATGTTGCTAGTGCAACTTTCATTATTTATTTCCTCCTAAATCTCCAAGCTCATACATTACAAGACTCAGTGTCACAAAACCTGCTGTTTCTGTTCTAAGTATTCTTGGTCCTAAGGTTATAATATATGCCCCTAATTCCTCTAAAGTACTTATTTCACTTTCTTCAAAGCCACCCTCTGGTCCTATAATTATAGCTACACTTTTTATTTTATTATCTACTAATTTACTTCTTAAATATTTCATTCCTTGATTGGATTTATTCTCATAAGGAACAACAATCAAATCATATTCTCTTAAATCTACCAATAATTCCTTAAACTCTATAGGCGTATTTATTTCAGGAATGGAACTCCTTTTACTCTGTTTACAAGCCTCTAATGCTATCCTGTTCCATCTATCTACCTTTTTAAATTCAGAAGTTTCATTTCCTTTTACTACAACCCTCTCAGTAATAATTGGTGTAATACTATTAACTCCAAGTTCTGTGCATTTCTGAGCTATTAGGTCCATTTTAGCAGCTTTAGGCATCCCCTGATATAAATGGACCATAATTGGACTCTCATTATTTAATTCTACCTCTTTTATTAAAACTACCTTTACTTCTTTTTTATTTACCTCTTGAATCTCTCCTAAGTACTCTGTTCCTTTACAATCATTTATGTTAACATTATCTCCATTTTGTAGTCTCAGCACCTTATATATATGCTTTACATCATCACCATTAATAATACAAATATTCCCACAAATATTACTTTTATCAACAAAAAATTTATGCATAAATCATAACTCCTATCAAATATCAAAGTTAAATTTGCCTATTTCTTAGCAACTATACAAACCCATTCTCCATCTTCAAAAATTTCATCTATTTTAAAATCTAAATTCTGTAATTTTTCTATTACAGCGTCTCTTTTATCTTTAATTATTCCAGATGAAATAAAATATCCATCTTCTTCTATAAACTTTTTAACTCCTTCAGCTAAAAACATAATTATATCCGCCATTATATTAGCTATAACTATTTGTGCTCTTCCTTCAACTACTTCCATTAAATCACCATTAACTATATCTATATTATCTAAGTGATTAAATTCTACGTTACTTTTAGCCGACTCTACCGCTACTGGATCTAAATCTACTCCTACTACTTTCTTGGCACCAAGCTTAGCAGCTGCTATAGAAAGTATACCTGAACCTGTACCTATGTCAAATACTGTATATTCTTTTTTAGTATATTTCTCTAAAGCTTTTATACACATTCTAGTAGTTTCATGGGTTCCAGTCCCAAATGCCATACCTGGATCCAACTCTATTACTAATTCATCATTAGTTTTTTCGTAATTTTCCCAAATAGGCTTTATTACTATCTTCTCACCTATCTTTGTTGGCTTATAATATTTTTTCCAATTATTTTCCCATTGCTCTTCATTCACCTTATTTGATGTTACTATACCTTCCCCTTTTGAGAACCCAAATTCCGGTAGTTTTTCTACGCTTTCTTCTATATATTTTAATGTTTCACTAAAGCTTTCATCCTCTTTGAAGTATCCTTTTACTACTGCTCCTTCTTTTATATTCAATACGGCTTCATCAAAATAATCCCAGTAGCCTGGATTTTTCTTTTTAAACTCTACATCCTCAGAATCCTCTATAGATACTCCCTTGACATCGCAATTATAAAAAAAGCCTGATACTGCTTCCGTAGCTTCACTACTAGTTATTACAGTAACCTCTATCCAATTTTTATCCATTTTATCTCCTCCAAGTCATATAAATCCAACTTAAATCTTACTATTATAGTTTATAACCAATTCTCTCAACTGGATTTTTACAAAGATCTTCAATTGTCAATTATATAATTATAAGTTTTATCATAAATTAAATCAATAAGGCATCTGAAGAAAAATAACTAATGATTTTTTTCAAGATGCCTAAGTACATATAATTAAAAAACTTCGTCTTTAAACGAAGTTTTTTAATAGTAAATCTATTTACTGAAAAATCCTTTTTTATGTTTTCTTTTTTCAGCTATACCGTCTACATTTTCTCCACTAGCCTCCATAAACATCTCTAAAGCCTCTACTTGTTTATCGTTAAGAGCTTTAGGAACATCCACTATAACTTTCACATAGTGATCTCCTCTTCCAGCTGAATTAACCCTTGGAACACCTTTTCCTTTTAATCTAAATACAGTTCCTGGTTGAGTTCCTGCTGGTATTTTATAAGTCACATCTCCATCTACAGTTGGGACCTTAATATCAGTTCCTAATGCTGCTTTAGCAAAAGAAACATGAGTCTCCATATGGATATCAAATCCTTGACGTTTAAAATCTCTATGTGAAGCTACTCTAATATTTATATATAAATCCCCTGCTGGTCCACCATTTTCTCCTGTTTCTCCTTGACCCCTAAGAGGCATTACATTTCCGCTGTCAACTCCAGCTGGTATATTAATTGTAACATTTCTTGTTTTTCTCTCTTTTCCTGTTCCTCTACAACTTGAACAAGGATTTTCAATAGTTTTACCAGTTCCTCCACAAGAATCACAAGTTGCTGTGGTTGAAATAACTCCTATTGGTGTCCTTCTTTGAATTTGAATTTGACCTTTTCCATTACATTTAGAGCAAGTTTTAGGAGAAGTTCCTGCCTTAGCTCCAGTTCCTCCACAAGTTTCACACTTTTCTTTTCTTGTAACTGAGATTTCCTTTGTACACCCAAATACAGCTTCTTCAAAGGTTAAGTTTAGCATATGCTCTAAATCAGCACCTTTTCTTGGGGCATTTTTGCTTCTTCCAGAAGAGAATCCTCCACCAAAAATATCACTAAAAATGTCTCCAAAACCTCCAAAACCTCCAAAATCAAAACCATCAAATCCTTGACCATTAAAGTCTGCAGTACCAAATTGGTCATATCTTTGTCTTTTTTCTGAATCTGACAATACTTGATAAGCCTCATTTAATTCTTTAAACTTTTCTTCTGCTTCTTTATTATCTGGATTTCTATCAGGATGATATTTTAATGCTGCTTTTTTAAACGCTCTCTTTATATCTTCTTCACTGGCATCTTTATCTATACCAAGTATTTCATAATAGTCCTTATTTGCCATCTTAATTTTCACCACCTATTTTACTCTGTTTTATATATTAAAACATATTAGGTATAAATTCAACCATAAATAGTTTATGTATTTATCTTAAGAATTGATACACATTACATGAATGCTTAAATTAAGGGATGAGCTTTCACCCGTCCCTTAATTTATATTATCTAATTAATCTACTTTAAAATCCGCATCTACTACATTATCATCTTTTGGACCTTGGTTAGCTCCTCCACCCATGTTGTTTGGATCAAAACCCTCTGCTCCTGGTTGTGCTCCTTCTTGCTGATATATTTTAGAAGATATTGCATAGAACTCTTGAGTTAATTCTTCTATAGCTTTTTTAATAGCTTCTATATCTTCTCCATCTTTAACAGATTTTAAAACTTGTATTCTTTGCTCAACTTTAGCTTTATCTTCAGAAGAAACCTTATCACCTAATTCACCTAAAGTTTTTTCTGTTTGATATATAATTTGGTCTGCATTATTCTTTGTTTCAATTTCTTCTTTTCTCTTTTTATCTTCTTCTGCAAATCTCTCTGCTTCATTAACGGCATTTTGGATTTCATCTTCATTTAAATTAGTTGAAGCTGTAATTGTAATATTAGCTTCTTTCCCTGTTCCCTTATCCTTAGCAGAAACTTTAACTATACCATTAGCATCGATATCAAAAGTAACTTCTATTTGAGGAATTCCTCTTGGAGCTGGTGCAATTCCTGAAAGTGTGAATCTTCCAAGAGTCTTGTTATCTGCAGCCATTTGTCTTTCACCTTGAACAACGTGAATTTCAACTGATGTCTGACCATCTGCTGCTGTTGAGAACACCTGGCTCTTCTTAGTAGGAATTGTAGTATTTCTTTCGATTAATGGTGTAGCTATTCCACCCATAGTTTCAATTCCAAGCGTTAATGGTGTAACATCTAATAATAATACATCCTTAACCTCTCCTGTTAATACTCCACCTTGAATAGCTGCTCCTGCTGCAACACATTCATCTGGATTTACTCCTTTTGAAGGCTCTTTTCCAGTAAAGTTTTTAACTGCCTCTTGAACCGCTGGAGTTCTTGTAGATCCTCCAACTAATACAATTTTATCTATTTCATTTATTGTAAGTCCAGCATCTTGTAATGCCTTTCTCATAGGCTCTATAGTTCTTTGTACTAAATCATGAGTTAACTCATTAAATTTAGCTCTTGTTAAATTCATATCTATGTGTTTTGGACCTGTAGCATCTGCAGTTATAAATGGAAGATTGATATTTGTTTGCATTGATGAAGATAACTCTATTTTAGCTTTTTCAGCAGCTTCTTTTAATCTTTGAAGAGCCATCTTATCATTTCTTAAATCAATACCATTCTCTGCTTTAAATGTATCAGCAATATAATCCATAACTTTTTGGTCAAAGTCATCTCCACCAAGACGAGTATCTCCATTTGTAGCTTTAACTTCAAATACTCCGTCTCCAAGCTCTAATATAGATACGTCGAAAGTACCTCCACCTAAGTCATAAACAAATATCTTTTGATTTGTATCCATTTTATCAAGACCATAAGCAAGTGATGCTGCTGTTGGCTCATTTATTATTCTTTTAACATCAAGGCCAGCTATTCTTCCAGCATCTTTAGTTGCTTGTCTTTGGCTATCGTTAAAATATGCTGGTACTGTAATAACCGCTTCAGTTACGCTCTCTCCAAGATAAGCCTCTGCATCTGCTTTGATTTTTTGAAGAACCATAGCTGAAATTTCTTGAGGTGTATATTCTTTTCCATCTATATTTACTTTATGATTAGTTCCCATATGTCTCTTAATAGACATTATAGTTTTTTCAGGATTAGTTATTGCTTGTCTTTTAGCAACCTGTCCTGCTAACCTTTCACTATTAGGTAAAAAAGATACTACTGAGGGAGTAGTTCTCGCACCTTCTGAATTAGGTATAATTACAGCATCTCCTCCCTCCATTACTGCAACACATGAGTTAGTTGTTCCTAAGTCGATTCCAATTATTTTTCCCATAATGATTTCCTCCTAAAATTAATTTGCAACTTTTACCATGCTATATCTTAATATTTTATTTCCTTTTTTATATCCCTTCTGGAATACTTCACAAACTTGATTAGCACCAATTTTTTCGTCTTCAACATGCATTACTGCATTGTGAAAATTAGGATCAAAATCACCCTCTGCTTGTATTTCTTCAACTCCAAGTTTTTCTAGAGATGAATTAAATTGCTTTATAGTGATTTCTATTCCTTTTTTTAGGTCTTCTGCACTTCCTTCTACAGAAATTGCACGTTCCAAGTTGTCTAACACTGGTAATAATTCCTTTAATATGTCTTCACAAGAATCTGCATATATATTTTCCTTTTCTTTTTGTGTCCTTTTTCTGTAATTGTCATACTCAGCTATTGTTCTTAAAAGCTTATCCTTTGTAGAATCTAGTTCTTCTTTTAATTTTACATTTTCTTCTTTTAAATTTTTAAACTTTAGCATATCATTTTCTTCCTCTGCTTTCTCCGAAGAGGCTTTACTTTCTTCATTATTTTCAGTTTCCACCTTTTCATTACAACATGCTGACCCTTCACAATTACACTTATTTGTATTTTCTTTTTCTACAGATTCCTCTTGGTTAACCTCTAAATTTTGTTGTTTTTCCTCTGGATTATTCTGCAATGTACTTTCCTCCATTCCAACTAAATAAGAAATAACCTTATTTATATATTTTTGAAATATTAAAATTTATTTCTTTAACAATTGTGTCTAGTATTGATATAACTCTGCTATAAGGGATTCTAGTAGGTCCAATTACCCCTATAGTCCCTAATATATTTCCATTATAACTATAACTAGCAGTTATAACACTACATTCTTTAGCACCTTCCATAAAGTTTTCTTCTCCTATTTTTACAGAGAATATTCCTTCATTAAGATTATCATCTAATAAACTTTTTAGATTTTCTTTATCATTTATTAATCCAAAAAATTCTCTTGCCTTCTGAATGTCATTATATTCTTGATAATTTAAAATATTCGTATATCCTTTTGTATAAATTTCATTTCCTTCACTACTTATTAAAGTTTCATATAATACTGGAATTATAGCATCGAATATTTCTTCATATCCTCTTAGTCCATTTTTTAAATTCAATAAAAATTCTAAAGTTATCTGTTCAACAGTTACTCCTATTAGATATTTATTTAGTATATTATTTACTTTTAAAAATGTAGAGTCGTCTATATTGTTATTTACTCTTATAACATTATTCCTAATATCTCCATTATCTACCATCACAGTAGACAATATAGTATTATGGTCTAAGGGTATAAGTTTAATTAACTTTACAGAAAACTTCTTCACCGAAGGTGCTTTTACCAGTGAAGTTAGCATGGTCAAATCTGAAAGAATATTAGTTGCTACATTAAGAATTTTATCTACTTCATAAAAGGCTATATCCATTAAGTAATTTTTTATGGCTTCATACTCATCTTGAGTAATCTTTGTCGGAGTCATTAGTTTATCTACATAAAGCCTATATCCTTTATCTGAAGGCTTTCTACCAGAAGATGAATGAAGTTGTTCTAAAAAACCCATCTCTTCCAAGTCAGCCATTTCATTTCTTATAGTAGCTGAACTAATTCCTAGATCATACTTTTTTGCTATGGTTCTAGAACCCACTGGCTCTCCATAATTTATATAGTCATTTATTATAGCCTGAAGTATTCTTATTTTTCTTTCATCCATATCCATATCATCACCTCATTATTAGCACTCACCACCTTCGAGTGCTAACGACTATACTAAAAACATATCACGTCAAAGATGAAATGTCAATAGTATTTATAATAAAAAATCTGCCATAATTATATTGCTCAATTCAATTCCCTTTGAAGTTAAATATAATCTCTTATTCTTCTCTTCTATGAATTGTAGCTTTTTATATTTCTCTATAATTTTTCCATAGAAATGATATACTGAACAATTAAATTTCTTGTAAAATTCTTCAATGCTTATTCCTTCTATCTTTCTTAGTCCTAGAAACATAAATTCCTCTATATCATCCTTAATTTCATTTTTTATTTTTTCAACTATAGCACTGTTGTTCTTTTCTATTTTTAATATATATTCTTCTATATTTTCTTCGTTTCTATACCTAAAGCCTTCATGATAAGAATGAGATGCCGATCCACACCCTATATAATCACCCAAATTCCAATATATTAAATTATGTTTACATTCATAACTTTTCTTTGAAAAATTCGATATTTCATATTGTTCATATCCATTTTTCTCTAAAGCGTTTACGGCATAGTAATACATCTGTCTTTCCACACCTTCTTCTGGAAGCATTAATTCATTTTTCTCATTTAACTTATAAAAAGCTGTTCCTTCTTCAATTATTAAACCATAACAAGATACATGCTCTGGCTCTAAATCTATTATTGTATCTAGAGTATTCTTCCATTGATGGATATCTTGATTTGGAAGACCAAACATTAAATCTACATTTATGTTATTAAATCCGACTTTTTTAGCAAGATTATAATTCTCCTTAAATGTATGGAAATTATGAATTCTCCCCAAAATGTTTAAAAGTCCATCATCACAGGACTGCAATCCTATACTTAATCTATTGACTCCCATTTCTTTCATTAATGTCAACTTTTCTATATCTAAAGTTCCAGGATTACACTCCATAGTAAATTCACATTGTTCTTTAAATTTCAATTCTGAAATTGTTTTTAGCAAGATTTTCAAATCCTTTAGTCCTAAATAACTTGGAGTACCTCCACCAATAAATATACTTTTTACTATATGATCTTTAGTTTTTTCTTTGATTTCCTTATTTAAAGCCAGCACATATCTCTCTTCTAAGCTCTCTTTACCACTATAGGATGGGAAGTCACAATACCTACACTTTTGCTTACAAAAGGGTATATGAATATAAAGTCCTATCTCCTTCATTTTCAAACCTCCTATAATATAAAAATAAGGACCATTCATAGTCCTTATTTTTATATCACAAAGTATATATCTTAATCTACTTTCAATACTGCCATAAATGCCTCTTGTGGTACTTCTACACTTCCCACCTGTCTCATTCTCTTTTTTCCTTCTTTTTGCTTCTCTAAAAGTTTTTTCTTTCTTGTAATATCTCCACCATAACACTTTGCAAGTACGTCTTTTCTCATAGCTTTAACTGTTTCCCTAGCTATTACTTTAGATCCAATTGCAGCTTGTATAGGAACTTCAAACATTTGTCTTGGAATTATCTCCTTAAGCTTCTCAGCCATTACTCTTCCTCTGTGATATGCTCTATCAGCTGGAACTATCATAGATAGTGCATCTACTATATCTCCATTAAGTAATATATCAAGCTTAACTAGCTTTGTTTGCTTATAGCCTTTAAACTCATAATCAAAAGACGCATACCCCTTAGTTCTTGATTTTAAAGCATCAAAAAAATCATAGACTATTTCATTGAGAGGAATATCATAATTTATTACGACTCTAGTTTCTTCTATATATTGCATATCTATAAATATGCCTCTTTTCTCTTGACACAACTCCATTACTGCTCCTACATAATCTGATGGAGCTATTATAGACGCCTTCACCTCTGGCTCTTCCATATATTCAATTTCAGTAGGTTCAGGTAGATTCGTTGGATTTGTTATCTCTATTAGCTCTCCATCGGTTTTCATAATTTTATATATAACTGAAGGAGCAGTGGTTATAATATCCAAATTGAACTCTCTTTCAATTCTCTCTTGAATTATTTCCATGTGTAAAAGTCCAAGGAATCCACATCTAAATCCAAATCCTAAGGCTATAGATGTTTCAGGTTCAAAAGATAATGCTGCATCATTTAATTGAAGTTTCTCTAGTGCTTCTTTTAAATTCTCATATTTAGCACCATCTACAGGATATATTCCACTAAACACCATAGGAATTGCTGGCCTATATCCTTCCATAGCTTCTTTAGCTGGTCTATTGGCCTCTGTTATAGTGTCTCCAGCTCTAGCATCTTTTACGTTTTTAATAGATGCACTTAAATATCCAACATCTCCTGCTTTAAGTTCTTCAATTGGCAGTGGACTTGGAGTAAATACTCCTACTTCAGTAACTTCATAGGTTTTATTAGTGGCCATAAGCTTTATTTTTGTTCCTGGTTTTACTGAACCATCAAAAACTCTTATGTACGTCACTACTCCTTTATAACTATCATAATATGAATCGAATATTAAGGCCTTCAGTGGAGCCTCTTCATCCCCTGTTGGTGCTGGAACTTTCTTTACTATACTATCAAGTACATCTTTTATATTAAGTCCAGTTTTTGCTGATATTAAAGGTGCATCATCTGCTGGTATACCTATAATATCTTCAATCTCTTTTTTTGCATCTTCTGGTCTTGCACTAGCTAAGTCTATTTTATTTATAACTGGTGCTATTTCTAAATTATGATCTAGAGCTAAATAGCAATTAGCTAGAGTCTGAGCCTGTATACCTTGAGTAGCATCTACTACTAGCACCGCTCCCTCACAAGCCGCTAAGCTTCTTGACACTTCATAGTTAAAATCTACATGACCAGGAGTGTCTATTAGATTTAAAATATATTCTTCTCCGTTCTCTGTCTTATAAACAAGTCTAGCTGCCTGAGCCTTAATAGTTATTCCTCTTTCCCTCTCTAGATCCATATTATCTAATATTTGAGCTTCCATTTCTCTCTCTGTTAAAGTTCCTGTAGCTTCAAGTAATCTATCTGCTAAAGTGGATTTTCCATGGTCTATATGCGCTACTATAGAAAAATTTCTTATGTATTGTTGTCTATTACTTTGCATTAAATTTACCCCCGTAAATGTATTTATATAATTATGTTTTAAAATTAGTATCTTACCTTATAATAAATCACAGTAAATTATACCATAATAATAAGGATTTTTGTCAATACTAACTCAATGTATACGTAAAAATCCACTTATTCAAGTACATTATAAACTTCTTCCTTAATTGTATTTACTATTTTTCCAGCCCCTTTAGCAAAGTCCCTAAAAATTTGTATATTAAATATTATATTAGTATTTCCAATATCAATTACTATTTTGGAATTATCTTTACTCATGTATATAGCAAAGGCTGATTGTTCCTTTATTATTTCTGGCAATGTCATATTCACCTTTACTATTCCATATATTCCTAAAATTAAAGTTACTACCATTAATAATTTAAGCATTTTTTTCTTCATAAAT
This sequence comes from Clostridium sp. LXY-7, assembly GCF_056172015.1. Lineage (NCBI taxonomy): Bacteria > Bacillati > Bacillota > Clostridia > Eubacteriales > Clostridiaceae > Clostridium > Clostridium sp. LXY-7. The sequence continues at coordinate 1,228,790 of NZ_JBLLJL010000001.1, read as the reverse complement.
TACATCTTATACCTCTTTTGATTTTTCTATTGAACCAAAATAAAAGAGTACCCTCCTATTTAAATAGTGTACTCTTTTTGTATATTTTATTCATTTTTCTACTTACCATTTAAGTGTTCTGCAAAAACCCTTGCAATATATTTCATAGTATTTTTTGCCTCCTGTAATGTATTGCTAGAAGCTCCTACTTCTAACAATATGGCATTGTCACTTAGGTCCTGATTATAACACTTTATGCCACTTTGATTAATTTGTATATTTCGCTCTCTAAAAATCTCTGGATAGGTTTTCTTAGCTATTCCAAATATAGAATTTATATTATTCATATGCGCTTTATATCTTGGATCTTGTTCTGTTGTAACTAACATCATTCTCGCTACATTTTCTTCATTTATGTTAGCGGTTACATGTTTTTTCTCTGGTCCTGCATCTCTGTGCATATCTATTATTAAATCAAAATCCCCATAGCTATTCAAATATTTATTCAACGTCTCCCTTGATTTATAATATGCTCTATTATAATCTAAGTCATGTATTGTCTTATCATGTACTACAGTAAATCCATACTTCTCCAATTCCTTTGTCAATTCATCTCCAACAGATGCCATATTTTGTGTACTATCTGTTTTTCTTGTTTCACTTGAGTAGGCTTCTGTAGTATGAGTATGATAAATCAACACTTTCTTTTTAGAATTATCCGCTGGATTTCCTACCATGTTAGCTACTTCATCCTGCTTCTTAATGTCCTTCTCATCTAGCTTAAATGGATTTATTACTATCTGCTCAACTAATTTTGAATGTTCCTCTATATTTTGCTCTTTTATTACCTGTTTTACTGTACTATTCTGTAAAAAACCTATCTCGTTTGTTACTATGTTCAATGGATTTATTTCAAACATTCCTAATAAGCGTTTTTCGCCATCATCATAGGCAAAAGCTTCTAAAGAACTAATATTGCTATTTATTAAATCCATAAATAATTCACTAAAATTTATAGTCTCAGATTTTATTGAATTTTCTTTTGCCTTTATTGGATTTGCAAATATAGTACATAATATAATAATTATAACAACTGTAACTAATATGTTAATAAACTTAATACTCTTCTTTGACTTATTCCTTTGGTATTTCATTTTCTTCCCTCCTGTAAATAACTCAAATAATATATCCTTTATTATATTTGAATTATATGAGGGATTTTTTTATATTATTACCTGTTAAAAAATAAGTTACATTAGCTAACTTATATACTTATTTATATCATCTAAGGTTAAGGCTGGCTGAAGTGCTATATTTATGCCATTAGCAATAATTTTAGATACACTTTCTATAACCTTATCTATATCTTTAGGGGTAACTACTAAGCTTCCTAAATTAGGATCTAATACTTCCCTAATTAATTTTTGCTTTTCATCTTTATCTAGGTCATTTAGCATATTATAAAAAGCTGTTCCTTCTTTAGCCTCAGATATTAAACTATCAATAACTGAATCTATAGTATCATTAGCTAATGTACCTGCGTCAACTACCGTTGGTATACCTATAGCTATAACGGGAACACCCAAGGTTTTTTCACTTAATTCCATTCTTCTATTACCAACACCTGCACCTGGTGAAATCCCTGTATTTCCTAGTTGTATAGTTCTGTTTACTCTTTGAGTTTTTCTAGCAGCTAATGCATCTATACAAATAACAAGACTTGGCTTTACTCTCTCTACTACTCCTCTAACAATTTCGCCAGTCTCTATTCCTGTCAATCCTAACACTCCCGGAGCAATAGCACAAACTGGTCTGACACCTTCATCTATACTATCAGGCACATAATCTTTTAAATGTCTGCTAACCATAAGCTTAGAAACTACCTGTGGCCCCACGGCATCTGGAGTTACATTCCAATTTCCTAGGCCTACAACCAATGCTGTCTTATCTTTATCTAAATTAACCAATTTAGATAGCTCTTTAGCTAAAACTTTACTTACATCTATTATTCTTTCCCCATCATAATAAACAAATTCTGGGAACTCCAGAGTTATATAGTTTCCTACAGGCTTTCCTAAAGCTTTTGATCCATGTTCATTGGTGATCTCTACTGCACTTACTATTACACTTCCATCTCTATATTCATCACTTTTCACTCCTGGAACCTCTCCTGGATTATTCTCTGAATAGTATTCTCTTGCCTCTAATGCCAAATCTGTTCTCACACTATAAAACTGGGTTTTCATTTTATTCTCCACCTTATCTTAATAATTTAAATTCTATAATTAGCTTTACCAAATATATTTTTAGTATTCTTTTATAATTCTTTAAATCATTTGTAAATATCATGAATAAATTGTACTTGAAGAACCTTTAAATTAATGTTATAATAGCTTTTGTTAAATAAGACTCGTACGCAGACTTCCCCAAAGCTGCTGAGACGTGATAAAAATACAAGGGGGTGAATTGATAATGGCAAATATTAAATCAGCTAAAAAAAGAATTAAAGTTACTCAAGCTAAAACTATGAGAAATACTATGATAAAATCAGCTTTAAAAACAAAAATAAAGAAATTTGAAGCTGCTATAGCTAGCAACGACGTTACATTAGCACAAGAGAGCTTCAAAGTTGTAGTTAAGGCTCTTGATATGGCTGCTTCTAAAGGAATACTACATAAGAATAAAGCAGCTAGAAAGCAATCTAGATTAGCAGTTAAATTAAACAACTTATCTGCTTAATACAAAATAAATTAAACCGGTGTTTTACACCGGTTATTTATTTATTCATCATAGATTTTACCATTAAAATTTCTATAGCATTTTTTTCATCTGAAAATGTAGTTTTTATTTCTTTCTCTGTATCTAAGCACAAATCTAAATTTATTTTTAATGTTTTTTCCGAAAAACTTCTACTTTGATTTATCATCTTTTCCGCAATATAGGGATTAAGTCTATACTTACCTACTATATCCTCTTTTGACTTTCTATTATTAACCATAATTTTTATTGATAACAATAATTTAAATTGTCTTTCTATCATTGCTAATATTTTTGTAGGTTTTTCACCTCTATATATGAGCTCATTTAATATATCAATGGAAGCTTTTATATTTCTCTCTGATAAATAGGATACTAAGTTAAAGATATCATTTTCCTTTTCATAAGGCGTTAGATTCACTATGTCCTCTCTAGTTATGTCCCTGCCTTCAGTAAATAGTATTAATTTTTCTATTTCATTGTTGACTATATTCATATTATTTTCAACTATGGAACAAAAATAAGCCAGTTCATTTTTCCCTATTTTTTTACCTTTATTATTAAATATATCTCTCACCTTACTCTGAAACGCCATACCTTTTAATTTATCTATTTTTATCACATCTCCTAAAGCCTCAAATCCCTTTAGCTTAGAAGAAATCTTTTCTCTATCACTCTCAAACAAGTAATGCATAACTAATACTGTATATTCTGGGATAATTTTTACATACTTTTTAAGCTCTCCTACATTAATTCCCTTTTCTTCCTTTTTACCATCTTTTAAAAAGTTGCTTCTATATACCTCTATGATTTTTTTATCACTCATAAAAGGTAATGTTTCACAGCTATTTATTATATCATCCTTAGTAATTTTTTCTCCATCAAATTTTATATAATTAAAATCTTTAAAATTATCATCAATTAATTTACACTTTAATGTATTTATACATTCTTTAATTAAATTTTCATCTGTACCACAGAAAATATATAAATTTTTTATTTTTCCACTATTTAAGCCCTTATAAAAATCATCTAAGGATATCATGAATGCTCCCCCTCTAGCTATTACATCATCTTCAATAAAATAATCAGTTAGTATTCTGGCACCTAATGTATATAATTATGCCACAAATTACCATTGATTACGTTATAACTTTCATAATAGCGTCCCTTCTTATGTAAATCTTTATTTTTTATAACCTCTATTATATCACAGCTCTTATCATAATCGGTATATCTAATGCAACATTGTGAGTCTTCATTATTATCATAAATCTCTTTAATATGCAAATATGTAGTCTGTTCCGAACTTGTAACTTTCAATAATAAATCATCTTTTTCTTTTATAAAATTTAAACTTAAGCTTTCATTTAAACTAATTATTATATTGTTTTCAAACTCATCATATATTCTATATAGATTTAAATTTTCATAAATGTTTTTTAATTTCACTTTTTTAGATGCTACTAATATATTCTGATTTTTATATCTAACCTCTATTATGTCATAAGTTCCTCCGTTAATAAAATTTAATTTTGGAAAATAGTTATATCCTTGAAATATTACTAAAAGGCTGAATACTATTGGTATGTATTTTAAACTGCTATATCCTCTTTTTATTAACAGATAGCTCAAATAAAGAAACATTATAATAATTCCATCTAAATATGTAAATGCCATAGGCGTTGGTATTATTTTAACTAAAGCCCCTTCCATATTATTAATAATAAAAAATATAGCAGAACACATATTGGATAGGATATCATATATTATAGAAATTTTAGAAAATAGAAGCATTAAATTCCCTATAATCACTATAAATGTATAAAATGGCATAAGCAATAAATTACTTATTATTCCTCCTAATGAAAAAGTTTTAAACTTCATTATTATATACGGAACAGTAAATATTGACGCACTTAATGTCATACTTATAGACTCATTGATAAAGCTAGGTAGTTTATATAACCATCTTTTAAGCTTTTCATATAAAACAAAGATTCCGCCCATACCAAGAAAACTTAATAAACATCCAGAATCCACCACATTGTATGGCTTTAATATAATTAATATAAATGCTGAAAAATATAATGCTGAAAATTTGTCATAATTCTTATTTATCCTCTTACCTATAATTATAAGGACTATCATTATAAACGCTCTAACTGTAGCAGCTTCTGCTCCTGTAAAGACCACATATATAAATAATATTAAAATAGATATTTTATATCCTAATACTACAGTTATGACACTATAAATTAATGCTACATGAAATCCAGAAACACTTATAACATGTGATATGCCTAAATGATTAAAATATTCCATCTTATCATACTCCATATATCTAGTATCTCCATAACAAATAGCCATAAGTACTCCTGAGTTATCCTTTCCTAAGGTCTTAACTATTTTTTTATATATATTATCCTTTATTTTATATCCTTTATATATTAAATCGGCTTTTAAAGGCACTTCCTCTTTAACATTAAATATTCCAATAACTCCCCTTGATATATCAGGTACTTTATTAAAATCTCCTTTAAATAAATAATTTCTTCCTACCTCTATATTTTCTGCACCTTTAACCTTTATTATCTTTCCATTATAAGCTGCATAGCTATATATTTGTCTATCTTCCAATATTCTACACTTCATATTTTCCTTAGGAATTAATAAATTAAAATATCCATAGCTATTTATATAAAATACACTTATTATAACTATGGATAATATAACTTCTTTATATTCATGAGCTTTTGTTATAAGAAATAAATATAATAATATAAATAAACTAGTAGTAACTACTCCCATAGTGCTGTAAATAAAATAACTTAGTGTTCCTACTAATGTAGATGCAAAAAGGTTAAAAATAGGCCTATTCAAATAAAATCACCTCATTGAAATAATCTCCACATATGCAATAACCTATACTATATTTTCTTTCTAACTATATTCTATTTTTTCAATTAGATTATAATTTAATCCAATTACTATATATAAAAATAAAATGATCAGTGTAATAATTAAATCTAGTTATTACATTGATCATTCAAGTGTGATTTTATTTATTTATAATATCCATATTCATTTCCATAGTATCTATTTTATATTTATTAGCAACTTTTTCTTTTTCTCCTTCTACAAGAGCTATAATCATAGATGAACATGCTATAAATAGCGTTCCAGACTGTGGTGCTATCATCGTAAAATCAATAACCCCATGAGTAATTATTAATACTTGAATTGCAAACATTAATGAAAATAAATTATTCTTTTCTTTATATAGGTAAAATAGATTTTTAAATAAATATATTTTCATAGTTAAATAAATTAAAAGTCCTACAATTCCAGAAGTAGTTAAAAAAGATAACCAAATATTATGTGCATGATATACTTTTCCTTCGTAATTTATAAATCTTTTTCCTTGCTCTAAGGTTCCCATAAATCCCCATCCTGTAATTGGTTTCTCTTTTATCATTTTCCCACAACCAATCCATATTTCTTCTCTTGTACTTACAGACCTATCTATATCATGGCTTGCCACATTCTCGGTTACCTGTGGCTTTACAGCTTGTGCTCCCGTAGGTACAAAAGATATTTGCGACGGTATTACAGCTATTAAAACTACTAAAAGAAATATTGACGCAAAGAATTTATTATTATTTTTATTAGATTTAAATAAAAATAATATTACTAAACCTACTAGCAATGCTACATATGCTCCTCTTGATCCCGTTAAAAATAATTCACATACAAACAGTATAGTAGATAATTTATAAAGTCTTCTACTTTTTTTACTAGATGTTATATTTGCTAAATACATTGCTATAAGAATCATAATGGCAAACCAATTCCCAGTTACATTTGGATTTCCAAAGGTGCTGTAAACTCTATGATTTTCCATATCATAAGCAATGCCTAAAATCTTTCTCCAAATTTCTATGTCATAAAATGTAAATACTATTTTTTCAACTATTCCTAATACTGCTGCAAAACATGAAAATTTAATTAAATATCTGCATATCTTCTCGATTAAATTTTCATTATTACATACACTTTGTATATAAATACTCATAGAAAAGTATAATAAGAACACTAATGCTACCATTGTAGATGCAAAACTCTTATTTAAAATTCCTACTAACATTGACCATACAAATAAAGTAATTAATCCTATATTCCATAGATTTTTGTATATAGGAATGTCTCCACTTAAGACCTTATATGTTGAATATACAGACGGAATCAATGCTGTATAAGGAGAAAGTACTATTAACAATACTGAAATTATCATATCTTATCACCATTATTATGTTATTTCAAAATAACATATACTTCATTAAATTTAAAGTTAAACATCGACCTAACTTAATAATAATAACATAAATTATACAGTTAATAAATATACTATAATTTATATTAAATTTATGTTAAGCTATTTACATAAAAAATGTTTGACTCCACTAAACATTATTAGTATAGCCAAACTCCTTAATTATTAATATGGCGGGAGTATGTGAGAATCGAACTCACCCGTCGTGGTCTTAGCACGGCAACTCAGTTTTGAAGACTGGCAGGCACACCAGCACCTATCTACTCCCATGTTTTAAGCACAATATGTATTATAATACCCAATAAATAAAAAATCAAGTATTATTTATTCTAATACTTGATTTGTTCATTCTTAATTAATATAGTATTCTATCATTTTCAACTCTCTTAGTAAGCTTAATATTATCGAAATTTTCTAGGATAGCTACAGCATATTTTCTGTTTGTATTCAGAACTTCTCTAGCTGAAGATGCTGTAATGCTTCCATTAGATATAATGTATTCTGTAACAATAGTTTTAGCATTGTCATAATGTTCCTTTAATAGAGTACACTCTTCATTAATCTTTATAAGTATTCCTTCATCTAACAATAGTTCATAAACCATCTTAAACACAGGCATATCCTTTTCTTTTTTACTTAAATCTATATACTTTGGCGGATTATATACTAAATTCATATACTCATTAATTATTGTTTCCTTTATTCTCTCTTGTTCTTTGTTAAGAGTTACTTCAAAATCATAAAGACTAATAAATCGTTCACTTACCTTCAAAGTTTTTTTATCAACTAAAATATCCAGGATTTCATCATAGTTCTTTTGTTTTAACTTCTTACCAAAAATTTTATTTTTCACTTCTTCCTTAGACATTCCAAACTTTAGTGGATTTTTTATATGAAACTCTTCTAAGAGTTTTTTTACTTCATTACTTTTTGTATTAAAAAAATCACTATGTATAAATACAGGTTCATCAGATTTTTCTAACTTTATTATAGTTCCTTTTTCAACTAACTTTTCCAATTCACTCTGTATATTGTCCATATTTTTCCCTAACGCTTTTAATATACTTGGTGCATTTCCATAGCTTTCACTTAGATTCTTAACTGTATTCTCTAAAATATTTGTTATTTTTCCACTTTCCTTTAAGTTTAATTCTTTTATATATTCTACATCAAATTTCTTAGCTTTTTTAGCTACCGGTTCTATTATTATACCTCCAGCAATAGTATACATTGGAGAATAGTTTCTGATTACATATCTATCATTTCTCTGACTGGTAATAGGTCTCTCAAGTCTTAATTGTACATAAGACATCTCTCCTGGTTTTATTTCCTCTTTATCTAAAATTATGACTCTACCTAAAAATTCTTCACTTCCATGGTAAAGTCTTATTCTCTGTCTATTTATAATAGGTTTTTCAGCATTTTTTAAATGATATAACTTACAATCTATTAAAGAGCTTGGTTCCATTATTCCCTCTTTTGCTACTATGTTTCCTCTGTCTACCTCTGATAATTTTACATTAGCTAAGTTAATGGCACATCTTTGACCAGCTTCTCCAATTTCACAGGCTATATCATGTATTCTTATGCCCCTCACCTTAGTCTTAACTCTTGAAGGATATATTTCTACCATATCTCCTACTGATACTCTTCCACTAATTATTGTTCCAGTAACAACAGTTCCAAATCCACTAATAGTGAAAGTCCTATCTACAGGCAATCTAAAGTGTCCTTCTGTATCTTTTGGCTCTACTTCTTCAGTAATAGTATCTATATCTTTTATTAATTTATCAAATCCCATTTTTGTTTTGGATGAAACAGCATGTATTGGTGCATTCTCAAGAAAAGTTCCTTTAAATTCCCTTTTTACATCTTCTCTTATCATATCTAACCATTCGCCATCCACTAAGTCAGCCTTAGTTAGCACTATAATACCTTTTTTTATATTTAACAGCTGTAATATTTCAAAATGTTCTCTTGTCTGAGGCATAATTCCCTCATCTGCAGCTATAACTAAAAGTACTATATCTATGCTACTTATACCGGCTAACATATTCTTTATAAATTTTTCATGACCTGGTACATCGATAATACCCGCTCTACGTCCTGATGGTAAATCAAAGTAAGTAAACCCTAAATTAATAGATATACCTCTTTTTTGCTCTTCCTTTAAAGTGTCTGTCTCCCTTCCTGTAAGTGCTTTAATTAGTGTAGTTTTACCATGGTCTATATGACCTGCAGTACCTATTATTACATGTTTCATAAGCTAAAATACATCCTTTCAAACTAATGTATAATATTTATTTTAGTTTTAAAAAACACTGCACTATTTCATCAAAATCCTTCTTAAATAGTGTTCTTCCGTCTAAAACTAACTCATTATTATATACTCTAGCTATTAATGAAGTTTCTCCATTTCTTAATTCTATCTCCATTTCTTGTGGTGATAAACTATTGCTTTTTATTTTTATTACATATGTTTCTATCTTTTCCATTGGCATAGAACCACCACCTACCATAGAATAACCTCTATCTATGGTAAACTCCAAATTTTTAATTTTACTTTGAAGCTTCTTCTTTAAAGTTATTACCTTCTTTTTTACTTCTTCCACAGGCATCAAAATCATATTTATTGTAGGTACATTTTCTATGGCATCTTTTTCATCTAAATAACATTTTAAAGTACCTTCTAGTGCAGCTAAAGTCATCTTGTCTACTCTTAAAGCTCTAGTTATTTGGTTCTTTTTCATTAAATCTATATATTCCTTTTTGCCAACAATAATTCCAGACTGCGGTCCTCCTAGCATTTTATCTCCACTAAAAGTAACCACATCTACGCCTTTTTTTAAGCTTTGCTGTACTGTAGGTTCATATATAAAATCATATTTAGAAAAATCTATCAAGACTCCACTCCCTATATCCTCTATTACTGGTATGTTCTTTTCCCTACCTAGTTTAACTAGCTCCTCTAATTCTACTGTCTCTGTATATCCGAATACTCTAAAATTTGATGTGTGCACTTTTAAAAATACTCCCGTATTTTCTGATATATTATTTTCATAATCATATAGATGAGTCCTATTTGTAGTCCCAACCTCTATAAGTTTTGCTCCACTAAATTTCATAACTTCAGGTATTCTAAAAGATCCACCAATCTCTACTAATTCCCCTCTAGATACTATTGCTTCTTTATTTTTACAAAGAGTATCCAATACTAACATTATAGCAGCTGCATTATTGTTAACTACCATAGCAGCCTCTGCCCCTGTGACAGTTTTAATAAGCTCTTCTATATGAGAATATCTTGACCCTCTTTTTCCCGTGCTTATATTATATTCTAGATTGTTATAGTTTGAAGCTACCATTAGTACATTGTCTATGGCCTTCTTAGGAAGGATTGATCTTCCCAAATTAGTATGTATTATAGTGCCAGTAGCATTTATAACTCTTCTTAATTTCATTTCAGAATTTTTTTTAATAATTCCTAAAGCAAAACCTAAAATTTCGCTTTTTTCAAATTCATTTATTTCACCTTGTATTATTCCTTCTCTATAAAAATCTATAGTTTCTCTTAAACTATCTACTACCAATGCCCTTGGATTATTTTCTATAGATTTTTCTATAACACCCTCTTTTAATAATTCATCTATCTTTGGTAAATTTCTAAGTAGCCCCTTATTCATATATACTCTCCCATATTTATTATATTAATAATTAAACCCCTCTTAATTATTGAACTATTATGCATTTATCTAATTTTTCTACTACTTCACCAATAATTGCTGATGCGAGTTCCAATTTATCTAATTTCTCCATTAAATCTAGCCCTTCAGCTTTTGGAATAGAAATTAGTAGTCCTCCTGAAGTTTGTGGGTCAAATAATACATCTTGCAACCACTCTGGTGTATCCTTGATTTCATATTTACCTTCAAGGTAAGTTTTATTATTATATGCTCCTGCTGGTACTAAACCCATTTCAGCGAATTCTTTTACTCCCGATATCACCGGAATGTTATCTTTATATAATTTGAAAGTAACGTTTGATGCACTAGCCATTTCATATCCATGTCCCATTATTCCAAATCCTGTAACGTCTGTACATGCATTAACAGGATAATTTACAACTATTTCTCCCGCATATTTATTTAATGTAGTCATAACTTTAATAGCTTCATTATAAATTTCTTTTGAAGCTAATTCCCCTTTAATAGCAGTATTAATTATACCTGTTCCAAGAGGCTTGGTTAATATAAGTATATCTCCAGCTTTTGCTCCATAATTCCTTAATATTTTTTCTGGATGAACTATTCCCATAACTGATAATCCATATTTAGGTTCATCATCCTCAACACTATGTCCACCAATAACTACAGCTCCAGCTTCTAACACTTTATCTGCCCCGCCTTTTAATATCTCTCCTAAAACATCTATATTTAAACAGTTAGGAAAGCAAACAATATTCAAAGCTACTGTAGGTTTTCCTCCCATAGCGTATACATCGCTTAAAGAATTAGCAGCAGCTATAGCTCCAAAGGTATAGGGATCATCTACTACTGGAGTAAAGAAATCCAAGGTTTGAATAGCTGCAATTTCATCTGTAAGTTTATATACCGCAGCATCATCTGATGTCTCTATTCCAACTATTAGATTATCATTATTCATCTTTGGTAATTTATCTAAAATCTTTGAAAGGGTCTCCGGCCCAATCTTAGCTGCTCAGCCAGAGGTCTTTGAAAGTTCTGTAAGTCTCTTATTCATAGCTCTACCTCCTTCGGCGTCTGAAAAAAATAACACATTATAGATTCTATTATTAATTAGCTATTTTTTTCAAGATGCCTTATACAATTCTCTAATAATTTTATACTAATAGTTATTTTATGTCTACCTTATCTCTTAATTTCTCCACTGTCTTACTACCAATACCATCAATATTGCTAAGTTCATCTACAGTTTTAAATCCACCATTTTTTTCCCTATAATCTATTATACTTTTAGCCTTTACATCTCCAATACCAGGTAATGTATTTAATTGCTCCATGGTTGCTTTATTTATATTTATTTTACCACTATTATTACTATTATCATTACCATTCTGATTACTCTCTAGGTGTTCATTTAATTCAGCTTCTAATATTTCACCTTTTCTATATATTTTTATACACTGTTCATCTTGTAAAATTTTCGAAAAATATATCCTATCGTTATCAGCATCCTCTGTTAATCCTCCTGCAATATCTATTAAGTCCCTGACTCTTGATCCTTGTGGCAACTGATACTCCTTAGGATTCTTTATAGCGCCTTTTATATCAACTACAATAGTGGTTTTTTCTGACTCTTCAATTACATTGTTTTTATCATCTATTTTACTTTTAATTTCTTTATTATCAAGTTCAAATACACTTTCCTCTATATCTTGATTTATGCTATTATAAAATCCATCTCTCTCTTTATTAATAAAATATCCTGCAATGAGAAAAATTACACTTAATATTAATATGCAACCAGTTGCTATTATTTTTTCTTTATTCTTCATCATACACCTCCTAATATAAATTAATTATTGACATCTTCTACATTTTTTATCGAACAATTATATTTTTTTTGTTATAATCTAAATGTGTATATATTTTTAAGGAGGATATTATGAAGAAAATATTATTTTGTTTTATGTTAGCTCTAACTATAATTTTTAATTCTTATAGTAGTGCTATGGCATCGACTCCTGCTCCACCTGTAAGCGGGGAAGGTGTAGTTATTATGGATGCTACTACGGGTTCCGTAATATATGGTAAAAATGAAAATACACCTTATCCACCTGCATCTCCTACTAAGTTGATGACTGTATTGTTAACTTTAGAAAATTGTTCTTTAGATGAGATTGTAAAGGTAGGAGAAATACCACCTACCATAGATGGTTCAAAAATTTATGTTGATGTAAATGAAGAAATGACTGTTAGAGATATGCTCTATGCAGTGATAATGGTGTCTGCTAACGATTGTGCACAGGCTTTAGCAGAACATATAGCTGGATCTAAGGAAGAGTTTTCTAAAATGATGAATGAAAAAGCTAAGGAATTAGGATGTAAAAATACAACTTTTAAAAATCCTCATGGTTTATACGAATCAGGGCATGTAACCTCAGCTTATGATTTAGCTTTAATTGAAAAAGCTCTACTTGAACATGATGATTATATAAAAATTTCTAAGACCAAAACTTTGCTTTTAGAACCTACCAATATATATAAAGAAAAAAGACCACTATGGAATGACAACAGATTACTTCATGATTATGAACCCAATTATTATCCTTATGTTATAGCTGGAAAAACTGGTTATACAGATGAATGTAGACATTCTTTTGTAGCTTCTGCTGAAAAAGACGGAGATGCTTTTATAGTTGTTATATTAAGAGATGATAATAAAACTTATTTTTCAGATACTCCTAAACTTTTTGAATGGGCTTTTAGTAATTATAAAACAGAAAAAGCTTACTCTAAAGGAGAGGAACTTTCTACATATACAACATCTAATGGAACTAAAATACCTCTTAAGTCTAATGAAGATGTTTTCTATACGAAGGATGTATCCTCTGAAAATAAACCTACCTTTTCCTTTGATAAAGAAGCTTTAAAAAATAAATTCTTTATTAAGGAACAGCCTGTGACTGTAGGAAATTTAAGTTATGAAAATCAAAATTATACCTTTAATCTTTTGAGTGATACCAACTACGAAAAAATAGAATTACCTATTGTAGGAGATTGGTTAACTACTGAAAGTAATACTATAAATTATAAATTACTTTGTATTTTTGCTGTAGTTGGTACATTATTTTTATTAATTATAGTTATCTTCTTACTTCGCTTTATAAATAAAAGGAAAAGGAAGAATAGATACATGTTTAGAAAAAAAGGTTAATAAAAATAGTTCATTAATTGCTCTGCAATTAATGAACTATTTTTATTTCTTAATACATTCAATCAGTTTTTTAATATCCTCTGGTATATTACTACACACTTCTATAATTGTTCCTGTTTTAGGATGTGGCAATTCTAATTTATAAGCATGGAGTGCCTGCCTAGATATAACTTCATCACTCTCTATACCGTATAATGTATCTCCATAAATAGGATGGCCTAAATGACTTAAATGTACTCTTATTTGATGGGTTCTTCCTGTTTCAAGTTTAAGTTCTACTATGCTTCCTTCTTCAAATGAATCTATGGTTTTATAATGAGTAACGCTTCTTTGTCCCTCATCCATTACTTTTCTTTTTATATCATCCTCACTCATTCTCCCGATAGGTAAATCTATAGTACCTTCCTGAGGGTCCAGCTTTCCATGAATAACTGCTAAATAAATTTTATTTATTTTATTCTCATCCGAAGCTTTTGCTAAAGTCATATGTGCATACTGATTTTTAGCTATCATTACAAGTCCTGAAGTATTCATATCTAATCTACTAACTAATCTAACTATAGAACTATCTCTATTCTCTCTAAAATGATACATTATTCCATTTGCTAAGGTTCCTGCGGGATGACTCTTACTTGGATGTACAACCATATAAGGAGGTTTATTAACGATTAGTAGATCTTCGTCTTCATATACAACCTCTATATTTAAATTTTCTGGTTCTATATTCTGACTTTCTTCTTTATTAATTATCAATTCTAATACATCATCCTCTTTTAATGTATATCTAAGCTTTATAACCTTTCCATTAACTTTAATTCTTTTATCCATGGCGGCATTCTTTATTAATCTACTAGAGAGATTTAAAGTATATTTCATATAAAATCTTATATTTACACCATTTCCTTCTTTACCAATGTTATATACTATAGTGTTCATATTTCACCTCTCCATTATAATAAGCCTCCAACCATTTGGAGGCTTAAATATTATTATCTCTACTTAGTCTACTATAGCTATTACTTCTATTTCTACTAGTGCATCTTTTGGCAATTTACCAGCTTGAACACAAGATCTTGCTGGTGGATTATTCTCGAAATATTTTGCATAAATTTCATTCATAGCAGCGAAGTCATTCATATCTTTTAAAAACACTAAGGTTTTAACTACTTTATCTAAAGATGTCCCTGCTTCTTCTAATATAGCTTTAACATTATCTAATGATTGAGCTGTTGCTTTTTGTATGTCATCATTAATAAATTCTCCAGTCTCAGCATTAATTGCTAATTGTCCTGAAGTGTATAGTAAATTACCTACCTTAACAGCTTGAGAATATGGGCCTAAAGCTTTTGGCGCTTTAGCTGTACTAATTATTTTTTTCTCCATTTTTAACTCCTCCTAAAATTACTTAATTATATTAAATTTAATATATAACTTATGAAATTTGTTATTTCCACTCATTACTACTATTTATCAATAAATAATTTCTTGCATTTATTGTATTAGCATGAAGCACATTTCCCCTTTGTACAACAAAATTTATTGTATCATCAAAAGATTTTAGGAGAGACTTATCTAAATCTAAATAAGCTAACTTTCGTAAATCATTTACCCCTTTAAAACTTCTAGAAGGTTCTATTACATCAGCTATATACACTATTTTTTCAAACACAGACATCTTTTCTCTTCCAGTAGTATGGTATTTTATTGCATCTAATATTTCTTTATCATTTATGCGAAATAGTTCCTTTGCTATGTAGGCCCCTACTATTCCATGAAGGAGTTGAGGAGACTTATAGTAAACATAATCTATACGCTCCCCACTTAACCTTGCCTTATTTATTAAATCTCCAAAGGAAAAGTTTTTAGCACAATCATGGCAAAGCCCTGCAATCCTAGCTTTATATTCATCTACTCCATAATGTTTTGCTAAATCCTCACTAGTCTTCATAACTCCTAAGCTATGAATATATCTCTCTTCACTAAGATGAATTTTTATATATTCATTTATTTTATCTTCCTTCCACATACGCTACACCTTATTTCTATATAAATTATATTTATTAATTATCTTTTCAGCTGAAGGAGGAATAAGATAGTTTATAACCTTCCCTTGAGAAATCTTATATTTTATTTCTGTGGACGAAATCTCTAATATTGATATTGGCAATATAATAATTCTTTTCCCATATTCTTCTTCTATTTCACATTTCATTTTTGTAACTTCTTCATTAGTATATCCACTTCTATTAAAAACTACTAATGTACAGCATTCAAGTATTCTCTTAACATTCTTCCAACTTTTAAGTCCCATAAGACTATCTAATCCGACTAAAAAATACCATTCCGTTGTAGGTTCTAGATTTTTGAAATGCTCAATTGTATTATATGTATAACTTATTTCTTTTTTTGTTATTTCATAGTCGCTAATAGAAAAACTAGGTTCATTGCTTATAGCTTCCTTAACCATCTCATACCTAATTTCACTATTTGTAATCCTTTTATTAGATTTATGTGGAGGATTACCATTAGGTATGAATATAATTTCATCTAATATCAAACTATATAGTGCTTCGTAAGCTATATGCAAATGACCTATGTGAATAGGGTCAAAGGTTCCTCCAAAGATAGCTTTTTTCATGCTATCACCTCTTTAAGTTTTGTTTATACAGGGCAATTTTATCAAATCTCTAAGTAACAAATCAACATATTTCACTTATGTTAAATAAAAGCCTAATTTTAAGGAAATTTAGAAGAATTATATGGCTAAATCTCCAATAATTACTTAGGTAACTCTATTTTAGGCTTTTTAGAAGATTTTCGATATATCGTAAACTTACTTCCAATAGCCTGAACTCCTTCACATCCTAGTTCTTCACATACCATATCTGAAGCTTCTCTTGATGTAATACCACTATTGTTTAAAGTTTTTATTTTTATAAGTTCTCTAGCTTCTAGCGCTTGATCCACCTGTTTTAAAAAGTTTTCCTCTATTCCGCCCTTTCCAACTTGAAATATTGGTTCTAAATTATGTGCTAAAGCTCTTAAATAGCTTCTTTGTCTTGTTGTTATCATAACTTCCTCCTATAATAAATACTCAAATTCAAAATCATTTAATCTAACAATATCTCCGTCTTGTATACCTATTTCTTTTAACTCTTCCATAATACCTTTATTTCTAAGAACTTTATGAAAATATCTTAAGGAATCTGGATCATTAATATTTACACTATTTAATAATCTATCTACAAAGGTTCCTGAAACTTCAAAAATTCCTTCTTCTACTTCATTTATTTCATAAGTAAATCTTTTTTCTTCTGGTATATATCTTTCATCATCAGTAATCTCTAGTTCCTGTACTGGTATAGTACTTAAAAGTTCTGCAGCAGCTTTCATTAAATCATCTACACCTTCATTAGTTGCAGCTGAAATTTTAAATACTTTATTATATCCCATTTTACTAAGTTCATTTTTAAAATTTTCATAAACTTCTTCATCAAAAAGCATATCTGACTTGTTTGCAGCTATAATTTGAGGTCTATCCCATAATTTCACACTATATTTTTTTAACTCTTCATTGATTCTCTTAAAATCCTCAATAGGATCTCTTCCCTCAACTCCAGATATATCCACTACATGTATTAAAATTCTTGTTCTTTCAATATGTCTTAAGAAGTCTAATCCTAATCCCACACCTTCAGCTGCACCTTCAATAATTCCTGGAATATCAGCTATTACAAAGTTTTGTATTCCCTTTAAGGATACCACTCCTAAATTAGGTTTTAAAGTAGTAAAATGATAATTTGCTATTTTAGGTCTAGCTTTTGAAACCATGGATAATAGGGTGGATTTTCCTACATTGGGGAATCCTAATAATCCTACATCTGCTAAAAGCTTAAGTTCTAACTTAATCCATCTTTCTTCTCCAGGCATACCAGGTTCTGCAAAACTAGGCGCCTGTCTTGTTGGTGTGCAAAATTTAGCATTTCCCTTTCCACCTTTTCCGCCTCTACAAACTACATAAGTATCTCCACCATGTGATAAATCGCACATAATTTTATCACTCTCTACATCTCTTATTATTGTTCCAGTTGGGACTTTTATTATAAGTTCATCTCCATCTTTACCATAGCATTTAGAACCTTCACCTTTTCCTCCATTAGACGCTATAAACTTCTTGTTATAAGAGAAATCTAATAAAGTAGTCATGTTAGTATCTGCTACTAATACTACGCTTCCACCATTTCCTCCATCTCCACCGTCTGGTCCTCCTAGTGGCACATATTTTTCTCTTCTAAAGGATACGGAACCATTTCCTCCGTCTCCAGACCTAATATAAATTTTGGCTGTATCTATAAACATAATTAACTTCACCTTCCTTAAATTCAAATGCATGTTAATAATTTCAATATATAATTTAAAATTTTAGTTATCTCTTATTATTTACTAAAATCCGCATTTTACATCTATTATATTTTTTTATTTCCTTCATGTAAAGGATGTTTTTTTATGTCATAGATATCTATGACATAAAAAAGCACCCTTTTGGGTGCTTTATATATTATTCAGCTATTGCAACTTCTACATCGATTGGATAAACACTAGCTTTTTTCTTATCTTTACCCATTCTTTCGAATCTTACAACTCCATCAACTTTAGCGAATAGAGTATCATCTCCACCTATTCCAACATTGTTACCTGGGTGGATTTTTGTTCCTCTTTGTCTTACAAGTATGTTTCCTGCAAGAACAAATTGTCCATCTGCACGCTTAACTCCAAGTCTTTTAGATTCACTATCTCTACCGTTTTTTGAGCTACCTACTCCTTTTTTGTGAGCAAATAACTGAAGGTTCATAATAAGCATTGTACTACACCTCCTCTACTTCTACTTTTATATAATCACCGTAACTAAATTCAACACTTTGTAAGCCTACAAGCATAGTCTTAATTAAGACTTGGCACTCTTCAACCTCTTCACTGTTCTTATCATCTAATGTTAAATTCATATAGCCATCTTCTATTTTATAAGCTGCATCAATTTGCAAAACTTCTAAAATTCCCATAAGAGTAGTTTGAGATATTACAGAAATAGAATTACAAATTAAATCTACTTCACTCTCTGCTTCTACAGGCATGGCATGACCTTCTATTAAAAAACCTGTGAATACACCTTGTTTTCTAAAAAATTTAACCTTAGTCATGATTAAGCTTCTATCTTCTCTATCACGATTTTAGTGAATGGTTGTCTGTGTCCTTGCTTCTTTCTGTAGTCTTTTTTTGGTTTATATTTGAAAACTATAACCTTTTTAGCTTTTCCTTGAGCTACAACTTTAGCTACAACTTTAGCACCTTCAACTACAGGCTTTCCAATTACTAAACCTTCTTCTTTTCCAACTGCTAAAACTTTATCAAATTCTATAGTTGAATCAACATCAGCTTCAAGTTTTTCAACGAATAACACGTCTCCCTCTTGAACTCTGTATTGCTTTCCTCCAGTAAGTAAAACTGCGTACATTAAATACACCTCCTCAATCCAGTCTCGCCATCTCAGGTACAACATATATGTTGATTTAGAAACCCTTTGTGTGCGGTCTACAAATGACATTTTAACACAGGAAAATACATTTGTAAAGAAACTTCTTATTTTTTATTTAAATTCCACACTACATTAAAGAAACATCTTCACATTTAAAAATATTAGATCTAACTAAACTTTCAAGTTGACTATGAAATATGATAGGCTCAACCTTAAACCCTTCTAAATTCTCAATGAAGGTAACATATACATTACAATTTAAAGCCCCTATACTAGAAATAAACTCTATTATATTATCCTTAATCTCTTTTTCATAGCTAGAGCTTAATTCTAAATGTATATTGTTAACCTGTTGTTCTATTTTAATTTTATTTATTTTTCCTTTAATTATATTCCCTATGTAACTTAGTCTTAACTTATTTTCTTTTCCTTTACAACAACTACAGCTCTCCAAAATATAGTCACATATAGATTTACCATATCTTTTTCTATTTATTTGTACTAAGTCTAAATCTGTAAAAGGATATATAATTGGATTATTCTTATCATCCCAAAATCCTTTTTTTAAAGTTTTTAAAATTTCTTCTTTACATTTATTATCTATCATATCTATGAAATCTATAATAATTATACCACCTAAATTTCGAAGTCTAACTTGATGAATTATTTCTCTTGCCGCCTCCATATTGGTATTAAATATTGTTTCCTTCATACTATTGCTCTTGACATTCTGTGCTGTATTTACATCTATAACCTGCATAGCCTCTGTTTTCTCTATAATTATATTGCCACCACTAGGTAGACTAATTTTATTATGCCTAAGACAAATTAATTCTCTCTCTATCTCATAATAATCAAACAACTCTAAATTACCCTTATATAACTCTAACTCAACGTTATTTAGCTCTTTATTACTACATAGTTTATCACAGTATTCAAAATCATCTCTATGATTTACAATAATCTTAACTTTACTCTCATAGCAATAATTTCTTAAAGTTCTACTAATTATTCCTCTATCACTATATACTAGACCTGGTTTTAAGCTAAATAAAAATTTACTATATATCTCTTCATAGAGCTTTTCTAATTCATTTATTTCACTATTGATCATATCTATAGATACTTCTTCTGCTTTAGTCCTGACCACAATACCTAAATCTTTGCAGGTTTTAATACTACTATGAAGTTTATCTCTTAATTCCACGTTTTTTATTTTTCTTGATACTTCTATATTTTTATGTTCATTAGTCAATACCACATATGTACCAGGTATACTTATGTTAGAGCTAACCTTAGGTCCTTTTTTATCTACTTCCTCTTTTACTATTTCTACTAAAACTTCTTCACCTTTTTTAATGGTTCTTAAAGAATTTTTTTCTAATGGCATATAACAATTTTTATTATAACCTATATCAATAAATGCACATTTTATGGATGGCACAATATTTCTTACTATACCCTTATAAATCTCTCCTACCTTTGGATTATTATTTTCTTCTTCTATTAAACATTCTTTTAGAATATTTTCTTGCTTAATGGCAACTCTTATAAGCTTCTCTTGTCTTTCAATAAATATATTCTTCATTATAAAATCACTCCTAAGTTTAGGCGTTATAAATAAAATACTAAATCAACTATGCCTTACTAAAAAAACTTATAAAGAGGTACTAATTTCTTGTCTTTAAGACCATACATCTCCATTCTTTCTATATCCACAAAAGCATCTTTATCTATTTCCTCTATTTTCTCTTTTATAAACTCACTCAGTAGATTTGGAGATAAGTTTTCTCTACTTCCACAGGCAATTATTGTATCTATCTTAATTTTAGATTCATCTATAGCATATTTTAATTCCCTAACTAAGGATTTTATGTCTACTTCCTTTTCTCCTGACTTACTTTTTTTAATTATATTCCACTCTGGTAACTTCATGATAGTATCCATATCTGGGATCATATTGTCTTTTAACTTAAGATTAATTACATACTTTGCTCCATCAATAGCAGCCATTGATTGTGGTGACTTTTTATTTTCTATCTTCTCTACTTTTATTACCTCTAAAAACTTTATTCCATCAACAGTATTTTTCTTTAATTTTTCAAGTATAAAATTTCCTTCTAAATCTTCCACTAATACTATATCCATGTATTCACCCTGAGAATACACCCCAACTGAAAGAGGTTGAGCTATTGATATAGTCATATGTGGATTAAATCCTTTAGAATATTCAATTGGAAGCTTTGCTCTTCTTATTATTCTTTGAATAGTTCTCATTAAATCTAGATGAGATATAAATTTTATTTCACTTTCCTTAGTGTATTTCACTAAATAACGCACCTTCAAAACACTTCCCTTCCTTAAAGCTAGAATTTATCCCGCAAGCTGAGCATTGTTGTCTACAATCTTGTGTAACTATAGCTTCTTTAGCTTTTTCATTTTCACTCATTAAGAATTTTTTAGAAACACCTATATCAATGAAATCCCAAGGAAGTATTTCTTCATAACTTCTTTCCCTATAAGCATAGAAATCTCCATCTATACCGCATTCCTGTAAAGCTTCCATCCAAATATCAAAGCTAAAGTATTCTGCCCATCCATCAAATCTAGCACCCTTTTCAAATGCTTTTATTAACACTTCTGAAAGTCTTCTATCTCCTCTAGAAAATACTGCCTCCATATAACTAAGCGGAGTTTCATGCCAATTATAACTTATAGCTTTGCTCTTTATAGTATTCCTAAGATTAGATATTTTTTCTCTTACCTCAGGCATTCTATCCATAGGTGCCCACTGGAATGGGGTGAATGGCTTTGGTACAAAAATAGAAGTACTTACAGTAACTCTCAATCCTCTCTTCCTTATATTTTTAGGCACTTCAAAATATTGATCTACAACCTTCTCTGCTAGTTCTCCTATTCCTATAACATCTTCAATAGCTTCGTATGGAAGACCTATCATAAAGTATAATTTAATTGTTGACCACCCTGCTTGAAATGCACTTTTTGAAGAATCCATTAAGTTTTCTTCAGTGACTCCTTTATTAATTATATCCCTCATTCTTTGAGTTCCAGCTTCTGGTGCAAAGGTTAATCCAGTTTTTCTAACCTTTTGTATTTCTTTTATCAAATCTACTGCAAATGAATCTATTCTTATGGAAGGTAGTGAAACACCAACCTTATCCTTTTCATATTTCTCTACAATAGAGGCTATAAGATTTTGTATATCCGAATAATCACATATACTTAGTGAGGTTAATGAAACCTCCTCATATCCTGTGTTTTGTATAAGTGTATCTAATTTTTCTAAAAGCTCTGGAGTTTTCTTTTCTCTAACTGGTCTATATATCATTCCTGCTTGACAAAATCTACAGCCTCTAGTACATCCTCTAAAGGTCTCCAAAGTTATTCTATCATGAACTATTTCTGTATATGGAACTATTAATTTATCTGGAAATATGCTTTTATTTAAATCTGTAATTATTCTCTTCTTTACAGTTTTAGGAACATCCTCATACTTAGGCTTAAACTCTCTTATAGTATTATCTTCTTTATATGTCACATCATATAGACTTGGAACATAAACCCCTTGTATTTTACAAGCAGCTCGTAAAAATTCTTCTTTACATTTACTCTTCATATTTATATATAAATCTAATATTTCATTTATTACATCTTCACCTTCACCTAAAACTACCATATCCACTATACCACTTAAAGGTTCTGGATTATAAGCACAAGGTCCTCCAACCATTACTATTGGATATTCCTCACCTCTATCCTTAGCTCGCATAGGAATGCTACTCATACTAAGCATGTTTAATATATTAGTGTAACTCATTTCATATTGCAGAGTAAATCCTAAGAAATCAAATTCTTTAAGTGAATCCCCGGTTTCTAAGGTTCCTAATGGAATATTATTCTCTCTTAAAAGTTTTTCCATATCTGGCCATGGAGCGAAACATCTCTCACAGAAAGTATCCTTTCTACTATTTAAAACATGATAAAGTATCTTTGTTCCCAGATGTGACATGGCAACTTCATATACATCTGGAAAACAAAAGGCATATTTTACATCTACTTTTGATTTATTTTTATTATAAGAATTGAATTCTCCACCTATATATCTAGCTGGCTTTTCAACTTTATAAAGAATATCATCTGAAATTCTGTTCATTTTACAGATCCTCCTTAAGTTAATTCAATTACCTATTTTATCATAAGGTACACATATTGAAAACTACTAACCTACTAAGAGTTATTAATATAGTGCTATATTTACAGTAATAATTCCTCTGCAGTTATGTTTCCTAGTTCCTTTAAGCCATTTAATACCTCTTCTTCATATAGTATTCCTACTATCTCCATTTTTTCATCTAATACTGTAAATACATTATATTTATTTTTATCTACTAATTCAATTAATTGCAGCAATGTAAGTTTATAGTATACTGATACACTCTTATTTTCAATATATCCTCTATTTATAAGTTTTTCCTTTTTCTTAATAATATAGCCCATAATTATATATGCTATCCTCCTCTTCTCTCTATAGGAAGTAAGTAATATAAACGTAGAAAAAAATAATAAATCTAGATTTATTACTTTTTTTACTCCTCCTACTATCAAAAATAATAATAATAAAATATACCCTAAAATAATGCTTATATTTAATGATATTAGATTGGCTTTTTTAAATATAATTCTACTACACAAAATATCTCTCAAAATTCTTCCACCATCTAGTGGGAATGCTGGGATAAGATTAACTATACCCACAACTATATTATATAAAGCAAACTCTTTTAAAAATCCACTTTTAGAATATAAATTTATACTGTAACATACAATTGCAATAAAAAAATTTCCCATTGGTCCACTTAGAGATATAATCAAATCCTCTCTAGGAGAAGCTTCATCTAAATCTTTTACCTTTAATGAAGTACCAATAGGAAAAATATCTATGGTAAAACCTGAGAATCCTAAAATTTTTGCGGTAATCAAATGTATCGTTTCATGAATCATTATTATTATAAATCCTAATAGTATATTTTTCTTAAATCCAATTATTAATAGAACTACTATATATGGTATTAAGTATCTGCTTATTTTAACCAATAATGACCTCCAAAAAATTGCTGTATAATATTATATTTTTAGTACAATAACCATTCACTAGGTTGTAAATTCTCCCCCATATAGAACAATTCTATATAAAACATATGATCTTCATTAGAATTTCCATTAATCTGCCCTATAAATTGACCTTTCTTTATTGGTTCTCCTTCTTTTACATAGACAGTATCCAAATTTCCATAAGCCATTTCTATTCCTTCTCCATAATCTATAATTAATTTACTACTCTCTTTATTATTTATATTTTTCACTCTTCCCTGTGTAGATGCTTTTATTTCTAAATTATTTTCTGTTTTTATAAAAAACTTACTATCATCTTCATAACTATTGTAATTATCAATAGTATCAATTGGTGGTAAATAGTTATCTCTAATGTAGTCTATTTTTTTCTCTCCAATTTTTATGAAATCTTCTATAATATAAAATACCTCTGCTACATTTTCCTTAGTCAAATTTTTCTCTCCCCAAAATCCATTTTCTATATATTTTAATGCATTTATATATATAGGCGTGGTATATTCCCCAGGAAATATTTTTGTTCCTATCAAGGTCACTATAATTAAAGTAACTGCTATAAGCTGCCCTACAAGTATATTTACAAATCTCTTATCCCAAAAATTTAAAAAGATAATAAAATTAAACTTACTACTATTAGTATGATGAGTCATACCTTTACTAGTATAATTATGTGTACTCTTTTTCTTCTGTAAAGAATTACTACTTTTTATAGATGAATAATATTTTTTATAATAATCATCATAATATCCCATATTTATCACTCTTTCTATGTTTTTATAATAAATATATATTATGCTATTTTAAATTTATGATTATATATTTACATATATACTTAGCTTTGAAAATAAAAAAGTTCAGCGAATGCTGAACTTTTACTTATTATCTATTCTTTAATGCTTTCATTACTACCTCTGCAGTACCTAAGTTAGTTGCTAGGGGTATACAATGTACATCACAAAGTCTTATTAATGCTGTGACATCTGGTTCATGGGGCTGAGCAGTAAGTGGATCTCTTAAGAAGATTATAATATCCATCTCTCCCTGAGCTAGTTTAGAACCTATTTGTTGATCTCCACCAAGGGGCCCAGATAAAAATCTATATACCTCAAGCCCTACATGCTCAGTTATAAGCTTTCCTGTAGTCCCAGTTCCATATAATTCATGCTTCTCTAGAACAGACTTATATCTTGTTGCAAAATCAATCATATCATCTTTTTTCTTATCATGAGCAATTAATGCTATCCTCATTTAAACCCCTCCTAAAAATTAATCTTCTTTCTTCTCATACCTATGTTTATAACTAAAGCTAATGAAATAAAATTCGTTAACATTGAACTTCCTCCATAACTTACAAAAGGCAATGTTATTCCTGTGATTGGCATTATTCCTATATTCATTCCAACATGCTGTATTATTGAAAATAGTGTAGAAGCAACTATTCCTATAGATATAACACTTCCTGCTATATCCTTAGCTGTCTTAGCTATGTTTATAAGTTTATATAAAAGTATACCATAGAGGGTCATTAAGAATAAAGCACCTAATAGTCCCCATTCTTCTCCAATAACTGCAAAGATAAAATCTGTATGATTCTCTGGTATAAATTTATATTGCTTTCCATTCATAAAACCTAATCCAAAAATACCACCTGCACCTATTGCTATTCTAGATTGTATAAGCTGCAATCCATAGCTAAGTTCATATTTTTCTGGGTTCATAAATGAAATTAATCTTCCCTTCCAATAAGTTGGCATTATAGATGAATTCCAAATGGCAACTATAGCTAAAAATATAGTTGTAAGTCCACCTATTATTATCTTCCAGTCTAAATTAGCAACTACTACTATACCAAGCATAATAAAGAAAGATACCATTGTAAGTCCCATATCAGGTTGACTAACGATTAATATCATAGGTATAGCTGCATAAAATACAACCTTCAAGAAGTTTTTTACATTATTTATATTTCCTTCACAATCTTGTATTACTTTCGCTACCATCAATATCATACCTATTTTAGCAAATTCTCCTGGCTGTATGGCCCTCTGTCCTATACTTATCCATCCAGTAGCACCATTAACAGCACTACTGAAGATATTATTAATTAAGAGTAATATTACAGATGACCAATATATCATAGGTGCATAATTTAATATTTGTATGTAATCAACAGATAGTATTATATATGTAGTTACAAGTCCTATTATCATCCAGAAAAATTGTAGCTTTGCGTAATGAAAACCTATAGCACTATATATGTTCACTATACCGAAGGCAATAATTAAACATACTACAGCTATAATTGTAAAATCAATATGTTTTATTAGTTTATTGTTAACTTTAAAGTTTTTCAGAAATTTCAACATAATTATCCCTCCAACACATTTATGATTATATCAATAACTAAAAAAAAAAGCTATGACAAACATAGCTTTCAATTAAAATTATCTATTTTTTAACTTTTTAATTGGTATGCTAGCAATTAATGCTGGAGATCCACCTTCGAATTCTTCTGTCTTTGTAACCTTAACCTCTACCTCACCATCGTCAATTTCCACATATTTAGAAATCACCTTTAATAAATCTCCTTTAATATCATCAAGGAAGTCCGGTGAAAAATTAACTCTGTCATGAATAAGTATAAGCTTTAATCTATCTGTAGCCACATCTCTAGAAGAGGCTTTTCCAGAAAAAATTTTAAATATATCCATTCTTAACTTCTACCTCCGCCAAAAAATTTCCTTATTGTATCCATAAACCCTTTCTGAGAAGAAGATGTCGCTTTTAAGTCAATAAATGGTACTTCTTCACCTAAAATTCTCTTAGCTATGTTTTTAAATGCCATTCCTGCATATGCTGAGCTATCAAGAACTATAGGCTCTCCTCTATTTGTGGATATAGTGACCTTTCTATCATCAGGAACTACTCCTAAAACCTTAATTGCTAAACATTCTTTTATATCTTCAACCCCAAGCATATCTCCATTTTTAGTCATTTCAAAATTAGTTCTATTAACAATTAATTCTTGTCTATCTATACCTTTAGCATCCAGTTTTCCTATAACTCTATCTGCATCTCTTACAGATGTAATTTCTGGATTCACTACAACAATCGCCCAATCTGCACCAACTACAGCATTTTCAAAACCTTGCTCTATACCAGCTGGACAATCAAGGAGAACATAGTCAAATTCTTGTTTTAATTCATTGACTAATTTTAACATTTCATTAATATCTACATCACCCTTGTCTCTTGTTTGAGCTGTTGGTAATAAGAATAAATTACTAAATCTTTTATCCTTTATTAACGCTTGCTTCAATCTGCATTTTCCCTCTATTACATCTAAAAGTGTAAATACAACTCTATTCTCTAATCCCATAAGTACATCTAAATTTCTAAGTCCAGTGTCTCCATCTATAACTACTACTTTTTTATCCATAGATGCTAATGCTGTGCCTATATTAGCTGTAGTTGTTGTCTTTCCTACTCCGCCTTTCCCCGATGTTATAACTATAGCTTGTCCCATCATCTATACCTCCATTAAATATATTTGTTTACCAAATATGGTTCAACTACTATATTGCCATTTCTAATCTTTGCTAATTCTGGGTAAATTGGCTTTTCCATATCTTCAGGTGATCTAGTTATTACATGAGCTATTTGCATTATCTGTGGTACTAGCATAAATGCTGCTATGATTGCTTTATCATTACCATTAGTGCCTGCATATACACATCCCTTTATACTTCCTAGCACAATTATATTACCAGCAGCATATACCTCCGCTCCTGGATTTATATCTCCAATAACTACTAAATTACCAGAATACTCAAATTTTTGACCACTTCTAATAGTCTTCCTTATGAATTTGGTTTTTCCCTCATTTACCCCATTAAAAATTTTTTTACTTCGTTCTTTGCTATCTTCAAAAATACAATCCCTTATAAGTAACTCATCAAAAAGTATATCCTTTATCTTTCTTAAATCTTTGTTATCAATTTGCTTTACATCAGTGGTTATTCTTATTACTGATCCTCTGTAAAATTTTTTACTATAGGATAACTTTTTAATTAAACTTTCAGTCATCTCTTCAATATTTGAAAACTTATTTATATCTATAAATATATTTAGTCCTTCCTTATTCCCTTTAAATATTATCCTATCACCTTGCATATGTACCCTCCACATAGTGAGATATTTAAACTATTTCAACATTTTTATCAAAAATCCTTCTTTAAACATGAATAATATTCAAAAAATAACAAGTGGATGCCCACTTGTTACTTATCTCTGTTGATTTTGAAGAGATTCATTACCTTCTGCTGAATTATTTATTGTCTCTTCTTCTTTTTTAAGATTTTCATATTTAAATTTATATGAAGGATTAATCTTTTTAATTTCTTCTTTAAAATATTCTTCAAAAATAGCCTTTGCTACAGCTCCACTATTTTGACTTCCATCAAATATTATAGAACATACTACAATTTCAGGATCATCATAAGGGGCGAATCCTAGATAGACTCCTGCTGCTGCTCTTCCAGTAGCATCATATAAATCTTCATTTATAATATCAGATGTACCAGTTTTTCCTCCATTACTAATAGGAAAATTTTTAAATACACTTGCAGCTGTTCCTGATTCTCCCTGAGTAACATCCTTCATACCTTTTTTAACTAACTCTATATTTTTTTCATCAAAATCTACCTTGTCTATAAGTTTAGGTTGAAAATCTTCTATAACTTCCCCAGTTGCAGAATCTATAATTTTATCCACCAGCTGAAGCTCATATCTATTTCCTCCATTAACTAAAGTAGCAATGTAACTTGCAAGTTGTAGCGGAGTAAAATAGTTCTGTCCTTGACCTATAGCTGCATCGTATGCATTAGCTGCAGAATTTATATAAGTTCTAGCATCATTTATGGAGTAATACATAGCTAAAGCAATATTCTTTATATCTTTGGTTGTATAATTTTTAGCTTTTAAACTTTCATTTGAATCTATTACATCTTTTATTAGCTTCTGAAGAAGAGATAACATTTCTTCTTCTGACTTTCTTTTATCAGCTTTCATTTCATCTTTAATAGAATCTACTAGAATTTTCTTTTTATCATTGGTTGCTCTTATTTGCTCTATCTCTTTAGCATTACCTTTCTCCTCTTGTTGAGTTATATCAAAAGGTTGATAATGCTTTGCAGGATTCATAGAACTTATTCCAGCATTTAAATACTCCACTAATGTGCTAACATACTGATTAGTAAGACTCTTTTTACTTGATTCATAATTATAAACTTGACCAAAATTCTCCGATATCTCTATTCCTGTACTCGCTTCAATATCACTTCCCGTTGGTACTCCTAAACCTAATTTCCATGCATATTCAGCAATAAAATCTAAAGCCTCTGTAGTTCCCCCAGTCTTATCATATAATCTATCTGCTACATCATAGAAAAAATAGTTACATGAAACTTCTAATGCTCCCGATACATTTATAGATCCATGAGATCCTCTTCTTTGGTTATAAATCCAACAAGCTCCTTTATAATCGCTATATCTTTTATTATAAGGACCTGAATCCCTTATTAGAGTACTTCCATTAATAACACCCTCTTCTAACCCTGCGATGGCTGTCACCGGTTTAAAAGTAGATCCTGGTGGTACTAAAGATGATGTAGCATAGTTATACAAAGGTTTAGGAAATATATCATACTTATCTTCTCTAGTCTTTGTATCTCCCTCTGTAGATTTAGCTATTGGGAAAATTTTATCTAAAACTATCTTTGTTCTTTCTTCATAACTTAATGTACTTAATTGTTTTTCATCTAATATTCCACTCTTGTTAGCAAGACCCCTCCTTTTTATATATTCCAAACCCATCTTTTCTAAATCAGTATTAAAATATTCCTGTGATAACTCAGGTGTTAATTTCCCAGGTATTGTAAAAACATTCGGATCGTACCCAGGTCTACTAACTAATGATAATACTTCTCCGGTCTTAGCATTTAAAACTACTGCCGCTCCTCTAGTTGCATTAGTTGAATCTGTAAATTGTTGCTTCCCTTCTTTTTGCAGTTCCTTCATTGTGTCATCTAATGCCTGTTCAGCAACTCTTTGAAGATCCATGTCTATATTAAGTTGAACTGTTTTACCTGCATAAGACTCTACCTCTCCTAAGGTTTTAACTTTTCTACCTTGTTTATTTATCTCTATGCTTTCTTGACCTTTAATGCCTTTTAAATATTCTTCGAAAGCAGATTCTATACCCGTTTTCCCTACATAATCCGAGCTTATGTCATATCCTTTTTCTTCATATTTCTCTTTTTCCCAAGAATTTATTTTAGATATATATCCTAAAAAAGATGAACCTAAATCATCATTTGGATAGAATCTTATAGGTTGTGTATCAACTGTAATTCCTGGTAAATTAGGTTGTAGTTGTTCAAATTCAAATGCAGTTTCTTTATCTAAGTTATTTGATATAGTTACTGGTGCATATCCTGTAAACCTTTGTATTGCTATATTATCCTTAACTATTAGGTACTTTCGCTGCTCTTCCATAGATAATTCATAATAACTATCTATACCATAATCTTTAATAAGTTTTTTTAGAGCATCCTCAGCAGAAATTTGTAAAAGCAACTCATCCACTTGTTTTTTTTGACTCTCCGTCAAGTCATCACTTTTTTTACCAGAAAAGTTTTTATTTATAACTTCTTCTTCAAATCCTCTATCTTTTTTAAATCTAAGTTCCATCCATCTTTTACTTTCTTCGTCATCAGTCTTAAAGTTATATTCAATTTTTCCATCGTTAAAAACTATAGGAAATTCATCTATTATAGGTATGTTTTTTTTATCTAATATTTCAAATACCTTCGTAATAGTTGGATAAAAATATTTTTTACTTTCTTCTGTTTCACTAAACATTAGTGCATAACTTTGCTTACTTGTAGCAAATACTTCTCCATTTTTATCTATAATATCTCCTCTAGCTGCAACGGTGGAAACATTTTTATATTTTTTTCTATTTGATTGCTCTCTATATTCATCTACCATTACTACTTGTAAATACAACAATCTAGCTATTATAACAGCAAATACTAAGCCCATAGAGATAAAAAACACATTAAATCTTGAAAAATTTTTTTTATCTTTTTTCTTTTTTTCCATAACTTATTAAAATCTCCATTCCTTTTTTATAGCTTTCGTTTCACTGAATTTAAAAGTAATTTTATATATAAACATAGCTAAAATCATGTCATAAATAGCTCTATAAAAAATTACTGGCAAATTTCCACTCTTCATTTTTGTTAGATATAAAATACCAAAAGCCATAAATCCTTTTAATATGCTTAAAGAAAAAGTGGAGATAACAGGAATTATGGATTTCTCTTTAAATATGCTATTTCCTATTTTAGCACCTAAAATACAAACTAACATATTAGTAAGCATATTAATTCCAATTAAATTTGAAAAATATAAATCTTGAAAAGCTCCTGCTAATATTGAAATAATTATAGCTTCCTTATATCCATTAATAATAGAATATGAGACTATAAATACAAATAGTATACTTGGATATACGTAATTTATTGAGAAAAATGGAATTAATGAATTGTCTAAAATTAAAAGAGATATTACTATTAGAAATAAATAAATTGACTTTTTCATATAAGCTAATATTTTACCTCTCTTTTATTTTCAGGCACAATTATTAGTAATTCTTCAAGTTTATTGAAGTCTACCACAGGTTTAATAATAGCAGTTTTTGTTACTGCTGCCTTATCTTCACTAACATCTAAAACGGTTCCTATTTTAATACCTTTTGGGTATACACGACCTAATCCTGAGGTCATTATTGTATCTCCCTCGGATATTTTAGAGTTTATTGATAATCCTGCTATTTGTGCTAAGAATTTATCCTCATTCCCTTTATAACCTTTTACTATACCATCACTTTCTTCCGTACTTAACACGAATCCAGCAACAGCAACATTTTCATTACAAAGAGATTGCACAATACCCCAATCATTTCCTACAGATGTGACTTGACCTACAAGTCCCTCACCTACAACTGCGATCATGCCCTTTTTTATTCCATCTTTTTCTCCTCGATTAATTATATATCCATCTAAAAAATTACTTCCACTTATACCTAATACATTGGCCCCTACATAGGTATACTCATCATTTTCTTGAGTAAAATTAAGCATTTTTCTAAGCTTTTCATTTTCTTTTCTTAAAAGATCATTTTGAGTAGCACTAAATTCCATCTCTTTATTCTTTTTCACTAACTCATCATTTTCTTTTTTTATGTCGTCTATATTTAATATAAAACCCACAGAATCTTTTATCTTATTTCCTAATTTATAAATCACACCTTGAACAGAATTTATAGCAGTTCCCACTCCATTTTCCACAAAAGACATCTTTTCTTTTTGCACTGAGTAGCCAATTAAAAATATGAAGAAAAGTGACAGTACAACGATAATTACTGCCAACTTATTTTTAAACATCTTCATTTTATCTTCTTCTACTAATTACATCTACATTATCTAATGCTTTTCCTGCTCCTATGGCAACACAGTCTAATGGAATTTCTGCTATGTTAACTGGCATGTGAGTTTCATTGTTAATTAATTCATCTAATCCTTTTAATAATGCTCCTCCACCAGTCAGCATTATTCCTTTATCCATAATGTCCGCTGCTAATTCTGGTGGTGTTTTTTCTAATGTAGTTTTTATCGCATCAATTATTGAATAAACAGGTTCACTTAGTGCTTCTCTCACTTCTGATTCACTAATTTCAACAACTTTTGGTAATCCACTAATAAGATCTCTACCTCTAATTTGCATTTTATTATCTTCTTCACCTAAATCAAATGCTGAACCTAGTTCTATCTTTACACTTTCTGCTGTTCTTTCACCTATCATTAGATTATATTGTTTCTTTATGTACGCTATTATGGCTTGATCCAACTCATCTCCAGCTATCCTTAAAGACATGCTAGTCACAATTCCTCCAAGGGATATAATTGCTACTTCTGTTGTACCGCCTCCTACATCTACTATCATACTTCCTGTTGGTTCATTTACTGGAAGTCCTGCTCCAATAGCTGATGCCATTGGTTCTTCTAATAAAAATGCTTCTCTAGCTCCAGCGCTTTTTGTTGCTTCTTCTATAGCTCTCTTTTCAACCTCAGTAACTCCTGACGGAAAACATACAACTATTCTTGGACTCTTAAATGCATTTTTTGCTCCTACCTTTTCAATAAAATGCCTAATCATTTTCTCTGTAACATCAAAATCTGCTATAACACCATCCCTCATCGGTCTTATAGCTACTATATTTCCAGGTGTTCTACCAATCATTTGTTTAGCTTCATTTCCTACTGCTAATACCTTTCCAGTATTTTTATTTATAGCTACAACCGATGGCTCTCTTAGTACTATACCTTTACCTTTTAAATATACTAAAGTATTAGCTGTACCTAAATCTATTCCCATGTCTCTAGAACTTCCAAATAATCCCATTAAAAAATCTCCTTTCAATCTATAAAAAACCTTTTTCTTTAAAACTTATATAATTTATATCTCCGACTATTATATGATCTAAAACTTCTATTCCTAATAACTTTCCACATTCTTTTAATCTATTTGTAATGTCTATATCTTCTTTACTTGGCGTAGGATCTCCTGAAGGGTGATTATGACACAATATTACAGATGAACTACTGTTCTTTATAGCTTCTAGGAATACTTCTCTAGGGTGAACAATTGAACTGTTTAAACTTCCCATCGAAATGTCTTTTAAAGATATCACTATATTTTTAGTATTCAACATAATTAACTTAAAATACTCTTTTTTTAAACTTTTCATCTGAGGAATAATATATTCTGCCACATCTTTTGGACATGTTACTTTTAACTGTCGTCCTGATTCAAAGGAATTAAATCTCTTAGAAATTTCTGCTAGTGCTAAGATTTGAGTTGCTTTAGCTTCTCCTACTCCTTTTATGTCTCTTAACTCATTAAATGATAAATTAAGTAACCCATCTATGCCTCCACCACAAGTTATCACTCTATTGCATAGATTCACTGCATTTTCACTTTTACTACCAGTTCTTAAAATTATAGCTAAAAGTTCTGAATTATTCAGCACATCAGCACCAAACTTTACAAGTCGCTCCCTTGGTCTTTCATTAATTGGTAAATCTTTAATCCTAAATTTTTCTTCCATTTTAAAACTCCTTTATAGATTTACCCCCATATCCCTTAACAACAAATACAGCCCATTTAAAGAAAGTCCCATAACATTATAGTAACAACCACAGATGTGCTCCACAAAAACTGCTCCTCCATCTTGTATACCATAAGCTCCAGCCTTATCCATAGGCTTTTCTAATCTTATATACTTTAAAATCATCTCTTCTGATAAATCCATAAATTTCACTTTAGTACATAAGGATTTTCTAATAACTTTATTACTAACTGTATGAATTAATGTAATTCCAGAATAAACTTCATGAGTTTTTCCGCTTAAAGCTTTTAACATTGCAAAAGCTTCTTTTTCATCCTTTGGCTTGCCAAGAATTTTACCTTCAAAAAAAACTATAGTATCGCATCCAATTATTATAGATGGTTCCTTAATTCTTTCAACTACTTCTCTAGCTTTTCCTTCCGCTAAATCACACACATATTCTTCTATGTTCCCGGAATAAATTACTTCTTCTTCATTGAAATTACTAGCTATAATTTGAAAATCCTTTGTAAGCCTCTCTAAAAGTTCACTTCTTCTAGGAGATGCAGATGCAAGTACTAAGTTCATAAATGCCTCCTAAGACTTTTTATATAATATTATTGCCAATATAACTCCTACAATAGACATTATATTTAAATTTAAACCTAATCCAAAAGTTATTTCTAGAACTTTTAAATCTAAAACAAGTGGATTTTGTAATCCAACAAAATATGATTTTCCTAAAAAATTTACTTTTGTAAAATAATTAGCTAAAATCTCCCCCAAAAAACTTCCAGAAATAGCACCTAACAATGTAATAAATGCGTATTCCCTAGTTTTTTTTAAACCACTTCCCATAAATTATCCCCCAATATATAAATTCTATATACTATAGACTTTACATCTTATATAGTTTAACACTTAATATTTTTTTACACAAGAGCATAAAATATTTTTAAAAATTTTTTTATAAAATAAGTGTATAATATAGCTTATAACATAGAAATAACACCATCTATGTACTAAATATAACAAATGGTGTTATTTTATGTTAACTATTTTTGAATTTAATTAATTTTTCATATACAAGACTTCTTCCTTCTTGAACCTGTTTATCACCTTTTTTAATTTTATCTGGTAAATTATTCACGTATTCTTTTAGTTGTTGAACTTCTGAATAATGCTTCATAGTTTCATCTATAGGATCAAGACTCTGTGTCCACTTTTTTAACTCTCCAGTGTTCACATATTCTATTTGTGACTCATATACCTTGTTAATCACTTGCAACACACTATCTGTAATTTTACACAGCTGTCCTGTAGATAGATCTTCATAAATTATATTTATAGGAATTCTAGTACTATCAATACTCTTTTCCTTTAAGTTTTCACATATCTTTTTACTCTGCTCTTCTGTGTATATTCCGAAATATACTTTATATAATTCTCCTTGTTGCTCTGTTATAGGTTCTCCTAAATTTGAAAGTTTTTTCACAACCTCCTCAGCATTTTCTTTTACTTTAAATACTCCACATTGTACTAAATAAAGTTTATAATCTCCAGTAGTTGTTTTATTACCTTTCTCTTCTACTATAGATGTATCTATCTCTTGCTTCTTGTCATTGTCAATAGCTCCATGTCTAAACAAAAACTTGGATCCTATAGTCCCTAATATTACTGCAATAATCAACGTTACTCCAAAATACAAAAGAGATGCTCCCATATTCTTTTTACTTTTCTTATTCTTAATATCATATCTTGTGTACTTCATCTTATCCCCCCTATACTAAACCTATATTCAGTTTTATAGGTCTAATAAATTATATAGTTGTACTTTCGTTTTTATTACAGTTTTATAAAAGAAAAAATCGGCATTTATTACCGATTTTTCAAATAGCTTATCAATACATTAAAGTTAATCTTATTACTCTCTTTATAAACTTCTTAGCCTTAACATATGGTATACCATTTAATTCTAAGAATTTAAAAATCCCTGGATTATTGCATTCTATATCTCTTAATATTTTTTCTACCATAGAATATTCTTCTAAATTATTATCATAGTCACGTTCATTCTCTGTTCCTGAAAGTCCTCTATCTTCTTTTATTAAATTATCTTTATTCTGCTCTACATATACATCTATTTTCTCGTCATCTTCTTCATCATATAAACTTTTATTTTTTACAGGTGAAGATTCTTCCAATGAATTTACTTCTAGAGTAACCCCTCTTTGAATAGCAGCATTTAAATTACTTCCTGGCATTGTTCCAAGCATACCACAAGTGCATATAAAATCTTTCATCTCTTGGGGCATTGAATTATATGTCATTGGTGCTAAGGGTATAAAATCATACTCATTATCAAAACCCATAATATACCTCCATTTTATTTTCAATAA
This sequence comes from Clostridium sp. LXY-7, assembly GCF_056172015.1. NCBI lineage: Bacteria > Bacillati > Bacillota > Clostridia > Eubacteriales > Clostridiaceae > Clostridium > Clostridium sp. LXY-7. The sequence continues at coordinate 1,191,489 of NZ_JBLLJL010000001.1, read as the reverse complement.
CTACAATAAAATGTATGCATATTATTATAAATACATTCCAAAAATTTATAAAACTTTTTCTATATTATATCTATATTATCTCCTGGGTTATTTTTAAGCTTATCAATAGAATGAATATATCTATTAGTAGTCGATATATTTCTATGAGCTGCAAACTCCCTTACCTTTTCTATTGTTGCACCATTAGTTATAGCTAGAGTTATAGCTGTATGTCTTGTGGAATGCACCTTTATTTTTTTATCTATCCCCGCATTAATACAAACCTTTTTAATCATGTAGTTTAAAGTACTTGCATCTAATTTTTTTCTATTGTTATTATTTGTTGAATGACCAATAAATAAATAATCATCACTATTTACATCTTTATCTCTCGCAGTTTCTCTTAAGTACATTTCTATTAATTCTAATACCTTTGGTTGAAGTTTCACTAAATCTCTCTTACCGCCTTTTCTGGTAACCTCAATAACTTCAAATTCTCCATATTTTTTTATATTACCTATTTTTATATTTATAATTTCAGATTTTCTTAGTGCTGTAGTAAAAGCTAAGGAAAGTATAGCTTTATTTCTTAACCCCAATACAGTGTTGGTTTTTATACTCTCTAATAGTTTTTTACACTCATCTTTCGTAAGAAATTCTGTGTCTTTATTATTTACTGTAGGTTTTTCTTCTTTAACGTTACCAAAAGGATTATATTTTATAAGCTGAAAATCAGTGTAATTATCTTCATATTTCATAAGCCACTTATAAAGTGCACTTAAACTTGAAATTTTTCTATTTATTGTAGCTGAAGATAAATTTTTATCCTGCAATTCCATTATAAAACTTTGTACTTGAAATATATTCACTCTTTTTATATCATCTAGTGTTATCATATCTACACAATTTACATTAAAAAAGTCCTTAATATCTCTTTCATAGCTAATAGCTGTATATTTACTTTTAGTTCCTTTAATGGTTAAAAAATATTTTATAAAGTGCATATCTTTAGGAAATTGGATCTGATTACACTTTTTTGAAATTATAATATCGCTCAAATCTAACCCTCCTAAATTAAATAAAAGAACTGCATTTAGCAGTTCTTATTTTAATCCTTCTATAAGTTTAATTAGTTCTTTTAAAGCATATTCTTCATCAGTTCCCTTAGTTATAATCTTAATAGTATATCCTTGATTTACTCCTAAAGATAACACCCCTATTAAACTTTTAGCATTTGCGCTTTTTCCATTACACTCAATGGTAACATCTGACTTAAAAATTGTGGACTTCTGTACTAACAAAGTAGCTGGCCTAGCATGAAGTCCTTGTGGACTATTTATAGTAATATCCATCGATACCACGGTGTATCACCTCTTTTTTTGATTTTTTATTTGATTACTTTATAGTATTTACAAATTTTTCGATTCTATCTAATCCATTTTTAATATTTTCTATAGATGTTGCATAAGAAAGTCTTATAAATTCATCTACTCCAAAAGCTATTCCTGGTATTACTGCTACTTTTTCCTTTTCTAGTAACAAATCACTAAATACAAGTGAATCTTTTATTATTGAACCATCTACTTCTTTATTTAACACTTTAGATATGTTTACCATAACATAGAATGCACCTTCTGGCTTTATACATGATAAATTATCTATAGCGTTAATTCGTTCAACCATATAGTCTCTTCTATTTTTAAATTCCACTTTCATTCTTTCAACTTCACTTTGATCACCATTTAATGCCTCTACAGATGCATATTGTGAAATTGAACATGGATTAGATGTAGTATGACTTTGAATGTTAGACATAAGCTTTGTTATCTTTTCACTACTTGCAGCATATCCTATTCTCCATCCTGTCATTGCATAAGCTTTTGAAACTCCATTTATTACTATAGTTCTGTTATAAGCATCTTCTGATAAACTAGCTATAGAAATATGTCCATTCTCTCCATATAAAAGTTTTTCATATATTTCATCAGAAATTATAAATATATCTTTATTTTTTGAAAAATCAGCTAATGCTTGTAGCTCTTCTCTAGTATATGCTGTTCCAGTAGGATTATTAGGACTATTAATTACTATAGCTTTAGTATTTTTTGTTACTACTTTCTCTAATTCTTCTACAGTTATTTTAAAATTATTCTTTTCCTCAGTATGAACATATACAGGAACGCCATCCGCTAATTGAACTAATTCTGGATAACTAACCCAATAAGGTGCTCCTATTATAACCTCATCTCCAGGATTTAATATAGCTTGAAATATGTTAGCTAAGCATTGTTTTGCTCCAGTAGAAATTACTATTTGAGAAGTTTTATACTCTAAACCATTATCATTTTTTAGCTTATTAACTATAGCTTCTTTTAACTCAATAATTCCTGAAGCTGCAGTATATCTTGTAAGACCTTCTTGCATTGCTTTTATTGCTGCTTCCTGTATGTTTTTTGGAGTGTTGAAATCTGGTTCTCCTGCTCCAAAACCTATTACGTCAATTCCTTCAGCTTTCATCTTTTTAGCTTTAGCTGTTATTGCCAATGTTAATGATGGTGAAATTCCCATTGCTTTTTTTGATAGTATCATTATGAGTACCCCCAGTAATTTTATTATTAATCAACATTATTTTTTAAATAAATAAAAATTTTCATAACATAAAATCCCATTATTTATTTAAATTGCAATATTTAAATTTTATACACATATGAATTTTGACTTTCATTATTTATTTTAATGAAATATATTCTTCATAATTCAATAATAACACTTCTATTAATCAGTGTAAATAATGAAGTTATAAATTTACTATTTTATACCTTATGTATGAATATTGTTAATAAAAAAGTAAAGAACTTTAATGCTCTTTACTTATGCTATTTAAATTATTTAGGTTGTACTATTAATCTGATGGCTGTTCTTTCTTCACCATCAATTTCAATATCTGTAAAAGCTGGTATACATACTAAGTCAACTCCACTTGGTGCCACAAAACCTCTAGCTATTGCTACGGCCTTAATAGCTTGATTTATTGCTCCAGCACCAATAGCTTGTATTTCAGCTCCTCCTTTTTCTCTTAATACCCCCGCTAGTGCACCTGCTACAGAATTTGGACTTGATTTTGCTGAAACTTTTAATACCTCCATATTAAACCTCCTAATATAAATTCATAGTATATTTATAATCTATCTATTATTGCACATATTATTAATTCTACATAAATATTAAAAATCCTCTAAATTTTTTAACAAATTACTAATAAAAATGTAATATTCAACAAAATCTATTATTTACTGTACAATTTATAAGTTTAAACAAATATAAAAAACCTCCTAAAAAGGAGGTTTCTTTCTTATTCATTAATATTCTATTTTGCATACTCAATTGCACGAGTTTCTCTAATTACATTAACTTTGATTTGTCCAGGATATTCAAGTTCACTTTCAATCCTCTTAACAATATCCCTAGCCACCTCAATAGTTCCTGAATCATCAATTTCTTCTGGTTTAATCATAATTCTAATTTCTCTTCCAGCCTGAATGGCATATGACTTTTCCACACCTTCATAAGAATTTGCGATTTCTTCTAATTTTTCTAATCTTTTAATATATGCCTCTAAAGTTTCTCTTCTTGCACCTGGTCTTGCTGCAGAAATAGCATCTGCTGCTTGAATTAATATAGCCTCTATAGATTGTTGCTCTACATCACCATGATGTGAAGCTATTGCATTTACAACCACAGCTGACTCATGATACTTTTTAGCAATTTCAGCCCCTATAAGTGCATGTGGTCCTTCAACTTCATGATCAACAGCCTTACCTATATCATGTAATAATCCACACCTTTTAGCTAAGGTAGGATCCATACCTAATTCTGATGCCATAAGTCCAGCTAAATATGAAACTTCTATGGAATGTTTTAACACATTTTGACCATAACTAGTTCTATACTTTAATCTTCCTAGGAGTCTAATAATCTCACTATGAAGTCCATGAACTCCAGTTTCAAAAGTTGCTTGTTCGCCTTCTTCTCTTATATCATTATCTACATCTTTCTTAGCTTTTTCAACCATTTCTTCAATTCTTGCAGGATGAATTCTTCCATCAACAATTAGCTTTTCTAAAGCTATTCTTGCAACTTCTCTTCGAATAGGGTCAAATCCAGAAAGAATTACTGCTTCTGGGGTATCATCTATAATTAAATCAACACCAGTAAGAGTTTCAAGAGCTCTAATATTTCTACCTTCTCTACCTATGATTCTTCCCTTCATTTCATCATTCGGAAGAGAAACAACATGTACTGTAGATTCTGCTACGTGATCTGCTGCGCATCTTTGGATGGCATATGTTATAATTTCTCTAGCCTTTTTATCGGCTTCTTCTTTAGCTTTTGTCTCTACTTCTTTTATTAACATTGCAGTTTCATGTTTAATCTCTTTTCTAACCTCTTCTAATAAAAGCTTTTTAGCTTCTTCTGAAGTCAGTCCAGATACTCTTTCTAATTCTTCTCTTTCTTTATTATACAATTCTTGTATGCTGGCTTCTAACCTTTCAATTTCTTGTTGTTTTTTATTTAATGCCTCTTCTTTTTTCTCAATAACAATAGTCTTTTTGTCTAAAGTTTCTTCTTTTTGAAGATTTCTTCTCTCTAACCGTTGAATTTCATTTCTTCTTTCTCTTGATTCTTTTTCAAGATCAGCCCTCAATCTATGAACTTCTTCTTTAGCCTCAAGAATTGCCTCTTTCTTTTTAGATTCAGCCTCTTTTAACGCATCTTCTAATATCCTCTTTGATTTTTCTTCAGACTTAGATATATTGGCTTGAGATATATTTTTTCTTGTATAAATAACAACAAAAATTCCAACTAAAACAACAAGTATAACAACGCATATTAATATAGCAGTTTTATCTATACTCATTTTATTAACACCTCCTTTTGCTTATTATGTTATATCTATTTAAAATGTAAAATGAAAGCTAGAAAGGTGTCATATTTATTCAATTGGTAGCAATTATATTATGCTAAACCAGTATTTGTATTTATTTTATATTACTTTAACTTGTATGTCAAGTTAATCCTAGAATAGTGCAACTATAGAATATTTACATTATACATTAATTCTTATCATTATTATTATATATTATACTTTCTAGTTAAAAATAAAATCACTCTATGTAATTATTTAATACATAGAGTGATTATAGATTAATTATTTTTTGTTTCTTTAACTTCTTTAACTTCCTTTGCTTCTTTTGCCCCTTTAATATTCTCATTATAAAGAGGCAAATTATGTTTGGCTCTAATTTTATTTTCTATCTCTAGTCTAACTTCTCTATTCTCTTTAAAGAAATTTTTCGCATTCTCTCTACCTTGACCAAGCCTTGTATCTCCATAAGAAAACCATGCTCCACTTTTTTGAACAATTTCTTCTTTTACAGCTATGTCAAGCACATCTCCTTCTTTTGATATTCCCTCGCCATACATAATATCAAATTCTGCCTGTTTAAATGGAGGTGCTACTTTATTTTTAGTAATTTTCACTCTAGTTCTATTTCCTAGCACATCGTCTCCCTGCTTAATGGTATCTATTTTTCTTACATCCATTCTAACTGATGCATAGAATTTAAGTGCTCTTCCTCCAGAAGTGGTTTCTGGATTACCAAACATAACTCCAACCTTTTCTCTCAATTGATTTATAAAAATCGTTACACATTTAGATTTATTAATTGCTCCTGCAAGCTTTCTTAAAGCCTGAGACATAAGTCTTGCTTGAAGTCCTACATGAGAATCTCCCATTTCACCTTCAATCTCAGCCTTTGGAACTAGTGCTGCTACCGAGTCAATTACAATTACATCAATAGCTCCTGATCTAACTAATGCCTCTGCTATTTCAAGTCCTTGCTCACCTGTGTCAGGTTGAGATACTATTAAATTGTCAATATCAACGCCAAGCGCTTTCGCATAAACCGGATCTAAGGAATGTTCTGCATCAATAAATGCTGCAGCTCCTCCCGCTTTTTGAGCTTCCGCAACTATATGCAACGCAACTGTGGTTTTACCTGAAGACTCAGGTCCAAATATCTCCACTACCCTTCCTCTAGGTACACCACCAATTCCTAATCCAATATCTAACCCCAAACAACCTGTAGAAATAGACTCTAAGTTTAATATACTATTCTCTCCAAGTTTCATTATAGACCCTTTTCCAAACTGTTTCTCTATCTGTCCCATTGCAGCTTCTAAAGCCTTGATTTTATCATTATTCATAAAATCCCCTAAGGGTTCACCATCCTTCCATATCGAACGTTTGTTCTTACTATATTATATATCATTTACCACTGTTGGTCAACCATATAACAAGAAGTCCCTACAACTTGATACATAGGAACCTCTTACTATTTTTACCATTAAATACTTTTTTAATCACTATTCTCCCATATTTACAACTTTTTTTGCTTTTACAAAATAATCTACACCCGAAGCTATTGTTATAAGAGCAGCTATAATCATTGTCCATTGAGTTATACTTACTAACCAAGATATATTATGATTTAATACTAATAATCCTATTATTATGGCTATCATCTGAATCACTGTTTTTAGTTTTCCTAAGTTACTTGCAGCTATAACTACACCCTGTGATGCTGCTAAAGTTCTAAGTCCTGAAACTATAAATTCTCTTGCAATTATTATTACAACTATCCATGCTGATACTATTCCTTTTTCAACAAGAATTATTAAAGCTGATGTAACTAATAATTTATCTGCTAAAGGATCCATGAATTTACCAAAATTTGTTATTTCATTTCTACTTCTAGCTATGTATCCATCCAACTTATCAGTAATTGACGCTATTACAAATATAGCCAATGCTACATAATTCCCTATAATAGTATTAAACATGGCACATATTAAAAATACAGGTACCAATATCATCCTTAATACCGTAAGCTTATTAGCAAGATTCATCTTAACATCTCCTCTTCCAGATTTTAGGCATATAATACATATACCCTTTATATTTCTATAAATTCTCCTATTAAGTCATACTCTAAGGCATCAATTATTTTTACCCTAATAAATTGCCCTATATTTATAATTTTATCACACTTTATAAACACTTCTCCATCAATTTCTGGAGCCATTTCATAGCTTCTTCCTACATAAGTATGATCTTCTTTATCTTCTATTAATACTTCATATTCTCTTCCTAGTTTTTCACTATTTATTTTAGATGAAATTGACTGTTGAACTTCCATAAGTCTGTGATATCTAATCTGCTTAACCTCTTCATCTATTTGATTTTCCATTTCAGCAGCCACAGTTCCTTCTTCTTGGGAATAAGTAAACACTCCTAGCTTATCAAATTTTATCTCTTTAATAAATTCTACTAATTCTTTAAAATTTTCCTCTGTTTCTCCTGGAAATCCAACTATTATTGACGTTCTAAGGGTTATATTTGAGATAGCTTTTCTTAATTTTAATATATTTTCAGTAATAATCTTTTTTCTTCCTCTTCTTCTCATAGCCTTCAGTATATCATCACTTATATGTTGAATAGGAATATCTATATATTTGCATACTTTTTCATTATTTGCTATTTCCTCTATGATCTCATCTGTTAACTCTTCAGCATAACAATATAATAATCTTATCCATTTTATACTATTTATTTTAGATAATTCCTTTAGTAACTTATGGAGAATCTTTTCCCCGTATAAATCAACACCATAATTAGTTGTATCTTGAGCCACTAGGATTATTTCTTTATAACCATTAAGTGCTAATTGCTTAACCTCTAATAATATATCCTCCATAGGCCTACTTCTATATTTACCTCTTATTTTAGGTATAGCACAATAGGCACAAGCATTATCGCATCCTTCACCTATTCTTACATAGGCTGTTATCCCTCCTGTTGTTATTTCTCTCTTACCTATATTTATGTTTTCATCACTATAACTAGTAAAACAGCTCTTTTCTCCAGTTTTTAGAGCCTTTTCAATAGCTACATTTAATTTATCATAATCATTAACTCCCAAAACTATATCTAACTCTGGAATAAGTTCTTGAAGCTCACTTCCATATCTTTGAGTCAAACACCCTGTAGCAACTAACACTTTGCAAATTTTATTTTCTTTATATTTTGCCATTTGTAATATAATATCAATAGATTCTTGTTTTGAAGTCTCTATAAATCCACAAGTATTAATAAGTATTATATGTGCTTCTTCAGGGTTCATTACTAATTCATAACTTTCCTTTAAGTTACCTATAATTATCTCAGAATCAATTCTATTTTTATCACAGCCTAAATTAACTACGCCTACTTTAAATTTTTCCACTAATAATCCTCCACTTCCTTATCTATTGTAATCTTCATCTTTAATTAATATCTGTCTTGGCTTAGTTCCATTTCTACCTGAAATTATGCCATCTTGTTCCATCTCATCAATAATTCTAGCTGCTCTATTATACCCTATTTTCAACCTCCGTTGCAATAAAGATGTTGATGCTTGACCCACTTCTATTACTATTTTTATAGCTTCCTCTAAGAGTTCATCTCCATCTCCATCTTTTGTACCTGAAGATGTACTCTCTATTTCATCAATAATTTCTTTTCTATATTCATTTTCTTTACTACCATCTATTATATGGTTAACAACCTTTTCAACTTCTTCCTCAGATACAAATGCACCTTGAATCCTTATTGGTTTTGATTCTCCTACAGGATAGAATAACATATCTCCCTTTCCTAATAGTTTTTCCGCACCCGATGAATCTAAGATTGTTCTTGAATCTATTTGACTTGATACGGCAAAAGATATTCTTGATGGAATATTTGCTTTAATTACCCCTGTAATTACGTCTACAGAAGGTCTTTGAGTAGCTATTACTAAATGCATTCCAGCAGCTCTGGCCATTTGAGCAAGTCTTCCTATATAATCTTCTACATCATTTGGGCACACCATCATTAAATCTGCTAACTCATCAATAATTATTACAATCCAAGGTAGTTTTTCTTCTATTATACCCTTACCTACAAACTCATTATATCCCTCTATGTTTCTCACGTTATTGTCTGCAAATAGTTTATATCTTCGAGTCATTTCATTAACCGCCCAATTTAATGCTCCTGCAGCTTTTTTAGGCTCTGTAACCACCGGTATTAACAGATGTGGAATTCCGTTATATATATTAAGTTCCACCACCTTTGGGTCAATTAAGAGTAATTTAACCTCATCTGGCGAATATTTAAATAGTAGACTCATTAGTAAAGTGTTAATACATACACTCTTTCCAGATCCAGTAGCCCCTGCAACCAATAGGTGAGGCATTTTAGTAAGATCTGCAACTACACAGTTTCCTCCTATATCTTTACCTAAGCAAAAGGCTAAATTCTTTTTACTTTCATTAAATTCATCATTTTCTATTACTTCTCTTAATAGTACTGCTGTAAGTTCTTTATTAGGTACCTCTATTCCTACTGCTGCTTTTCCAGGAATAGGTGCCTCTATTCTAACCCCTGAGGCTGCTAGATTTAGTGCTATATCATCTGATAAATTCACAATTTTACTAACTTTAACTCCTACACTAGGTTGAAGTTCAAACCTAGTTACAGATGGACCCTTAGTAACTTGTATTACCTTAGCTTCTACTCCAAAGCTTTGCAATGTTTCCTGAAGTTTGTTAGCACTATTTAGAAGTTCTTTTTTATCACCTTTCTTAATAGAATTATTATCATTCTTTATCAATAATTCTATGCTTGGATAATGATAACAATATTTTTCTTTACTTCCACCTAAGTCTATATCTATATCATATTCTATAGATGGTTTCCCTGATATTTGATCTTCTCTATTAGCCTTATGAGAATCTTTTAAACTTATTTCTTCCTCTTGTATTAAACTACCTTCTTCTGATTTCATAAAGTCTATTATTTTTATCTTATTTTCCTGTTTTATTTCCTTTGCTTTATTCCTCTCTATACTATCTACTGCTATAGAATCTGAGAAATTTATATGGTCTTTGCTCTCATCCATATTACTTCCCTCTACACTTTGCCTTAGTTCATCTCTCTTAGATTTACCCATACTATGCATGCTCTGAAAGAAATCCTTCACTGTTATATCACTCACAAGCATAGCACCTATTAAAATAAATGCAGAGAAAATTATATAACTTCCTGCTTTGCCTAATAATAAATAAAAAGGTACTGCCAAAATTAAAGAAACAATTCCACCATGCAGATGGATTTTTTCATTAAATTGATTTATTATACTTCCTAAAATATCACCTTTAGTATAATAATTTAATAATACAATCATCTCTATAAATAATATGGTAAAAACAAATACAATAATCAATCCAAAAAATCTTTTAGATATTTTAATATGGTTATCATCTTTTATATACTTTACACCTAAATATATAAATAATATGGGTAAAATATATGCACCTAATCCAAACATTCCTATAAAAAATTTATTTACTAACACTCCTATAGATCCTGTGAATGAAGATGGATCAGAGAATATTACAGACAACAGACTTAAAAATATTAATATTCCTAAGGTTATTAATATTATACCTCTAAAGCCAAAATTGTTATTTTCTACACTCTTACTTCTTTTCTGATTTTTATTATTGCTATTTTTACTACTATTTTTACTACTATTTTTCTTGCTCGATTTTCCTCTCACCATAATATCACCTCCACCTTAAGTATTTCTACAAAAGAAAATAAATTCCTTCATTTTCTTCAATAATGATATTTTATAAATATCATGAATTAGAATTACAAAAAAGTAAATAGGCCATTATGACCTATTTATCACCTATTAATTCTTCCAATTTATTCAGTGCTTCTTTGATTCCTCCAACTTCATCTATAAGCCCACACTCAACTGCTTGCTCTCCTATTAATATGGTACCAATATCATTTAATAGTTCATCAGTTTGACTCATAAGCATTCTAAAGGATTCAGCATTAATTTTAGATGTTCTTACTACGAAATCTACTATTCGTTCTTGCATTTTCTTAAAATATTCAAAGGTTTGATTTACCCCTATTACAAAACCATTCATTCTTATGGGATGTACTATCATAGTAGCTGAAGGTGTTATAAAAGAATAATTAGCAGAAGTAGCAAGTGGAACCCCTATGGAATGACCCCCTCCGATTACTATTGAAACCGTCGGCTTACTCAAACTTGTTATCATCTCTGATATTGCAAGTCCCGCTTCCACATCTCCTCCAATTGTGTTTAATACAATAAGTATTCCCTTTACCTTCTTATCTCTTTCTATGGCTATGAGTTGTGGTATCAGGTGCTCATATTTTGTTGTTTTTGTTTGTGGATTCGACACATTATGTCCTTCAATTTGACCTATTATAGGAAATACCTGTATTCTATCATCTGCATGAGCTACAGACATTACTCCTACTTCTTTTAAATTAGCTACCTCTTCACTGACTGCGTTTTTTATCTCTTCTTTTTTTATCTCTTCTTCTTTATTAATTATATTTCTTTCCTTCTTCTTTTTTATTTCTTTAGCCATAAGTAAACTCCTCCTAATACACAGTATTTTGTGCATTAGGAAGAGTTAATATACTTAACCTAATTGAAATTCCTTATGGAGTATATTTATTACTTTTTTCGAAGACTCTGTACTTACTAGACACCAGATAGTCATATGTGAATCTGCTGTCTGTAATACATCTATATTTTCATTTTCAATAGCTCTTAATATTTTAGCCATAACGCCTGGAATACCTCTTATTTTAGAACCTATTATAGATATTTTACTACAGTCTTCTATAAAGCTATAATCTAATTCTAAATCTTTAACTATTTCTTTAAACTTTATTAAATCTTGTTTATCAATAGTAAATATCTTTGTTTTTGGAAATACATTTATGAGGTCGATACTTATACTCTCATTGGCTAATATATCAAATATATCATAATAGCAGCCCTCTCCATTATTATTTATCAATATTTGAACTCTATTATCTACATGAGTTATTCCTGTGATAAGCTTTTTCCCATCCTCACCGTAGCTAGAAATAGTAGTTCCATTACAGTCACTTAAAGTATTTTTTATTACAAGTGGTATATTATATCTTTTAGATATTTCAATAGCTCTAGGGTGGATTACCTTTGCTCCCTGATCTGCGAATTGAAATACCTCATCATAACTTATATTTTCAATTAAGGAGGCATCAGATACTATTCTTGGATCTGCAGTCATAATACCATCAACATCAGTATATATTTGGACTTCTCTGGCTTTTAACGCTGCACCTAAAATAGCCCCTGTAACATCACTTCCCCCTCTTCCAATAGTTGTTATATACTCATTTTCGCTAGCACCTTGAAATCCTGCAACCACCGGTATTTTTCCTAATTTTAATAATTCTAATATTTTATCAGGTTTCACTTCTAAAATAGATGCATTGTTAAAATTTTCATCAGTTGTTATTCCACTCTGGCCTCCTGTAAGCGGTACTGCATCTATGCTTTCTTTATTTAACTCATCACAAAGTACCACCGCACTTAAAATTTCTCCACAAGAAAGTAGTAAATCTACAGCCAATGTATTTATTTTTTTAAAATCGTCACCTATCAAAGATAATAATGTATCTGTAGCATATGGAGAACCTTTTCTTCCCATTGCTGATACCACCACCACTGGTGTAAATCCTTCTTCAATAGCTTTTTTTATCTTTTGAACTACTAGTTTTCTATTTTCTTCAGTAGCTACAGAAGTTCCTCCAAATTTTTGCACTATAATGTTCATTTCTATCCTCCATACTAAACATGCGATTTCCTTATGGTGTCACCATCTACATCAATAATTATAGTTTTGGAACCAAATTTCTTTACATATTCCCAAGGTACTTCAAACATATCCTTCTGTTTAAAGAAACCCATTCCATTTTTGCCTTCTGTTATTAATAATAATTTAAATTCCCCATTTTCGTCAATTACTATATCATTATTTCCTAAAATACTATACTTATCTCCATCATTAATATTAATAATTTCATATCTTTCCATTTCACTTAAAAGCCTTATTTGTTCCTCCATATCTATCACCTCATAATAATTCTTATAGATTATTATGTGAATTATTAATTATATATGATAAATATTATAATTTATAATATTAATAATTTTATCTTATGGTTCCTGCAAATTGTCTATCTTTTTAATTTTATCCCCATAAATAGAACGTAGTTCTCCAAGTTCTTTTCCTACAAATGCACTACTTATTATACCTTTTTTGAAAGTATTGTTCATAACATCTTTAACTTTCCCCATATTAATTTTATCTATTTTGTTGATAACATCACTTGGACTTTCTATTTTGTTTTTAAATAGCAATGATTTACCATTTCCGAACATTCTACTACTAGTACTTTCCAATCCCAACATATAACTTCCTTTTAGCTGTTCTTTAGCTCTAGCTAGCTTCTCTTCAGTTATATCACCACTATAAAATTTCATCAACTCTTCATTTATAGCTTCAATGGCCTCTTTTATTTTGTTAGGATTGAGTGCCGCTCCGATATTTATGCTTCCACAGTTAACATAAGGAGACATATATACATAAATCGAATAACACATTGCTAATTCTTCTCTTATTCTTTGAAATAATATAGAGGATGCTCCTCCCCCTAATATATTAGCCAGGAGTACTGAAGTTGCACTTTCCTCACTTCCCATCTGTAATCCCTTCATTCCTAAAGATACATGTAATTGTTCAATATCTTTACTTCTAAAATATATGTTATTTTGAAGTACTGGATTTGAATATTTATGTTCACATGTAATTACAGATTTCCATGATCCAAAATATCTTTCTACCATCTTTTCTATTTCATCCATAGAAATTTTTCCACATATAGATAGCACACAATTATGCGGATAGTAATGTTCACTAATATAATTTATAATTTTTTCTTTTGTAAAACTTTTTACGCTTTCTTCATGTCCAAGTATGGGCATAGATAGCGTATCATCTCCCCACATGGCTTTTTCATGTAATTCAATAAGCACATCTTCTGGGGAATCTTCTCCCATATTAATTTCTTCAATAACTACCTTTTTCTCTTTCTCTATATCATCATAATCAAATTTACTATTAAACAACATATCAGATAATATGTCTAGACCTAATTCTATATGACTATCTAATAGTTTTACATAATAACACGTGGATTCTTTTCCTGTAAAAGCATTTATTTGACCGCCAACATTTTCTATTGACTCTACTATTTGCTTAGAACTTCTATTCTCTGTACCTTTAAACATCATATGTTCTATAAAATGGGATATTCCACTTAGTTCCTCAGTTTCATTTCTAGAACCATTCTTAACCCACAACCCCACTGATACCGAATTATAATTTTCAATATTCTCTACTACTACTCTTAGTCCATTATTTAATCTAAATGAATTGTACATATTTTTTCTCCTTTGAATAACTTATATTATGACAACATATTTTATAACTATTATTATACACAATATTTCAAAATACTTGTTATAAACAAAAAAATAAAAAGGCAATGCCTTTTTATTGTCATTTATTCATTTTCTGAATTTTTATTTTCTTCACTGTCTTTTATTGCATCTTTTCTTGAAAGATTTACTCTTCCTTGGCCATCAATTTCTACAACTTTAACTAATATTTCATCACCTACAGCCACTATGTCTTCAACCTTATTAACTCTTGCAGTATCTAATTTAGAAATATGAACTAATCCTTCTTTACCTGGAAGTATTTCAACAAAAGCTCCAAAAGTAGCTATTTTAGTAACTTTTCCTAAATAAATTTCTCCTACTTCAACTTCTTTTGTTATATCTTTAATCATTTTTAAGGCTATATTGGCACTAGTACTATCATTAGACATTATAATTACTTTTCCATCATCGTTTGTATCTATTTTAACACCAGTATCTGCTATTATCTTTTTAATAGTTTTTCCCCCTGGTCCTATGATATCTCTAATTTTATCTGGATTCACAGTTACTGTATACATTCTTGGAGCATATGGTGATAATTCAGCTCTAGGTTCTGGTATACATTCTTTAATTTTTTCTAAAATATACATTCTAGCTTTTCTAGCATCTTCTATAGCAGTTCTTATACAATAATCAGATAATCCTTTTATCTTAGTATCTACTTGTATTGAAGTTATTCCTTTTTCAGTACCTGCAACCTTAAAGTCCATATCTCCGAAAAAGTCTTCAATTCCTTGAATATCCGTTAATATTCCTTCTGAAGTGAGATCTTCACTAGTTATTAATCCCATAGCAATACCTGCTGCTGGTCTCTTAATTGGAACTCCTGCATCTAATAATGCCAATGTACTACCACATACACTTGCTTGTGAAGTGGAACCATTTGAACTTAAAACTTCAGATACTAATCTTATAGTATAAGGGAATTCTTCAATTGAAGGAATTAATGGCTCAAGTGCTCTTTCCGCTAAAGCTCCGTGACCAATTTCTCTTCTTCCTGGGCCTCTTAACGGTTTAACTTCACCTACACTATACGCTGGGAAGTTATAATGATGCATATATCTCTTGAATTCTTCTTCTCCTAAGCCGTCAATAATTTGAACATCACCTAGTGCTCCTAATGTTGCAACTGTCATAACTTGAGTTAAACCTCTAGTAAATAGTCCTGTTCCATGAGTTCTTGGAAGTAATGATGTTTCACAACTAATAGGTCTAATTTCATCAAACCCTCTGCCATCAGGTCTCTTCTTATCTACTAGGAGCATATGTCTTACGATCTCTTTCTGAAGATTATATATAGTTTCTGCTACATCACTCATCTTATCTGCATACTTTTCTCCGAAAGTCTCATCAATTTTATTTTTAATTTCGTTAACTTTCACATTTCTATCATCTTTATCAGTAATATACATTGCTTCCTTTAACATATCAAAAGCAAAATCTCTTATATCTTTTTCCAATTCTTCATCTACTTTATGAAGCACTGGCTCTATTTTTTCTTTTCCAAATTTAGCTCTAGCTTCTTCTTGGAATGCAATTATTTTTTGACATTCATTAAAACCAAATTCTATAGCCTTTATCATTACATCTTCTGGAACTTCATCTGCTCCAGCTTCTATCATCATAACTCTTTCCTTAGTAGCAGAAATAGTTAATTGCATAGTGCTTTCTTCTCTTTGGCTTACAGTAGGATTAACTATAAATTCTCCATTAACTAATCCAATGGAAACATTTCCTATAGGATCATTGAATGGAAGACTTGATAATGTTAATGCCATAGATGCAGCATTCATAGCAAGTATTTCTGGAACATTATCTTGATCTACAGATACTACTGTACATACTACCTGAACATCATTCCTATACCCCTTTGGAAATAGTGGTCTTATTGGTCTATCTATAGCTCTACCATTAAGTATCGCTTTCTCTGAAGGTCTCCCTTCTCTTTTTATAAACCCTCCTGGTATTTTTCCAACAGCATATAATCTTTCTTCATACTCAACACTAAGTGGGAAAAAGTCTATGCCTTCTCTAGGTTTTTCTGAACCATTAACATTAACAAGTACTACTGTGTCTCCATAACTCATAAATATGGCACAATTAGATAACATTCCAACTCTACCAAGTTCTATTTTCATTTCTCTTCCAGCTATGTTAGTTTGTAATGTATTTATCATTATTTTGCCTCCTTTCAACTTTCAATTATATATTATTATTAGCATTTATTAGTATTTTATAATTAATTAAAATAATAGAGCGGCTTTGCCGCTCTTACTATTTTCTAATTCCTAATTTCTCAATGATAGCACGGTATCTTTCGATATCTTGTTTCTTTAAGTAATTAATAAGACCTTTTCTTTGTCCTACCATCATTAAAAGACCTCTTCTTGAGTGGTGGTCTTTTTTATGAGTTTTTAAGTGCTCAGTTAAGCTAACTATTCTTTCAGTTAGTAGTGCTATTTGCACCTCTGGAGAACCTGTGTCTCCCTCATGTCTTGCAAATTCAGTCATTATTTCTTGTTTTCTTGCCTTATCCATTAATATACACCTCCAAAAGTCAATCGCCATATGCCATGTATTCCGTTGGCAATTCAGACAACATAGCATAGGGTTCCTAAAGAATTATATCAAATAAAATTCTTTTTGTAAATTACTAATTTGTTCTAATAGTAATAAAGTTTATTTAATCTAATATATCTATAAACCATTATTTCCATAAACTTATTTTTTAAACATTTATCTTCTTATCTCTAGACCTTACAAAACATTTATCTAGTTTTAATTGATGCTTTAATTCATCTATATTGGCAAACTTTCTTTCTTCCCTTATTTTTTCAATAAAGTATATATTTACCTCTTCTCCATATATGTCTTGATTAAAATCTATTATATGTGTTTCTATACTAAGTTTATCCCCATTTACTGTAGGATTATAACCTATATTAGTAATCCCTTTAAACAATCTATTATTATAACTTACTATTGTACTATATACTCCACCTTTAGGTATAACATATTTCTTATCATAATCTATATTTATTGTCGGAAATCCCATTGTTCTTCCAAATTGTTTTCCTTTTACAATTCTTCCATGAATCATAAATGAAGTTTCTAATAACTTATTTGCTCTTTCTATATTTCCTTCTTGTATATGATGCCTAATAACAGAGCTACTTATTACTTCTCCATCTACCTTTACAGGCTTTATTACCAGGAGATTATAGCCTAATATATCACTAAATTTATTTAGTAATTCTGTATCACCTAAATTTTTATATCCAAATCTATTGTTAAAACCCACTACAATACCTACTGCATTATAATACTTCTTTAAATTCATTATAAAATCCTCTGGTGATATTTCCATTAACTCTTTATTAAAATTCATAAAATTTACTATATCCACACCTAATTTTTTAAACAATTCACTTTTTCTATCATTACTCATAATGAGTTTAGGACAAACATCCTTATTTACTACACTAAGTGGATGGTTCTCAAAGGTGCATACCATAATCTTTATCTTATGATTTTTGTATTTTTTCTCTAAATTTTTAGCTACCTTTTTAGCACCATCTATTAGAGCTCTATGCCCTTTATGAATGCCATCAAAACTACCCAAAATTATTATTGTAGAGTCTTGAATTTTCTCATTAAAATTATCTTTTATAATTTTCATAATAGCTCACCTAAACAAATAGTTTTATTAATTTTAATCCTACATCTGTTCTCAATGCAATCCCAATAATCTTTCCAAAACTATTATATACAGAATATTTTTTGAACTTCTCTAAGTCTTCTATTATAGACCTATCTTTAACTACAACTCCATTCAATAGAAGTTTTTCAAATTTTTCATTTACATCTAATCTCAAAAAATCCTTGAAAACCTCTTCTAATGGAATGATATACTCTTTGATATTATCCTCTGATAACACTTCTAAATCTACACTATCAATCTTTTTAAATGGTTCTGTAGCAGTTCTATCCAAACTCCACATCATAGCACCACACCCTAATGATTCACCTATATCATAACACAGACTTCTTATATAGGTTCCTTTAGAACAATTAACTTTAATTTCTACAAAGGGAAGTTCTATTGATAGTATTTCTATATTATGTATATTTATTTTTCTAGCTGCTCTTTCAACCTCTATACCTTGTCTAGCTAATTCATATAATTTCTTACCATTAACTTTTAAGGCTGAATACATAGGCGGAATCTGCTCTATTTCTCCCATGAATTTATTAACTGCTTCTATAATCTGATTAGGAGTACAATGAACTTCTTTCTCTGTAAGTATGGCACCTTCTCTATCATAGGTATCTGTGGTCACCCCTAGCTTTAACTTAGCTATATATTCTTTGTTATTTTCCATAATAAACTCAATAGCTTTAGTGGCCTTCCCTATACAAATTGGTAATACACCACTCGCCTCTGGATCTAAGGTTCCACAGTGCCCAACCTTCTTTTGCCATATTAGTTTCTTTATTTTTCTAACCACATCGAAAGAAGTAATTCCTAATGGCTTATTTATATTTAAAACTCCTGAAAGAGTAGAATTATTTTCTTTATTTAGCGTCATAATTATCTCAACTCTTTTTCTATAATTTTAATTAACTGATCTTTAATAGCATTTATATCTCCATTATAGTAGAATCCTGCTGCTCTTACATGTCCACCACCATTGTATCCTTCAGCTATTAATCTAACATCTAATAATTCTTTTGATCTTAAACTTACTTTAACTCCATCCTTTGACTCTTTTAAAAGTGCTACTACTTCTGCTCTTGACACCATAGTACCAAAATGTATTACCTCTGAGGAGTCAAAATTTTCTAAATTAAATTTATCAAGTAAATTTTTAGTTATTGTCATAAATACTAATTTACCACTTAACTCTAACGTCATGGTACTTATTATTTCTCCAATTACTTTAATCTTATAAAATTCTTTATCCTCAAAAATAATTCTATGAATATTTGTAAAATTTAATCCAGTATTTATTATTTCCCCTGCAATTTCATGAGTTCTTTCTGTAGTATTTGAATGTCTAAAAGAACTAGTATCTGTTAATAGGGATGTATATATAGAAGTCCCTATTTCTTTTGTCATTTCAACCTGTAGTTCTTCTAATATTAAATAAATTATTTCCCCTACTGCAGCTGAATTCGTGTCTACATAATTTATATCACCATACATCTCGTTGCTCATATGGTGATCTACATTAATTATTTTATAATCTTGTCCTCTAGATATATTTGCATTTATTCTTTTAAAATCTCCACAATCAAGGACAATTACTATGTTTGTGCCTGGCTCTACCTCTGAATTGCTCCCTGTTATTTCTTCACTGTAAAATAAATAAGAAAAAGTTTTAGGTATAGGTTCTTTACATAGAATATAGGCATCTTTATTAAGTGCCCTCAACCCTTGTAAAAGGGCTGTGGCACTTCCTAATGAATCTCCATCTGGAGATTGGTGGAAAGTAATACCTATATGATCACTTTTTTTTATTGCTTCAATTACACTATTAATATTCATCATCAGATGTACTATCCTTTATCTTTTCAAATATTGACTCTAAACGATTTGCTTTATCTATAGTACTATCTAATTCTATAATAACCTCTGGTACATGCCTTAATTTAACATTTTTACCTATCTCTTTTCTTATAAAAGCAGTGGAACTCTTTAAGATTTTAAAAGCATCATTTTTCTGCTCTTCTGTTCCAAATATGCTAACATAAATCTTAGCATAACTTAAATCTCTAGTTACATCTACATCAGTTACACTTATCAATGCATTCAATCTTGGATCTTTTAACTTATTTTGAATGGTATTACTTACATCTTTTTTTATTTCTTCGTTTATTCTTCCGCCTCTATAGTTAGCCATGGAAACCACTCCTTTACATTATAACCCTTTTGGCTTAACCTCTTCCATAATATATGCTTCAATGATATCGCCTTCTTTTATATCATTAAATCTCTCTATACTCAATCCACACTCATATCCAGCCGCTGCTTCTTTTACATCATCCTTAAATCTCTTCAATGATGCTAGCGTTGATTCAAATATTACTATATTTTCTCTTAGTACCCTTACGCTGCTATGTCTTGTAATTTTTCCATTTAGTACATAACATCCTGCAATAGTACCTACATTAGATATTTTATATACCTGCCTTATTTCAACTCTTCCAAGCACTACTTCCTTATACTCTGGCTCAAGCATTCCTATCATAGCTGACTTAATATCATCAAGAGCATCATATATTATTCTATAAGTTCTAATTTCAACATTATCTCTTTCTCCCGCTGCTATAGCGTTATTATCTGGTCTAACATTGAACCCTATAATTATAGCGTTTGATGCATATGCTAATGTAACATCTGTCTCAGTAATTGCTCCTACTGCACCATGAATTACTCTAACTTTAACATTATCAGTTGAAAGTTTTTCTATAGATTGTTTTATTGCTTCTACAGAACCTTGAACATCCGCTTTAACTATAACACTTAACTCTTTAACTTTACCTTCTTGAATTTGGCTATATAAGTTTTCCATAGAAACCCTATGAGATGCTTGGAAATTCTCTTGTCTTATTTTCTCTTTTCTAGAATCCGCCATAATTCTAGCAGTTTTCTCATCTTTTACTACTGTAAATCTGTCTCCTGCTGCTGGAACTTCTGAAAGACCTAGTATCTCCACAGGTATGGATGGACCTGCTTCCTTAATCTTTTTACCTTTATCATCAAGCATAGCTCTTATTCTACCATAAGTTGTTCCAACTATAATTGAATCACCAGTTCTTAATGTTCCATTTTGAACTAAAAGACTAGCAACTGGACCTCTACCTTTATCTAGTTTAGCTTCTATAACAGTTCCTTTAGCTCTTCTATTTGAATCCGCTGTTAATTCTTGCATTTCAGAAGTTAATACTACCATTTCTAAAAGTGTATCTAATCCCTCTTTAGTATGAGCAGATACTGGTACACAAATAGTATCTCCTCCCCAATCTTCTGAAAGAAGTCCATGCTCAGTTAACTCTTGTTTAACTCTATCTGGGGTTGCATCTGGTTTATCCATTTTATTGATGGCGATTATCATTGGTACTTCAGCTGCTTTGCAGTGATTTATAGCTTCTACTGTCTGTGGCATTATACCATCATCAGCTGCAACTACTAAAATAACAATATCAGTAATTTGTGCTCCTCTAGCTCTCATTGCTGTGAACGCTTCATGTCCAGGAGTATCTAGAAATGTAATTTTTTCTCCATTGACATCTACTGTATATGCTCCAATGTGTTGAGTAATTCCACCTGCTTCTGTTGCAGTTACTTTTGAATGCTTTATAGCATCCAATAGTGAAGTTTTACCATGGTCAACATGACCCATTATTGTAACTATTGGAGGTCTTTTTTCCAATTTATCTTCTTCTATTTCTTCTTCTACTATATCAGCTTCTTCTAAATTACCTGCTTTTTCCTCTTTTAATACAGCCATAGCTCCATATTCTTCTATAACCTTCTCTGCTGTATTAAAATCTATTTCTTGATTCATATTGGCCATAACACCTTGGAATATCAATGTTTTAATGACTTCAACAGGATTTCTCTTAAGCTTTTCTGCTAGATCTTTTATTACAATAGTTTCACCTAGTTCTATAACTTCATCAAGTGTCTCATCGTCTTCTTCATCTTGTCTTTTATTAGATCCTCTTCTAATTTTGCTGTTCTTTCTTTCTTGCTTTTTAATATCTTCATCGGCTAATAGTTCATATTCTTCAATAATCTCTTTTTTGTCTTCATTTAATTTTCTTTGCTCTGAATAAAGTTCTTTTATCAGCTCACCATCTTCCTCATCAATAACACTCATGTGATTTTTAGCTTCAACTCCGAACTCTTCCATTAATACCGTTATTAGCTCTTTACTTGAGACTTCTAACTCTTTAGCTAATTCATATATTCTTACTTTTGCCAAAATTTTCACCCCCGAATTTACGTTTTTTGATTATCATTCCATAATCTGATTAAATTTTTACTCATGTTTTCATCTTTTACCATTAACACATTAATTTTTTCTCTTCCAATGGCAATAGCTAACTCTTTACTAGTAATATTCTCAATCAATGGAATTTTTCTATCATTAGAATATTTTATAAACTTACTTTTAGTATTATCGGCACACTCTAAAGATAAAATACATAGATAAACTTTTTGTTTTTTTATAGTATCTTCACATTTATTATATCCTTCTACTAAATTTCCTGATTTTTTAGTTAACCCTAGAAATTGAAAAAATTTATTCATAGCAATTTATCTCTTCTTTCAGCTTATCATATATTTCAGCATCAATTTTGCATTCTAAATTTCTCTCTAGTCTCTTTGTTTTAACTGCTTTTTCTAGGCATTCAAGGCTTTTACAAATATAAGCACCTCTACCTGGTTTCTTACCATGTAAATCTATAGATATCTCATTTTCTTTATTTTTCACAACTCTTATAAGTTCCTTCTTTGGTTTCATTTCCATGCATCCTGTGCACATTCTTTGAGGTATCTTCTTTACTTTCATGGGTTATCACCTACTCTTAAATACTATTCTCTTCATTAATTAATTTTTCTGCTTGAGATTTACTTTTTATGTCGATTTTCCAGCCAGTTAGTCTTGCAGCTAGCCTAACATTCTGACCTTCTTTACCTATTGCTAGTGACAATTGATTATCATCAACAACTACCCTAGCACTTTTTTCATTTTCATCAACATCTACTGATATAATTTTTGCTGGACTAAGCGCATTTGCTATATATTCTTCTGGAAGCTTACTCCACTTTATTATATCAATTTTTTCACTTTTAAGTTCATTCACTATATTTTGAACTCTAACTCCCTTAGGTCCAACACATGCTCCCATTGCATCTATATCTTCCTCTGTAGAATATACTGCAATCTTTGTTCTTGATCCTGCTTCTCTAGCAATATTCTTAATTTCTACTACTCCACTATATATCTCTGGAACTTCTAGCTCAAATAATCTCTTAACAAGTCCTGGGTGAGTTCTAGATACAACTATTTGTGGTCCTCTTGAAGTCTTTTTAACTTCAACTATATACAGTTTTAACTTCTCATTGAATATATAGCTTTCTCCTTGCATTTGCTCATTTGGCCCTAAAACTGCTTCTAGTTTCCCCAAATTAACAAATACATTTCCTCTATCTTTTCTTAGTACTATACCTGTAATTATATCATATTGCTTAGTTATAAATTCATCGTATATTAAAGTTCTTTCTGCTTCTTTTATCCTTTGAATTACTACTTGTTTTGCTGCCTGTGCTGCAACTCTTCCAAAATCCCTAGGAGTTATCTCTATTTCGGCTATATCTTCTAATGTATATCTAGGACTAATTTCCTTAGCATCTTCTATAGAAATTTCAATAACATCATCATAAACCTCTTCTACAACTTCCTTTAAAGAATATACATGGGTTTCTCCTGTTTCTCTATTAACTGTAACCTTAACATTTTGCTCCTTAGCATGGGATTTAGCAAAATTCTTTTTATAAGCTGCCACTAATGCATCCTCTATGGTTTCAAAGAGTAGATTCTCACTAATCCCTTTCTCAACAATTAGTTGCCTTATAGCATCTATAAATTCTTCTTTAAATCCGCCGTTCATTTCACATCCTCCTTATAAAGTTGGGTTTAAGCTCACCATAAAAATTTTTTCTCTTGGTATTATAACTTCTTCTTTATCTACCTCTACAACCAAATTAGCTTCATCAAAGGCCTTTAAAATACCTTCATATTTTTTCTTTCCATTTAATAACGATGAAAGCTTTACAGCCACATCATAATCTATATATTTGTTATAATGTGCTTCAGTATATAGGTCTCTAAACACTCCTGGTGATGAAACTTCTAAGTTATATTCATCTGATATCGGATCTTCTATATCTAGTATATCACTAATTGCTCTACTTACACTCACACAATTATCTAAAGTAACTCCATTTTCACTATCTATATAAACTCTAAAGATATTTTGACCTCCTTCCTTTACATATTCTAAATGGTAAAGTTCAAAGTCCTTGCTTTTTATAGCTGGTAAAACTAAGTCTTTAAGTTTATCTATAAATTCATTGTTTTTCATATAAAATCCCTCCTTACTTTTATGATTTCTTTAATATGAAATAATAAACCTTTTAATTATAATTAAAACGCAACTATTCGCTGCGTTTTAATAAATAGAGAGTAGGAATTAACCCTACTCTCCTAAAAACAAATTTATTCTTGCAAACTAAACTACAAATAATTATATCATAGATAAATATCATATGCAAATCTTTCTTTTTATATGCTTTTAAAAAAGGCTTAATTGATTTGTCTCTGGCAAATAACCTAAGGCTCCGTGGTTATCTAATGCTTCTATTACAGTTTTAGTAGCCTTACTTCTTATCCTCAAATCTTCCTTTGAGATAAATTCGCCTTCCTTCCTTGACTCTTCAATAGCTTTAGCTGCATTGACTCCAACTCCTTGAAGTCCACTCATAGGAATTCTTATGCTATCACCTTCTATAGTAAATTTTGTAGCATCTGATTTATATATATCCACTGGCAGAAATTTTATACCTCTTTTGTGCATTTCATAGCATAGTTCTAATACAGTTAAAAGATTTTTTTCCTTGGTTCCAGCATTGTTTCCAAGAGCATTTATTTCATTCATTGCATGCTTAATGGCCTCTTCTCCCTTAGATGCAATATCTCCATCAAAATCATCTGCTCTAACAGTAAAATAAGTGGCATAATAAGCCTTTGGATAATAAACCTTAAAATATGCAATCCTTACTGCCATCATTACATATGCCACAGCATGACCTTTAGGAAACATATATTTTATCTTTTTACAAGATCCTATATACCAATCAGGAACATTATGTTCTCTCATTATGGATTCATGCTCTTCACTTAACCCTTTTCCTTTTCTTACTTTTTCCATTATATTAAAGGCAGTTTTAGGAGGGAGACCCTTATATATGAGATATACCATAATATCATCTCTTGTAGCTATACATTCCTTAAGTGTTGTATACCCTTCTTTAATATAATATTGAGCATTATTAAGCCATACATCTGTTCCATGAGAAAGACCTGAAATTCTTACCAAATCAGAAAATGACTGAGGTTGAGTATCTATAAGCATCTGTCTAACAAACTTAGTTCCAAACTCAGGTATGCCATAGCTTCCTACTTCACACTCTAATTCTTCCCTTGTAACCCCTAATGCATCTGGACAAGTAAATAAGCTTATAACCTTAGGGTCTGAAAGAGGAACTTTTCTAGGATCAATTCCCGTTAAATCCTGTAACATTCTAAGTACTGTAGGGTCGTCGTGTCCTAGAATATCAAGTTTTAATAATCTACCACTTATAGAGTGGTAATCAAAATGAGTAGTTATAATGTCTGAATTTGGATCATCTGCTGGATGTTGTATAGGGCAAAAATTAAATATTTCATTGTCACTAGGCACTACCATTATTCCACCTGGATGCTGACCTGTAGTTCTTTTAACCCCAGTACATCCTATGGTCAATCTCTCAATTTCTGCATTTGTCCTATCTATATTTCTTTCATCTAAATATTTTTTAACAAATCCATAAGCAGTTTTATCTGCAATAGTTCCTATAGTTCCAGCTTTAAAAGTATAGCCCTTTCCAAAAAGCACCTCAGTATATTTATGAATATCACCTTGGTTATCTCCTGAAAAGTTTAAATCTATATCTGGTTCCTTATCCCCCTCAAAACCTAAGAAAGTCTCAAAAGGTATATCATGACCATCTTTTATATAAAGTGTTCCACAAATTTCACAGTTTTTGTCAGGTAAATCTACCCCTGATCCCACTAAACCATCCATAAAAAACTCACTATGTTTACAATTAGGGCATACATAATGAGGCGGTAACCCATTTACCTCTGTAATATTAGTCATAGTAGCAACAAAAGAAGATCCAACTGATCCTCTAGATCCAACTAGATAGCCATCACTTAAAGATTTTGCCACCAACTTATGAGCTATAAGATATAACACTGCATATCCATTGTTTATTATAGAATTTAACTCTTTCTCAGTCCTCTTTTGAATCACTTCTGGTAAACTATCACCATATATCTCCCTAACTCTATTTAATGTCATTGTTCTTATTTCTTCTTCTGCACCATCAATTTTAGGAGCATAAGTTTCATCTGGTATAGGCTTTACAAACTCAATCATAGATTCAATATCACTAGGATTCTTTATTACTACTTCTCTAGCCTTCTCTTCACCTAAGTAGGAAAATTCCCTTAACATCTCTGTAGTAGTTTTAAAGTAAAGTGGTGCTTGATCATCGGCATCGTCAAAACCTTTTCCAGCCATTAATATTCTTCTGAAAACTTCATCACTAGGCTCTAAAAAATGTATATCTCCGGTAGCTACCACTGGTTTTTTATAATATTCTCCTAGCTCATATATTCTTTTATTTATTTCAATAAGTCCTTCTTTATCTTTCACCATATTTTTTCTAACTAGAAATTCATTATTTCCTATAGATTGAATCTCTAAGTAGTCGTAAAATGATACTATTTGATCTAAATCTTCAAAGCTTTTTCCAGATAAAATCCCTTTAAATA
The DNA here is from genome assembly GCF_056172015.1 of Clostridium sp. LXY-7. Classification (NCBI taxonomy): domain Bacteria; kingdom Bacillati; phylum Bacillota; class Clostridia; order Eubacteriales; family Clostridiaceae; genus Clostridium; species Clostridium sp. LXY-7. The sequence continues at coordinate 1,164,302 of NZ_JBLLJL010000001.1, read as the reverse complement.
TTTCCCCTGCTTCACATGCTGACCCTATTATAAGCCCTTCTCTATGTTGTTCAATTAAACTTTTAGGAAGTCTAGGCCTCCTATAATAGTGATCTAAATTTGAATAAGATATTAATTTATATAAGTTTTTAAGACCTACCTGATTTTTCACTAATAATATAACATGGTTAGTTTGAGCTTTCTTTATATCAAAGGTTTTTAAGTATTCCCTGTTTAAATTATCTACATCTTCTATATTTCTTTCTTTTAGCAGTTCAAAACATTTTAATAAAATATCTCCAGTAGCTTTTGCATCATCCACTGCTCTATGATGATTTTCAAGAGAGATATTTAGATGATCACATATTATATTTAGTTTATGTTTTTTTAACTCTGGAAATAAAAATCTTGCTAAGGGTAATGTATCTATAATTCCATTATTAAATTGCAATCCTAATCTTCTACAGTTTGATTTTATAAAACCACAATCAAACTCAGCATTATGTGCAACTACTACATTATCTCCAACAAAGTCTAGAAACTGTGGTAATATGGTTTTAATATTAGGACTATCTTTTACCATATCATTATTTATTCCTGTAAGTTCTGTAATAGTATATGAAATCCCTCTCTCCGGATTAATTAATCTATTGAAACTATCAACTACAATACCATTTTTAATTTTAACTGCTCCAATTTCTATTATTCTATCATTCTCACTAGAAAATCCAGTAGTTTCAATATCAAAAACCACAAATTCGTCTGAGAATGAACGTCCTTTACAATTAAACCCAATAGGAACACCATCATTTACTAAATATCCCTCTAATCCATATATAACCTTTATGTTATATTTCTTACCTGCATCCATAGCCTCTGGAAATGCCTGTGCAACTCCATGGTCCGTAATGGCTATCGCTTTATGCCCCCACTTTGATGCTCTTTCTATTAACTTTGTAGCCGTAGTAATCCCATCCATCGAACTCATATTAGTATGAGCATGTAGCTCTACCCTCTTTTCATCACTACTATCCATTCTTTCATTCTTTTGAAGTTTAACTACAGTTCTTGCATTAAGCACTAAGTCTTTAGAAAACCTATCTATCTCAACTTCTCCATAAACTTTACAGTATAATCCAACTTTAAGTTCTTGAAGCATCTTATCCACATCATCACTTGGTCTTGGATATATTTTTACTGTTATAGAGCTAGTATAATCTGTAACATAAATAGATGGATATACTTTTCCATTTTTTGCCTCAAATATATTGACTTTAAATATATCGCCTGTGATAGCAACTCTTCCAGATGACATATCTAACTCATTAATAGGAGTATTATCTTCATTAATATTTCTATTACCATATATAATATTTTCATCGAGAGACTCTTTTGAGGTGTTTTTACTTCCATAATTCTCTTTCCAGTTATATTTTTTCTTTTCCTCAACTTTATTCCTAACTGTTTCTTTAGATTTATTTTTTTTATCCTCTACTCTCAACGCACCCATAGAATTTACTATACTTTTTATAATTTTTTGTTCTTCTAATTCTTTTTCTATAATATAATTTTGGTCTTCTAATTCTACATCATAGGTGAATTTTACATCCACTACTAAATTAAACATATTATTTATTTCTCTTTTTATAATTTTGTCAATATCTTTACTTACAAGCATAGTATGAATAAATTTATTATCTAGCACTATGTTAATAGAATTACCTTTAATTTTCTTTACCGCTTTTAATAAATTTACTTTAGCTGATGGGAAAAATGCAGTAAGAGAATTTATTACATCAATCCAATACTCTCCTACTACATTTTCTATTGTTACATCTTCTATATCTTTGTACCAAAGTATCTCCATAGCATCAAAACTCTTAAGTCTTTCTCCTATAAGCTTATATATAAGTTTTTTATCTTTACTTTCTAACTCTTCTTTGTACTTCAGTATGACCCTCAGCTTTTCACTTTGTTTTAAGTATTGAACCTTATAAACCTTTATATCCTGTTGTATGTTGTAGCTTTCATCATATTTTAAAAGTTCACTTAAGGTCATATTAAACCCCCTACTCTACAATTTGCTAATTTCTTTTATCAATTCGTCAATTATATATTCTTCCTTTACTTTTTTTATTATCTCACCTTTTTTGAATATAAGAGCCTCTCCTCTTCCCCCAGCAATTCCTATATCTGCTTCCCTAGCTTCTCCTGGTCCGTTCACTACACATCCCATAATCGCTACCTTAATATCTTTATCTATATTTCCTAATCTATTTTCCACCTCTTCAGCAATTTTAATCAGATTAATTTGAGTTCTACCACAAGTAGGACAAGAAACAAATTTAATTCCTCCTGTTATCAACCCTAAAGATTTAAGTATTTCCTTACCTACCTTAATTTCCTCTTTTACATCCCCTGTGAGAGAAACTCTTATAGTGTCACCTATTCCTTGAGCTAAAAGGGCTCCTATTCCCACACTGGATTTAATTGTACCACGCCATATAGTTCCAGCTTCTGTAACTCCTAAATGCAGAGGATAGTTCACTTCTTTTGAAACTATATTATAGCTATCAATCATTTGAACTACATCAGAAGATTTTATAGATATAACTATATCATCAAAGTTTACATCCTCTAGAATCTTCACATGGGTAAGAGCACTTTCTGCTAAGGCCTCACTACATACTTTGCCATATTTATCCAATATATTTTTTTCTAATGATCCCGAATTTACTCCTATCCTTATAGGAATATTTCTTTCTTTAGCAGCTTTAGCAACTAATTTAACCCTTTCAACGTCTCCTATATTTCCAGGATTAATTCTAAGCTTAGACACACCATTTTCTATAGATTTTAAAGCCAATCTATAATCAAAATGTATATCCGCTACAAGTGGTATGTTTATTTCTTTAACTATCTGTTTTATAGCCTCTGCGGCTTCCATATCGGGAACCGCACATCTAACTATATCACACCCCACCTGCTCTAAAGATAAAATTTGGTTGACAGTTGCTTTTATATCTCTTGTATCTGTATTCGTCATGGATTGTATAGCTATTTTACTATCTCCTCCAATAAAAGTATCTCCAACTATTATCTTTTTAGTTTGTTTCCTATTCATATATCTTCACCTCTAGAATTGTATAGGATGTATTATATCCTTTAATAAAACTAGTACCATTACTCCCATAAGTATTAAAAAGCCAAAGTAATTTATAGTAGCAACCTTTTCTTTATCCACTTCTTTTCCTGTGATTATTTGAAATAACAATAAGAATATCCATCCACCATCTAAGGCTGGAAATGGTATAATATTAAATATAGCTAACTGCACACTTAAATAGGATATAAATGTAAGTAAGGTTAAAATTCCTTGCTCTGCTGCTCTTCCAGAAATCTTAATTATGCTAATAGGTCCACCTACATCATCTGCAGATACTTTACCTTGAAATAGCTGCCCAAAGAAACCAAAAGTCTGTCTAATAGTACTAATAGTTTGATTGAATCCATAAGAAACTGATTGAATAAAGTTAGGATTAACTACTTTTGAAGATATTCCTATAATATATCTATTTAACTCTTCATCTTTCACTGGAGTAAGGTTTAAAGCAATCTTCTCATTATTTCTTTCTACCGTCATGTTTACAGGGTTTCCCTCACCAGTTATCACTTCATTGAGAAAATCCTCCCACGTTGTAACTTTTTTCCCATTTACTTCCGTTATTTTATCTCCTGCTTTTATACCAATTTCCATAGCTGGTGAATTTTCTCCAACTTTATCTATAATATTAGTTGCATGACCTTGTAGTCCACCTACCATTGCAAATAATACAATGGCTAAAACAAAATTCATTATAGGACCAGCAGCTACGATAGTTAATTTTTGGAATGAAGATTTGTTAGCAAAAGCTCTATTATCAACCACTGTAACATCATCTTCTTCACCATACATCTTAACGTATCCACCTATTGGAAGGGCTTTTATTAAATACTCTGTTTCTTTCCCCTTTATTCCAAATATCTTAGGACCCATGCCTAAGGAAAATTCTAAAACTTTTACCCCATTAACCTTAGCCATTATAAAATGACCTAATTCATGTATTATTATTAATAAACTAAAGGCAAGCAATGCCATTATAAAATAAGGCATATTTCTTATTAAACTTTCCAACATATTCTTTCCCCTCTCTACTACTTTTTAACATATCTTTCTAAAACATATTCTCTAACTCTTTTATCTATGTCTAAAACTTCCTCTAAAGAAGGATTTTTTACATATTTGAATTTTTTCATACATGTTTTTATAATTTCTTCTATTTGTAAATATTTAATTTTCTTATCTAGAAACAATTCCACAGCAATTTCATTAGCTCCATTATATATAGCTGGCATATTCCCTCCTAAAATTCCAGCCTCAAAAGCTAGTTTAAGACATAGAAAGGTATCCATATCTGGTTTCTCAAAGGTTAATTTCCCAATTTCAGTAAGATTGATTTTATTAACTATAGCATTCTTTCTCTCTGGAAAATTTAAAGCATATTGTATTGGTAATCTCATATCTGTACTTCCAAGTTGGGCTATTATAGCTCCATCTACATATTCAACCATGGAATGAATTATACTTTGCGGATGGACTACGACCTCTATATTTTCATAAGGAACATTGAATAGGAAATGGGCTTCTATTACCTCTAACCCCTTATTAACTAGAGTTGAAGAATCTATAGATATCTTTTTCCCCATATCCCATTTAGGATGTTTTAACGCCTGTTCTGGAGTAATATCTATAAGTTCCTCTCTTTTTTTCCCTCTAAAAGGACCTCCAGAAGCTGTCAATATTACTTTTTCTATGGCTTCCTTCTCATTCCCATGTATACATTGAAATATAGCTCCATGTTCAGAATCTACAGGTAGGATTTTCACTCCATTTTTCATAGCCTCTTTAATTACAATTTCTCCAGCCACTACTAAAGTTTCTTTATTTGCTAATGCAATGTTTTTTTTAGCTCTTATAGCTTTTATCGTTGGCTTAAGTCCAACAATTCCAACTACAGATGTAAGTACAGTATCTATCTCTTCAAGAGTTGCTATTTTTTCTAATGACTCCTCTCCAGAATAAATAATACACTTCTCATGTCTCTTGTGACAATATTTTTTAATTTTTTCATAGCAACCTTCATCTGTTACACCTATGTACTTTGGTTGAAATTCATCAATTATTTCTATTAATTTTTCATAATTTCTATGACCTGTTATCCCTATTAGTCTAAGTTGATTCTCTTCATTTCGAATAATATCCAGTGCCTGGGTTCCAATAGATCCTGTAGCACCTAATATACTTATATTTTTCACTAATATCTCTCCTTAATAGTCTAAATTTACAGTATTATTTAATTGTCATATATAATGAAATTTATATTTTAATATGTACATAGACATTATACCGTATAATATATATCAATACAAAAATTTATCTTAAACTAAAATTTAAATTATTAAAGTATTTTATTAAAATTATTTAAATCTTTCTCTATTATTTAAATTTTTCTCTCAAGTAAATATAATAATAAACTAAAAAAGGACTTATATGAAGCCCTTTTAGTAATTTTATATATTTATAAATATGGATACATAATAATAAACTATAACAGATACAAATAATATACTATCAAATCTATCTAATATTCCTCCATGTCCTGGTATTAAGTTTGAATAATCTTTAATTTTCGCATATCTTTTTATAGCTGAAGCAACTAAATCTCCTAATTGACTAAATATACCTCCTAATAGTCCAATAAATATGTAATGATATAAAGGTATAATAACTCCAAATCTAGTTATTATATAGCCATATAGTGTACATCCTAATATACTTCCTACTAATCCCCCAATAGCCCCTTCTACAGTCTTATTCGGACTAACCTTTGGAATAAGTTTATGCTTTCCTTGTTTTCCTAAATATCTTCCTGAATAATACGCTGCTGTATCACATCCCCAAGAAGCAATAAATATTATCCAAATTAGATAATTACCATATGTATTTATATTTAATAAATACATAAAACTAAAGAAAATAGTTACATAAAAACACGGAAGTATTGTCAATGCCACATCTATAAAATTATATTTTGTATTTAATACAGGAATTGTCATTAATATAAATACAGTAAAAATGAATACTCCTATTCCATGAGATAAGTTAAAATCTTTTCCTATGTATATATAGTATATAAGGCATAGCCCATATCCAATAAAAGATATAGGATTAAATTCACATTCTTTACAAGTTCTATAAAATTCATACATGCCGCATAAAGATAATATAAGCAATAAATATTTTAAATAATACCCTCCTAAAAAAGGAAATATAAGCAACGGAACTAACATTATCGCCCCTATATACCTTTTACTCATAAATTCACCTCCAATTCTATACTCCACCAAACCTTCTGTTTCTGTTCTGAAAATCTATGATGGCATTGTGTAAATCTTGTTCTGTAAAGTCAGGCCAATTTATATTTGAAAACCAAAACTCAGAATAAGCACCTTGCCAAAGCAAATAGTTACTAATCCTTAGTTCTCCACTAGGTCTTATAATCATATCGGGATCTGGCATGCCCTTCGTGTATAAGCTGTTTGATATGGTTTTTTCCGTTATATCCTCTATCTTGATATCTCCAGATAAAACTTTTTCAGCAATTTTTTTCACGCCATTAACTATTTCATCTCTTCCTCCATAGTTTAATGCAATATTTAAGGTTAGACCATTATTATTTTTAGTCATGTTTTTAGCCCACAAAATAGATTTCTGACATGATTTTGGCAACTTAGTCATATCCCCTATAACATTAAAGGTTACATTATTTTTATGTAATTCATCAATTTCCTTATTAATATATTCTATTATTAAGCTCATAAGGGTATCTATCTCTTGTTGTGGTCTCTTCCAATTTTCCGTAGAAAAAGCATATAGCGTTAAATATTTAACTCCTAATTTACTACATTCCTTAACCATAGATTTTATAGTTTTCATTCCTTCTCTATGCCCCATAGTCCTTGGAAGATTTCTTAACTTCGCCCACCTTCCATTTCCATCCATAATAATGGCTATGTGTTTAGGAATTTTCTCCATGTCTATCTTTACAAATTCTTCTTGTTTATTCTTCTTAAAAAAATTAAAGATACTCAACAATCTTCTCTCCATTCCTACATATATGTCAAGTAATTCATAGGTTTTTTACTATTAATAAAACCTGCAATTCTGCAGGTTTTATTAATACTATACTGACATTATTTCTTTTTCTTTTTCTTCAATTATTTTCTCTATTTGTTTAATAAATTTATCAGTTTCCTTTTGAATACTATCTTCTGCCTTCTTAGCTTCATCTTCAGCAATAGAATTATCTTTTTTAAGAGCCTTTACTTTATCATTAGCATCTCTTCTTATAGACCTTATGGCTATCTTAGCATCTTCACCAGTCTTTTTAACAGTTTTAACTAAATTCTTTCTAGTTTCTTCTGTTAACTCAGCAATTATCAATCTAATTACCTGTCCATCACTAGTCGGGTTCAATCCTAAGTCTGATTTTAATATAGCTCTTTCTATATCTTTTATAGAGCTCTTATCCCACGGTTGGATTAATAAAACTCTTGGTTCAGGTGCTGAAATGTTCCCTACTTGGTTTAATGGCACAAGAGAACCATAACACTCTACTTGAATTCTATCTAGCATTGTTGGATTTGCTCTCCCCGCCTTCATAGTACCTAAATCTCCTTTAAGTACTGCTATGGTTTTAACCATTTTATCATCAGCATTTTTAATAATATCCTTTACCATAAAACTACCTCCATATATTATTTACATATATTAGACGATACTAATGTACCAATATTTTCCCCTTTAACCGCTCTTATTATATTCTCCGGTTTATCTAATCCAAATACAAGAATAGGTATATTGTTATCCATACACAAAGAAGTGGCAGTAGAATCCATTACCTGCAATCCTTTTTCTAAGACTTCTATATATGATAATCCATCAAATTTATTAGCATTATTATATTTATGTGGATCTTTATCATATACTCCATCAACTTTTTTAGCTAAAAGAATAACTTCCGCTTCAATTTCCGCCGCTCTTAAAGCTGCTGCTGTATCTGTAGAGAAATAGGGATTACCTGTACCTGCTGCAAATATCACAACTCTTCCTTTTTCTAGGTGTCTCATAGCTCTTCTTCTTATGTAAGGCTCTGCAATCTCTCTCATCTCTATAGCCGTCTGAACTCTAGTGTGTACACCAATAGCCTCTAACGAATCTTGTAATGCTAGTGCGTTAATGCAAGTAGCCATCATACCCATATAATCAGCTGTAGTTCTATCCATTCCTTCACCACTTCTACCTCTCCATATGTTTCCTCCACCTACAACGGCACCAACTTCAACACCCATTTCTACTAATTTTTTTATTTGTATAGAAATGCTATTAGCAACTTCAAAATCTATACCATATCCCTTTTCAGCAGCTAATGCTTCTCCGGAAAGTTTTAACATAACTCTTTTGTATTTTGCAGCTTCCATGTATATTATACCTCCAAATTAAATTATTTACATCTGTAAAATTATTAATTTATAAAATATTTCATAAAACACTTTTAAAAAAAGAGAACACGAGGTTCTCTTTTAAGTTATTTCCCTTGCATTTTTTGAACTTCTTCTGCAAAGTTGTCTTCTCTCTTTTCTATACCTTCGCCTCTTTCAAATCTAGCGAAATGAGCTATTTCAATAGATGCACCTATCTTTTTAGATTCTTCTTGCAAATATTTAGCTATTGTATAGTCACCATTCTTAACCCAAACTTGCTCAACTAAACATATCTCTTTGTAGTATTTGTTTATTCTTCCCATAACCATTTTTTCAACAATATTTTCTGGCTTTCCTTCATTTAAAGCTTGAACTCTAAATATTTCTTTTTCTTTTTCTAAAGATTCATTATCTACAGCATCTTTATTTAAGAATAGTGGATTTGCTGCTGCAACTTGCATTGCTACATCCTTACCAATTATAGTTAATATATCTGCTTGTTTTTCACATGCTAATTGAACTAAAACTCCAATTTTTCCATTTCCATGGATATAACTTTGGATTATTCCATTTTCAACATTGAATTTTTCAAATCTTCTTACAGATATATTCTCACCGATTTTAGCTATTAAAGCAGTAACCGCTTCTTGTAATGTACTGCTTTCATCGCCTATATATTTTTCTGTTAATAATTCTTCAACTGTAGTAGCTTTAGTATATGCTGCCATTTTTGCTACATTGTTTGCAAGTGTTCTGAAATCATCATTAGCTGCAACAAAGTCAGTTTCACAGTTAACTTCAACTACAGATCCAATTTTCATATCTTCTGATATGTAAGTTGTAACTACACCTTCTGCTGCTATTCTTCCAGCTTTTTTAGCTGCTGCTGCTAATCCTTTTTCTCTTAATACCTCTATAGATTTTTCCATATCTCCATTTGTTTCATTTAGAGCTTTTTTGCAGTCCATCATTCCTGCTCCAGTTCTTTCTCTAAGCTCTTTTACCATTGCTGCCGTTATCATTAAAAATTCCTCCTATTCATTGGGTAATTTAAAAGGTAAATGAAAGAAATTTAATTCTCTCATCTACCTCAATAAAAATCATATATTTACAACCATAGATGAGGCTGTGTATAATTTAATTCTATTACTCAGCTATTTCTTCACCTTGTCTAGCTTCGATTATAGCATCTGCTAATCTTTCAGTTATTAATTTAACTGCTCTGATAGCATCATCGTTTCCAGGGATTACATAATCAACATCATCTGGATCACAGTTAGTGTCAACTATAGCTATTACTGGTATTCCTAATATCTTAGCTTCTGAAATAGCATTTCTTTCTTTTCTAGGATCGACAACAAATAGTGCTCCTATTTTATTAGCATCCATGCTTCTTATTCCACCAAGATTTTTTTCTAGTTTTTCTCTTTCGTTCTTAAGTTGAATAACTTCTTTCTTTGGAAGAACTTCAAATATTCCTTCTTCTTCCATTCTATCTAATTCTTCTAGTCTACCTATTCTTGCTTTGATAGTTCTGAAGTTAGTTAACATTCCACCTAACCATCTATTGTTTACAAAGTGCATGCTTGATCTGATAGCTTCTTCTTGAATAGCTTCTTGAGCTTGCTTCTTAGTTCCAACAAATAATATATCTTTTCCTTCTTCTGCAATTGATTTTATAAAATCATATGCTTCATCAATTTTCTTTACTGTCTTTTGAAGATCTATGATATATATTCCATTTCTCTCTGTGAATATATATGGAGCCATCTTAGGGTTCCATCTTCTTGTTTGGTGTCCAAAGTGAACACCAGCTTCTAATAATTGTTTCATTGAAATTACTGCCATTTAATATTCCCTCCTGGTTTTTCCTCCATTACTTTCATTTTTACTAAAAACCTTTTAAGGCACCTTTTAGTAAATAGAGTAATGTGTGTATTTTCTTATCTCGTGTATTATATCATACCTAAAATCACTATTCAATATTTTTTTATAATTATAAGATAAATATATTATAGTTATAATTGTAATATATATTAAGATAGAAATTCTTAAAATTAAGACTAAATAAAATTATAAAGGCTAAGTAATAACTAGCCTTTATATCAACAAATAATTATTTTAATTTTGCTAATTCATCTAATAATTTTTCATTTAGTATTTTTATATGCGTACCTTTCATTCCTAGAGATCTTGATTCTATTACTCCAGCACTTTCAAATTTTCTTAGAGCATTAACTATAACAGATCTAGTTATTCCAACCTTATCTGCTATTTTAGATGCAACTAATAATCCTTCTGTACCATCTAATTCATTAAAAATATGCTCTACAGCTTCTAATTCAGAATAAGATAATGTTCCTATTGCTAATTGAACGATAGCTTTTTTCCTAGCCTCTTCCTCAATCTGATCAGCTTTCGATCTTAATATTTCTAATCCAACTATAGTTGCGCTATACTCAGCAATAACTAAGTCATCCTCTGTAAAAGGTTTTCCAAATCTTGATATTAAAAGAGTTCCTAATCTCTCTCTATTTCCATTTATAGGCACCACAGTAGATAATTTTTCATCAAATCCGCAACTTTCACTTTCCTTTAAAAGACAAAAGCCCTTACTTTTCGTATTTGCTCTAGTTTCTTCTACAGTTAAAAGTTTTGCATTATATTCATCTGGAAATCTCATTCCTTCAACGACTTGTTCTCTTACATGTTCACATTCAAATCCACCAGATAAATTATACCCTAATACTTTTCCTTTTCTGCTAGCTATATATACATTACAGTCTAAAACCTCACTAAGAAGTTTACATATGTCGTCAAAAACCACAGGCTCTGCTCCAGATTTTTGTAATATCTTATTCAATCTTCTAGTTTTGTCTAATAATGACACTTCTATTCCTCCTAACTACTTACAATTTCTACACGTATTATTTTTTATATTATATAATTCTGTTAATAATAATTCTGTTAATAATTATTATACCCAAGAAACAAATCAAAATATTTATCCGCATTGAAACTTTTCTATTTTATTACTCAAGGATTCATTCTAGCATACATTTTTGTCGATTTCAATAAAATTTTGTTTTTTTATAAGTAAAAGTTTGGTGATATGTTAATGGAAAATTCAAATATAAACATTTAGTTATTTTATATTTTACTTTAATTGAAAAATTTATTCATTATTTATAGACTTTTTATGTTTACATTCATTATTGCTACACTCTAAATAATCACCCTTAGATTTAGTATGTCTTTTTACAAGTACACTACCACATTCTGAACACTTCTCACTTGTTGGTTCATGCCATGCAACAAAATTACAGTTTGGATAATTATCACACCCGTAAAATAACTTTCCTTTTTTACTTCTTTTCTCTAAAATTTTACCACCACATAAAGGACACGGAACTTCTAATTCTCTTGCAAGAGTTTTAGTATTTTTACATTCCGGGTATCCTGGACAAGCTAAAAAATCTCCAAATCTACCATGCTTGATAACCATTAGTTTTCCACATTTATCGCAAGGTACATCTGAAACTTTATCTTCAATAGTAATCTTAGCTATTTCCTTTTCAGCTATTTCTATACTTTGCTTTAAAGGCGTGAAAAATTCATTAACTATAAGTTTCCATTCAGATCTTCCTTCTTCTATACTATCTAATTTGCTTTCCATTTCTGCAGTAAATTCTACATCTACAATTTGTTTAAAATACTCACTAACTATATTGTTTATAATAAATCCCAATTCCGTAGGAATTAAAACTTTTTTGTTTCTTTCAACATATTTTCTATCGAGCAATGTAGATATAGTTGGAGCATAAGTACTTGGTCTTCCTATTCCATTTTCTTCTAAAGTTTTAACTAAGGAGGCCTCTGAAAATCTAGCAGGTGGCTGCGTAAAATGTTGCTTATTCTCAATCCCTTTAGATTTCAACACATCTCCTATGATAAGCTTTGGAAGTTTTGCTGATGCTTCATCTTCTTCTTCATTCTGTACAGAATATAATCTAGTGAAACCATCAAACTTAACCTTATATCCCGATACTTTAAGAGTATACTCTCCGTTTTGTATATCAATATTAGTAAAATCTAATAATGCCGATTCCATTTGACTTGCTACGAATCTATTCCATATGAGAGTATATAACTTTAACTGATCATTAGTTAATGTAGCTTTAGCTATTTCTGGGGTTATCTCTATATTTGTAGGTCTGATAGCCTCATGTGCATCTTGAGCTCCCTTTTTACCTTTATAAACTCTTTTTGTATTAGGAACATACTCTTCACCATATTCATTGCCAATAAAATTCTTACAAGCTTGTTGTGCCTCATCAGATATTCTTACAGAGTCAGTTCTCATATAAGTAATTAATCCTATAGTACCATGACCTTTTATTTCTATTCCTTCATATAATTGCTGAGCAGTAGACATGGTTTTTTTAGTAGAAAAATTTATTTTTCTATATGCATCTTGTTGTAATGTACTAGTGGTAAATGGTGGTAATGGATTTTTACTTTTTGTAGTTTCTTTTATATTACTTATAACATAATTTCCATTACTAAGTTCTTTTTGAATTTCTTTAGCTTCACCTTCACTGTGAATCAATAACTTTTTGCCATTTTTGTTGGCTAGCTTTATAACAAAACTTTTACCATTGATGCTTTCACTTACTTTTACTTCTATGGTCCAATACTCTACTGGTAAAAATGCATTAATTTCATTCTCTCTATCACATATGATTTTTAATGATACAGATTGGACCCTTCCTGCACTCAACCCCCATTTTACTTTTCTCCACAAAATAGGACTTATTTCATATCCCACTAATCGATCTAGTACTCTACGTGCTTGTTGAGCATCAAACACATTCTCATTAATTTTTCTTGGACTTTTAATTGCATTTTTCACAGCATTCTTAGTTATTTCATTAAATTCAATTCTACACTCTTCATGGTCTTCTATCTTTAAAACTTTAGATAAATGCCATGAAATTGCCTCACCCTCTCTATCAGGGTCAGTAGCCAAATATACCTTTTCACTTTTTTTTGCTTCTTTTTTTAATTTATCTAATAAGTCTCCCTTTCCTCTTATAGTAATATATTTTGGTTCATAGTTATTTTCTATATCAACGCCTAGTTGGCTTTTTGGTAAATCTCTAACATGACCCATAGATGCTTCAACAACATAGTTTTTCCCTAAATATTTTTTTATGGTTTTAGCTTTTGCTGGTGACTCAACTATTACTAGTTTTTGACCCATCTTATCCCCTCCATTACTACTTGTAACCTAAATGTATTGCTTTTATAAATTTAAAAACATCTCTATTTTTATAGTATATGTTATAATTTCTTATTAACTCTAACATAAAAATTTCCATTTAAGCATATAATATGTTCTTGTACTTGCAACTCAAATAATAACTTATATAATTGATTAATGTCAATATTAGTTACTTTAATTATGTCATTTATATGTATAGGATTTTCATCTATAAGGTTACATAACTCCTCATGTATCTTCGTATTGAAATTATTTTTTATATTTTTATTAATTTCTTGTTTATTTATAATATTTATACTTAATAAACTCAAAATATCTTCTATTTCTGTAAAAACATGTGCCCCATCTCTTATAAGTTTATTTGTTCCTTTACTTTCACTAGAAAAAACACTTCCCGGAACCACCATTACGTCCTTTCCTTGTTCTAAGGCTGAATTGGCAGTTATTAATGTACCACTTTTTTCTCCCCCTTCTACTATTAATACTAAATCACTAATTCCACTAATAATCCGGTTTCTCATTGGAAAATTTCTACTTAAGGGCTTCATACCCATAGTAAATTCACTGATTATACATCCATCTTTCATCAATATTTCTTCATAAATAGATTTGTTCTCTTTTGGATATATTTCATCTATACCACATCCTAGTATTCCTGAGGTATACATTCCTACTTCTAATGCTCTTTTATGTGCTATACCGTCTATACCTTTAGCTAATCCACTTATAATATTTACATTATATAATGCCAAATTCCCCACAATCATATTTGTAACATCTGTTCCATATCTTGTGCATCTTCTTGAACCTACTACAGCTAAATTTATATTTTTATTTAATTTATTTAAATTTCCTTTATAAAATAATCCATAAGGTGAATCTTCTATTAATTTTAATTTATGTGGATAATTCTCATCACTAAATGTTATAAATTTTATGTTTTCTTTCCACATCTGTTCCATTATTAAATTTATTTTATCAATATTATAAGCATACTTTAATTTTTCCATCAGAGGATCTGTATGGATTTTATTGCTCATAACATATTGGAAGAGAGGTTCAATTCCATTGAATTCTTTAGTTAATTTAAACTTATTTTTATTAGATATTTCGCTTAAAGTCATCCAAATATTTAATATTTCACTTTTTTTCATTTTATTCTATACCATAAATCCTTTATTAAACTATATTGGCTCCTATGTACTTTCTATATTCAAGTGCTTCTATTAAATGTTCCTCACCTATGTTATTGCTACCTTCTAAATCAGCAATAGTCCTAGCCAGTTTTATGAGTTTAATATACACTCTTGTACTTAATCCATATTGCCTATATGCAAATTCCAATATTTTGCTACATTTTTTATCTAATGCACAATATTTTTCTATATGTTGTTTTGACATTTCGCTGTTATAATTTATATCTTCATTCTCAAACCTTTTTCTTTGAATAGCTCTAGAATTTAATATTCTATCCTTCATAGCTTTAGAACTCTTTCCATTTCCACTTCCCACTATTTGGTCGTAAGGTACAGAGCTTACACCTATGAACATATCCACTCTATCTAAAATCGGCCCTGATAATTTTGATAAATACCTATTAATATCATATTCATTACATCTACACCTCTTCGTTTTACTACCATGATAACCACAAGGACATGGGTTTAAGGCGCCTACGAATAAAAAATTTGCTGGATATGTAACTGTTCCATACACCCTCGATAGCTTTACTTGCTTTTGCTCTAACGGTTGTCTCAACACTTGTAATGCCTTGCTATTGAACTCTAAGAGCTCATCTAAAAATAATACACCTCTATGAGCCAATGATACTTCTCCTACAACGGGATTTCGTCCTCCTCCTATTAGTGCAATATTAGTTATGGTATGATGTGGATTTCTAAATGGTCTGCCCTTTAAATCCTGCTCTTCATCACTAGTGCCACTCACACTGTGAATTTGACTTATCTCTAAATACTCCTTATAGCTAAGAGGTGGCATAATTGTAGTTATTCTTTCCGCTAACATTGTCTTACCGGCCCCAGGATCTCCATATAGAATTATATTATGATTTCCACTTACTGCAACCTCTAGTCCCCTTTTAGCAGCCTCTTGTCCTATGACATCTTGAAAATCTATATCTTGAACTTCTTCTTCTATTAAGCACGTTTTTTTATACGGATACATATCCTTATATAATAAAAAATCTTTTAACTCTTTTAAACTATCAACAGGAAATATATTTGCTTCTTCAATCAATGCCCCTTCAGCTCTGTTATCCATAGGTATTATAAAATCAAATATTTTATTCTTAACCCCTTCAATGACTATTGGAAGCACCCCTTTAACTCTTTTAATTTTCCCATTTAATGAAAGTTCTCCAACAAAAATATACTTTTCACTGTCTTCACACCTGATCTGATTCGTCGCTACTAATATACCTACTGCTATTGCTAAATCAAAATGAGAGCCCTCTTTTTTTATATGAGCTGGTGCTAAGTTTATAGTTATTCTACTCACAGGAAATTCAAAATCCGAATTAATAATTGCTGCTCTAACTCTATCCTTCGATTCTTTCACGGCTGTATCACCTAGTCCTACTATATTAAAACTAGGTAATCCATAACATATATCTATTTCTACATTTACCATAATACCATCTACGCCTAAAATACTAGCACATTTTATTTCTATTGCCATAAATATTCACCACACTATAGTTTTATTAAAATATTATTGACAATAATATAGCTAATAAACACATTTTATTTTAAATACTATATTTTTACAAGAAATCATTTAAATCCAAGCTTAAGGAGAGGAAATATAATGAAAAAATTAAATAAACAAATTGGTTACTATGGTGAACAACTCTGTGAAAATTATTTAATATCAATAGGTTATAACATTCTTTGCAGAAACTTTAGCTGCAAAGTTGGAGAAATAGATATAATTGCTAGAGATAAAAACTTTATCTGCTTTATTGAAGTTAAAACTAGATATAATAATATCTATGGTGTTCCATGTGAAAGTGTAATAGGGGCAAAAGAATATAAAATATTTAGAGTTGCCCAATATTATATAAATAAATATAACCTACATAAAAACTACTTTAGATTTGATGTAGCTGAAGTTTGCTTAAATCATCATAATGATGATTGTAAAATCAATATTATAAAAGATGCATTTCGATTCACATATTAAATTAACCTCTGTAAAATAGGGAAAGACTATGCATTTTATTTAATGCATAGCCTCTTTCTATTTATTTAATATATTAGTCAAAAAAGTTTTTCTATGTATACTACAGATTCCATGGTCTATAATTCCTGCTAAATGCTCTTTAGTGCCATATCCTACATTATTTTCAAACCCATAATAAGAATATTCTTCAGCATAATTTTCCATAATCTTATCTCTGTATACTTTAGCTAATATAGATGCGCATGCTATGGATGCACTTTTGGTATCACCCTTTATTACAGCCTTATTTTCTATATTAAAATCCTTTATTAAATATCCATCCGATAAAACAATTTCGGGCTTAATTTTTAGTCCATTTGCTGCTCTTCTAAATACCTCATGATTGCAAAATCCTATACCTTTTTCATCAATCTCTTTATTACCTATTTCTTCTATATTATAGGCAATAGCTTTCGCTTTAATTTTCTCTGACAGTTCTTCTCTCAAATGCTTTGATAATTTTTTCGAATCATTTATATATAATATAAATTCATCGTCAGAATCTAAAATTACAGATGCTGATACGATAGGACCAGCCAATGGCCCTCTGCCTACCTCATCTACTCCTGCTACTATTTTATAACCATAGCTTTTATCAAAGTCATATAACTCTTTAACTCTACTTCTTTCCTTTATATACCCCTCTATCTGCTTTCTTATAGATAGTCCTAATGTTTTTACATTTTTTCTACTATCATTACAAAGCATATCTGACACCTGGCTATAACTTTCAAGATTTTCACTAATTATATTTTCCTCTTTGAATTTCTCTACCTTAGTTTTAATATCATTATACTTTAAACTATCAATTTTATCACTAAAGCTCCAGTTTTCCATCTTCTTTTTTATCATTAGGACCCTCTAAAGATATAGCTCCTAATTTTCCCCCTCTAAATTCATCTAATAGCATTACAGCTACTCTATTATAATCTATATTTCCACCAGATATTATAGCCCCTCTTTTTTTACCTATATTGTCCATATTATCCAAGGGATTTTCTAATATCTCCTTTAACTTATACCTCTCCTGTAATCTATCAGGGTGACTATGTTGAAGTCTTTCTATGAGCTTTAATGCTAAGTCCTCTATATCCATGATTTCATCCTTTATAGCCCCCGTAAAGGCTAAATTTAACCCTACTGTCTCATCTTCAAATTTAGGCCATAACACCCCAGGTGTATCCATTAGTTCTATCCCTATCTTAGTTTTTATCCATTGCTTACTCTTAGTTACGCCTGGTCTATCCCCTGTTTTAGCAATATTATTTTTTGCCATCTTATTTATAAATGTAGATTTTCCTACATTAGGTATACCAACAACCATAACTCTAGTAATAATATTAACTACACCCTTTGCCTTTAATTTATCATGTTTGGGTTTAAGCATTCCTTCTAGTGTGGGCTTTATCTTATTTAACCCTGCTCCTGTCAAACAATTTACAGATAAAACCTTAGTGGTTTCATCACTTAAGGCTTTAGTCCACTGTCTAGTAATACCTTCATCACTCAAATCACTTTTATTAAATAATATTATTCTAGGCTTATCCTTACATATTTTTTCTATTTCAGGATTTGAACTAGAATATGCTATTCTTGCATCTCTTATCTCTATTACTGCATCTACTAATTTTAAATTTTCTTGTATCTCTCTTCTTGTTTTGGCCATATGCCCTGGAAACCAGTTTATACTCATTTTTTCTCACTCCTAGAATTTCTAGTTTTATACATATTATATAATAAAAAAAGGGACTTAATAGCCCCATTTCCTTAGATTAACTCTTTAACTTTAGCTCTCTTACCTACTCTGTCTCTTAAGTAGAATAATTTAGCTCTTCTTACTTTACCTCTTCTTATTACTTCAACTTTCTCTATAACTGGTGCGTTAACTGGGAAAGTTTTTTCAACTCCAACACCTGAAGCAAATCTTCTAACTGTGAAAGTCTCTCTTACTCCACCATTTTGTCTTTTAATTACAGTTCCTTCAAAAACTTGAATTCTCTCTTTAGTTCCTTCTGTAATTCTGATGTGAACTTTTACAGTATCTCCAACATTGAATTGTGGTAAATCATTTCTTAATTGTTCAGCTTCAATAGCTTTTATTATATCTAACATTGTGCATTCCCTCCTAAAATTTAATCGACGTTCATAACCACATCTTGTGGCAGAGGACCGCCCGTACTAGCACAAACCTCATTTTATCATATCACCTATTATTATGCAATATTATTTATTATTTTTATAATAGGTTTCTAATAGTTTCTTATCTTCTTTAGTTAATTCTATATTTTTATATAAGTCTGGTCTTCTATTTTTAGTTACTATCAATGATTGTAATCTTCTCCATTTTCTAATATTCTCATGATGTCCAGAAACTAGTATATCTGGGACAGTTTCTCCATTATAAGAAAAGGGTCTTGTATATTGTGGATGTTCCAATAATCCATTATAAAATGATTCCTCTTCAAAACTCTCATCACAAGATAAAACCCCAGGTATGAGTCTACATACGCTGTCTACTATTGGAATGCAAGCCATCTCCCCACCAGTTAATACAAAGTCTCCTAAAGATATTTCCATATCTATGTACTTATATGCTCTTTCATCTATGCCTTCATAATGACCACATAAAAATATCAAATTTTCTTCTTTTGATAATTCTTCACACATACTTTGATTAAAGGTCTCTCCTTTAGGTCCTAGAAATATTACCTTACCATTATTTACAGCTTTTATATCTTTTATACAATCTACTATAGGAGGTGCCATCATTACCATTCCAGCTCCTCCCCCATAAGGATAATCATCTATTTGCTTATGCTTATTATTGGAATAATCCCTTATATTTGTAGCATTAATAGACAGTATTTTTTTCTTTTGAGCTCTTCCTATAATGCTATGATTGAATATACCAAACATCTCTGGAAACAGTGTTAATATATCTATTCTCATTATTCCGACCATTGACTCACTGGTCTTATAATTATCTTTCTACTCTCAACATCTACACTTGTCACTATATCTTTTAACGCTGGTATAAGAATTTCTTTTACGCCTTCTCCTTTTACCCAATACACATCATTGCTTCCAGTCTCTAGAACGTCATAAACTGGTCCTATTTCATTTCCTTTTGT
The DNA here is from genome assembly GCF_056172015.1 of Clostridium sp. LXY-7. Lineage (NCBI taxonomy): Bacteria > Bacillati > Bacillota > Clostridia > Eubacteriales > Clostridiaceae > Clostridium > Clostridium sp. LXY-7. The sequence continues at coordinate 1,144,085 of NZ_JBLLJL010000001.1, read as the reverse complement.
ATCGTAGACTGTACATTGAATTAAATCAGCTATATAATAACTGTCTTCTTCTAATTGTTTAGCATTTTCCCTTGAAACCTCTAGATATTTATTTCTTAATCTTTCAGCGTCTTCCACACTATCTACACCTTGTATTTTAAGTATAGCTCTATCTGTTTGTAATTTTACAGAAGTTATTTCTCTCTCTATACCATCAATATAAACTTTATGTAATTCTTTAAACCTTTCTAAACTATCAGTTAAAGATATAACCTTTACCTCTCCTCTTACTCCATGAGGTTTAGAAATTTGTCCAACATTTAAAAATTCTCTCATATTATAACTATCTCCTCACTAGAAATTCATTATACATACTATTATAAACAGTGAATGTATTTTTAAACTTATTATATCAAAATAAGAGTTAGGAAATCCTAACTCTTATATTATCTCTACAACAACTCTTTTATTTTCTTTAATAGCCGCTGCTTTAACAACAGTTCTAATAGACTTAGCTATTCTTCCCTGTTTTCCAATTACTTTACCCATATCTTCTTGAGCAACCTTTAATTCTAAAATTATAGAATGCTCTCCAGTAATTTCATTTACTTGAACAGAATCAGGATTATCAACTAATGACTTAGCAATAATTTCAAGTAATTCTTTCATGGCATATGCCTCCAATCAATAAAACTTTCCTATTTTATTCCTGCATTGTTGAAAAGTCTCTTAACTGTATCTGTAGGTTGCGCACCATTTTTTATCCAATTAGCTGCTTTCTCTGCATCGATTTTAACAGTAACTGGCTCTGTAGTTGGGTTATAGTATCCAATTTCCTCAACGAATCTTCCGTCTCTTGGAGATCTTGAATCTGCTACAACTATTCTGTAGAAAGGAGCTTTTTTAGCACCCATTCTTCTTAATCTTATTTTAACTGCCATTAAATTTCACCTCCTTCAAAGGATTATGTTAATTTATATAAACTAGAAAGGTAATTTTCCAAGTAGTCCTTTTTTACCAAATTTGTTCATACCCTTCATTTGTTTCATCATTTTTTTCATCATCTCAAAATCTTTTAATACCTTATTTACAGATTGAATAGTCGTTCCTGAGCCTTTTGCTATTCTTTTTTTTCTTGAAGGTGAAGAAGAAATTAAGTTGGGATTTTTTCTTTCTTTTGCTGTCATTGACTTAATTATAGCCTCTATTTTCCCCATTTCTTTTTCACTTTGAGATAAATCTACTCCCTTTAATTCCTTAGAATTCACACCAGGCATCATTTCCATAATTTTTCCTAAGGGCCCAAGGTTCTTCATTTGATTTAAAGATTCTAAGAAATCCTCAAAGTTAAACTCTTGATTAAGCATTTTAGCTCCAAGTTCTTGAGCTTTCTTTTCATCTATAGCTGATTGTGCCTTTTCAATTAATGAAAGCACATCCCCCATTCCAAGTATTCTTGATGCCATTCTCTCTGGATGGAATGTCTCTAAATCTGTCATTTTCTCTCCAACACCAGCAAATTTTATAGGCTTCTCAGTTATAGCCTTTATAGAGAGAGCCGCTCCTCCTCTGGTATCGCCATCTAACTTTGTTAATATAACACCAGTAATATCAATGTTATTATTAAAGGTTTCTGCTACATTAACAGCATCTTGACCTGTCATGGAATCTACTACTAAAAGAATCTCTGAAGGCTTTACCTCTGCTTTTATATCTTTTAGTTCACCCATAAGTTCTTCATCTATATGAAGTCTTCCTGCGGTATCTATTATTACTATATTATAATTATTCTCTTTAGCATTTTCCATAGCTGCTTTTGCGATATTCACTGGACTATTTTTATCGCCCATGGTGAATACTGGTACATCAATAGATTTTCCAACAACTTGTAATTGCTTTATTGCTGCTGGTCTATAAATATCACAAGCAACTAATAATGGTTTTTTATTACTTTTTCTAAAGCTTAATGCAAGTTTTCCAGCCATGGTAGTTTTACCTGCTCCTTGAAGTCCAACTAACATTATAACTGTTATTCCATTGTGTATAAATTCTATTTTTTTCTCTGTAGTTCCCATTAGTGAAGTTAATTCATCATTAACTATTTTTACTACTTGTTGTCCTGGAGTTAAACTCTCCATTACTTCTTTACCTAGACATTTTTCACTAACTGATTTCACAAAATCCTTAACTACTTTGTAGTTAACGTCAGCCTCTAAGAGAGCAAGTTTTACTTCTCTCATAGCTTCCTTAATATCTTTCTCTGAAAGTTTACCCTTACCTTTAAGCTTTTTCATAGTTTCTTGTAATTTAGACGCTAATCCTTCAAAAGCCATGACAAAACCTCCTACATACTCTTTCTTATGTCCTCAATGACACCTTCAATAAATTTTATGTGTTTTGAGTCCTCTGTGCTACTAATAAATTCATTCAATTTGTTAATGATTTTTGTTTTAGAGTTTTCCATAGTCAAAGTTTTCTCCATTAATTGAAGCTTTTCTTCATATTCCATAAGAAGATTATGACATCTTTTAATTACATCGTGTATAGCCTGCCTACTCGTATTATTATTTTCTGATATCTCAGAAAGGGATAAGTCCTTATTAAAATATAAGTCCATAATATCTCTCTGTTTATCAGTCAGCAGCACACCATAAAAATCTAGTAAGAGTGATACTTCTACTCTTTTTTCCATATAACCACCTAACTCACAAAGACTATATTAACAAATGAATACTATGCTGTCAAGTATTTTTACTTAACAGCTAAAATAATGCTTCCACAAATTCTCTAGTATTGAATTCTTGAAGGTCATCAATACCTTCTCCTACACCGATATATTTAACTGGAATATTTAAGCTCTGCTTAATAGATATAACTATTCCACCTTTAGCTGTTCCATCTAACTTGGTTAATATTATACCATCAATAGAACAAACCTCCATAAACTGCTTAGCTTGAATTACAGCATTTTGTCCTGTTGTTGCATCTAATACTAATAAAGTTTCTTTATGTCCTTCACTAAATTCTCTATCTATAACTCTATTTATTTTCCCAAGCTCATCCATTAAATTTTTCTTATTATGAAGTCTTCCTGCAGTATCACAAATTAGTACATCTACTTTTCTTGCTTTAGCCGCTTGAATTGCATCAAATACCACTGCCGCAGGATCTGAACCTTCTTGATGTCTAATTAAATCTACTCCAGCTCTTTTACTCCATACCTCTAATTGATCTATAGCTGCTGCCCTAAAGGTATCCCCAGCAGCTAAAAGCACTTTGTAATTGTTATTTTTAATCCTAGATGCTATCTTACCTATAGATGTAGTTTTTCCAACACCATTTACTCCAATTATTAATTTAATCTGAGGAGTTTTTTCAGTAATTATAGAGTTGTCCTCTTCTCCTAACATCTCCATAATAACCTTCTTCATACAAGGTAATATTTCATTAGGATCTTTTATTCTATCATCTAATACCCTTTTCTTAACTCTCTCAATTATCTCAACTGATGTTTCTACCCCAATATCGCTAGTGATTAAGATTTCCTCCAATTCTTCATATAAATCCTCATCTATAGTAACAGCTAAGTTTAACACCTGTACTACTGCAGTATTAATACTATCTCTAGTCTTTGTTAGTCCTTGTTTAAGCTTTTCAAAAAAACCTCCAAACATATCTACTTCACCCTTTCTTATTTTGTAAAATCTATAGAAACTACCTTAGATACTCCCTTTTCTTCCATGGTTACCCCATAAATCATATCACTTGCTTCCATAGTTCCCTTTCTATGAGTTATAACTATAAATTGAATGTTTTCAGAGAATTTTTTCAAAAATTCTCCATATCTAATTACATTAACATCATCTAATGCAGCTTCAATTTCATCCAAAATACAGAACGGAGTGGGCTTCATTTTTAGTATAGAAAAAAGCAATGCTATTGCTGACAATACCTTCTCTCCACCAGACATAAGATTTATATTCTGCAATTTTTTCCCTGGCGGTTCTACATTAATATCAATCTTAGCTGAAAGCTCATCTTCTCCTTGAAGAATTAAATCTGCACGTCCTCCCTTGAATAACTCTTTAAAGGTCTCATTGAAATTAATTCTGAGTTTTTCAAAATTCTCCTTAAACATTTTCCTCATTTTTTGTGTCATTTCATCTATTACCAAACTCAGTTCTTCTTTTGATTTTACCAAATCTTCACGCTGATTATTCATAAAAACAAATTTTTCTTTTACCTCTTTAAATTCTTCAATAGCACCAACATTAACAATTCCTAGAGAAGATATTTGTGATTTTAATATGGATACATCTTCCTTTAAAGCTTTAACATCCTGTGTTTCTTCTTTAAAATCTAAAGCTTCCGCAAAAGTTAAATTATATTCCTCATTTAACTTTTCAAGGAATCCCTCTTCCTCTGTCTGTATTTTAGCTAAAACTACTTCTTGCTTATGAATATCCTTATCTAGCTTCTCTGTCTGTAAGTTAATGTCTTCAATCTGAGCCATAATTACAGGAATTTTTTCTTTCATCTTTAATCTATAAATTTCTGTATCTTTAAATACTAATTCTAATTCATCTATAGAATTGGTAATACTAAAAATATTCCTTTGATTTTCCTGCTTCTTTATTATATAACTCTGCTCTGTCTCTAAAGTTGAGTTTAATTCATCCAAGCTATTCTTTAATTTTTCTTCATTAATTCTAATTTGAGATTTTACTCTCTCCACTTCATTGCAATGATTATTAATCATTTCATCAATTTTCGCTTTGTTAACTCTAAATACTGTTAAATTCTCTTTTAAATCTTCAACGCTTCTATTTTTGTCACTTGCACTAGAGTTAATTTCTAAATATTCATTTTCATATAGGTTTATTTCATTATCTATTGCAATTAAACTTTCCTCTTTATTCTTTAACTCTTCTTTAAAAGTTCTCAACTTATGCTCTTCTATCTTTAACTCATCAATAGCTTTTTGCATATTACTTTTTAATTTTATAGCTTCTTCTGAAAGGGTTTTAATTTTTTCCTTAACTTTTGTTATCTCTATATTTTCAAAGTGAATCTCATCTCGTAAGTTTAAGTTCTTTTCATCTAATTCTTTTATATCATTACTTAAACTTCTAATATCCACATTTAATTTTTCTATAATCTTATTATTTTCTTGAATTTTAATCCTTAATTCCTCAATTTCTCTTTTTCTACCCATGATATTAGCATTTTTTGAATAACTTCCTCCAGTTAATGCTCCACCTGGATTAATAACTTCACCTTCTAATGTAACAATTCTATATTTATATCCACTAATTTTTGCAATACATAATCCATTATCCATGTTATTACATACTAATGTTCTTCCAAGAGCATTATCTACTACTCCCTTAAACATAGAATTATATTTTACTAATTCACTAGCTATGCCAATGTAGCCTTTTATATCTTTTATAGAATCCTCAACTTCCAATACTCGACCTTTAACTATAGTCATTGGCAAAAATGTAGCTCTACCAAGATTATATGTTTTTAATCGATTAATTAAATCTTTAGCTATATTTTCATTGGTAGTTACTATATGCGATATACTTCCGCCCAATGCAATTTCTATAGCTGTTTCGAACTCTTTATCAACCTTTATAACTTCTCCTAATACAAAACAATCCTTATTAATCTTATATAATTTCTCATTGGATATGTGCTGCATTAGATTCTTTACAGATTTGTTATACCCCTCATATGTATTTTCTAAATTTATAAGGGCATTCAATCTAGCCTGCGTATTACTTTGTTTTATACTTAAATCCTTCTGATTCTTTTCTTTCATAGTAAATGAATGTTTTAAACTATTAATACCTTTTTTATTTCCACTGATCTCTTCTTCATAAAAACTAATTTTACTTTCGATATTTTTTCCTTCATCTTCAAGCAATACCTTAGTGCTATTGTTTATAGTCAAAGAATTTTTATGACCTTGTACATCAAGAATTAAATTTTCTATAACATTGCTAGTTACATCAATATTATTTTTTAACAAATAAATATTGTTAACAGTTTTATTTTTAACCTCCTGATGTTTTTGCTTCAAATTCTCTAGTTCTTTTAATTTTTCATTAAATCCTTCTATACTGAATAAGCTTTCCTTTATTTTTTCATCTATAATTTTTATATCTTCGCTTAATCTTAACTGGTCCTCTTTTAACAATTGAATCTTATTTTTAAAGTCTAAAAGTTTTTTTTCTTCCGTTTGTATTTCATTTTGTATATTATTTATTAAATTATCTAATCTCTCCATAGCATTTCTTGAAGAGTTTATTTTTTCATCTAATAGTTGCATCTCTGATACAATACTTTGATGTTTCTCTTTATTCTCATAATAAAGAGCTCTTTTTTCTTCATATCTTCTATTAAATTCCTCTAAATCATTATTTCTTTTATTTAACTCTACCTTTAAATCACTTTTATTATTATTTAATTCTATAATTTCATTTTTAATTTTCTCCATATATACTGTTATATTTTCTACATACCTTTTAGTATTATCTATAGAATCAATAATAATATTAATTTCCTTTTTCTTTACATCTTCAGAAAGAGTCAAAAATCGTTTAGCTTTTTCACTTTCATTTTTAAGCGGTTCTAATCTTTCTTCATAAGTGGATATAATGTCATCTATTCTAATTAAATTTTGTTCTGTATTTTCTAATTTTTTTTCTGCTTCTTCTTTTCTAGTTTTATATTTAACTATTCCTGCGGCCTCTTCTAAGAGTTTTCTTCTATCATCAGATTTACCACTTAAAATAGCGTCAATTTTTCCTTGTCCAATAATAGAATATCCTTCTTTACCTATGCCTGTATCCATAAATAATGCTTGTACATCTTTTAATCTACAAGAAGTATTATTTATAAGATAATCACTTTCTCCTGAGCGATATAATCGTCTAGATATAGTTACATCCGAGTATTCTATGTCTAATTCGCTATTTAAGTTATCAAGAGTGAGAGAAACTTGAGCAAGACCTACAGGTTTTCTATACTGAGTGCCTGCAAAAATTACATCTTCCATTTTATCTCCTCTTAAATTTCTAACACTCTGCTCTCCTAAAACCCATCTAACCGCATCAGAAATATTACTTTTTCCACTACCATTAGGTCCAACTACTGCTGTTACCCCATTTTTGAAGTTAAGTTCTGTCTTATCAGCAAAAGATTTAAAACCCCTTATTTCAATAGATTTTAAGAACATTTATTCACTCTCCTAAATTCTTAAGACACAATTAGTGGAATTACTATGCCTAGAACAAAAACTCCACACATTAATAATATTATTATCTTACTTATCTTCTCTCTTTTTTTCTTGTTCATTCTCATAAAATCACCTCTAGATATTTTGTTATACATAGTTTATAGTATTTACTTTAAAATTTCAAATTTTATTTACTAGAAATTTTCTTTCATATATTTTTTTTGCGAAATTACCTTTTTCTCTACATTGTCATAAAATCCTAAGGACCCTCTTGGAATATCTTCACTTTGAACTACTTTCATGGAATTACACTTTAATTTGTCTAGCATATTATTAAAATAATATTTCTTATTTGCATATAACTTAGATATGTCTTTAGGATTAACTAATATTATCTTATCCATATGATTACCACATAAGTAGTATTTAGTAATCATATCTGAAAAAATACTACTCTCTACAAGTTCTCTAAAAGAAGGGTGAAAAGGTCCATCAATTATATCTCCATCATAGCTTATCTCTTCAGTTGGTTGAAGACCTATTCTAATTACCTTGATATCATTACTCTCTAGCATAGCATAAATCTTTTTAGATATGTCTACTGCATCATGTAAAGTATAAGGTTTATATTCACCATTATTAAGTAACTTTTCCATAGGTGTATTTTTTATTACTAGAGAGGGGTATATTCGACAAATGCTAGGTTTCATAGCTATTATTTTTTTTGTGGTATCTATATCTTTTTGGAAATTATCTCCTGGGAGGCCAAGCATTATCTGATGCCCCAATGTAAACTCAAATTTTTTAATTAACTCCGATGCCATTCTGACATCCTCTACGCTATGACCTCTACCAGATTTAATTAACACTTCATCATCTAAGGATTGAACTCCAAGTTCTATTATATCTACTCCATGCTTTTTTAAATTTGTTAATATTTCTTCATCAATATAATCAGGTCTAGTAGATAATCTTATATGATTTATTCTTCCACGATCCTTATATTCTTTAGCTATTTTTAATAGTTCTTTTTGCTTATTTATATTAATTGCAGTAAATGTTCCTCCAAAAAAGGATACCTCAATTACTGAATTATTTCCATCCATAGTCTTCAAGTATTCTTCTATGGTAGTTCTTACAAACTCTCCATCTATTTTAAAGCAGCTTCCTGTAATACTATCTTGATTACAAAATACACAGGTGTGAGGACATCCTTCGTGAGGGACAAAAATCGGTATTATATAATGAGCTTTATTCAATAATATCACCTCTGCTAATTAAAACTTCTTTCGCTGCCTTTTGTTCTGCATCTTTCTTGCTATAGCCTACTCCACTACCCATAGATTTTCCATTTATTAATATCTCAACATAAAATTCTCTTCTATGAGGTGGCCCTTCAAATTTAAGAAGGTTATAGCAAATATTTACCTCTCCATCTTTTTGAAGTATTTCCTGCAATTTAGTTTTATAATCTAAAATAATTTTATTATCTATAGCTTTTTTTATTATGAATTCAAAATTACTTAATATAAACTCTCTTATAACTTCAATTCCTCTATCCAGGTAGATTGCTGCGATTATAGCTTCTACTGCATCAGCTAAAATAGAAACTCTAGTCCTACCTCCTGTTAATTCTTCTCCTTTACTCATATATATATATTTCCCTAAATTCCATTTTTTAGCTACTTCAAATAATGAATTCTCACATACAATCAAAGCCCTTATTTTGGTTAAATATCCTTCACTCTCATTCTTATTATTTGAAAATAGATATTCAGATATAACTAGCTCCAGCACAGTATCCCCAAGAAACTCTAATCTCTCATTAAATCTAATATTTCTCTCATTGGCATATGAGCTGTGAGTTATAGCTATTTGTAACAATTCTAAGTTATTTATTTCAACATTTAAGTTTTTCTTAATTTCTAAAGTATTTTTTAAAATTCTCATCTTTGTACTCCTCTTCAGAAGCTTATTCTTCAATTTATTCTTATGTTTTTATCTTTAGCTTAATACTTATTTATATAATAAATTCAAGAATAAACCTAAAAATAAGGTTCCGCATTTTATACGGAACCTATTACTAATCTTCTACTCTTGCTTTTATGTATTCCACTACATCTCCTACAGTAGATATCTTTTCAGCATCTTCATCTGGTATTTCCATATCAAATTCTTCTTCCAAAGCCATAATTAGCTCAACTATATCTAGTGAATCTGCCCCTAAATCATCTACAAAGCACGATTCCATAGTTATCTCATCTTCATCAATACTTAATTGTTCAGCTATTTTTTGTCTTATTTTTTCAAACATTTTTATTCATCCTCCTAAAAATAAACATTTAATACTCTATTAATATAATAGCATATTGTAAATTTATCAACTATATTTTTAATAATACTTTATTATAATATACTGCACTTATTCATTTTTATTCATTTTATTCATAAATATTTTCTCTTTCAAATACATTTTTCATTTTTTTCAGTACTTCATTATCATAAGATATTTTTGCTTGCTTTATAGCATTCTTTAAGGCCTTAGCATCTGAACTACCATGTGCTTTAATACATATACCATTCACCCCTAAAAATGCTGCTCCACCGTACTCCTTATAATCATAATGTTTTTTAAATCTAGTGAATACTGGCTTTAATAGAATTCCTCCAAGTTTTGACCTCGTAGATCCCATTATTTCTTCCTTTAATTCACTAAAAATAGTAGCTGCAACACCTTCATACATCTTTAGCACAGTATTTCCAACAAACCCATCACAAACAAGTACATTTACTTCTCCTTTAGGTATGTCTCTAGGTTCTATATTTCCAATAAAATTTATTGGCTCCTCTTTTAAAAGTTTATGAGCTTCTTTTGTTAACTCATTTCCCTTTTCCTCTTCTGCTCCTATATTGATAAGACCTACTGATGGGTTTGGTATTCCCAAAACATTTTCAAAATATACTTTTCCCATATTAGCAAATTGAGTCAAATAATGAGGTTTACAATCTGCATTAGCCCCTACATCAATTATCATAAAAGGACCATTCTTACCTGGCATTACAGGGGCCAATGCAGGTCTATCTATACCTTTTATTCTCTTTACTATAAGTGTACATCCAGCTAAAAATGCTCCTGTACTTCCTGCAGATATAATTGCATCTACCTCCCCATCCTTAACTAAATTTAAAGCCTTTACTAGTGAGGAATTTTTTTTAGATTTTAATGCTTTAACTGGAGATTCGTTTAAAGTTATAACCTCAGTGGCATTAACTATTGTAATTTTTCCTTTATTATATTCATATTTGCTTAATTCTTGAGTTATAACATCTTCCGGACCAGTAATAACTATATCTATATTATATTCTTTCTGGGCTAATATACAACCCTCTACTATAGCTTGTGGTGAATTATCTCCACCCATTCCATCAACTACAACTTTCATATGTTACCTCTCACTTTTCTACTGTGTCTTAGTCTAATAATTATATATTTTACAATTAAGCTAGTTTATTAACTTATAAGTATAACTTAAATTTTGTAAAACTACTTTTCTGTAATTAAATACATTATAATATATTTACTATATATAATTCTACAAAAATAAAAAGAAAGTCTAACGACTTTCTTTATTATTTCTCAGTTGAAACAACTTCTCTATTTTTGTAGTAACCACAGTTTTTGCAAACTCTATGAGCAAGTTTCATTTCATGGCACTGAGGGCATTCAACTATTCCTGGTAACCCAAGTTTGAATGTTTGAGCTCTTCTTGAGTCTCTTCTTGCTTTTGAAAATTTTCTAGCAGGATTTCCCATTATTACACCTCCTTATGAGTTAGAAAACAAATTTTTTAGCTTTTCCAGTCTAGGGTCTACATCAAAATCATCACAAGAACATTGTCCATAATTTAAATCTTTTCCACAATACTGGCATAAGCCTTTACATTCTTCATTACAAAGCCTTTTTATTGGCAATTCGATGATGATGCTGTTTTCAATAATTTCATAAATATCTATATTATCCTTATTTATTGAGATAATTTCATCCTCATCATTGGTAGATAACTGCTCTTCAATGTGTATATTTAAATCCTTAACAAAAGATTCTAAACATCTGGAACAATTTAAAACTACCTGGGTAGTTACTTCTCCAATAAGTTCGAATATATCGTCTCTACGACGTAAAATTCCATCAAACTTAATAGGTTTAGATAAGGTTATTGTTTCACTACCATCATAAAAATTATCTTTTTCAATCTCTATATTGATATTTTTCTTGGTAAATTTTTTCGTTTTTAAATCAGAAATATCTATAATCATGGTAAACGCTCTAAAAGAACACAATCATGTCCTTTCTCATACAAAAATTACTTTTTTTGTATATAATGCAAAATATGCATAGCTTGAGCAAAGCTCCAACGTCCCTCCTTAAGTTGATTTGATGTACTATATTCAAACACAAATTATTATATAAAGTATATCCATAAAAGTCAAGTTTAATTTATTATAGATATTATTTATATGGATCGCTGGAGCAGTTTATAATTTATATAAATAATAATTTAATAAATTATACTACTTTGTAGTTAATTCTTTAGTGTCTCTAGCAATTACTAACTCTTCATTAGTTGGTATTACAAATACTTTAACTTTAGAGTTATCTTTACTTACTTCTACAGCTTTTCCTCTTACATTGTTTTTATCACTATCTACTTCTATTCCTAAGAATTCTAAGCCTTTGCAGATTTCTTCCCTTGTAGCTGCTGCATTTTCTCCAAGACCAGCTGTGAATACAACTGCATCTACTCCGCCCATAGATGCTGCATATGCACCTATCATTTGTCTAACCTTATAGTTATAAACCTCTAACGCAAGTGTTGCTCTTTCATTTCCTTCATTAGCAGCATTCTCAATGTCTCTAAAATCACTACTTACTCCTGATAATCCTAAAACACCTGATTTTTTGTTCATTAAGTCGTTAACTTCATCAGCAGACATATTTTCTTGCTTCATTAAGAAAGTAACTATAGCTGGATCTATATTCCCGCATCTAGTTCCCATTACTATACCTTCAAGTGGAGTGAATCCCATACTTGTATCTACAGATACTCCATTTTTAACAGCTGCCAAACTAGCTCCATTTCCTAGGTGACAAGTAATAATTTTAATATCTTTTATATCTTTACCCATCATTTTTGCACATTCAGCAGATACGAATCTATGAGATGTTCCATGGAATCCATATTTTCTTATACCATGCTTAGTGTACAATTCATATGGTAATGCATACATATATGCTTCTTTTGGCATTGTTTGATGGAAAGCAGTATCAAATACAGCTACCATTGGAGTTGTTGGCATTAAACTCTTACAAGCATTGATTCCTATTATATTTGCTGGATTATGAAGTGGTGCAAGTTTTACACATTCTTCTAATTGAGCCATAACTACATCAGTTATTACTACTGATGTAGCATATTTCTCTCCACCGTGAACAACTCTGTGTCCTACTGCAGATATTTCATCCATTGAAGCTATTACTCCATGGTTTTTATCTACCAATGCACCTAAAACTAATTTTATTGCATCTTTATGATCATTCATTGGCTCTTGTATTATGTATTTATCTTTCCCTGGAACTTTTTGAGTTAGTATAGAGCCCTCAATTCCTATTCTTTCAACTAATCCTTGTGCTAATGATTCTTCATTCTCCATGTTTATCAATTGATACTTTAATGAAGAACTTCCACAGTTGATAACTAATATTTTCATAGCTTTTCCTCCTAATTGTGATAAAATATATTCTATATTAGATTAACCTATGTTAATAATTAAATCAATAATTAAAGTAATTTAAAGATAATTTAAACTATTTAACGCTGTTTTGAGCTTGAACTGCAGTTATCGCTACTACATTAACTATATCTTCAACACTACAGCCTCTAGATAAATCATTTATTGGTTTCGCAAATCCTTGACATACTGGTCCTATGGCCTCTGCTCCTGCAAATCTTTGAACTAATTTATATCCAATATTTCCTGCTTGTAAATCTGGAAATATTAACACATTAGCTTGACCTGCCACCTTACTGTTTGGTGCTTTTAAACTAGCAACTTTATCTACTATGGCTGCATCTAACTGTAATTCTCCATCAATTTGAAGGTCTGGTCTTTCATTCTTAGCTATTTCAGCTGCTTTAACTACCTTATCTACATTTTCATGCTTAGCACTTCCCATTGTAGAGAAAGAAAGCATTGCAACCTTTGGTTCCATTCCACATAGTACCTTTGCATTTTCAGCAGTACTTATTGCTATTGATGAAAGTTCTTCTGCAGTTGGATTTGGGTTAACTGCACAATCCCCAAATAATAAGACACCATTGTCTCCATAAGGACTATTTGGTACTTCCATTACAAAGAAACTAGATACAACCTTTGTTCCTGGTGCTGTTTTAATTATTTGAAGTCCTGGACGTAATAAGTCTCCAGTACTGTGTATAGCTCCTGATACCAATCCGTCTGCATGATCTAATTTAACCATCATTGTTCCAAAATATAATGGATCTTTCACTGTAGCTAATGCTTTTTCTTCTGTGATACCTTTGCTTTTTCTTAGTTCATAAAAACCTTTAGCATATTCTTCTGTTTTTAGTGAAGTTGCTGGATCAATTATTTCTATACCTTCAATATTTACACCAAATTTTGTGGCATTTTCTTTAATTGCTTGTAAACTTCCTATTAAAATAACTTCTGCAAGCTTGTTCTTATGAATTATCTCTGCAGCTTTTATATTCCTCTCCTCTTCCCCCTCTGGAAGAACAATTTTTTTTAGCTCTCCTTGAGCTAATTTCCATACTTTTTCTGTAAAACTCATATTGTATTACTCCTTTCAGTAAAAACTACTAAATATCCCCTATTTACTATACCCCTTTTTACCTATATTTTTCAACCTCTATCAGTGAATTTCTTATGTATTTTACATTTAAGTTTAGTCTTATTCTATTAATTAATGTACTAATAAAATATATTATTTGATATAATTCTAATATGAAAATTCTTTTTAAGATTATTTTCTCTGAATTAAATTTAATATATTAAATGATGGAGTGATTTTATGAAAATTTCTGGTATTGTGGTTGAATATAACCCATTGCACAATGGTCATACTTACCATATTAATAAAACTAAGGAACTTACTAATTGTGATGGTCTAATTGCAATAATGAGTGGTAACTTTAATCAACGTGGAATTCCATCTGTTATAGATAAGTGGAACAAAACCTCCATGGCTCTTAATAGTGGTGTTGATTTAGTATTAGAACTCCCTGTTATATACAGTCTATCTTCTGCAGAATTTTTTTCTTTTGGTGCAATAAGCCTTCTACATAACCTTGGGGTCGTGGATTCTATCTGCTTTGGAAGCGAGCTGGGAGATATTTCCACATTATCAACTATTTCAAAAGTATTAATTGAAGAACCATTAGAATTTAAAAATGGACTAAAAAGCTTCTTAGATCTTGGCATTCCTTTTCCTAAAGCTCGTTCCTTAGCCCTCTTAGATTATTTAAATCTTAATAATTTAAATGCAACTAATCACATAGATCACATCCTTAGTTCTTCTAATAATATATTAGGTATGGAGTATATTAAAAGCTTAACTAAGCTAAATAGCTCTATAGTACCCTATACCATAAAACGCGAAGGCGCATCTTATAATAGCAATTCTTTAAATAATGTATTTTCTAGTGCTACAGCTATAAGGAACTTTTTAAAAGCTTCTGTCACCTTAAAAGATTTAATTAATCATGTGCCAGAAGATGTTTTTACAATTCTAAATGAACTAAGAAGTAAAAACTATAACTTTACTTTTGATTATATGATGTTTCCTTATATAAAATATTTAAATTCTATTTCTTCATCAGATAGTTTAAGCAATATTCCTGATGCAAACGAAGGACTTTATAATAAAATTAGGAAAAATTTATTTCTTTATTCAAACTATGATGATGTGATAGCTGCAACTAAAAGTAAACGATATACTTACACCCGTATAAGTAGAATATTGTGTCAATACTTTGTGGGATTTCATAATTATAATACTTTAGAATTAAGAAGGTCGACCTGTCCTTATGCACGAGTTCTTGGCTTTAATTCTACTGGAATAAAAATACTAAAATCTATGAAAGCTAATAGTAACATTCCTATATATACAAAATTCCCAAAAGAACTTAATGAATCTTTAGCCTTAGATCTTAAATCTACCCAAGCGTATAGCATAATTAATCCCTCTATAAACTATAACGATGACTATTTAATTAGTCCTATAAATAAATTATGAAGTAATTTATTTAGGTAAAGGCAACCGTAGGTTGCAGGTAAGGCGTTCGCTTCGCTCACAGGTGAAGGTGGCTTTTGCATAGGCAAAAGCAGTTATATTGCGACTTTGTCGCTTTAAGATATAAAATCAGCTTTGATGATTTCCCACCTTTCCTGCAACCTCCGGTTGCTCCTTACCTGTCACAAAGTGACGTCTTACCACGAACGTAGTGAGTATTTACCTATGCCTACGGCACCTTTACCTAAAATAAAGTGTTTCACATTTTATTTAAATTATAGAACTTTAATATCATAACTCTCCCATCTCATAAATATATTTTAATATATCACTTTAAAGGACTGTGAAAATTGAAATATTTATTTATATTAGTACTTGCATCAATTTTTTTCTTAATCTATTGCCTATCAAAAGAGTTTTCTAGAAAATTTATTATTAATATAATATTCACTTTAGGTTTTTCTATAATGATTTTATATATTATTTTAAATCCTAAGCAGTGTATTAACTTTACTATAACCGGAACAAAACTATTTTTTTATTCTGTATTCCCATCATTGTTCCCATTTTTAGTAATAATAAACCTCATATTAGTATTTGGGGGTATAGAGATTTACTCTAAACTTTTAGGGACCATAATTTGTAAACCTCTTGGTCTTCCTAAACAATGTAGTGTAGTAATATTAGCTAGTGTATTTTGTGGATATCCTTTAGGGGCCAAATACTCTTGTGAATTATATGAAAGAAATCTTATTGATAAGTGTACCTTCCAAAGATTATTAAATATAGCTAGTAATGGGAGTCCTTTATTTATAATTGGTACAGTTGGCACTGCTATGTTACAAAACTCTAATTTTGGTTATATATTGCTAGCTGCAAATATACTTTCGTGCATAGCTATGGGAATTATACTTCCTAGAAAAAAATTCAAATATGATTATATGTCTAAATTAGGCAATAGATCTAATATCAATAATCTTAATTTAGGAATCGCCTTAAAGAATGCTTTGGAAGAAGCTGTGAAAACTTGCATATCTATCGGAAGCTTTGTAATTATATTTTCAGTACTAATAAACATAATAAAAAGCAGTGAAATATATTCCACTGCTATATATCATATATGTAATAAATTATCTATGCCCACTAGTGCTATAGACGGTACTATTCTAGGGATAATTGAAGTTACAAATGGCTGCAATATACTATCCTCTACCCAACTTTCAAGCAGTTGGAAGTTAATACTATGTAGCTTTTTAATCGGCTTTGGTGGATTATCTATAAACTCTCAGGTATATTCCTTTATATATAAATATAAAATTTCTATGAAAAAATATATATCTCTGAAGTTTTTTCAAGGAATAATCAATTCTATTATAACTTTTGGATTAATTCAACTACCTATATTAGGTATTTACCAAGAGACTTTTACTTCTACCAAATTATCAAGCTTTAACATACCTAATATCTATTTATTTGTAACCTTAATTTTTATTTTAGTTTTACCCATTCTTCTAAAGAATATAAAAAAATTATTTTCCATCTCCTAAATCTTTCATGTTATCTCTTACCATTATAGTTGTGGAAGATATGTGCTTATAAATTCTTACGAGCATGTCTTCCATTTCATTTTGAATGCTTTTCAAACTCTCTTCTCCAACTAAGTCAATATTCTTTTGTAAATTACTTAAAGTTTTGTCTGTATAGTTCATTACTCCAAATTTCACTTCTTTTGCATACTTAGCTGCATCAACTTTAATTTGTTTGGCTTCAATATTGGCATTTTCAATAATCTCCTGAGCTGCTGCCTTTGCTGAAACTAAAACTTCTGATTTTTCATACTCATCTTGAGCTTTTCTTCTCGCATTCTCAATAACTTGTTCTCCATCTCTTTTAGCTTCATTTAATATAGATTCCTTTTTTCTTATTATGTTTTTTGCTTCTTCTAATTCATCTGGTAATAATCTTCTTATTTCACCTAAGGTTTTCAAAGTTTCTTTTTTATTTATAGATACTTTTCCAACTAAATTCTTAGAAGACATTTCTATACTCTGCTCAAGATAATCAATTAATTCAAGAACTTTCACCTATAACTCCCCCTTAAAAAGTCTAGCTCGATCTCTTATTTCCTCTTCTAATTCCTTAGGTACTAACCCATCTAAACATCCTTTAAATAAGGCTACCTGTTTTATAGCTGTGGAACTCAAATAGGAGTATTTGGAATTTGTCATCATAAACATAGTTTCTTTAGTCTTGTCTAGCTTTTTATTCATTAAAGCCATCTGAAATTCATAATCAAAGTCTGACATAGATCTTAATCCTTTTACTAATACATCAATACCCTGATCATCCATAAAATCCACTAGAAGTCCTGTGAAGCTTTTTACTTTAATATTATCAAAAGTGGAAATGACTCTTTCTATTTGAGCTACTCTTTCTTCTACTTCAAACCACCCTTTCTTATTAGGATTTATTAGCACCGCTACAATAACTTCATCAAATACATAGGAACATCTTTTGATTATATCTAGATGTCCATTCGTAATAGGATCAAAGCTTCCTGGATAAACTGCTCTTATCATTTTTAATTCTCCTTATATTCATAGAAGCACACAGTGGTATTTCCATATTTTCTTTTGTTAATAAGTCCAATCTCCTCATTACCATCATAGATTTCTTCTGACGAATCTATCTTAGTTATAATAAGACCATCTTCTTTGAGAAGTTTATGTTTCACAATAAGATCTATAGATGGTTGAATCATTTCTTTAGCATAGGGAGGGTCAATGAATATCAAATTGAACACCTTCCCAATTCTGCCAAATTCCTCTAAATAATTGTAGCAATCTCCTTTATGACAAGTACACTTCTCTTCAAATTTCAAATTAATCACATTTTGTTTTAAGTAATTAAAAGTAATGTCACCTTTATCAATTAGATGGCATTCCTTCGCTCCTCTACTTACGGCTTCTAAACCCAAACTTCCTGTCCCTGCAAACTGGTCAAGAACTATAGCATCTCTAGTTCTATTTTGTATTATATTAAAGATTGATTCCTTAATTCTATCTAAAGTTGGTCTAGTTCCCATACCTTCTGGAGATAATATTTTTCTTCCTCTAGCTACTCCTGCAATTACTCTCATGGTGGTTCCTCCTAAATTGGTTTAATTAAAGCATATATACTTTGTACTTCTTTCTAAATTACTCATTATTTCTCTCACTATCCTTTTATTTTCATTATCATTACTATTAATGAGTTCTTTAGCTTCTTCATTAGCTATTTTAAACAAATTAAAATCATTAATTAAATCAGCAAGAATAAGCCCATTCTCACCGGATTGTCTACTTCCGAACATCTCTCCACTTCCACGAAGCTTCAAATCCTGCTCTGATATATAAAATCCATCATTACTATTTTTCATTATATCCATTCTTTTTTTGGTTGTTTCACTTTTTATATTAGCAATAAGCATACAATAAGATTTATAACTTCCTCTGCCAACCCTTCCTCTAAGTTGATGTAGCTGAGCTAATCCAAATCTCTCTGCATTTTCAATAATCATTATAGTGGAATTTGGCACATTTACTCCTACTTCTATAACCGTTGTAGCGATTAGTACCTTTATTTCTTCATTTTTAAACCTATCCATTATAAAATTTTTATCTTTATTACTCATTTTACCATGAAGTATGGCAATTTCCACATCTCTAAAATAATTTTTTTTAAGCTCTTCATATAGTGCTGTCACAGAGCTTAGTTTCATATCTTCATTTTCCTCAACTAAAGGACAAACTACATAGGCTTGCCTTCCACTTTGTATTTCCCTTAGTGCAAAATTATACACTCTGTTCTTTTCAGTGCTATTTATATAGTATGTATCTATAGGTTTTCTTCCTGGAGGTAACGAATCAATAATTGAAACATCTAAATCTCCATATAGATATAAACACAGAGTTCTTGGTATAGGAGTTGCACTCATAACCAATACATCTATATTTTCTCCTTTATTATTTAACTTACTTCTTTGTCCCACACCAAACCTATGCTGTTCATCTGTAACTATCATTCCTAAATTATTAAATACCACATTATCTTCAATAAGTGCATGTGTACCTATTATAACTTGTATTTCGCCACTTTTTAACTTTTCTTTAATCACTTCTTTATTTTTTTCTGTGATACTTCCCGTAAGCAATTCTACAGTTATACCAAAAGGTTCATAGATTTTTATAGCTTCACTGTAATGTTGCTTTGCTAATATTTCTGTTGGTGCCATCATAGCTACTTGATATCCATTCTTAACCACATTAAACATAGTAATAAGGGATACTACTGTTTTTCCACTTCCCACATCGCCTTGCACTAATCTATTCATAGGTATTGGCTTCTTCTCATCTATTAAAATCTCTCTGACAGCCTTACTCTGCGCCTCAGTAAGTTTAAAAGGAAGACTTTCTTTTAGTTCTTTAAGTTCTGAAACAATATTAAATTGTATACCTTTAGCATAACCATTGAAGTTTTTTAACATCATAAGCTTCAATGAATAAATAAAAAGCTCTTGGAATTTTAATCTCCGTCTTGCCCTCTCCAGATTCATAATATCTGTGGGATTATGAATATTACGTATTGCATCATTTAATGGCATAAACTCATATTTCTCCAAAAGTTTTTGTGGCAAATTCTCTTTTATATTAACTTTACTTAATACCTCAGTAATCACTTTATTAAGAAAAGTGTTATTTAAATTATCTTTCAGTGGATATTTTGCCATAATATCATTGCTAGTTTTAGCTGTATTCCTCATAATCTTGGCATTACTTATTATGTATTCTTTCCCTTTCTTCTCTAAGATCCCATTAATTAAGTATTTCCCACCTAACGAAAATGAGTTCTTTGCATAGGGTTGATTAAACCATATTCCTTTTATTTTTTCTCCTTCATAGGTAAATATTACTGTTGACATTACTTTACCTGTCTTTGTCTTTATATCTCTACATATCTTCTCTACTTCAACCTCTAATATCGCCTTCTCTTTTTTTTGTATTTCATTGAGATTTTGTATAGCAAATATGTTCTCATAATCTCTTGGAAAATATAGTAGTAAATCTAGTAAATTAAATATACCACATTTGTTTAGCTTTTCTGCACTCTTAGGCCCTACTCCTTTTACATAAGTAATATCATCATATATATTCACTCTATCACTCCATATTAATTTTATATAGAGAAAAAAGCCCTAAGGCTTTTATTCTACAGATGTAATAAAATAATATAATGGCTGCTTACCATTAAAACATTGAACATCCATGTCTGGATACTTCTCTTCTAAACTTTCTACTAAACCCTCTACTTCTTCTTCTTTACAATCTTCTCCGTAAAATATAGTAATAAGTTCACTATTTTCATTTATCATGTTTTCAATCAGGTTTTCACATACTTTATAGATGTCTTTTCCAATTTCATCTATTTTACCTTCTAATAAACCTAATATATCGCCTTCTTTAATAGCTCTTCCATTATCCTCTGTATCTTTTACAGCATAAGTAACAGAACCAGATGTTACATTTTCTAGAGCTTCTGTCATTGTAGTTTCATTTTCATCTGAAGTTCCTTCTAGATTAAACATAGTAATTGCTGTAATACCTTGAGGTATAGTTTTGGTTGGAATAACTATTACCTTTTTATCTTCTATAAGTTCTATGGCCTGGGTAGCTGCCATAATTATATTCTTATTATTAGGTAGTACAAATACAGTGTCTGCATTTACCTTGTTGATGCTTTCAACTATATCTTGAGTGCTTGGATTCATAGTCTGGCCACCCTCTATAATCTCGTCTACGCCTAAATCTTTAAATATAGCACTAATACCTTCTCCCCTAGCTACTGTAACAAAGCCATAGGATTTTCTTTCTTCTTCTATTTTGGGAATATTATTATCAACTCTATCCTCTACTTGTTTTTCATCAGATAGAGCTCTATTTTGCTCTCTCATATTTTCAATTTTAATTTTGGTGATTTCACCCATAGTTAATGCCATGGAAAGCACATCTCCTGGATCATTAGTGTGAACATGAACTTTTACTAATTCATCTAATCCAACTACAACTATAGAATCTCCTCTTTTCTCTAGTTCTTCTTTAAATGTTTCTACATTTACTTTATTGCTTAATATCATAAATTCAGTGCAATATCCGAACTTAATATCCTCTGGAGCTATATTGTTCTCTGGAGATGCTATATTTACTTCTTCACTAGTAACTTCTCCATCTTTTAGTAAATCTACATCACTTCCATTTTCAAGTGACTCCAACATACCTCTTAGAAGTATTAATAATCCCATTCCTCCAGCATCTACAACTTTAGCCTGTTTTAACTGTGGTAACATTTCAGGAGTTTTATCTAACATAATTTTACTCTTATTACAAACCTCTTGAAAAAGAGCTATTATCTCTTCAGCCTTACTCTCTTTAGCAGCATCTGCAGCAGCTCTTATGATTGTAAGAATTGTTCCCTCTGTAGGTCTCATTACAGCTTTGTAAGCAAAGTTACACCCTTCAACAAAAGATTTCTTAACTTCCTCAATACCAGCTTCCTTTTTTCCTTCTAAACCTTTGGACATACCTCTTAATATTTGTGAAAGTATAACTCCAGAGTTGCCTCTGGCTCCCATTAGGGCACCTTTTGCTAATTTTTTAGAAATATCACCAATTGTATTGTTTTCCAAGCCATTTATTTCCTTAGATGCCGCTTTAAAAGTAAGAGACATATTTGTTCCTGTGTCTCCATCTGGCACTGGAAATACATTTAGTGAGTTTACATACTCCTTTTGCTTTTCTAAAGCATTTGAAGCATTCTTTATCATGTTGCAAAAATCTTGCCCATTTATTGTAAAATATTCCACTCTTGTTACCTCCTAGATCCTTACACCTTGAACGTTAACTGTAACTTGTGAAACCTTAATACCTGTAAAATTCTCTAAATTATATCTTACAGTTTGTATTATGTTGTTTGCTATTACAGAAATTTTTGTTCCATATTCAACTATTATATATAACTCCACTATTATAGAATCATCTTTGTGGATAATTTTAACGCCCTTAGCTAAATTTTCTGCCTTCAACAGCTCCCATAAGCCATCCTTTGCATTCTTAAGTGCCATTCCTACTACTCCATAGCATTCCATGGTTGACACACCTGCTATATTAGCTAGCACTTCTTCAGAATAATATATATTTCCTAATTCAGTGTTCACGTTAGCCTTCATACTCTGTTCCTCCTTAATTATACCTTATAAACATTGTATATTAATATGGGATTTAATTCAACTAGTATATATAATCACTTTATTAATATCCCTATAACTATTAACTATTTTCTTATTATTTGACATTAGCTATTTATATATACAACTACACAAGTTTAAAATTTTATATCCTTGTCATTTCTAATTAAAATAATATTTACTAGATATATTTTCTATAGTACTTGCAAGAATGCTATTATATATGTTAAAATAATTTATGTTTGATTTAAGACCTTTATGTTTAGGAGGTGTAGTAGATGTCAAGAAGATGTGAAATATGCGATAAAGGTGTAGTTTCAGGAGTACAATTCAGTCACTCACACCGTCAATCAAAGAGAAAATGGGCTCCAAACTTAAAAAGAGTTAAAGCTATAGTTAACGGATCACCTAAAACTGTACATGTTTGTACAAGATGCTTACGTTCAGGTAAAGTACAGCGTGCTGTTTAAGGTATAAAAAAATGCAACTAATTAGTTGCATTTTTTTTATACCTTTTTTAATTTAATTATGTTTATTTCTAACAAAAACCCGTATAATCTTTGATAAAAATTTAGGTAATTTAATTACCTTTATAGTCATTTTAGGTCCTCCTTAAAAATTATTAGCATCGATTTTTCATTACATATACTCCTGCACCAATAATTACACATCCCATTGCAAATATCCATCCCCAAAATGGAATTAGAACCGCTAATACTATTCCAGCACCTACAGCACAAATGATACTCCCTATTCGTTTTCTCTTACATTTCCACCCCATATAATCCCCCATTAAATTTTATAACATTGCTTATATTATGATATGTAAATCTATTGAATTTTGTGAAACAAAATAAAAATGTTAAAGAAAATTTAAGTATTTTCTTTAACATTTTTGTATAATCAATCTAGACATTTTAAAAAACAACTAGTCAGTTTACTCACCTATTTTTCTTCACATGCCTTATTTACTTATAACCACTGCTAATATACCATTTTTAAAGTCTATATGTACCTCTTCATCTAAAAACTCATTTGATACTGTAAGATTATTTTTCATCGTTAAATTAAATTCTTTTAAGGGATATTTAGCTCCAGATATGGTCAATTGTTCTACATCCTCAAAATAACTAAATACAGAAAACACATCACCTTTTTGTCCTCTCAAAGAGACCTTTTTGTTGACAAGAAATATCTTATTATATTCATCTATCATATATGCCTGAATATTATTCACTAAGGCTTTATACAGTACACACATATTAGCAAAAAAATGATCTTGTCTTTTTCCTGTACATCCTAAAAAAACTATTTCCTTTGCACCTATATCTAAGGCTTTATTATAGGCTAATTCAGTATCTGTGAAATCCTTATCAACAGGATACTGTACTACTTCACCTTTCTTAAAATCTCTAATTATTTCCTTGTCTATAGAATCAAAATCTCCAACTACATAATCCGGCTGAATGCCATATTCTATTAAATAATTTGCGCCGCTATCTGCAGCTATTATCTTAGTATTAGAATTTATATAACTTAGTACTAGCTTCTTAGGGGGCGCATCTCCACCTCCAACTATAATAACTCTCATTTTACATACCTGCTTTTAATTTTTTTATATTTTCTTCTATGTTATTATTTTTAAAAACAGCAGAGCCTGCAACTATTGAATTCGCACCATATTCTACAACCTGAGCTATATTATTAGCATCTATACCTCCATCTACTTGAATATATAGATTAGGATTATACTTTTCCTTAAATTCTTTAACCTTAGCAATTTTCTCTCCACAATATTCTATGTATTTTTGACCTCCAAATCCAGGGTTTACAGACATTATTAAAACCATATCTAAATCGGGAATTAAATCTTCAATTAGACTAACTGAAGTACCAGGATTTAATGCTATACCAGCCTTAGCTCCTAGTGATTTTATATATTTTATGGTTCTATCTATATGTCTATCTGCTTCATAATGAATAGTTACCATATCCGCTCCATTATCAATAAAATCTTTTATAAATCTAGCTGGTTCTTCAATCATTAAGTGAACATCAAAAACTAAATTAGTAATGCTTCTAATAGATTTCATAATAGGAATTCCAAAGGATATATTCGGAACAAACATTCCATCCATTACATCTATATGTATCCAGTCAGCTCCAAATTTCTCTAATTCTATTATTTGTTCTCCTAATTTTGAAAAGTCTGCTGATAAAATTGATGGTGCTAGTTTAATCATTTTTTCTTCCCCCTATTTATTAATTCTTCTAATGTTTTTATATAAAATTCATATCTAGATGAATCTATTTCTCTGTTCTCCACAGCTTCCTTAACTTTACATCCAGGCTCTTTATGATGCATACAATTGTTAAATCTACACCTATCTCTATACTTATCAAATTCTAAAAAACAAAATTGCAATTTATCTTTTGGTATAAAATCTAATTCTAAAGATGAAAAACCTGGAGTATCTACTAAGAATCCATCCTCAATTCTAACTAATTCACTATGTCTTGTAGTATGTTTACCTCTTTTAAGTTTATCACTTATATCTCCAGTTTTCATAACTTCTCTTCCCATTACCTTATTTAGGATTGTAGATTTTCCAACTCCTGAAGGCCCACAAAATACACTAATATGACCTTCCATTTCATCTTTCAATCCTTCTATACCAATCCCAAACTTTCCTTGAAGATATAAAGTTTCATAACCGCAACCCAACAACATTTCTCCTAATTCTAAACTACCTTTAGGTTCCAAATCTGTTTTATTTATACATATAATAGGAGTAACTCCATTATATTGACAAAGAACTAAGAATTTATATAGTAGATTTAAATTCAAATCTGGATTTTTATAACTGACTACAACAAAAGCTTGCGTAACATTTGCTACACTAGGTCTTAGAAGTTCAGTACTTCTCTCCAAAATTTCAGTTATTATTCCACTATTATCTTTATCTACTTCTATTATTACACTATCTCCTATGAGAGGTGCTAATCCATTGTGTCTAAATTTACCTCTAGCTTTGCATTCATAAATTTCTCTATCCACATCAACATAATATAACCCGCCTATTCCTTTAACTATTACTCCCTGCATATATTAGTTGCCTCCATTTTTATTTTATACGAATTCAGTAGGAGTAATTGCTCCTACTGAATTCATTTCTTATAGATATTAATTATTTTCATCTCCACCAATTCCATCCTGGGATTGAGTTGTCACTATTATAGTTATCCCTTTTTCAACTTTTTGACCTGGAGAAATGCTTTGATTAATTATTAATCCCTTCTTATCTCCATTTACTTCAAGCTTCAATCCCAAATTTTTAAGTATACTTTCTATGTCCTTTGGTGTGGACCCTCTCAATTCTGGAACTTCTACCTTCCCAGCATCTGGATCTTCATACTTGTAATAATTCACATTTATTGCTTCATTATGTTTTACTTTAGTATTTGGATTAATACTTTGATTAAATATTTTTCCGTCTTTAGATTTATCATTAGTTAATACATGCGTTGCTTCTCCTAACTTTAAATTTGAAGCTTGTAACACTTGTTTTGCAGTTTCTAGATTGCTATCTAATAAATCTGGGACTCTAGTGTATTTAATAGCTGTTCCTTTACTAACAACTATATTAATTGTATCACCTTTTTTAACTGACGTATTTGGCTTAGGATCTGTAGTTATTACTGTACCTTCTTCGTAATCCTCTGAATTTTCTTCTGTAATTTTTCCTACTTTTAAACCAAAATTCACTATATAATCTTGTGCTACATTTTTTCCTAATCCTATTATCTCAGAAGGTACTTGAAGCTCTTTGGGTCCAGCACTTACAGTTACCACAACTGTGCTTTCCTTTTTCACTATAGTACCTTCATTAGGTGTAACTGAGATTATAGTCCCTTTAGGTTTTTCATTTTCAATTTCATCTTTAATATCAAATTTTAAATTTAATTCTTCTACAGCTCTTCTTCCTACTTCTACACTACTCCCCATTATTGTAGGCACCTTCAATTCCTTTTTACTTCCACCATCTTTAAAGTTATATAGTATATTTCCAGCAAAAATTCCTAAAACTATAACTAATATTGTAATCGGAATTCCAATAAGCCATATCTTTTTACTTGAATTCTTAGATTTTTTTCTACTACTTTTACTTCTGCTATATTCTTCATCTTCATCCTCATCTTCATCATAGTCATCATCACTATCTACATAATTTTTACTCTTAGCTACATTTTTATTATACATGGTTGGATCTATATCACTTAAATCCATAACCTTAGTAAACTCATTTTGCATATGGGTAGGCTTAACTATTTTATATGTGTTATTTTGGATCTTCTTTAAATCTACTAACATATCACTAGCACTATTGTATCTTCTTATCGGTTCTTTCTCTGTAGCCTTTAATATTAAATGATTAAGGCTCTCAGGTATAGTGCTAACCAAGGACTTAGGTGAGGTTATAGTATCTTGTATGTGTTTAAGAGCAACTACTACAGCACTATCTCCATCAAAAGGAACCTTACCAGTTGCCATTTCATACATTACTATTCCTAGTGAATAAATATCTGTTCTATTGTCTACTACTTTTCCCTTTGCTTGCTCTGGAGAAAAATAATGTGCCGAACCTATTACCTTATTAGTATGGGTTATAGTATCAGAAGATGTAGCCTTAGCTATACCAAAGTCTGTAACCTTTACTGTTCCATCCTCAGTAACCAATATGTTATGTGGCTTTATATCTCTATGAATTATATTATTTTTATGTGCACACTCTAAAGCCTTTGCAATTTGAATCGAAATACTTAATATATCCTCAGTTTTTAAAGGTGCTGACTCTCTAATAACTTCCTTAAGGGTTTTTCCCTTAACTAACTCCATTACAATATAATTTATATTTCCCTCACTTCCAACATCATATATATTAACTATGTTGTTATGAGAGAAACTAGCAGTAGCAGCTGCTTCTTTTTTGAATTTATTCATAAACTCTATGTTGTTACAATACTCTGGTTTCAGTATTTTCACTGCCACGTATCTGTTAAGAAGAAGGCATTTTGCTTTATATACTATTGCCATTCCACCCTCTCCAACTTTTTCGATTAGTTCATACCTACTACCCAATATAGTTCCTATCATCTGCGCACTCTCCTTTAAAAATGATAATAGAAATATTATCCCGTCCACCTTTTAACTTGCTAAGCTCTATTAATGCCTTACAACTGTCTTTTTTATTTTCTATCAAAACATTCTTTAACTCTAATTCTGTTACTTCATTAGTTAATCCATCACTACATAATATGATTCTATCTATATCTTCTAAATCTATATCATAATAATCAGCCTTTACAGTATAATTAGTTCCTACGGCTCTTGTTATAACATTTTTATTTGGATGATTAAATGCTTCCTCATTGGTAATAGTTCCATTATCTAAAAGCTCTTGCACTAATGAATGATCTTTTGTTATTCTTTTTAGAATTCCATTGGAAAATAAATATCCTCTACTATCTCCAACATTTCCAATTACAGCATGCTTATCTTTTATAACAGCTATAGTTACAGTAGTTCCCATACCTTTACAATCTTCATTAACAATACTATGCTTATAGATTTTTCTATTAGCCTCTGCTATAGACTCATCTAATACTTCTCTAATATCATTACTTTCTTTATTATCTTTTATATAATCTATTATAGTATCTACTGCTAACTTACTGGCAATTTCACCTGCATTATGTCCTCCCATTCCGTCAGCTATTATGAAAATTCCTATAGTACTATCCTCAAAATATCCTATATAATCTTCATTAAGGGTTCTTTTATTTCCCACATCAGTTCCAAATCCTAATAATCTCCCCATATATTATAACTCCTTTTTTTCTAAGTAACTTTTTCTTAACTGTCCACAGGCGGCATTAATATCTAACCCCATTTCCTTTCTTATAGTGGTTTCTATGCTCTGTTTACTCAAGATCTCTTTAAATTCATTAACCTGATTTAAATTAGACTTCTTTAAATTGTTTTCTTTTATTTCGTTTATAGGAATTAAATTAACATGACAAAGCATCCCTTTTATCATATGCCCTAGTTGTATAGCATCCTCTTTAGAATCGTTAAATCCATTCACTAATGCATATTCGAAGGTAATTCTTCTATTGGTCTTTTGTATATAATATCTGCAAGCTTCTAAAAGTTCTTCAATGGAATATGCCTTAGCTATAGGCATAGTTTTAATTCTAATCTCATCACTTGGGGCATGTAATGAGATTGCTAATGTAATCTGCATATCTAAATCTGCCAACTCTTTAATTTTAGGTACAATTCCACAAGTAGATAAGGTTATGTGTCTTTGACCTATGTTTAATCCATAATCCGCATTTACATCTATCAGGAATTTCACTACATTTTCAAAGTTATCTAGTGGCTCTCCACTTCCCATCAATACTACATTAGATATTCTAGCTTTTAATTCACTCTGAGCTCTTATAATTTGCCCAAGCATCTCTCCACTAGTTAAGCTTCTCACCACACCATCTAGAGTAGAAGCACAAAACTTACATCCCATTCTACATCCTACTTGTGTTGATATGCATATGGAATTACCATGGTTATATTCCATTACAACCCCTTCTACAATATTACCATCCTGAAGAAGGAATAAATGTTTTCTAGTTTTACTTATATTAGATTTATAAGTTTCGACTATTTCCGGTATTCCAATATAAAAATTTTGATTTAAGTTATCTATAGTATTTTTAGGAATATTCTTCATATCCTGAAAACTCCATACTCCCTTATATATCCACCCCAAAATTTGTTTTGCTCTAAATTCTTTTTCTCCATGTTCCTTCATCCAAGCTTTAAGCTGGCTTAAATCTAAATCTAATATGTTTTTCATATATTACACCTACTTATGTCTACGAATTTTTGCTATAAAAAATCCATCCATGTATTCATTTGGTAAGATAGTAACACATCCATCTTCATGGTATATCATATTATCTAGCTTTCCAAAATTCAATGGCTCTATATTAAATTGTGGATTATTTTTTAAGAACCAGGATATATTTTTTTCATTTTCCTCTTTATTTAAGGTGCATGTAGAGTATACCAATACACCATCATCCTTAACATAAGAGGCTGCATTACTCATTATTTTTCTTTGTATATTAACTATTTCTTTTAACTCTTTTTCTCTTTTATTATATTTTATTTCAGGTTTCTTTCTAATTATTCCAAGACCTGAGCAAGGTACATCTATTAATACCCTTTCAGCAAAATTCAAATATTCATCTTGCTTCACCGTTCCATCTAGAATATTTAACTCTATATTTTTTATACCTAGTCTCTCAAAATTTTCTTTTATTAATTCTAACTTATGTTCATATATATCAAAGGCTAAAACTCTTCCAGTATTATTCATAATTTCAGATATATGAGTAGTTTTTCCTCCTGGAGCACTACATAAATCTAAAACAATCATACCATCCTCTAATCCCATAGATGGAGCTACTAACATAGCACTTTCATCTTGAACAGTAATAAATCCTTCTTGAAATAATGGATTTTTCTCAATGCTATGACCCTTGATTATTCTAATAGCCTCTGGACACACACATCCTTCTTCTACGCAATAGTTATTATTGCACAGATTATTAAATACTTGTTCATATTCACCTTTAAGAGTATTTACTCTAACTGTCATTCCTGGTCTTTCATTTAATCCTTTTAATATTTGTTCTCCAACTTCACTACCATATTGATTTATAAAAAGCTTTACTATCCATTGAGGATAAGAATACTGAAAGGCTAGCTTTTCAAAAATATTATCTTCACTGTAATAATTCCCCTCTTTTGTCCTCAAATAATTTCGTAAAACTCCATTTACTAGCTTTGATGCTCCCAAAGACACATATTTTTTGGACAACTCTACACCTTCATTAACTGCTGCAAACTCTGGCACTTTGTCTAAATATCTAAGCTGATATATAGATACTCTTAATAAATTTAGTATAAATTTATCTATCGTATCGAATTTTTTATTTAAAAATGTCTTTAATATTTTATCAATTGTATATTTATATTTGATAGTACCGTAAACTATTTCTGTAGTCAAAGCCTTATCTTTTTCATTTAAATCTGAGCTATTCAAGTTCTTTCCTAGTATTATATTAGAATATGCTTTATTTTCTACAACTTGAATAATTGTATCTATTGCTACTTTTCTTGGGTTATCCATTATTTTATCATCCTATCCATCGTTTCTATTTTTTATTGCTATTAACCTTAAAAGTTGAGCAATAGCAGTTATAGCAGCCGCTACATAAGTAAGAGCTGCAGCACCTAAAACCTTTTTAGCACCTTTTAGTTCATCTTCATATAATATATTTCTTGCACCAAGTATAGCTATTGCTCTATTAGAAGCATTAAACTCTACAGGTAGTGTTACTAATTGAAAAATTACAGCTGTGGAAAAGAAAATTATCCCTAAATTTATAAATAAAATATTAGACATTACAATTCCTATGAAAAATAATACCCAAGAGGCTTTAGTTCCAATATTAACTACTGGCACAAGAGATCCCCTTATTTTTATAGGTATATACTCTTCCTTATGCTGTATTGCATGACCAATTTCGTGAGCCGCTATTCCTATAGAAGCTAATGACGTTCCATTATATACATCATTAGATAACTTCACTACTTTTTTAGTCGGGTCATAGTGGTCACTAAGTTTCCCAGAAGTAATAACTACTGGTATATCAAAAAGTCCATAACTATCTAAAATCATCCTTGCTACTTGAGCACCAGTGTATCCATTTCTACTATACACTCGTGAATAAGTTGCATAGCTATTTTGAATTTTATACTGTGCCCAGAATGAGATTATCAATGCGGGTAAAAGTATAATCATTGTTGGATCGAAATATGGTCTAAAATAAGGCATATAAACTCCTCCTATCCTTACTGATGTAAAACTTCATTTTCTTCTAAGTCATTGCCTCTTATATATTCTTCTACGGTTAGTTGCTTTTTATTTGGAAACTGAATTTTAGTTATTAATATATCTCTATCTTCTGTAGCTACTCGCAAACCAGATTTATCAACTTTAACTATAGTACCTGGTACCTTTGTAGACTTGTGTTCAGTAGTTATACTTTCAATAAGCTTCATAGATATACCTTTATAATGGGTATATGCCATGGGATATGGATTTAATCCTCTTATTTTATTATGAATATTAATACAGCTATTACTCCATTGAATATTTCCCATTTTCTTATCTAGCATACTGGCATAACCAGTACTACTCTCACCTTGTTTTTCTGGTAAAATATTTCCTTCAAGGACTCCTTTTATAGTTTTAACTAAAAGTTCTGCACCTGATTTCTTTAATACATCATATAATTCCCCTGATGTCATGTTTTCATTTATACATATAGTTTCTTTTAATAGCATATCTCCAGTATCTAGTCCTTCATCCATGAGCATCGTTGTATTACCACTTTCACGTTCTCCATTTAAAATTGCATGATGAATTGGAGCTGCTCCTCTATACTTTGGTAATAATGAACCATGAAGATTTATACATCCAAACTTAGGAATGTCTAAAATATTTTTTGAAAGAATTTGACCATAAGCTACTACTATAATAAAATCTAACTCCATAGATTTTAATTTGCTTATTAATTCCTCATCCTTTCTAAGTTTTTCTGGTTGATATACTGGAATCTCATACTCTATAGCTAACTCTTTTACCGGCGACATACCTAAGGCTTTTCCTCTTCCTTTAGGTTTATCTGGTTTAGTTAATACTGCTTTAACTCCAAATTCATCTATTATAGCTTTTAATGAAGGTACTGCAAAATCTGGTGTTCCCATAAACACTATGTTCATATTACTTATCTCCCCTAACAATTTTATCTGTATATAATATTCCTTCTAAGTGATCTATTTCATGACAAAATGCTCTAGCTAAAAATTCATGTGCTTCTATTTCTACTGGAGTCCAATTTTTATCTAGTCCTTTAACTTTTACGTATTCTGGTCTAGCTACATTTCCCTGTTCTCCTGGAACACTTAGACATCCTTCTGCATCAATAACTTTCCCTTCCATCTCTAATATTTCTGGGTTTATCAATGTTATAGGACCTTCTCCTATATCTATTACTATTATTCTTTTCAATATACCTATCTGTGGAGCTGCTAATCCAACTCCATTAGCATCATACATAGTATCAAGCATATCCTCTATTAAAACTCTAGTTCTCTCATCTAAGGTCTTAACTATCTTACTTTTCTTTCTCAATACTTCATCTTCTTCAGTTCTAATCTTCCTTAATGCCATAATTATCCTCCTTGCGTTACAATAAGCTATTAGGGTTTAAATCTATACTCACTCTTATATTTTTATAATTTATATTTTCGTAGGTTAAATCCCTAATTTTCTTCCGTTCTTCATTAGTAAAGTTTCCCTTAATAATAATTTGCCATCTAAAATAATTTTTTATCTTAGAGATTCCACATGGACATGGACCTAATACTTCAATTTTATCACTTTTATCAAAAATTATCTTTATTTTATCGGCTAAATATTGTATATGTTTTATTAAATTTCTTTCATCTTCACTACTAAGATTAATACATAATATTTCACTAAACGGTGGATAGTTTAACATTTCCCTTATTTTTATCTCTTCATTATAAAATCCAATATAATCATTATTTGCAGCATATACTATGCTATAGTTATCTGGATTATAGGTTTGGATTACTACTTTCCCTCTTTTAGCTCCTCTACCAGCCCTACCTGAAACTTGTGTTATAAGGCCAAAAGTTCTCTCCGATGCTTTATAATCTGGTAAATTTAATGATAAATCTGCTGCTATTACCCCAACTAAAGTTACATCTGGAAAGTCTAAGCCCTTGGCTATCATTTGAGTACCAATTAATACATTAGCTTCTTTCTTAACAAAATGTTTATAAATATTCTCATAGGAATCTTTTCCTCTAGTTGTATCAAAGTCCATTCTTAAGGTTTTACTTAAAATAAAAGTATTTTTAACCTTTTCCTCTAATTGTTCAGTTCCAACACCAAAATATTTTACATACTTACTCCCACATTTAGGACAAATCTTCGGTATGCTCTCCTTAGCACCACAATAATGGCATGTAAGACTACTCTGATTATTGTGATAGGTTAAAGAAATATCACAGTTTTTACATCTAAATACATACCCACATTCCCTACATGATACAAAAGTTGAGAATCCTCTTCTATTTAAAAATAAGAGTATTTGATTTTTCTCTTCTAACACTTGCTGAATATTTTCATATAGTGCTCTACTAAACATAGATTTATTTCCATTTTTTAATTCTTCTCTCATATCAACAATCTCTACCTGGGGTAGCTCTGCCCCTGATACCCTTTTTTCTAATGTTATGATTTTATACTCTCCCCTTAGCCCTCTATAATAGGTCTCTACAGATGGGGTGGCAGAACCTAACACTACCTTGCATCCCTCTATATCACTTTTAAATTTGGCTATTTCTCTTGCATTATATTTAGGATCACTATCTGATTTATAACTACTCTCATGTTCTTCATCAATTATTATTAACCCTAAATTTGAAAAGGGTAAAAAAATAGCTGATCTTGCACCAATTGCTACCTTTACTTTTCCAAGTTTTACTCTCATCCATTCATCAAATCTCTCGCCATCAGAGAGTTTGCTATGGAATATAGCTATATCCCTTCCAAATCTACCTTTAAATCGTTCTACCATTTGTGGGGTAAGAGATATTTCTGGAATTAAAATTATGGAATCCTTTTTCCTTGCAATCATTTCTTTCACTAGAGCCATATATATCTCAGTCTTTCCACTTCCTGTTATTCCATGAATCAAAAAATTTCTATCATTGCTATTTATTATGGTGTCAAAGGCCTGTTGTTGATAAGACGTTAATATTTTTTCTTCATAATTTTCATATATTTTATCATTATATCTATTAATAATGTTGTCCTCTACTTTTAGAAAGTTATGTTTAATTAGAGTATTTATTGAAGATAAAGATAACTTGAAATCCTTTGATAAATCCGTCTTTGTATATTTCCCATTATTTTCTTTTATAAAACCTATTATATCCAAATATGTAGTCTTTTTATATTTCCCTTCTAGGGGTATTCCTATTGATATAACTTTCTTGGTTTTAAAATTAATACCCTTTAATAATCCATTTGGAATCATTACTTTAATTCCTTCTAAATAGGTACATAGATATTTTTCTCTCATAATCTTAATTAATTCTAGATTCTTTAGGGTTATTACATCCATACTATCATCTATTGACAATACTTCTTTTATCTTTTCATCATCTTCTATATAATCTATTATTTCTACTATAAAACCATATATTTTCTTATTTCCTTTTCCAAAAGGAACAGTTACACATCTACCTATATTTATTTTTTCCTCTAAATTCTTAGGGACTTTATAAGTGAAAATTTTATCTAAAGTTAAGGCTTCACTATTTACTATGACTCCTACATACTTACTCATATAATTCCTCCTTTCTTTTAATTGTAAGAAAAAAAGCGACTTTGTCGCTTTACTTCTTCATATCTTTTAAGATTGTATTGAATAGTTCACATGCTACTGATTTTTTACTCATAGCATCCAAGGCTCTTTTTTCTCCTTGGGCATTTATAATAGTTACTCTATTTATATCTTTTCCAAATCCAGAATCAGCAGCAGTTATATCATTAGCAACAATGTAATCCAAATTCTTCTTTTTAAGTTTCTTATGAGCATTTTCAATAATATCATTGCTTTCAGCTGCGAAGCCAATTAATATTTGGTTTCTTTTTAGTTCTCCCAGCTTCATAAGGATATCGTTGTCTCTGACAAACTCTAGTGATAAGTCTCCATCACCTTTTTTAATCTTTTGAACTGAATAGTTTTTTGTCTTATAATCAGCAACTGCAGCAGATTTTATAACAATATCACTATTTTCATATTCCTTTAAAACCTCTTGCAACATTTCTTCATTAGTCTCTATATTTACTAACTTTATTCCTTCTGGCTTCTTTATATTTGTAGGACCACTTACTAATACTACTTCTGCACCTCTATCCCTAGCCTCCATAGCAATAGCATACCCCATTTTTCCTGTGGATCTATTAGTTATAAATCTTACTGGATCAATATTAGCTCTAGTAGGACCAGCCGTTACAAGTACCTTTTTTCCCATTAAGTCTTTTGGCATATAAAGTTCTGATATTATTCTATCAGCTATTTCCTCTGTATCTGCTAATTTTCCATTTCCTACATCTCCACAAGCCAACCTTCCACTAGCTGGCAAAATAAAACCATAACCATGAGATTTCAATTTCTCAATATTTTCTTGAACAATAGGATTCATATACATATTTGTGTTCATAGCTGCTGCAAATACTACCTTCGTCTTTGTTGCCATAATAGTTGTTGACAACATATCATCTGCTATGCCATTGGCAACTTTACCTATTATATTAGCAGTAGCAGGAATTACAGCTAATAAATCTGCTTTTTTTGCAAGAGAAATGTGTTGAATCTCCCAAGCTTTAGGCTCTGCAAACATATCAGTTACCACTATATTTTGGCTTAAGGATTGAAAACTCAGTGGCGTCACAAATTCACAAGCTGATTTTGTCATAATGACATGGACATTTATATTAGCTTTTTTAAGTCTACTTATAACATCTAGTGCCTTATAAACAGCTATTCCTCCTGTAACTCCTATAACTACAGTTTTTTCATCTCTCATTTTATTTTAAGCCTTCTTTCACCATCTGTACTTCGTAAGCCTCTTGATTGATTTCATTTATAGCTAATGTCAACGGCTTATTAATTTTTTCATCTATCAGTGAATTTTGACCCTCTATTAATTGTCTTGCTCTTTTAGATGTAGCTACAACTAATGAGTATCTGTTATCTACCCTTTCTAAAAGTTCTACTATTGATGGATTTATCATTGAATTGTTCATGTTTAAAACCTCCCTAATAATTGATCTTTCATTTTATATACTCTGCATTTTTCAGCACCTATTATGTGCTCAATTTTCTTAACAGCTTCTTCTACAATGTCATTAACTACAGCGTAATCATATTTTGATGCAAAGCTTATTTCATCATAAGCAGCTTCTAATCTTGTTTTTAATGATTCTGGAGTTTCACTTCCTCTACCTGTAATTCTATTTTTTAATTCTTCCATTGATGGAGGTATTATGAAGATGAATACTCCATCTGGATAAGAAGATTTTATCTTCAAAGCTCCTTGAATATCTATTTCTAATATTACATCTCTTCCCTGTTCTAGCATATGTAAAACTTTTGATTTAGGTGTACCATAAAAATTTCCATAGACCTCAGCATATTCTAAAAAATCATTTTCATCAATTTTATCTAAAAATTCATTTTTTGAAATAAAGAAATAGTTTATTCCATCTACTTCTTCATTTCTAGGACTTCGAGTAGTACACGAAACAGATATCCATATATCATTTCTTTTTATTAATTCTTTACATACAGTTCCTTTGCCAGCTCCAGATGGACCAGATATAACTAGTAGCTGCCCTTTAACACTCATTAATCATCTACCTCTTCTATATGGTCGTCTTCCTTTGTTGATAGTCTATGAGCTACAGTCTCTGGTTGAACTGCTGATAGTATTATATGATCACTATCCGTAATTATTATAGCTCTAGTTCTCCTTCCATAGGTTGCATCAATTAGCATACCTCTTTCTCTTGCTTCTTGAATTATCCTCTTTATTGGTGCTGACTCTGGACTAACAATTGCCACCAACCTGTTTGCCGATACTATGTTTCCAAATCCTATATTTATAAGTTTTATACTCATGGATTCCCTCCTAATATTATTTTTTATTTCCAATATTATTCTATATTTTGTACTTGTTCTCTTATTTTTTCTATCTCGCTCTTTATTCCTAGCGCTATATTAGTAAGTTCTAAGTCATTTACTTTCGATGTAATAGTGTTAGCTTCTCTGTTCATTTCTTGAACAATAAAATCTAACTTTCTTCCTATAGGTTCATTTAACTCCAAGGTTTCTAGTATTTGATTAACATGACTTTTAAGTCTTACTACCTCTTCATCTATACAAGTTTTATCTGCTTGAAGGACAACCTCCATGGTAATTCGACTTTCATCTAATTGATTATCCCCTAGTATATCCTGTACTTTTTTAAGAAGTTTATCTCTATACTCTTTGGATACTTCTGGTATTCTTTCAGTTATTATATCAATATGATTTAAAATTAATTCACATCTACTTTTAATATCCTTTAAAAGTTTTTCTCCTTCTACTTCTCTCATATTCCACAAATTATTCAGCGCTTCATTTAATGGGCTAAGCATACTATTCCAAATTCTATCTAAGTCTTCTTCTTTTTGTTTTAGCGTTATTACCTCTGGAAATCTAGCTAAATTACTTACAGAGACATCATCTCTTAACCCATATTTATTCATAATAGATCTTAAACATGTCATGTAACTATCTGCTAAATTTTCATTTACTATAGCTTCAACATCTTCTCTATTTATAACATTTTGAGTTACAAAGATATCTACCTTACCTCTCTTTATCTTTTCATTTACAATTTTTCTAATATTATCTTCTAGAGATATTAGAGCTCTAGGCATTCTTACGTTTAATTCAAAATATCTGTGATTAACAGTTTTAATTTCTATTATATAGTTAGAATTAACATCTTCACCAGTACCTCTGCCAAAGCCAGTCATGCTTTTTATCATAAACAACGCATCCTTCCACTGCTTCCTAAATTCTTTATTTATTATACATAAAGTATATCATCAATTTCAAGTTAAAAATAAAAGAATTTCAAAGAAAACTTGAATATTTAATAGAAAAATTAAGAAAATCCATCTAAACTGTGTTTTATGCTGCAATTTCTTGCTAAAATAAAAAGACTATTCAAAACTTTTTTAATATCCTTTTTGAATAGTCTCCATTTATTGTATATTTAAATTACATAAATATAAGCTTAAGTAAAAATAATAGGGTTAATATATACATCACTATGGATACAGGTTTTCTATCTTCTTTTTTACTTAACAAGTTTTTAAACATATTTATAGTTGTGTAAAAAATAACTCCTAAAGTCAATCCGTCACCTATGCTATATGTTAAAGGCATTGCCACAATAGTTATAAAAGCTGGGAATGCCTCACTAAAATCTTCAAAATTAATTTTAGTTACACTTTCCATCATCATACTACCTATCCATATTAAACACGGAGCCGTAGCACATCCTGGCACAGCTATAAATATAGGAGATAAGAACATAGCTAATAAAAATAATATTCCTGTAAATACCGCTGTAAGTCCTGTTCTACCACCTTCAGCTACTCCAGATGCACTTTCAACATAAGTTGTAACTGTTGATACTCCCATTAATGCTCCAAAAGTAGTTCCTACTGCATCTACCAATAATGCTTCTTTAGCTTTAGGAACATTTCCATTTTCATCTAGCATATTAGCTTTTGACGCCACCCCAACCAAGGTTCCAACAGTATCAAAAAAATCAACAAATAAGAAAGTTAATACTATAGTTATAAAATTAATTACTGATGCTTTATCAGTTAATGTATTGAAGCTAAGATTGAAGGCTATCTCTTTTATTGATTCAAATTTAAATACACCCTCTGGTAAATATATACTATTAGCTGCTGCTACCTCTGGATTAACTATTGCAAAAATCCATGCTAATATTGAACATACTAATATAGACCATAGCATTGATCCCTTAATCTTTTTACTATTTAAAACTGCTATAATTAAAATTCCTATTACTGCAATAATAAATTTAGGAGAAAGAAATTCTCCAAGTGATACTAATGTGTCTTTATTAGATATTACTATACCTGCATTTACTAACCCTATAAATGCTATAAATGTACCGATACCTGCTGTAACTGCATGTTTCATAGTCAATGGTATACAATTAACTACTGCTTCTCTAACTTTTGTTAATGATAAAATAATAAATATAATTCCTTCTACAAATACAGCAGCTAGTGCAACACCTATTGGTACCCCCATTCCTAAACAAACACTGTAAGCAAAAAAAGCATTAAGTCCCATTCCTGAAGCTAGTGCAAAAGGTGCATTTGCATATAGACCCATAAATATGGTTGTAAGCCCTGCCGTTAAACAAGTGGCTGTTACTAATGCCCCCATTGGCATTCCTGTCTCTCCTAAAATCATAGGATTAACAGCAATTATATATGCCATTGTTAAAAATGTGGTAATTCCTGCTACTAACTCTTGCTTAATGTTAGTACCATTTTCTTTTAGTTCAAAGTATCTCTCCATTGTTACTCTCCCTTAGTTTATATTAAAATAACCACTAGAATGAGAATCCTAATGGTTATATAAAACTTAATATAAAACTTAGGTGTTCTCATAGTAGGAAATTTTCGGTATCCTGTAGAAACTTTCGACCCATAATGTCGAATTTATATGAAAATGTAACGCATATTTCATTTTTCTACATTATAATATCAAAACTAAGTTTACTTTGTCAATAAAATTACGTATATTTTTTATTTTTCATTATTTATTATTCGTATTATTGTAATGTCCTTCTTCAAAGAGAGTTTTTATTTCACTTAAATTATTCGTTTTACCCAATGCTAACATTAACTTTATTCTTGCTTTTTGTCCTGGCATACTATCTCCAAAAATAGCTCCAGCATTTCTAAGTTCTTTTCCTCCTCCAGGATATCCATAGCTATCTAAAACTCTTCCTTTAAAGCATCTTGATACCACTACTACTGCTACGTCTTTTTTTATAGCATTTTTAACTCCCTCCGCCATCTTAGGAGGTATATTCCCTCTACCCATAGCTTCTATTACTAAGCCCTTAGCTCCTTCATTGACACAAAAATCTATTAATCTATTATCCATACCAGCACAAGCTTTAATTAAATAAACCTGAGTTTCAATTCTATCAGTTTCTATAAACTGTTTACTCAAAGCATTTCGATAAAATATTACTTCATTGTGATCTACAATCCCTATAGGACCAAATTCAGGGCTTTGAAAAGTGTTTAAATGCATTGAATGAGATTTAGTTACTTCACTAGCACAGTTTACCTCATTATTTAAGCATACTAATACACCTTTATTTTTAGAATTTTTTGAAGTTGCTGTACATATTGCTGCTGCTAAATTAGATGGTCCATCATAACCCAGTTCTGAACTATTTCTCATAGATCCTGTAACTACTACTGGTTTCTCACTATTAATAGTTAAATCCAATAAATATGCTGTTTCTTCTAATGAATCTGTACCATGAGTAACTACAACTCCATCTACGTCCTTTCTATCCAAAAAATTTTTTACATAATTTGATAACTTTAACATCAGCTCTGGAGTCATATGAGGGCTTGGAAGACTAGAGAAAGTATAAGATTCAACTTCAGCATAGGATTCTATTCCTGTCACCATAGACATTATTTCTTCTCCAGTTAAAGTAGGAACTGCAGCTTTAATCTTCTCATCTACTTTCATAGATATAGTTCCACCATTAAATATAACAATAACTTTGCTCATTTTTATGTACCTCCTAGAACACCTTTGTTCCACTAATATATTTTATTTATGCAAATATATTTTACACCATAATTTAAGTGATTACATTACCATATTATTATTTTATATAAAAAATAATAATTTCAATGATTAAGAATAATTAAATTGACACTCTATAAATTTATATTCTTTATAGAGCGATGCATAAATAAAACAAGCCATATTTTAAAATGATTTTTATCAATAACAAAATATGGCTTATTTTTTTATTTTTCTGATAAGTAATAGAACATTTTTTTTTCTATATCATCTGCACCATTATCATCAACTGTCATTACATCAATAGTACCATTAATTGCTTTCATCTCAATTTTCCCAATTTCTTGCCCCGTCAATAAGTCAACTCCTCTTTCAAACTTCATAATTTTATATCCTTCACCTATATATTTTTCTATGTTTTTCAAAGAAATCTCCTCCTCTCTATATACTTATTATCTGCTATAAAGATTGTCTTATGCTATGACATTTAATATAATTATGTGAGTTTGTTTATCTAATTCAATATTATATTATAATCTTAATACTTCTTTTATAAATTGATTTTTATTCAATATGATGAATTATTTTACATTTTAAAACCAAAAAATCCTTAAAGATAAATCTTTAAGGATTTTTTGGTCTGAGTGACAGGACTTGAACCTGCGACTCCAAGCCCCCCAGACTTGTGCGCTACCATCTGCGCTACACCCAGATAAAGTTATGAAATAATTATATCATAATAATATTAGTATTAAAAGATACATCTAAATGAATTTCTAAGCAATTTATTTAGATAATGACAACCAGAGGTTACAGTGAAGTACTTCATAGGAGTAGAGAATCACTTCGCTAGAGAGTAGTTACTTCCTTAACTAGTAAGTAAGGCAAACATTTTACTGCAGCTCTCTGCTTTTCTCTAGCGAATAAAGCGAGTGTTTATCTGCAACCTACCATTGCACTTCACTAATTCCACTGTTCTTCTCATAACACTAAATTATAATACAAATTAGTCCTCCATTGCCTTCATTAATTATTTTTTGAATGGTTCTTTGAAGTTTTACTTGTACATCTTCTGGCATTTTATATAGCTTATTTTGCAATCCTTCTTTCACTAACTCTTCTAGTGATTTTCCAAACATATTACTCTGCCATATCTTGGAAGGATCATTTTCAAATTGTTCTATGATAGAATTGTAAAATTCTTCGCTTTGCTTCTCACTGCCCATTATTGGCTGAATTTCTGTTTCAATATCTGCCTTTATTAGATGAAGTGACGGAGCTGATGCTTTAAGTTTAACTCCATACTGACTGCCTTTTCTAACTATTTCTGGCTCTTCTAACTTCATTTCACTAAGTTGCGGAGCAACTAAGCCATAGCCTGTTTCATTAACCTCTCTTAATGCATCTGCTACTTTATCATATTCTACCTTTGCCTTATAAAATACTTCCATCATATTTAATAGATCATTTTCATTCTTTATATCGATATTGCAAACCTCTCCAAGTATTTTATAGAATAATTCTTGTTTAGGATTTATATCAACATATGAAACTCCTTTTCCCATATCCATTTCTTTTACTTTTATGTTGGACAAAAACTCTATTCCCTTGAAGGCATCCAGGCATTTTTTAACATCTCTAACCTTAAATATATCCCTACACATTGCCTTCAATATAGTCATTATATTAACTTTTAACCAATGACTTCCATTTAAGTTTTCCATCCATTCTGGCATATCAATATTAATTTCTTTTACTGGGAATTCTTTTAATACTGTATCAAATATTTCGGTAATTCTATCTTGATTAATATTCATAATATCCATTATTTTTACAGGAACATCATACTTTTCTTCTAATTCCTTTTGAAGTTCTATTGTAGCTTCTGTTTTTGGATTTGTAGTATTGAGAATTATCATAAATGGCTTATTTATATCTTTAAGCTCTTTTACCACTCTTTCCTCAGCTTCTACATAATCCTCCCTCTCTAACCCTGTAATACTTCCATCAGTAGTAACTACTACACCAATGGTGGAATGATCTGTAATTACTTTTTTCGTTCCTATTTCAGCAGCTTGTTCAAATGGTATTTCATAATCGTGCCATGGTGTACTAACCATTTTAGGTACATCTTCTTCAGTATACCCTAGTGAATTTTTAACTACATAACCTACACAATCTACCATCCTAACTTTAAATTTAGATCCACCCTCAAACTGGATTTCTACAGCTTCATTTGGAACAAATTTAGGCTCAGTTGTATGAATTGATTTTCCAGAACCACTTTGAGGCAGCTCATCCTTCGCACGTTCCTTTTTATGAGGATTATCTATGTTCGGTATAACCATAAGTTCCATAAATTTTTTTATGAATGTAGATTTACCAGTTCTAACCGGTCCTACTACGCCTACATATATATCCCCTTGCGTTCTTTCTGCTATATCTTTATATATATCAAAGTTTTCCAAGGTTCCCCTCCCATAACTACTTATTAACAATATATATATATTACTAATAAATGTATATTATTACTTTCAAAAATAAATTCCTAAAAATAATTAAAAATAACCTAATCTTAAATTTAAGACTAGGCTATTAATACCATTAATCATATATTAACTGCTCTGATTTTTTATTTCTTGACATAAGATCATACACACCAATCTTAGGGTCTTTTCCTTCAAATAAAACCTTATATAATACTTCTGTTATAGGCATTGATACATCTTCTTTTCTTCCTAATTCATAAAAAGCTCTGCATGCCTTAATTCCTTCCACTACCATGCCTACTTTTTCTATGGCTTCTTCTGTTGTTTTGCCCTCACCAATTAATATTCCTGCTCTTCTATTTCTACTATGTATACTAGTGCAAGTTACTATAAGATCTCCAAAGCCTGTTAATCCATTAAATGTTTCAGCTTTTCCCCCTAGCTTTACTCCTATTCTTATTATTTCACTCATTCCTCTTGTCATAAGAGCAGCCTTGGCATTATCTCCATAGCCTATACCGTCAGATATACCTGCTGCTAACGCAATAATATTTTTACAAGCTCCTCCTACTTCTACTCCAATTAAATCATCATTAGTATAAACCCTAAATTTAT
The DNA here is from genome assembly GCF_056172015.1 of Clostridium sp. LXY-7. Classification (NCBI taxonomy): domain Bacteria; kingdom Bacillati; phylum Bacillota; class Clostridia; order Eubacteriales; family Clostridiaceae; genus Clostridium; species Clostridium sp. LXY-7. The sequence goes on along the minus strand of NZ_JBLLJL010000001.1, from coordinate 1,099,470 downwards.
TAGATATGAAGATATCCTGTACCTTCTCAGCTGCATCCATATCCTTTGATGAGCTCACTACAGTAGTTGGTATATCTAAAGCTACTTCTTCTGCATGAGAAGGCCCAGAAAGCACTACTACTGGAGCAATTGTAATTTCCTCTTCTATTATTTCAGACATTCTTTTTAATGTCCCATTTTCTAATCCCTTTGCCACTGTAACAACTATTTGACCCTTTTTCATATAAGAAGCTGCTTCTCTACTTACTTCCCTTACAGCATGAGAAGGTACAGATAATACAACTATATTACTATTTTCAATAACTACTTTCATATCTGTATTTCCTATAACATTACTAGGTATACTTATATTGGGTAAATATTTTATATTTTCTCTTTTGATATTTATATCCTCTATAGTTTCATCTTTATGTGCCCATATAGACACCTCAATTCCTCTTTTAGCTAGCATTATACTCAGTGCAGTTCCAAAACTACCAGCTCCTAAAAAAGCTACCTTAGTCATATCAAAATCCCTCCTTAGATTAAAACCCTGAAACACATAATATACTTATTTTTCCCCTTATTAAAAAATCTCTTTAATTAATGATTGTGGTAAATTAAGTTTATTATATATTAAAAACTGTGATTATACATCACAGTTTTTAATATTAATCTTCTTTTCTTTCTCTAAATATCATTTTTATACCAGTACCTTTAAAATCAAAGCTTTCTCTTAGCCTGTTCTCTAAATATCTTTCATATGAGAAATGCAGTAGTGCTGGATCATTTACAAAAAATATAAATGTAGGTGGCTTTGTTCCTACTTGAGTTACATAGAATATTTTTAATCTCCTTAATGCTACTACTGGAGGTTCTTTCATTAGAATAGCCTTACTTACTACATCATTTAATACTCCTGTAGCTATTCTCTTATTGTAATTTCCATAACATTCTCTTGCTTTTTCAAGAACTTTATTAACTCTTTGACCTGTAAGTGCTGATATAAATAAATAATCAGCATAAGGCATAAAAGATAGCCCTGATTTAATCTCAGCTGTAAATTTACTCATAGTATTATTATCTTTCTCAATTAAATCCCATTTGTTAACTATTACTAATATAGCTTTATTAAGTTCGTGGGCAAATCCTATTATCTTCTCGTCCTGATCACTTAAACTTTCAGTAGCATCAAGCATAAGTATACAAACATCTGCTCTCTCTACAGCAGTTAAAGTTCTAATAACACTATATCTCTCAATCTCTTCCTTAACCTTACTTTTCCTTCTAAGCCCTGCAGTATCTATTAATATAAATTTTCCTTCATCAGTATCAAGCTTACTGTCAATTGCATCTCTTGTGGTTCCTGGAATATTACTTACTATATTTCTTTCCTCACCTAATAATTTATTTATTAAAGATGATTTACCCACATTGGGTTTACCAATCATAGCAATTTTTATGTATTCATCTTCATTTTCACCACCATTATCATTATCAAAGTGCTGAACTACTTCATCAAGCATATCTCCTAGTCCTAATCCTTGAGTTGCTGATATGGTAACAGGATTTCCAATACCAAGGTTATAAAATTCAAAGGCATTATCCTCCAATTCAATTCTATCTATCTTATTAACAACTAAAACTATTGGTTTTTTAGATTTTCTAAGCATTTGTGCTACTTCATAGTCTGAAGGATGTAATCCTTGTTTTCCATCAACTATAAATACAATAACATCTGCAGTTTCAATAGCTATATTAGCCTGTCTTCTCATTTGACTAAAAATTATATCTTCATTTTCTGGCTCAATACCACCTGTATCTATTATTGTAAAGTTATGACGTAACCATTCTGCCTCTGCATAAATTCTATCTCTTGTTACTCCTGGAGTATCCTCCACTATAGCAATTCTCTTGCCGGCTAATTTATTAAAAAGTGTAGATTTACCTACATTAGGTCTTCCTACTATAGCAACTATAGGTTTTCCCATATTAATCCTCCTTTAAATGTTCATTTATTATAGAAATCAAATTTTCTCCTGTATAATCACATAATAAAATTTTTCTATTTAACTTACTTTCTAAGTCCTTTATTGTAAAGTTATCTAATAATATAAGTTCTGACGTATCTAAAAGTTCATATCCTTTTTTTATAATATTATTTGGAAGTACTATATATTCTCCTAGTTCCTTATCTTTCAGAGTATTAATAATATCACTTCCTGTTAACAACCCTGTTACAGTAATAGTATCTCCAAAAAAATCATTAACAATTTTTTCACTTCTTATGCTTATTCTACTATTAATACTTTCAATCTTTTCGCCTATTTCTTTTATTACAGGATATATAAGGGTTCCTGTAACAAAAGTAAAACTACCTTTTTTATGCTTATTTAATAATTTTATATCTCTATCAATAGTATTATATAACATCCTTACCATACCTACTCCATCTTCTATCTGTTCATAATCCTCATAATGTTCTTCCTGTGGAATAGCTTCTCCAGATACTATATAAAATTCATCAGACAATCTTGCAAAAGGAGTTCCAATTTTATCCAAATATTTATCTTGAAGACTTTTCATTAAATCTATATTTTGCTTAGAAGTCTCCTTTGTAAATAGCTTTAATGGATATAGTCCCTCTCTAAATTTAGTAACCCCAATAGGAACTATTGCTACACTATTTACATTAGGATAAAGCTTACTTAAGTCTTCTACTGTTTTAATTAATTCTTCACCATCATTTAGACCTGGACAACATACTATTTGAGTATTCATTTTGATGCCAGCTGCTGCTAACTTCTTTAACCTCTCATAGATGTTTCCTGCAAATCTATTATGTAGCATTTTTATTCTTAACTTTGGATTTGTAGTATGTACTGAAATATTTATAGGGCTTATTTTATATTTTATTATTCTATCAATATCTTCTTCCTTCATATTAGTGAGAGTTAGAAAATTTCCTTGAAGAAATGATAATCTTGAATCATCATCTTTAAAATAAAGAGTATCTCTCATACCTTTTGGAAGTTGGTCAATAAAACAAAATACGCACTTATTATGACAACTCATAGGTTTATCTAAAATAGCTTCCCTAAACACAATGCCTAAATCTTCATCATATTCTTTTTCAATTTCAATCTCCCATATTTCACCATTAGCCTTCTCAACTTCAAGGACTAATTCCTCATCCGTAACTAAGAATTTATAGTCAATAATATCCTTAACACTACTATTATTTATAGTAAGTATTTTATCTCCTTGCTCTAAACCTACCTCTTCTGCAATACTATTATATAACACCTTGCTAATTTCATTACTCATTCTATCACTTCCCTTTATCAAAGTGTGATTTTAATATTATTTTCATTATGTCCACTAATATGTTATATTATATCAATTAATTATTCTAGTCAATGGATTTCATATTTTTAAATAGATATGAAAAATCTCTTATCCTCAGTTTTTATAAGAATAAGAGATTTCTTCTACTCATTTAGATATATTTTCTTTCCACTGATTAAATAAATTGTCCATTCACAAATATTAGTTGTATGATCTGCAACTCGTTCTAAGTATTTACATATGAACAAGAATCTTGTTGCTTGAGTTGAAATTTTAGGATTCTCTATCATTAGTAATAACAATTCGCTAAATACTTGCCTATATATAGCATCCACAGTATCATCCCTCTTACATACCTCATAAGCTAACTCTTGATCTCTATCAATATAAGCTTTTAAACTATTTTCTATCATTTCTTGCACGATTTCTCCCATTCTTGGTATATCAATTAGTGCCTTAATGTACTTTTCACCAGCTAACTGCTTTGTTATTCTTGCTATATCTACAGCATGATCAGCCATTCTCTCTAAATCTGTAACTATCTTAATCATGGTAAATATACCTCTTAAATCAGTAGCAATAGGTTGTTCCTTTGCAATTAACCTAATACATCTATCTTCAATGTTCGTTTGCATATCATCTATTTCATCATCATTATTTATTACCTCATCTGCCAATTCTATATCTTGATTTACTAGTGATGTTATAGAATCTGAAATTTGTTTTTCGACCTTATGTCCCATTGCCATAAGTTCATTGCTTAGTTCCTCAAATAATCTATCAAATATTGTTCTCGTCATATATATCCCTCCCTATTAACCAAATCTTCCTGTTATATAATCCTCAGTTCTTTTATCTCTAGGTTTATAAAATATGTCTGTAGTTTTATCATATTCTATTATTTCCCCATTTAGAAAAAATGCCGTGTAATCTGATATTCTTCCTGCTTGCTGCATATTATGAGTAACAATTATAACTGTATATTTCTTCTTTAGTTCTTCCATAAGTTCTTCCACCTTATTAGTGGAAATAGGATCAAGTGCTGAAGTTGGCTCATCCATTAATAATATCTCTGGTTCCACAGCTAAACTTCTTGCTATACAAAGTCTTTGTTGCTGACCTCCTGATAGTCCTAGTGCACTCTTCTTTAATCTATCTTTAACTTCGCTCCATAGCGCTGCCCCTTTTAAAGATGTCTCTACTATTTCATCTAATTTTCTTTTATCTCTTATTCCATGAATTCTTGGACCATAGGCAATATTATCATAAATACTCATTGGAAAAGGATTTGGCTTTTGAAAAACCATGCCAACTCTTCTCCTTAATTCAATCTCATCATAATTATCATAGATGTTTTTTCCTTCAAAGTTAACCTCTCCAGTTATTTTTACTGAATCTATTAAATCATTCATTCTATTTATTGATCTTAAGAAAGTTGATTTCCCACATCCTGATGGTCCTATTAATGCAGTAACTTTATTTGCATTAATATCAATATTTATATCCTTTAATGCATGATTAGAACCATAGTATAAATTTAAATTTTTAGTAGCTATTATAGTCATAGTTCCCTCCCATAAATTAACTTATTTTTCGATGCTTTAATAATTAGCTTTGCTAAATCTCTTAGTAATTAATTTAGCTATAATATTTAACACTAAGATAATAACTATCAATACTATACCAACAGCACATGCTAACTCTATATTTCCAGCTTCATTTGTAACTAAATAGGCATGTACTGTAAGAGTTCTAGCACTGGACATAATGCCTTTAGGCATTGCTGCCACTGTTCCCGCTGTAAGCAATATAGCTGCTGACTCTCCTATTATTCTTCCAATAGAAAGAATAATTCCTGATAGTATACCTGGCATAGAACTAGGTATTATTATTTTATATAGGGTTTGGAATCTTGTTGCACCCAGCCCTAAAGATGCTTCCTTATACCATATAGGCACCGTTTTTATAGCTTCTTCTGTAGTTCTTATTATAATTGGTAAAACAATAATCGCTAAAGTTAAGGACCCAGCCAATATTGAGAAGTTTAGCTTTAATGCAGTAACAAAGAATACACTTCCAAATAATCCATATATAATTGATGGTATTCCAGATAAACTTTCAGTAGCAAATCTTATAACCTTTACTATCTTACCTTGCTTCGCATATTCTTGAAGATATATAGCTGCCAATATTCCTACAGGTGTAGCTATAAGTAAAGATATCGCAACTGTATATATAGTAGTTATAATCATAGGGAAAATTCCGCCAGTCCCATCCGCAGAATATCCACCAAAAATAAAGTTTAAATTAATCTTACTTGCACCTTTTATAAATATGAATCCGATTATTATAACTAAAATTCCCACAGTTATTATTGCTGAAAGCCAAAATAATATGTTGTAAATATAATCTTTAATCTTTCTCATTCTAATTACCTACCTTTGAAGAAATTTTAGATAATATTATATTTAATAGCATTATAAATGAGAATAATACAATTCCTGTAGCAAAAAGCATATCTTGATGTGTTCCAAATGCATATCCCATTTCAAGTGCAATATTAGTTGTAAGTGGCCTCACACTATCAGTTATGCTATGGGGAATTACTGGACTATTACCAGCCACTAAAATAACTGCCATGGTTTCTCCAAGCGCTCTTCCTAATCCTAGTACTACAGCTGCTAAAATTCCTGATTTTGCCGCTGGTATTACTACTTTTACTATAGTTTCTATTTTTGATGCTCCTAGTGCAAGAGATGCCTCTTTAAAACTTTGTGGTACTGCTCTTATAGAGGTCTCCGCAACCGTTATTATTGTAGGTAGCATCATAATTGAAAGTACTATGATTATAGCTAGTAAACTTTGCCCTTTGGGTAGATTCAAAATTTCTTGTATTCTAGGAACTATCACTGCTAACCCAAATATACCAAATAAAACTGAAGGTATACCTGCAAGCAGCTGAACCGCAGGTGAAACTATTTTTGCCATCCACTTAGGTGCAATTTCTACTATGAATACCGCTGTTAATATCCCTATGGGAATTCCTATTATTAATGCCCCAAAAGTACCATATATAGATGCTATAATCATAGGAAGTACTCCAAATTTCCCTGAACTCGGAAACCATTTTCTACCTGTTAAAAAATCTATAATTGAATACTTCCCTGACACAAATGGATTTAAGCCTTTATAAAATACAAATCCAATAATTAGTGCTAGTGTTATAACCGCAATGAACGCACATGCCATAAACACATATTTAGATGTGGATTCTATTATATACTTACTATTAGTATTTTTCCCCCTATATTTATTATTCATATCTGTATAATACCTCCAAATCAATTAAGTAATTTTTACTGTTAAATATCTCTCTTTAAATCCCTCTTAAGGTTATTCTACACATTGAAAATTAAGTTTATATTATATGAATGTTAAAGAAATTTTACATAACATAAATTATGCCTTTATGTTATGTAATTTTCAGAAAATAATGTACTTAATAGAAAAAACTATAGGCATAAATTTCATACCTATAGCTTCGTATTAAATATTCTTGGGGAAACATTGTATAATTGAGTAATAAATTATTAGTTATTTTTTATTTAAGAGGTATAGCCCCTTTGCTTTTAGCTATTTGTTGTCCTTCTTCACTTTTAATAAATTCTATAAATTGCTTACCCTCAGCAGATATTTTATCTTCCTTATAAGCAACTATAAATGGTCTTGATAGTTTATATGTTTTATTAAGTACATTATCTGCTGTTGGATCTATATTCTCTATTTTACTAGCTTTTATTGTATCATCTAGTGATCCGCCTTCTTTATAAAGCAATTCAAATGAAAGATATCCTATAGCATTCTCATTAGTTACCACAGTATTTTTTACTGCTCCATTACCTTGAGATATTGATGCTGTTTGTATCATCTCCTCACCCTTAAATCCTACTAATTCTTCAAATGCACTTCTTGTTCCCGAACCATCTTCTCTTGAAACTACAACTATAGGTGAATCATTGCCACCTACTTCTTTCCAATTAGTGATTTTACCTGTATATATTCCTTTAAGCTGTTCCATTGTCAAATTAGTAACTGTATTTTTAGGATTTACTACTAGTGCTATTCCATCATAAGCTATAATTTCTTCTTTTATTTGACTCTTTTCTTCATCTTTTAATTCTCTTGATGACATTCCAAGCTCACTAACACCTTGAATAGCATTTTTAATTCCTGCTGATGAACCTATTTGTTGAATTTCCACTGTTATATTTTTATTTTTGCCTTGAAATACCTCTGCTTCTTTTTCCATCAATGGACCTACAGAAGTTGATCCAGATACTGTAATGGTAACGAGTTTACTTCCTCCTGTTGATGTGCCTGAATCATTATCTGACCCATCACTTTTTGATGAACACCCTACAAATGCTCCTCCTATAATAGTCACCGCAAGAGCTGCTATAATTAATTTCAATCCTCTCTTTTTCATTTTTTATTACCTCCACTAATTACAATTTGATTTCTTATTTTTATAACTTTAGTATACTCAATATAAGTTAAACTAGTATTATAGTAATGTTAAATGTATTTAACAGTATTTTTCAAATAATCTTCGTATTTTCTCAGCAACTACAGAAACTTCTTTCATATTCCTCCACTCTAGTCGCTTCAATAGTTGTATCTAAAGATAATAAACTCCATGTAAAAAACCTAACTCAAAGTTGAGTTAGGTTCTCTTTTACTAATATATCATATTTTTATTATAAACTTTGTACCTTTACCTAAGGTACTGTCTACATTTATACTTCCATGCATATCTAAAACAATATGCTTTACTATAGCTAACCCTAATCCGGTTCCACCTTTAACTCTAGATCTTGCTTTATCCACTCTATAAAATCTTTCAAATAATCTATCAATATAATCCTTTTTTATACCAATTCCGGTATCCTCAACTACTATCTCTATATTTTTATCTAAATTTTTAGTAGAAATAAATACTTTACCACCCTCATTATTATACTTAATTGCATTATCAACTAAATTAATAATCATTTGCTTAAATCTATCTGGATCTGCAAAAATTCCCCTATTACTATTTAGACTAAGATTAATTTCTATATTCTTATTTTTAGCCTGGTTTTGAACTAGATCGTAAACACTTTCAATAATTTTGTCTACATAGAAATATTCATTTCTAACTTCTTTAGATTGCTCTATATTAGATAAGATTAATATATCATTTATCAATCTAGTAAGCCTCTCAGTTTCTTCTTCAATTATATTTAAAAATTTAATTCTAGTATCATCATCATCTACATATTTTAACGTCTCTGTAAATCCCCTTATAGATGTTAATGGAGTTTTTAGTTCATGAGATACATTAGCTACAAACTCAGTTCTCATATTCTCCAATTTTTTGACTTCTGTTATGTCATTAATAACTGTTACTGCCCCTATATGCTGATTACTATTTATTATAATATCCGCAGTTCTAAACTTAAGAACCTTATACATTGGAGTTACTAACTTTACTTCTTGTACCTCTTCATCACTAGTGCTAAGAACCTTATTGAAGTTTATTTCCTTACATATATTTTGAATATTATTTCCAACAACATCATTAGTAATGTTAAATAAATTCTTTGCATAGTTATTTATCATTATAACCTTATCAGTATTATCTATTGCAATAACTCCACTCTCCATACTCTCTAATATTGCAGAAAGTCTATTTTGTTTTTCCTTTAACTCATTTAAGCTATTTTCTAGTTTATCTGCCATAAAATTAAAATTACTTGCCAGCTTCCCCAATTCATCATTACTAGTCACTCTTACTCTTCTTCCAAAATCACCTTTAGCTATCATAGATGTTATATTATCTAAATCCCTAATAGGTTTAACTATTATGTAGGATAATTTACTTGACAACCAAAAAGATATAACAAGTATAATCATTCCAGCCAATATATACAAAATCATATAAGAACTATTTATACTGTATATTGATGAAATTTCTTTAGAAGTCCTAAGTATATTACCATCTTGTAAAACAGTAGAAAAATACATATTTGTTTTTCCTTGTGAAATACTATGTCTTATAACATAGCCTTCACCATCTTTTCTTGCATCAATAATTTCTTCTCTATCATTATGATTAGATAGTGATTTAGCATCATGTATAGAATCAAAAATCACTACTCCATCTACATCAATTACAGTTACTCTCACTCCAATATTTTTTAACTCCTGTATTAGTTCTTTAGTTTTACTGTTATTTTCAGAATAAAAATCGCTTTGGAAAAAGTGATTATATATAGTTAATTCTTCTTTTGTTCTCTGCTCCTTTTCATAATTAGATATCGCATAAAACAATAGGCTTACAAAAATTAATACAAATATTAATACTACCATTATATAAGCCATTAATTTTTTTTTCATGCTACCCGATGTCCTATTAATACTCATAATCCTCACCATAATTAAACTTATATCCAATACCTCTTATAGTTCTAATGTACATAGGATTCTTATCATCACTTTCTATCTTTTGTCTTAAATGTCTTACATGAACATCTACAGTTCTTGTTTCACCAATGTATTCATAGCCCCATATTTTATCTAGCAAAAAGTCCCTAGTCATAACCTTACCCTTGTTTTTTATAAGTATTTCCAATAATTCAAATTCCTTTAATGTTAATTCAACCTTTTCGCTATTTTTCTTAACTTCATGTCTTTGAAAATCTATAGTTATATCACCAAATTTAAATGTGATGTCTTCTTGTTTTGAATTAGTTCTTCTTAAAATCGCTTTCACTCTTGCCATTAATTCCCTTACAGAGAACGGTTTTGTTATATAGTCGTCTGCTCCTAATTCTAATCCTAATATTTTATCTAACTCTTCACCTTTAGCCGTAAGCATTATTATTGATATCCCTTGGATTGATGAGTTTTTTCTAATCTCTTTACACACTTCTAATCCATCTAAACCTGGTAGCATTAAATCTAAAAGAATTAAATCTGGATACTCTTGAATTGCCATATTTAGTGCATCCTTACCATTATCTGCAGTAATAACCCTATACCCTTCTTTCATTAGATTAAACTTAATTAACTCTAGAATATGTTCCTCATCATCTACTACTAAAATTTTTTTATCTAACATAATTATCTCCCCTTACTCAATAAATACAAAAGAATACATTCTTCCCTCTCTATCTTCTTCCCTTCTATAAGAATAAAATTTAATATCACTATTACAGTAAGTACATAGATTACAGAATTCTATATTTTCTTGTAGAACATGTCTATCTAATAATTGTAGTTCTATACATCTTTGTAGATTTAAGTATCTCCCATTATGTATTGTTTCATCATTTTTAAATATGATATTTTCCTTAAACATATTTATGAGTTCTTCACTAACCTGATAGCAACATTCTTTATTATGAGGGCCAATAAATACCCTAATATTTTTGGGAACAGACCCATAATTCACTTCCATAGTTTCAATTGCTTTTCCAACTATGTTACTTATGGTACCTCTCCATCCACTATGAATTGCTGCAATAACTTTTTTTTCTTCATCTACCATTATAACAGGAACACAATCTGCTGTAAAAACTCCTATAGCAACATTATTTAGATTTGTTACTATTCCATCTCCATCATTGCTTTGTATATATTCACTTCCATTATAATCTATGACTATATCACTATGAATTTGATTCACATATATGATCTCACCCAAATTAAATATGGACTTAAGTTTTTTTAAGTTTTCTTTTCCTTCACTAGTATTTTTATTATAACTTTTATCATTCTTTTTAGTGGTAAATACTACCCTTATATTACCTATACTATACTCTAAGTATTCATTTTTAAAGTTTATCAAAATTCCTTAATCCTCCTTATAAATCTTTATAGAAAAAAATAAGTAAAATATTTATTTTACTTATTCCCATTAAGCTTTATTATTTCTTCCATGAAACTATTTATATCATCAAACTTTCTATAAACTGATGCAAATCTTACATATGCTACTTCATCAATATCTTTAAGCATATTTAACACCATTTCTCCAACATCCTCTGAAGTTATTTCAGTAGTCATGTTATTATTGAGTTCCTTTTCTATATAGTTCACAATCTTCTCTATATCATTCCTAGAAATAGGTCTTTTTTCACAGGCTCTTATTATACCATTTATAATTTTATCTCTGTTAAAAACCTCTCTTGTCAAATCTCTTTTTACAACTGAAAGCTGAATATACTCAATTTTTTCGTAGGTAGTGTATCTTTTGTTACACTTTAAACATTCCCTTCTTCTCCTTATGGCAATATTATCTTCTGTTGATCTAGAATCTACAACCTTACTTTCATCTCCATTACAATAAGGACATTTCATGCTATTCACATCCTTTTCTGTATTATATTAAGATTATACACAAAAATTAAGTGTTTTGTATATAGTAATATATTTTTATAAGTTACTATTATTGTCAATTATGCCTTCGCCATCTATTAATATTACATCTATGCCTATCTTTTTTATTTTTTCCCAAGGTATCTCTATATCATTTTTTTTAGAGAACCATCCTGATTTTTGTAATGGAATTATTATACTAACTACTTTATACGCTTCACAATCTATTTTAAAATCTTTAATATATCCTAATTTACTTCCACTATTAATATCTATAATTTCCATAATTCTAAGATTATTAATTGCAAACATTGGTAGTTCCATATACACTCCCCCTTAAGATTTAAAATTTTCTCAAACATTACTTTATATTTATTATTTAAATTTACATAATAGAACTAAAAAAGAGCCAAAGGCTCTCTTATACATGCTTTCTCATATGCTTTAATGCAGTTTTCTCCAATCTTGAAACTTGTGCTTGTGATATTCCTATCTCATCAGCAACTTCCATCTGAGTTCTACCATGAAAAAATCTCAAATTTAGTATTAATTTTTCTCTATCTGTTAATTTTTTCATAGCTTCTTTAATTGATATATTTTCAAGCCAACCTTCATCCAAGTTTTTATTATCACTTATTTGATCCATTACATAGATAGCATCTCCACCATCATGATAAATCGGCTCGAATAATGATATAGGATCTTGAATTGCATCTAATGCAAAAACCACTTCTTCCTTAGGAAGGTTAAGTTCTTGTGCTATCTGAGACACTGTAGGTTCTTTATTATCTTTATTTACTAACCTATCTCTTACTTGCAATGCCTTATAAGCCACATCTCTTAAAGACCTGCTAACCCTTATAGAATTATTATCTCTTAAATATCTTCTTATTTCTCCTATAATCATAGGAACTGCATAAGTCGAAAATCTTACATTCTGAGACAAATCAAAATTATCTACTGCTTTCATTAAACCTATACATCCCACTTGAAATAAATCATCTACATTTTCCCCTCTGTTATTAAATCTTTGAATTACACTTAATACCAACCTAAGGTTTCCCCTTATGAATTCCTCCCTACACGCTTTCTCTCCACTTTGAATTCTTATCAACAAATTTCTCATTTCTTTTTCTTTTAAAACTGGTAATTTAGAAGTATTTACTCCACATATTTCTACTTTATTGATCATCATAAGGTCTCATTCCTTTCAGAATAGTTACATTTAAATTATCTCCTGCTAGGAATTTTTTATACTACAGACAACCTTACAACATTTTATTAATTTCTTTTTTTAATCTTTTTATTATTCTTTTCTCTAATCTAGAAATATAGGATTGTGATATACCAAGCATGTCAGCAACCTCTTTTTGAGTTTTTTCCTGCTCTCCATTAAGGCCAAATCTCAATTCAATTATTTCTCGTTCTCTTTCATTTAACTTATTTAGAGCTATTACTAATAATTGTTTATCAACCTCATCTTCAATAAAGTTATAAACTACATTACTGTCAGTTCCTAATATATCTGATAGCAATAGTTCATTTCCATCCCAATCAATATTTAGTGGTTCATAAAAGGATATCTCTGTTTTAATTTTACTATTCCTTCTTAAGTACATTAGTATTTCATTTTCAATGCATCTTGATGAATATGTTGCTAGCTTTATTTTTTTTTCTGGTGCAAATGTGTTAACAGCTTTTATTAGACCAATAGTCCCTACTGAAATCAAATCCTCTACATTGACTCCTGTGTTCTCAAATTTTCTTGCTATATAAACTACTAATCTTAAATTTCTTTCTATAAGTATAGATCTAATGCTCTCATCTCCTTGAACTAAACACTCTACTAGCTCCTCTTCTTCTTCTTTCGATAAGGGTGGAGGTAATGCATCATTTCCCCCTATATAATAAATATGTCGCGAAAAAATTTTAAATTTACTGAGCAATTTATTAATAGAACTGTAAAACCATTCTCCCGCTATTTTTACAATACTTAATACTTTTTTCATACCTCTTCCCCCTCAATTTATAATCCCTATTGATAATAATCCCTTATAATCATTATGCTTACTTAGTTTCTTATCACAAAAAGCTACTATTACATTCTGTTCTATAACATTTCCATTAAGTTCTATTGTTATATAATCAGGCTTAACTCCAATAAGTCTACCAGTTGACCCACTTATAACAGAATAAGGAATGCAATATGTGTTGTATTCCTTTAGATTTAAATCCTTAAATACATCTTTCTCTACAATTATTACTGGTAAATTAGTTGCTGGCTCTCTTAACTCATTTCCTGTATCTAGAAATGCTCTTATACTTCTCTTTTGCTCTTTAAAACAAATATCTATATTATAAATAAAAGTTTCAAAACATTTTCTTTCTTTTACATAGATGACAACCCTGTGAATTACAATGTATATCACCATAATTGCTAAAAGTAAATTTTTATATGAAAAATCATATATATTGCTATTTATATCTATGTAATTTCCATTGGATATAGATAAATAGAAAGTTACACCAGCTAACAACATGGAATATAATATAAATATTATGGTATGCTTTATTATAGCTGTAACTTCTTTTCCGCCATTGACGATAGTTATCATCGCCACTGCCACTATGATCTTAAATGGAGTTCTTGTTAACATATTAAGCTGTGGAACTACCATTGTAATTATATATGAACTTCCCACAAGGGATGCTATGAATAATCTTAATAGGGAACTTCTTTTTTTTAAAGTGCTCATTGTCACTGTTAATAAGAAAAAATTCACCAGAAAATTTTCCACCATAAGTACATCTAACCATACTACCATGTCTTCACCTCCTGTATTTAATTATAACCTGTTACAAAAGTAAAATTTGTAAAATTATACCATAAGTTCTTATTTTATTCCCTTAATTTTATGTCATTTTACGATGATTTTTTCACATTAATCTACAACAAAAAAACAGTAGGGAATTTTTTCCCTACTGTTTTCTATTATACATTTTTATTATCTCATATTTTTTCTTAACCAAGTTGGAACAGCAAAATCATCTTCATCCTTTGTAGTTTTAACTATTTCAGGCTCTTTTGTTGCTGCAACTTCTGCTTTACTTGTCTCTTTTCTTACAGTATCAAACATAATATTATTTTCTTTTTCTTTTTCTCTATCACTATCAAATCCAGTAGCTATAACTGTAATTCTTATTTCATCTTTTAGGTTTTCATCAATTACAGCTCCAAATATAATATTTGCATCTGGATCTGCCTCTTCTTGAACTATATTAGCTGCTTCATTAATTTCTATCAAAGATAAATCATTTCCACCTGTAACGTTTATAAGCACTCCTGTTGCACCTATAATTGAAGTTTCAAGTAATGGACTTGATATTGCTTGTTTAGCAGCTTCTTGAGCCCTATTATCGCCCTTTCCTGTTCCTACTCCCATGTGCGCAAGTCCCTTATCCACCATGATAGTTTTTACATCTGCAAAGTCTAGGTTTATTAATCCTGTGATTGTTATTAAGTCTGATATACCTTGTACACCTTGTCTTAATACATCATCCGCTCTTCTAAAAGATTCTACTAAGGTAGTTTTCTTATCTACTAATGATAGTAGTCTTTCATTTGGAATAGTAACTAATGTATCTACTGATTCTTTTAATCCTTTTATACCAGTTTCAGCATGAACCATTCTTTTTCTTCCTTCAAATTGGAAAGGTTTAGTAACAACACCTACAGTTAATATGCCCATAGATTTAGCTATTTCAGCTACTACTGGTGCAGCACCTGTTCCTGTTCCTCCGCCCATTCCAGCAGTTATAAAAACCATATCTGCACCTTTTAGTGCTTCTATTATTTCTTCCTTACTTTCTTCTGCAGCTTTTCTACCAATTTCAGGGTTTGCCCCTGCTCCTAGCCCTCTAGTAAGCTTGTCTCCTAATTGAATTTTAAGTTCAGCTTTAGATAATGCCAATGCTTGTTTATCTGTATTTATACCTATAAATTCTACATTTTTCAAACCTTCTTCAATCATTCTGTTTACAGCATTATTTCCTCCGCCACCACAACCAATAACCTTTATCTTACACATATTCTTATTTTGTTCATCGAAATCTATCACTTTACTACCTCCTCATTAGAAAAATTTTTAAACACACTTTTTAGCTTAGAAATTATGCCCTTATTATTTTTAACTTCTTCACATTCTATAGTTTTATCTTTTTCATAAACACAATCAACTTCTTTATTTTCATTGATAACTTCATTTAGAATACCTGCGGCTGTCGAATATATTGGATTAGCAGCACCTATATATTTAGGAGCACCTACTCTAGAGTTCTTTCCCAAAATTTCAGTAGCAACCACATTAATGTCTCGAAATAATGAAATTCCTCCTCCAACTATTACAACTTCATTGATATGATTATAAAGTTCTTTTTCAATAAGATTAGTCTTAATAATTTCAAGCAATTCCTTAACTCTTTCATATATTATATCAACTAAAGTATCATAATCAACATCTATAAGTTTTCCATCACTTGATTTTGATCTTATTCTATGATTTTTCATAGAAGTATCTTTTATTAAATTACCGCACTTAAATTTTAAAATATCACTATTCTCTTTAGGTACATTTAGACATATTGAAATATCATTAGTTATAGTGTCTCCGCCTAATGGTACAGAAAAGCTATCTAAATAATAATTTCTTTTAAATGTAGTCACCTCTGTATTAGTAGCTCCTATATCAATTATAGCTACACCTTTATCTAATTCTTCTTTTTTCAATGTATCCTTAGCTATACCTAATGCACTAACAACCATTCCTTTAGCTATTAAACCGCACTCTTCCATACACCTTTTGAATTTATTTACTTCCTCTAGTGGAGCTATGAACATAACCCCTTCTCCTTGAAGAGTTTTAGCTTTCATTTTTAAAGGATTGTCTATATTTCTCATATCATCAACTATATATTCCTCTACTTCAACAGCTATAATTTCTTTATTCCTAGAAACTGAAAACTGCATAGCATCCTTAACATTATTTATATCCTGTAAAGTTATCTCTTTATAAGACGAAAAAGGTATAATCCCCTTTACTCTTACTGATTCACAAATGGATATTGGTATAGAGAAATAAACTTCTTGTAATTGCTTGTCTACAATATTTTCTAGGTGCTTTATAACATTACATATTGCCTTAGATGTATTATGTATATTTACAATTTTATTATCTTTAACACCTTGGCAATCATAGGTAGTTATACCCAAAACTTCTATTTTGTTATCATCACCCAAATTACCAACTATACCACATACTTTTGATGTACTTATATCTATTCCAACAATGTAATCCTTCATTACACCTACTCCTCCCCTAAGAAGTTCCAAAGAAATATATTCAACAAGAAAGTTAGAATTCCTCCAAAATTTAATCATTCAAATAGAATTTATACAAGTAATCCTTTTATTTTATCAGTATATTGATAAAATGTCACTTATAATTACTTATATTTCTAACATTAGTATAAAACCTAAGTGAAAAAATTACAATAGCTAATTGACTTTGTTTTGTATCATACAAAAATAAAATCCCAAAATCTACACTTATATTCTCATAAAGGTATATTTTTTGTGATTCCTTAACAATTAGCTTATTCAATAATACCAGAATTTCGTAGTTCTTCTATATGTTTATCCATAAGCCTCATACCATATTTTTCTCCTGTTTGTATTATTGAAGGGATTTGGTATGATTTCCCCTCCCTTACTAAGTTCTGTATGGCGGGTATATTTACCATTATTTCTTGAGCAGCTATTCTTCCTTTTCCATCAATTTTTCTAATAAGACTTTGACATATTATAGCTTTTAACACTGTTGATAATTGATATCTTACCCTTATCTCTTCTTCTCCTTGAAAAAAATTTATAATTCTATCTATAGTTTTATAGGCTGAATATGTGTGCATAGTAGATATAACTAAATACCCTGTTTCTGCTGCATTTAAAGCCATTTTTATAGCTTCTTTTTCTCTTAGCTCGCCTATATATACAATATCTCCATCACTCCTTAAACTTCCTCTAATAGCTTCTATATAACTGTAAAAATCTCTTCCTAACTCTCTTTGATTTATTATGGATTTTTTATGACTATGAATATATTCAATGGGATCCTCCAACGTTATGATATTCAATTGCCTATGAGAATTTATTTCGTCAATCATAGCGGCTACGGTGGTACTCTTCCCACTACCAATAGCACCTGTCACTAATATCAGTCCATTTTCTATATGAGTTAGTTCTTTAATAATTTTAGAAAAGCCTAATGATTCTAATGTAGGAATAGTACCTTGTATTATTCTAATGGCTAAGGTATTCCCTTCCATCTGTTTGTAAATATGCACTCTAAATCTACCTATTTCTTCTAAGTTAATTCCTAGATCAAATTGCCCTTTAGCTTGATATTCCTCATATTTATCCCTTAGCAATTCCATTGTGTAACCTTCCACTATCTCTTTGCTTAACCTGTCTTTAGTTAAATTTTCTAATATACCCTCTACTCTAATTTTAGGTTGTACTTCTGGTACTATATGTATATCTGACGCCTTCATTTTCACAGCTAGTCTTAAAATTTCTTTTAACTCCACAGCTACTCTCCTCCTATAATAATCTATTGGAATTATGTCCAACATGACTATATAAAATTCATAATATTATATAGTCATGTTAGATATCTCTTATAGCTTTAGTAAAGGTATATACTTTAATATGTTGCAATTGAATTTCTACATTATACAAATAGATTTTATTATAAATATAGTTAATTAAAACTTCATCTTATTATAATCTATCTATATTAATTAAATTAGAAATTATATTAATAAAAAAAGGAAGGCCCTCCTCCCTTTTAGTACTCTATAGAATTAAATATTTTTATTACCTATATTAGTATTTAGTTCCTTAAATAATTTTTTCAAGGCCCTTTTTTCTATCCTAGATACATATGATCTAGAAATTGATAATATTGCTGCAATCTCTCTTTGAGTTTTTGGCTTTCCGTCAATTAATCCATATCTCATTTCTATTATCAATCTTTCCCTTTCTTGAAGAACTGTATTTAGTTTAGTATACAATTTTTTAACTTGTATTTTATTTTCTACTATTTCTAAAATAGAATCTTTATCGCTACTCAATATATCCATGAGCGAAATTTCGTTCCCTTCTTTATCTAAACCTATAGGATCTTGTAAATACACCTCTCCTTTAATTTTCTTGTTATTTCTTATTAACATTAATATTTCGTTTTCAATACATCTAGCTGCATATGTTGCAAGTCTCGTCCCCTTAGAATTATCAAAAGAGTCAATTGCTTTTATCAATCCTACTGTCCCAATAGATATTAAATCATCGACCTCTTTCCCGGGAAATGAATATTTCTTTACTATATGTGCAACCAATCTTAGGTTTCTTTCCACCAATATATTTTTTGATTCCCAATCTCCCTCTTTTAGTTTGTTTAAATAATGCCTTTCTTCATCTTCTGTTAATGGCTGCGGAAAAGAATTATTTCCTGCTACATATCCTGTAAGTAATGCATACTCACTTAGTATATTTAGTAGTAAATTTAAACAGAACATTGATGTTCCCCCTAATAATGCTTATTAATATAATATTCAAGTAGAGATAATTTGTTTCCTATTATATAGCTAGAATTATATTTAGTTATAAAATTTAATTTCCTTCTTGACAATAAGTTTTTGAAATTAAAATTGGTCATGGAAAACCATGACCAACTATTTAAAATATCTCATATTTATTATATTTTCAACTAAATCTCTAAATATAATACAAGCTGTTCCTCCACCGGCATCATTTACTAAGTTAATTTCAGGAATAAAAACTACCATTGAATAATATTTATTATTATATTGGAAAAATCCACAAAACCATCCATCAGAAGCTTCTTTATCTCCTATAAAATATTCTGTGGTTCCAGTTTTACCTCCTATTTCTATTCCTTCAAGTTTAGCTTTTTTTCCAGTACCCTCATGATTTTCAACTACATTAATCATTTCATTCTTCATATATTTAGCTAAATCTATATTAAAAATTCTTTTACTCTCAGTTTTATAAGTATTTATTATATCGCCATCATTTTCTCGTACTTCTTTTATTATTCTAGGTTTAACATACACTCCGTCATTAACTACTGTATTAGGGATTGCTATGGCTTCTATTGGAGTAACTCTTAATGTTTGACCTATAGATGTATTAGTTATTAAATAATCATTGTGCTCCTTACCATAACCTTCTATTATTCCATTTCTCTCATCTTGCAAATTTAATACTTTCTCAAATAATCCATGTTTGCTGGCATATTCAAATAACACATTCATACCAACCCTCCATCCTATTTGAGCAAATATATCATTTGAAGATATAGCATAGGCCCTAGATACATTAGATGCCTTTTCGTTATTTTTTTTACGTTCAAAAATATTTTGTATATCGAAGATTTCATCTGTAGTTATTAAATTATTGTTCAATGCAGCTTCATAAACAATAGTTTTAAACACTGATCCTATTAAAAATCCATTTCCACTAGGCACTCCTATATTTACATTTGATAGTTTATCATCTTTTTGTGCCATGGCTAATATATCCCCTGTATTACTTTCCATTAATAGTATTCCTATTTGAGAATACATTTTATAATCTTCCTTTTGTAATATCTCCTGTGCTTTATTTTGAATATCATTATCTAAAGTTAACATTACATTCCTATTATCTGCATTTTCAACTTTAGTTTCATTAATTACTTTTTCGCTCACATCTTTTTCAAATATAATCTTATCTACTTTATTATTTTTCGTATACTCGTATAAATCTCTTTCTAAAGTTCCCTCATCCTTAAGCTCCTTATCATTTGAATATTTTCTATTATTAATTAACAAATTTTTAATATTCCAATCCTTAGCTTTATTTGATTTCATAAATTCGTAAGTATATATACCTTTAACATCTTTTATTTCCCTAAGCTTTTCATAACATTGATTATCAATAGCATAATGCTTTTTCCCTTTTTCTATATCATATTGTAGTAAGTCCAAATCATAATCTTTATCATATGTTCTAAGTACATAAGCAATATTTCTCATATCCTTAAACATACTTTCATTGTTCATAGTAAAAAACACTTTAGGATCAATAACTGCATAATAAATTTTTTCATAATTAAAGACCAATTCATTATTTCTATCTAAAAGCTTAAGGTTTAGATCACTTGTATTTTCTTCATAATAATATTGAGAATTTGCTGATACAGCTAATTCTTCTCCTTCTTTTATTTGAATAGAAAATAGTCTAACAACAAGTAGAAAAAATAAAACAGTAATAAGTCCACAAAAAGTATACATTCTTTTTACTGCATGCTTCTGGCTATTAAATCTCATAAAAAAACATCTCCCTCTAGCATAATAATTGACTAAAGGGAGATATTATATACTTTTTTTATTTATCATGAAGGATTTGCTTTATTTTTCCTATTATTACATCAATAGCAACTTTATTATGTCCACCTTCTGGTATTATTATATCTGCATATTTTCTTGTATTCTCAGTGAACTGCTCGTGCATTTGTTTCACTACCGTTAAGTATTGGGTGATTACGGAATCTATAGTTCTTCCTCTTTCCTTAACGTCTCTTAACATTCTTCTAATAAATCTTACATCCGCATCTGTATCTACATATATTTTTATATCCAACATATTTCTTAATATTTCTTCCTGAAGAACTAATATTCCTTCTACTATGATTATATCTCTAGATTCAACTGTTATTGTTTCTGTTTTTCTATTATGAATTTCAAAATCATAAATTGGCTTTTCTATAGATTTCCATTGAATCAAAGAAGTTAAATGCTTTACTAATAATTCAGTATCAAAAGCATGAGGATGATCATAGTTTGTTTTCATTCTTTGTTCAGTGTTTAAATGTGTTTGATCTTTATAATAACAATCTTGCTCTATCATTGCTATGCAATGCTCATCAAAATTCTTGCATATTTCTCTAGCTATAGTACTTTTCCCAGATCCAGTGCCCCCAGTTATCCCTATTAATATTGGACGATTCATTAGTTTTCCTCCTTGGGTTTAATTATTATATCATTTTCTTCCATAGCCTTATCAACCATTGCAGTAAATATCATTTTTGCACTTGGAGCACTTTCTATTTTATTGCCTCTTTCATCGTGAAGGTCCATTAATCTAACTTCAATATTATCTCCAACTGGTTTCATTATCTCTACTAATTCACCATCAAATACTTTATTTCTTTGTTCTATAGTAACTACTTTCTTTTCCTCATCATAGGATTTTACAACTCCTACAATGTCATATTTTCTTATATACGCTGAAGTACTCTGTATTTGTTTATTCTCTTCATTAAGGTAAAATCCTGTGTAGTATTCTCTATGACTTGGCTTATCTAAATCCTCAATCCATTTCTTATTAAATTTATAATTGTCAGGATCCTCCACGTAACTATCTATAGCTTCTCTATAAATCTTACAAACTGTAGCCACGTAGTAAGCGCTTTTCATTCTTCCCTCAATTTTTAATGAAATAGCCCCTGTGCTAATAACCTCTGGGATATGTTCAATCATACAAAGATCCTTCGAATTCATTATGTAAGTGCCTCTTTCATCTTCTACTATTGGGTAGTATTCTCCCTCTCTTTTTTCTTCAACTAAGTGATATTTATATCTGCATGGTTGAGCACATCCACCTCTATTTGCATCTCTTCCTGTCATATAGTTAGAAAGAAGACATCTACCTGAGTATGACATGCACATAGAACCATGTATAAATACCTCTAATTCTAAGGTTTCTGGAATTTTACTTTTAGTATTTTTAATCTCATCTAAAGACAGTTCTCTTGCTAAAACAATCCTCTTAACGCCCATCTTATGCCAAAACTCACAAGTTTTCCAGTTAACCGTATTTGCTTGAGTGCTTAAATGAATCTCTAGATTAGGAACCACTTCTCTAGCTGTCATAATAATTCCTGGGTCTGAAACTATTATTGCATCTACACCCATATTATACAATTCTATTAAATAATCTTCTAATCCATCTAAATCTTCATTATGTGGAAATACATTTAAGGTAACATATACCTTTTTACCTCTAGTATGGGCAAATTCTAGCCCCTCTATTAACTGTTCATTGGTAAAATTATCTGCAAAAGCTCTTAAATTAAGTTTGTTTCCGCCTAAATAAACCGCATCTGCTCCAAAGTTAATAGCTGCTTTTAATTTTTCTAAATTACCTGCTGGTGCTAATAATTCTGGTTTTATCATTTTGGTCCCTCCTTATTGTTAATGCTATTCCATCTCCCATTGGAAGTACAGTTGTAACTAAGTCTTTATCCTTTGAAACTATATCTAAATAGCTTTTCATTCTTTTTACAATAGTTATTTTTCTTCTTTTTACTAATTCTTTATTTGCAACCATTCCTCTAAATAACACATTGTCTGCTATTATAACTCCATCATCTTTAAGCATTCTTAAACAATGAGGTAAAAAGTTACCATAGTGACCTTTTCCAGCATCCATAAAAATCATATCATATTTATCATCAAGGTGCTCAAGCATTTCTAAACACTCCCCTTGAACTACATTAATATTGCTATCTAAATTCATCTTTTTTATATTATCCCTAGCAATATTAACCATGTTTTCATCTCTTTCAATGGTGGTAATATGTACAGTATTTCCTGAGGTTAGAGACATTAAAATAGATGAATATCCGATGGCTGTACCTAATTCTAATATTTTTCTAGGTTTTTTTAAAGTAATCATAAATTGAAGAAATTTTGAAGTTTCCTTTTGAACTATAGGAACTAAATTCTTTTCAGCAAACTCTTCAAGTTCAGCTAAAACTCCACTATACTCTGGTATTAATTCTCTTAAGTACTGCTCCATATAATCATGTGTGACTCCACTCATATTAACCTCCGTATACACTATTAAAAACTTTTTCTTCTCTATATACATAAAGTTATAAGTTCAAATTATTTTGAACTTATAACTACTGCTAAAATCCTTGTGTTTTCTCTTTCACTTTTAAAAATTCACTATAATCATCTGTAAAGAAATGCGTTCCATCATTGTTAGCAACAAAATATAAATAGTTTGTGTCTTGTGGATTCACAGCTGCCATTAAAGATGATTTCCCTGGCGAACAAATAGGTCCTATAGGATATCCATCTACTAAATAAGTGTTATATGGAGATTGTACTTCTAGGTCTTTCTCATATAACTTTTCTTTATATTCACCTAATGAATATAATACTGTAGCACAAGATTGAAATTTCATATTTATTCCTAATCTATTATAAAAAACAGATGCTACTATAGGTCTTTCTCCTTCAGCTACAGCTTCTTTCTCAACAATGGAAGCCATAGAAACAGTTCTATAAATATCCTTAATTTCTTTTTGAGATGATTCTGCTACATCTTTAATAATCTCATCAAACCTTTTATTCATCATAGATATAACTTCTGTCGGTGTTTCTCCCTTTACTATCTTATAAGTATCAGGAAATAAAAATCCCTCCATAGCATATTTTTGTCCTTCAACTTTAGATATATAATTTGGTGTTTCAAATTCCTTCACAGCTTTTGTAAATTCATCCTTAGAAAATAAACCTTTTTCTTCAAAAAGTTTTGCCATAGCTTCTATATCATATCCTTCTGGTATAGTTACACTAACAGTGCTCTCATCCAAATCAGAACTCTCTAATATAGCTATAAATTCTTCCATCGTAGAATTAGTAGGAACTTTAAAATTTCCAGGCACTAATTTTACATTTAAATCCTTTAATTTAATATATAACTTTGATAATGTGGTGCTTTTTATATTGCCCGTTTTATCTAAAGTATAAATTACATCATAAAAGGAGTGTCCTTCTTTTACTTCTACCATAAATTCACTATTTCCAGTAAATGGATTTTTAGTCACTGAGTTATAGTATATAAAACCGCCTAACATAATAAGGATTAATACTCCTATGATTATACCTATGATTTTTCTCATAACATCACCTCATGATATAAAATTAATTAAGCCTTTTTTAACGCAGCTCTTTTTCTCATGGTTGGGTCTAATATTCTTTTTCTTATTCTTATTGTTTTAGGAGTAACCTCTACAAGTTCATCTGAAGCTATGAATTCTAAACATTGTTCTAATGACATTGGATTAACTGGAACTAATTTTAATGACTCATCTGAACCAGATGCTCTTGTGTTCGATAAATGTTTTCTCTTACATACATTTACCTCTATATCGTCAGCTCTTGAACATTCTCCACATACCATTCCTTGATATACTGGAACTCCTGGTCCTATAAATAAGTTTCCTCTTTCTTGTGCATTAAACAATCCATAAGTAATTGACTCTCCTGCTTCAAAAACTACAAGAGATCCTCTACTTCTCTCTGGAATATCTCCTCTAAATTCCTCATATCCTTCTAGTACATGGTTCATTATACCATTTCCTCTAGTATCCGTCATAAATTCGTTTCTAAATCCTATTAATCCTCTAGAAGGTATTTTAAACTCTAATCTTGTATATCCATTAATTGCACTTGTCATATTAACCATTTCAGCTTTTCTTGGCCCTAATTTTTCCATAACTACTCCCATGTACTCTTCTGGTACATCTATAGTTAAATCTTCGATAGGTTCAAGCAATTTTCCTTCTTCATTTCTTTTATATATAACTGTTGGTTTTGATACTTGGAACTCATAACCTTCTCTTCTCATAGTTTCAATTAATATAGATAAATGAAGCTCTCCTCTTCCACTTACCTTAAATGAATCAGCTGAATCTGTTTCTTCCACTCTCAAACTTACATTAGTTTCAAGCTCTTTCATAAGTCTGTCTCTTAAATGTCTAGAAGTTACGAAGTCTCCATCCTGTCCTGCAAATGGTGAATTGTTAACTATAAAATTCATATTAAGTGTAGGTTCATCAATATCTACAAATGGTAATGCTTCTGGACTAGCATTATCTGCTATAGTTTCTCCAATGTTAATATCTGGTATACCTGAGATAGCTACTATATCTCCCAGTTTTGCTTCTTCTGTTTCTACTCTCTTTAGCCCTTCATACACATAAAGATTAGATATTTTAACATTTTTTATGCTTCCATCTTTTCTTATCTGTGCTACAGTTTGGTTCTTCTTAACAACTCCTCTTTCGACTTTACCTATTCCTATTTTACCTACATATTCATTATAATCTATAGAAGTTACAAGCATTTGAAGTGGCTCGTCCACATAGCCTTTCGGTGGATTTACATTTTGTATAATGGCCTCAAATAATGGTTCCATATCCTTAGATTCATTCTCTAATTCATCCTTAGCAAATCCACTTCTTGCTGAAGCATAGATTATCTTAAAATCTAATTGCTCATCACTTGCTCCAAGTTCAACAAATAAGTCAAATATCTCGTCAATAACTTCGGCAGCTCTTTCATCCTTTTTATCAATTTTATTTATTATTACCATAGGCTTAAGTTTTAATTCTAGTGCTTTTTTAAGTACGAATTTAGTCTGTGGCATAGCCCCTTCATAAGCGTCTACTACAAGTAGAACACTATCTACCATTTTCAATACCCTTTCAACTTCTCCACCAAAATCAGCATGCCCAGGTGTATCAATTATATTTATCTTTATTCCATTATGAATTACTGCTGTATTTTTTGAAAGTATAGTAATTCCTCTTTCTCTTTCTAAGTCATTAGAATCCATTACTCTCTCTTGAACTACTTCATTATCTCTAAACACCTTACTTTGCTTTAAAAGTGCATCTACCAAAGTTGTTTTACCATGGTCAACGTGAGCTATTATAGCTATATTTCTTATATCTTCTCTTGTATATAAATTCATATTTTTCCTCCAGTATTATTTTTTTTTATTATTTATTACAAAATAAAATTGGATACTTTTGTATCCAATCTTTTTTTTTACTATTCTTATTCTA
Source organism: Clostridium sp. LXY-7 (assembly GCF_056172015.1). Classification (NCBI taxonomy): domain Bacteria; kingdom Bacillati; phylum Bacillota; class Clostridia; order Eubacteriales; family Clostridiaceae; genus Clostridium; species Clostridium sp. LXY-7. The sequence continues at coordinate 1,072,675 of NZ_JBLLJL010000001.1, read as the reverse complement.
ATCTTATGATTTAAAAAAGTCAATGTTATAAAAACTATATTAAATACCAAATGAAAGTATATTTACTAATATTTATTTTGAAAATACCTTAATAATATACTTATACCTCCATTATAATAGGTAATATCATAGGCCTCCTCTTAGTTTTCTCATATAGATATGCTCTAAGAACTTCTCTAATGTTTCCTTTTATTGTAGGCCAATCAGTAATATGTTTTTCTTCACACTCTTTTAAAGCTTCTTTCACTATATCTCTTGCTCTTTCCATTAAATCCTCGGACTCTCTTACGTAAACAAATCCTCTTGAAATAATATCTGGTCCAGCTATTACTGTTCCACTTTCTTTTTCTATGGTAACTACTACTGTTAGTATACCATCTTGAGATAAATGCTTTCTATCCCTTAGAACTATATTTCCTACATCTCCAACCCCTAAGCCATCTACAAATACCTGTCCTGATACTACTGTACCTGTTTTTTTAATGCTAGTTCTATTAAGTTCTATAACATCACCATTTTCACCTAAAAAAACATTTTTTTCAGACAGTCCTAGCTTAACAGCTAATTCTCCATGCTGCTTTAAATGCCTATACTCTCCATGAACTGGTATGAAAAATCTAGGTTTAACTAAAGTCTGCATCAACTTCAATTCCTCTTGACAAGCATGCCCAGATACATGGACATCAGCTAATGCTTCATAGATAACATCAGCACCCTTTTTAAACAATTGATTTATAACCTTTGATACCAGTTTTTCATTTCCTGGTATTGGTGTTGCAGATATTATAACTAAATCTCCCTTTGCAATATTAACTTTTTTATGCTCTGAAGATGCCATCCTTGCAAGTGCTGACATAGCCTCTCCTTGACTACCAGTTGTTATCATTACTATTTTATCATCAGGATATTTCCCAATAGCATCTATACTAATTAATGATTCTTCATTAATATCTATATATCCTAGTTCAATAGCAACTGCTATAATATTCTCCATACTCCTGCCCGATAATGCTACTTTTCTTCCATATTTATTTGCAGCAGTTATTATCTGCTGCACTCTGTGTATATTAGAAGCAAATGTTGCAACTATAATTCTCCCTTTAGCATTATGGAATATCTTTTCAAAAGTTTCTCCCACAGTGCTTTCTGACATAGTATAGCCAGGCCTCTCTACATTAGTACTATCGGCCATCATAACCGTAACACCTTTTTTACCTAATTCTGCAAATCTAGCTAAATCTGCTACACATCCATCTATTGGAGTAAAATCAATTTTAAAATCACCAGTATGAAGAACTACTCCTAATGGTGTGTGGATAGCTATAGCTACTGAATCAGCAATACTATGGTTAGTTTTAATAAACTCTACTGATACATTATTAAGTTTAATTATATCTTTAGCCTTAACACATTTTAGCTCAACACTTGATAATAATCCATGTTCCTTTAACTTGCTCTGAACAATTCCTAGCGTTAATTTAGTTCCGTATACAGGAATATTTAACTGTTTTAAAACATATGGTAATGCTCCTATGTGATCTTCGTGCCCGTGAGTCAAGAATATACCTCTTACTCTATCAGCATTTTTCACTAAGTATGTCACATCTGGTATAACCACATCAATTCCTAACATTTCGTCATCTGGAAATTTTAATCCACAATCTATAACTACTATATCATTTTTATATTCTACAACAGTTAAATTTTTACCTATCTCATTTAATCCCCCTAGTGGAATTATTTTAATCTTGTCTCTTTCTTTTTTCAAATTTCTACCCTCCTTTATTGCCATATATACTACATTCATTCCACATTTATATAATTGACTCACAGAACTATACTATTATAGCTCTCTATCTGGGACAATTATCGCATATACCGTAAAATTTAACGCTATGATTCTCAATCATAAAACTATATTTTTCTTCTATTATATTTTCTAACTCTTCAAGAAGATCGCCCTCAACTTCAATTACCCTTCCACATTTATTACATATTAAATGGTGATGTTGATGTCCATCGTCCTCTTCACAAAGTTCATATCTACTACATCCATCATCTAAATCTAGTTTACTTACTACTCCCATATCTTCAAGTATTTGTACCGTTCTATATACAGTAGCAAGACCAATTTCTGGACATTTAACCTTAACTAAATCATAAATTTCCTCAGTAGTAAGATGAGATCCTTGATTGTCTATAATTTCATTAAGAATCGCTCGTCTTTGAGGGGTTAATTTATATCCTTTATCTTTTAATACATTTTTTAAATTTTCTAATATTTCCTTAGACATTAAATCAACACTTCCCTCTCTATTTTTTAATTCACAAACGCTAATACTCTATATTAGACCTTCTTCACATAAGGTTTCATAAGCATCTACAACTATACTAAACTCCTCATCATCCTCTACAGTTTCGAACATTTCCTCACCATTTTCTCCTTTAACAACTTTAAGAGCTATGGCTTCATCACTATCCTCATCAGATAAAGTAACTATAAAATATTCATCTGTCTCTACTTCTAATTTTGTTATTACATCAAAGTCTACTTCTTGCCCATCTTCATCAGTTAATGTTATTTTTTCTAAAAAGTTATCCATTTCTTCCCTCCTTCATATTAATATATGCTATCTAAATATCCTTGTAATATATATGTAGCAGCTATTTTATCAACCAACGTCTTTCTTTTTTTTCTCGACATATCGGCTTCTAACATAGCTTTATGCGCTGCAACCGTAGTAAGTCTCTCGTCCCAAAATTTTATTTCAATATCAATATGCTCCTTTAGAATCGCACAAAAATTTTTAACTTTTTCAGCTTGCTCTCCAATGGTTCCATTCATATTTTTAGGCATTCCTGAGATTATAGTTTCCACATTGTATTCCCTACAAATTTTCTTTATCTCTTCAATATCTATTTCTTCATTTTTACGTCTTATTGTAGTTATTCCTTGTGCTGTAAATCCTAGTGGATCGCTTATAGCCACTCCTATAGTTCTATCACCAATATCTAAACCAAGTATTCTCATTGCCTAGCTCCTTAAAATATATTTTAATCCTCAAACAAGTTAATAGGATTTTTTGCTTATAACTTTAAAATAAAAATGCCTATAAAGGCATTTTTATTTTATATCGAGATAAGATTTTAAAACTTCTTCTAATATATCGTCTCTCTCAAGCTTACTAACTAATGCTCTTGCTCCATTATAGTTGGTTATATAGGTTGGGTCGCCAGATATGAGATATCCAACTAACTGGTTTACAGGGTTATATCCCTTTTCTTTTAAAGCTTTATATACGTCAGTTAATATTATCTTAGTCATATCTTTTTTATCTTTATTTACATCAAACTGAACTGTATGTTGCTTATCCACTATATCACCTTCTTAAAATCTTTAATTACCATTTATCTTAGATATATTATAATGCATTATATACAAAAAGTATACTACTTTACTAAAGTTTCTACAACTGAAGCCACACTAGCAATAGCTTCTTCTAGCTTCTCTGGTAACTTTCCACCTGCTTGAGCCATGTCAGGTCTTCCGCCACCTCCACCACCGGCTATGGTTGCAACTTCTTTAATTATTTTTCCACAATGTACCCCTCTTGCTACAACATCCTTGGTAGCCATTGCAACAAATTGAACCTTATCTCCCATGCTACTACCAAGCACTACTACACCTTCTGAAACTTTATTTCTTAGCTTATCACATAGATTTCTTAAAATTTCACCATCTACATCCTTAACAGCAGCAGCTACCACTTTAACTCCCTTTACCTCTACTATTTTGTCTAATATTTCATCTTCTATTCCATTTGTAAGTTTTTCTTTTAAATTTTGTAGTTCTTTTTCTTTTTCTTTAACATTAGACAATAAAGATGCTATTTTATTAATTATCTCTTTTTCATTACACTTTAATGTAGCACATATTTCTTTTATCATGTTTTCCTTTTCTTCAACATAATTTACAGCCTTTTCAGAAGTAATAGCTTCTATTCTCCTAACTCCTGCAGCCACCCCTGCTTCACTAACTATCTTAAAAAGTCCAATCTCTCCTGAATTCTTAACATGAGTTCCTCCACAAAGCTCTTTGCTATAATCACCTACAGAAACAACTCTAACATCTTCTTTATATTTATCATCAAATAATGCTACTGCACCCTTTTCCTTTGCTTCTTCTATTGACATAACATCAGTTTTTACTTCATAAGCGTTAACTATTTCTCTATTTAATTTATTTTCTACTTCTTTTAACTGTTCCTCTGTCATCGCTGAAAAATGGGTAAAGTCAAATCTTAATCTTTCTCCATCCACATAAGAACCTGCTTGATTTACATGATCTCCTAGGGTTTCTTTTAATGTTTCATGCAACATATGTGTAACCGTATGATTTCTACAAATGTTCTGCCTTCTGATTTCATCTACTTTAAGTGTTATTTTATCATTAACTTTAATATTTCCTTCTTTAACTTCTATAAAATGAATAACCTTACCAGCAATATTTTTCTTACAATCTGTAACAATAGCTTTTAATTTAGAATTTTCGATTATTCCTCTATCTCCAATTTGTCCTCCCATTTCTGCATAAAATGGAGTTCTATCTACAACTATTGCACATTTTTCTCCAACTTTAACTTCTTCTTCAAAGCCTTTTTCACCTATTATGCATAATATAGTGCCTTGGCAGGAAGTAGAATCATATCCGCAAAACTCTGTTTCTATATTTTGAGGTATTTCATTTAAAATTCCATCATCATTACCCATATAATTAGACTCTGACCTTGCAGCTCTTGCTGTATTTCTTTGCTTCTCCATCTCAATATTAAATCCATTTAAATCTACATCTATATTTTTCTCTTCTAATATCTCTTGGGTAAGCTCCACTGGAAATCCATAGGTGTCATAAAGCTTAAACGCCCTTTCTCCATCCAATAATTTAGAATTTTCTTTTTTCATTTCATCTATATATGTTTTTAATATATCTATTCCTAAATCTATGGTTTCTCTAAATCTCTCTTCTTCTAGCTTTATAACTTTTTTAATGTAATCTTTCTTATCTTCCAATTCTTTATATTCATCTTTAGAACATTCTATAACAATATCACATAACTTATATAAGAATATATCTTCAATTCCTAAAAGTCTGCCATGTCTTGCTGCTCTTCTTAATAACCTTCTTAAAACATACCCTCTTCCCTCATTAGATGGAAGTATGCCATCTCCAATCATAAAGGTAACACTTCTTATGTGATCGGTAATGACTCTTATAGAAATATCTGATTTTTTTTCTTTTCCATATACAACTCTTGAAACACTGCATACTTGGTCTAATATTTTTCTTATGGTATCTACTTCAAAAATACTATCTACACCTTGCATTATAGTTGCAATTCTTTCAAGTCCCATTCCTGTATCTATATTTGGGTTTGCTAATCGCTCATAATTCCCATTTCCATCGCCATCAAATTGCGTAAATACAAGATTCCAAAATTCTATTATTCTATCATCATCACTTGCTTTTAAAAACTCATCTATATTTTCTATTTGCGGTAAATCCTGTGATCTATCATAATGAATCTCTGTACATGGACCACATGGACCAGCTCCGTGTTCCCAAAAGTTATCCTCTTTACCAAGTCTAAATATCCTAGTAGGATCTATATCTGTTTTTTTAGTCCAAATTTCAAAGGCTTCATCATCATCAGTATAAATAGTAACATAAAGCTTATTCTTTTCTAGTTTTAACACGTCTGTTACATATTCCCAAGCCCAAATAATTATTTCCTCTTTAAAATAATCTCCAAAGGAAAAGTTTCCAAGCATTTCAAAGAATGTACCATGTCTTGATGTCTTTCCTACGTTCTCTATATCTCCAGTCCTGATACATTTCTGACAAGTAGTTATCCTTTTATTCGGCGGAGTTTGTAATCCAGTAAAATATGGCTTAAGAGGAGCCATTCCTGCATTAATTAATAACAAACTCTTATCACTTTTAGGTACCAGTGGAAAACTTGCCAGTCTTAAGTGATCTTTACTTTCAAAGAAGCTTAAAAAGCTCTCTCTAATTTCATTTAAACCCATTTTATTCATATTATTTACCTCCTGATATACACATTTCATTGATTTATCTATTAATAGGATAATAACTAAATTAAGATAAAATAAAAAAACCTTCCTCCCTTAATAAATAAGGGACGAAAGTTTATCCGCGTTACCACCCTAATTACACTACATGATTAACATAGTGCCTCTTAATTAATTATAGCTCAAAGATAGCTTCAATATGTACCACTAGAAGTTCACACCATCTACTTCCTCTCTGTAAGCTTTTCATATTTACTCATTCTTATCATCACTTCATATTAAGTTATATTTTATAATTATATGTAAGGTTCTATAAATTGTCAATACGCCTTTTAAAATAAATAATATTCTACTTCATCATATATGATTTTTGCCATGACCCATATTGGAACAATCAAAATCATTCCCATGATTCCGCCTATACTTCCGCCAATAATTAATAATAGTAATACTGTAATTGGATGAGAACTTATACTCTCACCTAAAACTTTTGGGCATATAATGTCCCCTTCTAATTGCTGTATAATAAACAGCCAAAAAATTACGACAATTGCTTTTTTAGTTGAGATGATTAAAGATATTAATACAATAGGTATAGCTCCTATAATTGGACCAAAGTATGGAATAATGTTAAATATAGCATTTATTATAGCAAGTATAAGTGGATATTTTACCCCACTTATTAACAATGCTACATAGGTTAACACTCCAATTATTCCACAGAGCTCAAATTGAGTAATTATATAGCGCTGCATAACCTTATCAATATGAAACATTACTCTTCTTACTATATCCTTACTATTCCCTGGTACAAACCTCATAATTCCATTAAATATATTTTCTCCATCACTCAAAAAAAAGTATGCTAAAGTTGGAGTTATGAGCAATAGTGCTAAGTTTCCTGCTAAATTTATAATTTTGTCAATTACTTTAGTTGCTAACCCAGAAATTATTATTTGCATTTTCCTATAAGCAGTAGACAATACTTGATTTAATATTTCATTTTCTCCACTATACTCTAACCTACTGGAAAATCTTTGTATATAATATTTAATTTCATTAATTGTATCATTCAAATTAGAGCTCTGAGCATATATAGCTGGTATTAATATAACCCATATAAGGATTAGTCCTACAATTAATCCAATTATGATTAGTGCTGAGCTCAGTTTTCTATTTATTCCATGCTTTACTAGCCATATACATATAGGACGTAAAGTATAGGATATTACAAAAGAGAGTATAATTACACCAAATAATTCAATGAATATAGGAAATTTAATAGTTGCAATTATTATAGCTCCTATAATAACTAGAATCCCAAGCACAAAAAGTATATTATAGATAGTCTTTTTCTTTTTCATTCTAACCCATTCTCCCTATAATTAAATTTTAAATTAATCCTAGGTAAACAACTGCATTCTATATTTTTTTTCCTATCTATATAAACTATGCTTTTCTCTCCCAATATCAATTCCTTTATTAAAAGAATTTTTCTTTCTCTAAATCCTAAGAAAAAATTACTGCTTTTTATACATATACCCTTTATATTGTAATCCTCTTCTGAAAATAAAATCTCATAAACTACTCCTAAAAAATTTGAGTTCACATCAAAAACATACATATTTTTAATAGTTGAAAAATCTAAGTATTCCTTTTTCGTAAAGCTATTTACTATTACCTCTGTATTATGATAAACTATGTGTTCTTTTAATATACTGAACTCTTTTCCTATAAATTTATATGGAATAATTTTATATCCAACTACTTGACCCTTACTGAAATCTAATAACACATCCTTTATATATCCAAGTTTTTTACCACTAATATCTGTTACATCTGTATATATATAATCCCTACTTTTTGCCATTTCAATCACTCCATAGAAAATCCTATACTTATTTTTCCCTATGGTGACAGATTTTATACTTATCTAGCTTATTCGTATTTATCTTTCCACTTATCTAGCCCTTCAGCCAATCTATAATTGTTTATTGCTTGATGAATTGTTTGCTCTGCTAATACAGAACAATGTATTTTTTCACTTGGAAGTCCATCTAAAGCCTCTATCACAGATTTATTTGTAATACTCCAAGCCTCCTCTAAAGTTTTCTTCTTTATAAGTTCCGTAGCTATACTTGATGATGCTATTGCTGAACCACATCCGAAAGTCATAAATTTCACATCTTGTATAATGTTATCCTGTATATCTAGATATATTTTCATTATATCACCACATTTTGCATCTCCACACTGACCAATTCCATTTGCATTTGGCAGCGAACCTACATTTCTAGGGGCGTAAAAGTGTTCTAAAACCTTATCACTATATTCCATGGTTTCACCTCTATTTTTAAAATAAATTATTACTTTTATAAGTATAAACATAATTTAGACGAAAGTTTTCAACTAAAAAATTAATTATCAATAGTCAATGTCAATAAGCAATTTCTAGAGAATCTCCACACGAGCTTCTTCTTTCATTGGACATTGAACATTGAACATTGATAATTAATCATTATAAAAATTCTATATTAAAATAAAAATCTGATTCTAAATCCTTGTCAATTAATATGCTAGAATACCTGTTCTATTATTCCTCCGCCCACAACTAAGTCATCTATATAACAAACTACAGATTGTCCTTTTGTTATAGCCCTTTGCTTTTCCTTAAACTCTACTCTGATATGATTATCATCTATTTGAGTTAAAATAGCTGGGGAAGTTTTAGCAGAATATCTAACCTTCGCCTCTACTGTTATAGTTCCTGGAACCTTATCAAAAGGAATTAAATTTATATCTTTTGCTATTAAAGTAGTTTTAAAAATATCCTCTTCCTCACCTAACACTACTTCATTGTTTTCCGGAATAATATCTATTACATATGTAGGCTTTCCTAAAGCTATACCTAATCCTTTTCTTTGTCCTATGGTATAATAAATGATTCCTTTATGCTTTCCTAAGATTTTTCCATCTTTATCTACAAAGTTACCTTCTTTTACTACTCTTCCACCATATACTTTAATGTAGTTTCCATGATCATTATCAGGTATAAAACATATTTCTTGAGAATCCCTTTTTCTAAATACATCTAACCCAATTTTTTCAGCTATAGCTCTTATTTCTGTCTTAGAATACTCTCCACAAGGCATTAGAGTATGTGCTAGATGTTCTTGTGTTAATCCATAAAGCATGTATGTTTGATCTTTTTTATCATCCTGGGACTTTGTTAGAATGTATCTATTTTTCTCCTCTGTAATTGTAGCATAATGGCCTGTGGCTATGTAGTCTACACCCAATTCCTTAGCTTTCCTTAAAAGCTCACTAAACCTTACAGTTTTATTACACATAACACATGGATTAGGAGTTTTCCCTTCAAAATATTCATCTACAAAATAATCTATAACATTTGTCTTAAAGGGTCTCTTAAAGTTTAACACATAAAATGGTATATCTAAGACATCAGCCACTCTTCTAGCATCATTAGCTGCAGAAATCGAACAACATCCACCATCATTTTCATCATAATCAGGATTATCAGAAAGTTTCATCATAATTCCTATTACATCATACCCTTGTTCTTTAAGTAAATATGCTGCTACAGAACTGTCTACGCCTCCACTCATGCCAATTATAACTTTTTTCTTCATTATTTAATCACCTATTCTTCTCCGTGTACATGATCATGAATATCATCATGCTCTTCATAATTCCAAGCTTCTAATCCTTGCTTTTCCCTATAGTCATTTATTGCTTTGTGTATTGCTTCTTCTGCAAGTACTGAACAGTGCATTTTTATTGGTGGAAGTCCATCTAAAGCCTCTGCAACTGCTTTATTAGTTAGAGTCCATGCCTCATCAACTGATTTTCCTTTTATAAGATCTGTTGCCATACTTGAAGAAGCTATAGCAGAACCACATCCAAAAGTTTTAAACTTAGCATCCACTATTATATTATTTTCTATCTTAAGATAAACCTTCATTATATCTCCGCATTTAGCATTTCCAACTTCACCAATACCACTTGCATCTTTGATTTCCCCTACATTTCTTGGGTTTGTAAAATGATCCATTACTTTATCACTATATATCATATTATTTGTCCTCCTCGTTTAAAAAGTCATCATACAATGGTGACATATCTCTTAATCTTTGAACAATACCTGGAACTTTTTCTAATACATAATCTACTTCTTCTTCAGTTGTTCTATCGCCTATACTCAATCTTAACGAACCATGTGCTATTTCATGTGGTAATCCAATGGCTAATAATACATGAGATGGATCTAATGACCCTGATGTACACGCACTACCACTTGATGCACAAACGCCCATAGCATCTAACATTAGAAGTACAGATTCACCCTCTATAAATCTAAAACATATATTTGCGTTTCCTGGCAATCTCTGTTCTCCACTTGGTCCATTTAGTCTTGAATATGGTATTTCTAATAATCCATTTATTAGATTATCTCTTAGTTTAGTCATTTCCTCTTTATGTTTAGGTAAATTCTCCACTGCTAGTTCTATAGCTTTTCCAAGTCCTACTATTCCCGCTACATTTTCTGTACCAGCTCTTCTAGCTTTTTCTTGTCCTCCGCCATGAACTAAATTGTGTATTCTAATACCTTTTCTTACATATAGTGCTCCTACACCTTTAGGTCCATAAAATTTATGTGCTGCTAATGATAATAAATCCACATTCAATTCTTTTACATCTACATCAATATGTCCTACCGCTTGAACTGCATCTGTATGGAATACTATCTTTTTCTCTTTACAGATGGCTCCTATTTCTTTAATAGGTTGTATTGATCCTATTTCATTATTCGCCATCATTATAGTAACTAATATAGTGTTATGTTTTATAGCTTTATTGAATTCTTCTATTTCTACTACGCCCTCTTCATTTACATCTAAATAAGTTACTTCAAAACCATGTTTCTCTAAATATTCACATGCATGTAATACAGCATGATGCTCAATTTTAGTTGTAATTATATGATTTCCTTTATTCTTATTTGCAAAAGCTATTCCTTTTATAGCCCAGTTATTTGCTTCAGATCCTCCACCTGTGAAATATATTTCGCTAGCATCCACATTTATAGCCTTTGCTACTCTATCTCTCGCTTTATCTAAAGCTTTTTTAGTTTCTCTTGAAATTGAATAAACTGAAGACGGATTACCATAAAACTCAGTAAAATATGGTAACATCTCCTCTAAAACCTCTTGTTTTGTAAAGGTTGTAGCTGCATAGTCCATATAAATTGGTTTATTCATTGAAATTCACTCCTTTTAGTTTAGCCATATTTAAATAATCGTCCACAATATCTTGCAATGTTATGGACCTTGTAACCGAATCCATACTGTCTTTTATTTTTTTCCACACTAACCTAGTTGCACAGCAATCAATATTGTTACAGTCATGACTATCTAAACAAGTAGATATCTCTATAGGTCCTTCTAAAACCTCTAGCACTTCATAAACTGTAATATCTTGCGGTGCTTTATCTAGAATATACCCTCCATTTGCTCCTCTAACACTCTTTATAAGTCCAGATTTTCTTAGCACAGAGAATAGCTGTTCTAAATAATATTCTGATATATTTTGCCTACTGGAAATACTCTTTATTGATACAGGCTCTTTTCCATAGTTAATTGCTAGGTCAACCATAGCCTTGACTCCATATCTTCCCTTTGTTGATAATTTCATATATATCATTCCTTAATGTTGAGTACTTTACTATACTTTCATATTATCAAATCAGAGTAATCATGTCAACTATTAAATAAAACACTGAGTATTTTATATAAATGTACCAATTATAAGGTAATTTAATAGTATATAATATAACCACTTTAAGGAGGTTTAGAAAATGAGTAACTTTAAAGATAATGAATTTAGGAATCTAGTTCTAGGAGTTAACAACAAAGTAACTCTAGCAGATGGAAAATCTGTTGAGGGTATAAACTTTGATAATGCTGCCACCACTCCGCCCCTTAAGTGTGTCATAGATGAACTTCTGAAGGTTTCACCTTATTACTCTTCTGTTCATAGAGGAGAAGGTTATAAATCTCAATTATCTACTGCTCTTTATGAATCGAGTAAAATTGAAGTAATGAAATTTATCGGTGCAAATAAAAATTTTTGCGATATAATATATGTGAAAAATTGTACAGAAGCTATAAATAAGTTAGCAAACTTGTTAGCTCTTAAAAATAGTGGTTCCATAGTGATTTCTACCTTTATGGAACACCATTCAAATGATTTACCCTGGAGAGAAAATTTTAATGTTAAGTATGTAGATGTAGATAATAAAGGTGTACTAAACTTAGATGATTTAAAAAATAAGTTAGAAGAGTATAGTGGAAAAGTAATTCTTGTAGCTGTTACAGGAGCTTCTAATGTAACTGGTCATAAAAATAATATATATCAAATTGCTAAGCTTGCCCATTCTTATGGTGCAAAAATTTTGGTGGATGGTGCTCAACTAATACCACACAGTCCTTTTTCGCTTAAAAATCCTCATGATATAGATTATATTGATTTTGTTGCTTTTTCTGCTCATAAAATTTATGCACCTTTTGGAACAGGAGTGCTTCTAGGCGACAAGACCTTCTTCAATAATTGTCCTCCTGACTATTCTGGAGGTGGAACAATTTCCTACGTTTCACATAACAAGGTAACATGGGCTCCTTCTCCAGATAGACATGAAGCTGGATCTCCTAATGTATTAGGAGCTATAGCCCTCAGTTCTTCTATAAGAAAACTTTCTAGAGTGGGTATGCGTCATATTGAAGATCATGAGAAGAATTTAACAATGTATGCTACTGAGAATCTACTATACATTCCTTCAGTAACTATCTACGGAGATTATAAAAATTACAATAATAAGGTAAGTATAATTAATTTTAATATGGATGGTATACACCACGCACTATTAGCTAAAATTTTATCCTACGAATTTGGTATCGCTGTAAGAAGTGGTTGTTTTTGTGCACATCCTTATATGCAAACCTTATTAAAATTGCCTCCTGATATTATTGAAAAAGCTATGTATGAACCAAAAGAATCTCAACCTGGTACTGTAAGAATTAGTTTTGGAATGTATAATACTTTTGAAGAAATAGATAGATTTTTATATGCTATGTATAGAATACACACCTCTAAGGAGTATTTCATCAAAAAATACACTAAAAGAAAATATAATATTTTAAAAAAAATATGACTTCACTAGCTTATATGTTGTCTACTAATCCTAAGTTAGAAGAAAAATAAAAAATCTCCTAAGAAGCTTAGGAGATTTTTTGGTGCGCCATCAGGGGTTCGAACCCTGGACCCCCTGATTAAGAGTCAGGTGCTCTACCAACTGAGCTAATGACACTCATCAATTTACAAATTTATTCTACATCTTTCATGTGTATATGTCAATATATTTTTTATAAGTGAATTATTTACCCATATATAAAATATATCTATGCCTTTCTTCAAATCTAAATAATGAAATAAATTATTGCTGGTACTGTTATAATAGAGAATACTGTAGTTAAAAAAATACATTGGGATGCATATACATAGTCACTATCATATTGTGCTGCAATAATTGGTGCTATAACAGCTCCAGGCATTGCTACAATGAGAGTACAAATTTTAATAAGCTCACTATCTAGATTTAATGTTTTCATAGTTACATATACTATTAATGGTGTTACTATCAATGCAATAAAAGAACCAAAATAAATACTTTTTTCACTTAATACCTCTCTTAATTTAGATCTACACAACATAGATCCTATAATCATCATGGCAATAGGCGTGGTTACTCCACCTACCAACTCTATAGTTTTCATAATTGGTTCCGGTATATTAATTCTAGAAATAAATAATATAATACCGCCTATGACAGCCCATATAGATGCATTCTTCATAACCTCCTTTACGGCCTGTTTAAAGGATATTTTTCCAGCATAAAGTGATACGCCTATAGTCCAGGCAAATATTGTAAAAATCATATTATACATTGCAGCATAAAACACTCCAATATTGCCAAAGATACTTTGCAACACTGGATATCCCATAAATCCACAATTAGTAAATATAGTTATAAATCTAAGAGTTGGCTTTTTTTCTTGATCGACCTTAAAATATATGTATTTGGTGAAGACAAGCAACCCTGTATGAATTATTAAAGAATATATTAATATTTTAATCCCATTATTTAATAACTTCTCACTAAATTCTAAGTTAAACCCGCTAAAAATAAGGCATGGTAACGTTACTTGCATAACTAAATCACTTAATCCCTTTTCTACTTTTGCATCAATAATCTTCTTTTTATTAGCATAGGTTCCAACTAGCATCATTAAAAACAATATTAGAACTTGATTTACTGCATTAATATTCAACAAAAGTCCCCCAAACCTTAAATTAATTGTGGCACATCATTAATTCATTTTGTCATATAAATAAAAGACGATATTATCGTCTTTTATTTATAGTTTATAACAATCTACAATTTCTCCATAATAAAGTACGTGATAATTGTTATCCCTATAACAACTGTCCTTTATTTCATCTATTAAAAGGTCTTTTTCCATCTCCTGCTTATAAACTATCTTGCATTCATAGGTTAAAACATTAGGCCTATCTATTACTGGAGTATCCACTTTATTTGCCGGTTTTAAATTTAAGCTGCACTCTTTAAATTTATCATAATCTCTGCCTGATTTTACCCCACAAAATGTAAGTTCTTTCTTTAAATTATCATCTAGAGGTATTGTAACAGTAAAATTATCAACTTTATCTATTAAATCATAAGTGTGTCTAACTTTTCTTACCATAACCATAAAGGTAGGTCTTTTCCATTGATATCCTATATTTCCCCATCCTATAGTCATCGTATTAATCTCATCACCAGATTTTACTGTTAAAAAAGCTCCTTTTTCATTTAGATTTATTATAGCCTTATCTAACTCTTGGGTAAAATTAATCATATTCATTTCATCTCCTTAACTCATATATTCTGATTATACTATATATGATAATTAAATTGCATATTAACTTATCTAAATACTACAATTCTAGCTAATCACTTGTTTTATTTTGTAATTGAACTTCCCTGTTTTTATGAATTTATTTATACTCTTTCTATTTTTATTAAAAGAGCTCAATGTTATTTTATTTGCAATCTAGCACGCCTTCTATTTCTTTCTCTTTACATTTATTTATCATATCATCATCAATATAATATTTATATACATAGTTTGAAGTCATAGCTTGCAATAAACAGCCATAATCCATATAAAATTCTAATACATCCCCTAACTTATACTCTTTACTACCTTCAGTTACATCTAATATTAAATGATCACTACTTGCACCAATTATATTAATCTTACTATCTACTGGAATCATCCCATCCATTTTTATGTCTTGTCTTCCTAGTGCAATTATGGCTCTTTTAATAATACCCTTATCCTGAAATTTAGGAACTTCCCCAAATGCATCCAACCCTATCTTTCCTATAGGAACAGATGGTTTATTTTTGACCTCTACTATTTCTCCCTTTAATATAAAAGCATCCCTATATATATTCTCTATAGCTTGTTGGTAAGCTGTTTCATTACCTAGTAACATAGACTCACCAAGTCTAAGTTGAGTTACACCCTTAGGTATAGTATTGCCTAATACCATGTGTATACTACTAGAATTCCCTCCTGAAACCACAGATAATTTTATTTCCAATATCTTTTCTATTTTCTCTTTTATAGCTATAAGCTTACCAAGATTGCTTTCATCTGGAATTACTCCTCCATAACAAGTAAGATTAGTTCCAACTCCTAATAATTCTATTTGAGGAAGCTTGACTACTTCTCTAGCTAGATCTAGTACATCATATTCTAATACACCTTCTCTTAAATCACCTAAATCCACCATTAATATAACTTTATGAGTTTTCTTAGCATTAACAGCTGCTTTTGATAATTTCTTTATAGTCTCTAATTCAGAATTTAAAGATATATCAGCATACCTTACAACTGCCCCTGCATCACTTCTCATAGGTATCCTTAAAAGTACTTTTTCACAGGGTAGCGATGAAAGTTTTCTTAGATTTTGAATTCTTGAATCTCCTATAGCCTTCACTCCACCTTTTAATACTGCTTTTACTATAGTTTTATCTGAACAGAACACCTTACTTACGCCAACTACATCTATATCTTTTTCTTCACATATTTTTCTTAAGGTATTGGCATTATGAGTTATTTTATCTAAATTAACTTCAATACAAGGGTAATTTCTTCTCATATCTTAAGACTCTCCTTTAATAAAGTTATTGCTGCATCCTTATTTTCTCTACTAAGAACTCCAGCGCAGGCTACTATATACATACTATCTATTAGTACCTTAGAATCTTTTCTCGGATTCATAGTTACCTCTTCTTTTGTCTCTTTTATTCCCTCTAAGATATTTTCACCTTGTTCTAATCTTGTAAGAGCTCCTCCAGTTCCTACTATATATTTAATCATGGATAAATCCTTACCATAGGCTATAAATTTTTTTCCTGCTCCATAATGTCTCTTTATATATCCTACATGTCTACTTACAGCTACATTGGTAGCTTTTTGAGTCAATATTCTACTCCATTTAATTTCTCTCTCTGTTCTAGGTATAGGCTTGATATACTGCTCTATCTCTTCTCTAGTCAAGTCCTCTAGTTCATAGTCATTTAGCAACTCTATCACATTGTTCCTGTTTACATATACGCCCAAATCCCCCTCTACTGTTCTCTTAGCTTTTGGCTCAGGAGTAACTAATATATCAAGGACATCTACGCTACCTTCAGTTACTGAATGTACATCTGTAGTCGCTCCTCCTACATCTATTACTACTACATCTCCTATGAGTTCATATAAAAGCTTAGTAGCTTCCATAACTGCACCTGGAGTAGGCATTATGGCACCATCCACCATTTCCTTAATTTTATCCATCCCACCAGCCTTTGTAATATTTTTTTCAAAGGCATTTTGTATAATAGCTCTGGCAGGCTCTACATTTAATTCATCAACTCTCGGATAAACATTATCTATTATATATAGCTCTTTACCCTCAAATATATCTTTTATTTCATCTTGGTTCGCAACATTTCCACAATATACTACTGGAATATTTAAATCTGCTGCTCTTATAATTTCAGCATTATCAAGAGCCGTTTCTCTTTCACCATAATCCGTTCCACCAGCTATCATAATAAGGTTAGGATCTATATCCCTAATCTTCTTTACATCTGACTTCCGAAGTCTACCAGCTGTAACCATTTTTATAATGCCTCCAGCACCTAATGCTGCCTCTCTAGCTGCTTTTACAGTCATATCTTGCACAAGTCCATGTACAGTAATCTTAAGTCCTCCAGCAGCACTACTAGTGGCAAGCATTCTTCCATATTCTATAGATTCTCCTAACCCATTTTCAATCTCCATAATTGCCTGCTTTAATCCTACAGTAACATCTCCTTGAACTACAGAGGTATATCCATTTCCTTGCCCTACTATTTCTACTCCATTTTTAAAGTTGAAAGCAGTAACTACTGTAGTGGTACTTCCTATTTCTGCTATTAAATATTCAACTTTCATAACTTCCTCCTATTTCAAAGGGCATACATTTTGTATGCCCTTTGTTTTTTTAATCTCTTTTCATTAAAGTTTCAATTATAAAGGATGCTACATCATTTCCATGTGTTCCTCTTCCAAACCCTGCATCCATACCATTAGCTTTGGCTATTTCATTAGTTACTTGAGTACCTCCTGCAACTAATATAAATTTATCTTTCACGCCTTTTTCTACACAAAGATCGTGAAGTTTCTGCATATTTTTAGTGTGTACATCATTATGAGTAATAATTGTACTGATAACAATAGCTTGAGCCTTTGTTTCTATAGCTGCATCTATTAGTTTTTCTACTGGACAAGAAGTTCCAAGATAAATAGCTTCTATTCCATATCTCTCCATGCCCCCATGTTTAATATCAATTATTTCTCTTAATCCTACAGAGTGCTCATCCTCCCCAACAGTTGCTGCAACAACTTTAATAGGATGCTCTTTAACATATTCTCTCATTACATCATCTGCTAACAATTTTTTCTTTTCTGGAACTTTAAGTTCATCTTTCTTTATTGCAAAGTTAACTCTACCTTTTATTTCTACTAAGGTTCCCTCTGCATCCTGCATTACTTGTTTATGAATAATTTCAACATCTGTAAGGTTCATATTTTTACCCATTTCAAGAGCTGCTGCTTCTGCTATTCTCTCTTCTTCCGGTATAAATAATGATACAGACACATATTTGTCCTTATTCCATTCAACTTCTGGCACTATAGTTCCATCTTCTTTTACTTTCTCTAATCTTCTATTCACATTATCTTCTTCATCTAATTCATCTATATACACAATTTTACTTCTATCACAGAAAGTACATCCTCCTATAGCATCACAAGCATGTTCATATTCTTCTGGAACATTATTATATCCAAAATGTGCACATACTGGTGCAAAGTAATCACTATCTCTTGGAACTACTGTATCAGCAGCAATTCCAGCATCTATTTTACGAGCTATTCCATCTCCATTTCTTGCTGGATATTCTCCTGAATCTACAAAGAAACCATCTTGAACAGCGTTAAAATATCCATGGTTTTCAATAATTTCTTCTAAGAAAAGTATTGCTCTCTCTTTTAGTTCTCTAACCTTTTCAGGTAAATATCCCTCTTTCTTAAGTTCTACCATATCCATTAGTCCATCCATACCAACTAGTGCTTGTTTAGCAGTATTTACGGCATGAATATTATTATAATGCCAAGGAACATTTCTTCCTTCATCAGGAGTTATTGTACTTTGAATATCTGCTGAAGTTAATTGTGATATCAAAAGGTTTAGTGAGTGAGTCACTGTTGCTTCTCTTGTACAAGAATCCATGTATTTAGTATTCATTTGAGCTCTCATTTTATAATTTCTAAATAAGTCTCTTAATGCAACTGCATATGGAAGGTCATATCTTAAGCACGGAGCTGGTGGCGCTGTTGGTGGTACTGTAGATAATGCTATGTTACTCGCTTTCATTCCAACTTTTTCAGAATATTTTGAGTTAATGGCATGTTGTACCATAAGTTCAGGCATTACATTATATCCCTTCATAGCTGTAGCATTGGCATTATGTGCTCCATCAATCTGAAGCATATCTGCCCAAGCCATCATATGTTTAGCCACTGCAGCATCAACAAAAGATCTAACCATATTTATATTTCTATATAGTACGTTATACTGTGGGTCTTGGTGTGCGCCATTTACACCTTCTTCTGCAAACATTACAGCTATATCTGGACCTGCTACTCCTGATACATAAGAGTGGAAATTAATTTCTCTTCCTACTTCTTCTTCAATCATATCTATAGCTTTTCTTGTTGCTCTGACTTCTTTTCTTGTAATTGGTACTCCACCTATTCCTTCTGGACTTCCTTCTATTAAGCTGTCATAAT
This sequence comes from Clostridium sp. LXY-7, assembly GCF_056172015.1. Lineage (NCBI taxonomy): Bacteria > Bacillati > Bacillota > Clostridia > Eubacteriales > Clostridiaceae > Clostridium > Clostridium sp. LXY-7. The sequence goes on along the minus strand of NZ_JBLLJL010000001.1, from coordinate 1,053,056 downwards.
GACTTTGACCTGCTGTTCTTATAACCATTATATGATCTGCACCATGCCATGCTGCCATCCTCATTCTTCTTATATCATCTTCAAATCTTCCTGATGCTATTTCTGTTGTTATAACTGGCATAGGTTGAGGATCTATGTTATTAAAGCTTCTAGCTGATGGAAGCGCTTTACTCTTTTTTAAAGGCTTAGTTATTTGCTTGTAGCTAAACTCTCCCATAGGTTCATTGTAGGCTTCTCTCCAATGCCACCCTCTTCTCTTAGGCTCATACTTATCTAAGTTTTTTAGGATTTCTTTAACATTTATCTTCTTATTTTGCTCTAGCATTAGTTATCCCCCCCGAATAATCCTGAAACTTCATTCCAACCATTACCTTGTCCAAGTTCTCTTCCCGCTTCTAAATATGGCATATTTTTAGCTTTAGAATACTTTAAAACTACATTTCCCATTCCTTTTCCTAAAAGCCCAGCTTTTAGTCCTTCTTCTACTATTTGAGAAGATTCAATGCTTGAAAATCCCATTCTTAATAGCACTGATCTCTCTATAGATGATGAGGTATGAGTTTTTGCAAGTTCTACTAAGGGATCTACTATTTGTTCTGTTAAACTCCAAAATCTTTCATAAAGTTGTTCATCTGTTAAATCCTTTAAATGTTCTCTTCTTGTCTTAAAATCATCTTCTCTTTTCACAATATTCCCTCCAAGTAATTTTATTTAACACTGAATTCATATTCTTTAACTATACTTATAACTTCTTCCTTATTTAACTTTGTTTCTTCACATAAAAACTCTATTTCTACCATGTCTATCATGTTTCCAATTATCTTTTTAAGACTATTTTTGATTAAGGATCTTCTATAAGTGTTTAGATCCTTCTCATTTATACTAAGTTTACTTGGATGTTCTGGTAAAATTATATTTTCCCCAGGTATTTCATCCTTTGGATCTCCTTTAAGAACCTTTATTCCATTTTTCTTTGCAAAGGTAAGTTGTGGCATTATATGTTTCCCAGCGCCAGTATATTCAGTTTCTTGTACAACGATAATTTCATCATCATTCATTTCCTGTGCTAAAACAAAGGCTGCAGCTAAAGATGTATTTCCCGCTGGTCCTCTTTCTAGTCCTTCAAGATGTGCTAATAGTTCTGTCATATAGAAAACTTGTCCCTGTGCAACTGTTGCATATCTATCTAGATATCTTAATGGTCTTGCCGCACTTCTAGGTACATCACTTCTATCAGGCCATACCATAAATGGAATACCAAAGCCAGTATGTCCTGTTGTAAAGGATTTTCTATTAAAATCATTATCGCTTGCCATGTGTAATCCTTCTAAATCTACTGAGGCTCCTACTACCTTAGTTTCATTTGCGCCTGCTTTAATAAGTCCTCTTGCTGTGCCTGTAACATTTCCCCCACCAGCATGGGTTACAACTACAACTTCAGGATCTTTTCCAAACTTTTCTCTACACTCTGTTGCAATCTCATATCCCAATGTCTCTACTCCAGCGATACCATAAGCTGAATATAGCGATGCATTATAGAAGTTTGTTTCCTCAAGTATATTTAAATAAGTATAAAATAGCTCTGGTCCTACAGTTAATTGAATAACTTCAGCTCCTAGACAATCACACTTTCTTCCTTTTTCTATTATCTCAGGTTGTCCAACCTTCTTTGAGTCATAGCATTCTTGCACTATTATGCACTTCAAGCCTTGCATTGCTGCCTGAGATGCTACAGCAGCACCATAATTTCCAGAAGTTGCTGATGCTACGCCCTTATATCCTCGTTGTTTTGCATCAAAAACTGAAACAGATGCTCTTCTATCTTTAAAACTTCCAGAAGGGTTTGCACTTTCATCCTTAATAAAAATTCTTGCTGCTTTTCCTGTTTTAGAAACCTTTCTTGCTAAAGCTGTTAAATTTCTTAATTCAAGAAGAGGAGTATTTCCAACACCAACCTCCTTTTGAATTCTCATAATATCACTTAATGAATATCCTATATCTCTCATCATACCTTCATAATCGAAGGATATAACTCCACTTTCATATTTACTAAAGTCCATTCCTACAGACTTAATCATTATTTCATTTTTTCTTTCCATTAAAACTTCATACTTATTCACAATATCACCTACTTTTTCAACTATTTAAAAAGCATATCCTTAGCCTGTTTTCCAATGTAAGCTATCTCACTTACATAATTTCCAAAATCATGGGTATAGCTAGGCTCTATAGCTGTTACTTCGCCTTCTACTCTTCTACCAATTGAGGTCTCAATCTCAACTTTTTCTCCTAAATTACAATCTTTCATTGTGAAACCTTTTACCCACATCATAAGTGGGGTTTTCTTTGTATCTTCAGGTATGGCATTAGATCTATCCTCACAATCTAAAACTTTTGTAGTTATCTCTACAAACGTACCTTTTTTAATCAAATTATTCACCCCCAAAATTTCTTAAACATTAATATTTATCTATTTTCAAGCTATCTTTTTATAAAGTTTCTAAAGTCTCCCATTATAGCTCTTGGTACTGGTAAATCTATCATGGTTTTTAAACCAGGATCCGCATTTATAACATGTGGAATCATATTAACACACATGGCTATAGTTCCAAGCCCACCATCAACCTCTGGCTTAATGCACATGTTAACCTCAGGAGTTCCTTTTATTGTTATATAATCCCCTGTATATGTTCCTTCCATTTCTGGCTCAATTTGTTGTGGATGTATCATGTCTATTTTAGCTTCTCCATCTACATATCCTTGGCCAGTCATATTCACTCCAGCTACATCTCCAGCTGCTGCAAAACCATATGGTGATTTTCTATCAACACTTGTTACTATTGGAGCCATTTGTTGCTCGAATTTTTCTACATTCCATCCAATAGCATCTCCTATCATTCTGATTGATTCTACAAATCCAACATGCCCTGCTAAGCTTCCATCTTCAACACCTTGATTAAATGCATCTACCTTCATTCCAACCCCTTGTTCTTCCATAACTGCTGGACCAAATGGTGATAAGCTATTGACTCTTTTAGCTTCTATATGTTCTACATCTGTCATACATCCAGTCAGGCATACTACTAATAAATCCATTATTAATCCTGGGTTAATTCCTGTTCCAAGAATTGATACTCCATTTTCTTTTGCAATTCTGTCTAACTCAGCTGCAATTTCTGGATTCTGCGCTTGTGGATATGACATTTCTTCAGCAGTAGAAATTACATTTACTTTTTTCTCTAATGCTAGTTTTAATTTTGGAAATGCATTTTTAGTGAAAGAATCTGTGGCGCATAAACAAATATCACAACATTTTTCTGTTAATACCTCATCTATTTTAGGATTAATAATAACTTCCGCTCTATCTCCTCTTTCAACTCCTAGAACCTCATATATACTTTTTCCTGCTCTTTGTGGATGTACATCGCAAACTCCTACTATATCAACACCCTTTTTCTTTAGAAGCATTTTAGCCATTCCACTTCCCATAGCTCCAAAGCCCCAAATTGCAACCTTAACATTATTCATCTGAATATCCCCCTTATTTAAACTTATATTTCATACTATTTTGTATTTTATATACAGCAATTATTGTGCCAACTTAAATTCTGACTATTATAAGTATTTATGCTTTAAAATAGCTAAACTTGTATAAATATACATACTGTTCAGAATATTCGGTTTTATTTCCGCTTTATATGCAAATTTTTTTGCTCTATTGCAATGTAAATATTTACATTGAATTTTCGAGAAAATGAAATTGCAAAAAAACAGATGCAAATACTTTTGCATCTGTTTTGCCTAAAATTCGGCATTCCTTATAAACTATTAATTATTAACTCTCTATATCATATTTTTTTAATTTATATTGTAAATTCTGTCTAGATATTTTTAACACTTTTGCAGTTTTAGTAATATTTTTTTTATTTTCTATATATACTTTATTTATTATACTCTTCTCAATTTCATATAAATATTCACTAAGAGATTCCTTTCCATTAAATGAAGACTCTTCACTATTATCACTATTTATAATAATTTTACTATCAAAAAAATTTTTCGTTAATACCTCTTCATCATCTACCATATTCATAGCATTTTCTATTACATTTTTAAGTTCTCTTACATTACCAGGCCAACTATGATTTAAAAAACTTTCTAAAACCTCTTCACTAATGCTCTCTACATTTTTAAATAATAATTTATTATAATAATTAATAAAATGATAACTTATTTCTTTAATATCTTCTTTACGTTCTCTTAATAATGGTATATTAATTTTAATTACACTTAATCTATAGAAGAAGTCTTTTCTCAATCTTCCTTCATTTATAAGCTTTTCTGCTGGTTCATTTATAGTGGCTATAATTCTAACATCTACATCAATGATTTTATTACTTCCTACAGGTCTAATATATCCATCTTGTAATACTCTTAGTAATTTTGATTGTAAATAGGGCTCCATAGAATTTATTTCATCTAATAGTACAGTTCCTTTATGAGCCTCTTCAAAAAGTCCTTTTTTATTCTCTGCCCCAGTAAAGCTTCCTTTCACCGTTCCGAAAAGCATTCCCTCTAGGAGTGCACTAGGTATTGCTGCACAATTTATTGCAATAAAGGGATTATCTTTTCTTTCTCCATCATAGTGTATACTTTGTGCAAATAATTCTTTACCACAACCAGTCTCTCCGTATATAAGTACTGAAGAATTTGAAACAGATGCTCTTATACCTTTGTTTATCTCGTTCTTTATTTCATTACTATTTCCTATGATATCCCTAAAAACATAATGTTTTTTTTTCTTATCGATTTTACTTTCTAGTCTACAAATAGTTTCATTTAATTTTTTAATCTGAGTCATATCTCTAGCTATTTCAATTGCAGCTACTGTATTTTCCTCTATCTTTACAGGAATAGTAGTATTAATACTAGTAATGATTTTTCCTTTATCATTAGTATAATTTTGAGTAACACCTTTAAACTCATGACCATTTTTTAGACAATTCATCAGCGTAGAAGTTTCACCAATATCTTTTAAATATTCGTGAACTTCTTTTCCCATTACATCTTCTCTTTTTACCCCTTCTATTTTTTCCATTGCTTCATTGTAATAAATTGTTTTACCTAAGCTATCTACTATATGTATTCCTTCCTTTAAATTATTTATTAGTATTTCAAATATACTTTCTATATTATTCATCTTTAACACCCCATGATACATAATGAAGTTATGAGTTTATTATTCTTAACACATACTATATTTATATCATAAATAATTTTTTAATGTGTGTAAATTGATTAACAAGAAAATTAATCTAAATATTCTATAAATTCACTGGATAAGGTTTTTGATATATAATAATATTGTATTGTTGACTATAGAAATTATACCATATTGAAAGGAGAGTATATAATGAATGATTCTAGCATAGTTCATCTTGCTGCAGAAGCCGGAAAAATAATGCTTGAAAATGGTGGTGAAACTTATAGAGTTGAACAGACTATCTCTATGATTTGCTCCTCCTATAATATAAAAACAACTGAGAGCTTTGTTTCACCAACAATAATTATGACCTCAATAACTTATATTGGCGGAGAATCTACTACTGTAATAAAGCGTATTACTTCACGTACTACAGATCTTCAAAAGGTTTCAATGGTAAATGACTTATCTAGAAGGATTCAAAAGTCTCCTATGTCATTACAAGATTTAGCCTTTGAACTTAAGTATATAAAAAATTATCCTACCTATAGTAATGGAATAAAAATGTTTTTTGCTGGAGTAACTACCTCTGCATTTACTCTATTATTTAATGGAAGTTTAGGTGATTTTGTAGTAGCTTTTTTTGCTGGTATGTTGATTAATTTTGTTTGTTCGCTATTATCTAAATTTGATGTAAATAGCTTTTTTATAAATGTAGCCGGTGGTACCATTGCAGCCACTATAGGACTATTCTTTGCACGTATAGCTCCTACATTTCATGAAGATAAGATTATAATAGGTTCCATCATGCTTCTAGTTCCTGGTCTCTTAATCACTAATGCTATAAGAGATACCATTGCAGGTGATTTACTCTCAGGTCTATCTAGAGCTCTAGAAGCAATTTTAGTTGCCGGCGCTATAGCTATAGGTGCAGGTTTTGTATTAAAATTTGGATTTCTATATTAAGGAGGTTTTTATTAATAATGTATAGTAATATATTTTGGGCCTTCATTAGTTCCCTAGGTTTTGGATTTTTATTTAATGTTAGAGATAAAAACCTAATATTTTCTGCCATAGGAGGAGGTATTGGATGGTATTTTTACGCTCTTATAAATGCTAATTTTAATTCTGCTATAAGTGCTTTATTTGTAGCCTCCATAGCTATTAGTATCTATGCAGAGATATGTGCTAGAATTCTTAAAAATCCAGTTACTGTATTCTTAGTATGTGCGCTGATTCCACTAGTCCCTGGTAGCGGTATGTATTATACTATTTTTGAAGCAGTTTTAGGAGATGTGAATAAGTCCTTAATAACTGGAATAGAGACTCTATCTCAAGCTGGTGCTCTCGCTGTAGGAATAATATTTGTTTCTACCCTTAGTAGGCTCCTAAATAAAATTATTGCAATAAGCAAGCTGAAATTACATAAAGGTAATAATAAATAATAAAATAACCCAGAGAATAAAACTCACTGGGTTATTTTATTATATCTTCAAAGTTACCATCAACTATATTGACTAAATCCATGGGTGAAATCTCTATTTGAATTCCAATTTTCCCACCACTTATAATCATAGTATTTAAATTCTTAGCCTCTATATGTATAACAGTTCTATACTTCTTTTTCATGCCTATAGGTGAACATCCTCCCCTTATATATCCTGTGTATTTATTTATATCATTAACTGCTATCATATCTACTTTTTTTTCTCCAACGACCTTTGCAGCTTTCTTTAAATCTAATTCTTTATGTACTGGAATTATAAATACATAAATTTCTTTGCTATTTCCTTGAAGTACTAATGTCTTATATACCTCTTCAACCCGTTTGTTAATTTTACTAGCTACTGATATTCCATCTATCTTTCCATCCTTATTGTCATATGTTAAAACTCTATAAAATATATTATTATTATCAATTATTCTCATGGCATTAGTCTTCTGAAATCCCATAGTATTCCTCCTAATTACTTATTATTTTATATTCACACTTATACTATTTATTTTTAAAATTTCATTTTAAATAGTTTTTGATTCTAGAACTATACATTATCAATACTATATTAAAATAGGAATATTTTCAAAAATTCTATTAATTTTTTCCTACATTGTTAAGTAAATACTGTTCATTAATCATTATTTATTCAACTTTATATCAAAAACATAAAAAGAGTAAATACTAAACATAGTATCTACTCTTAGTTTAAATCTAAAAAATTTTGATATACCGCCGTGCCGTATCCATGGTATATTTGAACCCGTTCTCCTACGGGTGGAATTGCCTTTTTCTTTCTGGTACCCATTAAACAGTCGTAATAGGTCAACACTTCACAAAAAGAGCTTCTTCCAATATTTCAATATGTTGGCTCAACATAAACCATTTCCACGCACACAGCAGATTATTTATCAACTATATATTACATTATATAGCACATCTCACGAAATTGCAATTTATATCTTAAAATACATCAAATATTTTCTAATAATAGTGTGTCCAGTATAATTCTTTATATTCTTATTTATTATCTTCTTTAGATATCTCAATACCTAGTTCTTTAAGCTGTTTATCTTCTACTTTGTTTGGAGCTTCACTCATTGGACAGAATGCGTTTTGATTTTTAGGGAATGCTATAACATCTTTAATATTATCTGTTCCTGCTAAGAACATTACCATTCTATCAAGACCATATGCTAATCCTCCATGTGGTGGTGGTCCATATTTAAATGCTTCTAATAGGAATCCAAATCTCTCCCATGCACTTTCATCTGTAAATCCTAAAAGATTAAACATCTTCTGTTGAAGTGAAGTATTATGAATTCTTATACTTCCTCCACCTAACTCTTCACCATTTAATACTATATCATAAGCTTTGGCTCTAGCATTTTTAGGATCTGTATCTAATAGATGTAAGTCCTCATCCATAGGGGATGTAAACGGATGATGTAAAGCTACATATCTATTTTCTTCTTCGTCAAACTCTAGTAGTGGGAACTCAGTAATCCATACAAAGTTAAATTCCTTATTATCCTTTAATAGATCCATTTCCTTTGCAAGTTCTAATCTCAATGCTCCTAATGATTGAAGAACTACATTATCATTGTCTGCAACTATTAAAACTAAATCTCCAACCTTAGCTCCTGCAGTATCTAAAATATTTTTCATCTCTTCTTCAGTAAAGAATTTAGCTATTGGAGATTTTATCTCCTCTTCTTTATAGGCTATCCATGCAAGACCTTTTGCCTTATAGGTTTTAACAAACTCACCAAGTTTATCAATCTTCTTTCTTCCCATATCTCCGCAGTTCTCAGCTACTATTGCTCTTACTGAGCCACCATTATCTATTGCATTTTTAAATACTCCAAATTCACTATCTTTAACAATGTCAGTGATATTTTGTATTTCCATTCCAAATCTTAAATCTGGCTTATCGCTACCATACTTACTCATGGCTTCAGCATAAGGCATTCTCTTAATAGGAAGTTTTACATCCACATCTAATATTTCTTTAAATACCCTTTGAATTAATCCTTCGTTTAAAGCTATAACATCATTCATCTCAACAAAGCTCATCTCAAGATCAATTTGAGTAAATTCAGGTTGTCTATTTGCTCTTAAATCCTCATCTCTAAAACATTTAACTATTTGGAAGTACTTGTCATAGCCTGATACCATCAATAATTGTTTAAATATCTGTGGTGATTGTGGAAGTGCATAAAACATCCCTGGGTAATTTCTGCTTGGAACTAAGTAATCTCTGGCACCTTCTGGAGTACTTTTTGTAAGCATAGGAGTTTCAATTTCTAAAAAACCATTTTCATCTAGATAATCTCTTACTATTTTAGAAGCCTTATGCCTTATCATTAATATTTTCTGCATATCTGGTCTTCTTAAATCTAAATATCTATATTTTAACCTAATATTTTCACCTGCATCTAAATCTTCTTTTATATATATTGGAGGTGTCTCAGATTCTGAAAGTATCTTTATAGACTCTCCTTTTAGCTCCACCATACCTGTTGGAAGATTCTCATTTGGAGACTGTCTTTTTATAATCTCTCCAGAAACAGCTATACAATATTCTGATTTTGCAAGATCTGCTTTCTCAAAAGCCTCTTTATTTATTTCTTCTCCAAATACCACCTGTAAAATTCCAGTTCTATCTCTTAAATCTATAAAAACTAGACTTCCTAAGTTTCTCTTTCTTTGAACCCATCCCATTACGGTAACTTTTTGAGAAATATTATCTTCTCTAAGTTCACCACACATTATGGTTCTTTTTAAGCCATTAAGTGACTCTCCCATTATTATTCCTCCTCTTTATTAAAGAATTTTTATTACATCTACCAAAGAGTTTAAGCTATCTAATGAAGCTTTTCTAAACTCACATCACTCACTCTCTTTAATTTAGCAATTTTTCATTAAAGTTAATATTGTTTACCTTTTCTAACATCCATATAAAGTATATAAAAGTTGAAGTTTTTTTTCAATCATCTCATCAATTCTCTTATTATACTCTCTTACATCTTTTATATTTCCAAATCGTTCAATTCTATCTTCTTCTAAAAATACAACCTTAGATACAGCATCTGCTCCTAGCGCTGCTATGGTTTGCTTTTCTTCTATCATCTGTATATTATATATACATTCCTTACCATTCAATGCATATCCTACATTTTCCATATTCCCTACCATATTTTTTTGTCTATACATATAATATGGAATCATATTTAATTCTTTTGATAAATTTACAGTAGCTTCATACATTCCATTCACTTCTTCTTGATCTGGTATTTTAAATTTTTCATTATTAATTAAGTTTTCATATAACTTTGATGCTCGCTTTATAGACATGCCATGAACTGTTATGCTATCTGGTCGTAAATTTTTAATTTTACTACATGTGTTCTCTATATGTACTAATGTTTCCCCTGGTAACCCTACTATAATGTCCATATTGATATTGTCAAATCCAAGTTCTCTAGCCATCTTGAATTTTTCTTCTACATCCTTTGAATTATGATTTCTTCCAATATTTTTTAAAGTATCATCATTCATAGATTGTGGATTAATACTGATTCTATCTACCTTATATTCTCTCATGGTATTAAGCTTCTTTAAAGTTATGCTATCAGCCCTTCCACATTCAACAGTAAACTCTTTTATTCCCTTATTGACCACAAAGCTATTATATATCTTACTCATAATATAATGAAATTCTTCATCATTTACAGAAGTCGGTGTTCCCCCACCAAAATAAACATTTTCAATTACAAGCTCTTTTGAATTTATGTATTTACTTATCTCATCTATTTCTTTCCAAAGACATTGTAAATAGTCTTTTACTATAGATTTACAAGCACCTATTGGATTAGAAGTAAAGGAACAATATACGCATCTTGTTGGGCAAAAAGGCATTCCTATGTATATACTTATTACATTTTTATCCTTATTCACGATATTCTTTTCATATTTTGCCACATCAATGCAGAGTTGGGCTTTTTCTTTCGTGGTCTCATATCTATCTTTAAAATTAGTAATAATTTCTTCCTCCGTAGCACCACTCTCTAATAAATCTAGTGCCTTTTTAGAAGGTCTTATTCCCACTAAAGTTCCCCATGGTAAAATCTTACCTGTATGATGTTTAAGAAAGTTAAATACAATCTTTCTAACTTCTTCTTTTAATTTATATTTCCCATTTATATAATGTTTTTCTTCTTTTTCATAACTCTTTATTAATATAAGATTATCGTTAATCTCAATATTTATATCACCATTATCCTCAACAAATTCTATATGAATAAAATTAAAAAATAAATTCACCATCTGAAAAACATCATATCTAAAATTTAAGTCATTTAAATATATTTTTACATTACTTTCAATCTCCGCCACTATTCATCAAATCCTTTGCTATGTTCAATATGGCCTATAAAAATGGATTATACCTTCTTTCATCTCCTATGGTACTACTTGGTCCATGACCAGGATGAACCACTACATGATCCTCTAGACACATAAGGTTAGTTTTAATTCCATTAATTAAGGTAGCATGGTCGCCTCCAAGTAAATCGCTTCGTCCTATAGAATGTTTAAATAAAGTATCTCCTGTAAATAAAAAATCTCCTGTTTTTAGACATATTCCGCCTGGCGTATGCCCTGGAGTTTCTATGACTTCCATAGTACATTGGCCAAAATTTATAATGCCTTTATGCTTTAAACATATATCTGCTCCACCTTCTATAAGTGGACCATAGTATTGTGCTCCACTTAGAATCATTTGATTATCCTTTTCTCCAATTGCCACCAATGCTTTAGTTATATGCTTCAAGCTTTGTACTCCTGTGGTATGATCAAAATGTCCATGAGTTAATATAATATACTTAACATTAGCCCCAAGGTTTTTTAATTCAATTTCTACATCATCCACATCTCCTCCTGGGTCAAGCACTACAGCCTCTTTAGTATTTTCATCCATCACAATATAGCAGTTTGCTCCATATACTCCTGCCATTAATCTTTTTATAATCATAGTCTCACCTCTAAAACTTTTCTTTATATGCCTAATATAAAATTCTTTATACTTATTACTTAATTTCTAAAAATCTTTATTGCTATCTAAAAGCAAGGTAACTGGTCCATCATTTACTATATTAACCTTCATATCTGCGCCAAACTCTCCAGTTTCCACCTTAGAAATTTCTTTTTTAAATGCCGCTATCAATTCATCATAAAATTTTTTAGCTTCTTCTCCACCTTGAGCCTTCATAAAATCTGGTCTCTTTCCCTTACGGCAATCTCCGTACAAAGTAAATTGAGATATTAAAAGTAGTTCTCCCCCTATATCTTGAATAGAGTAGTTCATTTTATCATTTTCATCTTCAAAAATTCTCATTCCTACAATTTTTCTTACTATGTATTCTATATCCTCTTTAGTATCTTCTTTACTTATTCCAATAAGCACATTTAATCCCTTACCAATTCTCCCAATAATATTGCCTTCAACCTCTACACTTGAAGAAGTAACCCTTTGCACTACAGCTCTCATAATAAAAATCCTCCTCTTTAATGTTTCTTCCTATACACATCTTTAACACCTTCTAACTTTTTCAACTTAGCTAAAATTTGCTTAAGATGAGCAATATCTCTTATAGTTACTTTTAAATTAACTATTGCCTCACCATTTTTATTTGCTTTTGCATTAATTGATAATATATTAGTTTTTAAGATAGATACTTCTTCTATTACCTCTGTTAAAAGTCCCATTCTATCCTCTGATCTTATTTGTATATCTGCAATATAACTTTCTCCTTTTTCATCTCCCCAGGTTACCTCAATTATTTTATAAGGCTCTTCATTCTTAAGATTTATAAGGTTTTTACAATCAGTTCTATGAATAGAAACACCTTTACCTTTGGTTATATAACCAACTATATCATCCCCTGGCACTGGGCTACAGCATTTTGCAAATCTAATTTGTATATTTGTGGTTCCTTTAACATTGATTCCAGAGTAGCTACTATTATTATGCTTTTTAACAGGTTCTTTTTTAATGACCTCTTCTACGCTAACTGGATTACTTTTTTGTTTATCTTTTTCATAAGCTTCCTTTAACTTATATATCATGTTACCAGGATTTAAATCTCCAACGCCTACAGCATTATATAAATCTTCAATAGTTCTTAAGTTATATCTCCTTAATATTTTCTCTAGTACCTCTTCCTTAAAGATAACAGAGAATGCATATCCATACTTTTTACATTCTTTATCTACTAATTCTTTCCCCTTTTCTACCGTCTCTTCTCTATTAGCCTTTTTAAACCAAGCCTTTATTTTGCTTTTTGCTTGATTACTCTTTGCAATACCAAGCCAGTCTCTTCTTGGTCCTTTAGAATTAGGAGAAGTAATTATCTCTACAATTTCTCCAGTTTTTAATTTATAGTCCAAATTAGTTATTTTACCATTTACTTTTGCACCAGCACATTTATGTCCTACATCTGTATGTATAGCATAGGCAAAATCTATAGGAGTAGAATTATTAGGTAAATTAATAACATCCCCTCTTGGAGTAAACACAAAGACTTCATCAGAAAATAAATCTATTTTGAACCCTTCCATAAATTCTTCTGCATCTACGGTTTCTCCTTGCCACTCTAACATCTCTCTAAGCCAAGATAACTTAGAATCTAAAGAAGTGCTTTCTCCTTCTCCACCGTTTTCTTTATACTTCCAGTGGGCTGCTATACCATATTCTGCAGTTTTGTGCATGTCATAGGTTCTTATTTGAATCTCAAAAGGCTTCCCAAATGGCCCTATTACTGTAGAATGAAGAGACTGATACATATTAGGCTTAGGCATAGCAATATAATCCTTAAACCTTCCTGGTATAGGTTTATACATAGTGTGTACAATTCCCAATGCAGCATAGCATGAACCTATATCATCTACTAAAATTCTAACTGCCGTTAGATCAAATATTTGATCTATAGATTTATTTTTATTTATCATCTTTCTATAAATACTATAAAAATGCTTTGGTCTTCCTTCTATATCTGCTTTTATTCCAACCATGTTAAGATTTAATTTAAGTTGAGAAATAATATGACTAATCTGCTCCTCTCGCTCTACTCGCTTCTCCGATATAAGTCTTACTAAATCATAATATTCTGTTGGATTCAAATATCTTAAAGCTAAATCCTCTAATTCCCACTTAATTTTTGATATTCCAAGTCTATGGGCTAAAGGTGCGTAAATATCTAAAGTTTCTTTTGCTTTCTCCTTTTGTTTATTCTCAGGAGTATATTTTAATGTACGCATATTATGTAATCTATCCGCAAGTTTAATAAGTATAACTCTTATATCCTTGGCCATAGCTAAAAGCATCTTTCTAACATTGTCAGCTTGTTGTTCTTCTTTAGTCTTATATCTAATTTTTTCTAATTTAGATACCCCTTCTACTAAATTGGCCACTTCTACTGAAAAAATCTCACAAACCTGTTCATATGTATACTCCGTGTCCTCTATAACATCATGTAAAAATCCTGCTGCAATAGTTGATGTATCAAGTCCCAATTCTGCTAAAATACATGCTACTTCTAGTGGATGTATTACATAGGGTTCTCCAGATTCTCTTTTCTGATTCTTATGAGCTTCTACAGCAAATTCATAGGCCTTCTTAATAAAATCGATATCCACATTATGACAATTGCTATTAATTTTTTCTATCAATTTCTCAATCATGGGATTCACTCCTAAAACTAAAGGCTGGTTATAGAACCAGCCACTATTTTTGCTATATTATATTATATACTACAACCTAAATTATTTCAATTTGTGTTTAAAATGTTTTTACTTAAATATCATAATTTACTAATGAGGTCACATTATATCCTGGTAATTTTCCTCTTCCATTTAACTCTGTTAGTTCGATAACAAAATTTAAAGACACAACTTCTCCACCAGCTTGCTCTATCAGTTTTGCAACAGCAGAAACTGTTCCACCTGTGGCTAATAAATCATCTACGATAGCAACTCTCTGACCAGGCTTTATTGCATCCTTATGAATTTCTAACTCATCACTACCATATTCTAAATCATAAGAAACCTTAATAGTGTCAAAAGGTAATTTCCCTGGCTTTCTCACTGGAACAAAACCAGAACCTAATGCATAAGCTACAGGCACTCCAAACAAGAATCCTCTTGCTTCTGGTCCTACAACTACGTCTACATTTTTATCCTTTAAATTATCTACTATGGAATCTATTGTACATTTTAAAGTTTCTCCATCTTGTAGTAATGTTGTTATATCCTTGAAACTTATTCCTTCCTTTGGAAATCCATCAATAATTCTTATATGATCCTTTAGGTCCATATTACTTCCCCCTACCATATTTATTTCTAAATTTACTAACTGGTAATAATTAATATTATATATCACTATCTCAGATTTATGCAAGAAGATGGATAATGTAATATTTAATATACTAAATCTCCCCCATGTTCCGGAGCAGTTCCATATATAAGTATTTAGCTATTTGCGTTGCTCTATAGCTATTATTAGTTGTCAAAAGTTCCACAATTATTTTTGAATTATCCAACCTTTGATTTGAAATCATATTAGGTAATAATTTAATTCCATCATCATAAAAATCAATATGCTTATATGAATTTTTATGTTCCTCTAATAGTGCAAGCAATCCATAATTATTAGTTGAATTAAGCTTTCTAAGTCCCTCTTCAACCATATATTTATTTTCACCTTCAATTTTACATCCAGAGGTAAGTATACCTATCATAACTAAATCTAAATATTTATCTTTACATTTCATTTTATAATAAGAAGATATAACTTCAACCACCTTATAAGTCAATGCTGATATAGTTAAATCTTTAAATTCATAATCACACTCTTCTTGATTAGGATTTATAAGAATTCCCTTAGATGGTTGTACACTCGAAACATGATTATCAATAACTATTACATCAATACTGTTTTTCCTACAAAATTCTAATTCTTCCTCAGTTACCCTACATCCTAAAGTTATAATAAGATTAGTCCCTAAGTATTTTATATGATCACTTATATCATTCACATTTAAAGTTCTATCATTTACATCTCTATATTCACTAGGTATAAAATACTCCACATCACTATTAAGATATCTTAATACTAAGATAAATATGGATAAAGCACATATAGTATCAAAATCATAATACCCATATAATACTATTTTTTTTCTTTCATTGACAGCTTCTATTATCCTATTTAATCCACATTTTATATTTCTAATATTAAATGATTTATATATATTTACGTTTAAATTATCTTCCATGAGCTCTCCTCCAAATAATTAGAAAACACATATATTATAATTTAAAAACCTACATTTTACAAACATTTTCGAAAAAAAAGTAGAAAACATTTTAAAGATTTTCTACTTTTCTTAAATATTACGCAGTTACTGCCTTTTTATTTTTGCCTTTTCTCTTTTTCATTATTACCCAAATAGGACTAGCTATAAATATTGAAGAATATGCTCCTGTAACAATTCCAACTATCAGTGGAAGTGAAAATTCTCGAATGGAGGGTACGAATATATATACACTCACTATTGTAATCAATGTTGTTATTGTTGTGTTTATACTTCTTGATAATGTTTGTAATACACTTTCATTAGCCACCTCTTCTGGTGATTGCCTCCTATTTTTCTTTTGATTTTCTCTTATTCTATCAAATATAACTATGGTATCATTAATAGAATATCCAGCAATAGTAAGAATAGCTGCTATAAATGGGGTGTTAACTTGAATTCCAAATACGGCATAAAATAATACTGTAAGTATTACATCGTGAGTTAATGCTATAATGGCAGCTACTGCAAAATTAAATTCAAATCTTATAGTTACATAAATTAATATACCTAATGCAGATAATACTAATCCTAAAAGAGCCTTTTGCTTTAATTCCTTACCTACAGTTGCTCCAATATTCTCTGTCCCAATTAGAGAATTTTTCTCCAATGAGTATTTTTCCTGTACCTCATTTACCAAAGAATTTATTTCCTCATCATTAAGTATACCCTCTTGAACTATAATTTCGATTTCTTTATTCTCATTAGCTTTTTTAGTAGAATACTTATCCTTTGCATATTTATCTACTATAGCATCTATTTCCGATTTATTGAAATCTTTATTTATATTTATAGTTATAACAGTTCCACCCTTAAAGTCTATTCCATAATTAAGTCCATTCATGAATAAAAATACCAACCCAATAGCAATTGCTATTCCAGATATAGAAAACCAAATTTTCTTCTTACCTACAATGTTATTCATGGTTTCCAACTCCTTTCACCCCAAAATGAGATGGTTTGTTGATTATACCAACATCAACTGACCAAGTAAGTAACATTTTAGTTAATGTAAGCGCTGTAAAAATACTTATTACTATACCTATCATTAGGGTAGTTGCAAACCCTTTTACTGCTCCTGAACCAAAAAAGTATAAAACAATTCCTGCTATCATAGTTGTAATATTAGAATCAAGAATGGAATTTAATGCTCTATCAAACCCTGCAACAACTGCACTTTTTATAGATTTACCAATTCTTAGCTCTTCTCTAGTTCTCTCAAATATAAGTACATTAGCATCCACTGCCATACCTATAGTCAGAATTAATCCAGCTATACCTGAAAGACTTAAAACTACTTTAAATTCAGCAAAAACAAATAATAGTATAACTCCATAAGCAACTAATGCTATTGATGCTACCACTCCTGGTAATTTATAATAAGAAATCATAAATACCACAATACATAACATACCAATAACCGCTGCTTTCTGGCTAAGATTTAGAGCCTCCATTCCAATTGTAGGTCCTACAGTTTTTACGGATACTGGCTCTATTGTAACAGGAAGCGCTCCTGACTGAATTATATTAGCTATAGAATTTGCTTCATCTGAACTGCTCATTCCCTCAATTACAGCTTCTCCATTATTAATAACAGAATTTACTGTTGGACTTGTTAATATCTCATTATCCATTTTTATAGTAATTTGTTTTCCTAAAAATTTAGAGGTAGCCTCTGCAAATTTTTTACTTCCATCTTCATTCATTTTTAAACTAACTACATATTTCCCATCTTGAGTCATATATGAACTAGCTTCTTTTACATCTTTACCAGTAAGAACTGTATTTCCTTCTGGATCTTCAAAAATCAATTCTCCAGTCTTACCTATAGTTGATAATACATTATCAGTGTCAAACTCTCCGGGAATTTCAATTCTTATCCTATTACTACCTTCTTTGGTAACTGGAATTTCTTTTACTCCATCCTTATCTAATCTCATAGAAATTAACTGAATAGTTCTGTTGATAACTGAAGTGTCTACATTTTCATCTTTAATTTCCATAAGTAATGAAGTTCCACCAACTAAGTCAAGACCTTTATCAATAGTAGCTCCAAAAGATTTTATCCTATAACTCCCAAGCTCTACTCCAAAAAGTCCTAAATAAGCTAATAGGACAATTAGCAGAATAGTAACAAGTAAATAGATTCCACTCTTTGTCTTTTTTTTCATAGTTATCCCCTTTCACTCTACTCTAAAGTAAATTTATCAACTATTTATTTTCCACAATTATTTTTTAAATTATTATGGCATAAACTATGATAATTTCCCATATACTTTAGGTGAAGTTAAAACTTCACCTAAAAAGTTCCACTTATAGTGTAAATTATAAATCCTCAGTAAAAAATAGTCAATATTATCTATAATTAGTTATTTCATAGTTTTTGCTTTTAGTGCAATTGCACATTCAATTCTCTTTTTTTGCATTTTACAGCCTATTTCATAAGGTATATGCATATCACCATTAAAGTTGAAATTATTAGCTTGGCATCCTCCACTACAGTAGAATCTAGCCCAACATTTTTTACATATTGGCTTGTTATATATATGAGCATCTTTAAGCTCTTGAACTATATTGTACTTTTTAACTCCATCATATATATCTCCCATAAGAAAGTCTTTATTCCCAACAAACTGATGACAAGGATACAACTCTCCATCTGGAGTAACAGCCACATACTCATGGCCTGCTCCACATCCTGAGATTCTTTTATATATACATGGTCCACCTTGTAAGTCAATGTTAAAATGATAAAACTTAATTGGTTTACCTTCGTTATGTCTTCTAATCATATCTTCATATAATAAGTCGTACTGACTAAATATAGTAGGTAAATCCTCTTCTCTTAAGGATAATTCATGATTATCTGGTAGAACTACAGGTTCTATGGATATCTCATCAAAACCTAAATCCGCCATATGCTTCACATCTTGAAAAAAGTCCGTATTCTCTCTTGTAAAAGTACCTCTCACATAATAAGTTTTTGACTTGTCCCTTATTTCTACCATTTTTTTAATATTTGGAAGTATCCTATCATAAGAACCACTGCCATCTACTCTAATTCTTACTTTGTCGTTTATTTCTTTTCTTCCATCTATACTCAATATGATATTTCCCATGTTTTTATCTAGATACTCCATTATTTCATCATTTAATAAAGTAGCATTGGTAGTCATAGTAAATCTAATAACTTTATTGTGAATCTTTTCCTGTTCTCTTGCATAATCTACAATTTCTTTTATAGTATCAAAGGCCATAAGAGGCTCTCCGCCAAATAAATCAACTTCTATATTTCTTCTCTTTCCAGAATTTTTAATTACAAAATCTATAGCATCTTTTCCTACTTTAGCGCTCATAGTTTTTCTACAGCCTTTGTATTCACCTTCATCTGCAAAGCAATATTTACATTTTAAATTACAATCATGAATTATGTTCAAGCAAAGAGCCTTAATTGCTACCTCAGCTTTACCACTCATCATGGCTATGTTTTCATACAAATCTTTAGAATATAATATTTCATCATTTACTAGGCTTTTTAACTCTTCATAAACTTCATCTATTTCTTCGCTTGAGTACTTTTCTTTAAAAATTTCTTTTAGTTCTTTATTATCTCTTAATTTATCTGAATCTAATAAATCGTATACAATTTCATCTACTTCATGAACTGCCCCTGAATTTACATCTATTACATAAAAATCATTACCCTGTTTAAACTTATGAATTAATTCCAATTTTTTATCCTCCAATTAAATATAAAGCAGTAACCTTTAGTTACTGCCTTTAAAACTATAATTAGTTTTCACACTCTAAGTTAGCTACTGTACAAGAAGTCTTGCAAGCTGATTGGCAAGAGTTAGCACACTCTTTACATCCTGGTTTCTTTAAACTTTCCTTTATGTTTGATTTGTTTATTGTTTTAATGTGTTTCATAGTTTAATTACCTCCATATATGTTTTTTAGCATAATTTAACACAAATCTATAGATTAATTCCTAGCATTCCTGATAGTGTACCCACAATCAATGCCAGTGAAAACCTAACAAAATCTTTTATATCAATAGCAAAGCCCTTTCCACATATTATTGATACTATATATAATATCAACATATAAAAAAGTGCAACTAATAACCCCACCAACCATCCTTTATTTCCCATCTTCAATGTAGCATAGATTGATCCATACATAACACTAAGTAAGGTAACTACCACTATAAATACAGAGGTAACCTTATCTCCCAATGGTACAAATGAAATAAGTATAGCATAGATTATTATACATAATACTGTTGAAATTGATGCTCTTATAACTCCCTGTATAACACAGGGATATTGAAATTTGTTGTACATTTTAAATCCCCCCTTTATTATATGAATATGTTTATATGAGGGGATTTATTATTAATTTTCAGCTGTTTCTTCTTTAATATTTGCTGAGTTTATAACGTTAGCAATTCCAGCTTTAGACATTTTAATTCTAGCTCTATCTGGACCGCTTTCTAGTATAATGTAATCTTCTTGAATATTAATTATTCTTCCCATTATACCACCTTTAGTCATGATTTCATCATTAACAGCTAATGAGCTTAGCATATCGTTATATTTTTTCTTTCTTTTCTTTTCTGGTAAAAAAATCATAAGATAAAACAGTACAAATACTAATATCATTGGCGCAAATGCCATTATTTGTTGCATAATATCCCTCCTTTCAAAGGTTTTAATTTTATACTATATAAAAATTATATATTCATTATTTACTAGCTTAAGCTTTTCCATTCCACTGCGCAAGTTTTTCTGCTTTAAATTCTTCGAAACAGTCTGCATCAATAGCATTTCTTATATCTTCCATAAGCTTATTATAAAAATATAAATTATGAAGTACGCAAAGCCTCATGGCTAGCATTTCTTTAGCCTTAAACAAATGTCTTATATATGCCCTTGTGTAATGTCTACATGCCGGACATTGACATCCTTCATCTATAGGCATATGATCTAACTCAAATTTAGCGTTCATGAGATTTATTTTACCATACTTAGTGAATACCTGTCCATGCCTTCCATTTCTTGCAGGTAAAACACAATCAAAAAAGTCTACTCCTCTAGAAACTGCCTCTAAAATATTTGTAGGAGTTCCCACTCCCATAAGATATATCGGTTTATCTTGTGGAAGATGTGGCACAACAGCATCTATTACTTTATACATTTCTTCATGAGTTTCTCCTACTGCTAATCCCCCTATAGCATATCCGTCTAAATTCATTTTAGCTATGGTTTTAGCATGTTCTATTCTCATATCTTCATAAACTCCACCCTGATTTATTCCAAATAACATCTGCTTTTTATTTATTGTCTCAGGAAGAGAATTTAGCCTATCCATTTCAGTTTTGCATCTCTCTAGCCATCTAGTGGTTCTTGCTACAGACTGCTCAACGTACTCTCTTGTTGAAGGATTAGGTATACACTCATCAAAAGCCATAGCAATAGTGGATGCTAAGTTGCTTTGTATTTTCATACTCTCTTCTGGTCCCATAAAAATCTTTTTGCCATCTATATGAGAACTGAAATATACTCCTTCTTCCTTTATTTTCCTTATATTTGCAAGAGAAAATACTTGAAATCCACCCGAATCAGTAAGTATAGGTCTATCCCAGTTCATAAAATTATGTAATCCACCTAATTTCTTAACAACTTCATCTCCTGGTCTTAGATGAAGATGATAAGTATTGGAAAGTTCCACTTGACATCCTATTTCCTTCAAATCCATAGAGGATACTGCGCCCTTAATTGCTGCTAAAGTTCCTACATTCATAAATACTGGAGTTTGAACCACTCCATGAGTTGTTGTAAACTCACCTCTTCTTACTTTACCACTTTTTTTCAATAATTTATACATAATTCACCTCTTATACAGTTAGACTTACTTTATAAACATAGCATCTCCAAAGCTGAAGAATCTATATTTATTCTCTACAGCTACCTTATATGCATTCATAACTATATCCCTTGTTGAGAATGCACTAATAAGCATAATTAAAGTTGACTCTGGTAGATGGAAATTGGTAATTATTGAATCTACTATTTTGAATTCATACCCTGGATATATAAAAATATCTGTGTATCCAGCTTGCTCTTTTACCCTTCCATTATCATTTGCTATGCTCTCAAGAGTTCTATTCGATGTAGTCCCTACTGCGATTACTCTTTTTCCATTGTCTTTTGTCTGATTAATGATTTCTGCATTTTTGTTATTTAAATAGTAATATTCCGAATGCATTTCATGTTCTTCTATGTTTTCAGCCTTAACAGGTCTAAAGGTTCCTAGCCCAACATGAAGAGTTACAAAGGCTATATTAACGCCCTTATCTTTTATCTTTTGCAATAGCTCTTTTGTGAAATGAAGTCCAGCTGTTGGTGCTGCTGCGGAACCAACCTCTTTAGAATAAACTGTTTGATATCTTTCCCTATCTTCTAATTTTTCTTCTATATATGGTGGCAGTGGCATCTCCCCTAGATTATCCAAAACTTGTTCAAATATACCTTCATAATAAAATTTCACTCTTCTATTTCCATTTTCTAAAACTTCTACAACTTCAGCCTTTAATTCACCGTTTCCAAACACAAAAATCGCTCCGACTTTTGCTCTTTTCCCAGGTTTTACAAGAGTTTCCCATACATCTTCACACTCTCTTCTTAAAAGTAGAAATTCCATTTTCCCACCTGAGCCTTCTTTGGTTCCGTACAGCCTAGCTGGCATAACTCTCGTGTCATTTAACACTAAACAGTCTCCTGGATTTAAATAATCCACTATATTTTTAAATACTTTGTGTTCAATGTCTCCAGTCTTCTTATCTAAAACCATAAGTTTAGATTCATCTCTTTTTTCTAAAGGATGCTGTGCTATCAATTCCTTTGGTAAATCAAAATAAAAATCCCTTACTTTCAAAACTTACACCCTTCCTTCTAATTAAAGTTCATATTATCTGGAACTGCTCTTCCTAAATGTTCATAGGCTTTTCTAGATGCAATTCTTCCCCTCGGAGTTCTAATTATGAATCCCTTTTGAATAAGATATGGTTCATAAACATCCTCTATAGAACCTACTTCTTCTCCTATAAAGTAAGCTAAGGTTTCTATACCTACAGGTCCTCCTGAAAAATTATCTATTATTCCCTCTAAAATTTTCTTATCTATTCTATCAAAGCCTACTTTATCAATCTCTAAAAGATCTGTGGCTCTACGAACTACTTCTTTATCTATGATACTATTTCCTTTCACCATAGAATAATCTCTAACTCTTTTTAATAACCTATTAGCTATTCTTGGAGTACCTCTAGATCTCATAGCTAAAGACATAGATCCTTCATCATTAATTGTTACTCCTAATATCTGTGCAGAACGAACTATAATTTCTTTTAATTCCTCATCACTATAATATTCCATAGGACATAATACTCCAAATCTATCTCTAAGTGGAGCCGTTAAAAGTCCTACTCTAGTAGTAGCTCCTATTAGAGTAAATTTAGGAAGATCTAATCTAATGGATTTAGCTGATGCTCCTTTACCAATAACAATATCTAAAGCATAATCTTCCATAGCCGGATATAAAATTTCCTCAACAGCTCTGCTTAATCTGTGTATTTCATCTATGAAAAGCACATCATTATTATTTAAACCAGTAAGAATAGCTGCTAAATCTCCAGCTCTCTCTATGGCTGGCCCAGAGGTTATTTTTAAACTTCCGCCCATCTCCTTAGCTATTATATTAGCTAAAGTTGTCTTTCCTAATCCTGGAGGACCATATAATAATACATGATCTAGTGCTTCATTTCTCATTTTAGCTGCTTCTAAAAATATACTCAATCTCTCTTTGACTCTATATTGCCCTATATATTCCTTAAGTTTTTGGGGTCTTAAGGAATATTCTACTTCTATATCCTCTTCCTTAAAACTAGATGAGATAACCCTATCTTCCATAATACCCCTCCTTAATTTTATAATTTACTTTAACTCATCAAATTCTTTAAACAGTTTTTTATTATATCCTCTATACTACTATTATGATCAATGCCTTCTATAGCTTTCTCTGCTTCTTTTTCAGAGTATCCCAATGACATAAGTGCACCCAAAGCCTCAGATAACTTTTCATTATGTTTCTTCTCAACCTGAATTTTGCCTTCTTGTATCCATTGTTCTTCTGCTGTAATTTTATCTTTAAGCTCTAATATTATTCTCTGTGCAATTTTCTTTCCAATCCCTGGAGCCTTAGTAATAGTTTTTTCATCTCCAGTTATAATTGCATATCTAAGATTTATCATATTACAAATAGACATAAGAGATAAAGCTGCCTTAGGACCTACTCCATTTATAGATATAAGTAGGTTAAACATTTCAAGTTCTTCTCTTGTTAAGAATCCATATAACCCTAGAAAATCCTCTCTTACTACTTGTTGAATAAATAATTTAACCTTTTCGCCATTACTTGGCATATTGGAAATAGTACTTCCAGATGTAAAAATCCTATATCCTATGTCACCGCATTCTACTACAACATATTCTTTTTCTATAGATATAAAATATCCTTTTATATAATCATACATATTAAAATCACCTATTAATTTTTTTTACAACTATATTATACTTTACCATCTATGATATAACAATTCAATAAAAAAACTTAAGGATGTTGAAATCCTTAAGTTTTTCCTATGTGCTACAAAGAGCTTTAGCATACTCTACAGCATCTTGTATATTTGAAAACTGATAATCTTTATTTCCTTCATATAAAGTTTTTAAAAAATTACCTCTGTTCTCTATGTCCTTAATAGTTATACGTGAACTGTTTTCAGATTTTGGATTAATAACGCCGTCCTCTACTACTCTTATAGAGCTGTTGTTTTCTTTTTTATAGATAACTACATGGTCTCCCTTTACTCCTATAAAATATGAATCTGTATCATATTCATATACATTTATATTTTTTGTAAATACAGCTTCCTCTTTAGTTAACCTATCTAACTTATATCCAAAGTTTGAAAATATACTTTCTAATTCTTGTCCTGAAAGCCCTATAAGCTTATTTTTTTCAGCCCTTATTCCTTTATCTAAACTTTCATTAGCCTCAATAGAATCTAAACAGTTATTGTATTTTAAATAAAATTTCACTTTAGTATTTTCACTAAGAACTATATCCGACATTTTAAAATTAAGAGTTTCTTGAGTTTTCTCAAATATACTTTCTCCAAATAATTCTTTATCTTTTATAATCCTTATACTAAAAGTATAACTAATTACAAAGATAAATATACCTATTAACGTTAATATAACATAATTTTTCTTATATTTTTTCCAAAACTTTTTCATTTGAATCCCTCCTATTGGGGATTCTATCCAAATTTTAGCAGTTTATACATTGCTATATAAACTACATCTCACATTGCTCAATTTCTACGTAATATTTACCACATTTCTCACAAAGCACTATAACTACAATGTAACTATTATCTACCTTTTTCCCCTTCAATAGTTTTACAAATGATGTTTCTTCATATTCCTTGGATAAATTACTCATGAAATATTTATTATCTTTAGTAAATATATAAAAATGATACTCTAGAAATCTAAAACATTTATTTATAATTACTCCTTCATTACAGTCTTCGCAATTATCACTATAATATTCATAATCAAAATTAACCTTATCTTTACCTTCATTTAATAAATATATAACATCATTCACTTCGAAATCTACTACCTCTTCATTGTCTAAATAAAGAAGATTTGTCTCTGAGATTTTATATTCACAGTCCTTAATGATTAAATTAAAATTATTCATATATTTTACCACCTTTATTTTAGTCTTTTTTAATATAGTTAATAATATATTGATATGATATTTTATATTTAAACCCCTCTTTGATTAGGTTAAAGCTCATGGAAAATAAGCTCTCCACTCCATCAAAGAAGGGTTTAAAATCATACATATTCTATATCTATTTTCTAAGTAATAGTATTATCCTTCCCAACTCTCTGGGAACTCAGCATTGTGCCAAACGTTTTGAACATCGTCATCATCTTCTAATTGATCAAGCATCTTTTGAAATTTAATAGCAGTTTCTTCATCTATGGCTGTATATGTATCTGGAATCATTTTTATATCTGCTTCCAAAAATTCTATTCCATTATCTTCCAATGCTTCTCTTACTGTTCCAAAATCTTCTTGAGTTGTAGTTATAATATATACTTCATCCTCTGAAGCAAAGTCCTCAGCTCCAGCATCAAGAGCCATCATCATTAGTTCATCCTCATCCAACGAATCACTCTTCTCTATAACAATGTCACCTTTAGTTTGAAACATAAATCCTACGCATCCTGATGATCCCATGTTTCCACCTTGTTTAGAAAAAGCGTGTCTTACATTTCCTGCCGTTCTATTTTTATTATCTGTTAAGCATTCAACGATAACAGCTGTACCTGCTGGACCATATCCTTCATAAACTATAGTTTCATAATCAACTGCCCCTAATTCTCCGGAAGCTTTTTTAATTGCCCTATATATAGTGTCATTAGGCATGTTAGCAGCTTTTGCTTTTGCAATAACATCTCTTAGCTTAGCATTAGCCTCTTCATTTGCTCCTCCATTTTTAACAACAACCATTATTTCTTTACCTATTTTAGTAAAGATTTTTCCTCTCTTTGCATCAACTTTACCTTTTTTTGCTTGTATGTTATGCCACTTTGAATGTCCTGACATATCTATTCCCTCCTATGCTATATGTAAAATTAGCCATCTTTAAAACAACTAGTACACTCACTAATTATTTTTTGATAACTCCACGTAAATTAAACAAATTAACCACAATATTATATCATATTACTAATTTATCAACAAGTTCCATAAATCCCTATTAATTTAAAATAAAAATTCTTATTACCGCATTTATTTAGAATATGCTCTAAAGTATCTATGTCCTTCTTTAAATAAAAACTCCTCATCTTCTTCACATATAACCACTTTACCATTGGATGCTTCAATAAAAGAATTTATAATTTTTTCTTTATTTAACATTTCGCAAAACATAAAAATTTCCACTTTATTCGTATATATTATGTCTTCGATGTTCCAATTATTAGTTCCACATAAATACTGAATTTTACCTAATAAATCGTAATCTAAAGTTAATTTTAACTCTTGACCTAATACCTTTTCAACTATACCTGTCTCTTCTATTGCTGTAGACGCACCTTTAGAGTAGGCTCTAATCAGTCCTCCTCCACCTAATAGAATTCCACCAAAGTATCTGGTTACTACAACTGCAACATCTGTTAAATTATTTTTTTTAATTACTTCTAAAACTGGTAT
The DNA here is from genome assembly GCF_056172015.1 of Clostridium sp. LXY-7. NCBI lineage: Bacteria > Bacillati > Bacillota > Clostridia > Eubacteriales > Clostridiaceae > Clostridium > Clostridium sp. LXY-7. Next base: position 1,025,590 of record NZ_JBLLJL010000001.1, on the reverse strand, counting down.
CCCTGCGGTCCCCTGTGGTTCTCCATCATCACTATATCTTTGAATACCCTTGTTTTCCCCTACTACATAAGCATAGACATTATGAGTAGCATCCTTATGTTTATTTTTAATTTCACTTATAAACCTCTTGGCTTCCTCTTCACTTTCCACTCTTTTAATATATCCAATGAATATAGATTTTCTTTCCTCAAATTCCGATATGGCACTACCCTTTACTGTAAAATAACTCATCCAATCACCCTTTATATAAACTAATTTTATTACTTTTAAATTATTATTTTTACCTATATTAATGATAATTATTGCTACTGATGATATGACTATATGAAATCCTTGAGAGGAACTTGTCCCCTTTCTTCTTTATAAAAAATATATATTTACTCAAAATTCTATATCTATAACTACTAATTTATTATATCGTAGAGTTTATTCTTCTTAATTTTATATCTATATGATGTATATTATAGAATTGATTTTATGTATGTTAAGTAATCTTCACAGGCTTTCTTCACATATTCTTTTTTAGACGTATATAATAACTGTTCTATCTTTTCCTTAGCAGAGATAGATTTTAATTTTTGTAATGATTTTATGGCATAAGCTACTACTTGGAGATTTTCATCACTTAACCCCCGAATTAATGCGGCTTCTCCTTTTAAATCTCCTATTTTCCCTAATGCTGATATGGCCATTCTTCTAATATTTACATGATTATTCACACTAGCCTTAATAAGAATATCTACAAAAATATTCTCTCTCATCTCACCCATTATCCATATAGCACCTTCTTTTTCCTTTAGTTCCATATCCATATAAGAAGTCTTTATATAATTCATTAGTTTAGCTTTATTGACTCTATCTAAACCATTTATTACAAATATTCTTTCATCTTTAGGACATGATAAAAGGATTTTAAAAAGCTCTGGCATATTATTACTCTTTGCTAGAAATCTATATTTAATCTTACAATTGATTATATGTTTTTGCACTGTAGAACCATCCAAGTTTCTTATTTTACTTATTGCCTCTATGGATTTTCCCTCTAGACTTAGAAAGTAAGTTACTTCTTCATCACTATAATTATTAATAAATTCCCAATTATATTTAATTAATCCACTACCCAAAACCTTCGCTCCTTATTTTTATTATCATATCAATTGTATTATTATATTATAATCTTCTCAATGTTTTTCCTTTGAATTTCTCCACATTTTTTACAATAATATACATGGAAACACAGTTTTTCACTATCTTGAATTTCCTCTTCCGCGGTGTAATTGTCATAATACTCTTGTACTCTTCCTTTATCCTCCATTATTCCACCACAAATACTACATTTATATAATTCATTTTTTAAATGATTACATAATGGACATACTCTCTCCATGCATCTCACTCCTATCAAAAATATAACTTTATTATTTCCTATTTCCATGGAAATAACTCATAATCAGTTATATATAATTTATATAACAACAGAAACCGTATAGTTTGAAAATGTTCACTTGGATTTTTTATATGTTTTTATTAATTTTTATTAACTTCTATTAATTTTTATTAATTTTTATTAATTCTTATGTACGTATGTGTTATTATATGATATCATTTATCTGTAAAAAGTCCAATAATCCTATCGTGTAAAGGTAGCTCTATTTTTTAGAGTTGCCTTTTCCTATATTAAATTGTAAATATTATTTTTTCAATATATTTTTATGTACTGTTATATTTATAGTAAACAATATGTTTACCTCTTAAATTTTAATATGATTTTAAAAAGGTAGTTCTTTAGATTGAACTACCTTTTTATCTTTTATTTATATAATATATTTTTCACACTTATTGTAGACCTCTTGATCTCCCTGTACCTGTACTATTGTTCCTTCCTCTACATATTCCTCATTTTCCACCAATGCATTTCTGTGGAGATATGCTACAGTAGAAGAATCGCTATATGGAATTAACACTTTAAAAGCTTTTAATTTATATGGTAGCATTTCTGTACATTTTTTTAAGAGAATATCAAAATTGATTTTTTCCTTAGCAGATACCTCTATAATAATGTAATTATTAAATTTCTCTTTTAAAGAACTTAACAATGCTTCATTAGCATTATCAATTTTATTTAGAACTAATATTACAGGCTTTTCTCCTGCTCCTAATTCTATTAACACTTCTTCTACTACTTCCACCTGGCTAGCTGCGGCATCATTAGAGCTATCTACTATATGAAGTAATAGATCTGAATAAACAACCTCCTCTAAAGTGGATTTAAAAGCTTCTACTAAATCATGAGGTAATTTTTTTATAAATCCTACTGTATCTGTAACTGTAGCCATTCTATTATCAGGTAGTACCATTGCTCTGGTAGTTATATCAAGAGTGGCAAAGAGCATATCTGCCTCGAATACCTTTTCTTTAGCATTATTAGATTTAATTGGTGCGTAATCGCAAAGAGCATTCCTTAACGTAGATTTTCCTGCATTAGTATATCCTACTAAGGAAATTTTAGATAAATTATCCCTGCTTCGCTTTTCTCTTTGAGTAGCTCTAGAGCTTTTTATTTTCTCTAGTTCCTTATTCAAATCATAAATCCTCTCTCTAATATGCCTTTTATCTGTTTCTAGCTTTTTCTCTCCAGGTCCTTTTGTTCCAATTCCTCCACCAGTTCTAGATAATACTGTACCTAGTCCTCCTAACCTACTTAACCTATATTTTAACTGAGAAAGCTCTACTTGTATTTTAGATTCTTTACTTTTGGCTCTTGTAGCAAATATCTCTAAAATCAGAGTAGTTCTATCAATTACCTTTACCCCCATAGCCTGTTCTAAATTTCTAACTTGTGAACCTGACAGTTCCTCATCAAATATAATTACATTAGCTCTCATGGATTGTCTTAAGTAAGCTATCTCTTCCACCTTTCCACTACCAATAAAAAATGCAGGATCTACTTTACTTCTCTTTTGTAAAGTTCCATATATAGGCTCTACATTACAAGCTTTAGTCAACTCCTTAAGTTCCTCTAAACTTTCCTCATCTTCTGTTGACACTAATATAGCTCTCTCAGAATTATCTTCCTCTACTCTATTATCTTTTAAAATACTTTCTATATATTTTATTTTATCTAAAAATTTATAGTTTACAATCTGCTCTGTAGTTAAATTTTTTACTTCATCCTCGATTAATATATTATCTTTTATATCACAGAAGCCTATATTATATATTAATTCCTTGCTTTCTTCTATACCAATAGCTACTATGCAATCTAATTTCAACTTAATTAATGCAGAAATATCCAAAGCAGATAATTTAGGATTTCCATTTGGATGGGTATGTATAACTCTAATCTGGGATAGCTTTCCTTCCTTTGTGTCCACTAGTGGAAGATCTACCGTTGAACTATCTCCTATGGCCACACTTACTACATTCCCTTTTCTATCTATAGCTACACTTACTTCCCTTTCCAAACTTAAAGTTATTTCCTTTAGTATATTACCTAACTCCTCTGTAGTAATTTCTGTTCTCTGAAATTTAAAATCATAAATTTCCTCTAACCTATTTAAAATCGAATTTTTTACGCCTTCTATATTTCCATATATCATATTAACTCATCTCCAAAATTTAAAATTAACCTACTATAATCCTTGACAATTTTAACTTAATTTTATACTATGATTACATCATTGTAAATATAAATTAGAGGTGTGATTCCATGGAAGATAAGCAAAGAAACATTTTGTTCTCAAAAGAACAACTTCAAGAAGCAGTTGTAAAAGTTGGTAAAGAAATTACTAAAGATTATGCAGGAAAAAATCTTTACGTTTTATCTTTGCTTAGAGGAAGTTTTATTTTTGCAGCTGACTTAGTTAGAGAAATTGAAGTTCCAACTACTATTGGTTTTATGACTACTTCAAGCTATGGTCATAATGAAGAAAGCTCTGGTGTTTGTAAAATAGTTAATGATGTTCCTGATAACATAGAAGGGCTTGATGTACTTGTAGTTGATGATATAGTTGATAGTGGCATAACTATGAACTTCGTTATGAATCATGTTAAAAGCTTAGGTGCTAAAAGCGTAAAGTGTTGTACTCTTTTAGATAAGCCTGAAAGAAGAAAAGTTGAAATAAACCCAAACTATTGTTGTTTTGAAATTCCAGATTTATTTGTAGTTGGTTATGGTCTAAATTATGGAGATCATTATAGAAATATACCCTACATCTTTAACTGGGAAATGAAATAAAAAAGCACTGATTTCCAGTGCTTTTTTTATAAGATTAATTAGTTGCTTCACCCTATTTGTTTTATTAATCCCCTATTATCTATAAATTCTAATTATTATTTATCATTTAAATTCATATTAATTGCATTATCTGGAACCTCTCCAACTATAATTGTCTCTATAATTGGTATTTGATTAATTACTTCTATATCTCTATTTGCTAATGGCAATATTAATCTCATTTTTGTAGTGGTCTCTATATATATTTTATGCCTTGTTTGATTTATTCCTGCCGACTCAAATTCTGATATATATTTAGATACAATATATCCTATAGGTTGCATTTTAACAGTTATTTTAGGTCCAATTGGCGCTAATATGTTATTCTTAGATAAATAACCTACTGGTATTTTAATTCCAACTTCTCCTATTTCTTTAATTTCCTCTTGAGCCTTTATCACTGTATTAATAGATAAATTGTTTAACTTTAAGGTATCTGCTTTCATCAGTATTATTTTTCCATTTTTATCTTTTTCTATATTTATTAATTCATCATAATTGAAATTATTAGAATACTCCTGAAAAATAGTCTTATTTATTATGTTCGTTACCTCTGCTCTCATTTCCATATCACAGGTAACTAATACCCTAGGTATTATTATTTCATCTAAAGCATAGATAAAGGTCATTAATAAACTAAGTAAAAACATGATAACTAACATAAATTTAATCTTTACTGATGATTTCATAGTATTTCTCCTTTATAAATATGGTATAATTATAATAATTGTATTCGTTGTTCTATTATATGAATGTATAGTTAATTCAAGAATAACTTACTATATTTTTACTTGTATATTAGTTAGTAGTTATAATATAATACTGAAAATAGGAACAACTATTTAAGGAGGTCAAGAATGAGTACTAAAAGTAAGAAAAAGAGTACTAAAAGTGCTAAACCTAAAAAAAGAAAAGCATTTAAAGTCATATATATAACCCTTTTATTTGTATTGCTAATTACTGCATCTATAGGGTTTGGAATTTTTTCAGCAATTGTAAAAACTTCTCCTGAACTTGATATAAACAATTTCTTAAAATCTGAAGAAACCACTATATTATTAGCTAGTGATAATACTGAAATGGATGAGTATAACTCTTCTGAAAAGAGAATATCTGTAGACATTAAGGATGTTCCTGAACACCTTAAAAATGCCTTTATATTCATTGAAGATAGAAGATTTGAAACTCATAATGGTATAGACATAAGAAGACTTGGCGGAGTAGCTATCGAAGATGCTAAAATTCTTTTAGGATTATCTGATGGAAGTCTCCAAGGTGCTTCTACCATTACCCAACAACTTGTAAAATACAAATTTTTCCTAGAGGATTCTCTTAATAATAGAGGCTCCATTAAGAGAAAAGTTCAAGAAATGTATTTAGCTATTCAATTAGAAAAAGATCTAGGTAAAGATGAAATATTACAAGAGTATATGAATACAATTTTTTTAGGAGGCTCATCCCATGGAATAGAAGCTGCTGCTAACATGTACTTCAACAAATCTGTTGGAGAGTTGACTTTAAAGCAATGTGCTTTTATTGCTGGTGCAGCACAAAATCCATCTGTATCCTATAACAATGCCTATGAAGCTTTCTCAAAAAATCAACCTTTTGACTCACCTAGAACTAAGTTAGTTTTAAGTGAAATGTTGAAATATAATGCTATAACTCAACAACAATATGATGAAGCTATAGCTGAACCATTAATGATGAGTTTTTCTAATAAATCTGTAGATAAGCTGAATTATGAGTGGTTCTCTAGACCTGTTATAGAACAAGTAATAAAAGACCTAATGGAAACCTATAAATACAGTGAAACTGAAGCCCATGAATATGTTAAATATGGTGGTCTGAAAATATATACTACCATGGATAGAGAACTTCAAGAGTCATCCCAAAAAATCATTAATGAATCTTTTAGTGGCTACGATGATCTTCAAGCCTCAGCTGTAATAATAGATTATAGAAAAGGTCAAGTTAAGGCAATTATTGGTGGACGAGGTGAACAACCACCTCTATCTTATAATAGAGCAGCTTCTGATAATTTCTTACGTGCCCCTGGTTCTAGTATTAAACCATTGACAGTATACGCACCAGCTATAGAATCTAAAGAACTTACAGCAGGTTCGGTTTTCGTAGATGGCCCACTACCTAAAGATGTAGGATCAAAATATCCTGGTGAGGGTGGTAAACCTTATAATCCAACAAATCTTCCTAATAAATATGATGGCTATATTACACTGAGAGATGCCATTAGATATTCTAAAAATACTATTGCAGTTACAGTAGCAGACAGAATCGGACTTAAACTTGGAGCTGAATACGGTAAAAAATTTGGAATTCATATAGATCCCACTGATGAAAGTTCTATATCTGCATTATCTCTTGGCCAATTAAATGGTGGAAATCTTGCTGGTACTACTCCTCTAGCTATGGCTCAAGCCTTTGGTACTTTTGGTAATGAAGGAATGATGTCTGATTCTAAAATGTATACTAAGATTACAGATAAAAATGGTAAGATTATTCTTGAACCTAAATATGAAGTATCAGAGGTTATTTCATCTCAAACAGCATATATCATGTATGATTTAATGAAGGATTCTGTATCTGGTACTGGTAGTTCTGCTAGATTTGGAAATATTCCTGTCAGTGGTAAGACTGGAACCTCTTCTGATTATAAAGATATTTATTTTGCTGGATTGACTCCATACTATTCTGGAGCTATATGGATTGGATATGATGACTACTCTGAATTAGAGCGTAATATCCGTGGAAGTAATACCTCTGCAGGACTTTGGGGAAAAATAATGAAATCAGCCCATAAAGACTTACCTTATAAAGAAATAGAACGCCCTAGTGGTATAGTGGATGTCTCTATTTCCAAAGATTCTGGTACATTACCATCAGATTTGACTAAACTTGATCCTAGAGGTAACAGAATCTATAGTGAAATGTTTATAAGTGGAACTCAACCTACAACCATAGACAAAGTTCACGTAGAAGCAGATGTTGTTAAAGTTGAAGTTAACAGCAATGGTAAGAACGAAAGTAAATATTATTTACCTAGTCCAACTACACCAAAGGATAAAATTGAAAAAAGAGTCTTTATCACTAGAGAGGCAAACTATGATGGAAATTTAGCTGATAATGCATATCTTCTTCCTACAGAAATTGATCCTACTGTATATGATATAGTGCCTCCTGGTAATGAAGAAAATACAGATCCTATATCTCCACCTGACAATGGTGATGATATAGAGAATCCTGATAATACTACGCCTGCTAATCCTGGTGATAATAACGATAATGGTAATACTAATACAGATAATACTGGTAATACAGGTAATAGTAATAACAATTCAACTAGAATTCTAAATAGTCCTAATAGTGGAGGTGCTACCTCATCTGCTCCAATAACCTTCATAAATAGATTTACTAATATGGTAGGAAATTTACAAAATAAATTTTTATTTCCTTTGTTTAATACATTTTTTAGATAATTATAAAAGCTCTTAACTAATTTAAGTTAAGAGCTTTTACTTTATTTAGTTTTAGAATTAAATAATACAGACATTATATAGCCAAATACAATAGAGGCCGCTATAGCTCCAGATGCTGCTTTAACTCCCCCTGTAAAGATTCCTATTAATCCAACTTTATCTACTTCTTCAATTGCTCCCTTATATAGAACGTACCCAAAGTTAGGTAATGGAACCCTTGCTCCAGACAGCCCAAAATCAATTAATTTATCGTACAGTCCAAAAAATCCTAGAACCACTCCACTTACTACAAATACAACTAAAATTCTAGAAGGTGTCAATTTAGTAGTATCCATTAAAATCTGTGCAATAACACATATTATTCCTCCAACAATAAATACTTTTATAAAATCTAGTATCATTACTTCTCACCCCCATACTCTAAAACTACTCCATGAGCAATTCCTGGAATAGATTCTCCCTGAAGAGGAGATGTGGTGCTTAGTAATGCACCAGTGGCAACTACTAATACTCTTTTATATTTCCCTTTAAGCATTTCATTATAAATCATGCTACATACTACAGAGGCTGAACACCCAGCTCCACTTCCTCCACAGTTAGTCCCCTGGGTTTCGCAGTCAAATATTTCATCTCCACAGTCAATATAATTTGAACTTATATCATAACCATATTCCTTTAAGAGTTCTATAGTTATTTGCTTTCCAACACTTCCCAAATCACCAGTTACAATAAGGTCATAATCTTTTGGAACTCTTCCAGTATCCTGGAAATGTTGTTTTATAGTATCAACTGCTGCTGGTGACATAGCAGCTCCCATCTCATTAGGATCTGTTATCCCATAATCTTTTACTTTTCCAATAGTCAAATGTGAAACATAGGGATGCATTCCCTTTGTTCCAAGCAATACTGCCCCTGATGCAGTTGCTGTCCATTGTGCAGCAGGAGACCTTTGACTTCCTTGCTCTAAAGGTAATCTAAATTGACGTTCTGCAGATGAAAAATGAGAGGATGCAGAAGCTACCATGTATTCTCCAAAATCTGCTTCAATTGCCATGGATGCCATAGCTATAGCTTCAACAAATGTCGAACATGCGCCATATAAACCTATAAATGGTATGTTAACTTCTCTTGCCATAAATGATGAAGACATGATTTGATTTAATAAATCTCCTGAAAATATACAAGCTATATCTTCTTCCTTTAAGTTAGCTGTACTAATTACCTTCTGAACTGTATAAAGATGCATTTTACTTTCCGCCAATTCATAGCTTTTACATCCACACATATCATCTTCTAATATTTCATGAAATCTTTCACCTAATGGTCCTTCACCCTCTTTAGGTCCAACCACGCTATAGGTAGAAACCACTCTTGGTTTAATTTTTAATTCTAATGTTTGTAATCCCAATTTTCTTGACATATATATTACCACCCAAACAAATAATGTAAAAGACCAACGACTATAGATGCTGATATACTAAATACTAGAACTGGACCTGCTATAATAAACATCTTAGCTGCTACTCCAAATACATATCCTTCTTTTTTGAATTCAATTGCAGGAGATACTATGGAATTAGCAAATCCAGTAATAGGAACTACGGAACCAGCCCCAGCATAGTCTCCAATTTTGTCATAAATTCCTATTCCTGTTAACAATGCTCCTAAAAATACTAGTATTATAGATTCCCAAACACCTGCTTCTAATTTCTCTACACCATAGTATATCAACACTTTAAAAATTATTTCTCCAATTACACATATAACTCCACCAGTCCAAAAAGCTCTAAAGCAATTTTGTAATATTTTAGGCTTTGGCCTTGAGGTTTCATATACTTGTTGAAATTTTTGCTTTATTTTGCTTTCTTTTACCTTCATAAGTTACCTCCTTATTTATTGGTTTTAGAATATAACTATATTGTTTGCATTTTTTTTAGAATTACTCTAAAAGAATGCTTAGCTATTTTATTAATTGTATTTATACTTTAACTAACGAAAAAAGATGCTGTATAGCATCTTTATCCACTTAATTTCTCTTTCATAATTTTTAAAACTTTTTTCTCAATTCTCGATACTTGGACTTGACTAATTCCCATCATTTTTGCCACTTCTATCTGAGTTTTATCTTTAAAATATCTAAGTATTATTATCTGTCTTGACTTCATATCTAATTTATTTAATGCTTCCTTTAAAGCTATTTTATCGATAAGTTCATTATTTTCTTCATAATCTTCACTTAACTTATCTATTAATAGCACTGGAGCTCCATCATCTTGATGTATAGTATCATACAAATATTGCATACTTGTAGATGATTCTAATGCTGTTACTATGTCCTCTTTATCTATTCCTGAAAAAACAGATAGTTCCTCAATGGTGGGCTCTCTTCCCAGTTGCTTTGTCAATGTATCCCTATCATAATGAAGCTTTCTAGCAGTATTTTTAACACTACGACTTATTTTTATCATTCCATCATCTCTTAAAAATCGCTTTATTTCTCCTATAATCATAGGCACAGCATAAGTAGAAAATTTAACATTAAATTTTGCATCAAAATTATTTATAGCTTTAACAAGTCCTATACATCCAATTTGGAAAATATCATCATACTCATATCCTCTATTTAAAAATTTTTTACTTATAGAAGATACTAGCGGTAAATTCATTTGAGTAAGATACTCCATAGCTGCCCTGTCACCATCTTTTGCAAGTTTTATAAGTTCTGTATTATCATCATAATTATAGTTATTTTTATGAACTTTATCACTCATATTTTTCACCTATCTTACAGATTTAAAAACTTTTTTCATTGTAATAACTGTTCCTTTTCCTTCTTCTGATTCAACCTTAAGGCTATCCATAAAGGTTTCCATCACAGTAAACCCCATACCTGATCTTTCAAGATCTGGTCTAGATGTGTATAATGGCTGCATAGCTAATCCTAAATTTAATATACCTTTACCACTGTCTTTTACTATTACAGTTAACTCATTTTCATCAATTGTTCCCTCTATAGTTACAAAGTTATCTTTACTTTCACACCCATATCCATGAATAATAGCATTTGTTACAGCTTCTGATACTGCAGTTTTTACGTCACTGATTTCATCTAATGTCGGGTCTAACTGTGATGCAAATGCTGCTACAACAACTCTAGCGAAGCTTTCATTATTAGATGAGCTAGTAAATTTTATTTCCATTCTATTTTCCATAATAATTCCCCCCACTAAATACCATTTAACGCATCTTCAACCTTGTCATATAAAGAAATAATTTTATGCATTCCTGACAATTCAAATATTCGCTTTACTGATGATTTTACATTAGTAACACAGACAATACCATTTTTTACTGTCATTTTCTTATATCTTCCTATAACTACGCCTATACCAGAGCTGTCCATAAAATTTACACCTTCAAAATTAAAAATTAGATTCTTATAGTTTTCTTTATCTAATACATCGTCAACTCTGCTTCTAACTTCCTCAGCTGAATGATGATCTAGCTCACCTTGTAGATAAACTATTAGATTCTCTTCTACAGGTTCAAATTTTAATATCATTTATATCCCTCCACCTATTATTATATTCTATTTTTTACCATTTATTCTTGATATAGTTATTATACACTAAAAAATAGTAATATTACAGTTTTTCCCTAAATATTTATCTTTATTTTTATTTTTTGCCTATTTATATAAAAAAAGTTTTACAGTAACACTTTACCTTACCGTAAAACAAATAATTTATTATATTATATAGCTGCTTTCTATTGTATCAATCTCATTATTATTGAAGTTAAAGAAGTTATACAATTCATCTTCCGTAAACTCACAAAAGTAGCTTATATTAGGAATTTTTAATCTCATTACCGTGTTAGGATAATACTCGTATATATCTCCCCCTAATTTTTTTGCAAAAGTTTTAAAATAAAAATTATAAGTCTTACTATTTAATATATATAATAAGAATTCATGATTCATATATAAGTTTTTCTTACACTCTTCTTTAAGTCTTAAAGCGTATATATCAGCACTAAAATAGCTTCCTCTATCAATAATAAATTTATTTTTATTGCATTTATAAGGAAATATTATCTTTTCCTCCTCAAAAATACTAGTATTTCTACCCCATTGTAGCTCATACCATCTTCTTATGCCTATTTTACATTCTCTTCTATTTTCTAATTTTTCCTTATATTTCTTGATATAAGTTAATGCATTGCTATAATTTTTTTCATCTTTTATTATATTTGAATAAATAATATAATTTATATTTGAACTTGATTTCTTATTTATATAACTACTCTTAATCCAAGACTTAAGTAATTCCCTTTCTATGTTGTTTTCTATGGCCCTTTGCTCATCTAAAATAAAAGCTTTATCACATCCTGTAATTATTCCTTGATAACTATTACATATTTCTTCTAGACTTAAACTACATTTCTTTTCTATAGTCCTTACAATATTGATAGTTTCTAAATTTCCTATAATCCAATTAGAATTGCCTAACTCAGAGTTTTTCATATAAAACTCTTGAATTTTTTTATCTGCTTTATTTTTATCTGCTCTATAAAATACTGCTAGATTGAACTCTTCACCCTTGGTATCACATGGATTAGGTTTTATTACCTTCAACATCCTGTCTTCTTGCTCTTTAATCATAAAAACAATTACTGGATCAATGCCAACTCCTTTAAATGGTCTTACTCCATAGAAATCTATTATTTTATAGAAATTCATACTACCTGATATATAATTTCTTAGAGCTCTTCCACTAATAGATTCTAAAAAATATCTTGAGGTTATGAAACCAATTTTCCCTCCATTACATAATATATCTATAGATTTCTTAATAAAACAATATGATATATCACTCTTATCTTTATATACATCTTTAAATTCTTTTTTTAATCTTAATCCATACTCTCTATCTATAAATTTACTCCCTATATATGGTGGGTTTCCTATAATAATATTATATTTGCCCTTATAATGGTTATAGAATAAAAAATCCTCGTCACATATATTTTCAATTAGCACTCCTGTGATTCTAAAAATATCTATAGTGAGAATATATATTGCTAACTTATCTATTTCAAAACAGTTTATATTATTTTTTATAATATGCTCATATATATCTTCTGATTCTAAATATAAACCATGCTCTAAATTAATTTTGCTAAGATTATTTTCTATTATTTTATGTAAATGTTCTATTAGTGGTAATGTTATATTCCCTATACCACAGCAGGGGTCTAGTATTTTCATCCTAGGATTTTCTAAGTATTCTTCTTCTAATATAGTATTTTCTATTATGTATTTTGATATAATTTCAGGAGTATATACTATACCTTCATATCTCCCCTTAATTTTATCATTTTTTATAATATTGTAAAAAAAATCTCCTATGGTATTGTTTTTGTCTATAAAAAACTTATCATAAAAACTTTCTATTACCTTTTTTCTTATAAATATATCCTTTGATTCTTTTACTATTCCATACAAATTTTCTATTTCTTTAGACAATAACGAGAGTTTGTCTTCTAATAATTTTTTCTTCATATCTACTCAACTCCCCACTAATGAATATCTATATATTTATTAGTATAATGTACTCATCTTCGGTAGTAAAATATAAACTCAGCAAATGCTGAGTTTATAAATAAATATTACATATGTTCATTTACAACAGTTAAAATTTCTGATTGTTTTGCTAAGCCTTTTTCCCTTAGCTCTCTTAGCTGTGATGATATTTCTGATACATACTCGGAATCTTTTATAGATGATAGATTTATTTTTACATTCATTATAGCTCCTTCTATAGCGCATTGAGCTAATAATGCTGCAACTCCACCATCTGATATAGTGTTTTTATTTCCATATTTAACACTGATTAAAATGCTTTCATACATTTCATAAGCTTTTTTAGCTACTGATAATGGCACTGCTATAGCCTCTTTATATCCCTCTTGTATCTTTGCACTTCTGATTGCTTTATCTTCGTCAGTTTCTTTTGGAAGTTTAAGTGCATTCATTACTCCAGTAAATGCCTCTGTGTCCTCATTCATTAAAGTTAAAAACTCATTTTTTAAATCACTAGTTATAGCTAAATGTTTATTAACTAAACCTTTTTCTTCTTCATTTAATGCTTCATATACTTTTTTACCTACAGTTAAATTAAATACCATAGAGCCAAGAGCACTACTTAATGAGCCACATAGTGCTGCTACGCTTCCCCCACCTGGTGCTGGCGAATTAGAGCCTAATTCCTCTATAAAATCCTTTACAGTTTTATTATCTAACATATAAATTCTCCTCCTTTAAAATATAGGTGGCAATATGCCACCTATTAAATCTCTTATCTATCTACAACTATTTTACCATTTTTAATTACTTTTTCCACACAATTTACTCCAAAATGATAAATTAGATAGTTTAAATTTTTACTATTAAATATAACTATATCAGCTTTCTTACCAACCTCTATAGAACCAATAGATTTTTCTCTATTTATGGCACAAGCTGAATTAATAGTCATAGCATTAATAATTTCTTCAGGTAACATTCTCATACCAAAGCACGCATAGCTCATAACATTCTGCATGGATTCAGTTGGTGATGTTCCTGGGTTACAATCTGTTGCAAGAGCTACAGCCACATTATTGTCTATCATCTCTCTAGCCCTAGCATATCTTCCAAGCATAAGATAAAAAGCAGTTGAAGGCAATAGTACCGCTACTACATCATTATCAGCTAATGCCTTGATACCTTCATCTGAAGCTGCAATTAAATGCTCTGCTGAAATGCATTTAAGTTCTCCAGCAAGTTCTGCTCCACTTACTGATTCTACCTCATCTCCATGAAGCTTTAATTTAAAGCCATACTCTTTAGCTCTCCTAAGAATTTCCCTACATTCCTCTGTGGTAAACACTCCCTCTTCACAAAAACAATCCACAAATTCTGCTAGCTTATTCTCTGAAATATGCGGAAGCATTTCATCTATTATAATTCTTATAAATTCTTTTCTATTTTCCTTATACTCAGTTGGTACAGCATGTGCTCCCATAAAAGTTGAAACTATATCTATTGGATGATCTTCATTTAGTTTTTTATTTACCTGTAATATCTTAACCTCTGTTTCCAAATCCAATCCATATCCAGATTTACTCTCTACTGTGGTAGTTCCATGATTTAGCATTATATCTAATCTTGCTCTTGTTTGCATCATCAGCTCTTCTATAGAGGCTTTTCTTGTATTTTTTACTGTACTTAATATACCTCCACCCATTTTTAAGATTTCAATATATCCAACCTTATTTAATTTTAATGGTAATTCATTCTCTCTACTTCCATCATAAACTACATGAGTATGAGGGTCTACAAGTCCTGGTGTAACTGTTTTTCCCGTTCCGTCAATTATTATAGAATCTGCTTTTATATGTGAATTATATTCCTCTCCGCTACCAACGGCAGTAATATAATCCTTATCTACTACAATATAACCATTTTCTATAATTTTAGCATCCTTCATCTGTGGACCTTTTTTCTTATGACTTCCTTCGCAGGTTACTAAACAATTAATATTCTTTATTATAATACTCATGGTATCAACTCCTAATTTAGGCTATTCATTAACTCTTTTTTCTAATATTTGATCCATAGAAAAATTCTCTATTTGTAAATAATATTCCGCACTACTAATTAATGCCGCCATAGGTAAAAGTCCTATAACCTCACTACCTATTACAGGTACTCCATATCTTTGAGCTTCCATTTTAACCATTTCAAAAGCTCTATATACTGCTGTCTTCTCATAATTCACTAGGTTCATTGAAACCTGAGCTATATTTCTATCCTCTAATTTAACCCCCATAGCCTTAACATATCTAAGACCTCCACCTAAATGTCTAACAGTTTTAGCTATTTTATCTGCAATCTCTATCTTATCTGTACCTAAATTAACATTAAACGCTACTAATGGTTGTCTAGCTGATACCGCTATACATCCTCCTTTAACATTAACTTCTGATGGACCATAATCTGGCTTCCACATGTCCTCTTTAATTTTTGTGAAAAATCCTTCGTATTGCCCTTTTCTAACTGTAGCTAAGTTCTCTCTATGTGGTGCTGTAGCAGCTTTTTCATAAAGATATACTGGTATATTAAAGTTTTCTCCTATGGTCTTACCTATTCTATTAGCTATTTCTACACATTCATCCATAGTTACATCTTGGATTGGAACAAATGGAACTACATCTAATGCTCCCATTCTTGGATGTTCCCCAGTGTGTGTAGTCATATCTATTGATTCATAAACTCTCTCAGCCATAGCTATGATAGCTTTTTCTAGTGCATCAGGATTTCCTACTACTGTAACTACAGTTCTATTGTGGTCAGCATCACTAGAATAGTCTAATAATTTTACTCCATCAACCCCTCTAAATACATCTATAATTCTTTCTATCTTTTCTTTTTCTCTCCCCTCACTAAAGTTTGGAATACACTCAACTATTTTAGCCATAAAAAAACCCTCCTATTTTATCTTTAATAATTTATTTTAATAACTTCTTCTACACTGTTAACTATTTGTCCACTCTTAATAAGCTCTGTTACCTTATCTATTTCTTTATACATAACTACATCATTCTCAATAAAATCTACAACATCTCTAACTTTTTCATAAGCCTTGCTAGTTCCTTTTCCTAAAGTTTTATCTTCTCTAAAATCTATAGCTTGACATGCTGCTAATATCTCTGTTGCAACTACTCTCTCTACATTTCTTATTATATCTCTAGCTTTTCTAGCAGCTATAGTTCCCATACTTACATGGTCTTCTTGATTTGCAGAAGATGGTATAGAATCTACACTAGCTGGGTGAGCTAAAATCTTGTTTTCAGATACTAGGGCTGCAGCTGCATATTGAGTTATCATAAATCCTGAATTTAGTCCCCCATGTTTTACTAAGAAAGCTGGTAAATCATTTAGTTGATAATTTATAAGTCTTTCTAGTCTTCTTTCAGATACATTTCCAAGTTCGCTCATAGCAATTCCTAAAAAGTCAAAACTCAATGCCATTGGTTGTCCATGGAAATTACCTCCTGATATTACATCACCTTCTTCTGTTACTATTGGATTATCTGTTACTGAATTTATCTCTATCTCTACTTTATTTTTCACATAATTCAATGCATCCTTAGAAGCACCATGAATTTGAGGAATACATCTTAGTGTATAAGCATCCTGAACTCTTATCTCCCCTTGTCTAGTTGCTAGTAAGCTTCCCTCTAATAGGTTCAATATGTTTTTAGCTGTATTAACTTGTCCTTCATGAGGACGAATGCTATGTGTTCTTGGATCAAAGGCATCCTTTATTCCTCTTAGCGCTTCTATAGTTAAAGCTGAAGCTATTTCTGTAGATTTGATTAAGTTAATTCCATCACATACAGCTAATGCTCCTACTGCAGTCATAACTTGAGTTCCATTTATAAGAGCTAGTCCCTCTTTAGCAACTAATTCTACTACTTCTATTCCTGCTCTCTTCATAGCTTCTTTTCCATTTAAGATTTCACCCTTATATTCTGCCTCACCTTCACCTATCATAGGAAGAACCATATGTGATAATGGTGCTAAATCCCCTGATGCTCCAAGTGAACCTTTTTCAGGTATTTGTGGATGAACTTGTTTATTCAACATCTCTATTAAAGTTTTTAATGTAGATAATCTAATACCTGAGTATCCTTTAGATAATGCATTAGCTCTAAGTAATATTATTGTTCTAACTATATCCTTTTCTAAGAAGCTTCCAAATCCACAAGCATGTGATATAATTAAATTTCTTTGAAGTGTTTTACAATCCTCACCTGATATTGATACATCTGAAAACTTTCCAAATCCTGTAGTTATCCCATATATGACTTCATTATTTTCAACTATTTTATCTACTATGCTTCTAGATTTTTTAACTCTTTCTTCTGCATCTTTACTCAACTCAACTTCATAGTTATTTCTTGATACATTTATGATGTCTTCTAATGTCAAACTATTTCCATCAATTATTACTTTTTTCATAGTACTCCTCCTACAATAATAAATATGTATTAAATCTATATTGTTCTATATACTAGTATTCTTTAAAACTATTGAAACCCCTCTATTTTTATCCACTGTAAATTGTCTGAATATTTTTAATATGATATCGGTTTAGCACACTAAAGGGTTTGCAGAATTGACTCTTACAATATCTGCCCTATTTAAAATAGAAAAACAATCCTTATATTCAAAGATTGTTCTATAATATATCTATATATGCTCTTCAACTGTTCCCTTTGCTAGTAAAATCATAGCTCCTATTATGAGTATTGATCCAATAATAATTCTTGTATTTACTGGCTCTCCTAATATTAATATTCCTAATATTAAACTAACTATAGGCTCCAAAGTACTGAATATAGCCGCATTACTAGCTCCTATCATCTTTACCCCTTGTATAAAAGCCTTTAATGCTACTATAGTAGAAATAAAAGCTAAAACTACTATTGAAATTAAACCATAAAAACTTATATGAAATACTAATTCATTAGAAGCTGCTCCACTAATTAATCCTACAACTCCAGATATAACTGAAATATAAAAAGTAGTAACATAACTATCTATATTAACCAAATTCTTATTTGATGCAGCTATAATATAAACTGCATAGCATAATGCTGCACCTATAACCATAAATAAACCTTTATTACTATAAATAGATGAATTTATATCCATCATAATAAGCATCCCAATTAAAGTAAATACCAAACATATTATTTTAATTGGTTTTAATTTTTCTTTATATATGATAACTGACAGCACCATCACTATTACAGGATAACAATAAATTATTGTAGTTGCCATACCCGTTGAAATATAGTTATAAGAGCTGAATAATAACACTGAGGTTAATGAACTCAATAACCCTACCACTAACATGTATTTTACTTGTATTTTATTTAATTTAAGTGAAAGTTTTCTATCTTTTATGTAGTATAACAGTATTAGAGCTGCAAATGTAAATCTCAGCCATAAGGTTGTTACTGCATTAGCTCCTCCTCTATAGGCAAGTTTAGCCAAAATAGGCATAACACCAAAGCCAATGGCTGATATAACTATGTAGCATATTCCTTTAATGTAATTTTTCTTATCCATTTTCTCCCCCTAATAATATGTAAAAACATTAATGACATAATATTTAAAATGCACCTTCACTTTTAAACACCTTAAATACTGTCAAAAATAAAATTTTAATATCATACCATACAGAAAAGTTATTTATATATTTTAAATCATATTCTACAGTTTTGCCTAATTCTATTTCTCCTCTACCACTAATCTGAGCAAGCCCTGTTATTCCAGGCAAAACCAAAAGTCTTTGAAAATAGCTTTCCGGATAATATTTTACTACCTCTGGTATTTCTGGTCTAGGTCCAACCAAACTCATAGTTCCAAATAACACATTAAATAATTGAGGTATCTCATCTAAGCTAGTTTTTCTTAAAAACCCTCCGACTTTAGTTATTCTATTATCATTTTTAGTCTGAAATACAAAATTATTAACATTCTCAGGATCGATTTCTAATTCTCTCTTGCTCTCAGCTGATACTACCATAGTTCTAAATTTATATATGGTAAAATTTTTGCCCTCTTTCCCAACTCTAATTTGTCTAAAAATCACAGGCCCCTTACTATCTAATTTTATAGCTATTCCTATAATTAAATATATGGGTGACAATATTAATATACCTATTAAAGATAATACTATATCCATAATTCTCTTTAGAAAAAATTGAAATTTTCTACCATTTATCTTTTTATCTACATCTATATGTATGTTTTTTTCCAAATTTACTCCTCCTCAAAATGGATTGAAAATACTATAATTTATTATTTCCATATATTCAGTATTTTACATTGGAAATAAATTAATTACAATGCTTAATTTTCTTTATAAAACCCCCACCTTTTATGTATAAAAGATGGAGGTTAAATTTATTTTTTATGACTACTTATAATCTTTTCTACGGCATTAATTACATCCTGTACATCTTGGCTATTCATTCTAGGATATAATGGCAAAGATACTATAGTATCAAAGTACTTCTCTGCTACAGGAAAATTCCCTTCCTTATAACCATATGTATTTTTATAGTAGCTCATTAAGTGTACTGGTATAAAATGAACACTTGTACCTATGTTTTCTTCTGCCATCAATTCTATGAATTTATCTCTATCTATTGTAAGTTTCTCTAAATCAAGTCTTAGTACATATAGATGCCATGAGTGATCTGTATAATCAGCTACTTTTGGAGTTATCACACCGGCTAACTTGTTAAAAGCTTTATTATATTCTTTTTCTATCTCCAAACGTCTGGCTTGCATAGCTGGCAATTTATCCATTTGCCTTAATCCTAATGCTGCCTGAATATCAAACATATTATATTTATATCCTGGATATTCTATGTCATATCTCCAGGCTCCACCCTTACCATATCTGTTCCAAGCAGCTTTGCTCATTCCATGGGTAGATAATATTCTAGCCTTCTCGGCTATGTCCTCTCTGTTAGTGGTTAGCATACCACCTTCACCAGTACATATATTTTTAGTTGCATAAAAACTAAAGCATGCACAATCACCTTTTTTACCTATCAAGTCTCCCTTATAGAAGGTATCAATAGCATGAGCTGCATCTTCTGAAACAAACAGATTATATTTTTTAGCTATATCTCTAATTTTATCCATATCGCATGCTTGACCTGTATAGTGCACTGGAACTATAGCTTTTGTTTTATCTGTTATCTTCTCTTCTATTTTATTTACATCTATACAAAAAGTTACAGGGTCTACATCAACAAATACTGGAGTGGCTCCTGTATGTATTATAGTATTTGCTGTTGCTGCGAAAGTCATAGGCGTAGTTATAACTTCGTCTCCTTGCCCTATTCCTGCTGCTACTAATGCTATATGAAGCGCTGCGGTTGCAGAATTCATTGCAATTGCATACTTTGCTCCTGTATATTCAGCAAATCTCTTTTCTAGTTCTATAGTTCTTGGTCCTTTTGCAACCCATCCTGATTTTAGTGTATCTACAACTTCATTTATGTCACTTTCATCAATTAATGGTAATGCATAAGGTAAAAAGCTCTCTCTTGTCTTTGACATATATGTTCACTCCCTATCTAGACATCTTTGTATTTTTCTTTACTTTATTATTTGATTTGAAAATATAAAAATTTATTAAACCTTCTAAAAAACCTATTCCATAACTAATATGTAATATAGGAAAAATAATTGAAACGTATTTAAAAAGCTTTCTTTTTCTTCTGGTTACTTTTAAAGATGCAAATATATCTCCAATTAAATATAACGCTAGAACACTAATCCATACATATAATATAGGTTTAAAGAACAAGCTTAATATTGCTGCACCTATATTTCCTATTACAAACCCCATAGGAATTAAATGTCTTATAGAAGCTGGCTTTCCATGTTTTTGCATAACTCTAACTTTCCAAAATCCATATTGATAGTACTGTCTCCATAATTTTGCTAATGATCCCCTACTATAATAAACAGATTTTATATGTGGTGATAATAATATATTATATCCATTTTTAACAACTCTAAAATTTAATTCATCGTCTTGATTTCTTACTAGTTCCTCATCAAAGTAGCCTACTTTATCCAATACTTCTTTTCTGTAAGCGCCAAATGCAACAGTATCTACATAAGTCTCTTCTTTTGCATACCTAAACAATGCATTTCCAACTCCAAAAGGCGAACTCATAGCAAGCGCAATAGCATTCCCTATATTATTCTCACTTATGGTTTCAATAGGACCACCAACACATCCTATGGTTTCATCTTTATAAAGTAATTTAACATTACTCTCTATAAATCTATTATCAGCATAGGCATGTGCTCCAAAAATTATAATCACATCTGAAGTACTATACTCTATCCCTTTATTCATAGCTTTAGGAGCCGTTAATTCTACATTATCTATTAATTTAATATTTTTGTATTTATTCTCGTATCCATTAATAATCTCTCTTGTTCCATCCGTAGACATGCCATCACAAATCAAAACTTCATATAAGTCTTTAGGATAAGTTTGATTGATAAATGAATTTATACATTGGTCTATGTAGTTTTTTTCATTTCTACATGGTATTACTATGGATACTGTTCTATATACATCTTCCATACTTCCTCCTAAAAATTAAGATAAATATTTTTATCTCATATTTATTTAACAGTAAACTGTATTTTATAAATAGAATAAATTATACCCATAGATATCCAAAATGGTGGATATGATACTAAAGAGCTTGGTCCAAATGCCAGTATTGTCCAAGAAAATAGTAATGTTATTCCTATAACATATTGACCATTTAATTTTGATTTCATATGTTTTTTATTAAATACCATCTTTAATCCTATATGTGCATACACTAGAATTGTATATAAAAATATTCCTATTCCAAAGTCGCTTAATAATTCAAACCAATAAGAATGTGCTGCATAAGTGCCATTTGTATTTCCAACTTTCTTTAAAAAGTCATAGGTATTCCCTACCCCCACGCCTAGATAGTTACCATTTTTAACTACATTCGTGGTTATATCATATATTATAGTGAATCTCACGTTATCAGATCCTGCTTCACCTATTACTGGTGGTATTGTCTCACCTAGTTCACCATCTGCACTTTTAGAGTTTAAAATACTCTTAATTTGGTCTACAAAAGGTATTTTCCCAAATTTTTCAGTGTAATAATCCATAGAAGGAACTAACGATAATAAGAAATATATAATAAATCCTATAAAGAAAAATCTTACACAAAATTTAAATAACTTATTTCTAAATTCGCTTTGTTTCCAATTAATAATACCTATAAAAAATATAAATATAAGTGACAAAACTCCTGCAATAAAAGCTGTACGTGATCTTGTAAAAATAATATTAAAAATAGCTAAAATATAACTTATACTGCTCATGTAATAAAATTTTGTATTTATATTTTCTATTAATATATCTACATTTAGTATTATACCTACAATGATAAATACAGCATAATTATTAGGATTATTAAAAAATGTTACTGGAACGCTTTGAGCATAAGCATGTGTTATTCCCTTTTCTGTAAGATGATTAGGTAACCCTAAATTCACTCTTAATATTTCCAATACTCCTAATATTAATATTCCCAAAAATAAAAACCTAAAGAACTTTAATGATTCACTTAACTCTGTTCTATCTTTATTTTCAAAAATAAACATCAACATCATGGATATACTTATTGCATATCTCATTAAACTTTCAACCGCATCTCTTTTATTACTACTCCACAATATGCTAATTATCATATAACTAATAAATATAATCACAAATATTGTATATTTACTTTTAAATATGTTTTTTATATTGAGCTCCTTTATATGTATGTCTTTTAACAAGATTATACAATACAAGAAAAATACAAAATAATAATTATATCTATTGCCTAATGCAACTATAGAAAACAAAAAAGCAAAATAATAAAGCATTTTTCTATTGCTAGTATTAAAATATCTATAAATTAGTAAAACATAGAAAGCAGCAAATATTTCTACTATAATTAAATTTGGTTTAGTAGCAACTGATAATAAAATCGTTGCTAGCATTATAATCAATAACAAAAAATTAGAATTCACTTTATTATTTTTCATTTACCCACCTCTAGCATAACTCCTTATACAACTTTAATAATCTTTGTTCACATATGTTCCAATTGTATTTATTCTCAATTGCTACCAATCCATTTTTCCCTTGTTTTTTAATTATTTCAATTTCTTTTGCCATTTTTTTAATAGTATCTGCTATAGCATTACAATCTTCTGGATTAACTAAAACTCCACATTCACTACTTTTAATTATATTTTTCATCATGGGAAAATCACTAGCAATAACTGGAGTTTGACTCATCATATACTCAAATACTTTTATAGGTTCTGAGTTTATATATCGCCAGTTTACCGGCTGTAATAACACAAATCCAGCCCAAGAACTCTGTAGGTATTTGAAAACTTCTATATGTGGAATTTTACCTGTAAACTTTATATCAGCCTTCTTTAATTCCCCATTTAAAAGTTCCTTTACCTTAGCTTCTATGATTTTATTTTCAAAACCGCCAATGAATATATATCTATATTCTTCTCCAATTAGTTTTATAGATTCAAGAATTTTTAAAATACCTCTATCTTCCCTTAACCCCCCTACATATACAAATGTAGGTTTATGGCTTAATTGCTTCTCATTGCTTGATAAATGTAATACAGGATAATTAGGTATCAATGCTACATTTTTATTATAAGTTTTAAATTTATTTACCAAAATATCATTTACAGATATTATATAGTCAGCTTTTTTACCCATTGATTCTTCATATTTATATATTACTTTTGTAATAGATCTTTTCATAAATTTAAAATGCTCACTAAAACTTTCCGGATGATATTCATGAGAATCGTATATAGCCTTTGATCCCAAATGCTTTTTTAATTTTAAAGCTACTTGAAAAGAATCTGGCTCATGAGCATGATATATATCTGCCCCTATTCCTTTAGCAATATTAAACATATCTTTCATTGGTCTTAATCTATCATGCCAACTACTTCTCTTCCTAAAGCATTTTACAGTAATTCCATCATCTGTAATAAAATCTTTCTCTCCTGGCGCTACGACATAAATATCATTATATACTTTTTTTAGTGATAAAATTTCCTTATAGTAAATTCTATTATCAAAAACATCATGCCCAGAGGTTAAAATACAAATTTTCATATAGTCCTCCACACTTTTTAGTTATGAAAAGAGCTCTCTCATCTCATACTTAAAATTTGTTATTTTTATACTATTGCTTATCCTTTATTCTATGTATGTTTTTCATGTCTATACTAGCAAAATCTTCCATAGGGAATTTTATTGGCATGCCTGTCATTCTTGATTTATATGCAGCTAAAATTATTTCCATAGCTTTTTTTCCTTCATTCCCATCAATTAATGGATTTGTTTCATTGTTTATTGATTCTATCACATTTTTAAACAATGCTGTATGACCTGCTCCATATACATTCTCAATTTCCCCTGAAGCTTCTTTTATAACTTCTTCTTCTGTTTCTAAGTTATCCTCAAATCTCCATGTTTCAATTTTATTCACAGCCATGCCACCTATACACACTGCACCCTTTTCTCCAAATATACTTAATGTTTCTTCTAGATTCTTAGGGAATACACAAGCACTTCCTTCCACTATTCCTATAGCACCATTTTTAAATCTAATTACAATAGCTCCAAAATCTTCTGCTTCAATATCTCTTAAAAATGTATCACATTGTGCATAAACAGTATCTATTTCTCCACCTAACATCCATTGTAAAAGATCTATATTATGTATGCATTGGTTCATAAGTGTTCCACCATCTAACTCCCAAGTACCTCTCCAAGGAGCTTGTTCATAATATCCCATATTTCTATTCCATAAAATTCTAGCTGTACCATTAACAAGTCTACCAAATCTATCTCTTTCTATAGCATCCCTCAATTTTTGTATTGGCGCATTAAATCTATTTTGATGACATACGCTTAAAACCACTCCATTTTTCTTAGCAACTTCTATCATCTCATTTGCATCTTTTATGGATAATGCCATAGGTTTTTCAATTATTACATGCTTTCCTCTATTCATTAGATATTTTGATATTTCTGGGTGATATCCACTTTCTGTTGCTATATAAGCTATATTAAACTCTAACTCATCACACATTTTTTTGTAATCTGTAAAAATCTTAACATCACAATCACAGTTTATATTTTTTATGTACTCATCTTTTTTTGATATTGCTTTTTCCTCTATTGGATCACAAGTTCCAACTAGAGTTGCCATATCTTTATTATTTATTATTGCTTCTATACCCTTATAAGATATCCTTCCGCAACCTATAACTACAAATTTTAGCTTATTCATGTTATTTACCTCCATAAAATTTATTTAACACCTCTTCATATAGCTGATAATTTTTCACAGCATTATTATCCCATGTATAATTACTTAGAATTTTTTTCTTAGCATTTACTCCTATACTTTCTCGTAATTCATTATCAGTTATTATTAATTCCATCTTATCTCTTAAATCATCTTTATCTTGAGGCAAGACTAAAATGCCATCTTTTAAATTTTCAATAACATCTTGAATTCCTTCACCCTTGCATCCAATAACAGTTTTTCCATGAGCCATTGCCTCTATATATACTACACCAAAGCCTTCCTTATAGCTAGGTAATACAAAAAATTCGCAATAATTCATATATTCCATTACCTTTTCATTAGGTACCTGACCTTTGAAAATAATTTTATCTTCAACTCCTCTATCCTTACAGAGTCTCTCTAAATTCTCTCTTTCAGGTCCACGCCCTATAATTATCATTATATAATCATCATACTTTTTATGTATCTCACTAAATGCTTCTATGGCATAATGCATACCCTTAGTCTTAAGTAAATTTCCAACTACTAAAATATATTTTTTATTAGTAAATTCCTCTTTTATTTCATCATTATACTGCTTCTTTATATCTTCTATACTTATTCCATTTGAAATCACTTCAAAATTAGAAATTTTATTAGTATACTTTTCAGCTTCTCTTTTTAGTTTATTGCTGACAAAAACAGTCTTATCAGATTTCTCTATAACATTTATTACTTTCTCTTTATAATCATTATTTAAATTTACTGTATAATTCATATCTTGACCATGAATTGTTGTTATTATAGGTCTATTATATTTTTTATTTAATAGTAATGCACTTTCTCCATCTGGAAGTGCTACATGTGCATGAATTAAATCAAATTCAAAATCTCTATTAATTTTTTCTACTAATCTATTCATCCCTTTGTATAAAGCTTTTCCAGAATTTTTAAAATTTAAATTTTTAGGTAGTAATAAAACCCTTGGATAATAAACCTCTATCCCTTCATAATCTAATTTCTCAGGAATATTATAATACTTTTTATATTTCTGAGAAATCAATGAAAGAAGAAATGGAGTATAAGGTACAGGAGATACTACTTTTATATTTATCTCCTCACCATAATTTTTTTTTAATGCCTTAACTTGCTTATGTATAAATATACCACTGTTTTTATTATAATCGTTAGGATACATATGAGATATAACCAATAATTTCATAAAATGCTCCTTTTTTATATAGAAAGCACATAGCTACTAACTATGTGCTTTCTAAGGCTCAACTTTAATTATAGCTTATTTATTTTCTCTCTATTCTTTTTAACACCTTTTGTAGCATTTCTAGTGTCATAAAGAAGACTTGCTTTCTCAACTATTAACTCATAATCATAACAACTATGATCTGTTGTTATAACAACTATATCTGCATTATCTATTTCCTTTTCCCACTCTACAGATATATATTCTTTACCTTTGTGAGAAAATGATGGTATATATGGATCATTAACTATGATATCAGCACCATTTTTTTCTAAAAGCTCCATAACTTTTAATGTTGGTGACTCTCTCATATCATCTATATCTTTTTTATAAGCTGCTCCCATTATTAGAACCTTTGATCCATTTAAAGCCTTTTTATGCCCATTTAAAAGCTTCATTATGTTTTCAAGTACAAACTCTGGCATAGAATCATTGATTATTCCTGAAGTCTCTATTAACTTAGTGTGATAATCATATTCTTTAGCCTTCCATTCTAGATAGAATGGATCTAATGGTATGCAATGTCCTCCAAGTCCTGGACCCGGATAAAATGGCATAAAGCCATATGGTTTAGTTTTAGCTGCATCTATCACTTCCCATACATCTATTCCCATTCTCTTACATAATATAGCCATTTCATTGGCAAGAGCTATGTTAATATTTCTAAAGGTATTTTCTAATATTTTTTCCATTTCTGCCACTGCTGGTGAAGATACTTCCATTATATCTCCCTCAAGCACACTTCTGTATAATTCTCCTGCAACCTCTGTACATGAAGTTGTGCATCCTCCCACTACTTTAGGAGTATTTTTAGTATTAAAATCTTTATTACCTGGGTCAACCCTCTCTGGAGAGAATGCTAAGAAAAAGTCTTCTCCACATTTTAATCCACTTTCTTCTAATAGTGGCTTTATAACCTCTTCAGTAGTTCCTGGATATGTTGTACTCTCAAGCACTACTAACATACCTCTTTTTAGATATTTAGCTACATCCTTAGTGGAATTTACTACATACGATAAATCTGGCTGTTTATATAAATCTAACGGTGTTGGAACTGCTATACAAACAGTATCTACATCAGCCACAAAACTAAAATCTGTAGTAGCTTTCAACTTACCGTTTTTAACCAATTCAGCTAAATCCTCATCTACTATATCTCCTATGTAGTTTTTTCCTTCATTAACCATACTAACTTTTTTATCTTGAACATCAAAACCTATAACTTCATAGCCTGCTCGAGCTTTTTCCACAGCTAATGGAAGTCCTACATATCCAAGTCCCACTACTCCAAGTCTAGCTGTTTTATTTTTTAGTTTTAATAATAATTCTTCTTTTAATTGACTCATGAATTTAACCTCCTAAGGCAAAGTACCTCAATGTTTATTTATAGTTACTTGTTAAAGAATTCTTTAATTTGATCTACTACGTATTTTTGTTCTTCTAACGTTATCTCTGGATATAGCGGTAATGCAAAAGTTTTTTTACATGCATCTTCAGATACTTGTAAATCTCCCTCACTATATTTTAAATGTTTATAAACTTCTTGAAGGTGGACTGGAGATGGATAATAAACTCCAGTAGATACACCTCTTTCCTTTAAAAATTTAATAATTTCATCTCTTTTATAGGATTGAACTACATACATATGATATACATGTTTATTCTCTTCCAATTCTGTTGGAGTAATTAGGTCTAGCCCACTTAATAATTCATTATATATGTGTGCTTTTCTATTTCTTTCATTATTCCATTGTTCTATATGTTTAAATTTAACTCTCAATATGGCTGCTTGAATTTCATCAAGTCTACTATTGTGCCCTATTGCTATATGATTATATTTAACCTTTGAACCATGAGCTCTTAGAAGTTTAACTTTATCTGCTAATGTATCATCATTAGTAACTACCATACCACCATCACCATAAGCTCCTAAATTCTTTGTTGGGAAAAATGAATAAGTCCCCATATGCCCTATGGATCCAGCTCTCTTCCCTTTATACTCTGCACCTATGGCTTGACATGCATCTTCTATAACATATAAGTTGTGTTTTTTAGCTATTTCCATTATCTTATCCATATCACACATTTGTCCAAATATGTGTACTGGTATGATAGCCTTTGTTTTTTCGGTAATACACTTCTCAATACTATTTGGATCAATACATAACGTATCTGGTAAAACATCTGCAAATACTGGAGTTGCTCCAACTACTGAAGTTGTTTCAGCTGATGCAAAAAAAGTAAATGGAGTAGTTATAACTTCGTCTTCTTCTTTAACTCCTAAGGCTTTTAGGGCAAGCATTAGTGCATCTGTTCCATTAGCTACAGCTATGCCATGTTTTACTCCTGTAAACTCTGCTATTTCACTTTCTATTTTTTTCACATTTGGACCCATTATATAGGTTGAAGACTCCAATACTTCTTTAATTGCATTGTTGATATCTTCTTTAATTGTATTATATTGTGCATTTAAATCTAATAAATTTACTTTCATATCCAATCTCTCCTAAAACTTATAATAATTACTTTTTCCTATGGTATGTAGGAACTTTCTCCTCTATTAGCTGCAATATATCTTCATCACACATATTATCTACTTGCTCAAATTGATTTATAGAATTTTCTATAAAATCTATATGAGCATCCTTTGGCTTCTCTACAAATATCTTATCATGTTCAGTGGATGTAAGTGCTATTTCATCCATTAAAAGTTCTTCATAAAGTTTTTCACCGGGTCTCAACCCTACATATTCTATTTTAATATCAACATCCGGTTTATATCCTGAAAGACTTATTAAGTCTCTAGCAAGATCTACTATTTTAACTGGACTTCCCATGTCTAAAACAAATATTTCTCCACCTTCAGCTAAACTCCCTGCCTGTATAACAAGTTGAGCCGCTTCAGGAATAGTCATAAAAAATCTGTTTATATCTGGATGAGTAACCGTAACAGGCCCACCTTTTGCTATCTGTTTCTTAAATAATGGAATTACTGAACCATTACTTCCCAGTACATTTCCAAATCGTACAGCTACAAAATCAGTATCACTAACCTCATCCATAGCTTGTATAATTAGCTCACAAAATCTTTTAGTGGCACCCATTACATTAGTTGGATTTACAGCTTTATCTGTACTTATTAAAACAAATCTCTCAACTTTATATTTATGGCAACATTTTACTACATTATAGGTTCCTATAATATTATTTTTAACTGCATCTCCCACATTGTTTTCCATTAATGGAACATGTTTATGTGCAGCTGCATGGAATACAACTTGAGGCTTATACTTTCTAAATATGTCTTCCATTCTAGCCTTATCCCTTACAGATGCAATTAAAACCTGTTTCTCAATATTAGGTAGATTCCTATTAAACTCCATCTCTAATTCATAAGCATTATTTTCATAAATGTCTAGTATTAATATTTTTTCCGGATTAAATTTTGCTATCTGCCTACATAATTCAGAACCAATAGTACCACCACCACCAGTAACCAATACTATCTTACCTTTTATATATTTATCAATATGCTCTGTTTTTAACTTAATGGCTTCTCTACCAAGTAGGTCATCAATGTTAACATCTCTTAACTGACTAATATTAACATCTCCATCTATTATTTCATAAATTCCAGGCATTGTTTTCATTTTGCATTTCGTATCTTTACAAATATTTAAAATTTCTTTTTTTGTTTCCAAATCTGCTGATGGCATTGCTATGATTATTTCTTCCACCTTATGATCCTTGCATATTTTTACAATATGACCTCTATCTCCTAATACCTTTATGCCATTGATTCTTTTTCCTTTTTTATAGTCATTATCATCAATTAATCCAACAATCTTATAATTCAAGTTGCTATTTCGCATTATTTCCTTTATTAAAATAGCGCCCGCATCACCTGCTCCAATTATCAATACATTTTTCTTTTTATTAGATTTTATTTTTCCTAGATGACTAATATCTACAATTCTGTACATAAAGCGTATACCACCTAGACTTAAAACAGATAAATTCCAGAAAATTATATGCACTGTTAATGGAAAACGAAAGTAATTACTATTAAATACTACATGACTAATGAAATATAAGTAAAATATAAATACTATATTAGTAGCTGTAACTGAATATACTATAGATAATATATCTTGCATAGTTGCATATTTCCATATATTACTATAAAGTTTGAAAATCATATTGAACAATACTGTAAATATAACTAATGGTATTATAGAATTATAGAAAAACTCTATATATCCTTGAGGTATATTAAAATCAAATTTTAATAGTAGAGATACATATAATGCTGCAATTATTAATATAATATCAAAAATTAAAATTTTATTTTCTTTTTTCATATAAACACTTCCTAAACAAAGGTAATAGGTTATTGTTGACTAATTATCTTATTAACTCCTCAGCTATAATATAGTACCATAAAAAAACTTAAAACATATTTCTAAAATGTCACTATTTAGTCTATTTAAGACAATTAAATTAAATAACTTCGTATTTTTCCTATTTTTCCTAATATAGCTACAAAAATTATAGCTATAAATTATATAAGTATATTATACAACTAATTTAACAATATTATTAGAATAAATCAAATTTGTTATACTTTCAACATTTTTTTTAGTTCTAACACAATATCATCCTTAGGATTAAGTTTCTCAGCTATCTCTAAATGTGCTTGTGCACCTTTCATATCACCACTATTTAAGTAACACATTACTATGTTTGTACAAACCTCTACTGATTTTGTAACTTCAAATACCTTTCTAAAATATTTTATAGCATTTTGAAAATCATTTAAACAAGCATAGTTAATTCCCATTTCATTAAATACATCTGCATAACTACTATCTATAGTCAAGGCTTCATTTAAATAATAAATTCCTTTTTCATAATTTTCTAGTACTCTATATGCAATTGCTATATAATAATACAATTCTGCACTGTCACCTAATACTTCAATTAAGGGCAATAAAATCTCCAAAGCCTCTTTAGGTTCATCATATATTAATTCTTTACCTCTATCATATTCTTCTATGGTAGTTAATGCAGACTTAAATTCACTTATTTCCTTAGTAACTTCTCCACCTAAAGAAATATATTGATTAATAGCAAACAACGCTTCACTAAACTGCTTATTCTCATTTTTTAATATTGCTTCATAGTAATATGGAGTTGCGTATTCATTTAACTTCTTTGATAATTCTATAATTCTTCTCTCTTCCTCCTCAAGGATTTTATTGTTTTTTCTAATTCCATCTATTAAAAGTAATGCTTTATCTAAAACCTCCACAGTAAACTCTAGTTCCATAAGCCCTCTTAAAAGCACATACGCTTCTTCATATTTTTCACTTTTTATACTCTCAAATATTTTACTCTTGATAAATTTACAACTATTAGGTATATATCCTATTACCTCTTTATATGTATCATTAAATTTAAATTTCTTATCTGCTCCTAATACATATGCCATACCCTCTACAAACATATGAATAGGTATATTTTTCAAATTGTCTCCTTCTTTAGCCTTATTTACTATGTCATCAGATTTAACAGGCATATATATGCTCTCTTTAAATCTATATCCATTTAAGACACTTCCCTCTTTTATTTCAAGAAAAAGCATCTTATTTAATTTCTCTAAAAAATAACTTTCCATAACTTCATAACACCTTCCATTTTTTATTATAAACTACATTTTAAAAAATATATTAATATTTATAAATAATACAATATATATTAACATACTTTATATTAAATTAACTTCATATTAGTTAAAATAAAGGTATAATTTAAAATTATATTTATCCTTATTATTTACAATTATTCAATTTAATATATATTTAACTCTAATATTATTATTAAATTTGCTTTAATCCAGATATTATTATAATCATAAGTAAAAATTTATTGCAATCCTAAATATATTATTTTATAATTAATTTGTTTTAAATTGCTATATAATAAGTATGTAATGAATATAAAATATACTTTATAATACGCCAAATAATACACCAATAGAAAGAATATAGAAAGAGGGTATTGAATTGTATAAGCTAAATCAAAATGAAACACCATTATTTGACGCTTTAATGGAATACGTAAATAGAAACACTTTACCTTTTCATGTTCCAGGACATAAGAAAGGAGTAGGGGTAGATGATGAATTTAAGACTTTTATGGGTGAAAATCCATTTAAAATCGATGTAACAGTTTTTAAGCTTGTGGATAGTTATCATCATCCAACAGGTCCAATAAAGAAGTCTCAAGAATTAGCTGCAGATGCTTATGGATCAGATGCATGTTTCTTCTGTGTTCATGGCACATCCGGTGCTATACAAGCTATGATTCTTTCTGTTGTTGGTGCCGGAGATAAGATTATCATTCCAAGGAATGTACATAAATCTATTACTGGAGGAATTATTCTTGCTGGTGCTATTCCTGTATATATGCAACCAGAGCTTGATAAGAAAATAGGGGTTGCCCACGGTGTTACACCTGAAACTGTTAGAACTACATTAGAGGCTCATCCTGACGCAAAAGCAGTGTTAATTATAAATCCAACCTATTACGGTGTATCAACGGACATTAAGCAGATTGCAGATATTGTTCATGATTATGATATACCTTTAATAGTAGATGAAGCTCATGGTCCACATCTAAAATTTAACAACAAACTTCCAATATCAGCTATGGAAGCAGGTGCAGATATCTGCGCTCAAAGTACACATAAAATAATTGGAGCTTTAACACAGGCTTCATTACTTCAGGTTCGCTCTAAGCATGTTAATATACCTAGAGTGAAACAGGTGCTTAATTTAATGCATACTACTTCTCCTTCTTATATACTAATGGCATCTCTAGATACTGCTAGAAGACAAATAGCTTTAGAGGGTGAAGAACTTTTAGATAAAACTATACTTCTTTCAAATTACGTTAGAGACGAGGTAAATAAAATACCTGGCTTTTACTGCTTTGGTGAAGAAATCCTTGGTAGATCTGGTGCTTATGCCTTTGATCCTACTAAGATTACTATCACCTGTCGTGATCTTGGAATAACTGGTTATGATTTAGATATGATATTGTCCAACAAATATCATATTCAAATGGAACTCTCTGATTTATACAATGTGTTAATCGTTGGTTCATTTGGTGATACAGAAGAAGGTATGGAACGACTATTGGAAGCTCTAAGAGAAATTAGTGATGAGTACTATGGAAAAGGAACCACTAAAGCTGATTTTATAGATATACCTGAGATTCCAGAGCAAATTCAAATTCCTAATGAAGCCTTTAATAGTGTCAAAACTGCAGTAAGAATAAAAGAGAGTGTTGGTATGATTAGTGGTGAATTCTTAATGGCATATCCACCTGGAATACCTATACTTTGTCCAGGTGAAAAAATCACTCGTGAAATTATAGATTATGTCCAACGCTTAAAGGATACAGGATTGTATGTTCAAGGTACTGAAGATCCTGAAGTAGAATATATAAATGTTGTAAAAGAAGAGGATGCTGTATATATAAATGTTGAATAGCATAATAAATCCCACCTAAAGTTTAGGTGGGATTTTCTGTTTACATTTATTTTCTTAAAGCTAACATCTTATATTCAGCATTAGTCTTACCAGCATTAGCTATATTCTTTATATATTCGTTTTGTGACATAGTAGCGATGCTACCATAAGCCTTCAATAGATTTTCAAAATAACTCATCATATAATTTACCTTCATTAATGGCTCGTTATGTTTAGTTATAAATACTAGGGCATACCCTCTTCTAATACCTGCTGCAGCTTTTTTGAAGCTATTATAATGCCTAAGTCCTCTATTAATTAACTGGACTTTGTTATAGTTGCAAACCATCATCTCTTTATAGATTGGCATACACTCTTCAATAAAGCTTTCATTAAAATATTGGTGTTTACCTTTTACTTCTTCTACAGTTTTTAAAAATACTTCTAACTTTTCATTAGTAACTTCTCTCAATTCACTTAATTTTATTAAAATGCTCTTTACATGGTCTACATCATTTGAAGTTATATCATATTTCTTTCCCTTTTTTCGTATATGTTCTAATCCCTCTAACATAGATTTTAAATCATTCTCATTTTTTCTTTTGTCTCCATCCTTTAAAAATGCACTTACTATACTCCCTTTATCGTTACTTAAAAAGGCATCCATAAAGAAAAATAACTTTCCTAATCTTAATAGGGTATTTTCATTAGTAACTATATTATTTGATGAATCTAAATATAAATAGCATTTACCATGTTCCCTAAATTTAGGGAATAGTTTTTTTGTAAATACTACTTCTCTATATGTATTACTCCCTAATAATACTGGTTCTGATATTGTGACTCCTTCAAAAGCCTTTGTATATATCTTTAATATATTTTTCTCTTCATCTTTTAGTGCCCTATATAACTCCATATATTCTCCTCCATCTTATAATAAAAAAGCTATAGTTTTATATATATTATAATAGAAACGTAACTAATGTACAAATATTCATCAAATTTCATATATTATTTATAGTTAACAATATATGAACACCCCAGGGGTGCATCCATTAAATGGATGCACCCCTGGGGTAATTACATATTTTAACAGCTCATTCCTGATTTTAATGCTTTTTTATTTAATTCCACCGCTTTTTCTGGAACTAAAGATGTCACTACTTCTTCCCAATTAATTTCATCAAGAGATAGTGCTTTTAAAAGAGCTCCTAATAATACTACGTTTTGAGCTTTAATATTTCCTAAATCCTTTGATATTTTTGCTGCATCTACAATTACAGTATTTTCTACAGTTGATTTTAATAATTCATTTACACCACTTGGATAT
Source organism: Clostridium sp. LXY-7 (assembly GCF_056172015.1). Lineage (NCBI taxonomy): Bacteria > Bacillati > Bacillota > Clostridia > Eubacteriales > Clostridiaceae > Clostridium > Clostridium sp. LXY-7. The sequence goes on along the minus strand of NZ_JBLLJL010000001.1, from coordinate 989,652 downwards.
TTTTCTTGTCCTATTAATACTGGTACTGGATGAATCTCATAGTCATTAACTACTAGATGTCCACCTTGCTTTAAGTAAGGAAGTGCCCTTAGCGCTTCACTTTTCTCAAAAGCTACAACTACATCTGCCTTTCCCTTTTCTATAAGTGGTGAGTGTACTTTTTCTCCAAATCTAACTTGTGTAGTTACACTTCCTCCTCTTTGAGCCATCCCATGAACTTCTGACATCTTTACATCATATCCATGTCTTAAAAGTCCCTCTGACAATATTTTAGAGGCAAGAATAGTTCCTTGTCCACCTACACCAATAAATAATATACTTTTTACTTCCTTCATATTATTCACCAACCTTTTCTATAGCGCTAAATGGGCAAACTTGCTTACAAATTTCACAACCATTGCACATAGTTTCATCAATTTCTACTACCCCATTTTGGAATTTTAATGCTGGACATCCTGTCTTCAAGCACATTTTACATTTTTTACACTTATCTTGGTTAACTTGACATTTTAAGTTTGCTCTTTTCTTTAATACTTCCTTAATTAGTGCACAAGGTTGCTTCGTTATAATAACAAATGGTTCTTTGCTATCATGAGCTTCTTTTACAGCCTCTGAAGTTTGTTTTATATTATATGGATCAACTACTCTTATGTTTTCTTTCTTAATGCCGCAAGCTAATACTAATTGCTCAATATCAACCATTGGAGCTTCTCTGTTCTGAAGAGTTTTTCCTGTGCCCGGATTTTCTTGATGTCCTGTCATTCCTGTAATTCTATTATCTAAAATAACTGATACTATAGGTGTTTGATTGTATACACTATTTATTAATCCAGTAATACCTGAGTGGAAAAAAGTTGAATCTCCTATAAACGAAAATACTTTTTTATCGCTTCTTTCTGCCATCATGCTAGCTCTTTCCATTCCAAGCCCTGCTGATATAGATGCTCCCATACATATTACTGTGTCAGTAACACTAAGTGGTGCATTCATACCTAATGTATAGCATCCTATATCTCCTGAAGATATTACATCTTTATACTTTGAAACTGCATAGAATATTCCTCTATGAGGACACCCTGGACATAATACAGGTGGTCTTGATGGCGCTTTTTCATCTACAGTGTAATTAATTTTAGTTTCTTCTCCTAGAATTGCTTTTCTAATAATATCTGGATTTAACTCTTCACAAATTGGAATTATTTCTTTACCTATGCAAGGTATTCCCATAGCTTTTACTTCTTTTTCAAGATATGGATCATTTTCTTCTACTATATATAGCTTATCTACCTTTGATGCAAAATCCTTTATCATTTCATCTGGTAGTGGATAAGAGAATCCTATTTTTAAATAAGATGCGTTATCACCAAACACTTCTCTACAATACTCATAAGAGATACCATTAGTAATAATACCAATCTGAGTATTGCCCATCTCTACTCTATTTAAATGAGTACTATTTGAATACTGTCTTAGCTTTTCTAATCTCTCTTCAACCTCATAATGTTTAATTTTTGAATTATTTGGAGTCATTATATATTTTTTTACATTCTTTTCATATGGTTTAACTGCTACTTCAGCTTTTTCTCCAATTTCCACTACTGTTTTAGAGTGTGATATTCTTGTAGTAACTCTAAATAGTACTAAAGTATCATATTTTTCGCTAATCTCATAAGCTTCTTTTATATAATCTAGACACTCTTGTGAATTAGATGGCTCTACCATCGCTACTTTAGCATGTGGTGCATAGAATCTATTGTCTTGCTCATTTTGAGAAGAGTGCATACCTGGATCATCTGCTGTTACAACTACAAAACCACCATTTACTCCTTCATATGCCATTGTAAACAATGGATCTGCTGCCACATTTAATCCAACGTGCTTCATAGTTGTTAGCGCTCTAGCTCCACCAATAGAGGCCCCAGATGCTACTTCAAATCCTACCTTTTCATTGGGTGCCCACTCAGCATAAACCCCTTCATATGTTGCAAAATTTTCTAATATCTCTGTACTAGGTGTTCCTGGATAAGCTGAAGCCACATGGCATCCTGCTTCATATGCTCCTCTAGCAATGGCTTCATTACCACTCATAATAAATTTCTTCATTTCAGTCCCCCCATTTATTCCTATTTTATTTTTATCCTAATATGCTCCCAAGTGCTATAGAGTATAACTTTGATTTTGCACTATCAGCCCTTGATACTAAAACTACAGGGCATTTTGCCCCCACTATAACCCCTGCACTCTCAGCTGCTCCAAAATATGTTAGTGATTTTCCTAAGAAATTTCCTGATTCAATATTAGGCACTAATAGTATATCTGTATCACCAGCTACATCACTAACTATCCCCTTATGTTTAGCAGCGTCTAAAGAAATAGCATTATCTAACCCTAATGGTCCATCTATTACACAACCTTTAATTTGTCCCCTTTTATTCATTGAGGATAATGCAGCTGCATCTAAGGTAGCTTGCATTGATGGATTTACTACTTCTACTGCACATATTGGAGCTACCTTAGGTTTTTCTATATCTAATGCATGAGCTACCTTAACTGCATTATTTATAATTCCTATTTTATCCTTAAGTTCAGGATATGGTACCATACCGCCATCTGTTAGAAATAATAACTTATGATAGTTTGGAACTTCATATACCATGACATGTGATAACAAGCTATCTGTCCTTAAATTAGCTTCCTTATTAAGTACAGCCTTTAATAAATCAGAGGTTGGCAATAGCCCCTTCATTAAATAATTAGCTTCTCCTTTTTTCACTAAATCTACAGCCTTTTCTGCAGACTTATGTATATTGCTTTCATTAACTATTTTCACGTTATTTAAGCTTACGCCACTTTCACTAGCAATACTGATTATTTCTGCTTCGTTCCCTACTAGTATTGCATTAACTATTCCCATATTCACAGCTTCTACCACAGCTTCTAATACTACTTTATCCTGTGCAGCTGCCACCGCTATAGTTTTTTTCTTTTTCTCTTTTGCTAGAGAAATTACTCCTTGCAAATTTTTAATCATATTTTCACCTCTTGATAAAAATCTATTTACTGAAAATTTTATATATTCTAATTAAAGTATAGAATTTTCCCTTCGGTGTGTCAATTTCAACTGCTAAAGCAGATTCAATTATGATTAAAAGTATATAAATTAAAGGAAGACACCTTAAATTTAAAGTATCTTCCTTAATAAATGCTATTAACTTAACTATTGTCTAAAATAATATTTATTTATTAAATATTATTCTCTTATCTACACTTTTTATATCTTTACATCCAGTTAAAACCATAGCTGATTTAAGCTCTCCCTTTAACTCCTCTATATAAGCTTTAACACCTTCTCTTTGTCCTCCAAAGGATGCCGTAACGAAAGGTCTTCCAATAAGTATTCCATCCGCTCCTAGCGCTAACATTTTAAGAACATCCACCCCTGTTCTAACTCCTCCATCGGCTAGTATTGTAACCTTACCCTTCACTGCCTTAGCTATATCTTCTAATACATCAGCAACTCCTGGAGTTTCATCTAGAACTCTACCTCCATGATTAGAAACTACTATGGCATCAACTCCTGCTTCTACAGCTAATAATGCCTCATCTACTGTCATTATTCCTTTAAGAATAAAAGGAAGCTTTGTGCTTTGCACTAATTCCTTTATATCTTGAACATTTTTAGGCATAACAGGCTTTCCATGAAGAGCTAGAGTTATTAACCCACAGGCATCTATATCTACACCCACTGCAAAAGCTCCAGTTTCTTCTGCCAACTTAATTTTTTCTATTACATTTTTATTTTCCCAAGGCTTTATAAAAACTATACCTTCTCCGTTAAATTCCTTTAATACCTTTAAATTAGTTATTAAAAAAGAATCTACTGCCGTGTCTCCTACCATTGGATAAATACCACTATCTAAACTTCCACCTATTACCCAAGAAATATACTCTTCTTCAGTAAATTTCCCTCCCATATTTAATGTAGTTCCTGTAACAGGTGCAGCAAATACGGGTATATCCAGTTTTTTACCAAATAACTCCACAGAAGTATCTGGATTCTTTGCATCATGTATAACTCTCATATTTAATTTATATTTTTCAAGAGCTCTGAAGTTTTCTTTAAAAGCATTTCCTGTAGCTTTGCCACCCATACCTGGAACTTCGCCAGCACAAACTACTCCATTGCAGCTATTACATACTCTACAACTATTATTTAAATTTTCCTTAGCAATTTTTTTTATCTCTTTAAAATTCATTATTTTCCCCCCAGATTTACATACTCTACTATAAAAGTTTACTTCCCTTTATACCAGTAACCTTATCTGCAAATTTATTTTATATTCACTTTATTATAAAGTACTTATAAGATTTCTACTGCTCAATTAATCCACTATCTTCTAAAAATATATCTATCTCTTCTTCTGTATAAACCTTTATACCATTTCTTAAAAGTAACTCAGTAGTTACTCCGTTCCCTTGTATTTTCTTTCCTGAAAAGGTTCCATCATAAATCATCCCTTTTCCACAGGAAGGGCTTCTAGCTTTTAAAATGGCACTATTTGCCCCTACGGCTTTAGCTACATTTAGAGTTTCATAAGCCCCCTTTATAAACTCTTCCGTTACATCATCTTCTGGATCTGTTCCTTGAACTCTACAGCTCCCATCTAGAACTTTAGCTCCATCCCCTTTAATTATCTCATGTGCAACTCTAGGAGTTGCTTGACCTCCAAGTTGTTCTGGACATACTGGAATAGCTTTTCCTTGTTTTAAAAGTTCTAAAACTTTTTCATTTAAATTACTTTCTCCATTATATTTACAGTTTATACCACAAAGGCATCCACTTACTAATATCACCTAACCACCCCCTTTTATTTATATTACTTTTTAATAATCATAAATTTAAACTTCAGTAATTCTTTATACTGGTAGTACTATTTAAGTTGAGCCACGGTAACTCCTGTACCACCTTCTCCATAATTTCCTAATCTAAAGCCTTTTACATGAGAATGATGCTTCAGTAAGTCTGTAATAGAATTTTTTAGTACTCCTGTTCCTTTACCATGGATAATAGTCACTTCATTTAATCCTGCCAAATAAGCCTCATCTAAATATTTATCAGTAGTATAAAGCGCTTCCTGAGAATCCATACCTCTTAAATCTACTGAAGTAGCTACAGCCTTTAAATTAAGCTTTGCTTCTCTTTTTTGGATTTTGGCTCTTTTCTTATCTTCTTCGCTAACTTTCTTAACTCTTAAATCTCTAAGTTTTACAGATATTTTCATAATACCTGCTTGCACTTGCACTTCACCTTTATTGTCAGGTTTAGAAAGAATTATTACATTTTGATTTAATGATGGAAGATAAACCTCGTCGCCCTCATTAACTTTAACCAATTCTTCTCCTGTATATTCTTCTTTTTTATTTATTTTATCTTGAAGATTATCTAATGAATCCTTTATCTTTTTTCTCTGTTCTTCTATTTTATTTCTAGTACCTGAATCATACCCTTGTCTTTCTAAATCTCTGATATTCTTAACTATAGAATCTGCTTCCTCTTTAGCGGATTTTATTAAAGTCTTAGCTTCTCTTTGAGCTTCATAAAGTGCATTTTCTCTACTTTTCTCTAGTTTATATAACTTTTCTTCAAATTTATCCTTTAGCTTTTTAGCTTCTAATTTTAAATTCTCTGCTTCTCTTGCATCATTTTCTGCCTTTATACTCTTTTGTTGAAGACTTTGAATAAGTTCTTCAAATTTTAGTGAATCTGTAGATATATTCTCCTTAGCGTCACCTATAATGTATTCTGGAAGTCCTAATCTTCTTGAAATCTCAAAGGCATTTGATTTACCTGGCACACCTATAAGTACTTTATAAGTTGGCCTTAAGGTTTCCACATTAAACTCCACAGAACCATTCTCTACTCCCATGGTTTTAAGTGCATATCCTTTTAATTCACTATAGTGAGTTGTGGCCATAATTTTCACTTCTCTGCTCTTTAGATTATCTAATATACTCATAGCAAGGGCAGCTCCCTCTGTAGGATCTGTTCCTGAGCCAAGTTCATCAAATAATGCCAATGTATTTTCATCAGCTTCATTTATGATATTTACTATATTAGTCATATGTGAAGAAAATGTAGATAAACTTTGCTCTATACTCTGTTCATCTCCAATATCTGCAAATAATTTATGGAAAAAGCTTATAATAGAACCCTCTCTAGCTGGAATTAGTAGTCCACTCATACCCATAAGTTCTATTAATCCAACAGTTTTAAGGGTTACAGTTTTACCTCCTGTATTAGGTCCTGTAATGACTAAAGACGTGAATTCTCTCCCTAGGTATATATTGCTTGGCACTACTACTTTTGGATCTATAAGTGGATGTCTAGCTTCTATAAGATCAATTATTCCCGTATCATTTATCTCTGGACAACTACAGTTAAACTCATTACCATATTTAGCCTTTGCAAATATAAAGTCAAGTTCCCAAATAATATCTCCATTATTTTTTATCACATCAATATTCTTTGATATTTTCTTTGTAAGTTCTCTTAAGATTCTTTCTATTTCTGCCTTTTCCTTAATCATAAGCTCTTTTATTTCATTATTAAGATCTACTAAACTCATAGGCTCTATGAATAAGGTCGCTCCTGATGAACTTTGATCATGAATAAGTCCTTTAACCTGCTCTTTATATTCAGATTTAACTGGTATAACATATCTATCAGCTCTTATAGTATATAAATTTTCTTGTAAATATTTAGAATTGGATCTTACTAGCGCCATTACCCTGTCTTTTATTGAAGATGTCTTATCTTTTAAGCTTTTTCTAATATTATATAAAGTATCACTTGCTCTATCAGATATTTCATCTTCACCTATAATAGCATTAAAAATTTCATCCTCTATATATTTAAAAGGTACAATTCCTTCTATAATATCATTTAATACCCTATATCCTTGATCTTCTTCACCAACCTTAACATACTCCTTAAAATTTCTTCCACTTTTAAGCATATTACCTATTCTCAATAGTTCTGTAGTACCTAATATAGACTGCTTTTCCGCTCTAAAAAGTGCATCTCTTACATCATAAATTCCCTCAAATGGTGGCGCTCCCTTTCTCATAAGTAGGTCTAAGGCTTCTTTAGTTTCATCTAAATGTTCCTTAATTTCATAAATGTTTGTATAAGGTGTAAGTTCATCAATTATATCTCTCCCAGCTTTTGTAGCCGTATATTTTTTTAACATATCCTTTATTTTATGATATTCTAGCACCTTAAGAGTCTTTTCATTCATACTATTCACCTGCTTTCTATTCTACTCCTCTTTTATAATGACCCTTGGTATAAACTTTAGAATTATTCAATGGCTCACCATTAATGAAAGCTTGTAAAATTTCTTTTACCTCTTCATAGCTTTCATCTATAAAATCCATTCTATAATTTTTTATTCCTTTGTTTTTTAAATCCTTCATATGTGGCATTAAATTTACAGGAACATTATTATATATATGGCTTCTACAAAACTTATCTGTAATTACTATAAACTCCTCATTCATTCTATCCTTTAAAATAAAATTATCTGTAGTACAAATACCATTGCAGATTGTATTTGAGCTCTGGCCTCCAAAGGTACTTCCAATAACGCAATATTCACTTACCATAAGTTCATACTTACCATATATCATAACCTGAGTACTATTATAAGCCTTTTTACCTAATTCATACAATTCCCTATTGTTTAGTTCTACGCTTAAGGCAGAAATGTCCATGAAATTACTATAGAAATTATAACTTTCATGATTAAAAATATTTAGCTTATAGTCACCTAAAATTTTAGTTTTTTCTTTAAACTTATTTACAATCCCTAAATTTGCAGTAACTATTCCTTGTATGTTTACAAGGTTTTCTTCTGTAATATCACATATCTTGGAAAATTCACCTTTAATAATATTGGGAATTTTTACATAAAGCTTATTATACTTAATATCTTTAATCTTAATATCACAGTTCTTAGTAAACAAGTCTACTGCAATAGCTATATTATCTATATTTCTATCACTTATAAAGTTTAAAATACCTTTCAACTGACTATTATTATTTACGCATATAAGTAATTCTTCATTGAAATTAGTATCTCTTGTTGCTAATTTCATATGTTCTCCACTTTCATTTTTTACTATTTTTTTATGTTTATTATTAATATGACTTATTATATTATCTATAAGCTCTCTTCTTAATGTATTTATTGATGATACTCTAATAAATCCTTCTTCGAATTCTATAAACTCTATTTTATTTAGAATGAATGGAGTGTCACCTAACTTGCTTAAATTCTTTATTAAATTTTCTTTTTCCAAAGGTCTATTAGTTGAAATTTCAACTACTTCTCCATAGGCTTGAAAAAACTTTCCCTCATAATTAGTAGATATATAAAGCTTGCTTCCAACAGCAAACTTCACTTTAATATCTAGAGGTATTTTTTTGCCGTATATATTCTTATATCCTTCTTTTAATTTATCTAATAGTGTATTGTCGGACATTACATAAATATAATCTCCAGGCTTATATTTATTAGTTGGAAGAAGCTTAATCACTTCTCCACTATTCCCACTCTCAACTTTTTCATTCCCCTTTAAGATGGATGTAACTATAAATCCGTCCTTATGAGTTCTTACTCCATCTTGAATTCTTATATTTTTTAATAACTTTATAGTAAAATCCTTGTTTACCTTTCCTAACAATACTCCTGTATTTTTAGGGAAATTATAAGCCATCATATCTTTACCTTCATTTTTATAGAGATATGCCTTAGAGAAGCCTTCTCTGTTAAATAATTGGTGAAGTATTTCCCTCTTTTCATTTTCTTTAAATACTTTCCCTTCATATACACTATCAATAGCTTCTCTATAACTTCCAACTACTCCACTAACATACTCTGGCTTTTTCATCCTTCCTTCAATCTTTAAGGAAGACGTATTGCTATCTATTAGTTCCTTTACATCTCCTATGGTACACATATCCTTAGGGCTTAATAAATATCCTTCTTTACTCTCTTTAGTATTTTTACTAATTAGCTTGTAAGGAAGTCTACATGGCTGAGCGCATCTACCTCGATTTCCACTTCTTCCTCCTATAATACTACTCATAAGGCATTGTCCCGAATAACTTATACAAAGTGCACCATGAACGAATACTTCAGTTTCTACACCTAAATCTGTAGATATATATTTAATTTCTTTTAAATTCATTTCCCTAGAAAGAACAATTCTTTTAAATCCTAAATCTCTTAAAAATAAAGCCCCTTCTCCATTATGTACAGTCATTTGAGTTGACGCGTGTAGTTCAAAGTCTGGAAGTAATTTATTTATATATGAAAATAGTCCCATATCTTGAATTAGAATAGCATCTACTCCAATGTTATATAAAAACTCACAATATTCTATAGCTTCATCTAATTCTTCTTCTTTAATTAAAGTATTACAAGCAATATAGACCTTCACATTATACAAATGACAATAATTTACTATATTTTCCAATTCTTCCTCAGAAAAATTGCTTGCATAGGCCCTTGCTGAAAATTTACTTCCTCCCATGTATATTGCATCACACCCCGCTTGTACTGCAGCATAAACACTTTCCTTACTACCACCTGGTGCTAATAATTCTATTTTATCCATTACTTTATCATCTCCTATTACTCTAGAATTAATTATACAGTTTTATTATAAAAAAATATAGTAATATACATTCATATATTACTATACTTTAACTTTCTTTAGGACATTATTTTTATTATTAACTCTCATTAATTCACAATTTTTCTTTTCTAACTCTTTGGTAAGGTTCTCAATTTTTCTAGCCTTTTCTATGTCCTTATATCTCCAGTCATTATTATTAGATAATAATTTTTTATTTAGAGATACTTGTTTAATCTTTTCTTCTTTTAAAACTTGAACTTTTCTTTTTAATGCTGCTTCACATTCTTCATAATTATCTATAGCTATTCTTGATGCCTTAACCTGATCTTTTAATTCTGTAATCATTTCATCCATGATTTTAATTTGCTCTCTTGAATCTCCTAAATCCTCTTTTACCTTTTCAATTATTTCTTTGCTTTCCACATTAATTAGTTTTGCCTTTAATTCTTCATTCTCTTTCATTAGCTCTTCTATTGTATTTTTCATAGTTCCTATCTCTGACATTAAATCCCTTTGATCTTCTAAAGTCTGTTTTAGGTTTTCATTAGCTCTTTCATAAAGCTCCTTCTTTTTAAATACCTCATCTCCTAAATTTAATGCTGCAAGGATAGTTGCATCTGCTCTGCCTATTCTAGAATTACTTTCTAATAAATTACTTATTTTTTTATCTACAAAACTAGCTACCATATGAAGGTATGCATCATTCTCTTCTCCACGAATATTATACTCCATCCCATTTATCTTAACCGTTACAATGTTCACACAAACACCCTCTTAAATATAAACTTATCTATATTTTAGCATAAAATCTATCTTTGTTGAACACCTTATTGTGAATTACATGGAAAATCTATGTAAACACCTCTAAGGCATCTCTTTTTTATGGATTAACCTTAGAGGTACTTTAATAGTATTATTTTTTTATCTTAATTCTGCACCTAACTTATGTTCTAAGCTTCTTAAAATTTTATCATGTACCTTACTAACCTCATTATCTGTCAAAGTTTTATCTAAATGTCTATACACAATTGAATAAGCTACACTTTTCTTACCTTCTGGTATTTGTGATCCATTATATATATCAAATAATTTAACACTTTCTAATATACCTGCACCTTGCTTCTTAATAGTATCTTCTATTTCCTGTACAAGTATACTATCATCTACAAGTATGGCAATATCTCTAGTTACTGCAGGAAATTTAGGAAGATGCTTATATCTTCTATCAACTTTAGCACATTCCATTAAAAAATCTAAATTAAGTTCAGCAATAAAACATCTTACATCGATTCCGTAATTTTCTGCTACATCTGGATGAATCTCTCCTAACACTCCTGTATATTGATTCCTTAAATATAAAGCTGCTGTTTTTCCAGGGTGGAAACTTGAATTTTCACTCTCTCTTTTAAAAGATGTCCCTTGAATTCCTAGATTCTCCAATACATTTTCTACAACACCTTTAAGTTCTAGATAATCTCCTGCACCATACATTCCAATAGTTAAGATATTTCTTTCTTCCGGAAGTTTTGTATCATCTTCATTTTTTATATATACTCTTCCCATTTCAAATAACATAGCAACTTCATTACTTTTAGCATAATTTCTGCCTAAACACTCCATCATAGAAGCTAATGTTGTAGTTCTCATAACCTTATAGTCTTCTCCAAGAGGGTTTTTTATCTCTATTATATTTCTTAAGCTACTATCTTGTGGAATTAATAGTTTATCAAAAATCTTATTACTTACAAATGAATAACTTATGGATTGATTTATTCCACTGCCTATTAAAGCTCTTATAACCACATCTTCAAGTTTTTGCTTTTCTGATTTACCAACTTTAACTGCATCACAACTTGGTATGGTCGATATAAAATTATTATATCCATGTATTCTTGCCACTTCTTCTGCAATATCTTCTTTTATATTTAAATCACTTCTAAAAGTAGGACACTCTACTATTAAGTTTTCTCCATTAATAATTGTTTTTAAATCAAGATTATCTAAGTATTTTTTCATATCTTCTTTAGATATATTACTACCTAAAAATCTATTTATCCATTTGCTATTTACTTCAAGGGTATGAGATGTTCTTGGCTCTTCATAAACATCTATAACTCCTGCCATAATTTCCCCACAATTTAGTTCTTCTATCAAGGCACAAGTTCTCGCCATAGCTAAATCTACTAGGTTAGGATCTAAATCCTTCTCAAATTTTCCTGAAGCTTCAGTTCTAAGGCCTAACTTTTTAGAAGTGTTTCTGATATTTACTCCATTAAAATTAGCTATCTCTAATATTATCATAGAAGTATCATCTTTAACCTCAGAATTCAATCCACCCATAACCCCAGCAATTCCTATAGTAGTTTCTCCATCTTTAATACATAACATAGAACCATCAAGACTTCTCTCTACTTCATCTAGAGTAGTAAACTTTTCTCCATCCAAGGCTCTTTCAACTACTATAGTATTTGATTTAATATCTCTAGCATCAAAAGCATGCATTGGTTGACCTGTCTCTAACATTACAAAATTAGTTATATCTACTATATTGTTTATAGGTCTTACATCTGCTTCTAATAATCTATCTTGCATCCATTGTGGTGATGGAGCTATTTTAATGTTTTTTATTCCTTTAACTAAATATCTTCTACAAAGTCCATCTTTAATTTCTACTTTATAACTATTTTCTATATTTTCGCTGCAAGTAGTTCTATATTCTAACCTAGGCATTCTATATGTTGTTCCTAAGGTTGCAGCAATCTCTCTTGACATTCCTATAATGCTAAAACAATCAGCTCTATTAGAAGTAATTTCAAAATCTATTATAGCACTTTCCATATCTACAACTCTTTTTATATCTACACCAATAGGTGTGTCTGGTGAAAGGATCATTAATCCATGTACTGGCTCATCTCCGGCAATTCCTAATTCCTCTTCTGAGCAGAACATACCATTAGATACTGCACCTCTTAATTTTCCTTTTTTGATTTTTAATCCTCCGTGAAGAGTTGATCCATGAAGAGCTACTGGAATTATATCTTGTTCCTTCATATTTGTAGCAGCTGTTACAATCTGAATAAGATCTTCAGCATTTATATCTACTTGACATATAACTAACTTCTCTGCATCTGGATGAGGTTCTATCTTTATTATTCTTCCTGTGACTACATTAGTAATTTCATCACCTTTAACTATTAACTCTTCTACCTTAGATCCTGAAAGAGTCAGTGCATCTGCTAACTCTTTATGTGAAACATTTATATCCACATAATCTTTTAACCATTTAACTGGAAATTTCATCTATATTCCTCCTTACCTAATTACCTATTAAAATTGATTTAAAAATCTCATATCACTTTCATATAATAATCTTATATCATCTATACCATACTTCAACATTACTATTCTATCTAATCCAAATCCAAAAGCAAATCCACTATATTCTTCTGGATCTATTCCACATTTTCTTAAAACCTCTGGATGCACCATACCACATCCTACTATTTCAATCCATCCACTACCTTTACAAATTTTACACCCTTCTCCCTTACATACAAAACAAGTAGCATCCATCTCTGCTGAAGGCTCTGTAAATGGGAAGTGGTGAGGTCTAAATTTAACTTCCATTTCTTCTCCAAACATTTTTTGAATAAACATTTCTAGAGTTCCCTTTAAATCTCCAAAAGTAATTCCTTTGTCTATTACTAGCCCTTCTATTTGATAGAAAATAGGTGAGTGAGTGGCATCTACTGCATCTGAGCGATAAACCTTACCTGGAGCTATCATTTTTATAGGTGGTTTTTGTTTTTCCATAGTTCTTACTTGTATAGGAGAAGTTTGTGTCCTTAAAACTATATTATCATTTATATAAAATGTGTCCTGTTCTCCTCTAGCTGGATGATCCTTAGGTATATTTAACGCCTCAAAGTTATAGTAATCATACTCTACTTCTGGACCTTCTTCTATTGAAAATCCCATAGATAAAAATATATCATTAATTTTTTCTAAGGTTAAATATAATGGATGCATTTTCCCAACCATTTGCTTGTTTCCAGGCATAGATATATCTATTACTTCACTTTGTAATCTTTTTTGTTTCTCTACGCTACTTATTGCATCGCTTTTTTCCACTATTGCATTTTCAATTTCTTCTCTTACCTCGTTGGCAATTTTACCAATTACCGGTCTTTCCTCAGAGGATAACTTTCCCATTCCTCTTAATATTAAAGTTAATTCTCCCTTTTTTCCTAAATACTTTACTCTTAAGTTTTCCAAATCATTTTTCTCAGTTATTTCACTTAACTGCTTTAAAGCCTCTACTTTAATTTGTTCTAATTGTTCTCTCATAACTTAAGCTCCCTTCATATTTTTATTTAAAATCATTTACTAGACTTAAATATATAAAACCTAATTTTGAGCGTAAAAAAGCCGCCCCTAAAAAGGGACGGATTATCCGCGGTACCACCCTAATTGAACCTTAATTATAATAAGATTCCACTTAAGCCTTTTTATCGACCATAGCCGCCAATTGCTACTAAATATTTTCACAATCAGTACTCCAGAGTGAACTTCAGTATTGCTCTTACAAGAAAACTTTCAGTCTATGGTTTTCTTTCCCTTTATGCAAGTTTTACTTATACCTACTCTCTCTATCATAGTATACATATATACTGTATTAGAAACATTATACATATATTATTCTATAAATTCAATACTCATTTCATATTTTATATATTTTTTTGTCTTAAGCTTTCATATATCATTATAGCTGCTGCTATAGATACATTTAAGGATTCCGAATTCCCAGGCATCGGAATTTTTACTTTATAACTACTTAGCTCATATATCTCATCACTAATTCCATTGCCTTCATTTCCCACTGCAATTATGATGTTTCCTTTAAGGTCTACATCATAAAAATTGTCATCTGTATCTAATGAACTACTTACTATTTTATATTCCTTTGATAATAGGGTCTTTGTAAAAGACAAATTTACATCCTCTATTATAGGAATTTTAAAGATAGATCCCATAGTAGATCTTAAGGTTTTTTCATTATATACATCAACAGTTCCCTTAGTTAAAATTACTCCAACACATCCTGCTCCTTGAGCAGTCCTAATTATAGTTCCTAAATTTCCTGGATCCTGAACTTGATCTACAAGTATATATACTCCCTTATTAACTTCAGGATTACTTACTTTCATGTTTACTAAGGCTAATATTCCTTGTGAATTTTCAGTAGATGAGATAGCTTTAAAAACATTATCACTCACCACAAATATCTTCATATTTTCAATATATTTATTCAATTTATCATTAAATTTTTCTAAAGAACTTTCTTTTACAAACACTTCTTCCACTATAAAAGATGAAGTTAATGCTTCTTCAACAAATCTAAAACCTTCCACAATAAATTGTAAACTTTCAGCTCTAAATTTCTTTTCTTTTAACCTTTTTACATGTTTTATGTGTACATTATCCCTACTTGTGATGAATATCAATTTAAACTCTCCTTACCTAACAAGACCTTCTATGTTATTTAGCTCATTAGTCCCACCAATAGCAATAATTACATCATTGTCTTGAATAACTTCATCTGGTGAAGGTGAAACATTTATCTCACTATCTCTTTTTATAGCTACCACGTTAATTCCATATTGAACCCTTAAATCAAGATCCCTTAAAGTCTTCCCTTCCCACTCTCTAGGAGTAGCAATTTCTGCAATACTAAAGTCAGGTGAAAGCTCAATATAATCTAAAATACTTGATGAACATAGATTGTGAGCTACTCTTATTCCCATATCTCTCTCTGGAAATATAACTCTATTAGCTCCTATCTTATATAGTACTTTTGCATGTAATACATTATTAGCTTTAGTTATAATATGTTTCACACCCATTTCTTTAACTAAAAGGGTAGCTAAAATACTACCTTGAATATCTGACCCAATACTTATTATAGCTACATCGAAGTTTCCTACTCCTAGTGCTCTTAAACTATTTTCATCGTTAGCGTCAACTTGAACAGCGTGGGTTACATTTTCTGATATATTTTGAACGACTTCCTCGTCTCTATCTACTGCAAGTACATCATTTCCCAATGCATATAAAGTTTCTGCTACAGAACTTCCAAATCTTCCTAATCCTATAACTATAAATTGTTTTTTACTCATAATACACACCTTACCCCACTAAAATTTTATCCTCAGGATACTTAATTGCATTTCCTTTTTTTCTTTTTCTTATAGCAATTGCCAAAACTAATGTAAGTGGTCCAATTCTTCCTGCATACATAGTTAAAGCCACTATTATTTTACCAATAGTAGTAAGTTTTGTAGTAAGACCCAAGGTAGATCCCACTGTACCAAAAGCTGAAGCAGCTTCAAATAAATAATATTCAAAAGGTGATCCTGAAGCCCTTTCTGTTATAGATAATACTATGGTAACAAGGAAAACTAAACTTAAAGCAACTACAACTACAGCAAAAGCCTTATAAACAAGTTCTTTATTTATTCGCTTTTTAAATAATTCAGTGTCCTCTCTTCCTCTTATAACGGATACAACTGTCATTAGCAAGACTCCTAAAGTTGAAGTTTTAATTCCCCCAGCTGTAGATCCTGGTGAGCCACCTATAAACATCAATATTATCATTAAAAGTACTGAAGCCATAGTCATAGATCCTAGATTTATTGAGTTAAATCCAGCTGTCCTTGGCGATACTGATGTGAAAAAAGAAGATAATATTTTCCCCTTTACACTCATTGGTCCCATAGTCTCAGAATTCGAAAATTCAAATATATAAAATAATATTGATCCCACTACTATTAATATTAAGGTCATTGATATAACAAGCTTAGCATGAAGTGATAATTTCTTATTCTTTCTATAATTATAAATCTCATCCCATACATAAAAACCTAATCCACCAATTATTATCAACATTGCTATAGTTACTATTATTACCGCATTATCGCTATAGTTCACTAAACTATTAAAATTACCCATTAAATCAAATCCAGCATTACAAAATGCTGATATGGCATGGAATAGGCTATAATATATCCCTTTTGCTATCCCAAATTCCGGTATGAATTGAGTTGAAAGAATCAATGCTCCTAGTATTTCTATAGAAAATGTAAATGCTAATATGTATCTAACTAATTTTACAATTCCTTGTAAAGAGCTTAAGTTTAAAGATTCCTGCATAATCAATCTTTCTTTTAATGTAATTCTCTTACCAATCAATAAAGATATCAGTGCTGCAAAGGACATAAATCCTAATCCACCTATTTGTATAAGCATTATTATTACTGTTTTTCCAAAATAACTCCAATGTGTTCCGGTATCAACTGTTATCAATCCAGTTACACATACTGCAGAAGTAGCTGTAAAAACTCCATCTATAAACGGTGTCCTTTCACCATTGGCTGAAGAAATTGGTAATGTTAAAATAAATCCTCCTAAAAAAATAATTACAGCAAATCCTATAGCTATAATTTGTACAGGAGTAAAATGCATATGTTTTAAAAAAACCTTCTTATTTAATTGCATTAGAAACACCTCTAATTCATAAAATTACTTAATTCATAACAAATTAATATGTATTTATAATACTTTCATATCATATACTAGTATTTAGCTAATGTCTAAAATTTATTATAATAATATAAAAATGTAGCCTTCGGCTACATTCTTATGTAAAATAATTAAATTATTATATATTAAGCTAAATGTTTCTTAGCAACTTCTACTAATTCAGCAAATGCTTTTGGATCGTTGATTGCTATTTCAGAAAGCATTTTTCTATTTATATCTATACCTGCAAGTTTTAAACCATTCATGAATCTTGAATAAGAAAGATCATTCATTCTTGTAGCAGCATTTATTCTAGCTATCCAAAGTCTTCTGAAATCTCTTTTCTTTAATTTTCTACCCACATAAGCATTTCTTAATGCTCTAATTACTGATTCATTTGCAGTTCTAAATAACTTGCTTTTTCCACCATAGTATCCTTTTGCAAGCTTTAATACTTTTTTATGTTTTCTATGAGCGTTATTAGCTCTCTTTACTCTTGCCATCTCTATTTACCTCCTAGTTCAATTTTCTATTATAAATACGGTAATAATTTCTTCATTACTTTTTCTTGTGAAGCTGAAACATATCCAGTTTTTCTAAGATTTCTCTTAGTTTTAGCGCTTTTCTTTGTTAAGATATGGCGTTTGAAAGCCTTAGCTCTTTTTAACTTACCTGTTCCTGTCTTTTTAAATCTCTTAGCTGCACCTCTATGTGTTTTCATTTTTGGCATAATAAAGTCCTCCTCTCGGTTATGCTCTTTTAGGAGCTAATATCAATATCATATTTCTACCTTCTTGTTTAGCTGGCTTTTCTATCGTATAGACATCTCCAAGCTTTGAAACAAAAAGATTTAATATCTTATGTCCTACTTTTGAGTTTTCGATTTCTCTTCCTCTAAATCTCACAGTAACTTTTACTTTGTCGCCTTCTTCTAAAAACTTCTTAGCATTATTTGCTTTAATAGTTATATCATGTTCTTCAATAGTAGCACTCAATCTTATCTCTTTAATACTTATAACTTTTTGCTTTTTCTTAGCTTCTTTATCTTTTTTTTGCTGTTCATAGATATACTTTCCAAAATCCATTATCTTACAAACCATTGGCTTTGCATTAGGAGATATAGCTACTAAATCTAATTCGCTTTCTTCAGCCATTTTTAATGCATCTCTTGTGTCCATAACACCTAACTGTTCTCCAGTTGAGCTTATAACTCTTATTTCTTTGTCCCTTATATCTTCATTCATCATGAAGTCTTTATTTTTGCTAATAACTTTCACCTCCAGGTGTACTAAATAATATATTTAAAATAAAAAGGACGACAAATGCCGTCCTACTATTACTATAGAATAATCTCACATAATACCTAGCTAGCATTGCTGCAAGGTGAGAAACGGCTGCTTCTACTTCATTAATTTATTATTTAATTTTAACAACTAAAATGAATTATACTAGGTTAAAGCTATGTTGTCAACTGTTTTCTATAACTTATCAAAAAATTTTTAATGGTTCACAATGATTGCAATGATTACAATATTTCACTCTGTCCTCAAAAACATTTTTTATAGTATTGATCAATTCTTTATTTCTACAATTCTCTACATTGTGAATTATAATTTTCTTAGGTGAAGTAGTTATCAGTCCACTTATTATTAAATCATCTTTATTTATTTCATCAATATTTTTATTGTTACATAATTCAGTAGTCAAATTATTTAGCACATCATTTCCATAATTATCTTTAACTATATAATCTCCATTTTCTTCTATAAAAATATTTACCTCTTCTACTTTACACTCTTGAATATCTACAAAATATTTTAACAAATTTATAAATTCATTATACTCCTTTTCAACCATATAACTTTCTACGACTCTTTCTAATATATTATTTATATCGTTATCTAGCAGCTTTACTCTAAAATCTACAAATCCCTTAACATTAATTTCTTTATTTTCCTCCAAACAAAGAATAATTTTTCTGATCATATGATTTTTTTTATTCATACAATAGATCATAGTTTCATCTATAGGTTTTTCTTCTCTTAAAGTTTTTTCTATAATATTTTTTACAACTTTTAAGTCATTAAAGTTTAGGAAGCTATATGTTGCACTTAAATATTTACAAACATTTCTTTCACAAAATCTATTTATAACTACATTATATAATATATTTGCTATATATAAGTTCAATAATTTTTCTACACCTAGAGTATATTCTTCTTCCTCTATGCTTATGTTTATAAAATCTTTATCTGATTCATTAATTACATTCAATTTCAATTCTATTTTTTTCTTCTTAAAAAGTTCTATAATGCTATTAACTTCTTCTAAAATATAATCTCTATTAAGATTATTAATAAGGGTAACTATTAGCATTTCATCACCTCATTCCGCCATACAAATTGGTATTATTATAAAAGTTTATTCTTTGTTCATAAAAATATATAGATATTATATGTGTTTATAAAATATGTATTCACTTATAACGCTGTTATATTTTTCTTTTTTTGATGAAAGTTGAAGAAACACTTCTTATCAAGCAAGCTTAACTTTATTTTGTTGACGTAATAAAACTCATATACTATATTATTATTAAAATAGTATTAAGCGGAGATGATATATTGAAATATGCTTTTGTTGATTTTAGAATAAATTCTTTAGAACAGTCAAATTTAGAAAAATTAGGTTGTAATGTTATTGTTTGTCCACCCTCTTCTCTTCTGTACAAAGCTATATGCGGTCATCCAGATATACTTCTACATTTTATAGATAGTAAAAATATAGTGCTACATAGAGATATAGGAAATAATTTCAGGGATAAATTATCTGATATAGGATTTATTACATCTTTATCAAAATCATCCCTCTGTAATAACTATCCTAAAGATATAATTTTAAACGCTGTTAATACTAAAGATTTATTTGTACATAATTTAAAATATACTGATGAAACCTTATTAAATAGTATAAACAAAAAAAAAATTAGCGTTAATCAGGGATATACTAAATGTTCAACGGTTATATTAAATGATAATTTGTTTATAACTTCTGATAAAACTATTTATAAGGCTCTTATTAATGAGAAAAAAGAAGTTCTTTTATTACCTCCAGGACACATATCGTTACCTGGGTTAAATTATGGATTTATTGGTGGAACTTGTGGAATGTTTAATGATAACACGTTGGTATTGTATGGTAACCTAAATAAGTATTATTATGGAGAGTTAGTTTTAGATTTTTTATATAAAAATAATATAAATCCAATATTTTTAAACAATGATACATTGATAGATAGAGGAAGCATATTTTTTCTTGATTCACCAAATAAATAAAGCGCATAATATTTTTACTAAATGTCATAGAGTAATGCTAATGCAATTAGTTTTTCACATCAGTATAACGTTTATTATCCCACTCCTGTGGATAGTTAACAAAAGACCATATTGTGCATTTTATTTATCAAGGGGAACAAAAAAACTCGCAGATTAAAATCTACGAGTTTTTTGGAGGCGCCACCCGGATTTGAACCGGGGGATAAAGGTGTTGCAGACCTGTGCCTTACCACTTGGCTATAGCGCCATATTGGAGCGGAAGACGAGATTCGAACTCGCGACGTTCACCTTGGCAAGGTGACGCTCTACCACTGAGCCACTCCCGCATAATGGTGGCTCGAGCAGGAATCGAACCAGCGACACGAGGATTTTCAGTCCTCTGCTCTACCGACTGAGCTATCGAGCCTAATTAAATATTTTATAAAAATGGCGACCCAGAAGGGACTCGAACCCTCGACCTCCGGCGTGACAGGCCGGCACTCTAACCAACTGAGCCACTGGGCCATATATGGTGGTCACAACAGGGATCGAACCTGTGACCCTCTGCTTGTAAGGCAGATGCTCTCCCAGCTGAGCTATGCGACCATAAATATATTAATTATTTTACCATTTTAAATAAACCTTGTCAATAACTTCTCTGTTTAACTTCAAAGACTTTATCTGACAAGGTTTATTATATAAAATGTATATGCTAATGTCAACCTATTTTTATGATTTTGTTCAAATTATTACTTTCTTTCTATTTCCTTAAGTAAACTACCAATATCTTCATTAGTAAAAATATATTCTTTATTACAGAAATGACAAGTTAATTCTTCATTTTTACCCTCTTCATATATTTCATTCAAATCATTTTTACCAATACTTATTAGAGCTCTTTCTACTCTTTCTCTTGAACAATCGCATCTAAAACTTGGAGTTATGTCCTCATGAATAACCAAGTCCATATCCTCAAATATATAATTTAATATATCTTCTATAGACATACCTTTAGTAATCATAGATGTTATAGAAGGTATTTCTTCTAATCTATAGGTTATTATATCCGCTATAAAATCAGAAGCCCCCGGCATCATTTGAATTATAAATCCTCCAGATGCTTTTATGCTAGTGTCTGTATCGACTAATACTCCTAGCGCAACTGCTGATGGTGTTTGCTCTGAAACAGTGAAATAGTATGCTAAATCATCTCCTACTTCTCCTGTATATATAGGTACTTGACCTATATAAGGCTCCTTCAGCCCCATATCTCTAATAATATTTAAATATCCATTTTTACCAATTGCTCCTCCTACATCCAGTTTGCCCTTCTCATTAAGTGGCAAATCTACTGTAGGATTACCAATATACCCCTTTACAGAGCAATCAGCATGAGCTGTAACTGTAATACCCTTAGCTTCTCCACCTCCATCTATCTGCAATGTTAAACTATCTTTAGAAGCTTTTAGCATTGCTCCCATTAATACTCCAGCAGTTATCATTCTACCTAACGCTGCTGATGTTGTAGGCGTACATTTATGAATTTCACTAGCCTCTTTTACTGTATCTGTTGTAATAGCTGCAATTATTCTAACATCTCCATTTTTAGCTGTAGCTCTAACTAATTTATCCATATTAATCCTCCTTCTTTTTAAGTACAAAAACAATTCTTTCTGTATAATAATTAACATCTTCGTTATTGTAATTATTCATTTTTTTTATTATTTCAAATCCAATCTCATCTACTATATGAGTTAAAAACTCTTCACTATAGGCTCTCTCCATATGATGTTCATCAAATCTATGATAAACTTGTCCTTCCCTAATAAAAAAAGTAAGATACATATTAACTATATCTTTTTCTAATTCATTCTCCCATATGTATGTTACATCGTCGTCGTCATAATTAAACAAATTGTTTCCTAGAAGTTCTTTTATCTTATACTCAGTATTTATATCAAATATGAAAACACCATCATCTTTCAAGTGATTAAATACACTTTTAAAGTATGTTCTTAAATCATCCTCTTCTAATATATAGTTTGTTGAGTCTAAACAACATGTTACTAAATCAAATTTCTTATCAACTCTAAAACCACATATATTTTGACATAGGGTTTTCCCCTTCATCCTTAAATCTTTCATTTTCCTATCTGCTATAGTTAGCATCTGTTCTGACAAATCTATAGCTGTAGTAAAAATGAATTTTTCACCAATAACCGTAGTTAAATTACCAGTTCCACAAGCAAGATCTAAGTAATCTTTCTTTACTATTTTATGTTCATCACATATATCTAGGATTTTTTTCCCCCAATCCTCATAATTAATATCACTATGTATTAATCTATCATATACCTTCGCGAAATCATTATAGCAATCCATACATTCACCAACTTTTTATATAATACCTCATACATTTTACCTCAATATCATGGTTTTGTCTAAGAAATTATTATATCATATCCTTATTTTTAGGTAAATTTAAACTTTTTTTCTTTTTAGTCATAAGACCACCAATTCTTCCTGTCTCCTCTGCTGTAAGACCACTCCAACCTAATTCTTTTACTTTATCAGTTAATCCTAACTCTTCCGCTATTTCATACTTTAATTGTTCTCTAACTATCTCCTTAGATGTCAATTGTTTATTAGCTTTCAACTTTGATTTAATAATTTTTTTAAGTGGCGTTTTTCCCATACCCATGCACCTCACCAATAATAATATGTTTATATTTTTTACAATGGGTGCTTTTTTATTCAAATATCATTAAGTTATATAAAAAATAAAGGAGACTTGAATTTCAAGTCCCCTTTGTTTTAAAATAGCAAATACTATTTTCTGCCTTCTGTATAAGTATATTTTAAGTCAATTGATCCAAATAATGGATGAGAGTAATTTTTAACATATTTTCTTACATACGTATTTTTAAATCTCCAACATCCTGGACTTACTACTGCATTATCATAGATTAATATTTTTTCAGCTTGTTTAAATAAATCTGCTCTTTTAGTTTGGTCTACTTCTTTTGAAGCATCTTCTATTAATTTATCATATTCTGCGCTCGTCCATCCTGTTGGAACTATTCCTGCTGTAGATGTCCACATATTCATGAATGTATTAGGATCATTATAGTCTCCTGTCCATCCTTGTGAAGCTATTTGAAATTCTAGTCCTTTAGTTTTTTGTTGGAATATTGGCCATTCTACATATTCGCACTCAACATTAATCCCTAATAATTCTTTATAGGTTTGTTGTCTGTATTCCGCATATTGTTTTGATATTTGATCAGTTCCTGATTGTAAATAAGTGATGGTTATTTTAGATGGATCTGGATCCATACCTAACTCTTTCAATCCTTCTGATAATAATGCTTTAGCATCTGTATTTTCAGCCATTAAATCTTTTACTGGAGAATAGTTTACAGTTTCTCTGTATGCTTTTCCACCAATTTGAACTGCTGGTGGACACCAAGCCATAGCTGGTTCTCCAATACCTTTACGTAGTGTTTTAATTTCACCTTCTCTATCCTCTGCTATTAAAAAGGCTTTTCTTACTTTTTCGTTAGAGAATAATTTATCCTTTTGGTTAAAGAAAGTGTATGTTGTTGAACCATCATATCCCTTTCTAACATCGTATTCTCCGCTTTCATTAAATTTAGAAATCCAGTTTGGATCTACAACTGCTGCCATATCAAGTGAGCCATTTAATAGCTCGTTCATTCTAGCTGATTCTTCTTTTATTATTTTCATTGTAGCTTTTTCAAGCTTTACATTTTCAGCATCCCAGTACTCAGGATTTTTAGTTAGTACTATTTGATTTTGATGTACCCATTCAGAAATTACATAAGGACCACTATATACCATGCTATCAGCTTCTGATCCATATTTATCTCCATTTTTTTCAACAATATCTTTTCTTTGTGGTTGCATTACCTTAAAATATGTTGTATCTAAAAAATACGGACATGGTTGCTCCAATGTAAATTCTAGAGTTTTTTCATCTATAGCTTTAACTCCAACCTCTTCAACTTTAGCTTTTCCAGCATTAAATTCTGTAGCGTTTTTTATTGGAAATAATAAAAATCCATATGTTGATGCTGTATTTGGATCAAGAGTTCTTGTTATTCCATAAACATAATCTTGTGCAGTTACTGGCTGACCATCACTCCATTTCATATCTCTTAAGTTGAAAGTCCAAGTCAATCCATCTTCAGATGTTTTCCAATCCACTGCTCCAGCTGGCTCTATTTTGCCATTACCGCTTTCATCTTGTACTATTCTTGTTAGCCCCTCTTGAGTATTAGTTAATACTTGAGAAGAATAGGAATCAGTAGATTTTGATTGATCTAATGTTTTAGGTTCAGCTTGTATTAATAAGTTTAAGTATTGCTCTTTGTCTACACCACCTTCTCCGGTTGTAGCACCCGCATTTTCATCTTTACTTCCACATCCAACTAATGCTAGAGATGCAATTAATGAAACTGAAAGTAATGAAGCTAGTAATCTTTTACTTTTCATATTTATAATCCCCCTTTTTTCAACACTCTCAACTTATAACTAATATAATATAGTTAAAAGTTTTATCAAGTTAAAACATAAACTATTTTCTATTTTAACTTTGTCATTTTTTATAATTTTCTGTTATTAACATAATATATCCTAAAATTTTAAAAAGCAAGTTTTTTTTACATAAAACTTAATAATATTTTAAGATTTCCTTGTTTTTTAAAGTTTTGTTCATATATTTTACATATATGTGAGAATAGCCTTCAATAAATTATATATATTATTATTCAATAGTTCTTTATTGACTTCGACCTAATAAAAAAACTATTTTCCTCCCCAAAATAAAATCTAACTATACCTTAAATTATATAATTAGATTTTATTGTCTTTACATCTTTTTACATTGATAACCATATTAACTTTTGAATGTATATTTATTTAAATCTCATTCATATTTTTACATATCAAATTAGAAATCTCCTCCTCTTTATCTAGTTAAATTAAATGAACCTTAGCCATATATTTCCTGCATATCTGCTATATCAACACTCTCTAAAAATACATTTAAAACAAAAATATATAGGGTAAGGCTTAAGCCTTACCCTATATATTTTTTATTTTCTTCCTTGAGTATAAGTATATTTGAAATCTGGTGTTCCAAATAATGGTGATGAATAATCCTTAATGAAGTTTCTTATAAAAGTATTCTTAAATCTCCAAGCTCCTGGACTAACTACAGTATCATCATATATTAATATTTTTTCTGCTTTTTTAAATATTTCTATTCTCTTAGCTTGATCTTCTTCTTTGTTAGCCTCATCAATTAACTTATCATACTCTTCATTTCCCCAACCTGTTGGAATCACACCTGATGTAGATACCCACATATCAAAGAAAGTATTAGGGTCATTATAATCTCCACCCCAAGCCATTGAAGCTATTTCATAATCATAATCATCTGTTCTCTTTTGGAATATAGCCCATTCAGTATATTCACATTCAACGTTTATACCTAACTTTTCTTTATAGTTTTGTTGTCTGTATTCTGACCATTCCTTATCCTTTGCAGTTGTACCTGATGCCAAGTACTTAATTGTTACTTTAGCTGGATCTGGATCCATTCCTAATTCTTTTAATCCTTCTATAAATAGAGCTTTTGGATCCTTATTTTCATCTATAAGCTGTTGAACTGGTAGTGAATCCGCTGTTTCTCTAAAGTCTTTTCCACCTACCTGTACTGCTGGTGGACACCAAGCTAAAGCTGGTTCTGCTAACCCTTTACGTAGAGTTTTTATTTCTCCTTCTCTATCCTCGGCTACTGCAAATGCCTTTCTTATTTTTTCATTAGAGAACAATTTATTTTTTGTATTAAAGAAGGTATATGTTGTAGAACCATCATATCCTTTCTTAATATCAAAGTTTCCCGTCTCATCCAATTTAGTAATCCAGTTAGGATCACTTACCGGACCTACATCTAAAGCACCCGTAAGCATTTCATTCATTTGAGCATTTTCGTCTTTTATTATTTTCATGGTAACTTTTTCAAGTTTAACACTGTCTTTATCCCAATATTCTGGATTTTTAGTTAACACTACTTGATTTTGATGCACCCATTCAGAGATTACAAATGGTCCAGTATATAGCATATTTTCTGGTTCAGTACCATATTTATCTCCCTTTTGCTCAATGAAATCCTCTCTTTGAGGTTGCATTACTTTAAAATATGTTAAATCCAAGAAGTATGGGCATGGTTGGTGAAGTGTAAATTCCACTGTTTTATCATCCAAAGCTTTTACTCCTACATCTTCTGCTTTAGCTGTTCCCCCATTAAATTCTACTGCATTTTTTATAGGTGCTAATAAGAATGCATATTGAGATGCTGTAGCTTGGTCTAAAGTTCTTTTTATTCCATAAACGAAATCTTCAGCCTTTACAGGTTGTCCATCGCTCCATTTCATGTCTCTTAAACTAAATGTCCAAGTTAATCCGTCATCAGAAGTTTTCCACTCTTTCGCAGCACCCTCTACTATTTTGTCCTTACCATTTTCATCTTGAATTATTCTTGTAAGTCCTTCTTGAACATTGGATAATATTTGAGAAGAATACAAATCTGTACTTTTAGATTGATCTATAGTCTTAGGTTCTGCTTTCAGAAACACATTTAAATATTGATCCTTATCCATATTTGCTTCTTGTTGCTTATCTCCACCGTCTGTTCCAGTCTTATCACCGTCTTTGCTACCACATCCAACCAATGCTACTGATGCAATCATTGATACGGCTAGTAATGATACTAATAATTTTTTACTTTTCACAAATAATCCCCCTTTGAATTATGTTTTAGTTTTTACCCAATTAATACATTCTTAACAAAAAAATCATTAAGAATATGCCACAAAATCCCATAAAGACTCATAAAATTTGTTTACATTTAACTTAAATATATAATATATTAACTTTTATTCAAAGTCAACTTAATTTTCAGAATTAGGAATAACTATTTTCGACATGTTTCATTTCCTCTCTTACTTTACACAGATAAATTGTTAAATTGTATATAAACAATTTGATTATCAATGTATTAATTTTGTATAATTTGTCGGTTATCTTAATAAACGATGTTGATATTTGTAATATTTTTGTGAATCTCTTCAAAATAAAAAGAACTAGTGATGAAGAAAATCTTCTCTCTAGTTCTTTTTATTATAAAATTATTTTAAAATCGATTTAATATTCTATTTTGCTTATCTACCTTCAGTATAAGCATATTTCATATCAAAAGTTGATCCAAAAGTCGGTGTATATAAATTCTTAACATAATTTCTCTTGTAAGTATTTAATATTCTAAAAGTATTTGGACTTACTATCGCTTCATCATATATCAATATTTTTTCTGCTTCTTTAAACTTCTCAGCTCTCTTAGTTACATCTAATTCTTTATTTGCTTCTTCTATTATCTTATCATACTTCTCACTTTTCCATCCTGAATTTATTAAACCTGCGTCTGATAAAAAGCAATCAAAGAATGTGTTAGGGTCATTATAATCTCCTCCCCAAGCTACTCCTCCCATCTGATATTCCATGTTATCTGTTCTTTGTTGATATATAGGCCACTCAACATATTCGATTTCCATTTTAACACCTAATTTTTCTTGGAAGTTTTGTTGGGAAAATTCAGCCCAAGTTCTTGTTTCAGAATCTGTTCCCGAATGTAATTCTTTAACAGTTAGTTTTGCTGGATCTGGATCCATTCCTAATTCTGTTAAACCTTCTGATAATAACTTCTTAGGATCTGGATTTTCTTTAATTAAATCTTCTATAGGACGATAATTGACTACCTCTCTATAATCTTTTCCATCTATCTGTACTCCAGGTGGACACCATGCATACGCAACTTCTCCTATGCCTTTACGTAAAGTTTTAACTATTCCTTCTCTATCTTCAGCTATTAAGAAAGCCTTTCTTACTTTTGCATTACTAAATATTTTCTCCTTGGTATTAAACATTGTATATGCAGTTGCTCCTTCATAACCTTTGTTAACAGTGAAATTTTTCGTCTCATCTAATTTTGTAATCCAGTTCGGATCTCTTACTCCAGCCATATCTAAAGATCCATTATATAATTCATTCATTCTAGCACTTGGCTCTTTTATAATTTTAAATGTAGCCTTTTCAAGTTTAACATTATCTTTATCCCAATATTGATCATTTTTTACAAATTCAATCTTATTTTGATGTACCCATTCTTTCATTATAAATGGTCCAGAATATACCAGTGTATCTACTTCTGATCCATATTTATCTCCAACTTTATCAATCATATCTTTTCTTTGTGGTTGCATAAGTTTAAAGCTTGTTAAACTTAAAAAATATGGACATGTTTGTTCTAAAGTAATTTCTAAAGTTTTATCATTTATAGCCTTAACTCCTAATTCCTCAGCTTTTGCCTTACCTGCATTAAAAGCTTTAGCATTTTTTATTGGATAAAGAAGTGTTGCATATTCAGCTGCTGTATTAGGATCCAATGTTCTTTGCATTGAATACACAAACTGATCTGCTGTAACAGCTTGTCCATCACTCCACTTCATATCTCTTAAGTGGAAAGTCCATACTAATCCATCATCCGAAGGCTCCCACTTTTCTGCTGCACCTGGTTCCATTTTATCTTTTCCATTTTCATCTTGTATTACTCTTGTCAAAGCTTCTTGGCATTGAGCCAGTATTTGAGAAGAATAAGCATCTGTCGCTTTAGATAAGTCTAAGGTTTTTGGTTCTCCAGCTAATAGTAAATTTAAATATTGCTCATCATCAAGTTTAGCAGTACCTGAATTCTCCTGATTTTTATCATCTGTAGCTGGCTTATCTTCTTTTTTATTGCACCCCACAAAAGCTACAGAAGCAATCAATGATAATGCCAATAATGATGCTATCGTTTTTTTACTTTTCACAAATAATCCCCCTTACCTAGTTGAATATAATTTTGCTAACAATAAATGTATTACATTTATTGTTAGTAAAAACTTTTCTTTCTTGCTAATATATTACATTATTTCATATTATATGTCAACGGATAATTGTAAAATTTTATATAATATATATATTTTTTAGATATATATCCTTAAATTTATACAGGATTTATTGGTAATTTTTTCTTTATTTCAATATTATATACAGTTGCATCTCAATATATAATAATTTTATTAGCATTAGTTATTTTTCTATATGCAAAAAGAACAATCATTTAGATTGTTCTCTTCTTACTGTTTTTATTTTAAAATAAATGACATGCAACGAAATGATTTGGTTCAATCTCTTTAAATTCAGGATTTCTCTCACTACACTCTGGTTTAGCATATCTACATCTAGGCGCAAATCTACATCCTGGCTTAGGATTAATTGGACTTGGCACCTCTCCCTCAAGTGGTATTCTCTTTTTATTTTTAGCTACCTCTATATCAGGTACTGGAATAGCTGAAAGTAACGCTTGAGTATATGGATGTAATGGTTTCTCATATAAATCATGACTAGATGCAAGCTCTACCATAGTACCTAAATACATTACTCCAACCCTATCTGAAATATGTTTAACCATAGATAAGTCATGAGCAATAAATAGATATGTTAATCCTAATTCATTTTGTAACTTTATTAATAAATTAACAACTTGTGCTTGTATAGAAACATCTAGAGCAGAAATAGGTTCATCACAAACTATAAAATCTGGTTCTATAGCAAGAGCTCTAGCTATTCCTATTCTCTGTCTTTGTCCACCTGAAAACTCATGTGGAAATCTTGAAGCATGTTCTTTATTTAATCCTACTAATCCTAATAATTCATATATCTTTTCTTGTCTTTCTTTTCCTTTATATAGACCATGGATGTCTATACCTTCTCCAACAATATCTCCTACTGTCATTCTAGGATTTAATGACGCATAAGGATCTTGGAATATTATTTGAGCCCTTCTAGTAAACTCTTTCTTTTCACTTTTACTAAGTTTACTAACATCGTGTCCATCAAATAATATTTCTCCGCCTGTAGCTCCATAAAGCCCCATAACAGTTCTTCCACAAGTAGTTTTACCACAGCCTGACTCACCAACAAGTCCTAATGTTTCTCCTTTATAAATATGAAAGGATACATCATCAACAGCCTTTAGTGTAGCATTTTTACCTACATTAAAGTATTTCTTAAGGTTTTTAACCTCTATTAAAACTTCTCTATTACTTTTTCCTGTCATAATTATTCACCTCTTCTTAAGCTTTGAGGAATTTCTACTTTAGGTGCCATAGAATGCTTTAACCAACATAATACCTCATGAGTTTCTGAGATTGTACTAGCTTCTGGCATCTCCTCTAAACAAACTTGCATGCAATATTCACATCTTGCTGCAAATGGACATCCCACTGGTGGCTTAATTAAATCTGGTGGCGTTCCATTTAGTGAATACAATGTATCTTTATTCTTTGTATCTAATCTTGGTACTGATTGAAGTAATGCCCAAGTATAAGGATGTTGTGGAGCACTAAATATCTCTTCCACAGTTCCTCTTTCAATAATCTGTCCCGCATACATTACTTGAATTCTATCAGCAACATCCGCAACTACCCCTAAATCGTGAGTAACAAGTATAACTGCGGTACCTAGCTTTTCTTGTAAATCCCCTATAAGCTCCATAATTTGAGCTTGAATAGTAACATCTAGTGCTGTAGTAGGCTCATCAGCTATTAGAATTTTCGGATTGCAAGCTAGTGCTATAGCTATCATAGCTCTTTGTCTCATACCACCCGAAAATTCGTGAGGATATTGATTAGCTCTTTTATCAGCATTTGGTATATTAACAAGGTTAAGCATTTTTATAGCTTCTGCCATAGCCTCAGATTTGTTCATTCCTCTGTGGATGACCAAACTCTCTGCTATTTGTTTACCAACTGTCATAGTTGGATTTAAAGAAGTCATAGGATCTTGGAATATCATAGATATATCCGCACCTCTAAGATGTCTTAATTCCTTGTCATTCATTTTTAATATATCTTTACCTTCAAAGGTGATTTTTGAACCTTCTTTTATCTCTGCTGGCATTGGTTCAGGTAATAATCTCATAATGGCCTTTGATGTAACAGTTTTACCACAACCAGATTCGCCAACTATAGCCAAAGTTTCACCCTTATTTAAATGGAAGGTAGTTCCTCTAACAGATTTAACTTCCCCAGCATAAGTGTGAAATGAAACTCTTAAGTCTTGTACATCTAAAATTCTTTCCATTTCTTAACTCCTCCCTATTGACGTAATTTTGGATCCAGCGCATCTCTTAAACCGTCTCCAAGTAACTGGAATGATAACATTGTTAAGGATATAAACAATGCTGGGAAGAACAATTGGTAAGGATAGAATATTAAGTACTGTTGAGCTGATGAACATAGTGCTCCCCAGCTTGTATATGGTGATTGTACCCCTAATCCTAAGTAGCTTAAGAAAGCCTCACCAAATATAAACCCAGGAATATCAAAACTTATTGCAACTATCATTACCCCTATGGTATTTGGAATTAAGTGTCTAGCTATAATTCTTGACGGATTGGCACCTAATGCCTTGGCTGCTAAAACATATTCTTGTTCTTTTATTTGTAATAAT
Organism: Clostridium sp. LXY-7; assembly: GCF_056172015.1. Taxonomy (NCBI): domain Bacteria; kingdom Bacillati; phylum Bacillota; class Clostridia; order Eubacteriales; family Clostridiaceae; genus Clostridium; species Clostridium sp. LXY-7. The sequence continues at coordinate 957,424 of NZ_JBLLJL010000001.1, read as the reverse complement.
TGCCCTCTTACAAGTCTTGCCATATATGTCCATCCTGTGATGGTCATTGCTATAATAATAGGAGTTAAACCTGGTTTATCAATTATAACCCTGATAAGAATAACTAACACAAGATAAGGAATACTAGCTAATATCTCTATAATTCTCATCATGATATCATCTACTAATCCTCCAAAGAATCCCGCTATTCCACCATAAGTAACTCCAATAACCGTATCTAATATAGCTCCAATTATACCTATAAATATAGATACTCTTCCACCTATCCATACTCTTGCAAAAATATCTCTACCTAATGTATCTGTACCAAACCAATAAGTTGAATTTGGCTTTAGATTAACCATATCATTATTTTTCACTTCAAAGCTAAATTTTGCAATGTAAGGTCCTATAATAGTCATTATTGATATTACTATCAATAGTATCAAAGAAAATGTAGCAACCTTATTCTTTTTAAGTCTCCTCCAAGCATCCTGCCAATAGGTCATACTTGGCCTTAGAATTTCCTCTGCATTTAAATTTTCACAGCCTATAATCTGAAACTTTTCTTTTGAAAGTTCTGCCATCTTTGTCCCTCCTAACGCTTATTACCAGTAATTCTAATTCTTGGGTCAACCACTCCATAAACCACATCTACTAAAAATAATGCAATTATATATATTGCAGCAAAGAAAATAGTTTGTCCCATAATCATAGTGTAATCTCTATCATTAACTGAAGACACGAAATATTGTCCTAGTCCTGGTATAGAGAATATACTTTCTATAACGAATGAACCTATAAATATACCTGCAATTTGAGGTCCTAAAAGTGTAATAGCTGGTAATATTGCGTTTCTTATAACATGTTTAAATACTAAGCTAACTTTAGATACCCCTTTAGCTTTTGCTGTTAATATGTAATCTTGACCAATTACATCTAGACAATTGGCTCTCATATATCTTGCATAAGTAGCTATAGATCCAAAGCTCATTGCAATAGTTGGAAGAATTGTATGTTTAAATTCTCCCCAACCTGTAGTTGGTAATAAAGTCATTTTTACTGTGAAAACAAATTGCAATATAGATGCTACAACAAACATGGGAACTGAAATTCCTAGTATTGCTATAAACATAACAACGTAATCTGGCCACTTTCCTCTATTAAACGCTGCTATAATTCCTAAAAATATTCCTATACTTACTCCTAATAATAAAGCCTGTCCACCTACTCTACCTGATATCGGCGCATGTTTAACTATAGTGTCATTAACACTTCTTCCTGGGTAATTTAAAGATTGTCCTAAATCGCCCTGTGCAAGATTTTTTACAAATTTACCATATTGAACCACCACTGGTTCATCTAAGCCATATTTTGCATAATAGTTAGCCCTAATTTGCTCTGGCAATTTTCTACCTAAGCTGGCTAACGGATCTCCTGGTATGGCATGTATAAGAAAGAACGTTATTGACGAAGCAAGAAATAACGTTACTAACATATACCCAAACCTTTTAAGAGTAAATTTTAACATCATCATCCCTCCATTTTAGTAATCTTTCAACAATCCCCTTGACTTTACATTTTAAATATGTTGGATTTTAGAATTAAGAATAATTTCTTAGAAGTCTTAATATATAAATGCAAAATAAGTAATATTACTTATTTTGCACAGCTTTATATTTAAAATATTCTGAAAATACCAATAATCCTTTAAGTATTTCAACTTCCTTGAGTTACCTTTGTATGTTAAAATACTTCTTTAGTTTACTAAAACTTCTTTAAAATTAAATCCTAATATGTAAAATCCTTATGTACATTAACTAACTTAATTTAATATGATATCGTATACATTTCTGTAACCTACTCCATATTTTAATTAAGCTTTTTTTCTTTTGCTAATCTCAGCTTTATTCTTTGTTACTGTATAGACTTTTCTCTTGTAATTCAAGGTATTATCTTAAGTTTTCACTAAACTATAAAATTGTCCTTAAAGATAATTTTGTTATAGTTTAATGGTGTTCCATTCTATTTAAGTTAACCTTAAACAAATTTGAACTTTTAAATTTAGAAATATTATAATAATTGATTTTTTTATAATATATCACAGTCTTTTAATATTTGTCAATTTTTTTTACATTTTGTTTTAATTTATATATTGATTTCTTCTCCACTTTGCAGTGCAAAAGTGTAAAGTTTGCATATTAATTAACTTTTATAATTGATTTACATATTATTTGTAATCAATTTTTGATTATTTAAAATTTAATTATAATTATTTTCTAAAATGATTTTGTTTTATTTTTCTATAAAAACATATATTTTATCAAAACTTAATAATAATTATATAATATATTATATAACTTAAAGCTATAAAGTTATATAATGTATTATAAGAATTACAAAGGAGTGATACTTTTGAAATACAATGTAGCTGTAGTTGGCGTCACCGGAATGGTTGGCCGACAATTTTTAAAGATATTAGAAGAACGAGACTTTCCTATTGACAACTTATATGCCTTTGCATCTTCTCGTTCAGCTGGTAGTATGATTAAATTTAAAGAAAAGGATATTATTATCGAAGAACTCTGTGAGAAGAATATACGAAATAAAAAAATAGATTTTGCCCTTTTCTCTGCTGGTGGCAGTATTAGTTTAGAATATGCTCCATTATTCGTAGATAACGGTTCTATAGTTATTGATAACAGTAGTGCTTGGAGAATGGATGTAAATACACCTCTTGTAGTACCTGAAGTTAATAGAGAAGATTTGAAATGGCATAGTGGAATAATAGCAAATCCTAATTGCTCAACCATACAAGCCATGGTTGCACTTAAGCCTCTTCAATTAAAGTATGGCATTAAACGAATTGTGTATTCTACCTATCAAGCTGTCTCTGGAGCAGGAATAGAGGGTTTTAATGATCTAAAAAGAGGAGTTAATAATGAATCTCCTAAAAAATTCAAGCATTCTATAGCTTATAATGTTATTCCTCAAATTGATGTATTCCTTGATAATGGATACACTAAAGAAGAGATGAAAATGATTGAGGAAACAAGGAAAATACTTCATGATGATAACTTAAGAATAACTTCTACCACTGTTAGAGTTCCAGTATTTCATGGGCATAGTGAAAGTATTAATGTTGAACTTGAAAATAACTTTTCCTTGGAAGATATCTTTACCTTATATAAATCTAGCCCTGGAGTTATTTTAATGGATGACATTTCTAATGAAATTTATCCAATGCCATTTAATATTGCTGGTAAAGATGAAGTATATATAGGTAGAGTAAGAAAAGATTTCAGTTTAGATAATGGACTTAACCTTTGGGTTGTGGCTGATAATATAAGAAAAGGTGCAGCTCTTAATGCTATTCAGATCGCTGAATGCTTTGTTGAAGATAATTTAAAGTTAGAGAGGTAATGAAATATGAGTATTTTTAAAGGTTCAGGTGTTGCAATCGTAACTCCTTTTACTGAAAAGGGAGTAGACTTTATCAAACTAAGGGAATTATTAGAGTGGCATGTATCTAGTAAAACAGATGCTATTATAGTATGTGGCACTACTGGAGAGGCTTCAACTATGAGTGAGAACGAGAAAAAGGAAACTATTAAATTTACTGTAGATGTGATTAATAAAAGAATCCCTGTAATTGCTGGAACTGGAAGTAATAATACTATTGCTTCCATAGAAATGAGTAAATATGCAGAAAATATTGGGGTAGATGGTCTTTTGGTAATAAATCCCTACTATAATAAAACTTCTCCCAAGGGGTTAATAGCTCATTTTAAAGCTATTGCAGAAGCCGTAAATACACCTATAGTAGTGTATAATGTTCCATCAAGAACTGGTATGAATATTTCACCTAAAGCACTTCTGGAGCTTAGTAAACTTAAAAATATTGTAGCTGTAAAAGAAGCCAGTGGAAATATAAGCCAAATAGCAGAAATTAAAGCTCTTTGTGGTGACGCTATTGATATTTATTCTGGAAATGATAATGAAATTCTACCTACTCTTGCTATTGGCGGTATAGGAGTTATTTCTGTTCTGGCAAATATTATACCTGATGATATCCATGAGATCTGTGAGCTCTTCTTTAAAGGTGAAATTAAAGAATCGCAAGAGTTATTTATAAAAACTATTCCATTAACTAATGCCCTATTCATTGAAACTAATCCTATCCCCGTAAAAACTTCACTTAATCTAATGGGAAAAGAAATAGGAAATCTCAGACTACCTCTAGTTGATATGGATAATTATACATTAGAATTATTAAAAAATGAACTTAAGAACTATGGATTAATATAAAGGAGAGCTATAATGATAAAAATTTTATTAGTTGGATGTAATGGAAAAATGGGACAAATGATTTCCTCAATTGCAAATACTATGGATAACCTTACAATTTGCGCTGGTATCGATAGAAATACTGAAACCCATTTTAATTACAATATATATGAAAATATAAATGATGTTAAAGAAGAAGTTGATGTAATTCTTGATTTCTCTAGACCTGAAACATTAGATTCTATTGTACAGTATGCTGTTAATAATACCTGTCCTGTAATATTTTGTACTACAGGATATTCGAAGGAACAAATAGAAAAGATTAAATCCTTACAAAATTCTATTCCTGTGTTCTTCTCAGCTAATATGTCCATAGGCGTTAATATAGTTAATAATATATTGAAATCTATAAGTGATATTTTATATGATGATTTTGACATAGAGATCATAGAAAAACATCATAATCAAAAGGTTGATGCTCCAAGCGGAACTGCCTTATTGTTAGCTAACACCATAAAAAATTCCATAGACCAAGATACTTCAATAGTCTATGGTAGAGAAGGTATAAAAAAGAGAGTCCACAATGAAATTGCTGTTCATGCCATAAGAGGAGGAAACATCATTGGAGATCATGAAGTTATCTTTGCTGGTAAAGGCGAAGTAATTGAGATTAAGCACTCTGCACTTTCTCGTGAAGTTTTTGCCATAGGGGCATTAAAAGCTTGTGTTTTTATGAAGGGAAAAGAAAATGGATTTTATTCTATGGAAGATATAGTAAAGATAAGTACATCTATGATATAAAAGGATTTACCATGATATAGATGTAACTATAGTTATCATTGACAATGATTGGTACATTTTTTACATTATAGAAATTCTTGCCTAGATATTATAATAAATCAATAAGAGGACCCATTTAGTATAAAATCTCTCAATTTTATACTAAATGGGTTTTTTTCTAAATATATGTTGAATTTTGTTGAATATTTTTATTCATTTCATCTAACCACTCTTCTATTCCATCTAAAGCTTTTTTTAAATCTTCCATACTATAACAATAAGAAATTCTAACATATCCTTCTCCTCCTGGTCCAAATGCACTTCCTGGTACTATAGCAATTCCTTTCTCATTTAATAATTTTTCACAAAATTCTTCACTGGTCATATTATACTTTTTAATATTTGGAAAAATATAAAAAGCACCTTCAGGCATATTAACTTCAAGTCCCATAGATTTTAATCTATCATATATATAATTCCTTCTTTTTAAAAATTCGGCTTTAGTATGCTCAATATGATAAGAACACTTTTTCAATCCTTCTAAAGCTCCATATTGTCCTATAGATGGTGCGCAAGATACATTGTATTGATGTACCTTAATTATATTTTTCATTATACTAGAAGGTGCACACACATATCCTACCCTTACCCCTGTCATTGAAAACATTTTTGAAAATCCTCCAATTAGCACACATTTATCCTTTAAATCTTCATATTGACATAGGGAATAATATTCATTAAATACTATAGAACTATATATTTCATCATTAACTATAATAATATCCTCATCTTTTAAAATATGGTGCAACTTATCTCTACTTTTCTTATTCATTATCACACCCGTTGGGTTAGATGGATATGAAATTACTAATACTTTTGGTTTTCTTTTTTTAACTAGTTCTGCCAATTCATCTATATCTATTGATAAATCTTTTTTAATTCCATAGTTAACAACCTTTCCACCTAGCATTTTTACACAACTTTCATAGGCTGGATATGCAATAGAAGGAATTAGCACTTCATCACCTTGATTTAAGAGTGCTGTAAATGTAGATAATAGTCCTTCGCTTCCCCCTACTGTAATGCATACCTCTTCTGCATCATATTCTATGTTCATCATCTTCAAATATCTACAAATTTCTACTCTTAAATCCAATATACCTGCATTCTGGGTATAATTAGTCTTATTTTCATCAATAGCTTTCTTCATTCCTTTCTTAATTTCTTCTGGCACTTTAAAATCTGGCTCTCCTAAAGTTAATGAAATAGCTCCTGGAATTTTACTCACCTTATTATAAAATTTTCTTATACCTGATATTTCTATATTTTCTACATTTATTGATAAATTTCTCATTGTAAACTCCTTTAACTAATAAAATTATTATATATTTCATACTGCTTCCCATCACATATTTTATTTATTATTATATCAGTTTCATATGAATTCTTACAGTTGCTCTTTAATTAAATTAATTTTTCCTTTTCAACTAATATATATATATGTATAATAAGATAATATAATATCTCTTAAAAGGAGTGAATCAAATGGAATATAATTTAACAGACCCCTATGAAATAGCAAGATTTATTAAAGAATCAAAAAAATCTACTCCATTAAAGGTTTATGTACAAGGCAACATAGCTAGCTGTAATCTTGGATCCGTAGAATGCTTTGGAGAAGGTGCTTTCTATGTTTTATTTGGAGATAGCAACGAGATTATGGAATTTATCAATAATAATAAAGATAAGATACATAACTACAAAATAGAATTAGATAGAAGAAATTCAGCTATTCCTATGCTAGAAATACAAAATATTAATGCTAGAATTGAACCAGGTGCCATCATTAGAGATAGAGTTTCTATCGGTAAAAATGCTGTTATTATGATGGGCGCTGTTATAAACATTGGAGCAGAAATTGGCGAAGAAACTATGGTTGATATGAATGCTGTAGTTGGTGCTAGAGGAAAGCTTGGCAAAAAGGTCCACCTTGGAGCTGGTGCAGTGGTAGCAGGAGTTTTAGAACCCCCTAGCAAAGACCCTTGTGAAATTGGAGATAACGTGTTAATAGGTGCCAATGCAGTTATTTTAGAAGGAGTTAAAATAGGTAGAAACTCTGTTGTGGCTGCTGGCTCCATAGTTACTGCTGATGTACCAGAAAACGTAGTAGTAGCTGGTTCTCCAGCTAAAATAATAAAGACTGTGGATGAAAAAACAAAAGGTAAAACTGAGCTTTTAGATGATTTAAGAAAGTAAGAAAATGCTATGGTTTAAACCATAGCATTTTTAATTTTATACAACTTCTTCTTTATTAACTTGTTTAACTTCACTAGTAATTTCTTCTCTTTGAGGAATATCAGTTATGACATCTCTATTTTCATCAGTAACCTTTTCCATCTTAGAAATAGAAACTTCATAAGCAATTTTTTTAATTACCTCTGTATCAGAAACTTTTTTTTGATATTCTCTGCTTTGCAACCTTCCCCAAACTCTTATATTATCTCCAACTTCTAAGCTTCTACAAAATCTTGAATTTCTTCCCCACGCTATAGTTGGTATATAATCAGATTTATTATATAATCTATTTACAGCTAATAGCATATCTGCTATTTCTCTACCAAAGGGTGTAGTTCTATAAACCGGTTCTTTACAAATATATCCATCTAAGAAGATCTGATTAGGATTTTTCCCTCTTTCTTGAAGCTCATGAACATCCCTGGCGAAAACAGTTAATATAAGTCTATTAGCACCATCAACAAATTTATTATAAGACCTAAGCTGTCCATCTATAGCAAGGTCACTTCCAATACTAACATCTATCCCAGTTATTAATCTTTCGGATACAGTAATGATAAGTATATCACTTGTATCACTTAATCTTGAAACCTCAAAGTTAAAATTATAAAATCCTTCACCATACATTTCATGGCTAAATTCTAATTCTGATACTACTTTCCCCTCTAAGTAAATTTTGTTGTTAAACATAAGATTATCCATTGTAACCCCTCTCCCTTTAGTTTTGTAATTGTTTACTATAATTTATATTCTTAAGCATCTAAAGTATTACTTATTTTTTGAAAATTCACATAATTAATTTGTTTCTTTGAAAACCTAACATATGAATTATTATAAGATAATTAGGGAAATTTTACAAGATTTAGTTTATTAAATATTCACTTATTTTCAATTTTGAACTCTATCACTATCTTAAGCATAACCTTCATTATATATTAAATCAGATATCCGTACAAATTCATAGCCTTGACTTTGTAGAGATTCTATGATTTTAGGAAGGTTTTCTACTATTTTTTTATCATTGCTATGGAGCAAAATTATATCTCCACCTTTAATATCTTTCTTTAATATTTTATCTATTTTTCCCCATTCATAATTCTCCCAATCTTTACTATCTACGTTCCATTGTATTGAATTAAGTCCTAGTGACATTACTGTTTCCAAAGCTAGATCATTATACTTTCCTTCTGGAAATCTGAATAAAGTTGGTATTTTTCCTGTTAAATTTAATATTTTGCCATTTGTAATTTGAACTTCTTTTTCGATTCTCTCTTTAGATATAGCTGTGAAATTAGGATATTTATTAGACAAATTTCCTATTTCATGCCCTGTGTTAGCCATATCCTTAACTTTGCTAGGATACTCATCACACCAATTTCCCATTACAAAAAATGTTGTATTTACTTTATAAGTATCTAAAGTATTTAATATACTATCTATATTATTATTGTTCCAATTAAAATCCATGGTTAATGCTACTTTCTTTTCTCCAGTGTTTATACTGTAAATTGGTGAATCTTTATCTACTGTTGCAATAACCATCCGTGAAACCAAACTACTACAGAATATCAATGTAATGGAAGCAACTATCATTATAGCTAATAGCATATCTCTTTTTCTTAATTTATATTTTATCTTCATATTTCCCCTTAAAATAATCAAACTTTCCTTAAATTTATATTCCTTTAATGTGAATATATTCATATTCACATTAAAGTTAATTTATTTCTTAAATTTTTATGTTATAATAATATTGAAGTAGTATTGTTTTAATTATATTTTAGTTTAAAGGAGGGATGTTATGTTTGATGAGTCTTTAAACCTAGCAGAAAATAAGCTTGTCTTATTATATATAATAGAAAATATAAACTTACCTATATCAAATATGCAACTTACTCAAATTGTCCTAGAGAATAATTTACTAAATTACTTTACTCTTCAACAATATATTGTAGAGTTAGTTTCTTCTGATTTAATAAATATAATTAATTATAAAAATAAAGATAGACTAATTATGTCTGATAAAGGTAAAGAAGTACTTTCTCTATTCAAAAACAGACTACCATTATCAACCATAGAAAATATCAATAAATATATCAGCGAAAAAATGTCTATAATAAAAAAAGAACTTACGGTGTCTGCAGATTATACTATAGAAAATAGTAACAGTTATTTAGTTAATCTCTCTGCTTCAGAGAATGATATAACTTTAATTGATTTAAAAATAAGTGTAGCATCAAATAAACAAGCCAGAGAGCTTTGCTATAAATGGAAAAACAATGCTTCTGACTTATATAATAAAATTATAGGTGTTTTAATTGAATAATTACTTTAAAATCATCCCTGTAGGTTCTCCCTTCAATGGGATGATTATTTTTCCATTACTTTTCTTATGTATTTTTAATACCACATCGTTATAGCTATCCCCAACATACATAAATTCATCGTCACATACAATACCTCTAGGCATTCCACCAATTCTAATTTTGTCTACCTCTTTAAAATTATTCATATCAATTAAAGATATGCTCCCTTCTCCATAATTTGATACATAGCAATATTTCTCATCGCAATGCATATCAAAAGGGCAATTACCTACAGGAGTTCTATTTATAAGTTTAAAGGTTTTAGAAGAAATTATACTTATAGATCCTTTATCAGAATACCCCATATTGCTCTCACATACTAATATATAATCTCCATTTCTACTAATTAAAGCCTTAGTAGGAAACGGCCCAACTTTTATATTTTTAATATTACATCCATATAGCGCATCAAATAAGGTTATACTATCATCATTCATATTGGCAACTACAATTTGATTTGTTCTGCTACAATAATCAATACTATGAGGTGCATTACCACAAGGTATGAGCTCTACAATCTCCCTTTTTGATATATCAAAATTAACAACATTATTAGAATCTCCACAAATTATATAAATATGATTACCTATAGCACATAAATCTCTACAATTTCTTCCTAAATAATAACTCTCGCTTTTTAAGGATTCTAAATCAATTATAGAAACAGAACCATCATAACAATTTGAAGTAAACAATGTTTCTCCCTGTATACATAAGCCATGTGGTCCTATCTTACCACGGTTTATTCCCTTAAGGCTTATGTTTTCTTCTATGGAAAAACTGTTAGCATCTATTTTATTTATGCAATCTCTTGTGGTGTTACAAATATATAAGTACCTCAATGGAATCCCCCCTCACCATATACTATGAATTGAGTGGGGTTTGTGCTACGAATTTTTACTTTTAAAGCTGTCTTATTATTTTTCTCATATCTCCCACCATGTATAAGGAACCTGATATTAATAATAAATCATCTTCATCGCAATAGGATAACGCCTTTTTATAGGCTTCTTCATAATCAGCTATAGCCTCACATTTTGGAACATAATTAATTATTTCCGCTCTTAAATCCTCGCATAACTCTGCTCTCTCACTATGAGGTGTTACAGCTATAACCCTTTCAGCTTTTGGTGCTATAATATTTATCATTTCTTTCACTTGTTTGTCAGCCAAAATTCCTATAATAAGTATCATCTTATTATAGGTAAAATACTTATCTACACTCTCTGTTAGCTTTTTTATTCCATCTATATTATGAGCTCCATCAATTGCTACTAATGGTGCAGTACTCATAATTTCTAATCTCCCAGGCCATACCATTTCTCTAATGCCCTTTAACATACTATTCTTAGTTATGTTAACACCTAACTCTCTTAATTTTTCACAGCTATGAATTACCACATTGCAATTATCTATTTGATGTATTCCAATTAAACCTAGTTCTATATTATAACTATCTTCTTTTGTAGTATAAATGATGTTTTGTAACATTTTATCTTTGCCATTTACTTCAGCCATATAGCTATTGATAAACTTGTAATTATTTTTTTTGACCTTTATAACTTCTGAATTTCTTTCTGATGCAATTCTCTCAATAACCTCTTCAGCCATAGGCTCCTGAGGATACAATACTAGAGGAATCCCATTTTTAATTATACCAGCCTTCTCAAAGGCAATTTTATCTATTGTATCTCCTAATATATTCATATGATCTAAACTTATAGATGTTATTATAGAAAGTTCTGGCACTATAACATTCGTAGAATCTAACCTTCCCCCAAGACCAACCTCTACCACTACATAATCAGCCTTTTTCTCATAGAAATATAAAAATCCTGCACAGGTTATTATCTCAAATTCAGTGGGATTTCCATATCCCATAGTTGCTACACTATCCACTGCTCTCGCAACTTCAGTAATAATATGAGCTAAATCTTCCTTAGGTATATTAGTATTATTTATTTGTATTCGTTCTTCAAATTCTTCAATATAAGGAGATATATAGCATCCTACTCTATACCCACTATTGATAAGAATATTAGTAAGCATTGCCGTAGTAGACCCTTTTCCATTGGTTCCTGCGATATGTATACATTTTACCTTTTTATGTGGGTTTCCTAATAACTCCAGAATTTTTTCTGTTCTTTCTAATCCTAGTTTACTACCAAATTTAGCCGTATCATGTATATAATTTATAGCTTCATTATAGTTCATAAAATTGCCCCCTAATCATAGAATTTTCCTATCTAATTTTACATTACTATATTCCTATATACAATAGAAAAACTCCAGAATAACTGGAGTTTTTCTAAAAATATATTTTTTAAATTTAACTTATTGTTTTATTTTAGATTCTCTATACTTTCAAGTACAGCTTGATACATTTCTTTGTATTTTTCACCTTTGGCCTTTTCTTCATCTACTACAGCCTGTGGTGCTTTAGATACAAATCTCTCATTGTTTAATTTTTTTTCAACTCTATCTATTTCAGCTTCTAATTTGGCTTTCTCTTTATTTAATCTCTCTAACTCTTTTTCTGCATCTACTAGCTCTAAAAGTGGCATATATATCTCTGCACCTTTAGAAACTACTGATACTACATTTTCTGGAGCTTCCTCTTTAGACTCTAATATTACAACCTCACTAGCTGAAGCTAATTTCTCAAAATATGGTATTCCCTCCTGGAAGGCATCCATAGCTTCTGTAGCAAATATAAAAGTCTTAGCTTTTCTTGAAGGAGGTACATTCATCTCACTTCTTGCATTTCTTGTATTTCTGATGGCATCTATAATATAATTCATATATTCTTCAGCCTTCTTATCCTCTAGCTCATCTTCCCATACTGGCCAAGGTGCAATAGTTATTGAATCTGTTTCCTTAGTTATGTGAGTATATATCTCCTCCGTAATATATGGCATTACTGGATGTAGAAGCTTAAGCCCTGTAATTAAAACTTTATTTAATACATTTAAGGTAGTTCCCTTAGCTTCTTCATCATCACTATACAATGCAGGTTTTATAAGTTCTATATACCAATCACAGAATTCTGTCCACATAAAGTCATAAATCTTTTGAAGCGCTATTCCTAATTCAAATTTCTCTATATTATCTGTTACTTCCTTAACTACTGTATTTAATCTAGATAATATCCACTTATCTGCTATTGAATAATTCTTAGAGCCTTTATATTTTTCCATTAATTCCTCATTAAAGTTCATCATAACAAATCTTGAAGCATTCCAAATCTTATTGGCAAAATTTCTTGCTGCTTCAACTCTTGATTCATAGAATCTTATGTCATTTCCCGGTGCATTACCTGTAACTAATGAGAATCTTAGTGCATCTGCTCCATAGTTATCTATAACCTCTAGTGGATCAACTCCGTTATCTAGAGACTTAGACATCTTTCTTCCTTGATCATCCCTAACCATTCCATGAAAAAATACTGTTTCAAATGGTATAGCATCCATGTTATACAAACCTGAGAATATCATTCTTGCAACCCAGAAGAATATTATGTCTCCACCAGTAACTAGTGTACTTGTTGGATAGAAATATTTTAAATCCTCTGTGTTATTAGGCCAACCTAAAGTTGAGAATGGCCATAATGCAGAACTGAACCAAGTATCTAATACATCACTTTCTTGCTCTAGCTTCTCAGAATTACACTTGGTACATTGAGTTGGTACCTCTGTTTGCACTATCATTTCTCCACAGTCCTTACAGTACCAAACTGGAATTCTATGTCCCCACCATAACTGTCTTGAAATACACCAGTCTTGAATATTCTCCATCCAGTTAAAGTAAATTTTTTCAAATCTTTCTGGAATGAATTTAATTTCTTTTTCTCTTACAATTTTAACTGCTGGCTTTGCAAGAGGCTCCATTTTTACGTACCATTGTTTTGAAAGCATTGGCTCAATAGTACAGCTACATCTATCGTGAGTTCCTACGTTATGGCTGTGATTCTTAATTTTTACAAGGTATCCTTGCTCTTCTAAGTCTTTAACCATAAGTTTTCTAGCTTCATATCTATCAAGACCTGAATATTTTCCATATCCCTTAGATATTGTTCCGTTCTCTTCAATTACAACCACTTCTGGAAGGTTGTGTCTCTTACCTACTTGATAGTCATTAGGATCGTGAGCTGGAGTTATCTTAACGCAACCAGTTCCAAATTCCATATCAACATAGTCGTCAGCAACTACTTCTATTTCCCTATCTACCAATGGTAATCTTAGCTTTTTACCTACTAAATGACTATATCTTTCATCCTTAGGATTTACTGCAACCGCTGTATCTCCAAGCAATGTTTCTGGTCTTGTAGTAGCAATCTCAACTACTTCATCACTACCTATTACTGGATAATTAATATGCCAGAAATGTCCATCTTGCTCTTCATATTCAATCTCTGCATCTGAAATAGCTGTCATACATTTTGGACACCAGTTAGTTATTCTATTTCCTTGATATATAAGACCATCATTATAAAGCTTAACAAACACTTCTCTAACAGCCTTGCTTAAATTTTCATCCATAGTGAAGGCTTCTCTAGTAAAATCAGCAGAACATCCCATTTTTTTAAGTTGAGTTCTGATTCTATCCCTGTATTCATCAGTCCATTCCCAAACTTTTTCTAGGAAGGCTTCTCTGCCCATCTCTTTTTTCTTAAGACCTTTGGTAAGTAGAGATTTTTCAACTCTTACTTCTGTAGCAATACTTGCATGATCCTGTCCTGGAAGCCATAGAGTGCTATATCCTTGCATTCTCTTTGTTCTTATAAGCATGTCTTGTAGAGTGTTATCTAAAGCATGACCTAAGTGCAATTGTCCTGTTATATTTGGTGGTGGCATTATTATAGTATATGGTTTCTTATTTTCGTCTACCTTTGGGGTGAAAAATCCATTCTCCTCCCACCACTTATAAAGTCTTTCTTCAAATTCTTTTGGATCATAATTTTTTGCTATATTTTTATTTTCATCCATGTCAATTCCTACCTTTCTATGTAAACATATTTTTGTTTTTTATTTAGATGTATTTTTTCAAAATAAAAAGCGCTATCATCCAAAGGACGACAGCGCGTGGTACCACCTTTATTTCTCGGGAAATATTCCTAAGACTCTCTTAATTTTAACGATGAGAACCACCGTTTTTAGCTACTATAAATTTCGCTAAAAAAGCTCCGAAGCTACCTTCAAAATACTTCCTATAGGAAACCTTTCAGCCGATGAGTTTCCCTCTCTTAATATTCTCTATTTTTACTCCTCTTCATCATAGCATATTTATATTAAACTCTTTGCATATTATTATATACATAATGATGATTTTGTCAATAGCTTTTTAAATTACTAATCATCTGCATTTAAATTAGCTGCTACTTCTTCTAAAGCTATTTTTTCTTCATTATATAAATTTTTATTTGCTACAGAAAGCATAAGCTTTATTCTATTTAGCTGATTAACTTCACTTGCACCTGGATCATAATCAATAGCAACAATATTACTGTCTTTAAATTTCTTCTTTAATGCTTTAATCATACCTTTTCCTGTAACATGGTTAGGTAAGCATGCAAAGGGCTGCATACATATAATATTATTTACTCCACTTTCTATAAGTTCAATCATCTCACCAGTTAAGAACCATCCTTCACCTGATTGATTACAAGTAGATAGTATCTGTTCTGCCAATTTCTCTAAATGTTCTATGGATTGTGGTGGTGAGAATCTATTACTTCTTTCTAGCGCTATTTTCATGGTTCTCCTATAATATTCAATAAAATTAATAGATATCTTACTTACTACTTCCCCTTTTTTTCCACCTAAATAGTTTTTATATTTAGCTAAATTGTTATGAGCACAATATAAGAAGAAATCTATAAGATCTGGTACTACTACTTCTGCACCTTCACTTTCAAGAATATCAATAGCTCCGTTGTTAGCTGTAGGATGAAATTTAACTAAAATCTCTCCTACAATTCCTACCTTAGGTTTAAGGATATTAACTATCTCTAAATTATCAAAATCTTTAACTACTTCTTCCATATTATTTTTTAGTTCTTTAAAATTTCCTTTGGATATCTGTAGCTTAATAATTTCATTCCATTTATTATAAAGTTCATTAGTAGAACCTTTGATTTTTTCATAAGGTCTTACTCTTAGAATACAACGCATAAACAAATCTCCATATAACATGGCCATTAAAGCTTTCTTTACCATATTGAAAGAATATTTAAATCCTGGGTTATCCTCTAATCCTCCTGCATTAATTGATATTACAGGAATATGCTCTAATCCAATATCTTTTAATGCCTTTCTCAGAAATCCTATATAGTTAGTCGCTCTACATCCTCCGCCTGTTTGAGTTATAGCTACAGATGTATTATTAAGATCATATTTACCTGATTTTAGTGCTGTAATAATTTGTCCAATTACTATAATTGATGGATAACAAGCATCATTATTTACATATTTTAGTCCTTCTTCTACTGCTTTTTCATCTACTGCAGGTAAAACTTCTATATTATATCCTGAAGAACTTAATGCAACCTGTAACAACTCAAAATGAATTGGAGACATTTGAGGAGCAATAATAGTATGATTCTTTCTCATTTCTTTAGTAAATATTACTCTTTTTTCACATTTTTCTGCAATTGTTAATTTTACTTTTTTCTTTTCTCTTTGTTCCATAGCAGCTTTTAAAGAACGTATTCTTATTCTCACTGCACCTAAGTTATTTACTTCATCTATTTTTATTAGAGTGTATATCTTACCTGTACTTTTTAATATTTCTTGAACTTGATCTGTAGTAACTGCATCTAGTCCACATCCAAAGGAGTTCAATTGGATAAGCTCCACATTTTCTTCTTTTGCTACAAAACTAGCTGCAGCATAAAGTCTTGAATGATAGGTCCATTGATCCACTACTCGAAGAGGTCTCTCTACCTCTGAAAGATGTGCCACAGAATCCTCAGTTAAAACTCCTATACCAAAGCTAGTGATAAGCTTATCAATGCCATGATTAATTTCCGGATCTATATGATAAGGCCTTCCCGCTAAAACAATAGCTTTTTTATTATTCTCTTTCAAATATTTTAAAGCTTCTTCACCTTTGTCTTTAATATCTTGTTTAAACCTTATATCCTCTTCCCAAGCGCAATTTACTGCCTTACCAATTTCTACTTTAGAAATATTAAATTCTTTAAAAGCCTTATATAATGCTTCTTTTAATAAAGATTTATTATGAAAACTTAAAAATGGATTTAGAAACTTCACATTACTTTCATCCAAATAATCAATATTATTTTTTATAACTTCTGGATAAGATATAACCATAGGACAATTATATTGATTTTGTGCTCCCTGTTGCTCCTTTTGTTCATAAAAAACACAAGGATAAAATATAAAATCTACCTTTTTATTTATTAAGTCTATAATATGACCATGACTTAATTTAGCAGGATAACAGGCTGATTCAGAAGGTATTGTTTCTATTCCTAATTCGTAAATCTCTTTAGAAGATCTACTAGAAAGCTGAATTGAAAAACCCAATTCACTAAAAAACCTATGCCAAAAAGGATAATTTTCATACATATTTAAAACTCTAGGTATACCTACTACACCTCTTTGTGCTTCATTACTAGGTATAGTTTCATAATTAAATAATCTATCATATTTATATTGAAATAAATTTGGTAGCTTGTTATCCTTTTCTATATTACTACCACCTTTTTCACATCTATTTCCTGATATAAAGCTTTTTCCATTGAAAAATTTGTTTATGGTTAATAAACAATTGTTTCCACATCCTCTACACCTATTCATATCGGTATTAACAGTAAAATTATCTAGTTCATCTTTTGAGATAAGTGATGTTATAGAATCCTTATGACTTTTCTCCCTTGCAATTAAAGCTGCCCCAAATGCTCCCATCAATCCTGCAATATCTGGTCTTATAGCCTCTCTCTCAGAGATTAATTCAAAAGCCCTAAGAATTGCATCATTATAAAAAGTTCCTCCTTGCACAATAATATTTTTACCCATGTCTTTTGGATTTCTGATTCTAATTACTTTATGAAGCGCATTCTTAATAACAGAATAAGAAAGTCCTGCTGCAATGTCTCCAAGGGTAGCTCCTTCTTTTTGAGCTTGCTTTACTCTAGAGTTCATAAATACAGTACATCTTGACCCTAAATCCACTGGCTTTTCACTTTTTATAGCCTCGTCTACAAATGTTTCTATAGGTACACTTAAGGATTTACTAAAAGATTCAATAAAAGAGCCACATCCTGAAGAACAAGCCTCATTAAGCATAACTCCTTCAATTACTCCATCCTCAATTCTTAAGCATTTCATATCCTGACCACCTATATCTAAAATAAAATCCACTCCTGGAAGGAAGAATTCTGCTGCTCTTTTATGGGCAATGGTTTCTATTTCACCAAAATCTATTTTAAAAGCTGTCTTAATTAAACCTTCACCATAGCCTGTAACTGTAGCTCCTGCTATAGTAATATTAGGATTTATAGCTTTGTACATCTCTTTTAAAATCTTACCCGCTTGAGATAGTGGATCCCCATTATTACTTCCATAATATGAATACAATAATTCTCCTTCTTCAGATATTAGAACTCCTTTTGTAGTAGTAGACCCTGCATCTAAGCCCAAAAATACTCTTCCTGAATAATCTTTTATATCTTTTCTTTTAACTTTATTCTTATTATGTCTTTCTTTAAAACATTGTAACTCTTCTGAGTTAGAAAATAGCGGCTTAAGTCTTACTACTTCTTGAACTTCATAGTTGTTTATTTTTTCAATCTTATCCTTTAATCTCTCAATATTTATTACTTTTTGTTCCTTAGAGTATAAAGCTGCACCTAGTGCCACAAATATATTTGAATTTTCTGGGAAAATTATATTTTCCTCTTTTATCTTTAAAGTTTCTATAAATCTATTTCTAAGTTCTGACAAATAATAAAGAGGACCTCCTAGAAAAGCTACCCTACCTCTAATTGGTCTACCACAGGCTAATCCACTAATAGTTTGATTTACTACTGATTGAAAAATTGATGCTGCAATATCTTCTCTTCTAGCACCTTCATTTAGAAGTGGCTGGATATCAGTTTTAGCAAACACCCCACACCTTGCTGCTATTGGATAAATAATTTTATGTTCTTTGGCCAAATTATTTAACCCTTCAGCATCTGTTTCTAAAAGAATTGCCATTTGATCAATAAATGCACCTGTCCCACCAGCACAGGTACCATTCATCCTCTGCTCAACTCCATCTCTAAAATAGGTTATTTTTGCATCTTCTCCACCAAGCTCTATAGCTACATCAGTTTCTTCAATATATTTTTCTACAGCTATACTACAAGCTATTACTTCTTGAACAAATGTTACATCTAACCATTTTGAAATTGAAAGTCCACCAGAACCTGTTATAGTTATTGTTATATTATTACAATAAATAACTTCAATCGCTTCTTTTAATAGTTCATAAATACTACTTCTAATATTAGAATAATGTCTCTTATAGTTACTATAAATTATTTTATTACTTTCATTAACAACTACTAACTTTACTGTAGTAGAACCTATATCTAATCCAAAATGCATTGTGCCCACATTAACTCCCCCACTAACATCTATTTTGCAATTTTAAATAGAAATCATTATAATTATTGCAATATATGTATAAAGTATATCTCTATATAATTTATTTTTCAACTTATCTAAATCTCTATAGTATAGGATATTTTCTTATTAAATTAATTTACTAAAAATAATTATTCTATTAATCAATAGTCTCCATTTAATAATATATATAATTAATTATAATTTAAAATGTTTTCTTCATATTTATGGTATATTTTTTATTATTTTGGAAATTATTTAGGTAAAGTAATCTAATTTAGGAGGTAATAACTTTGAATTATTTCAGTAAAGCAAATGAATTGTACAATTCAAAGGATTATAAAAATGCTATAAGTATGTACAGAAAATCAGTAGAAATAAAGGAACATGAAGCTCCAGCTCTATATAATTCTGCAGTTTGTTTTATAAAGTTAAAAGATTATTATAAGGCCATAGATTTAATATATAAAGCCATAGAACTAAAAAAAGAAAGCAAATATTATTTTAATCTTGCCTACTGCTATGCAATGTTAAATGAAAATGGAAAAGCTCTTAATTATTTCAATACAGCTTGGGCTTTAGATAACTCTGATGAAGAATGTGAAAAAGCCATAAATTTAATTCTCTCTAAATATAAAAAAACAAGCTAAACCTAGTGTTTATGCTTGTTTTTACCATTCTCCTGCAACTGTTCTCTTTCTATGATCTGCATTAAAATTTTCATTCCCATAATAATCCCCTGCATCATAAAAAGTTGGATCTACACTTATCCACTTCTGAGACTCTTCTATAAAGATTTCATTCCATGCATGACTTACCCATGACTCTCCATTATATCCTTCACCAACAACTAACCTAACCTTTATATTGTTTGCCCTACTCATGGCAACATATAAACATGCATAATCAAAACATACTCCTTTTTTACTATAGAAGGCTTCCATAGCTCCGGATTTAATATTGTTATCATTGTTCATTACATTAACTGCCTTCTCATCATCATAGGTTATCTCTCTTCCAACCCAACTATATAATACCTTACCTTTTTCAAAGGTTGAACTATATTCTTCTGCAATAGCCTTAGCAGTTTCATCGATGGTACTATCTGACTTTACTCCTTGGTCTAGAGTAACTCCATTATAATATACCAATCCTTTTATAGAATTATTTCCGATATCTATAGAATTGTTTTCGCCATCATATATTTTAAATGAATCATTAATTATGTTAGGTAAGGTTTTTGCTAGTTGAGAATTAAATACTGGTATTACACCATTGTTATTAATATAGTTATAAATTTTAGATTCCTCTAGTATACCTTTAATTTTACTATCAAATAGAAATCCTGAAGATAGGTTTAATAAAAAAGTTAATACTAAAGCATAGCACAACCCTCTAGGAATTTGAAATATAGCTCCAACTACACGCTTTAATATACTACTTTGAGTTTTAATGAACTCATCCAAAATATCTAATAATGGTTCAAAGGTAATTCTACTAATAAAGCTAATAACTAGCTTTATTAATTGATGTATTACTATAAATATAACTATACTTATTATGGTTATAAAAACTCTAGAGGTGGTGATTACTGTTATTATAGTGGGTGATAATTTTTTAGCTAAATAATCTAATAAATTATATTTATTTAAAACAAATATGTTATTTATTAAATGAAAACTGATAACTAAAGACACTAGTATAGATACAGAATTTAATACACTTTTTATAGTATTAATTAAAGAGCTACTCCTCAATTTAAACACAAATCCTATCAATATTGGATAAAGAAGTGCTATAAATATACCTAGTGAAACTATATTCACATTTTTAACAAATTCCATAATATAACGTCCTATCTCCTTGCCTATATCCAAAATTTTACCCTCCAATTATTAAAAATCTTCTTCCTCTATATGTTTAATACATTTCTTTATTTCATCATAGTTATATCCTTTTCTCAACAGAAAATCTTGAAGCTTTTTTCTCAACTTAATATGACTTTGCTCTGATTTCTTTAATTTTTCATACCTTCCACTTGCCAAATTCAGTAATTTGGAATACTTATCCTCTTCGCATTTTTCACTATCTTGTTTAGGTTCAATATGCATCTTTGAAATAACTTCATTAATTATTTCGAAATTATATCCCCTAGAAACTAAATAACTACTAAGTTTTTGAAGAATTTTTATTTTGCTATTTTCTTTATTACATAACAGTTTTAACTTTTTTTCTGCCAAAGATAATGCAATAGTAATTTCACTCTCCATAGGAAGTTCCTTAATCACTCTATTTATAATATCATCATCTATGCCCTTACTTTTCAAGTTGTATATAATTTTATTTTTTCCCCAAGATTTTATATTAGTATTTATAAAAGCCTTAGTATAATAATAATCATCTATGAATTTATATTCCTTTAGAAAATTTATTACTCTGTCAATAGTATTTTCATCAAATTCTTTTTTTACTAAGTACTCCCTAATTTGCACTTCAGTTTTTAAAGTCCTTTCAATATACTTTAAAGACATATTTTTCCCTCTAATATAATTATCTTCACTTATAACCTTTTTAAAATCCTCTATCTCAATAACTCTCCCCTTGTGAAGCTTATGATAATATACAAGCTCACTACTACAAGAAAATGAAAACTCACCATCAACAAATATATTTACCCTATTTTCATTTTTCTTTTGTATTTCAATCTTAGTTATTGTATTACTCATTTTACTCATCACCATCACATATTAGTACATGGATTGTAGGGTTATTTAATACTTTCCTAGCTACACTATATAAATCTTCTGAAGTTATTCTATTCATTTCTTCCATATCATTTAAAAATTCATATATATATTCACCTTCCATAGCTTGATGTAATACATAATTTCCCAAATCTGAAGAATCTTCTAAAGTAGATGCCACTGCTGTCTTAAATACCTTCTTCATAAGATTTATGGTGTGCTCATCAAATACAATTATTCCCTCCTTGACCTTTTTTATGCAATCTTCTATAGTGTTTATCCCTTCTTCTATGTCTTTTTTAGCTACTGATGCATAAATATATAGAGATTTAATATTAGTGGTTAAGTCTAGACTTGTATACACATCATAAACAAGTCCCTTGTCTTCTCTCAATTCTCTAAATAAAATAGAATTAGAACTTTCTCCAAATTTATGATTTAACACCCTTAAAGCTAATTCTTCTGCCTTGCTTAAATCATTAAATGTATATAGATACACTATAGTGCTTTGCTCCATATTATTCTTGTGAGTTCTTTTTATTTTACCTTTATTTTTCTCAAACAATGCCTGTTTCTTATTTAATAACTTTTTCTTCCACTGTCCAAAGTATTTTTCTATTAACACTCTTACATATTCATGATCATAGTTAGAAACCACAGTTATTACTGTATTATTAGGAGTATAATGAGCTTTATAATACTCCAAGATTTCATCTCTCTGTATATTTTTTATTACACTCTCTTTTCCTATGACATCTATTTTTAAAGGACTTTCATCAAAAGCTATTTCATTTACCTTTTGAAAAGATAAATCCTCTACATCATCTTTGCCACTTCTAAGCTCAGCCAAAATAACCCCTTTTTCCTTATTTATATCCTCTTCTCTAAAGGTTGGATTTTGAACTAAATCTCCTAATAACTTTATGCCATTCTCTAATTCTTCATTTAACATAGTAGTATTAAATACAGTAGAAGTATAATCTGTATAGGCATTATACTCCCCACCTAGATTTTCTAATTCACTATTAAGTTGCTCATTATTTCTATTACAGGTTCCTTTAAAAAGCATATGCTCAATAAAATGGGATACTCCTCTTTGTTTCTTCTCCTCATTTGTAGCTCCAACTTTTACCCCTATATGAATTGAAGATATTTGCGTGGTCTTTTTTATAGTAATTAATTGTATTCCATTCTCTAAATTCATTTCTAAAGTATCAAACAATTGTTTATCCATATATTCTTCTTAATACTCTCCTCTATCTATATTATAAATTTTATCTACTATACTATAATATATGATTTTTTACTAATAAGCTATGTTTTAAAATTCTATATATTATACATTTTGGATTACATTTTTCTCTTAAATAATTTGTAATTGATTATTTGTAGATTTTATTTTTAAATTTAATATAAATAATCTGATAAAATTTGTTATTTTATTTGCTATTATGGTTATACTATGATACTATTAAGTGTATTTTAAAGAAAATAGAGAAGAGGAATATGGATGAACAAAACTAAATTTGAAGAATTAGGCTTGGGTGAATTAGTACTTAAAGCTATACAAGATCTGAATTTTGAATACCCAAGTGATATACAGGAAAAAAGTATACCTGTAAGCTTACAGGGCTTTGACATAATAGGCCAAGCACAGACAGGAACTGGAAAAACCATTGCTTTTGGAGCTCCAATACTTAGTAATATGGAACCAAAATGTGGTAAAATCCAAACTTTAATTCTTGCTCCTACTAGAGAGCTTGCTCTACAAGTTAGCGAAGAATTAAACAAACTATGCAAATATGAAAAGTATAAAATATTAGCTGTCTATGGTGGGGAATCCTTTGAAAGACAACTTTCTGCTCTTAAAAGAGGTGTAGATATTGTTGTTGGAACTCCTGGTAGAATATTAGATCATATAAATAGAAGAACTTTAAAACTACAAGATGTTAAATTCTTGGTTTTAGATGAAGCTGATGAAATGCTTAATATGGGATTTATAGATGATATAGAAAGTATTTTATCAAATTTAAATGAAGACAGACAAACACTTCTATTTTCAGCTACTATGCCTAGACAAATTAAAAATCTAGCTAAAAACTATATGAAACCTGATACTGAGCATATAGCTATTGCTAAAAAATCTATGACTGTTTCTAAGATAAAACAGTACTATTTCCTAGTTAATCAATCTAACAAACTAGAATCCCTTTGTAGAATATTAGATGTAGATAATCCAACAAGTGCAATATTATTCTGTAAAACTAAAAAAGGCGTTGACGAATTAGTAGATGCACTTCAAGGAAAAGGATATGTAGTTGAAGGTATGCATGGAGATATGAAGCAAAGCCAAAGATTAAATACTCTTAAAAAATTTAAAAGTGGTAATTTAAACTTCCTTATAGCTACAGATGTAGCTGCTAGAGGAATAGATGTTGAAAATGTAACTCATGTAATAAACTATGATTTACCTCAAGATGTTGAATCTTACGTTCACAGAATAGGTAGAACTGGTAGAGCTAATAAAGAGGGGATAGCTTATAGTTTTGCTACTAGAAAAGAAACTTCTTTCATTAGAGAAATAGAGAATCACACTAAAGCTAAAATTGAAAAGAAAGAAATTCCTACATTAAGTGATATCTTCTCAGCAAAATCAGGTAGTTTACTTGAAAACATTGGTAATATATTAAAAGAAAATGCTTATGAAACTTTCCTTCCAATGGCTAAAGAACTTATAAGTGAATATGGAAGTGAAGATGTAGCTGCATCTCTTCTTAAGTTAATGTTTGATAAAGAATTAAACTATAACTATAGCGAAGAAATTATAGATGAAGAAGATACTACAAGACTTTTCTTATCTATCGGTAAGCTTGATAAAGCAAAAACTAAGGATATTCTAGAATTCCTTGATAACAATGCTGGCGTTAAAGGAAAAGAAGTTGGAAGAATTGATATGTTAGATAAATTCTCTTTCATTGATGTACCATCAAAACTAGTTGATGTAATAATCACTAACTGTAAGGGTCAGAAATTTGGTAAGAGAAAAGTTAATATAGAAATTTCTAATAACAAGAGAAGAAGATAGAACAAAAGATGAGTTAAATTTATCAATAGTTAAGTGTGACCAATTTTGGTAAAACTAACTCTTTATACACTATAAAAATAGTATATAAAATTGGCGAAACAAAGCAGTAAGGAAGTACCTTTACTGCTTTAATTTCGCCTTCTTTTATATTAAAATTACTCTATTATATTCCCATTAGTTCCAATAGTTACTTCCCTATAAGGTACAATAATCCCTGAATTGAGCATTGCTCCTTTTACAGAACTTACTATTCCAGCACAACAAGGAACTTCCATTCTTACTACAGTTATACTCTTAATTTTATTTTTCTTTAATATTTCAGTCAATTTGTTCTTATAATGCTCATTATCATCTAACTTTGGACATCCGATTACTGTAATATGATCTTTCATAAAATCCTTATGAAAATTTCCATAGGCATAAGCTGTACAGTCTGCAGCTATTAATAGATTAGCATTATTTAAATACGGTGCTGAAGTATTTATTAAATTTAATTGAACTGGCCACTGCATAAGTTCTGAAGCTATATCACCTATAACTTCTGACTTCTTAGGTTGAGTCTGTAAGGTAACTATTGGCTTTCTTTCTATAGTTTTTGCCATAGTTCCTGGGCAACCACAAGGAAGTTTTTTTTCTTCAGAATTCTTCTCTCCCCTAACCTCTTTTATTCTTTCCTTCACTGCATCATCATCATATTCCTCAGCTTCTCTCTCTATCATTTCAATAGCACCTGTAGGACAGTTTGGAAGACAATCTCCAAGTCCATCACAGTATATATCACTAACAAGCTTTGCTTTACCATCTACTAATTCTATGGCACTTTCATGACAAGCTGTTACACATAGTCCACATCCATTGCATTTTTCTTCATGTATTTTAATTATTCTTCTCTTCATAATAAAACCCCCTGCATTAAATTACTTTCTTATTTGTGTATAATTAACTTTAAGTTTATTATACATTTTTTCCAATTTGCAAACTGTAACAATAGTTACCTTTTTATAATTACTTTAAAGTTCCTATTCTATTGCTAAAAGGTATTTGCTCTATGTATTTACACAATTCTTCCGAAACACAAGCTATAGCTACAGTAGATGGACCTGCTGATTTGTATATGTCTACATGTAAATTTTTCTCTAATATCAAGGTTTTATTATTGTTTCTTCCTAACTCCTCTGCTTCATATAGAATCCCTTTAGATCCTACAGGTACTAGTTCATATACCCCTTCTAGGGTTATAAGCTTATTAAGTATATCATAAGAAAAATAATCACTACCCTTCTCTAAGTTGACCTCTCCCCCAACCTTAGGAACCCCAATTGAGTATATTATCCCTCCCTCTTTCACATTATTCACCTTAAGATTTTTCTTTTCTGCAATTCCAATAACATTCATACCTAGTGCTGTCATTGAAGTTACAAAATTCTCCTCTGTACTGCCTCCTAAAGCAACATCCACAAGCCCAGCATCCTTAAGCTCACTGTTTATTCCTCTAATTATTTCCTCTCCTGTAGGTTTCATCTCACAACATACATTATCTGTAACTGTCATAACCTTAGCTCCACTGCACATTACCTCTAATAGCGGTCCTCTTGCAATATATTTTCCTGTAATAAATGGAGGTACTTTCAAAACATCATTCTCTTTATTTCCAGCTCCTCCACAGCTATCACAGGCTATAACTAAGATTTTCTCATCATCTATATCTATTAATATTAAATCTCTAACTCTCCTCAACTTCATATGAACACATCCTTAACTTATTATATACATATCATTGATTATAAATTATATACTAATATAATTAAAGTAATTTACATATGCATTATAAAATTTACACTCTTAATTATACTAAATTCAATAAGGTAATTGTTTAAACATAAAAAAGAACTGATTGCTCAGTTCTTTTTAGTTATTTTATATTTTAACAAGGATATCAATATAATACCTTATTTTAATGTACTAGCTGCCAAGGTTATTAGTCCTCCCCTAATTTTATAGGCTTCTAAAATATCCTTTGCTAAATATTTAATTCTATTAGGGGCTATAATCTCTACTCCTGGAATACATAGGGTTGCCTCAGCTAACCCACTATTTAAAAATGCAATTTCTAATTCAATTTCCCCTTCTATAACATTAGCTTTGATAAATTTTTTAAAATTTGAACTTAACACCTTAGTTGCACTTTCCTCTAACATTCTATGAACTTTTTTAGGTTGAATACATTCTGCTGCATATCTGCTATGTGCCTTTTTAACCTCTACAATTTCTATGTTTTCATTAAATGTCTTAGCTTGATCTACTAAAATATCATCACCTGAAACCATAACTACTGGAACCCCAAAATACCCAGCTATTAAGGAATTAAACTCAAACTCACCCACTACTTGTCCATTTATTTTAATCTCTGATACTACCCCTCCATGATAACTATGAGCTAATACTCCACTGGTATTATGCCTCCCATGATATCCTATAAATATTGCTGCATTAAAGCTTTCATCTATACCTTCCATCATTCCAAAATTTTTTTTATTTCCACTTATTAAAGTAGCTTCTTCATCTAAATCTTCAATTAGTATATTTGTCATAGGACCATGAGAATCATTTACTAAAATATGACTGGCTCTTGCTTTTTTTAATCCTCTTATGACTGCATTAACTTCTTCTGTCATAAGCTTTCTTGCTCTATCATAATTATATCCACCTTCACCAGTGAAACTTCCATCTATTACTCCACTAATTCCCTCAATATCTGCTGAAATATAAATCTTCATATTAAATCCCCCTCTTTAACTTTTTTTATTTTATATAATTATATTCTACATTTTACTACCCTTCATAAATATAAAAATATATATTTGTATATTTATAAGAATATATATTTTTAATAATATATATTGATTATGCGCCTTTCAATGGTATTAGTAAAAATTAAAGCAACTAAATAGGTAGCTAGTATTTAGTTTCTACTTTATCAATTCCCTATAATTATATTATAATACAATTTTATCCATATTTGTAGTCTATTTTTTTATCCTTCATTAACATATACCGTTAATGAAGTTAATGTTTTTGAGGTGTTTATTAATAATAAATGGATACGCCATGCTTATAAACAGTAAAAATTATTTTCTTAATAAAAATATTCCTTTTAAATCTTGTGACCATTTTTATTGTTCCCCTATAGCTATGGGAACTCATCTTGGTGATTTTTCAGATAAAGACTCAAATATGTATATAGAAGCTTTAGTCTATGGTTTAGAAAATGGAATAAACTTCATTGACACTGCTGTTAATTACAGAGGTATGCGCTCAGGAGTTGATATTGGAGAAGCTCTTTATGAAATTGTAAATGTTAGAAAAACCTTAACTAGAGAAGATGATATGTCTTAATATATATCTTTTAACTCAATACTATATTAAAGCATATTTAATTAGGCGTATTTTAGTAAGCTTGATGAATATTTTTCATCAAGTCTACTTATTTTTTGATAAATATACCCAATTTAATATATAATACATTTGTAAAGCATCTGCAGTAATAATTTTAAAAATTATTTACCTTTATAAAGATGTTTGAGTTAAAACTAGAAAGTGATGTGATATTATGGCTAAGACTACTTTTAAAGGTAGTATTATGCTAAACCCAGTACCAGCTGTATTAATAACTAGTAGAAATAGTGAAGGAAAGGATAATGTGTTTACTGTAGGCTGGATAGGTACTGCTTGCACTAAACCTCCTATGATTACAGTGGCTATAAGGCCTGAAAGATTATCCTATGATTACATAAAAGAAGAACAGTGCTTTGTAGTTAACCTACCTTCTACATCTTTAGTGAAAAAGGTAGACTTTTGCGGAGTTAGAAGCGGAAGACAAGTAGATAAGATTAAAGAAATGAACCTTACCCTTAGTGAAGGAAATGAAATTAATTGTGGAATTATTGATGAATGCCCTGTAGCTTTTGAATGTAAGTTAAAATCTATAACTCCCCTTGGAAGTCATGATTTGTTTTTAGCAGAAGTGGTATGCTGCCATGTAGATGATAATCTAATAGATGAACAAGGGAAAATCCACTTTGAAAAAGCAGATTTATTAAGCTATTCCCATGGAGAATACTTTGGACTTAAGTCTAATGCCCTTGGCAAATTCGGATATTCCGTAATGAAGA
Organism: Clostridium sp. LXY-7; assembly: GCF_056172015.1. Taxonomy (NCBI): domain Bacteria; kingdom Bacillati; phylum Bacillota; class Clostridia; order Eubacteriales; family Clostridiaceae; genus Clostridium; species Clostridium sp. LXY-7. Next base: position 928,084 of record NZ_JBLLJL010000001.1, on the reverse strand, counting down.
AAAAAACAGCTTTAAAAAAGACTAAGGAACAAAAACAAGTAAAAAATTTTATTAATAAATCTATTCATAAAAATAAAGCTAAGAAGAAAACTAAATAATATCAATATGAAAGGTGGTTTTTAAATGGATTTTATAAAAGTAGCTTCTGCATGCCCAGTTACTAATGTAGGAGATATAGATTTTAATTTATCAGAAATAAAAAACTGTATTGAGGATTCTATAGAAAATCAATGTAAAATTGTAATTTTTCCTGAACTCTCAATCACTTCCTATACCTGTAGTGATTTATTCTTTCAAGAAAGATTGCTAGAAAATTCTCAAGGTGCTATTAAGGCTCTATGTGACTATTCTGTAGGTAAAGATATCTTAATAGCTGTTGGTGCCCCTCTTGAGTACAATGAGGTACTATACAATGCAGCTTACATAATACTCAATGGAAAGGTATTAGGAATTGTTCCTAAAAGTTATATACCAAATTATTCAGAGTTCTATGAAAAGCGTTGGTTTACTACTGGTTTAAATATTTTTTCACAAAGGATAAATCTAGCTTTCCAAGAAAATGTTCCCTTTGGAACAAATTTAGTATTTAAAAATGATGAGGTTAAATTAGGTTTTGAGATTTGTGAAGACCTTTGGGTTACAATACCTCCAAGTAGCTTTTTATCTCTTGCTGGCTGCAATATAATATGCAACCTTTCTGCCTCTAATGAACTTGTCAGCAAAGCTGATTATAGAAAAGAGCTGATTAAAAACCAAAGTGCTAAATGTATGAGTGCCTATATATATTCTTCCAGTGGTGTTTTTGAATCAACCACTGATGTACTATTTAGTGGTCATCTATTAATCTGCGAGAACGGGATCCTACTTTGCGAAAATGAAAGATTTAGCCGTGAAAGTGAAATCATTACTTCTATAATTGACATTGGTAGATTAAAAGCTGAAAGACTTAAAAACACTAGTTTTAGAGATAATAAATCAGTAGTTCCTTTTGACATAGAAACTATTGAATTTAGCTTTAAAAATACAAATATAGATGAGTTTAATAGATATATCGATAGACATCCTTTTGTGCCAAGTAATGAACTTGAAAGAGAAAAACGTTCTAGAGAGATTTTTAACATTCAATCTTCAGCTCTTGCTAAGAGAATTACCCATACTGGAGTTAAGAAAGCTGTCATTGCTATTTCTGGAGGACTTGATTCTACCTTAGCTCTTCTTGTGGTAGTTAAAACCTTTGATATGCTTAAAATTCCTAGAGAAAATATCGTTACTATTACTATGCCTGGCTTTGGTACTACCGACAGAACCTATAACAATGCTCTAGAGCTCTGTAAAAACCTAGGTACTGACCTTAGAGAAATAAACATTGTAGCTGCTTGTCTTCAACATTTTAAAGATATAGGTCACCCTGTAGATGTTCATGATGTTACTTATGAAAATGTTCAAGCAAGAGAAAGAACTCAAATAGCTATGGATTTAGCAAACAAAGAAGGTGGCCTATTAATAGGAACTGGAGATTTATCCGAACTAGCTCTTGGATGGGCAACCTACAACGGAGACCATATGTCTATGTACTCAGTAAACTGTTCTATTCCAAAAACTCTTGTAAGATATTTAGTAAGATATGTAGCAGAAAAGGAAAGTAACTCAAAGGTATGTGATATACTTCTAGATATATTAGACACCCCAGTAAGCCCTGAACTTCTTCCAACGGATGAAAATGGTGAAATTGCTCAGAAAACTGAAGATATAGTAGGTCCTTATGAGCTTCACGACTTCTTTTTATATCATTTCATGAAGCATGGTGCTTCTAAGGAAAGGATAGATTTCTTAGCTAATATAGCTTTCAAAGATTTATATTCTGGTGAGGAAATTTCTAAATGGTTAAATATATTTATTAAAAGGTTCTTTGCTCAACAATTTAAACGTTCTTGTATTCCTGATGGTCCAAAGGTTGGTTCTATAGGTTTATCACCAAGAGGAGATTTAAGAATGCCATCAGATAGCAGCTATAATGGATTTATTTAGTGAATTACTCACTTCCTTCGTAGTGAAGGGCTTGCGTTGTTCGCAGTGAAGTGCACCTTCGGCACAGACGTTAAGATTCACCAGAGGAAGCTTTTGCCTAAGCAAAAGCTTCCTTTATTGCTGAGAGAATCGAAGGCTTCACTGCAACTGCAAGTTGTAATTCACTGTGAGCACTGCTCACAATTCATTGCGACTAAAGGGAGTACTTCACTAAATAAAGTACCTTAATTTTTTATTTATAAATATCAACTATAAGCCCTGATATCTCGTCAATGGTCATAGCTATATTAAAATTTTCTTTTTCTTCATCCAATAACATCTGAGTTAATTCCTCTAATTTTTTATCAACAGTCTCCACTGTTATAAAATATTGAGTTTGCCAAAAACTTATATCTTTCTTTACAGAATACATAAATGCTAAAACTGATTCTAAATATTCCTTTATAGCTTTTTTATAGGCATGTACATCAGCATAACACTTAGATATTACTAACCTACTTCCCTTATTTTTTATTGCCTCTAGCATTTTCTTTAATTCTTCCTCAGACTTTTTTTGGCGGGCGAAATTAAAGTTTCTTGAAAAATCATGTTTACTACTAATAGCCGAAGTTTCTCTTTTAATTGGTGTGTTTCTTCCAAGTTTTGATATTTCCAAAGTTTCTCCCCCTCTTTAACTTAGGCATCTTCAAAAAAATACCTAGTCCCGTATGTTTATTTATTTTCTTTTGAATGCTCTTCTTTATTATATTATAAATAAATTATAGTATTTAATCCATAAAATTGATTATATTATTTATAGAGAGTATAATTTACCTGTATGTAAAAAAGGAGGTTGTTCAATGACTAACTTATTTAATATGTTTATTACCTTTTTTAAAATTGGTGCTTTTACCTTTGGAGGAGGATATGCCATGATTCCTCTTATTGAAGCTGAGGTTGTAACAAAAAATAACTGGATTTCAAAAGAAGAGTTTTTAGATATTATAGTTATTTCACAAAGTTTCCCTGGTGCATTAGCCATAAATAGTTGCACCTTTATAGGTTATAAGATATGTGGAACCTTAGGGGCCATACTTGGACTTTTAGGAGTTGCTCTACCCTCCTTTATAATTATACTTATAATCGCAAGTATCTTTAGTAAATTCAGAAATATGTATTTAGTAGAATTAATTTTCAAAGGAATAAATGCTGCAGTACCACTTTTAATATTAGTTGGAGTAAATAGCTTAGCAAAAGTATTGGACAAAACTACCACTAATATTATTATAGTGATAGTTACGGTTATTTTAAGTCTATTTTTAGATCTTAATCCTGTTTACATAATAATTCTTTCAGCGGCTTATGGTATTTTTTCTAATAGAAAGCAGGTGGAAAGATGATACTCTTAAAGCTTTACCTTGTATTCCTTAAGATTGGTACCTTTGGCTTTGGTGGCGGTTACGCTATGCTTCCTTTAATAGAAAAAGAAATTGTAGATACTTATAGATGGTTAAGTCCTAGAGATTTTATAGATATTATAGGTATATCACAAATGACTCCAGGACCTATCGCTATAAATTCAGCTACCTTCGTTGGTTATAGGACGGCCGGAGTTTTAGGTAGTATTGTAGCTACTTTAGGAGTAGTTACTACTTCCTTTATATTAGTTTCTATTGCTAATTATTTTTTTAATAAATTTAAAAATTCACCTTTATTATCAAATGCTCTTAAGGGTATGAGACCAGCCTTAATTGGTCTAATAATATCTGTGTTTTTATCCTTAGGTTTTGAAGCTTATAAAGACCTACCTAGCATTTTTATTGCTTGTATCATAGGATTCCTACTATACAAAACTAAGTTTCATCCTATATTGATTATAGCAATATCAGGCATATTAGGAATTATATTCTATGGATTCTTTCCTTATATTATAGCTTAGATGTATATGTTTTCAAATAAATAGCTATATATTATTGTTATTTATTTATTCTCATGATATAATATTTATAAAGTTAAATTGAATACCTATAATGAGGGAGTAATTGGCATAATTTATTATGCTGCAAGGTTCAACATCCTGACTTCATAGTCTGGTCTTGCATTAAATAATGAGACTCATGTATAGCATATATTTGCTACACATGAGCTTTTTTTATTATAATAATAAGTTAAATTTTGTAATTTCTAATGGAATTATATCTTAACTCCATTTTGTAAATAATACTTTATGAGGTGATTTTATGTATTTTAATGACTCAAGCCAAGAAGTGATTAGTAAATTTAATACTGATACTTCTACAGGACTAACTTCTTCTCAAGTTGAAGACCATAAAAAGAAATATGGGCTAAACAAACTTGCTGAAAAAAAGAAAAAAACCAAACTTCAGCTATTCCTTGCACAACTTAACGATATTTTAATTTATATACTTATCGTAGCTGCTGTGCTTTCCGTAATAGTTGCTAAAGAATTTGGAGATGCCGTGATTATAGGTATAGTTATTTTAGTAAATGCCTTTGTAGGAATGATTCAGGAAGCTAAAGCTGAGAAAGCTCTTGATGCACTAAAACAACTTTCTTCTCCAAAGGCACTAGTTAAAAGAAATGGAGAACTTGTAGAAATCTCTTCTGAAGAGATTGTACCAGGTGATTTGATAGTAATTGATGCTGGTAGATTTATTCCTTGTGATATCAGATTAGTGGAAAGTGCTAACTTACAAATTGAAGAATCTGCGCTAACTGGAGAATCTGTACCCGTGGATAAAAATGCCACTTTAGTTATTCAAGATGAAAATGTACCTTTAGGAGATAAGAAGAACATGGCATTTATGTCTACTCTTGCCACCTATGGTAGAGGTCTTGGTATTGCTGTCGCTACAGGTATGAATACTGAAATTGGTAAGATAGCGAAAATGTTAGATGAAAGTGAAAACGAACTTACTCCTCTTCAAAAGAAATTAGAACAATTAGGAAAAATCTTAGGTATTGCAGCTATTGGTATATGTCTAGTTATGTTTGTAGTTGGACTAATGCAAGGTAGAGATATGACCGACATGTTTATGATTTCTATCAGCCTTGCAGTTGCAGCTATTCCAGAAGGACTTGCCGCCATCGTTACAATTGTGCTAGCTCTTGGCGTTCAAAGAATGATTAAGGAAAATGCTATTATAAGAAAGCTTCCTGCAGTTGAAACCTTAGGTTCTGTAAATGTAATATGTTCAGACAAAACAGGTACCTTAACACAAAATAAAATGACAGTAGTTAAATTTTTTGCTGATAATAAATTAGATGAAATTTCTAACTTAGACATTGATAATAATGCAAGTAAGCTTCTTCTTGAAAACATTGTACTTTGTAATGATGCAACTGCTACAGAAAATTCAAAAACTGGAGACCCTACAGAAATAGCATTATTAGAAGCTGGTAATATATATAAACTATTTAAAGAAGGCTTAGAAAGTAAATATAAAAGAGTTGATGAAATTCCATTTGACTCAGATAGAAAATTAATGACCACAGTGAATGCCTATGGTGATGATTATTATGTAATGACTAAAGGTGCTACTGATAATCTTATTAACCTATGTAGTAATGCTTATTTAGATGGAAAAATAGTTCCACTTACTGAAGAGCTTAGAAACAAATTCTTAAGCGCAGCCACTGAAATGTCAAATGATGCTCTAAGAGTTTTAGGTTCTGCTTTTAAAATATTACCTTCACATGACATAGACAAAGCTAATCTTGAAAAAGATTTAACATTTATTGGTTTAGTGGGAATGATTGATCCACCAAGACTTGAAGTTAAAGATTCTATAGCTCTATGTAAGACTTCTGGTATTAAAACAGTTATGATAACCGGAGACCATAAGAATACAGCTTTTGCCATAGCTAAAGAACTACTGATTGCGGAAGATATATCTCAAGTAGCTACTGGGGCTGAAATAGATAAATTATCTGACTCAGAGCTTAAGGAAAAGGTTAAAAACCTAAGTGTATTTGCTAGAGTTTCCCCTGAACATAAGGTAAAAATAGTTAAAGCCTTTAAAGCTAGTGGAAACATAGTTTCTATGACTGGTGACGGAGTTAATGACGCTCCATCCTTAAAAGCTGCTGATATTGGAGTTGCAATGGGTATTACTGGTACAGACGTAGCTAAAGGTGCTTCTGATATGGTGCTTACAGATGATAACTTCTCAACTATTGTATCTGCTATTGAAGAAGGAAGAAACATCTTTAATAACATTAAAAAATCTGTTATCTTCTTAATTTCTTGTAATGCTGGTGAGATAGTAACCCTGTTCCTTGGAATTTTATTTGGTTGGGCATCACCACTTAACGCTACTCATATACTATGGGTTAACTTAATTACAGACTCTTTCCCAGCTCTTGCCCTTGGTATAGATCCTGGTGATAAAGATGTAATGAAAAACAAACCTAGAGATCAAAAAGATAGCATATTTAAAGGTTCTTTATTTACACTTTTATTTAATGGTGTGTTAATTGGTGCTCTAACACTTATAGGTTTTATATACGGAGTTCACACATATGGTGGCGCTGCAGTAACTCTTACTTCTGTTGGTAGCAATCCAGAAGCATTAATGCATGCTCAAACTTTAGCCTTTGTAGTATTAAGTGGAACTCAATTAATTCACTCTCTAAATATGAGAAATGAAAATAAATCTATATTTAAAATAGGACTATTCTCAAATATGTACTTAATTGGTTCAATTTTACTTGGAGTTTTATTACAGTTAGCAGTTATCTATATACCACCAATAGCTAATGTATTTAATGTTGTTCCATTAACTATTTCTGATTGGGCAATAGTGTTTGGATTGAGTATAATCCCATTAATTGTTAATGAAGTGATTAAACTGTTTAAAAAAGATATTTAAATATAATTGATGTTACAAAAGCGCTATTTTAAGCACTTCCCAGTGCTCAAAATAGCGCTTCTGTAATTTCTCTGTACTTAGATAAAAAATGGTTTGAAGTAAAACATTTTACTTCAAACCATTTTTTATCTACATGTTCCTGTACTTTCCCTTATAACTAATCTACTAGGTATTACTGTCTTCTTACATATGTCTCTACCTGACTTTAAGCTATCCATTAATACATCTACAGCAGTCTCTCCCATGAAGTCTGTATAAACCTTTACTGTGGTTAATGCCGGAGTTAAAAATTGAGATGTGTATATATCATCAAAACCTACTATACTTATATCTTCTGGTATTTTATAACCTTCTTCTAATACAGCCCTATAAGCTCCAATAGCCATAGGATCACTTGCAATAAAGAAGGCACTTGGTATTCGTTGTGCAGCTAAAGCCTTTTTCATAAGAGAATATCCATCATCGGGTAAAAATTTACCTAAATATATCCAACTATTATTCAAATTACTAATATTCTTCATAAATTTCTCATAAACTTCTTGTCTATAATCTTTAATTTTTTCATTTCCATCATTTATATATTCTTCTCCACCTATGTATGCAATGTTTCTATGCCCTAAAGATGTCAAATGAGTTAATGCAGCTTCTACCCCACAAATATAATTCACAATAACAGAATCATAATTTAAATCATCTGGGCATGAATCCACAAAAACAACCTTACTGCTTATATGCTTTATTTTTTCTACATCTAATTTTCCAAATTTACCAATAGCTATAACTCCATTAATATCTCTCCAAGAATTTTTTCCATGAAGTGTTATGGTTTTAAAATCAATATTCTCTTCTTTACACTTCTTTTCAATAGAAATTCTAATTGATAAAAAATAAGGATCTTTTATTTCCTCACTTTCTGTATACCAATTTAGAATTCCTATTGTATAGCTTTTATTTTTATTTTTCTTATCTCTCTTTGTAATATAATTTAATTCTTCTGCCGTCTCAAATATGCTTTTTCTTGTACTCTCTGATACATTTAAAGTTTCATCAAAGTTTAAGACTCTAGACACCGTAGCTATAGACACTCCAGCTATGGTAGCTATATCTTTTATAGTGGCCATTAAACTCCTCCCTACATCTACGTTATTTTACTAAAAATATCATAATATTTACTTAATATTATATCATAAAGTAATTGACATTTAAACTTGCCAGTTGTTATAATATTTTTAAATACATAATATGTAAATAATTGATTTATATGGTTATTAATTTGAAAATAATATTAATGAGGTGAATTTATGAAAAGAAAACGTCTATTAGCTACCATTTTAGCTTCTCTACTATTAGTTGGTGTAGTTGGCTGTAATAAATCTAGTGGAGATAGTGGAACTAATGATAGTAGTCTTCCTTCAATAGGAGCTACAATTTACAAATATGATGATAACTTCATGTCTTATGTTCGTAGAACCATTGACAAGGAATGTAAAGATAAAGCTACTATTATCATGAATGACTCTCAAAATGATCAAAGTAAACAAATCGAGCAAATTGATACCATGATAGCTAAAGGAGTAAAAGTTTTAGCTATAAACTTAGTTGACCCTAAAGCTGCACCAACAATTATTGAAAAAGCAAAAGCCGCTAATCTCCCTGTGGTTTTCTTTAATAAGGAGCCCGAAGCTTCTGCTCTTAAAAGTTATGATAAAGCGTGGTACGTAGGTACAGAATCTAAAGAATCTGGTGTTATTCAAGGTAAAATAATATCAGATGAATGGAACAAAAATAAGGATAAATGGGATAAAAATAAAGATGGTAAAATTCAATATGTTTTACTTAAAGGTGAACCTGGACACCCTGATGCGGAAGCACGCACTAAGTATTCTATAGAAGAATTAAAAAATGCTAGTATACAAACAGAGGAATTGGCTTTGGATACGGCTATGTGGGATGCAGCTAAGGCTACTGAAAAAATGGATGCATGGCTTGCTAAGTACGGAGACAATATTGAAATGGTAATCTGTAATAATGATGGTATGGCACTAGGTGCTCTTGCCTCTCTTGAAAAATCAGGATACTTTAGAGATGATAAATTTATGCCGATATTTGGTGTTGATGCGATTCCCGAGGTTCTTGATAATATAAAAGCCGGTAAAATAGTAGGAACGGTATTAAACGATGCTAAAAATCAAGGTAAAGCTACTGTTGAATTATCAATAAATGCGGCTAATGGTAAAGATCCAGTTGAGGGTACTAGCTGGAAATTAGATAATAATAAAGCTGTTCGTGTACCTTACATTGGTATAAATAAAGATAATATCAAAATTGGTGAGGATGCATATAAATAGCATATATAAATGAGGTGCATTATATGTGCACCTCATTTATATATGCTATTTAAGGAGGTATATATATGTCAAAAATTACTGTAAACGAAGACAATTCATATATTTTAGAAATGATTAATATCTCCAAGTCTTTTCCAGGAGTAAAAGCCTTAGATGAAGTGAATCTTAGAGTAAAAAAAGGCAGTGTCCATGCTCTCATGGGTGAAAATGGAGCTGGAAAATCTACTCTAATGAAATGTTTATTTGGAATATACTATAAAGATGAAGGCGAAATTTATTTGGATGGTAGGAAAATTCAATTTAGTAGCTCTAAAGATGCCTTAGATCATGGTGTTTCTATGGTCCACCAAGAGTTGAATCAAGTACGTCAAAGAAATGTTATGGATAACTTATGGCTTGGCAGATATCCATATAAAGGGATATTTGTAGATGAAAAAAAGATGTATAAAGACACCCTTGAAATTTTTAAACAGCTAAATATCTATATAGACCCTAAAACTAAGGTAAATGCCCTTTCTGTATCTCAGATGCAAATGCTTGAAATAGCTAAAGCTGTATCCTACAACTCAAAAATTATAGTAATGGATGAACCTACTTCATCTTTAACAGAAAAAGAAGTAATTCATCTATTTTCTATAATTGATAAGCTTAAAGCTAAAGGCATAAGTATAATATACATTTCTCACAAAATGGATGAAATTCTTAAAATTTCTGATGAAGTGACTATAATGAGGGATGGAAAATGGGTAACTACTCAACCCACAAAATCTTTAACCATGGATATGATTATAAAAAAAATGGTAGGACGAGAAATAAACAGTAGATTTCCTCCTAAAAGCTCTAATATAGGTACTGTGGTATTAGAAGTTAAAAATCTTACTGGGCTTAAACAACCCTCTCTAATAGATGTATCCTTCAATTTAAATCATGGTGAAATATTAGGTATAGCTGGATTAGTAGGTGCTAAAAGAACTGAAATTCTAGAAGCCATTTTTGGTATGAGAAAAATTTCTAATGGCAGAATAGTGCTTAATGGTAAAGATCTAGATAACTCTACTACCTTTAAGTCAATGAGAAATGGCTTTTCTCTAGTTACTGAAGAACGCAGAGAAACAGGGATTTTTCCGCATAGTAGTATAAGTTTCAATTCAGTCATTGCCAATATGGGAAGATATGTAACCTTTGGCTTTCTAAGCAATAGCCACATAGAAGCTGATACTGAATGGGTTATTGAATCCATGAACGTTAAAACACCTTCTCAGAAAACTCATATTTCCTCACTATCTGGTGGAAATCAGCAAAAAGTTATAATTGGTAGATGGCTTTTAACAAATCCCGAAATTCTTATGTTAGATGAACCTACAAGAGGTATCGACGTAGGTGCTAAATACGAAATATATCAATTAATGAATAAATTAGCTGAAGAAGGTAAATCAATTTTAATGGTTTCTTCTGAAATGCCAGAACTTCTTGGAGTATGTCATAGAATCCTAGTAATGAGTAATGGAAGAGTAGCTGGAATTGTGAATGCCGATTCTACCTCTCAAGAAGAAATCATGCATCTTTCAGCACTATACTTATAATTATAGGAGGTGTAAGAACAAAATGAAAAACTTTACTAAAATATTAAACAAAGATTGGATAATGAATTACGCCATATATATTATATTATTTGTTCTACTTTTGATTATTATAATAGTATCTCCTGATTTTTTATCCTTAAAAAACTTTACTAACATCTTAAGTCAAGCTTCTACTCGCATAATAATAGCTTTAGGAGTTGGAGGAATACTTATAACCGCTGGTACTGATCTTTCTGCTGGTAGACTTGTCGGACTTTCTGCAGTTTTATCAGCTTCTTTACTCCAAGCTGCAGGCTATGCTTATAAAATGTATCCTCAACTCTCTGAGCTTCCAATTATAGTACCTATCCTAGTAGCCATGATAGTCTGTGGATTGTTAGGTTTAATAAACGGCTTTATTGTATCTAGATTTCAAGTTCCACCTTTTATAGCTACCATGGGTATGATGATTATAGTATATGGACTTAACTCTATCTACTTTGATCGGCCACCTTATGGTGCTCAGCCTGTAGGCGGATTATCTAAAGCCTTTACTGAATTTGCTTTAGGTGGCATAGATAAATTTGGTTTTAAGATACCCTATCTAATAATTTATGCTATGATAGTTACATTTTTAATATGGATTTTATGGAATAAAACTAAATTTGGTAAAAATATATATGCAATAGGTGGAAATCCTGAAGCAGCAACAGTTTCTGGTGTAAATGTAGTTAGAACTCTATTATTAGTGTATTTTTTAGCTGGAGTATTATATGGTTTTGCTGGAACTCTGGAGGCTGGACGTGTTGGAAGCGCTACAAACAATACAGGCAACATGTATGAATTAGATGCAATCGCAGCCTGTGTGGTTGGTGGAGTTTCTACTTCTGGGGGAATCGGAACTGTTGGTGGCGTTGTTACTGGAGTGCTTATTTTTCAGGTAATAAACTACGGATTGGCTTTTATAGGCTTAAATCCATATTTACAATACATCGTTAAAGGCTTGATTATAATAGGTGCTGTTGCAATAGATATAAGAAAATACCTTAAGAAAAAATAATCAATAATTATAATAAAATTACAGGGAATTATCTTTTAATAAGTATACCTACCAAACTCATCAGTGAATACTTTTTATATTAATAATAAATTCCCTGTAATTTCACTTATACTCATCCCTCTTAGAAAGTTATTCTCTATATTTTCATTTATAATTACTTTATTATTCCTTTATATAAAATCTATAACTAGTATTCGCTCTATATTCCTGGAGTTTTTTTACTATAGAATACTCCTTAAAACATTGATTATGTCCTATAGGTGGTGCTTGAGTTTCAAAGCAACATGCCATTCTCGGCTTTGCATTTCTCCCATTGTTCAAAGGGAGACCATCTGTAAAATTCATTGAATAACAAACTACAGTTTTTTGGTCCGTTTTAATTTCCAATGCTCTTTTCGATTTATTATCATAAAATTCTACACTAATATTTTCATTATCTTTTAAAATCCAAGGATGATCATAACCATTTCCTCTAACTAATTGTATATGATCCTTATTTAAATCCCTCCCTACTTCTTTTTTAATTCTAAAATCAAAGGGTGTCCCTCCAACCTTCATATAGCTTCCTGTAGGAATACAGCTATCATCAATGTGACAAATCTCATCACTATTTATATAGAGTTCATGTTTTAAAATATCTCTTTTTCCTTCTCCTGATAAATTAAAATAACTGTGATTTGTAATATTTAATAAGGTGTCTTCATCACATACTCCTTTAATAGAAATCATAAATTCATTTTTATTATTAAGAATATAATATACTTCTATGTTTAAATTTCCTGGATACCCCTCCTCTCCATCTTCACTTCTATATTTTAACTTTACTCCTACACTATCACTATTTCTAAATTCTTCTCCACTCCAAACTTTTTTATCAAAACCAATGTTTCCACCATGAAGAGTATTTTCTAGATTATTTTTGTTTAAAGTTATTTTTTTACCTTCGAAATCTATTGTTCCCCTGTATATTCTTCCTGCAGTTCTACCTATAATAGCACCTAAATAGGATGGATTTTTAACATACATATTTAAATTTCTATATCCCAATACCACATTTTCAAAATTCCCCTCATAGTCATTAGTTAAAATCTTAGTAATAATTCCTCCAAGACTTAAAAATTCCACTATCATATTATTATCATTTATAAGCTGATACTTTAAGATATCTTTTTCCCCTAAGTATATGGTTTCAACCCTAATATCCATAACTCTCCCCCTATTCTCTAATGACTTTATTTTATCAGCTGCTAATTCTCCTAATCAAACATTTTTAACTATAAATTACTATAATAATTTTCATTAGTAAAATTCTATAAATTGTTTAGTAAAATATTGATTTTTTTTACTAAACAATTATAATAACCTTATAAAGGTATAAAATTGTAAGGAGGATTACTATGAATTTATCATCAAAATTAAAAAATTCTTTTTATAATATATTTGAAAATTCATGTGAAAAACTATTTTTTTGTCCTGGGCGAGTTAACTTAATTGGGGAACACACTGATTATAATGGAGGTCTTGTTTTCCCTTGTGCTATAACTTTGGGCACCTATGGTGCTATAAAACTAACTAAACATAAGACAATTAGAGCTTATTCTCTTAATTTTCAACACCTCGGAATCACTGAAATTTCCTTAGATGATCTAGATTGCAAGAAGGATGATAATTGGACAAAGTATTTAAAAGGTGTTCTAAAAGCTTTAATTGAAGATGGACATATAATTTCTAGCGGTTTTGACATATTGATCTATGGAAACCTTCCTAATGGAGCTGGACTTTCATCTTCAGCTTCTCTAGAAATGCTAATTTGTAAAATGCTTAAATATATGTTTAGTTTAAAGATAAATGAAATTACTATGGCCCTTCTAGGTAAGAAAGTTGAAAATGAATATATTGGTGTGAACAGTGGTATTATGGACCAGTTCGCCATCTCCTTAGGACATAAAAATTCAGCTCTATTACTTGATTGCAATACATTAAAGTATGAATATATAGCTGTCAATCTAAAAGATATATCCCTAGTGATTATGAATACAAATAAGCGAAGAGAATTATCCTCTTCTAACTATAATCAGCGAAGAAGTCAATGTGAAGCTGCTCTTTTAGATTTGAAAAATCTATTTAATATTTCCTCATTATGCGAACTTTCCTTTGAGGATTTTAAAAGATACAAATACGTTATAACAGATGAAATCAATGTTAAAAGAGCTAATCATGTTATATCTGAGAATCAAAGAGTGAAAAAATCTATAGATGCATTACAAGAAAATGATTTTGTTACCTTAGGGCACCTCTTAAATGAATCTCATATATCTTTAAGAGATGACTATGAAGTTACTGGAATAGAACTCGATACTTTAGTTTCTTCTTCTTGGGCCCAAGAGGGTGTATATGGTGCACGTATGACTGGTGCTGGCTTTGGTGGATGTGCCATAGCACTCGTTGACTCTCAGAAGGTAGATACTTTTATGAAAAATGTAGGAAACAACTATAAAAAACATATTGGCTATGAAGCTTCCTTTTATATTGCAAACACCAGTGATGGTCCAAATGAAATTGAATAGATGTTAGGAGGTGACATAATGAATTTGGGCTCATTAATCCACAGATTAGTAGAACTAGGTATAGAAAATGAACTTATCTCTTCTTTAGATGAGATTTATATCCGTAATAGATTACTATCTCTTTATAAAGAAAATAATTATAAAGCAGATAAGAAATTATCCCTTAACCTATATGAAACTCTAGATAAATTAATAGAAATAGCAGTTAATAATCATATAATTTCTAATTTAAGCTATGAAAAGGATATATTCTCTAGTAAAATTATGAACTGCTTCCTAGATAAGCCTTCTATAATAAATAATGAATTCTATAAATTATATAACACTTTACCTATGATGGCTACTGAATATTTTTATAATTTAAGTAAAAATTCCAATTATATTAGAATGGATAGAATAAATAAAAATATTTTTTTTAAAGCTCCTTCTAAGTATGGATCTGTAGATATAACCATTAATCTTTCTAAACCCGAAAAAGATCCATCAGAAATTGCCTTAGGTAGAAATAAGATATCTTCCCATTATCCATATTGTTTGCTCTGTATCGAAAATGAGGGTTTCGATGGTAGCATCAATACTCCAGATAGATCAAATCATAGATTAATAGAAGTAGAGTTGAATAATAAGAAGTGGAAACTACAATATTCTCCCTATGTGTATTATAATGAACATTGTATATTACTATCAAAATCTCACGAACCTATGTCATTGACTAAGGATACCTTTAAAAATCTATTATGCTTTGTAGATAAATTTCCACATTATTTCCTAGGCTCAAATGCTGATTTACCTATAGTTGGTGGTTCTATATTATCTCATGAGCATTATCAAGGTGGTCACTATATATTTCCCATAAATAATGCTAAAGAGCTTTTTAGGTTTAAAATTAAATCGTTTACTAATATAGATATTACTGCACTAAGATGGCCTCTATCCACCCTTAGGCTTAAGGGTGCGGATATAGATAATTTAGTAGAATGTTCTAATTATATCCTTGAAAATTGGAAAACCTATAGTGATAAAACACGAAATATCCTATGTAATACCAAAGAAATTTCTCATAATACTATTACTCCAATATGCCGAAAAGAAGATAACCTTTTTGTCATGGACTTAGTTCTAAGAAATAATAGAACTACTAAAGAATTTCCTTTAGGAATATTTCACCCTCACGAGGATGTACAACACATTAAAAAGGAAAATATAGGGTTAATTGAAGTTATGGGACTTGCTATACTCCCTGGAAGATTACTAAAAGAACTAGAGGATATTAAAAGTTTTATATTAACTGGAAAGGATTCAGTTAAAGCTTATCATAAATTCTGGGCTCTAGACCTTAAGGTACGCTATAACTCTAAATTAGACATTGACAAATTTATTAATGATGAACTTGGTCAGAAGTTTGTTAATATTTTAGAGTGTTCAGGAGTCTTTAAACAGAATGAAAAAGGAATAGCTGGATTTAAGAAATTTTCTGATTATCTTAATAAAATCTAGTATGTCTCTAAAAATATTTTTTACAATATAACTAAGGCTACAGAGAAGATTTCTCTGTAGCCTTAGTTATATTTCACTTCAATTCTATTCTATATAGTTTATTCTTCTTCATTCATTATTCCTAAATAATCAAATACCATGAATGCTATACTAAGTATTATAGCTACTATAGTAGCTAAGCCCATTCCTTTTAATTCTACAGTACCTAAGACCACCTTTATTCCACTGAGTCCAACAATTAATATAACAGAAGTAAGTATCAAATTTCTTGATTTAGAAAAATCTACTTTTCCCTCTATAAGGGTTCTAAGCCCTGATGTAGCTATAATCCCAAACAGTAGGAAACTAACTCCCCCTATTACAGGAGTTGGAATACTACTTATTAAAGCTGATAGTTTACCTGAAAATCCAAGTATTATGGATATTAACCCTGCACCACATATAACATATACGCTATATACCTTTGTTAATGCCATAACTCCAATATTTTCACCATAAGTAGTGGTTGGTACTGAACCAAACATACCTGAAATCATAGTAGATAGACCATCCCCTAGCAAAGACCTATGTAGGCCTGGACTCTCTGAAAGATCTTTTCCCACGATGCTACTTGTTACTTTTAAATGACCTATATGTTCTGCTATTACCACAAAGGTAGCAGGTAAAATCGTAACTATAGCTTTAAAATCAAAATGTGCTAATTTTACTTGAGGTACAACAAATATGCTAGCTTCTCTTATTGCTGTAAAATCTACTACACCCATAAAACATGCTGTTACATACCCTGTGACTACTCCAATTAATATTGGTATTACTTTTAAAAATCCTTTTAATAATACATTACATAGTATTACTGTAATCAATGTAATCATAGATATTGTTATCCACTGACCATTCATTACAGGAGAATTTGTCCCTCCCACTGCAAAGCCAGCCATATCTGCTGCAGTAGGTGCTAGCTCCAGTCCAATTATAGCTAAAATAGCTCCCATAGCTGCTGGTGGAAAAAGCTTATTTATCCATGCCGTCCCTGCATAACCCACAGCCATTGCCACTAAAGAAAATACTAATCCTGAAATAACAAACCCACCTTGAATGGTTTGAAAATTATATCCTTCACTCATGAGTAAAAATACTGGCGCTAAAAACGCAAAGCTAGATCCTAAATAAGCAGGAATACTTTTCTTTGTTATAAAAGCATAAAGCAATGTTCCAATACCATTAAAAAATAATACCGTAGTTGGGTCAATGTTAAACAAAATGGGAACCAAAACCGATGCACCAAACATGGCGAATAAATGCTGAACACTTAACGGAATTGCTTTTGTAAGTGGAAGTTTTTCACCTACATCCACAATTGTACTTGAATTTTTATCTATATTTATCATAACTATTACCTCCTTCTTAGTCTCGCTGGACTAAATTAAAGCTCTTGATAAAATATATCACCTTCTGATGATTATTTCAATATATAACATTAAAATAAATTTTCCCATTTCAATGTTTTAAATTGTAATAATCTTTTATATCTTTTTAAAAATAATAATTTATAAAATTAGAAGAGATTTATATTTAAATATAAAATTTAAGTATAAACCCCTATCTAACTACAATGTATAATTCATCTACTTTAGTTTTCTGATAATTTTTGGAATTTTTTTAATTCATTTACGCTAAACATTAAGTCTAATAGTATTTCTATAGTTATTATAGGAACTATAATTACCCATGCATTAATCAATCTATAATAAAATGAATTTATAATGGGCTGTATATAATAAACTGTAAGTAGACTCAACCCTGTCCAATATATAGAAAATCTTGCACTTATTAATCCTTGAAAGTTATATTTTAAATTAGAATAATCCCAATAAGTTTTATTAAAGCTCTGTTTTAACATATATCCACTTAAATATTCTACAGTGGTTGGTATTATTAGACATAATAAAGACATAACAAATATATTAGGATTAAAAATAATCTTGAAAGCTATTAAGAAGCTTAATGCAAATCCATACATTGGTTTAAAAGGCCCTACTAGAAATCCATCCTTTTGAAAATGTCCTTTTATGAAGTAGCAATATACATTCTCTAATATCCACCCAAACAACGAGTAAATTACAAAATTAAATAACATTAACATAACTAAATACATTTATATCCCTACCTTTACTAATGAATTAGTATTAGTATTAGTTTTTTTTAATGTATTTATTTATACTTTATAATTATATTTCTATGTTTGTTTAAAATATCTTAATCTGTAAGTATTCATAGCTGTATATCCTAGCTTTTCAACTAATTTATAGTTTGCCACAGCTCCCACTGCTGCTCCTATAATAGGTACTATCTGAAGTAGCTTAGCTAAATCTATATAATCTCTATACTCCTGTTGAAAAGTTCTCCAATCAAATTTTTCCTTGTCTTTAGGCAGAGTCTTTAAATAATCTTCCCAATTGTTTAAAATATTAAATACTTCTATTCTTCTTTTATCACTACAAAAGGCAATTTGGAATACATAAAGTATGTATAATCTCTCAGTATAATTTGCTACATCATAACCATATATGCTTGCCGCTTCAAATAAAAGTTTCATTTTAAAGCCTATAAGTATTGGGAAATCAGCCATACTTGCTACAAATCCCGCTGCCCCCGTACTTGCTCCACTTATAGTTGCAGCTTTCTTATAAAAGCCTATTTTCTCTTTAACTAATGTTTCCCTATAGGATAATGGGGCATAAAATATAGGCTCCATAGTAGTATACTCTGAACCAAAGATAACGACCTTAACCATATTCTTTATAGCTTCAGTAATTATACTATGAAATTTTTCTGGGATGTAGCTATTAATTTTATCTTGTGCCTTTTTAGATATTGTGCCTCCTATACTTGGCCTTTTGGTCATTTTCTTTTTCCAATGCTGTAATTCTCCATATACTATACTTTCATATGAGTTCATATATATCCCCTTACATCTGATTTTATATTTTTTTAGCAACTAAGGTAAAAGTTTTTGGTATTCCCTTATCAAACATTTCCGAAGATAAGTTGGGCTCTTCTGTTAATGATTTAATAACTAAACCTCCATTAGCTACTTCGGTAACAATTTCTCCAATATTCCACTTTCTTAGCATCACTTTCTTAGATTCTTCCCCATGTTTTAAATATTTTGAATAAGCTATTTCCTTTTCTTCTAAGGAGACATCAAAATAATCTCCTGTAACCTTATGTTTACGAACCTTTGCTGTACTTCCTCTTGAAGTAATAAGCTTTGTTGATACTGGATGAAAATCTCTAAGCACAAATATTCCATTAGGTGCTAATAGCTTATATATTACATTTATAAATGGAGATAGATCTGTAAAATAATGCAATATACCCATTTCTGCAAAAACTATGTCATAATCTTCTTTCAGTTCCCCCGATGGAATATTTAACACATCACTCAATATATAATTAATCTTAACCTGAGCCTGCTCTGCAAGTTCCATAGCATATCTCCTATTTCCCTCTGAAAAGTCAACTACACTCACCTCTGCACCTAACAAAGTTAATGCTACGGCTTTGTTTCCATTAGATCCC
Source organism: Clostridium sp. LXY-7 (assembly GCF_056172015.1). NCBI lineage: Bacteria > Bacillati > Bacillota > Clostridia > Eubacteriales > Clostridiaceae > Clostridium > Clostridium sp. LXY-7. Next base: position 908,569 of record NZ_JBLLJL010000001.1, on the reverse strand, counting down.
ATCAAGTTCATAATTTTTTTACCTTTAATATCTCCAAACTTTTCATAAAGTACAGAAAGAGGTTTTATTGGATTGTCTTTAATTTTCTCTGCCGCCTCTCTTGGCTCTCCAAATCTCTGAATCCATGCCTCATAGCTCTTGTTCCAAGCCTCCTCATTTGAATCTATACAAACCTTATTATCTATGATTATACTTTCTCTTTCATTTAACTCTTCTATATCTATATGATCACTCATCTAAAATCCTCCTGTCTTTTATAGTTAACACTTAATTTTAATTTTACACTTATATAAATTAATTATTTAGGGTAAAATTAATGTAACTATTATATCACAATGAATTAATAATATATTAGGAGATTTTAAATATGCAATATTTAATATATGATTTAGAGTTTAATCAAGGATATAATGATAATCCTCATTATAATGATTCTAATCCTAAATGTCCCTTTGAAATAGTTCAAATTGGAGCTGTAAAATTAGATGAAGATTTTAATATTATTTCTACTTTAAATAAAATTATTAAACCCAAAATTTACCCAGTTCTCCACCCCTATGTTGAAAAGATAACCAACCTATCCACTAAAGAATTAAGCCATGGTGAAGATTTTGAAGATGCTTATGAAGATTTACTAACCTTTCTAGGAAATGAAGAAACTATACTTTGTGTATGGGGTGTTATAGATATAAAGGAATTGTTTAGAAATATAATCTATTATCAGCTTTCCTCAAAGAATATTCCTAAACAATATATAAATATTCAAAAGCATGCCTCTACCTACTTTAACTCTCCCAAGGGATCCAGTATTGGATTACGCACCTCAGTTGAACTATTAAACATACCTATAAATGATGATTTTCATAATGCACTTAGTGATGCACACTATACAGTAGAAGTATTTAAGAGAATCTATAGTCCCTCTATGAAACCAACTACATACACATTTAATAAAATCTCTAGGAAATCTCAACAAAAAGAAGACCTTGATACTGAAGGATTGATAAAACAATTTGAAAAAATGTATAATCGTCAAATGACTGAAGAAGAAATATCTATAATTAAACTAGCCTATATTATGGGGAAAACAAATCAATTCCAAAAACATAGATCACCATAAAAGCTGTTGACAAAAATACTATCAACAGCTTAAATCTATTTATTCTTTTACCCAATAATTCTTACAATCATCTGATCTATCCATAAATCCATACTCAATAAGCGCTCTTCTTAAAGTAGCATAATCCTCATAAATTCTCTTTAAAATTCTATTTATTTCTTTTTCTGAGTACATAGTGTCTCTCTTAAAGTTTTTCATTATATGGTCTAATACAATTATCTTTTTCTTTTCTTTTGATGGGTAATTCTTTAAAGCTCCATATTCAGTGATGTGTGCTTTAATAGTAGATAATTTTTCAGCCTCTGTTATATTATATCTATCATCTAAGGTGGTAGCAGTCTTATGAGCATCACAGATAACGTCCCTATCAAGTGTATTTATCTCCTTATTCGTATTCTCTGAAAGGAGTTCCATCATTGATAGAAATAATCTTGCTTGTTTCTCTTTTTCTCTAAGTTTATATCTATGATTCCTTATAGTTGATTGAGCTATTTTTAATTTACTAGAAATATCCTTATCTGACATTCCTCTCGAAAATAATAGTAGAAGCTCTTGCTGTGATCCTGTTAGTCCTGTAAAATCTCTATTCATTTCTAGTAGATATTTTAACATAGATTCATGGCTACTTCTTATATGAAGTCTTGCTGCTTTTTTTGCATCATATAATTCATCTTGAATATTGTATATCTTTCCTTTTGTAAAAATCTCTCCACAAATTATACATTGCAAAGTTTCTTCACTTTCAGTATATCCCCTCTTTATTTCCTCAATGGTTGAACTCCAAAATAATTCATTTAAGTTACCTTCCATAAAAATCACCTCTCAAATACATTATATAAACATTTATTTATTTTGTCTATATTTGTATAAACTATTTTGCCATAAGTTTATCATTTTCGATTAATGTAAGATATGAAAAAATTTCTAGAATCATATATTTAATTCTAGAAACTTCTTTAATTCATGTACAGCTATAATGATATATTTATTTTATAATTGCTCCTGATCTCATTCATTAGTCTATAGCTTGCTTACTAAACCTATATTCTCCTTCTACTTTTATGAAAGGTATTTTACTATCTGGATCTTCAATTATATTGTTATAAAGCTCACATATAAAATATTCATTCCTTGGAATTAATCCTCTTAACTACATTATTACACTGCTTTATAAATTCTATAGGTGTCCAAAATTGCTTTTTTTCTAGATATATAATTTTATTTTTTATATAATCGCAAATATTAATATTTTTCTTTATTATATATCTTTGAAATTCATCCCTATCTGGTACCACAATAGCATAGCTTATTCCTAAATCTAACTCATTTCGTACCATAGATATATGTAATCCATCACTTTCAAATCCAAGTATCTTCTTTAAATTCCTACCTCTAAAATATATTCTAACACCTGGCTTATATTTTATATTAACATCATCTGGAATTTTCCCATACTGCTTAGATGCCACAACAATTTCAGAGTTAACACTCTCAGCAGTACATAAATCTATATATTCAAAGTAATCAATTGGCTCTCCTAATAGATCTCTAACACTTTTTATATGCTTTTCCTCTTTCTTTAATTGGCTATAACTAAGTAGCTTTCCATCATGTAAAATATCTATAAAACTCTCTAATGGTGTAGAATGACATAATAGCTCTTCATCATCAATTAAATATAATTCTTCACTATTTTCTATATAACTCTTAAGTTGTTTATTAAAATTCTGAAAGTCTTTAACAAACTTTGACCATATAATATTATTTCTTCCATTGTTATTTTCATATTTAACATTTAATGCTATTCTTTTATAATCTTTAGGTACACCTACACACCATATTCCAGATTTACTTCTTCCCATAAATATTTCACTTTCGGTTATACATAACAGAGATTCAAATCCCAATTCTTTTGCCTTTGCCTCAGCCTCTGTTTGATTCTGTGGATAATTTTTTCTTGAAAAATAATTAATCATTTTTAATTGCTCTCATTTCTATGACCTTATCATATAAAAATGGTTGTATTAGTGGATAGGTTAAATTATCAGGCATTTCATCAAACAACCTTACTTCTCCAATTTCAGAATCTGGTAGTTGTCCCATTTCACTGATTTCTACATAAAAAAGCTGACCATAAGACTCATCATCCAATCTCTCTACTGAATAAATACATATAGGAGTTAATTTAAACTCTCTTGCACCACTTTCCTCCTGCAATTCTCTTGATGCGGCCTCTAATACTTTCTCATTTTTTTCAATGTGACCCCCTGGAATCTCCCATGTGATCCTTTGTCTATGTCTTACAAACACCCATTTATCCCTATACCGTGCCATCATAACTACAAAGGTTAATTTACTCTCTTCTATTTCATCTAAATTATAAAAATTAATTTTAAGCATAAATCATCATCTCCATATCCTGTTTTTTTCAATGTATATATAAAAAAATCCCTAGTTACCTATAATCTAAGGATTAATTTAATTCAATTTATTGTGCTCCTTCCATTTCTAGCTTTAATTTTTTAAAGAATTCATCCATAAAATTCAATCTTTTAACGCCAATTTCTTTTGCTTTTTTTGTATATAACTTTTCTGGTATCTTTTTAAATTTTATTTCATATTCAATAAAAGGAGTGTGTTTTGATACATCCTTTAGCCTTCCATTTTCTACGGTGTTATCTTTAATATAATCTCCTATAGAACTATCTATAATTATCCTTTGCCCAAATTGTCCTGCTAACATAAAAGTTCTAGTTATCCCCACAGCGCCAATAACGTCAAGTTTATCTGAATCAAAAAGTATTTTAGCCTCTATGGTTTTTGGCTCATTTCCAGTTCTGAATCTGTGAGCGGTAATGCAGTGCTTTATACTGTTAATTTTTTCATCTTCATATTCTAAATTTCTAAGAATATCTTCTGCTATATTACTTCCTAAAATTGCATGATCAATTTCTCCTGTTTTATCTTCACTTTCCTTTACTCTTGCAATATCATGCAGTAAAGCTGCTGGGATAAGTACTTCTAAATCTACATTTCTCTCATATTTTGCAATTAATAAACATAAATTATAAACTCTAAATACATGATCTAAATTGTGTGCTGAGCAAGTTAATTCCTCTTTAACAATGTCCATGATTTTTTTATGTCTCTCATTAATATTCATATATACCTCCAAATAAATTACAATGATTACATAAATTATCATAACAAACATGTGTTCTGTTTTCAATAGGATATATTCTTATTTTTTATACTAAGTTTCTATAATATAGCAATCTCTCAGTTGCAATTTCTTTATCCTCTATAATTTCACTCTTTAAAATGGTTTCTTGAAAATTAAATCCAAGCTTCTCTATACACTTTTGGGAATTAATATTTTCTAGTCTTATAGTTGCTCTAAGCCTAAAATACTCTCCTTCTAATTTAATAAGCTCTATTAAATTATTAACTACCATTGGTAATATTTCACGTCCCCAATAATCCTCATTTAGCGCATATCCTAAAGTCAAAACTCCTAACTCCTCTTTTTTTAGAAATCTTACTACACCTATAAGTTTTTTTAAATATTCATCATAAATTCCCAAGTATAGATTATTTCCGACTTTCATACGCTGTTCTATAATTTTTATAAATTCTTCAGTATCATTTATAGATTTGTGTACTTTCCTTACCACATATTTTGCTATCTTTTCATTACTATAAAGCTGAAAAAGAGCTTCTGTATCAGCTTTACTAATATATTTAACTGTGTATTTATCTGAAATTTTGATTGGTAAACTATCTTCTATAATTTTAATCATTGTACTCTCCTCTGTAAAAATTATTTTTAAAATTTAATCTATGCTCTCTCCAAATATATTTATAAACTCTAAATTCTCTGGTCCTTTATAAATAAAATAACTTCTAGTCTTTCTATTATGAGTAATTTCTATTAATGGAGTTTCCTTAGAAATTAAAACTTCTATACTTCCATTTAACTTATTAAGCTCTATCCGATATGCTTTTCCCATTATTGCATCATAAGATAGGTCTTTATATTGAATTCTTCCTAACTGAAAAGTATCAAAATAATTATGAAGTTCTTCTATTTTATTTTCTCTTCCTGTTATCCCTAAATCAAAATTCATCTCATACTCATTAGCTTTTGTATGCTTCCCTTCATACCAAACTGCTACGGTAGAGGTTTGGGTATGTTTAAAGGCTTCTTTTAATACCTGATTTATAGATTTAAACTTAAAGGTTCTATATACTCCAAGCATAGCCATTATTATGAATAGAACTAAGAACATGGATAAGAATATTTTTATTTCCTTATTTATCCCAAATTTATCCACATTAAAACTTATATCATAAGCTCTATTATCAATTTTATCTTTTAATATGTTTTCTAATTCTAACATAATACTTTCACTTAAACCAAAAGCTATCTCTTTTGGTTTAATGCCCTTTTTACCTGATAAATAACTTATCTTTATTTCATAAAAATTATTCTTTTTATAATCCCAATTTTCTATTCTACTCCAAGGAATAAATCTCCCCTTTATAAACATTCCATCTTTTAATATAAAATTATACTGATATAAATGAATTCCTGCACTGAAAAATAAAATTGAGATGGAAACATCAAATATATTGCCATTAGGTATAGTTCTAATCATTGTGATTGCTCCAAATATCAGTATCAAAATAATTCTCCAATTTGATACTTCAATCTTCTTTTTTTCCTTTTGCATCTTTACCATAACTATTTGGTAAAGTAAATAGCAAAGACTTATTGATAATACTATAGATGCCATTGAAAAGAATACTAGATTAAATATATATTCCCTAAAATACATTTCTCTTCCTCCATATTTTTTTCTCAATAAGGTAATTAAATAATCTTTTAAATTTCCAACCATCACTTAAATGCCATGATGTTTTAGGACTGAAATCATTTATAAAAATGTTGCCATAGTTATTATAAATATCAGCCGATTCATACCATATCCTCCTCTTAAATGAGTTTACAACAATTTTACCATATATAAGTAAATTTTAGTTATTTATACCATAAATAATATAAAATCCTCACTTCAATGTTACAAACATCAAATGAGGATTTTTTACACAGGCTCAAAGTATAATCTCATATCAAAGTAGCTCTATCCTGTATGAAATCTATATCTTCTTTTATAGTTTTATGGTTTTATGGTTTTATGGTTTTATGGTTTTATGGTTTTATGGTTTTATGGTTTTATTTTATCATACCTTGGAATTTATAATAAAAAATATAATTTAAGATTCTTTCATCCTAAAGATTAAATCATAGATTATAATATGATTAATTTTTTTTACCTTTTATTAAAAACAATGAATAATCAATTTTTTCTCCTTCTATAATCTTATGATCATAATAAAAAGTATTTGATTCTATATCGTTAAAGCCACCCTTACTTAAAATATTTTTTAAAGCTTCTTGATTAAATCCATTATGACCTCTAAATTCTGGATAATTTTTATGAAAGCTACCATCTTCTTCATCTATGTCAACTATATATAGACATCCACCACTATTAAGAAGTCCATAAAGCTTTTCAATTATACCCTCAATGTCATCAATATGATGTAATACCATAGAGCTATAAATAACATCAAATTTATTCTGTAATACGTCTCCCTTAGATAAATCTAAAAGATATGGTGTCATATTATCTGCATTATACTTATTGATTTTAGACTTTAATATATTTATCATCTCTTCCGAAGAGTCCACAAGGGCAACACTTTTAAATTTATCATAGATATTAAAGCTTATAAGCCCAGTTCCACATCCAAACTCCATGGCAGAACTTTGTCCACTATTTTCTATCGAACCAATCATTTCTTCTGCTATAGTTTTCGCTCTAACAATTCTTTTATCACTATCCCAAGTTTTAGCATAATTATCAAATTCCATAATTAAATTCCTTTCAAAGTTAAGTATTTTTATTTAAGTGTCCTGCTACTTTTTCTACACCTTAATTGAATTGAAATAAGAACATACTATTTAAAATTAGAAATTATTCTTACTCTAAACAATGCATATATTCCTCTACTCTATCCCACTCTACTATAAAACCCTGACCTTTAGAACAAAATATAGAACTTGAGGTGTATTCTGGATCAGCATTTCTATTATACCCTACTTTTTTAATAATTTCTTCCTCATTATGACAATAATCATACCCCTGAAAAATAAAACTAAGGATTCCTTTACCTTTAGTAAATGAAATGAATTCTATACTATAGTTCATAAATGTAGCTACAGGTCCTCTCCCCTTTATAATCACTTTGTCCCCCAAATTTTCTGGTGCCTCAAAGGTACCATTGAATCTTTGTATATCTGATAATACCCTCCCCATATAATCCAATTCAACTTCTATCCTAAACTGATAATAAGGTTCAAGTATTACATTTTCACTTTTTTCCAACCCTTGCCTTAATGCCCTAATGGTTGCTTCTCTAAAATCCCCTCCACTGGTATGCTTATTATGTGATCTTCCAGTTAAAAGGGTTACCTTTACATCTGTCAACGGAAAACCTGCCAATATCCCTCTATGCTCTCTCTCATAAATGTGAGTACGAACTAAGTTTTGATTTCCATTAGTTAAATTATCTGAATGGCATTTACTCTCAAATGTTATACCACTATTTCTCTCCATAGCTTCTAACTTAAGATGTACCTCAGCATAATGTTTTAATGGCTCAAAATGTCCATAACCCACAACTTGAGACCTAATAGTTTCTTTATAGAGAATTTCACAGGAACCAAACTCCACGAATAAATTAAATCGCTCCTCAATAATATCCTTTAAAACCTGAAGTTGAATTACTCCCATAATTTGAACCTGTATTTCTTGCAATCTTTCATCCCAAGCTACATTTAATATAGGATCTTCTACTTCTAAAATTTTAAAATACCCTAGAACTTCTTTCACATTTATATTCCTTGGAAATATAACCTTAGACTTTAAAGTTGGAATTAATTCATAGTTAATTCTCTCGCTTAATTCACCAGCTCCATCTCCAACCATTGCAGTAGATAATCCTGTAACTGCAAAAATTTCTCCTGCGGAAATTTTATCAACAGTTTTAAACTTACTTCCATTATAAATTCTTATTTGATTAATTTTTTCACATAATCTATTATCTTCACGTCCATAAGTTAATTCCTCTTTAACTCGTAAATTTCCTTTAACAGCCTTTATATAAGTTATTCGACCTCCATTCTCATCATGGCGTATTTTAAATACTCTACCCTCAAATCTGCCTTCATCACTGTATTCTGTATAGGTTAATTCATGAAGATTTTTTATAAATTTCTCTATTCCTATATGCTGTAGAGCTGAACCACTATGACATGAGAATATTCTATTTTCTTTAATCATTATTTTTATAGAACTTAACCATAACCCTTCTTCATATCCTCCTTCTAAATATTTCTGAAGAAGGCTTTCATCTCTTTCTGCAATAAATTCTATAAGCTCTTCCGACATCTCTTTATTATTTAGTTCTCTATCAATAAAACAAACATCCTCTGTAAGCTTAGCCCTTATCTCTTTTAATACTCTTTTATCATCTGCACCTTCCCTATCGATTTTATTTATAAAGAAAAAAGTTGGAATCTGATGCTTTCTAAGTAACCTCCACACTGTTTCTGTATGTGCCTGTACCCCTTCAACTCCACTTATTATGATAATAGCATAATCCATAATCTGCATTGCTCTCTCCATTTCTGGTGAAAAATCTACATGACCTGGAGTATCCATTAAATAATAGGTATCTTCTTTATATTTAAAAACTCCTTGCTCTGAAAATATTGTAATACCTCTTTCTCTCTCTATGATGTTATTATCTAAAAAAGCATCTTTATGATCTACCCTTCCTCTAGTTCTTATACTATTAGTTATATAAAGTAACTCTTCAGCTAATGTAGTTTTTCCAGAATCTACATGAGCTAATAATCCTATAGTTTTCTTCATTTTAGCACCTCTATTATATTTTCCATCCTAACTGTTCAATTTGATTATATTTGGAATACCATCCATTCTTTCCTGCTAATTCATCTGGTGTTCCTGTTTCTACAATCTTTCCATTTTCTAAAAGTACAACTTCATCAGCATCGATAATTCCAGATATTCTATGACTTATAGTAAGAATAGTCCTATACTTGGAAATTTCTTTTAAGGTTTTAAATACCTTTTGCTCTGTTAGTGCATCTAGTCCTGATGTAACCTCATCTAAAAGTAGTATAGGTGGATTACACACTAATGCACAAGCAAGAGTTAATAACTGATATTGCCCGTTAGATAGCTGAATCTCCCCCTCCCCAATGACAGTTTCATATCCATTGGGTAATTTTATGATGTCCTTATGCAATCCAACAGTTTTGGCCGCAGCTATAACCTGTTCATCTGTAATTGTATCATCATATAAGGTAATTGCCTCCTTAATAGTTCCATCATATATATGAATAGATTGTGGCACTATACCTATAATTCTTCGACGTAGATTTGCTGGCATTAAAAACGGGTCAAATTCTCCTATTTTTATATCCCCTGTTTTAGGCTTGTATAATCCTGCTATAAGATTAAGAATAGTACTTTTCCCTGCTCCAGTTCTTCCAACTAAGGCAACCTTAGTTCCAGCCTTTATATTAATAGAAATACCATTAACCACTTGCTTTTCATCTGAATAGAAAAATGAAATGTTATTTACGGATATAGCTATATCATCAAAGTTTTTATCTATAAATAAATTTCTTGAGTTCTTATCTTCAGGTGCCACATCTCTTACTTCTTCCTCTAATTCATCAAATTCATTTATTCTTTTTAGTCCTGAAACCGCTTCTTGTATTGTTTGAAATTCCATAGCTATAGATTCAATAGGAGCAAGCATTCTAGATATTAAGTCAACCGCTGCTGCAATTGCTCCCATAGTCAATCCTAGTGTACCTAATCCTGTTGGAGCTGATATAATCACAGCTATAGTAATAACAGTTGCTCTAAGCACCTGCATTAAGCAAGGAAATACTGAATCAAAGATACTTGTTTTATTAACTGCTTCTATATTTTCATTTAATGGTTCTTGAAAATCATCTATGAACTGTCTTTCCATACCGAAAACTTTCACTGTTCTAATTCCATTAAATAATTGTTGTATGAAACCATTAATTTTACTTACAGCCTTACGAACTTCCATTTGTGCTTTAAAGGTAGAGTTTTTAAAGAATTTAGCCAACAGATATATTATAGGAACTAGAATTATCACATACATCATTAAATATGGACTTAATATATATAGAGATATTAATATTCCTAATGCCTTTAATCCATCTGCCAACATTCCTATTATTCCGGTAGTAAATAGAGTTCCCACAGCATCCACATCAGATGTAAAATAGCTCATTATTCCTCCCACACTATTATTAGAAAAATATGATATAGGAAGCCTACTTAATTTTTTCCCCATATTAAGTCTTATATTAGAAAGTATATTTTGTCCTATAATTGCCATCATAAATTCTCGTAGAAAATCAGCCATACCACTTATGATTACAGCCATTAGATAAAGCCAAGACAATTTCCAAACACCTTCACTTATCCCTTTTGAAATATTATTATCTATAATATTTTTTAAAATTTGAGGTGGAAGTAATTGCATAGCAATTCCCATGATAATAGCTAAAATTAAGCCTATTATAGCTAATGGCCTATTTTTACAAGTACTTTTAATTGCCGTAGTTACTGTTTTATTTCTTTTCATATTACTCACCACCCCCTATAAAACTTTGTGAATCTATAATTTTATTATAGATTCCTTGAGAATTAACAAGCTCTTCATGGGTACCTCTTTCTACTATTTTCCCCTTATCTAATACTATAACCCCATCAGTGTACTTAAACATATTAAGCCTATGGGAAAAAATAAATATAGTTCTATTTTGAATATTCTTTCGTAATTTCTGAATAATTTTCTTTTCAGTACCTATATCTATAGCTGAAAATGGATCATCCAATATTACGATATTAGCATCTTTATATAGGGCTCTAGCTAAAGCTATTCTTTGTCTTTGTCCCCCTGAAACCTTAATACCTTTTTCTCCAACTTCTGTTTTTATACCCTTTTCAAAAATATTGATATCCTGTTTTAATGCTACTATTTTTAATATGTCATCAAGCTTCTCCTCATTAGTATTTCCCCAAGTAATATTCTCCTCTAAACTTTGAGAAAATAGAAAAGAATCATGACCCATATAGGTTATAGTAGCTAATTTATCTTCATAGGATATATTTCTTAACTCAACATCATCTAAAAATATATCTCCTTCATAATCATAAAGGCCAGTTAATGCAAGTGCTAAAGAAGTTTTACCTGAACCCACAGCACCAGTAATTCCTACTATCATTCCACCAGATAAATCCATTGAAAGATTTTCTACAGCATACCTATCTCCTGTTGGGTATTTAAAACATAGATTTTTAATTTTTATTCTGTGAGGATCAAGACTATTTTTCTTTGGATAGTCCTGTAATGTATTGTTGGTTAATAAAGTTTTAACTCTATCCCAAGAAGCCTTAGCTCCTTGTTGAATATTAAAAACCTTAGCAGCTGTAGTAGTTCTAGTTGCTAGTGATAAAAACATAGTAATATACGCAGTAAATGTTCCTATGCTCCAACTTTCATTTATAACTTTCTCTCCACCTAATGCTATAACTATGAGAATTCCTACTGTTGCTAAAGATGCATAAATCGGTGCTAACCCATTTTTCAGCACTGTAGCCACCGCTGTTTTATTAGCTTGAATTTTTAACTTTTCTTCTAACCTTTCCAACTCTCCTTCTTCTCTTCCAAATAATCGTAAAATATTAATTTCAGAAATCATTTTTCTAATTTGGTTAGTGGTTCTACCATTAGCTTTTCTTGAAGCCTTAGCTTTCAAACTCACAACTTTTTTCATTCTCTGAGCCAATATAATAACTAAAGGAATTGGTATAGATGCTATTAAAGTTATTCTTATATCATAGATCATCAGTGTAACAAAGTAAGCAATCATGAGTACCCAAGTATCCCATAATTCAGTGATGGTTTTTCTTACAGCTTCCACTACAATGTCGACATCCCCAATAGTCTTCGACATCATATCTCCTATTTTTTGTTTCTCTACATTATTTAAATCGTCCTGTAATATACTTCCCATTATACCTATACGCATATCTCCACTAATGCCGTTTGCCATATTTCTTACATAATATCTCTTGAAGAATCTAGCTATTTGAAACCCTAAAGTAATTCCTATAAATTGCAACCCAGCGCCAATTATATCATCTATGCCTTTAGAAGAAATAGCTGCATCCAGTAACTTTCCTTGAAAGATAGGACCAAATACAATTGCTGTATTAAAAACTATTCCTGTAATAGCTGTTATCCAAAACTGCCTTTGATATTTTATAATATATGATATTAATTTTTCTCCATTTTTAGGTGGCGCAAATATTGTATTGTTTTTATTCCTCATAGTAATCCCCCATTTATTATTCTTCTCTTATCGGCCAATAAAATTTAAGTCCAATCTTCTCCATTCCTTTTTTCTGTTTATACGAAACATCTAAGGTTACTTCTTTGGGTATTTCTATATTCTTATCCATATCTTTTATTATAGAATTTACAGTATTTGTTGAACTTAATTTGTCTAGTTTATCTTTTAATTCCTCAATTAAAACCTTAAAATTATCCCTTTTATATTCAGAATAACTAACATTTGACTCAGAAATATTATAATTTAAGGACACTCCTGCAGCTATCCAGTCTATAATGGCTTTTTTACTCATTCTCCATTCTCTTCCTATTTTTCTAGCAGGTATACTCTCTTCTCGAAGCAGTTTTAACATAGTTTTTTCTCCTACTTCTAATAATTCACACACTTCTTGTAAATTTAAAATCTCTTTTTCCAAAATATTCACCCCTATTTTTTTATCCGATGGCTATCATCCGTAACACTCCCATCCTATTTAAGTGGGAGATAGTAGAATTCCTAAGCTTCAACTGGCGAAAGTATTCATATATAAGCAAACTACATCTAAAGCTAAGAATCACTTGATAATTATATTATATATCTCATAAATTTATATTCAACAACTAACTGTACTTAATATGATTTTGACTGTATTTAGTACTATTTTGATTGTATCTTGAAAAAATTCAATGTACTAACCTATAATTCTTATATATTTATTCATATGTTAAAAATTACATTATTTTAATTATTGCTCTACTCTAATTATATTTTTATAATTCTTCACAAATTACAAATATTTGAAGATACCTTAATATAGTTATAAAAGCTTTTACCATAAAACCTCTCTAAAACCATTGACAAAACCTCTCCTATATTCTAAAATGTTTTTAAAATTGAATAATGTTCTTATCAAGAAAGGCGGAGGGACTGGCCCTATGAAGTCTTGGCAACAGCTTATATGCAATGTGCCAAATCCAGCAGGTTTATCCTGAGAGATAAGAAGAGCTAATAATAATAATGTTTAGTTACCCTCTTTTATCTTTACAGATAAAAGGGGGTTTTGCTTTGAAATAAAATTTTAGACATATGACACAAAATAGACTAGGATACTAACTAGCTATTTTTTAATATGCCTTATTAGGAGGATAAAGTAATGGCATTAATTTTAAGTAAAGAGTTACCTTATATTGACGAATTAATAACCAATGGCATAGATGTTATCTTTAAAGAAAACTGGAGAAAAGAGCAAGAACTATCAGTTGCTATATTAAATCTAATGCCTAATAAGATCGAAACAGAATTACAATTATTAAAATCTATAGGCCATAATGAAAAAAATATATGGGTAGATTTTATATATACAAAAACCCACAAGCCTACCCATGTATCTGAGAGCCATTTAAATGACTTTTACACTACTTTTTCGTCAATGGAGTTTTCAAAATATAATGGCCTAATAGTAACAGGAGCACCAGTGGAAAAAATGGATTTTACTGATGTTAATTACTGGAATGAATTAGAAGAAATAATGAATTTTGCCCATAAAAATATAAAGTCAACTCTTTATATATGTTGGGGGGCACAAGCTGCTCTGTATCATTTTTACAATATAAATAAATATCCTTTAGAGAAAAAAGCCTTTGGAGTATTTTCTCATAGAATAGTAAATCCTAATCCCTTAGTTCAAGGTATAAAAGATGAATTTTATGCTCCACACTCACGTCATACCTATATAGATAGGAAGGATATATTAAAGATATCAGAGCTTAGTATATTATCAGACTCTAGTGAAGTAGGTCCTTTTTCTATCACCTCAAAGGATTATAAAAATGTCTTATTTCTAGGTCATATCGAATATGATAAAGAGATATTAAAAAATGAGTATTTTAGGGATTTAAGTAAGGGGTTACCTATAAATATTCCTGATAATTATTTTGAGAATCATAATCCTAATTTAGGTATAAAAGAGCTTTGGAAAGAATCTCGAAATCTATTGTTTTCAAATTGGATAAATTTACTATAATATAATTTTATTTACTATTATTGACAACAAATAATTTTCCTGTTAAAATAATTAAAGTTAGTATAATTTAACTTTGAGTTTATAAATACTAAACTTTTCTATATTTTTTAAGGAGGTCACATGAGTGAAGCATTTTTATTAGTTAAATATTTGTCTGTTGGATAGAATTAAAATTAATTTACGGAGGGATTTATTATGAAAATTGAACAATTAGGTAGACATATTTTAGTAGAGTATTATAACTGCGATATAGAACTCTTAAAGGATCATGCTATTATCGAAGAATATATGAAACAAGCTGCAATTGAGGCTAATGCAACAATAGTCACAAGTTGCTTTCATAAATTTAATCCCTGGGGAGTCAGCGGTGCTGTAATAATCCAGGAATCTCATCTTACTATACACACTTGGCCAGAGTATGGCTATGCTTCAGTAGACTTATTTACCTGTGGTGATACTGTTAACCCATGGTTAGGATTTGCTTATCTTGAAAAAGTTCTGAAGGCTGAACGAAGTGAATCCACAGAGGTTGCAAGAGGCTTAATTGATAAGGTGAAAACCTTTAGTCATGGTGCTTATGACCATATGAAAATGAACTATAAGATGGAGGCTTAAGTGATATGGCTAATATGGAATTATGGTATACAGAAAATCAAACTGACAACGTAAATTTTTCAATGAAAGTTAAAAATCACCTTTACTCTTCTCAAAGTAACTTTCAAAAAATAGATATCTTAGATACTTATGAGTTTGGTAAAGTTCTTGTTATAGATAACTGGACAATGGTTACTGAAAAAGATGAATTTATTTATCATGAAATGATATCTCATGTAGCTATGGCAATAAATCCTGATATTAAAAATGTACTAGTAATCGGTGCTGGTGATGGCGGTACTGTAAGAGAGTTAACTCGATATACAACTATAGATAATATAGATATGATTGAAATAGATGAACAAGTAGTTAAAGTCTGTGAAGAATTTTTACCTATCACTGCCAATAAATTGAGAGATGCTCGTGTTAATTTATATTTTGAAGATGGAATAGAATTCATTAAATGCAAAGAAAATAAATATGACTTAATTATAGTAGATTCTACAGACCCCATTGGACCTGGCGAAGGTCTATTTACAAAAGAATTCTACAATGATTGCTTTACTTCCTTAACTGAAAAAGGAATATTAATAAATCAATGTGAAAGTCCTTATTATCCTAATAATTCAAAAGAAATGAGGAGATCTTTTACAAAACTTAAAGAATTATTCAATATATGTGAAGCTTATCAATATCACATGCCAACCTATCCATCTGGACATTGGATGTTCTGTTTTGCATCGAAATTTTTTCATCCAATAAAAGATTTCAATGCCGATTGTTGGAATTCTCTAAATATTGATACAAAATATTATAATACTGACTTACATCTAGGAGCTTTCGCACTACCAAACTATGTTAAAGAACTTCTAGTCCATGATATAAATTAATTTAAAATATAGAAACGGTTCAATTAATTTGGACTTGTTTCTTTTTCTAATTTAGCTAGGTATTCTATAGCTTCTTCTCTACTATTACCACACATGTCCTTACAAGGTTTTAAGCTACCACATACCCTAGGCCTTCTCTTATCTCCAAATATTTTGCACATATTATTTTCATCTAGTTGCACACATCTTACTCCTGCTGGTTTTCCCTTAATCATCCCTGGTATAGTCGAAGTTATAGAAGGTGCTATACAACAAGCTCCACATTTTGGTCTACACTTCATAGTGTTTCCTCCTCATAAATATATTTATCTAAAATAACTTGAATTTAAATATAGCAAATACTATATTTAAATTCAATAATCTCTAATTACTAAATTCCTCTATACATCTTTTAATACCTTCTTCTGTATTTGAAAACTTAATTCCATAATCTCTTAACTTTTTATTGGAAATTCTTAAATCTCTCTTTTTTTCTTTGAACTTTTCACTATCTCTAATTATGATTTCACCTGCTCTATGCTCTAAGTTCATGTGCTTAAGTATCTTTAGTGCAGTATCATAAGTAGATAATTCATTCTCACTGCCTGTGTTATAGGTACCATAAGGAATCTCTAAAATTTTATTAAAGTTTTTAACAACCTCATACACATAGGTCATCCCTCTAAACTCACCATCTGGCATCTTCATGGCGCTATTATTTATTAAGGCATTTAACGTATTATAAATTATATTATGATTTATTTTTTTATTTCTTTCTGGAAAGGAAAACATCCATGTTAACCTTAAATTATAATATTTATCAAGGAATTTAATAATCTCCTCCTCTCCTTTTAGTTTATTATGTCCATAGACAGTATTAGGCATGGGCATAATATTTTCACTATAAGGTCCCTCTTCTATATTTCCATTAAATATTTGTTCACTACTTGTAAATATTAAAGTACTATTCTTCAAAGCACATCCTTTTGCCATATTAATTGTAGCATCTACATTTATCTGTTGTGCTAAGTTAGGAAATTTCTCGCATTTTTGAGTATCAGCAATTGCAGCAGTATGTAAAACAAAATCTATATTTTCTCTTTTAAAAAGTTCTATTACCTCCTTTTCATTTGTAATATCAAAATTCTTTCTATTTAACAATATAAATTCATAATTATCCTTATAGTACTCAATAAGCCTTGAAGCAAAAAATCCCTCACTACCCGTTACTAACATCTTCTCCATAAAACACCTCAACTATTTATTTTATTTATACACCTAAGTTCCAATAAAATTCCTACTGGACAAAGTGTATTTATTTTTCAAATTACAGTATTATTTATCCTAGTATCATTTTATCACTTACTCTGTTATACTTGTTATTATTATTAAAGCATCTGAAAGAAAATCACTAATTATTATTTAGTGTATTTTAATTTATTATTTTCTTTTG
The DNA here is from genome assembly GCF_056172015.1 of Clostridium sp. LXY-7. Taxonomy (NCBI): domain Bacteria; kingdom Bacillati; phylum Bacillota; class Clostridia; order Eubacteriales; family Clostridiaceae; genus Clostridium; species Clostridium sp. LXY-7. Next base: position 890,971 of record NZ_JBLLJL010000001.1, on the reverse strand, counting down.
GATATTAAAGAACATGAAAGAGGTGTTTTACATAAATACTAATTATAAAAATATAGAAAACATATACCAAATTAAAGACAATGTTGTTTTAATTACAATGCAAAAAAAGAATGGCTCAGAGGTTATTGCTAAAATAGATGCTGATGATTTAGAGAGAATTAAAGCTATGGGAACTTGGTTTGTTGAATGGCATAAAGATTTTAACAACTACATAGCTCAAAATATAAGTTCAACAAAAACCAATAAAAAATCTAAACCACTAAAGCAAACTCTTCAAAGTGTAATCTTAAATATTAATCCTAAAGCTCCAATTAGACATATAAATGGAGATACCTTAGATAATAGGAAATGTAATTTAGAAATAGTTGAAAGAAACACTATAAATGATCATGAAGAAATAGATGAAAACACTATTGGTATAATCCTAAAAGATAAATATGGGAAAGCTCAAGCCAAGGCTTTAATTTCTAAAGAAGACTTACATAGTGTTATCACTGCTGAATACAACTGGGTAGTATATAAGAAATATGATGATATCTTCGTTGTCGCTAATACGCCTAATGGAAGAATTTATTTAGATGAGCTTCTTATGACTCCTAGTGATAATGAAAATGTCCATCACATTAATCTTAATCCTTTAGATAATAGAAGAGCTAACTTGGAATTACAAGAATTTTAATAATAAAATTTTCTAAAAAAGGATCTATCTAAAAGCATGTTGACTTAGATAGAGCCTTTTAATAAATAAATCATTTCTTTAATAACAATCTAAAACAATTTAATCCACCAAGTAATGTAGAGTAAATTGCATTATTAGGTTTATCTAAAATTACCTCTCCTGCAAATTTAAAGCCTACTTCTGTTATAAATCCTAATAATTGCTGTAGATTTGCTGTAGGAATATCTACAGTTAATATTAGCAATCCATCCTTTTGTAATACTCTATAAAATTCCTTTAATGTGCTCTCTATAGCTTCTAGTGGTAAATGCTCTATAACTGAAATGCAAAATACTTTAGTAAACATTTCATTATCATAAGGTAATTTTGTTAAATCAGCTTTTTTAAAATCAATTCTATCTATATATTTTTTTGCTAGAACTACATCTTCTCTACTAAAATAGTGTGCTACCCTTGACAGTATCTTATTATTATCTGTGATGTCTTCATCAATATCACAGGCCCAAGCCTTTTCGCATACACTGGCTAGATAAAATTTGAAAGGATGAGGAGCACCGCAAGCAGCATCTAAACATCTATCTTCTTTTTTCACAAATTTCATGGCCCAAGGATATTCAAATAGCCTACTCCACCAATCCATAGGAAATTTTAATGTGCAATTGTTAGTGTTAATATCTGTAGTAATTATATATCTTGAAGTATAATCGTCATCGTAAAACAGGTCATATTTGTAAGCTTTTTTATCCCTTACACATTGATTATATAAATCTAAAAAAGATAATTTCCCCGTAATTCTATATAGCTCTTTAAACCCGTAAGCTCCATATTGAGCATTTAATCCATTAACATTCTGGTTAAAATCTATATTTATATTATCAACTTTATCCCTTTGCCCTACCCCCTTATGATATACACAAGTTTTAAAACTAATTTTAGGGCTCCATTTATGCCTTGTTCCAATATAATAATTATATCCAAGAATTATGCTATCATCTTCATAACCCTGTTTTCCTGTTAAAAACCCTACATCATATGGATTTATGTTTTTTAATATTTCTACCTTGTGAATTATAGGATGGGCAAATCCTTCTATAACTATATCTTCACAACAGCTATTAAGCATATTTACTCGCTCTAATAAACTGCTTGGAAAATCTACTCCTATTTCATTATCAATGAATCTATATTTTCCGCACGCCTCTTGAATTAAGATTCTTGGGGATATTATAGGTTCATCACTATTCTCTAAATATTCTATTAGAGGCTTATCCCAATTAGGAGTAAAAATCATGTCTAAATGTATCTCTGCAATATACTTAGCTTCCCTATATTTATCAAATATATATTGTAGCATTCTATACCTAGCCTTAGGAATTCCCTCATTTACTCCACTTCCTATTATGTCACAGCTAATATTAGAATAGTTATTTAATAAATTTTCAATTTCCTTATTAGTTAATATCCCTTGATTGTATATTATTAATTTTATAGATCCACAATCCTTTAGACTCTCAAAGCACTCCTTAGCCATGTTCATTTCATAGTTAAAATGCTCTTTACTATCATTAATAAAAAATGGCAACATATAAATCAAATCCATTTTCCTTCTCCTAGTCATATTTATTATAGTTATTACTTATATTATTATGCTATTCACCACCATTAATATAGTTCATTTTTTATTCTAGTCATAAAAAAGAAATACCCTTTATACAGATATTTCTTTATCAGATTCTCTATAATTCTATTTAATGCCACTAGTGCCACTGAACATTTCATATCTCTTGCAATATTACTAGCCTCTTCTCAATAAACAGAATCTCTCCCTCTAAATTCAGAATGTCTAAAATTTCTCTTTAACTATTTCCTCAATTTTTGCCATTCTATTATCTACTAATTTTATATTATTTTTTATATACCATTTATAAGTTTTCTCTAAACCCTCTCTTAAAGAAGTGTTAGGTATATATAATCCATCTCTTTTTAGAGCTTCTATATCTAGTATATAAGTCACATCTCTAAATGGGAAATATGTTCTCACCTCATATTTATTACTATCCACTTCTTTTATCATAGGTTTTTCTTTAATCACTAATCCACAAGTTTCTATAAAATCTTTCCATGAGATTATATCAGGATTCGTAATATTATATATCCCTGAATTATTTTTACTATGCATAGCACTTTCAAAGGTTTTTATTAGATCTTCTATATAAATAAACTGGGTTCTTATATTCTTACCATATGGCATTGGTACAACTTTTTTATCTTTAATTCTCTCAAAAAAATATCCCTCTCTATATAGATTGTTCTCCTCTCCATATATGTAAGTAGGTCTAAAAATAGTATAATTTATTCCGCTACATATTATATAATCCTCTGCTGATTTTTTATCTATCCCATATTGGCCCCAGTGAATATTCTCCCCTCTTTCATAGCTTTCGGTTACAGCAACCTCAGATGGTTTGTATACAGCACCACTGGAGCAAAATATATACTTATGTAAGCTGTCAATGGCTACAGAATCTAAAAGTATTTCCACATCTTCCTTAGAATAAGCTGTTATATCGAAGATAAATTCATATTGTTCATTTTTTAGATGCTTTTTCAAATCTTCTCTATTTTTTCTATCACATACTATATGCTGATTATATCCGCTATATGTAATCTCCTTTATTCCCCTTGTCAGCAAATCTACAGTATATCCTCTTTGAATTAAATATTGAGCTAAGGAACTACTTACGAAAGTACTTCCTCCCATAACTAAAATTTTCCCCATAATACCCTCCTTAGTCTATGATGTTATACTAATCTATACCACAATAATTTTATTTAAAGCATTTGAAGAAAATAACTAGTCAAATAGACAGTAGCTTAACTAGTTATTTTTTTGAAGATTCCTAACTTATAGTTTTAGAAATCAGTCATACATAAAGGCTTGCTATCACTTGAAAAAAGTTCATTTAAAGTATTTAAATACTCTTTGTTATATAATTGTGCTCTTCCATATTTATAAAGAGATTTTAAGTCAACTGCACAAGTAATTAATGATGAAAAATCAGCAATATCTAAAGTTAGCTGAACTTCATAATTGTAATTTTTCACCATGGAGGCTACACCATTATTAAAGTGAACTACGTAGCTGCCATGATTTTCAGGTATAAAGGTGTCTATTATATTTAACTTCAATTTACAATTTATATTATTAAAGTTATGCTCCTTTAAGTCTATAAAAAGTTTAGTAACATCTATAACTCTATACATTATACCGGTTCCTTGAGTACTGCACTCGTGATATACAGATGTTAAGATTCTATCCGAGTTATTTCTTGGGTCATTTAATGCAAATCTAAAATTTTCATCCTGGGTATTTATTATTACATATCTTATTTGATCATTTTGTGTATATAAAAATGTCATAAGCTGCAAGAAAACTTCATAATTTTCAAACAATAATGAAGATACAAAAATATCATTTATCACAAAAGATCCAGTTTCTCCTTTTTGAAAGTAAAAAATTAAATATCCTAAAATCCTTTCTCCTGCTTTATATGCTATAACCTTATTTGATTCTCTATTAAGTATAGATTCAAACTCTTTCGGAACTTTTTTAATAAGTCCATTAGTTTTATCCCCCATACTATTGTAGAATCTACACATTTCTTCACTATCACTACAATTTAAAAATACAATATTTTTTTTAGAATTTCCTTTCGGAAGATCAGAAGGCTTGATTTTAAATTGATTAATACTTGTACCAAATCCAAAACCCATTTTTTTGTAAAAATCTGGTCGAAATGGATACAATAAGCCCATGGAAGCTCCTCTTGCTCTGTAATGATAAATAAAAAATTTTATAATCTCCAATGCTACTTTTTCCTTTTTATGAAGCAAATCTACAGCGACAGCCCCAATCCCCCCAGCAAAAACTTTCTTCTGAAGTAAATTCATTTGGAAATCATGCAACCTCATTCCACCTAAGAGTTCTTTATCCTTAAATAAGCAATAAAAGTTTATAAAGTCATAGGAATTTTGAATATTTATACCCTCTGCATATTTTTCTGGGGTTAGAGGAACCCCTGGGTAAGCATTAAGACATATTCTAGCTAAATCAAGACTTTGACTACTTTCCAATTTTACTATGGAATACATATGAAACCTCCTAGTATAATATAATTAATAGATCTTTTTTTTTAGATCCTATATTATAAATCCTCATCTATAAAAATTTCTTTTATTCTTTCAAACAAATCAACATTTTCATCAAATTCCAAAGATTTCATTAGATTTATTTGTTCTTCTAAGTAACTTATAAAATTAAAATTGTTTTTAAAATTATTTGTTACTTGAATAATTGGATACATTGGCATGCTTATAAAATCATTAACCATTGAATCTTCTATGATTCCTTTATCTACCATAACCATTATACATTTATTTAATTCTTCATAATTACAATTCTCAGGATTTAAACCACAATCAAGAATAATTCTTATAATATCCCACCTACCATCTTCTTTTAAGTATATATCTTCATTTTCCTCAAGAGACAATGAATTAAGTATTGCTACAAAATTTTGTGCTTTTTTGTATTGGCTTCTAATACTATGAACTTCATTATCAAGTAATTTATTAAAATCCAATTCATCTTCACCCTTTTTTTCCTTTGTAGTACCTATATATTTATATGGAATATACTTTTTATTCTTTGAAATAATTTCCACATTTAACATAATTATCATCACCTGATATAATTATCGTCACTACAAAGAAAAGCTTAATATCTCCTACATTAACTATAATTAGTTTGAGAATTTTCTTTTAAATTTTAAAAATCAATATATTAGAGAAAGTCCTCATAGACATTATATGAAGACTTTCTCTAATATATATTTTTTATTGTAATTCTGCTTCTAGCATAGTTAAAAGCTCATCGAATCTATTAATAGTATCTTCTAGTGGCTTAGGAGTGGTCATATCTACTCCCGCCCTTTTTAGAATCTCTATTGGATAATCACTACCCCCAGCCTTTAAGAATCCTTTGTACTTCTCTACAGCTTCTGCTCCCTCATTTAAAATCTTTTGATAGAAAGAGTTTGCAGCAGCAAAACCAGTTACATATTGATATACATAAAAATCTCTATAGAAGTGCGGAATTCTAGCCCATTCAATATCTATTTCACTATCAACTGTCATAGAACTTCCAAAATATTTTACATTTAAATCATGATATATACTAGATAAATCATCACTGGATAGTGCTTCCCCCTGCTCCATTTTTTCATGAACAATTAATTCAAACTCTGCAAACATGGTTTGTCTAAACACTGTAGTTCTTATACCTTCTAGTTGTTGATTTATCAAATATAATCTTTTTGTTTTATCTGTTTCATTTTTAATTAAATAATCCATCAGTAAACATTCATTAGTAGTGGATGCAACTTCTGCACAGAATAATACATAATCTGCATAAATATATGGTTGATGCTTTTTTGAATAATAGGAATGAATACTGTGACCCATTTCATGAATTAGGGTAGATACATCATTTACAAGATTCTTGTAATTTAATAAAATATATGGCATAGAAGTATAGCTACCACTAGAATATGCTCCTCCTCGTTTTCCTTTGTTTTCATACACATCTATCCATCCACTTTCAACTCCCTTATTGAAGATAGATATATACTCCTCTCCCATTGGTTTTAGAGCCTTTTCACATAATTTCAATCCTTCTTCATATGGAATATTAAATTTTGGGGCTTCTATAATTGGCACATATAAATCATACATATGAATTTCATTTAAGCCCAATAGTTTCTTTTTTAATTCTACATATCTATGAAGTGAATCTATTCTGTTATTTATAGTACTAACTACATTATGATACACTTCCACTGGTATTTTGTCTGGCTTCAGTGAACTTTCAAGGCATGAATTATATTTTCTAATTTTAGCATCAAAAATAAAGTTTTTCACAGAGGCAGTATAAGAGGTTGAAATCGTATTTTCAAACTTCTTATAGGTTCCAAATAATGCTTTAAAAGCATTCTCTCTAACAGTTCTATCCTTGTTCGTTATAAACAATCCGTAGTTTGAATCTGTAAGTTCTACTTTATTGCCATTTTCATCTTCAATCATTGGAAATGTCATATCTGCATTGGCTAGCATTTTATATATGTTACTAGGAGCACTTAAACAATCACTTACAGTAGCTAAAATCTTCTCTTCCTCTTCACTTAAAATATGAGGTTTTTCCTCAAGAATATTTCTAATGTAAATCTCATAATGCTTTAAACCACTAACATTAGCTATTAATTCCTCAACCTTTTTGCTATCCATAGATAATAATTCAGGCACAAAATAAGATGTAATTCCACTAAACTCTGCTCCAAATGTAGATATCTTCTCCATCATAACTTGATATTTTGAATTAGCTGTATTTTCATCACTTCTTAAATGAGCATATACAATTAAATCTTCATATAGGCTAGATATTTTTTCATAGTTTTCTAAGTATTCTAAAAGTTCCTGTCCATTATTAAGCTTTCCTTTAAATTTTAAAAGAACACTTACACTTTCTTTTAATTTCTTAAAGTCTCTTTCCCATATTTCATCAGAAGAATACATCTTCTCTACCTTCCATTTATACTTTTCTTCTACTTCTTCTCTAGTTTTTAATTTTTGTACATCTGACATTATTACACCTCCATAGTATATTACCTACCTTCACTACTATTAATATATAGTGAAATTCATCTATACAATTTATATTATTAAACCATTTTAAATTTAATTGGTTTAATATAAATTACTATTATTATAATCCAAGTTAAACAACTTTTGTAACTAAATACTAAATTTTCATTTAGAATATCTATAATATTTAGTAACTCTAACAGAAATGACCTCACATTTAAATGCAGGGTCATTTTTTTCTAAAATATAAGAACTCTCAATTCTAAGAAATTTAAATTTCTTAAATCTGTCCTATTTTGAAATATCTATTTCATTCCAAGCAATATACTAATTGGTTTTATTCTCTTACATACTTCATATGCACAAAAGGTCATTCCAAAAGATAATCCAATTATTAGTGGCATGGAAATCCAAGCTGGTAACATCAATGGCATAATATAAAAAGCTATTAAAAGAAGTATAGTTTGATGTAATATATATACAGGAAAGGATGCTTTGTTTAAATAGAATAATAATTTATGATCCTTATTTAAGTATCTTATACTATACCCTATTATTGTAATTCCCATTGTTATCAAGAGAATATTTTTTATAATAGTATCTAATATATATCCTAATTCTCCTTGAAGTATATTCCGGATAGCCAGTGAATAGCATGCCCCTAATATAATTATTATTATATTTGATATAAAGAAAGTTCTCCTATACTTTGAAATTTGTGTTAAGTAGTCCTTATCACTATAAGTTATATACCCCAAAATAAATAGCAATAAATTTGTTATCATTCCTTTTCCACCTACACTAGGAATAAACTCCATAGCCACTATGAGAAAAAACAACCAAAAAATTCCTTGCTTTCCTAAGAGTATAGGCTTAATTTTCTCAAGTATAAATTCTCCTACTGTTGTTTTAAGTCCTTTGATTATATATACGCCAGCTATTGAAATAATAAATAAAAAAACTATAAACCAAAGATGAGCTGGGCTAAACTTTCCATCAAACCCCATAAAATCACTTACACTGGTAAAAAATTGTGCTAAATGCTGAAAATAATTAATATGGGTTTCCCCTCTCCATAGTCTTGCTAGATATGTTTGTGGTGGAACTATAACTACTATTCCAAAAATGAATGGGATAAGCAGTCTCTTAATTCTCTCTTTTATATATTGCCCTCCACTTCTCCTTTGCAACGCAAAATAGGTAGAAGCTCCTGCTAAAAAAAATAGAAGTGGCATATACCACGAAAACGTAAATAAAATAAATAGGTTCGAAAACAAATTAGAATCTTCTGCCTTAATATAAAAATCTCCAAAATCTGCAAATATTACTGCTGTATGGTAAATAAATAGCATTAAAATAGCAATGTTCCTAATCCAATCAATTTCCCTTCTTCTCATTGGTTTCCCCCTAAAATATTAATGTTTTAAATTTTTCTATTTTATATTTTGTAATATGCATAATCATTATATCATATAAACATTCTCTTAAAACCATCCTTCTATAGTACAATAATGCTTTAAGTATAAATCTACAACTAAATTTAAGAAATCATTTCTTAATTTAATGAAAAAACTATTTAAAATACCTCTATTTCTTTTTCTATAGATACTATTTCTCCATCAGTGTTATCTTCAATAAAATTAACTAAGGCCTCATAGGTCGAGTCTAGAATCTCCTGGCTGGTACCAACTGCGACTATGCCTATAACTATGCTTTTATGGATGTCTTGGTCATCTACCTCACTTACAGAAACATTAAATTTGTTTTTAATTCTCTGCATTAGGCTTTTAATAACCATTCTTTTTTCCTTTAAAGAATTAACCCAGCTAGCCCTTAACCCCAACTTCATCATTAATATTCTCATATGTATTCACCTCTTTTAATATATAATAAACTTTTTGACTTTAGTATATTTATAACCCTTAACCTCTTTTATTATATCATTCTATTATCTAAGTTTTTTCTATGATGAAATCTGAATTCTCTTCAAAGGCTGCAATCAACTCTTACGTTCTCATTATGTCTATTATAGAGCCTCTTGCTTCTGTCTCTTTAATTCGATATGTCTTTTGTCCACCATCCTATATGGTTTTATATAGTTATTATGAAAATCTTCTTTTCTTTAAACCTATATATGTTAACTAAGAATATAGAATTCATATTAAAATTGCCATTTAGATTTCCCCAAATCCTTTTTAATTTTTACACTAAATTACTAATTGACATACAAATAAATTTATGATAAAATTGAAATTTTGCTATTAAATTTGTTTTGTGTTATACTTATATTATACAAAAATATGGAGGCGATTTATTTGTTCAATATTGGTGATAAAATTGTTTATCCTAGCCAAGGTGTAGGGATAATTAATGTAATCGAAGAAAAGATGTTTTCTGGAAAAATGCAAAATTATTATAAAATAAATCTATTAAATAATAATTTAAAAATAACCATACCCTCTAACCGTTTAGAAAATTCTCAAATAAGATTAATTAGTGATGTAACAACCTTAGATAATTTATTAAATAATATTGATGCTTTTAATAGTACACTAGAGGATTCCCTTAATAGCAATTGTAAGGAAAGAATGGTTACTAACACACTTAAATTTAAATCAGGTACCTTAATAGATTATGCTGAAGTAATCTATACCCTTACGGAGGTTAATAAGCGTAAACCTTTAACCTCAAGTGAAAAACAGATGTTAAAGGCTACAAAAAAGTTTTTAATTGAAGAAATAAGTTTAGCAAAAGACATAACTACTGTGGAGGCTACTAGTTTACTAGATAACTCTCTCTCCTAACCCATCATAGCTAGCAAAACAAATTATATTGGCAATTTGTTAATGCTTTCTTTTTAATCATTCATGATCATTACTTAATTATTAGTAAAACTTTACCCGCACAATATAAAATTTTCTACACTCTCTAATAGATTACCTTAACAAGTAATAAATTCCTTAAGTTTAAATTTAATACTATTTCCTTAATATATTAAACTTCCAAATTACTAATTGACACGTTTATTATTTTATGCTAAAATTGGAATTTTGCTAATTAATTCATTTTATGTTATACTTATATTATGATTAAATATGGAGGCGATTTATTTGTTTAATATCGGTGATAAAATTGTTTATCCTAGCCAAGGTGTAGGTATAATTGATTCAGTGGAGGAAAAGGAAATTCGAGGTAAAGTACAAAATTACTACAAGATAAACCTGTTAAATAACAACCTAGAAATAATGATTCCAATTAGCCGCTTAGAATCTTCTAATATAAGATTAATTAGTGATGGAACTATTTTAGATAATTTTCTAAATAGTATTAATGATTTTAGTAGTAGACTAGAAGATTTAAACAATAGTAATTGCAAAGAAAGAATGCATGCTAATAACCTTAAATTAAAATCCGGTAGCTTAACAGACTACGTTGAAGTAATCTGTAACCTTACAGAAGTTAATAGTCGTAAGCCTTTAAATTCAAATGAAAAACAAATGTTAAATAATACAAAAAAATTCTTAATTGATGAAATAAGCTTAATAAAAAACATAAGCACTATAGAAGCTACAAATCTATTAAATGACTCCATTTCTTCAATGTCTAGTATCTAGCTATTATTTATATACTAACTTTTTTAAATTCAATAAATAGCATATTTATTATTTGATGTAATCAAATATCTAGTAGAAATAATATTAACTAAAGATGTGTTGGAGAACCTCTCCATCATGTCCTGTTTTTATTTCTACAGAATATCTAAATTCCCATAACTTATATAAAACTATTTACTTCAACACATATTTTATGAGCTCTAAGAACACTAAACTAATCTTTTAGCAATACAATAAAAAAGCCTTAGATTTATCTTCTATAGAAAACCTAATGCTTTTAAATATTTAATATAGAATTAACTATTTAATCCTAGTTCCATTCTCATTCTGCTCTATTAATCCTTGTTTCATTAATCCTCCTAAAGCACGTTTAAAGGCATTTTTACTTGCATTAAACTGCTTTTTTATGTCATCTGCAGAACTTTTATCGTTAAATCTCATAGCTCCTTTATGACTTTTTAAGTAATTGTAAATTGTCTCTTGAAGCTCATCCCTTTCCTCCATACGTTTCTTTCTAGGACTTACCTCAGTCTTTCCATCTTCAAAATATCTTTTAACTCTAACATTTAATACGGATCCCATTGGTATATCATGAAAATACTCTTTAGTGAGTATTATTCCTCTATAAGCATTTTCAAGAGCTATCATTATGTTACCACTTTTATGTTTACCATAAACTATCCCCTCTATCTCTTCACCTATGAGATATGAGTTTGTGTTATTAAGATATCTATCTACCTTTGTAGAGGCTGCTATTCTATCAGTCTTATCCAAATATAAATAAAATAAGTAACTCTTACCCACTTCTAAATCATAAACCATCTCTTTAAAAGGTACAAGTACATCCCTTTCTAATCCGATGTTAACAAAAGCACCTATAGCTGACTTATCTACTACTTCTAAATAAGCAAGTTCTCCAACTTGAGCCTTTACTTCTTTCATTGTAGCAATAACTCTATCTTTTGAGTCTCTATATATGAATACATCTACAGTATCATCTATCTTAACCTCTCCTCTTATGCTTTTAGTAGGTATAAGTATATCATCAGCAGACCTTTCAGTTTTTCCATCAAGATAAAGTCCAAATTCGCAATCTCTAACTACCTTTAAGGCGTTCATTTTTCCTATTTCTATCATCTAAATTCTCCATTTCCTATAATTTATTCCAATCTATATATTGGTTAAGCTTTTCCACAAATTTTATTAAATATACTTCCTCAAGCTCTGTAAAAGTATTGAATTCATAGCTATCTATATCGAGGACACCATAAACTACCTCATCCTTTATAATAGGTATTACAATTTCTGAATTAGAGTCGCTATCACAGGCAATATGACCTGGAAATTCATGAACATTATCTATTCTTTGAACTTCTCTATCTCTAACAGCGGTACCACACACGCCATTTCCTACTTTTATTCTATTACAAGCTGGCTTTCCTTGGAAAGGTCCTAACACCAACTCTCCCTCTCTCATAAAGTAAAAACCACTCCAATTTAATTTATCTATAATAAAATAAATGATAGCAGAGGCATTAGATATATTGGCGTAGATATCCTTTTCTGAACTTAATTGTGCTTCTAGTGCCATAATCATATATTTATATTTTTGTTCTTTTGTCATATTTTTAACTGCATCTAATTTTATCAAAATATCAACCCCTCTTTTAATTCCCATTATTCGTAATCCATTCTCAATTAATTTTGGGTAATTATTTATGTATCTTTGCAAGCTCAACATAATGCTTTGCTGAATCTTTTATAGATTGTATCTCTTCCTCTGTCAGCTCTCTAATAACCTTAGCTGGACTTCCCATGCATAATACTCCTGAAGGAATTTTTTTATTTTGAGTTACAAGGCTTCCTGCACCTATAATAGTATTTTCGCCAATTTTTGCTCCATTTAGCACTATGGAACCCATACCCACCAACACATTATTTCCAAGGGTACATCCATGTATTACACAGTTGTGACCAATAGTTACATTATCTCCAATTGTAGTGGAAATTCCAAAGTCATTATGTACTGTACTATTCTCTTGTATGTTAGTATTTTCTCCAATAGTGGTTATGTCCATGTCACTTCTAATAACTACTCCATACCATATATTTGTATTTATCCCTATAGTAACTTCTCCTACTACTGTAGCATTCTCTGCCACAAAGCAATCTTCATGGATAATAGGAGATTTACCATTTATAGTTTTAATCATTACTGTCACCTTACCTTACATTTTATTTCATTATATTTTAATTAACTTTTAATCCCTTTTCTAATTTTAATTCTTTTTATTTATATAATAACATAATGAATAAATATTTGGTTACAAAAATTTTCTTTTGTCCTTTTTTGAAAAATATTCCCACAAAAAAACCTTTGAATTTTTTTGTATTTCTATATAGAATATAACTTATGACTTAGTAACATTACTTTTAAATTATAGCTCTCATTTTGGTATAAAATGTAAATACATAAAAAATTTTGTGGATAATTTTTATTGATTAATATAAATTTTTATTATATAATACCACATATAGTATTTAAGTTGAGTTGTAATACTATATATTGTACATAATTATTTTAGGTTTTAAAAAGTTATTTAGGAGGTGACCTGCTAATCATGTAATATGTGATTAGCTTTTATAATGAAAAATATTAATAAAGTAATTAAAAGATACTACACAAAGGCCTTAGAGAATAATGATACACTAACTGTTTATGAATTATTTAAATGGAAAAAGGTGGATGTGTTTTTAAAGGATCATAAAAAAGATATTATACTTGTAGATATGAAAGACTTAGAATTCCCTATAGAATATTCACAGAATGCTTGTGATATCATCGCCTCTAAATATTTTAAAAAAGCAATGGTACCTAACGAAGTAGGTTATGAAAATAGTTTAAAGCTTGTTGCTCATAGAATAGTGAATTTTTGGTGTGAAGCCTTAAAGGATGAAGGCATTATTGCTTCTAATGAAGAATTCAACATTCTTTATGATGAGTTGGTGTACTGCTTTTTGAGTCAAATGTATGCGCCTAACTCTCCTCAATGGTTTAATACTGGCTTAAAATTATCCTATGATATAGCTGGAGAACCTCAAGACAATTTCTATTATGATGAAAATTTAAAGAAAGTAGTTAAAAGTAAGGATAATTATAGCCGTACTCAAGCCTCTGCCTGTTTTATATTATCAATAGCTGATAGACTTCTTGGTTCTCACTCAATTTCTGAGCAATATGTAACAGAAACAAAACTATTTAAGGGTGGCTCTGGTACTGGAACAAACTACTCAACATTAAGAGCTAAGAATGAGCACTTATCTGGTGGAGGAGTATCTTCTGGAGTAATGAGCTTTCTAAAAGGCTTTGATAGAAATGCTGGCACTATAAAATCTGGTGGCACTACTAGACGAGCTGCTAAAATGCTTTGTCTTGATGTGGACCATCCTGAAATTATGGAATTTATAAATTGGAAAGCTGGAGAAGAAAATAAAGTCCGTGCTCTTGGAAAAATGGGATACGATTCTACTTTTGAGGGTGAAGCTTATGAAACTGTTTCAGGTCAAAACGGTAATAACTCCATAAGATTCAGTGATGAGTTTATGAGCAAGGTAGACAATCTTAATAATAGTCCAGATGAAGTGCTTACCTTAAAAGGAAGAGTAGATGATGCAATTAATAGAGATGTTAAAATAATGGACTTATGGGATAACTTTAACACTGCTGCATGGCAATGTGCTGATCCTGCTCCACAATTTGATGATACCTTTAATGCTTGGCATACATGTCCTGCTGGAGAAGATGGCAAATATGGTGCGAAACATAACAGAATTAATTGTACAAATCCCTGTGGCGAATATGCCTTCCTGGATGACACCTCTTGCAACCTTGCTTCTATAAATATGTATAAATTCTATGATTTAGAGAATAAAAGGTTTGATATTGAAGGGTATATTCATTTAGTTTCAATACTTCAACTAGCTCTTGAAGCTTCTGTTCATTGGGGACAATTTCCAACAGAAGATATAGCCAGAAAGACATATATGTTTAGAACCACAGGACTTGGAGTGGCTAATCTAGCTTCACTACTTATGGTTATGGGACTACCTTATGATTCTGAGGAAGCAAGAACTCTTTCTTCAGCATTAATAGGAATTCTTACAGCTGGTTCCTATGTAACGTCTGCTTATATGGCTGAAATTGTTGGGACTTTTGAAAAATATGATATAAATAGTGAATACATGATGAAAGTAATTAGAAATCATGCTAGAGTTTCTAAAGCTATAGATACTCCTTATGAAGAGCTACACTATACTCCTTTAGAAGTAAATCATTCTATTCTTGAAAATAATGATTTAAGTTATATTTCCGCTCCTCTTAAAAATTTATGGAGAAATGCTATAAAATATGGAGAAGAATTTGGATTTAGAAATGCACAGGTATCTGTAGTAGCTCCTACAGGAACTATTTCTTTTGCTATGGATTGTGGTGCTACCTCTATTGAACCTTATTTCTCTCACTTTATTTATAAAAAGCTATCTGGTGGTGGATTTATGACTATAGTAAATCCCGTAATAGAAGCTTCTCTTGAAAATCTAGGATATAATGAGGAAGAAGTTATAGATATAGTGAACTATATTTTAAGAAAAGAAGTAGTTAATGAAAATGGCTTTGAATATGAGAAGATTATAGATGGGAAAATAGAGGGTGCTCCTCACCTTAAAGAGGAACACTTACCAATATTCGATACTGCAAATAAATGTGGAAGTGGTGAAAGATATATATCTCCAATGGGACATGTTTTAATGATGGCAACTATTACTCCATTAATCTCAGGATCTATATCTAAAACTGTAAATCTTCCTAAAACTGCTTCTATAGATGACTTTAAAAAAGTAGTATTAGATTCTTGGAAACTTGGTGTTAAAGGTATATCTCTTTACAGAGACGGATGTAAAGCTAGTCAACCATTAAACACTACTATGGATGAAAACAATAATACCTCTTTAGAAGATTTAACTTATGTAGAACTACTTGAAAAGGCTAAAGAATTTCAAGCTAAGGTTAACTCAACTACCAATGTTATATCTACTAGAGAAAAACCTGTTGGCATAAGATATGGCACTACTCATCCTGCTCAAATAGATGATGTTAAAGTATATACCACAGTAAATAGACGCGAGAATGGTGATATATCAGAAATCTATATTACTACAGATAGAGAAGGTACAATTATAACAGGACTTTTAGGTTCTCTCTCTAAATCTATCTCTGTTATGCTACAATATCACGTGCCTGCTAAAGATATAGCTAAAATGCTTAGGGGTCAAAAATATGAACCTTATGGGTTTGTACAAAAGCATCCATATATAAAGCATGTTACTTCTATTTCTGACTTAATAAGCAAGATAATTGATATTGAATTAGGTGATTTCTCACGTTGCCAAATTAAGCCTGATGTAGCGCCAATCAATAAATTCCCTTTTGGCATAACTAATGCTGAAAATGAATTATCAACTACTAATATGTCAAATGAAAATAAAAAAACTTCTACAGAAGGTGAGCGAATTTACTCCGAAACTTGTTCTAGTTGCTCTAGTACTAGACTTGTTAAAAATGGCACTTGTAAAGTTTGTCAGGACTGTGGGACTACCACTGGATGTAGTTAAAAAATAAGCAATCGCTTTGCTCCTTAGTATAAAGACAACATAGTTGTATACCGAAACAACTATGTTGTATACTCAAACAACAATCTCATATCCTAATACAACTTTGTTGTATACTGAAATTTTTATTAAAATGTATATTTATATAATTTTACTTTTAAATAAAACTTTAAACGACTATTTATAAATTTAATATAAATAGTCATTTTTGTTACATATTGATATATAATTTGGAATATACTAATTTATAAGAACATTAGTTCTCTAAGAAGGTGAACATCTTGTAAATTAAAAATCATTATCCTAATGTTTGATTTTTGCACTTCACCCTCTGGCGGAAACTCCAGGGGGTTTTTATTTTTAACAAATTGTTACAAATAAATCCTTTTAAACTATCAGGAGGAATATAAATGGGCAGATACAATTCAAATATACTTACAACTAAATTTGTTCAAGACTATATAAAAGATAGACTTTGGGAAAGAGATAACTCTGATTAAGTTTTTCTACCTTTTTTAATTCAGTATTTTTAAGCACAGTAATTAAATTAGAAACTGTAGAATTTGCATAATGTTTACATTGCACTATTATAGTTTCTTTTGAATAATTTTTAAATCTAAGATCAATTCCGCCATCTGTACCTTTTCCAAAACGTTCTATATGGCAATTTGCATATATTTTTTGCAATATATCTCTCGTTAACTTTTCAAAATCTTCTGACTCTAACCCCTTCATATCATAACTCATTGTTATTAACTCTTTTTAATATATTAAGATTATTATTTCTTACAATACAATTCTTTACTTTCAACTTCTCATAATAGGCAAACTTAGTATATGAATAGTAGAAAATTAAACTATATTATTACCATTTTTAAATTCATTATCTATTACAATAATATCTTCTTGTACTTTTTTTCCTACATACCATCTTAAAGAAAAAAATTTCATCAAAATCTCTTATACTATTATCATAATCTTGTATTTTAAAATAGTTTTTCTCAATAATGCTAGGCAATTCTTTTCTTGCATCATCATACCACTTACCATATTTTCTATCATAATTTATCAATTTACTATTAGCACTACACTCATTTAAAATATCTTTTAAAAATATTCTCCAAGCAAATACTGAACTTATATCTTTAGGACAATAGTAATTACTTTTGTTTTTCGCTCCTCCAAACTACTTTGAAATCTGCTTTCCTGCATACTCCAATGATTTTTTTTCAAGCTAAGGGTTCCTCTTCCCCAAAATTGAATAGCTGATATTAACAAATGCTCTTCATTAATATTTTTATTACCTAATAGCTGCTCCTTTAGTATGTTTTGTTTTACAATTATACAAGACTTGTCCTTAGATATTCCAACATGATTTAGCACTCTTAAATATCTATTAACAGCTTCTTCTGGAGTTTCATATTCTAAATATAAAATGCTATTTTCTAAAAATTTATTTTCTTCAGCTCCTTTTATTGTCTTATTTATTTCAATCAACTTATTAGATAAATTTACAATAGGTTGACAACTTCTAAAGTTATAAATAAGTTCTAACTTTTTAAAATTTTTAATGTATTCAGATGTGTATTGAGAATCTAGTGCTACTTCTTTAAACTCGAATATAGATTGATTTATATCCCCTACAAAGTGTAATATTGTTCCTTTTTCTTTCATCTTATTTAAGATTTGAATTTCTATCCAAGATAAATCTTGACATTCATCCACTATAATTACTGGGAATTTTTTTACAATCTTTTGCGTTATTTTATCTATGTCCAATATTTGATATGCAATACAATTCATATCTTCATATGTTGCAAATCCATCCTTAAGAAAAATATTTTTACACTTTTGAAATTCATTATTAAAATAAACATTAGAGTAGTAATTACTATTATTATACTTTTTTCTATTATCTTTGATATGTTTTTGCATTTGGTCACTCTCATAATATTCATTTACTGATATCTTAATTTTATCAATTTTTATATGAAATTCTTCTTTTTTTTCATCGTAAAATATTTGATGAGCAAATATATCTATTCTGCTTCCACTCTTATTTATATATGGTATTGAACATTTATATTTTTGTAGCCAAGGATTAGTAAAGATACTTAAATCAATGTCTATTAATCCAAGAGAATAATCTCCATTTATACCCAAATAATTTATTTCGCTATACCCAAAAGGTTGAGCTATATATTTATGAATAAAACTACTTAAAGTGCCTATAAAATGAGGATGGAAATATGTCTTTTTACTAAATTGATTTACTCTTTCTTTAATAACATCTGTCGCATCATTGGTAAAAGTTAAAATAGCAATGCCATTTTTGTAACTATTCCATTTTTTTATTTCATAAGCTGATTTCATACCAACTACTTCTGTTTTTCCACTTCCAGGACAAGCTTCCAAAAGTGTATTTTCATTTATAGAAGATAAAATATACAGAAGTTGTTTTTCTGTTTTTTCTGATATCCTACAACCTTTTGCATTTCTACAAATATCATCTATATCCTTTTTACTCTTATAACACTCATCGCATTGTAAATCACTATTTTTTTGACATAATATTTTAGCTACTTGATTTTGCATTTCTTCTTTAATCACTTACATCACCACCACAAGCCCAGACAACTGCATTATATATGTATAAGGTTATCTATACTTACAGAAGATGCTAATATAGGAGAGTGTGTAGTAACAATAACTTGAGTGTTAGTATTTTGATTTGCCAATGTTTCAAGATGTTTTATTAGCTTTATTTGTAATTGAGGGTGAAGATGTGCTTCTGGTTCTTCTATAAGTAATACTGTAAATAAATCTTTTGCTTTTCCTGCTATTTGTAATTCAGCGAATACAGTTGCTATATATAACAAATTATTATATCCTAAACTATTTATTGCTACATCCCTAAATCTTTTAATGTCTGTGACATTTATTTCAGGGGAAAATACCATTTTAATATTTTCGAGTATTTTATTAAATGAAACATCTGCAAATTGTAAATTAATACTTTGACCAAATATTTCACCCATTGAATTTTTTATATTAGAATTTATATAATCCTTTGCTTTGGATATTTCTTTATAATTGTTATCTTCATTTGTTGTAATTTTATTATTAAATTCTGAAACTTTTTCAACTAAAGTTTTTTCATCATTTTTGTCTTTATACTGATGCTTTAGTAAAGTTGCTAATCTTGATTTTTTACCATTGCTTAACTTTTCCTCAGCATCCCTTAACGGTGGTAAGTAAATACAATCTATACAATGAAAAATTTCTTCTTCAAAAGCACTGGATTTAGAAGCACCACCCCATATATTCTTCTTAAAATAACCTTTTCTATTTGGATTACTATCAATCTCTAAATTCAATTTCGCCTTGAAATCTGCATCACACCAAGTCAAAAAAGTTACTTCTTCATCAGAACTTAATTCTTCTAAACTTATATCTATTTTGATGCTTCGTGACTGTTCATTTCCTTTAAACGATTTATAAAAATCATCTTCATTAATATTCATAAAAGAAAATTCATTTTCTCTTAAAATCATCCTTAAAGCATTTATTATTGTTGTTTTTCCTGAGGCATTCTCGCCGACTAATATATTTAATCCTTTATTTAATTGTATTTCAGATTTATTTTTACAATTTTTATATCCTTCAATGTTCAATTTTGATATATACATATCAAATTTCGCCCACCTTTTCAACTTCTAAATTATAGACAATATGTAACCTCTGTCTATTACCTCATCTAAAATATTCTATATAACACAATTCAACAATCGTCCATAAATATCCTTCTATATATACATAAAAAAGTAAAATACTCTAATATATTACTCTAGAAGTATTAGCTATTCTTTAACTTATAACATGATGCTCCAATATTACATTACTTAAGTACTCTATAAAAGTTTTAATAATCTTGATAACGCTGCAAACTGGTTATAAAAGATTTAATATTGCATATCATAAAATAATTATGCTTCAGTACACCACATAGTTGTATTAAAGAAAAACCCACCTATACGTTCAGTACAGGTGGAGTTCTATTTTTAACATTTATTAGGTTACGTAGTTTCAACGTTTATAAGAGTCTTTAGTATACCTCATAATTGTACGTGTACTGTTATAGTAGAAATATAATTAAGTTATGTTGTGATACAACTAAATTGAGTTCTATAAAATGAATATTTATGCATAAGTATTCAAATAAATAAAAGAAAAATCACTATTTGTTTTCAATTTACAAATAGTGATTTTTTACATATTATCACACCTTAGAGGACCAAGAAGAATAGGTGGTAATGGGTTTATGCTTTGCAAGTTTACGTTTTAATGAATATAATATTATAAAAAATGTAGCTACATCCAATACCCATATATTTAGCCAAGAAAAAGTCCATTAAAAATTACATCCAAATCTTTTTTTACATATTCTTGTAAATTATAAGAAAACTCATGAAGGCACCAATCAATAATGTCACCACGCACCACACGAATTAGAAATTCTGAAAGGTAATCGCAGGAAATGGAAGTTTTGATTTTTTTTTCACGGATACATTGATCTGTATATAGCCACACTGTGCGATAATAAAGTCTATCCTTCTCGATAGCATATTTAGTATGGGTGGAAAATAGTGCACGGTAAAGCTCGGTCACTAAGTTACCACCTTCTTTTACAAGATACTCAGTTTGATTTAACAGTACAAAGTATAGCATTTTCAAAGGATCAGTTTCGCTACAATTATCCAAAACTTCGGCTAAATATTTATCGTACATGCTAAATGCAATATTAATCATATCCTCTTTGGACTTAAAATGATGATAAAAAGCACCTGTTGAAATATTGGCTTCTGAGCAAATTTCTCTGATACTAGTATTTTCATATCCTTTTTCTTTCATTAATTCTAATGTAGTTCTCACAATTTTCATTTCTGTTTCTAGTGATTGTTTTTGTCTAAACGTTAGTTGTTTCAAAAGTTCCACTCCTAGCTTAAATAAAATAACAATACTATTATAACATATTTTCGGTTTGGTAAATAAAGAATGCTTTACCCCAAATTATATATTTTATAATTGACAGAATAATCAAATAATGTTATATTTATAACAAATAACAATGTTCGGTGAACATTGTTATGCGAAGGGAGTGGAATATATGATTGAAACGAAAATGAAATTGACGCAGGATGAACTAGACATTCTAAGTGGAAGTCAAGGGGAAAGTATGAGAAAGACAATGGAAACCCTTGTGAAATATGGGAATGCTTATGATTCAGAATGTCTTGTACCATTAGATGGTCCAATACATATGGTATGTTCTTTTGGAATGCCAGCATTTACACCTTTATTCAAGATTATGGAGAGTTATGTATCAGAGGGAATCAAAACTAAACTACCATTTACAGCAGATCCTCGTCCTATTGACTATAAGAATATAGAGACTAGTGAACAAGAAAAAAAAGCATTTCAAATGCTTTATTCTGATCAAGAAAAATATGAGAATATACTTAAAAAAATTGGCTTAAAGGATAACAATGCATTTAGTTGTACATGCTATTTGGATGAAGTTGGAAATATCCCTAAGCGCGGCGACGTGTTAGCATGGGCAGAATCTTCTGCAGTAGTTTATGCAAATTCTGTTATTGGGGCGAGAACAAATCGTACTTCTGGTGTAATGGAATTATTTAGTGGCATTATAGGAAAAACTCCAAAATTCGGGTTTCTAACAGATGAAGGACGTAAAGCAGATTGGACAGTTGAGATTAAAACTACAAAGAAACCTCGTCCTCAAATATTAGGTAGTGCTATTGGTATGAAGGTGGTAGAACAGGTACCTTATATTAAGGGATTAGATAAATATTTGGGTACAGAGTTGATACTTGAAGTAAAAGATTATTTGAAAGATATGGGGGCAGCAACTGCTTCAAATGGTGCAGTTGGATTATATCATGTAGAAAATTTAACTCCTGAAGCGAAAGATTTTGGTGAAAATTTAATACGTTCGAATGCAAAGACATATGTAATTGATGATGCAGAGTTAGAACGTGTGGTAGCATCATATCCTGTTATGTGGAAAGATATAAATGCAACCCCTAAGATGGCATTTATAGGTTGTCCTCATCTATCATTTACTCAGCTTTGTGAATGGACAGAAATTCTTGAAACTGCTTTAAGAAATGCAGATCAAGAAAACGTTAACATACCTACTGTTTTTTCAAGTGCACCAGATGTAATTAAAAAATTTGAAAAGACAGAATATTATAAGCGTTTGATAGCTACAGGAGCACAAATTACAGCTATATGTCCTTTAATGTATATGAGCAATCCACTTTGTAATACTAAAGAGGTTATTACTAATTCTAATAAATTCCGTACTTATTCACCTGCTCGCTATATGGATGACGATGAGTTAGTTCAAGTCATTGTAAAAGGAGGGATTAAATAATGAAAGTATTTCAGGGACGTTCAGTAATTCCGGGAGAACTAAAAGGTAAGGTTCTTGTTTCTCATAAAGGCTTTAATCCTTTAGCTGCCTTTATGAAAAGTATGACTGAAGGACAAAATCCATGTATATGTGCAGATCAAAATAATAAGGAGCTTTATGGCAAGCAACTCACTGGAAATATTATTTGTATTCCACAGGCTATAGGATCAACTACAGCAGGAATGATTATTCAAACAGCTGCAGCTTTAGGTGTAGAGCCAAAGGCTATTCTTTTTGCTCGTACAGCAGAATCATTGGCAATTGCTGGTGTTCTTCTTGCTGATGTTTGGGAAAATAAAAAAATTATTACTGTTGATGGTCTTGGAGATGATTTTCTTGAAACAATTCAAGAAGGCGATGAGGTAGAGATTACTCCAGATGGAATAGTAAGAATTTGTGATTAAACAATTTGGAAAGGGGAATTTTTATGAAAACTAAATTTGAAAAAATTTTTGAACCAATTACAATTAGGAAATTGACAATTAAAAACAGAACTTCAATGGCTCCAATGGGCTTAGTATGTTATTCTGATGCAAATGGTGGATTTAATGACGAGGCACAAAATTATTATATTGAACGTGCTAAAGGTGGAGTTGGTCTAATTGTTACAGGTATTTGTTGTGTAAACTATGAGGAGCTTCCACAGCAATCATTGCCTTGTCCAACACATAATCCTTTAATGTTTTGTAAATCTACAGCACAAATGGTAGAAAAAATTCATGCACATGATTCAAAAATTTTCCTACAACTTACTGGTGGTCTTGGACGTTCTGCAATGCCTGCATTTATAAAAAAGGCAATTGCACCTTCAGAAAATAGCAATCGCTTTGATCCAAGTATTAATCATAGAGAAATGACAAAGGAAGAAATTGAAAAACTAATTCAAGATTTTATAAAAAGTGCAGCTGTAGCAAAAAATGCTGGTTTTGATGGTGTAGAAATTCATGCTGTGCATGAGGGTTATCTTCTTGATCAATTTGCATTATCTATTTTTAATAAACGTACAGATGAATATGGTGGAGATTTACATAGTAGACTAAAAGTTGCTACCGATATTATAAAAGGTATTAAATCTGTTTGTGGCGTTGATTTCCCTGTATCACTTCGTTTTAGTGTGAAAAGTTTTATGAAGGGAATACGTCAAGGTGCACTACCAGGTGAAGAATTTATAGAAGTAGGTAAGGATTATGAGGAAGGGATTGAATCAGCAAAAATTCTTGTAGATGCTGGATATGATATACTTAATGTAGATGCTGGTACTTATGATTCTTGGTACTGGAATCATCCACCTATGTATTTTGGAAAAGGAATGTATCGTGAATTTGGACGTATTGTGAAAAAAGCTGTAAATGTACCTGTTATACTTTCTGGACGTATGGATGATCCTGAAATCGCCGTTGATGCACTAAATGATTGCTGTGATATTGTTGCATATGGTCGTCCCTTACTTGCTGATCCATATTTGGTAAACAAGATTAAAACAAATAAATTGGAAGATATTAGACCTTGTCTTTCATGTCATGATGGATGTATGGGCCGTATCGCTCATGGACTTCCTTTATCTTGTGCAGTAAATCCTGCTTGTGGACGTGAAGTTGCTTACGGTTTAACTCCTGCTGCTAGAGAAAAAAATATCCTTGTTGTAGGTGGTGGTATAGCAGGCTTAGAAAGCGCACGTGTTTGTGCACAACGTGGTCATAAAGTAGTGCTTGCAGAAGCTAGTGGACAACTAGGTGGAAATATTATTCCTGGTGGTGTACCGGACTTTAAAGAGGATGATCACAAGCTAATTGCATGGTATGAGAATCAGCTTGTACAATTAGGAGTACAAATAAAGAAAAATACTAAGGTAGATCGTGCTTATATTGAAAATAGTGGTGTGGATGTTGTAATTACAGCAACTGGATCTAAACCGATTCAACCAAATTTTGGTGATAAGAATAATATTTGTACAGCAAATGATGTTTTAAATGGAAAATGCCAAGTAGGAGAAAACATTACCATTATAGGTGGTGGCCTTGTAGGTTGCGAAACTGCTCTTTGGCTAGCACAAAAAGGTAAGAAGGTACGTGTAGTAGAAATGATGACAGATATTCTTGGCGGTCCACATGGCATACCATTTATGAATTATGATATGTTAAAAGATTTATTGGTTTATAATAAGGTAGATGTTTACTGCAAAACAAAGTTAATACAAGTAAAAGACAATTCTGTGATTGTAGAAAATGAGAATGGTACAAAAGAAATTGAGGCTGATACTGTAATCACTGCTGTTGGATATTTTAGTGAAAACAAATTACAGCAGGAATTACAAGACTCTTCTATTCCAGTTTGCAATATAGGTGATTCTCGTAAGGTTAAAAATATTATGAATGCTATTTGGGATGCTTATGAGGTTGCAAGAAGTATTTAAAACTATATAACTAAAATATTCCTCTATACAAAACAAATTAAGTCAGAGTATTAATTCATATGAACTAAAACTCTGGCTTGAATTTGTTTACGTCCCCCGTCAGGTTGTGAGAAAATGACATTTTAAGTTAAGTTCTAAACTGTATTTTTATAGTAATAACAGAGTTTTATGCTTTTCCTAAAAAAACTCACCCATACGTTCAGTACAGATGGAGTTGTATTTATTACATTTATTGGGATACCTAAATTAAACGTTTATAAAGGTTTTCAGTATACCTCATAATTGTAGTTGTACTTCCTTAGAAAAATACACAAATGAACAAAACCGAAGGAAGCTGGAATTAATCCAGAAATCCTTCGGTTTTATCTTGTTAATAAAGCAAAGAGCATTCCTCTTTGCTTTATTAAGTACTTTTGAGATACCCTATTTTTATTTATTTTTTCCATTTATAGTTTTTACCATGTCACTCCAATTATTTACATATTCCCCCAGGGCCCATTCTGCCATAATTATACTTTCATCATCCTCTAATGGAACTACTGCCATTGGTCTATGTGAAATATTATTATCCTTTACTTTATATATATAGAGATTATTTTTAGTTTGAATTATAAGCATATTTCCATTAGGAGATGCTATCGCATCAATAGCTGATGGAATTATATTTATAATTGAATTCCAGCTTGTATATAACTCATCGTGTCTTGATAAAGTATTAGGTACCATTGTAGGAATATCTACATCAATATATCCTTCATTTTTAAATATTGTATAGAACCTCCACATTCCCTTTACTCTTCTTATTCCAAAATTGGTAAATTTATTCAAATTGCTTATATTCATACTATTTATATTTTCTTGTCCTTTTAATTTTACATATACATTAATATCTTTCTTATTTATAATACTTTGTAAATTCACATCATATTCTTCATTATTATATATACCATCAATAGGCATGGTCTTTAAATAATTTAAGTGTATGCCATTTAGTACTTCCTCAATCTCAATGCAAATATAATCATTTCCTACAAAAGTTATAGCTTTATTTACTATTTCTCCATTATATTTATCCTGCACATTTCTACTAAGTATATTTGACTTATTTATTGGGTATATTTCTATGTTATCTTTATATCCTTTAGGATCTAAGGATCTATCCGTATCTACCTGCCAAAAACCACTTTTTCTTGGAAGTAAAATATCTGTATCCTTTACATAGCTAACTTCACCATCATTAGTAACCCAAATAGTTCTATATGTGGATTTTTCATTTTTATCTTTATAATCTCTTCTAATACCTAGCAACACACCACTATTTAATGCCTTATAATTTCCATCTTTACTTTGTGGCTCTATATTAGTAACATTTTCCTCGGACCCTCTAACCTTTCTAAGATAAACTATTCCTCCATAATAATCCATAATAGCCTTATCCTCTGACATTATTATTATATCCTTCACATATATATCCATGTAATTAATGGTCATAACTTCAATAGTATCACTGGTTATCCCTAGTACGGAGGGTGTAATTCCATAAGTAGTCTGCATATATTGTAAAGCTGAAATCATCTTTACTTTATAATTGATGTTCTCATAGTACACATCTGGGAATTCCACAAAATCTTCACTAAAGATCATATATGTATTTTTAAATGTTTCGTCTATTTTAAGCTCTTCTCCTCCTTTAGAGATATATCTTTCAATACTCCATTGCCCTATCAGTGGATTTTTTTCTAAAGGACTAACAATATTATTTGCCATAGATAATTCGATCCCATTACATGCAGTTATAACAATACAAAATATTATAACTAACATTGATACAATAAATTTCTTCATATTCTATCTCCTACAACGGCAATGTTATAATTACCTTAGTCCCTTGGTGCACTTCACTAAGTATTTCAAAATTACCGCCATGTAAATTAATTATTTCATCACAAATAGATAATCCTATACCATTGCTAGAATTAATATTTTTCCCTTTAAAGAACTTTTCTTTAATTCTTGGCAAATCTTCTCTAGATATACCTTGCCCATTATCCTCTATTATTAAAGTTAAAGTGTATTCTTCCTTTTTTAGAGATAATCTAATCTCTCCTTTATAGGGTGAAAATTTTATAGCATTATCTAATATATTAATTAGCACTTGCCTCATCCTATTTTCATCAATTTCTATCTGGCATTCCTCTTCTAAATCTAATTTTAAATCTATACCTTTATTGGAGAATTTATGGGTTAATTGCTTTACTGTATTTACTGTAATTTCACTGAAATTTACCAATTCTTTATGAAGGGATATTTTCCCTGATATAAGTTTAGAAAAATCCAATAACTCTTCTACTAGAAAAGTTAATCTTTCTGCTTCTTCTTCAATTATCTTAAGTCCATCCTTAATTTCTTCAACATCATCTAACCTTGAAGAGTTTAAAACTATAGCCCAACCTTTAATTGAGGTAAGTGGTGTCCTTAACTCATGAGAAATTGATGCAATAAACTCATTTTTTAAACTTTCATTTTTTAATATTTCTTCTGACATATAGTTTAAGGTATCCACTAAATTTCCAATTTCATCTTCAGAGTATTTAGGTATTTTCTCTTTAAAATTTCCACCTGCCATTTTTTCTGCTCCAGTACTAACTACATTTAATGGCTTAAGTATACTATTAGATATAAATAGACTAACAGTCGTAGATATAATAATTACTAATAGTCCCATTAATACAAGTATATTAGTGACTCCATCTATACTTCTATCAATATTTCTTGTAGAGGACATAAATCTTAGCACTCCATTAATTTCTGTATCATAATACAATGGGTAAGCCACACTAATAATATTCTCATTATTATTAGTGAATTGAATCACATTATTATTCCTATCTATACTTCCATTAAGTGCATTATGAAATTCTTTAGTAGTTACTAATTCCTTAGGTATATTCCCTGTAGAGTCCATGAGAACTTTTCCCGTTACATCTATTACCTGAACCTTAGCTTGAGTATTTCCCCAAGATACATCTGTGTTATTAAATATATTTTCATATACACTATTAGATGATAAATAGTTATTATAAAATTCAGCTGAAATTTTTATTTGACTATATATGGTGTCCTTTAAATTTCCATAGTAATATCCTCTTATAGTGGTATATAATATAATCTCAATTATAATTACAGTTATTAATATGATAATTACATAACTCCCAATTATTTTTTTCCTGAGAGAAAGCATTAATTATCCTCCCTCCATCTATATCCAGTTCCCCATACAGTTTCAATGAACTTTGGCTCAGGTGGTTCATTCTCAATTTTGCTTCTAATTCTTCTAATATTAACATCTATGATTTTGTTTTCACCTATATAATTGTATCCCCATACCATATCTAAAAGCTCATCTCTACTAAAAGCCTTATTTGGATTCTCTATAAATATTTTCATAAGTAGATATTCCTTTGGAGTAAGTTCTATCTCATCATTGCCCTTGTATACCTTTTTACTATACAAATCTATTTTAAAAGGCCCTGACCATGCAAATTCTCTATTATTTTTATTTATTTTTACTACTCTTCTAAATAATGATTTAACTATGGCTATAAGTTCTAATGGATTGAAAGGCTTTACTACATAATGGTCAGCTCCATATTCTAGACCCATAATTTTATCACTATCCTGTGCTCTAGCTGTAAGCATTATTATTCCTGTATTTTCATTATTCTTTTTTAATATCTCACATACCCTATATCCATCTATTCCTGGTAACATTATATCTAATACTACTATATCCGGATTCTCTTCTATTGCTTTTTGTATACCTTCTTCACCTGTAGCTGCTTCAAAAACCTGAAAATTCTCTCTTTTGAAGCTTATCTTTAAAAATTTTCTTATAGACTCCTCATCCTCAATAAGCAATATTTTATTCATACACCCTTCTCCTTATCTCACTTCATATAAAAATCACCAATAATATTATATTATTGGCGCTATAATTTTATATTATTTTTCTTCTTTATAATCTTTCACATCTATTATTGTTGAATCACTATAATCTATGTCAATTTCTCCTCTATTATAATCTTCTTTTGATTTATCTGAACTACCATTATGCTCCATCCCATTAAACTGTTCTTTACCAATTTTACGTATTTTAAACTTAAAATATATCATAGCTAGTACTATAGCTAACACAATAAATAAGCCGACATACATTACTCCTTTTATAAGAAATCCAAAAAGTCCTAATACAAATGGAGATACAGCTATTAGCACTATACATACCAATGCTACCTTTAATAATGTCTTAAACTCTAAACCATTCATATAAATACATTCCCTTCATAAGTTATTGTAAGCCACCATCTACATTAATAATTTGTCCTGTTATGTAGCTACTATCATCTTTTGCTAAAAAACATATCAATTTAGCCACTTCTTCTCCTCTTCCAAATCTGCCCATAGGAATCTCCTCTTCTAATGCCTCTTTATCCTCAATAGCCATCCATCTATTCATATCTGTGGCTATAACTCCTGGTGCTACTGCATTGACTCTAATGTTATTAAGTGCCATCTCCTTTGCTAATGCCTTAGTAAAGGCATTAATAGCACCCTTTGATGCAGAATAAATAACTTCACAAGCTGCTCCTAGATTTCCCCACATAGAAGATACATTTATTATATTTCCTTGCTGACGACTTATCATGTGAGGAATTACATTATGGGTAACATTATATACAGATTTAAAATTTACTCCCATCATACGATCAAACTCTTCCTCATTAACATCCATAAATAGCCCTATGCTAGAAATTGCTGCATTATTTACAACTATATCAATTTTGCCCATTTTGCTTATAGCATCTTGTATCATATGCTGACAAAATTTATAATCACTTACATCCCCTTTTATTATTTTAGCATATCCACCCATATTATTTATACATTCCATAGTATATTTTGCACTTTCATCATCATTTTGATAATTTAGAAGCAAAGTTGCCCCTTCTTTAGCTAATTCAATAGCTATGCTTCGTCCTATCCCCCTAGTTCCCCCTGTTATCAAAATTACTTTACCACTTAAATTCATTTTTCTCCCTCAGATCCTATATGATTTTTCTCATAACTTCAATACATTTAAATTCTATAATAATAATTAACTTTTTTCTACTGATTTTACAATAGGATATTAATTTTAACGCATATTTCATATTTTATTTAAAAATATAGAAATATTCTAAATTAATGACGATATATATATCAATTAGAGGGTCATACCCTCTTTATTATTATATCATAATATGTTATGATATTGATGATTTAAAATAGAAGGAGGTTTTAATTATGTCTTACAAAATTACTGATGCATGTATATCATGCGGAGCTTGCGAATCTGAGTGTCCAGTTAGCTGTATAAGTGCTGGAGATGGAATATACGTTATAGATGCTGACGCTTGTATCGAATGTGGTGCTTGTGCTAGCGTTTGCCCAGTAGGAGCTCCTGTTCAAGATTAATTTGAACTGAACTCAAGATAAATGTACTAGCAAAAACTAGTGCATTTATTTTTTGCTTTTAATTTTAATATTAAATATAAATTTTATCTTTTACTATAATATATTTCCAAAGCCATCACCTAAAACTTCATGTACAGTATAGATTATTACAAAAGCTTCTGAATCTACCTCTTTTATATGAGTTTTTAATTTTAAAAACTCCTTTTTATTTAAAACAGTGACTATAATCTCTTTTTCTTTCATATTATAAGCGCCTTTTCCTTCATATATTGTAGCACTTCTATTTAGCTCTTCAATTATAAATTTTTTAATAACCTCTCCTTTACTACTTATTATTTCTACCTTCTTGATTATGTTTAACCCCTCTATAACATAGTCTATGGCAAATCCATTTATAATTACTCCTAAGATAGCATACATTCCTGTTTCTGTCCCAAACGCTATTATAGCTATAAGTGTTACAATACAATCAATTATTAATAAACTTTTACCTATATCTATATAGAAGTATTTATTAAGTATTTTAGCTGGTATATCCGTACCCCCTGTAGATGCATTTCTATTTAATACAATACCCATACCTATGGCTCCTATAATAATTCCAAATATTAGATTAATAAAAATATCTCCAGTTAATGGAGCTTTCATAGGAATCACAAATTCCATAGCCCCAATAATTACTGAAAGCATTAAGCTGGCATAAATAGTTCTAACTCCAAAATCCTTTCCTATAAATATAAATCCTATAATAAAAAATATTATATTACCAACAAACATGATAATCCCAATTCCTAGTTTAGAAAAATAATAATTTAGTACCATAGCTAACCCAGAAAGTCCTCCTGCTGCTAGATTATCTGGCACCAAGAAAAAATGAATACTAATTGATATTAGTATTAACCCTAATGTTATTACTATATAATCAGTTATAACTTTTTTCAACTTAACTTCTCCTCCTAAAATTCATTATCTTTTATTGTTTATGTACACATAGTTTAATAAAGACATTTATTAAATTTTATTTCTAAATTCTTCAATATTATATATTAAAACTGTAATTATCTATGTTATATTTTAATTTAATTATCATGAATATATCTAAAAACAGGAGATAGATTAATCTATCTCCTGTCTTAACTTTTATGTCATTTACAACAAAAGCTGGAACATTCAGTTTCTCCACAGATACAAGCAAAACGCCCAGATATATCCACATGTTTAGCAGAGCATCTATAATTGTAGTTGTACATACAGTTGGTTGCCTTACAACTAATATCTATCTGTGGATTAGGTGTATGACAGCTTGTAGGTGCACTATTTTTTTCTGCAAAGCTATCACAACATGTCTTTGCTGGATATGTCGCTTGCTTTCCTCCTACTTTGATTGCTCCTACACAACAACAGTTATGATTATTATAAGCACAATTCTCTACACAACAATTTAAGCTTGTCATTACAATGTCACTTCCCAAATATCATTTTAAATTAGTATTACTTTTATCTTTAATTTTTATACTTCAATTATAATTTTGAATCATCACCATAATCTTATACAAGTCTCTACTTCAATAAATAATAAAATTTACTTGTAATTAATTAATACAAAAACTATTATTTGAATAACAACTATTAGCGGCATTCCTAAAACAAAATACCAATGCTTTGTCTTATGTCTAAATATGATCATAGAAATATAAACCCCTAAAGCTCCCCCTAAAATTCCTATAATAAATAACTTCTTTTCTGGAATTCTCCACTTCTTTTTTACGGCATATCTTTTATCCATAGCACACATAACAAATCCAATTAAATTAGCAAGTAAAAAATAACTAATCAGTATATTCATAAAATTCCTTTCTCCTAATCAAGTAACTCAATAATTCCTTCTGCACTTTTAATTTCAGACTGAAGAATATTAAATATATTATCTACCTAATTTTATATACATAATTAATGTAAAATTCCTAGTAAATTTAATATTCATTGTGCATAAACTATTATTCTTTAATTATATATATATTGAAATAAAGTTTCTACTATTTTAAAATGACTTTCTCTACGACATGAAACTTCAACCAAAAGATTCAAAACTTCCCATGAGTTTTGAATTTAGTTCAAAATTTTATATTTATTTAATATTAAATCTAAGTTAAATCTTTTATTATTTCATGTACAAATTATATTAGTTTATATATAATGTTCTTATTTAGTTAACAAAATTAGGAAGGTGACCAAACTATGATAAGCGACTTAAATCTAGAGATTAATGAGCTTAAAGAAAAAATTAATAGAAAAAAATATCTTAGAGGAGTTTTGGACAAGTTAAAAAAGAATTTAATTACTGAAAAAGAACAGCTCAATAACCTAGAATCTCAACTTAAAAAAGAAAATCTTGATGTTGAAAATCTAAAAAAGATGAGTTTAACCTCATTATTCTATACATTACTAGGACGTCGTGAAGAAAAAATTGATAAAGAAACTCAAGAGGCACTAGCTGCTCAATTTAGATACGATTCATCTATAAGGACCGTAAAGGAAATTGAGGAACATATTTTAAAAGTCAACGATGAACTTTCTCAGTACCATGGTTGCGAAAATGACCTTGAAGATGTGTTAGAAGAAAAGAAGAATCTAATACTTAAGTCCAATAATCCTAACGCTAAAAAAATAATAGTTCTTATAGATGATGAAGGTGAGATCTTTTCAATAATAAAGGAATTAAAAGAAGCCATATCTGCTGGAACTAATGTATATAACAGTTTAGATGCAACCATTAAAAGCTTAGAAAATGCTGAAAATTTGGGAACTCTGGATAGGTTTGGAGGCGTATTTCTTTCTGATGGCTCTAAGCATGGATACATCGATGATGCAAACCACCAAGCTCAAACTACTAAAAGACTTCTTCGTAAATTTAATGCTGAGCTCAGTGATGTATGTAATGTATATGCTAAAGATATACAAATTGGCTCTTTCACAACTTTTGCCGATTTTTTCTTTGATGGCATAATCTCTGATTATATAGTGCAACCCAAAATTTCTGAATCCTTAGAGCATACAATACAAAACAAAAATGAAATTAGCACTATACTTAATAGGTTAAATAATAGATTAAATATAGAGAATGAAAAACTTCATAACGTTGAAAATAATTTAAAAACTCTTATTGAAGAGGCTTAATTATCACATTATAATATATTTAAAATGCTTAAGGGCATTACGAAGGAGTTTCCCCTGAAACTCCTTCGTAATGCCCTTAAGCATTTACATTTTAATCTTCTAATAATTTATCTTTTAGCGATAATATAGAACTCATCATTACTACTAAACAACCCACACTGGTAAAGGCCATAATTATTGCCATTACTTTCCCTTGTACAGCTACAGGATAAATATCACCATATCCAATGGTTGTAAAAGTTATTAAAGTATAATAAAACAAATCAAAGTTAGTTATAACTCCACCTCTCTCATTTATATAGGCTCCTGGATAAGAGCTATTTATAGTAACAACTCCTAAAAACAAATTTAAAACAATAACACAAACTAAAAGAAAAGCTCCTATCCAAATACTTCCTAATAATAAATTTTTATCTTCTTTTATTCTGCTTGATTTTAGAGTAAACCTCATTGGATTTATAGTAATTCTAAATAAAACCTGTAAATTTAAAAAATACGCGCCTATTAGTCCAACAAGAATTAATATGTACATATTTTTATCTTCAATTTTATCTACTATTAGAAGACAACTATACATAATTAACAATCCATGACTTATTATAAGTTTCCAACTAATTTCTTCCCCTCTAATATTAGCTATAAACTTAGTTACTCTCCCTAATATAAGCATAGGTGTACCAACACTAAAGTATATTATTGTTGATATGCTTAATAAGCCTAATATAGCTCCAATGATTGCTTGAACCTCAGTTAAATTTAAATTTTCTTGGAGTTTATAGTAACAGGTAGCACCTATCATATATGAATTAATTGACATAATACTAAATATAATTATTTTATTTAATATTTTTTGTTGCTTAAAAAAACTTATGTAAATCTTATTTATAGCTCGAATAAAATTTAAAATAACCTTTTTTTTATAAAATAATGGTGTTATTGCTTTTAAAATAAGTATTATGGAAATTATGATTATACCAATCCTTATCATCTCAAATTTCTCCCTACATACCATTTTTAATATTACTATTTAATATTGATATAAAATTTTAGTTTTATACTAATATTAAATATGTAATACAAGATCAATACAAATTTATACATAATTTATATTATTTATTACTTATTTCTTTTAAACTTTATTTTTATTATATTTTACAATATTGTAAATATAATTTTATTATATAATAAATTACATAAAATTTTATTTATATACATTTTTTTCATTTATATTAATAGAGTTTCATGCTATAATATTTGATATGCAACTTAATAATAACATTATTGTTACATTAATTTCATAGCTTCTTATATAAATAAACAAATATTCATTAGATTTAATTAATTATATTAGAAAGAGAGAATTATTATGGCAGTTATAATTGAAAGCTTAGAAATTTATCATCCAACTAAAAAATTAGATAATAATTATTCTACCAATATTTTTGGAGATGATATTTTAAATCTACTAAACCATTTAGGCAGATCGGAGAGATTTGTAGTTGATAATAATAAAGAAAATACCCTAACCATGGGCCTTGAAGCAAGTAAAAGATGCCTAGAAAAGGCTAAAATTTCTCCTAATGAACTTGATACTATTGTTTTTGTAAGTGATACTCCAGAATATTTAATACCAACAAATGCATTAATGTTAAGAGGATTATTAGGTGCTGATAATTGTAGTTTAGTTTATGATATGAATGATTCTTGTATAGGCATGATAACGGCTATTGACCAAGTATCTTCTTATATGGAGCATAGAGGAAACTATAAAAATGCTTTAATTATTGGAGCATCCTATGGTAGTAATAGTGCACAAAAAGGGTGTCCAATTGTAAATACTACAGTAGGCGATGGTGCTGCATCTGTGCTATTAAAAAAATCTTCAAATAATGATTCATCAGGAGTAGTTGATGCACTCTACCATACAGATTCTAAAAATCGCGATTTTATGTTGTTTCCAGAATGCGGATTGTCCAATATCACGGATTCCAATATAGATATCGAAAATAAAAAATTCAAATGGACTACTCACGATGTTTCCTATTTCAGCGACCAGTGGTATAGACTTATACTAAAAATTTTAAACAAAAATAATACTGATTTAAAAGAAATTGATCATTTTTTCTTTTCCCAGTTTTCTCATGCAGATATAAAGGATACTTTACAAAAGCTTGGTGTAGATAATTGGAAGGATAAATATACCTTTATTGCAGATAAGTATGGTTATACCGGTAACACCAGCCCCTTCTTTGCTATGTATGAGGCGCTGAAAAATAACAAAATAGGTAAAGGTGACAAAGTAGTGTTTTGTTCAGTTGGTGCTGGCTACACTATGGGAGTCATGATATATAATATATAATATATAAATTAGGAGGGTTTACTATGTTTAAAATGGAATTAAACAAAGAAAAAAAACTATTCGTAATAACTATAGGCGGATTTTTTAGAGAGGATGAAGGAAAAAAATTCTTAGATGATTATAATACTAATGTAAAGTCTATAACTCCAGCTTCTTATACTTTAGTTCTTGATGGTTCTGGTTTATTGACTTCAAAGCAAGATATGTTACCTGTATTAAAGAATTGTGTATCTCTTTATAAAAGCTCTGGTTTTAAATCTATTGTTTCTCTACCACCTTCATCTAAGACAGCAGAAATGCAATTATTAAAAGCTATTGAAGAAGTTGGTGCAAAAATTAAATTTGTAGACAACATAGACAAGCTGTAATAGAAAATATTAATTTAAGATGATTATCTTTATAACAGCTTATTTTCTTGAAAATTATATTTAAAGTGATAAAGACCGTAGAATTTCTTATTTAAGCCTTCTACAGTCTTTATATTTTTCTAAATTTTGGCTATTATATATTAAAACTCAGCAGTTCCTGTAGTTCTTGGGAATGGTATTACATCTCTTATATTGCTCATTCCTGTCACATACATAATCATTCTCTCAAAGCCCAATCCAAATCCAGCATGTTTAGTTCCACCATATTTTCTAAGCTCTAAATACCACCAGTAATCCTCTTTATTTAAGCCCAATTCTTCTATTCTCTTCTCTAAGATTTCAAGTCTTTCTTCTCTTTGACTTCCTCCGATAATTTCTCCTATGCCCGGAACCAACAAGTCCATAGCGGCAACAGTTTTATTATCTTCATTCATTCTCATATAGAAGGCTTTGATATCCTTTGGATAATCAGTTACAAATACAGGCCTCTTAAACACTTCCTCTGTTAAGTATCTCTCATGCTCCGTTTGTAAATCGCATCCCCAGCTAACTGGATATTGGAATTTCTTACCTGATTTTTGTAGTATTTCTATAGCTTCTGTATAAGTTACTCTACCAAAATCAGAGTTTGCAACATGATTTAATCTATCCTTTAATCCTTTATCTATAAAGCTATTGAAAAATTCCATCTCCTCTGGAGCATTTTCCATTACATAGTTGATTATATATTTAATCATATCTTCTGCAAGCTCCATGTCATCTCCTAAGTCTGCAAAAGATATCTCTGGCTCTACCATCCAAAACTCTGCAGCATGTCTTCCAGTGTTTGAATTTTCTGCTCTGAAAGTTGGTCCAAAAGTATAAATATTTCTAAATGCTAGTGCATAACATTCCCCTGCTAACTGTCCGCTAACTGTTAAACTGGTTTCTTTTCCAAAGAAATCCTTTGAGAAATCTATTTTTCCTTCCTCTGTCCTTGGAATGTTATCCATGTCTAAAGTACTAACTTTAAACATTTCTCCTGCTCCTTCAGCGTCGCTTCCTGTAATTATAGGGGTATGAGTATATACAAATCCTCTTTCATTAAAGAATTTGTGTATTGCATAGGCAGTAAGTGAACGTACTCTAAATACTGCTGAAAAAGCATTACTTCTTGGTCTTAAATGTGCTATTGTTCTTAAATACTCAAAAGTATGTCTTTTCTTTTGAAGTGGATAATCACTTGAGGATTCCCCTTCAATTATTATTTTTTTTGCTTTAATTTCAAAGGGTTGTTTTGCACCTAGTGTTAATATAACCTCTCCTTCCACAGTTATAGAAGAGCTAATACTTAACTTCTCTATTTCTTTAAAATTTTCTAGAGAATCCTCAAAAACTATTTGAACATTCTTAAAGAAACTACCATCATTTACCTCTATAAATCCAAAAGCCTTCGAACTTCTTAAGGTTCTAATCCAACCTGAAATTGAAATGTCCTGTCCTCCAAATTTTTCTGCATCTCTGTAAAGCTGCTTAACTAAAACTTCTTTCATTTTTTAGTCCTCCTTTTCTTTATATGAAGATTATTTAATACAAATAATAAAAAAACCTTTCACCCCTACACAAAGGGACGAAAGGATACATTCCGCGGTACCACCCAAATTATCAATTTGATCACTCTACAAGTACAGAGAAAACATCTCGATACTCTTCCCTTCTAACAGTGGGATTCCGTCTAAGTCTACTCTCCAAAGATTTCGGTTAGAAACTCCGAGGTGTTCTTCAATAAGAGCTTCGTGCTGGACTTTCACCCTCTCCAACTCGCTAAAACTACTTCTCATATCTACTCTTCTCATCATAGCATTTATAATAGTTGTTTATCATTATTTCCAAAACTAAATTTAAAATACTAATTATTTAAAATTGTTATATATTATTATAGTAATAACTCTATATAATGTCAACAATTATTACATTAATTATACAAAAGTTCAGTGAATTGTAAATTAGGCTACAATTCACCCACACTTTATAATTTCAATTTATTATATAAACTATTATTTAACATTAATTTCTTAAATATAATAACACCTATTATTGACACTACTACAAACTCTCCTATAGCTACCTGCACTACTGATAACCAAAATGGAAGATTTAAAACATAATAAAGTTCAGCACCAACCATAAGTGCATTTATTACTGTTGCCCATAATGAACTAATAAATAATACCTTCCCTGAATTGATGCCTTGCTTCTTTTCTAATTGCTTCTTTGTACATACCATTAAAACTAGTGCAATCAAAGTAGCTGAAGTTCCAACAATAACATCTACTATACCCATAGGACTTAATAAAAAATTTGATATTAAGCAACCTAGAGTAAGGGCTGGCATATATAGTGGATCAATCAATGCTAATAGTACTAACACTTCTGATAGTCTAAATTGTATTCCTACAACTGTAAAAGAAACTGGCGCAAGTGCAAAGGTAACTACTACATAAACTGCTACAATTAAAGCCATTTTCAACAGCTTATTGGTTTTTGGATTAATATTCATTTTCTTCCTCCCTAAGTATACTTCGTTTCTCTACCTCACTTAGTCTTAGCATCACTTTTTATTAATTATAAATTTAAAATTAATGATATAACACCAAAAGAACTACATTTTTAAATTTTTTTGTAGCCTTATACTTTGTTCCATATCTTAATTTTAAAAATTAAATTAACACAAAAGAAAGCTGTCATATACATACATGACAGCCTTGTAATCTTCAAAAATAAGTAAAGTCCTTCTTAAAATAAGTATAAAAAGGGGGCTTTTAAAGATTTCAATGCCGTAGTTTTATTTTAAGACAGGAGGCTTCCGAACTGTCTCTATTTTATTTTCTATACTATTGTATATGATAAGATAATGAAAATCAATATATTCACTCAAAATTTAAGTAATGTTAAGTTTAGGTTAAGTTTAGTTTACATAATGTTAAATTTTTTATAGAAGTCTTAACATTGCCTCTGTTTTATTATATGGTTATTGTGTAAATAATATGTTAATCTTAATTCTTATATATTAATGGGGGTAATATTATTATGGAATCATTATTGTTAATTATCAACTTACTTGGTGGAGTTGGTATATTTCTCTATGGTATGAAATTAATGGGAGATGGATTAGAGAACCTTGCAGGTGAAAAATTGAAAGGTATCTTCGATAAATTATCATCTAATCCTGTTAAAGGCATAATAACTGGTACAGCAGTTACAGCTATTATTCAAAGTAGCAGTGCTGTAACAGTTATGGTAGTTGGTTTTGTTAATGCTGGACTTATGAACTTATCTCAAGCTGCTGCAATAATTATGGGAGCTAATATAGGTACTACTGTAACAGCTCAACTTATTAGTTTTGATTTTGATGCTATAGCACCACTATTTATAGCTATCGGTGCTGCTTTAATGTTGTTTACCAAAAATAGAAAAGCTAAAGAAAGTGGAATGATAACTCTAGGCTTTGGTATATTATTCTTGGGTTTAAGTTTAATGTCAAGTGCTATGGAGCCTCTAAAGGACTCTCCATTCTTTGCAGAATTAATCTTAAAGCTAGATGGAAGAATTTTATTAGGAGTTCTACTCGGCTTGTTAATGACTGCAGTGATTCAAAGTTCATCTGCAATTACTGGTATACTTGTAGCCTTAGCTTTAAGTGGTAGTATTCCTATAGGTGTTGCAGTACCTATAATATATGGAACTAACATAGGTACCTGTGTAACTGCATTAATATCTTGTGTTGGAACCTCTAGAACAGCAAAAAAGGCTGCTCTTATTCATTTATTATTTAATGTAATAGGTGTACTTATATTCTTAATTCCAGGAGTTACTAATCTACTAATAAACATAGTTACATCTTTAAGCCCTGGAACAGATGGAATAGCCGTATCCAGACAAATAGCTAATGCTCATACAGTATTTAATATAGTAAACACTGTATTATTATTTCCATTCATTAACCAATTAGTATCATTAGTAAACATTATACTTCCAGGAGATGATACTAAAGAAATTCTTGGTACAAAATACATAGATAATAGGCTGTTAGAAACTCCTACTATAGCTTTTGGTCAATCAACTAATGAAATTATTAGAATGGGTCAAATAGCTAAAAATAACTTAGAAACTGCTCTTGAAGGATTTATGA
This sequence comes from Clostridium sp. LXY-7, assembly GCF_056172015.1. NCBI lineage: Bacteria > Bacillati > Bacillota > Clostridia > Eubacteriales > Clostridiaceae > Clostridium > Clostridium sp. LXY-7. Next base: position 849,814 of record NZ_JBLLJL010000001.1, on the reverse strand, counting down.
AAGAAGATCTAGAATTAATTAAAAAGGTTTATAGTAATGAAAATTTAATAAATATTTTAGAAACCGATATTACTAAATACTTAGTACAGCTTTCTAACTCAGACTTAGGCAATGATCAAAAATCTATTTTAGCTGCTTATTTTCACGTAGTTAATGATATAGAACGTATAGGCGATCATGCAGAAAATATTGCAGACTGGGCTGGTGAAAAGACTTCTAAAAATCTTAAGTTCTCCCAGGAAGCTATTGATGAGCTTACTAAAATGTCTAATCTTTGTATAAAAGCTATTGATGATAGTTTAGCATGCTTTGCTAATTATAATAAAGAAAAAGCTAGTGCTATTAGAAGCTTAGAAGAAGAAATCGACTCTTTAGAAAAAACGCTCAGAACATCTCACATTAAAAGATTGAATAATGGTATATGTAGTGCTACTGTAGGTACTATGTTTGTAGATATAATTAGTAACCTTGAAAGAGTTGGAGACCATGCTGTTAATATAGCTGAAATAATTGCTAGAAATTAAACTATAGTTATAAATTTTAAGGGAGCAAGTCAAACTTGCTCCCTTATTTAGATGTCTTAAACTATTATAACATTTCTACAACCATTATTTATAGCTATTTCTTTTAATTCTTCCATATACTGTTGTGTAGGTACAGAAGATTTAATCAATTCTTGTCTAACTCCTAATGGCCTATATTTAATTAATTTATATATAATATTAGGATTTATGCTCGCCAATAACTTACTTCCCATATCTACAGTATAGATATTATTTAAAACCTCTGGAACTACTACAGTTCTAATTTCATAAACTTTATCTATGGCGCCTAACTGTTTTATATTTTCTATTACCTCTTCATTAGAAAGTCCTACAAGCATTTTATTTTCATTACTATCAAAAGCCTTCAGATCAATCATAGCTTTGTCTGTAACTTCTAATAGTTCTTTATTTTTATATATTGGTGTAGAACCATTTGTATCTATAAATGTGGTTAACCCCATTTTTTTGACTTCTCTAAAAAGGTCTATTAAAAAATCACTTTGTAGAGTACATTCTCCTCCAGATACTGTTATACCCGAAATAAAATACTTGGTTTTTTCTAATTCCTTTAAAATGTCTTGAGTTGTCATTGAAACAATTTTAGGACTACTATTTCTTTTGCAACTAGCTATGCAAGCATCACAATTTACACATTTGTCCCTATTGTATTTAACTACACCATCAATCTGCTCTAAAGCTCCGTACTCACATTTAGAAACACATATTCCACAATTATTACATTTATTTATGGTTTCAGGATTATGACAATAGAGACAATTATAGTTGCACCCTTGTAAAAATATAGCTGTTCTATTTCCTTCACCGTCTACATTACTAAAGGGAATTATTTTATTAACTAACCCAACTCTACTCATTACTTTCTCTTAGTTTTCTCTCTAGTATTTTAGAGTTTTTCACTGCACCATAACCAAGTGCTACAGTATCTTGTAATACTTGCTCTCCTCTATCTAGCTTTTCAATATCAGAACGTTTAACTAGATATCCTGTAATTCTTATTACATCACAATCATCACAGTAAAGTGAAAAATACCTCATATCTATGGCAAAAGCTCCCTTAATTACATCTAATATAGACTTCGGATTATTTTTAGCCATAGTATCAAATTTAAATATATCACCTATTCCTGATGGGAAGTATTTATGAAATACTGCACTTTGTACTAAGTGTTCATGAAGAATTGGTTCTTCTCCTATTGGAATTCTACAACCTGGACTTGTTCCATTATCTGTTTCAATTCCAACTTGAGCATGGAGTAGATAGTGGTTATCTGTTGCTTCACAGTATTTATTTTCATGTTTATTTACTATATCATACATAGTTTTGATAATAGTTTCTCCTAATTCATTAGCTTTAGCACTATGTCCAAATCTATCCTTTTCTTCACTAGCATTAAGCAATGTATTTACACACTCTGCAAGGCCTACTAATCCAAACATAGCAGTGAATCTATCCCTTGAAATTAATCCTTCTCTTACTAGGAAATTAGACTCAAAAAAGTTACTCTCCTCTACTATGAATCTTACTCTTTTATCCATGTAGTCAAGCATAATTTCTATAGCTTCAGGTAATACATTATTTAAGAAATCTTCTACATTCTTTGCCTTAGGAGCTAATTTTGAAAGTATCATCCTTACTAATGTATAACTTCCGCCACCTATATTTAATCCATTGTAACAACTAGCTATTGCATATTTTTCTCCTAACTCTTTTGAGAACATTTCATGGTTTGCAAAACTTGGCTTTGCACAAGAAAGAGCCGTTTTAATAGCTTCTATAGCAAATTCATCATTAGTTTCTTTGGAATATTTTAAAGTTATATTAGGAGTAGCATTTTGAAGTTCTCTTTCAACTTCTAATATTATTCTTCCTGCTTTTGTATCTAATGGTCCTATATTAGCATGACAGAAAGAATCTGTTATAGTTCTATCTATATGCATTAAGAAAAATTTTATAGCCATATAAGCTTCCTTTTCATCAGCTACAAATGGTTCTAATAATGTATCAATATTTCCTACATATACTGGGAAAGATGTTATTGATGGAACATGCTTGTATAATATTAAAAGATTATTAACAGCCTCCCAAATATTTGTTGGAGGAGTTAATCTTAAAAACTCACTACCCTGTTTCATAAATTTTTCATAGTCAGGAACTATATATCTAGGTCTATATGGTGCTTCACCTTCATTTAAATCACAAATAATTCCTATGTCTTGATAATCTTTAGTTTTTTCACTTTTATTTAATACCTCTAGAGAATTCTCTGCCTCTCTAGCTAAATTTAAAACTTTCATTTCATAAGTTAAAGTCTTATCTTTTATAATATTAAGAATTCTATCCTTCATTATATATTCCTCCAAATCATCTAAAAGTTTAAGAATATTTTTATTAAGTATATTATATACTTATATATATTATATACTTATTTCTAAAATTTTTCTACAAATTGTGAATAATTATTATTGTTAAATAATTGTTATGAATATTTTATAAATAATTACATAAATTCTATATAATTCATTATACCTTATTTAGTTTATATTGACTTTTTGATGTGTAAACCATACAATTTTATATGTTAAGTTGATAATTTTCAGGTGCCACTAAGTATATAAAATAACTTATCACTAAATAGTTGTTTTTAATATACTAAGGCTTAATTGGGAAAGTGCAAAACACTGCAGCCCCCGCTACTGTATATGGCGACGAAGCTAAAAACCACTGTATTTCACGGGAAGGTTAGCTTAGGATGAACCATAAGCCAGGAGACCTGCCTAAAAATATTTACAGTCACTTTCGGCGGGAAAGGAGATGAAGTGTACTACTTCTACGTAATCCCTCTAGGGATTTTTTATTTTGAACAAAACATAAAATTTATAAGTTAAGGAGCTGATAAAATGAAATTTATGAAGAAAATTACTTCTACTATTTGTCTGTTTTTGTTATGTGCTTTGTTTTTAACTGCTTGCGGAAATAACCCTACACCTAAAAACGAAAGTAATTCTGCAGATAATTCTTATCCTGTGAAATTAGTGGATAGCTATGGTGAAGAAGTAACTATTAATGAAAAGCCTGAAAAAATAATTTCTCTAGGACCTAATACCACTGAAATAGTTAGTGAATTGGGTGCCATAGATAGATTGATAGGAAGAACTGATTTTTGTGATTACCCTGCTGAGGTTTCAAAGATCGAATCCATAGGTAGTTTATATGATCCTAATGTGGAGAAAATTGTGTCCTTGCAGCCTGATTTGGTGTTAGCTTCTACTCACACTAAAGAAGAAACTGTAAAAAAACTTAAAGAACTTGGTATTCCTGTACTTGCATTGTATGAAAAAGAAAACTTTGATGGAGCCTACTCTCTTATAGAAAAGATAGGAATAGCCATTGATTCTAAAGATAAATCCTCAGAAATTATAGCTAATATGAAAGCAAAAGTAAAAGAAATAAAATCTAAAACCGATTCAGTAACTAGTAAGCCAAAAGTATATTATATGGTTGATTTTGGCGGAAATGGAGATTTTACTGCTGGTGGAGACACTTTTATTAATGATATAATTGAAATGGCTGGTGGAGAAAATATAGCAAAAGATATAGAAGGATGGAAATACAGCTTTGAAAAAATTGTAGAGAACAATCCTGATGTTATAATATGCAGTAGTAATTATGGAGCTAAGGATAAAATGATACAAGCGGATAATTATAAAGATCTACGTGCTGTTAAGGAAAATAAAGTTCTAGAAATTGATGACAATCTAATAGTAAGACAAGGACCTAGATTAACTCAAGGGTTAGAAGAAATGACTAAACTTATTCATCCTGAGCTTTTTAAATAGTTAAAATATGCTCTAGTTATAACTAGAGCATATTATTTATAAATTGATTTAATTTAAATAATTTTATGAAGAGAGTGATATAATTGGCTTACCTAAAGAGAAAAAATAATATTTTAAATTACATAATTATAATATTAATATTGATAGTTTTAACCATAGTTTCCATAAGCGTAGGTGCTGCCAATATAACATCTTTGGATACTTTTAAAATTTTAGTAAGTAAAATACCCCTGTTGGGCAATATAATAGATATCAGTAATATATCAGCCACTTCCTTTACTATAGTTTTAAATGTAAGACTCCCTAGAATTTTATTAGGAGCGCTTATTGGAATGAACCTTTCTGTAGTAGGTGCTACCTATCAAGGTATATTTAAAAACCCAATGGCTGACCCTTATATACTTGGTATATCTTCTGGAGCTGCACTAGGTTCTGCTATTAGTTTTGTATTAGGACTAAGCAATTCATCTATTCTTGCATTTATAGGAGCAATCCTTACTACATATTTAGTTTATAGTATTGCTCGCGTTGGCAATAGAGCTCCTACTATAAATCTATTATTATCTGGAGTTGCTGTAAGTTTTTTTCTTTCTTCATTATTATCTATAATAATGGTATTATTTACTAAGCAACTTGATAAAATCGTGTTTTGGAGTATGGGTAGTCTTTCTACTGGGAGCTGGAGCAAATTAATTGTAGTATTTGTAATCTCCTTACCTATGATTATATTTATAATGTCCTATTCAAGGGAGTTAAACATAATGTCTACTGGTGAAGAGACTGCTAAAAACTTAGGCATAAATACCGAAAAATTAAAAAAAGTATTGCTTTTAATAACGTCTTTAATCATCGCTATAAGCGTTTCTTATACAGGCATTATAGGATTTGTAGGACTAATAATTCCTCATACCGTAAGACTCCTATATGGCTCGGATCACAAGGTAGTACTCCCCATGTCTTGCTTCTATGGCATTGGATTTATGATAATATGTGATACCTTAGCAAGAACTATAATAGCACCAACAGAAATTCCTATCGGTGCCATAACTTCTTTCTTTGGCGCACCATATTTTATATATCTTCTTTATAAAAATAAAAAGAAGGTGATGTAATGGATATTAACTCTATTAAAGTAAATAATCTTAATTATTCCATTAATGATAAAAATATATTAAAGAATATATGTCTATCAATTAATAAAGGAAAATTTTATAGTATCATAGGACCTAATGGTTCTGGCAAAACTACTTTATTAAAAAATATCACTAATTCATTAAAAGTAAGTAAAAATACCGTGTTAATAGAAAATAAAGATATTCTTTCCTATAATTCTAAAGATTTAGCACAGAATCTGTCCTATGTTCCACAAGAAAATTCTTGTGATTTTGATTTTTCTGTATGGGATATAGTATTGATGGGGAGATACCCCTATCTTGGAAAGTTCCAACAGGAAAGTGACGAAGATTTAAAAATAGTAAAAAGTTGTTTAACTAAAACTAAAACCTATCATTTAAAAGATAAGAACATCAAATTTCTCAGTGGTGGTGAAAGACAGAGGGTTTTTATAGCTAGAGCTTTAGCACAACAAACAAACATTCTATTATTAGATGAGCCTATATCTATGCTTGATATACATCATCAATTAGAAATTATGGATACCTTGAAGGGATTAAATTCCAATATGGATATTACCACAGTTTGTGTATTACATGATTTGAATATGGCTTCTGAGTATAGCGATACTTTAATTTTAGTCAGCGATGGTGAAATAGTAGCAATGGGATCTCCTTATGAGGTTTTAACTGTAGAAAATATACAACAGGTATATAATGTTAGGGCTCATATAGATCACAATCCCTTTACTAATAAACCACACATAATGGTAATTCCTCAAAGATATAATAAACAACATTAATACATTATTGAATACTATAAATATGATAAATAAAGTTTAGGTGGAGATAATTTGAAAGTAGGAATAATTTCAGACACTCATGTAAGAAAACATAGCTCTAAATTTGAAAACTTTATTAACCATAAACTCAAAGATGTAGATTTAATTATTCATGCTGGTGATTATACCAATGAGGCTATTATTAGACTTCTAAAAGATAATACTAAATTTGTTGGTGTTTATGGTAATAATGATAAAACATCTATTCGAGATGAGTTAAAATCTAAAGAAATAGTTAAAGTAGGTAAATATAATCTCGGAATATATCATGGCCATGGAGAGAAAGGCAATACTTTAGATAATGTTTTAAACGAATTTAAAAAAGATAAAATAGATATAATAGTATTTGGACATAGCCATAAACCAACTATTTTTACTAAAGATAATATACTTATGATAAACCCTGGCTCTCCCACAAGTAAAAGAAAAGAGCCTTGGTTTTCCTATGTAATATTAGAAATCTTAGATGATGGTATTTCTGCATCATTACGCTTTTTTAAATAAGTTACTATGTAATTTTATTTATGAATTGTGTTATCCATAGGGAAATTCGCTAAAGTGAAGGGACATATAGCAAAGCTTTAATAGAGTGTTATTTCGTAATAGGTAATCCTAAACACAAAATATTTGTTTACTAATGAACATTTACCTGCCACTAAAAAAGCTTTCTCCACGACCTTTGGTTGTGTTTCCCTAACTAAATTATTTCATAATTTAGTTACACATATCCATATATTCCTCTTACAGATACTTCTCCTGATAATACCTTTTTTATTGTTCCATCCTCATTCTCTACTATTAATTCTCCATCATCGTCAATATCAATGGCTTTAGCTATTTCTTCTTTTGTCCCATTGATGATTCTAATTTCTTTTCCTAAAAGTATAGAGGCCTCCCTACTGATATTTATAATTTCCGAAAAATCTTCTTCGTATATAAACTTATTATAAAGCTGTTCTAAATTATTAATTATATTAGCTATAATCGCCTTCCTGTCTACTTCCTGTCCAACATGATTTCCTATAGATGTGGCTTTGTCTTTTATGTCTTCTGGAAATTCTTTTGTATTAACATTTATTCCAATACCCATGATAACATAATTAATTCTCTCAATTTCAGCATTCATCTCTGTTAATATTCCACAAATTTTTTTACCATCAATCACAATATCATTAGGCCATTTTATATAACTCTCAATCTTCATTTCCTTTAATGACTTATAAACTGCCGCTGCTCCTAGTAGGGTTAGTTTTGATGCATAGATAGGTGGTATATTAGGCCTAAGTAATATAGACATCCATATTCCACTTCCAATAGGAGAACTCCAACTTCTACCTATTCTACCTTTTCCATTAGTTTGCTCTTCAGCTACTACTACCGTTCCATGTACTTCTCCTCGATTAGCTAATCTCTTACATTCTATATTGGTAGAATCTATACTTTCATAGTAAAAATAATTTTTTCCTAATTCTTTAGTATTTAAATACTCACTAATTTCTCCATAACTTAATATATCCGGCTCGCTATTCAATTTATATCCCTTTTTAGATATTGATTCTATTTTATATCCATCTTCTCGTAAAGCTTTTATATGTTTCCATATAGCTGCTCTACTTATTCCAAACCTCTCACTTAATTTCTCTCCAGATATAAAATCATTTTTATTAGTTTTTAAAATCTCTAATATTTCATTTCTCATTATTTTATAAACCCCTCATGCTATTTTTAAAAATTATTTCTTGCTTTTACTTAAAAATATTTTAATATTTTCTTCTTCCATCTTTATAGCCTCTTCTGTGTCATTTCCTCTTCCCAGTCTATCACAAATCCCTAATAACGCCACCTTATCTGCCGAAATATCCTTTTCCATAGCTTTAACATTAGCAAAGGACATATCCTTAACAACAAATAAAATTTGCATATGCCATCTAACTAAGGCCTGAACTTCTTGAATAAATTCATCATCTACGTTAAATTGTTCTAAAAATTCCTTAGCCATTCTAGCTCCAACTTTATCATGGTCATAAGATACTAATTTTCCTTTTCTAATTCTAGTTGTAGGTCCTTTACCTATATCATGCAAAAATGCTGCCCACATAAATACTTTAGGATTTTCATATTCATCCCTTCTCTTTGCTGCTTCATCTATAACTAACATGGTATGATTCCATACATTTCCTTCTGGATGATGTTCTCTGTTTTGGTCTATTTCTATCAATCTACTTATCATGTTAAAAGGATATTCCATAGGAAATGAGTCACTTTGAATCAAATCTTGAAAATATAAAGATGGTTTATTATCTTCCAATAAATGTTTATTAAATTCATCAAAATAATTTTTCATAACATTTCACTCCTTAACTCTTATTCTTATATTATTGTCACAAATTATATATATATTAATACAATAATAATATATAATTATTTTTTATGTTCCCCCTATATTGCCTCATGTAAAAATGAGGTTTTTTATTTAGTCATTGTTTTAATGTGTAGTTATAAAATCAACAACCATTTAAAACAAAGCCTTTATTTAACGTAAAAGCTCCGAATACTCGGAGCTTTTATACTAAAATATGTCTTTATTGTTGAAGATTTTCTCCTCCATTACCTTCTTGTCCAGGTGTTTGCCCTGGATCAGTAGGTTGTTGTGGAGTAGTTGGATCTGGTGCTTGTACTTCTGGTTTTTTAGTACCCTTCTTTATAACTTTTGGTGATGGATTATATACATCACTGTTCATAAGTTCTCTAGAAATCTCTATACCATCTTGATAAATAATTCTATAAGCTTTTACTTTGTAACCTTGAGAACCTCTCTTATCCACTACTTCTTTGCCTTCCTCTAAAGTAGGGTCATCCACATACTTTGTAGTAGGTTGTATCGTCTCGTAAGTTTCAGAAGTAAACCCATAGGTTTTACCAGTTAATAAAGCTGAATTAGAATATAAACTAAAAGTAATCTTACCATTATATGTTACACCTTCTATATATATTGGATAATCAGTACTATTTGTAAACACATAATCTATACCACCATATGAAATAGTTGCATCTAATCCTTTTGATACATATCCTACAGGCATACTATGATTCCTTCTTTGATCTGGTAATATTCCTGCTTTAATTACAGCGTTATGAAGTGTAGACGACACTTGACATATACCTCCACCATATCCATCTACTATCTCTTCTCCAACTATGACTCCCCCTTTTTGGTATCCTTTATCAGGGGTTGTATCGCCTATTACAGTGTTAAAGCTAAATTTGTCTCCAGGCATCAACAACATACCATTTATAGTTCTAGTTCCTATTGCTATATTAGTACCTCTACTTCCATCTGATGTTCCATATGTAGTCGTAAAAGTTGAAATTTTAGAGTCTACTTTAGACAATATTTCCTTTGTTTTCACAGGAGTTTCTGTAATCATCTTAGCTTCTACATCTATATTACCCTCTTTAGTAGTAGCTATTTTATTATTTATATCATTTATAAGTGCTTGTACATCTATTTTTTTACCAACAACCTCATCAGTAACACTAAATCCATTTCCTGTCTTTTTAATGTCAGCATCCTTTTTATCACTATTTACTTCCTTTGCTATATTCTCAACTGTTAAATTAACAACTTGTTGATCATATGTAAAGTTTATAGGGAACTCTTTATCTGTGCCTTTTTTTATAGTGTTGTATTTACCAACATAACCTAAATCTCTGCCATTTTTAAATGCCATATCTATTGTTTCTTCTATGTTATATCTTACTTGTAAATCCTTTAATCCTAATGTATGAATTCCATTTTCAACTTTAATATTGATTAGTCTGCTTTCAACCTGATTATTATATTTATCATTTAAAAGCTTTATAGCATTCTCTTTAGTCATACCACCTATATCAGCATTTTCTACTGTGGTGCCCGGGAAAATTAAGTTATCATATTTCTTCACCGTAGTATAAACATAGGATGTTGCTCCAATAAATACACATACAATTATGGCAATAAAAGAACCTATTATTACATTTATTCCCTTATTCTTTTTTTTCCTTGATTTTTTGCGGTATCCTGTACTACCCTTATTTCCTTCTTTTTCTAAGTTAGTATCCATAATCACATTCCTTTCACGCAACATTACTAAAATCCACTTAACGTATTTAGTATATCATAAATACATAGGATTTTCACTCCTATATTACTACGAAAAAATATGACAAAAGTGTACATATAAATTAATATATCTATATAAATTTTATTTTCCCAAAATAAAATTTCCACAATAAAAATCCTAATATTTACCGTATATTGCGAATTTATTATATTTCTTCTTGTATTCATCATAAATTTATGTCTTATTATAGTAATAATTACTTTATATTTCCAACTGATTAATAAGGTAACATTTTTATCATTTTTGAAAATACAGGAAATCCATACTCATCTACTGCATAATAAAGATATGCATAATAGGATATTGCCGAAACCAAAACAAATACAATAATTGCTACTATAAATATAATTTTAATACTAGATTTTGATTTCTTCTTTGACATGTATAATACCCCTTTACTAACTTTCATGATTTCTACTACTTACCGTAATAGCTTCTGTATTCTCCTTTATAATTATGCTCAGTAAAATTTACATTTTATTTTCTTCAAATACCTTAATAGGAATAATCAATAGAGCACATTCTAAGAAAAGGGCAAATGTTAATTGATATTATAGAATAAAATATATTTCACTTAATTCCAAGATAAAAGCCCTTCACCATGTGAAGAGCTCTAAATCTGTAATTATCTTTCTATTACTAATGCTGTACCTTGTCCGCCACCTATACATAATGTAGCTAATCCTGTTTTACTATCTCTCTTTATCATCTCATGAATAAGAGTAGTTAATATTCTTGCTCCTGAAGCTCCTACTGGATGTCCTATTGCTATAGCTCCCCCATTAACATTAACCTTACTCATATCAAAGTTTAAGTCTTTTGCTACTGCTAAAGATTGTGCAGCAAATGCTTCATTTGCTTCAATAAGATCTAACTCTTCTACTTTTAAGTTTGCTTTTTCTAAGGCTTTTCTAGTTGCAGCTACTGGTCCATATCCCATTATTGATGGATCTAATCCTGCTGATGCATAAGATTTAATTTTAGCTAATGGTTTAAGTCCTAATTGATCAGCTTTTTCTTTAGACATTACTATAAACATAGCAGCTCCATCATTTATTCCAGAGGCATTACCTGCTGTAACTGTTCCCTCTTTTTTGAATGCTGGTTTTAATTTTGATAATTTTTCTATAGTCATATTAGCTTTTGGGAACTCATCTGTATCAAATACTATTGGCTCACCTTTTCTTTGCGGTATTACAACTGGAACTATTTCATCCTTAAATCTACCCTCTTTTATAGCTCTTTCAGCCTTTAACTGACTTTGTAATGCGAATTCATCTTGCATTTCTCTTGTTAATCCCCATTGTTCTGCTATGTTTTCTGCAGTTATTCCCATGTGATAGTTGTTAAATGCATCCCAGAGACCATCTTTTATCATTGTATCAACTACAGCTGTATCTCCCATTCTTTGTCCCCATCTGTTACTTGGAATTGTGTATGGTGCATTACTCATGCTTTCAGTACCACCCGCTAATATTATATCAGCATCATCTGATTGTATGATTTGAGCTGCTAAACTAACTGCTCTTAAACCTGAACCACATACTTTGTTTATAGTAAGAGCTGAAGATTCTTTGCTTAATCCAGCATTTAGAGCTACTTGTCTAGCTACGTTTTGTCCAAGACCTGCACTTAAAACATTTCCTATAATAGCTTCCTCTACTATGTTTGCATCTATTCCTGCTCTCTTTATAGCTTCTTTTGCAGCTATTGCTCCTATCTCCACTGCTGATAACTTTGATAAACTTCCACCAAAACTTCCTAATGCTGTTCTAGCAGCACTTACGATAACTACTTCTCTCATTTTATTATTCCTCCATTCAATTACTACATCAAAATACAGATATATATTAATCTATAATATAGTTAATTTGTTTTTCATACCTTAATATTTATAAGCAATTACCATGCCAACTTCTAAAATGGCTTATTTTCAGTGCTTTCGACAAATATACTTTTTATTCAATGTAAACTTTGTTTACATTGCTTTTACAATGCTTTCTTTGTTAATGTTATAACTACCATGTTAAAAAAATCACCCTAAGACAGTTCAATGGGTCACAGAGATAAAATTTGATATTTTTATAAATTTATACTACTTTTCTTGTTATAATATTATCAAATTTTAAAAATAAGTCATGTGTAAACTTAATTTACATGTAAACTTTAGTAGACAGTCTTTTTAACATTCTATATTATATCTAGCCAACTTCTTATATAATCCTTGTCTGCTAAGTCCCAATAACTTAGATGCCTCATTTTTATTTCCATTAGTCTTCTGTAATGTTTCTAATATTATGTGCTTTTCTATATCATCAACTATATCTTTTAAGGATTTATTTTCTAAGTTAAATTTTCTTCGTTTTCCTTTTATAATCTTATCAGGTAAATGCTTAGGGGTAATCAGCAGCTCTGTATCTAATAAGTTAATAGCTCTTTCTATTACATTCTCCAACTCTCTTACATTTCCCGGCCAGTCATAGCCTTTCAAGTATTCAATAGCCCTTTTAGATATCCCCTCTGAATAAATACCATATTTATTACACAATTTTATTCTTAGAGAGTTTGCTAAGTGCTCTATGTCTTCTCTTCGCTCTCTTAATGGTGGAAGCTTAATCTGCATTACATTTAGCCTATAATATAAATCCTCTCTAAACTTTCCTTGTTCTATGAGTTCAGGTAGAGATTTATTAGTAGCAGCAATAATTCTTACATCAATATTCTTTACATCATTACTGCCAACCCTCACTATTTCTCTTTCTTGTAATACCCTTAAAAGCTTTACCTGCATATTAAGAGGCATATCTCCAATCTCATCAAGAAGTATGGTTCCTCCATTAGCCACTTCAAATTTTCCTTTTAACCCACTTCTTTTAGCTCCAGTAAAGGCCCCTTCATCATATCCAAACATTTCCGATTCAAAAAGTTCTTCTGGTATAGCTCCACAATTAATTTTAATAAAAGGCTTATGAGCTCTTCTACTTCCATTATGTATGGAGTGTGCAAATAATTCCTTCCCTGTTCCACTCTCTCCAGTAATTAGAATCGAAGATTCTCCTTTAGCTGCCTTACTTGCAAATTTCACCACAGATAAAAAACTGCTACTGTTTCCTATAAAATTTTCAAAGCTATGTTTAGCTTTATTCTCCTCCGTAAGCTCATTTTTATAATATTGAAGTTCCTTTTCTAAATGTGATATTTTACTTCCTAGTATTTTAAAATTCTCTAAATCCTTAAACATCACCTTTCCTATGGCCCCTTCAATTTCTCCATCTATTACAATTGGAACTCTCATGGAAATAATTCTATGCTCATTTACCTCCTGTATATCTCCAACTTCTTTGAAGCCTGTCTTTGCGATTATATGGAGTTTTGTATTTGGAATTATTTCAGTAACATGCTTTCCTTCTGGATTTTCACATCCTAAAAAATCCTTATATCCATTACTCATCATTGTCACTATACCATCTTTATCTACTACAACTATATATTCTTCCAAACTATTAAATATAAAATTTAAAATTCCTCCATTTAATTCCACTACTTAATCACCTCTGTTATCTTAATTTATAAATTCTACTTTATAAAATCAAAACCTATACTTCTACTAATCTTTCTCAAATGCATAATTGCAAAATTCCCAACTAGTGCAACAAATATCCCTGTACCTATGCCTGCTATGCTCATCAGCGGTAGATATAACATGATACTAAAGGTTTGTACAATCAATGAAGCTGCAATAAGTTGACCTATATTATGAAATACAGCTCCAACTGCACTAACTCCCACAATCCCAACCTTATCTCTTCCTATTGCTTTTGTTATAACCATAAATATATAACTTAATACACCACCTGTTAAACTATATAAAAGTCTAGAAATACTCCCTCCAAACATAACAGATAACAAAATTCTAAGAGATAAAACTAAAAACGCTTCTTTATAATTCAAAGTATATAGTGCTATTATTGTAATAACATTGGCAAATCCTAATTTTGCTCCTGGAGTAATAAATGGTACAGGAAGCATCCCTTCAATAATATGTAAAACTAAAGACATTGCTATTAATAATGAAATATATATCATTTTTCTCGTACTTCTCATAATTATACCTATCGAGAAATAAAATCCTCTTGTCCTTCCTCTATTCTATTCCCCTGAATTTCAATAACTACTTTGTGGGGTAAACAAACTATCTTATCTCCAACTTTGTGAACAAATCCAAAATCAGTGCAAACTTTATCACTACAATCTGCATCTATTATAGCAATAGAATTATCCTTTATCGCTACCGTATTATATCCCTTATCTAATTTTATTTTAAATTCTTTATCATCGCTATTATTATCAAGTCTTATTCTCTGTTTTTCACTACCATTAATATAGACTATTGCATAAATTTCTCCACTATAATTTTCTTGGTGTTTGGCAAATATCCAATAAGGTACTATAGATAGTACTAGTAATAGTATTATAATTATTATGTCCCATTTCTTAACAATTTTCATATTAATTCTCCCAATATTAACTTTATGATATGACTTTTACAAATCGAAATTTAAAATAATATGCTTATATCTTAAAACCACCTTAAGATATAGCATTTAATCAACTTCACTATTTCTAATTATATAGTTTATCTTGAAAATTATCTATGCCTAGTTTATTTTTCATCATTTACAAAATCATCTAATTGTTTAAGTAAAATTTCCGCAATATAACTGAGGTCTTATTCTTCATAAATATATTTTTACATAAAATACTATTAAAATCTACTAAGGAATGATATATTAATTTTGTGATTCTTTTATGTAAAGCTTAAGGAGGTAGCTATGAAAAAATTTAAATCCATAATACTTATTTTAACTTTATGTTTTCTTACCTCATTCCTAATATCTTGTGGAAAGAAAACTGACATTTCTAAACCATTAAGTAAAACTGAATTGGTTATAGGTACTGTATGTACTATTAGCATTTATGATAATCAAGATATGAAAATCTTAGATAAATGCTTTGATAGATTAAAAGAACTTGAAGATATTTTAAGTATCAATAAAACAGATACCGAACTTCAAAAGGTTAATCAAGCCGCTGGCAAAACTCCTATTAAAGTTAGTGATGAGACTTTAGATGTAGTTATTAAAGGTCTTGAATACTCTAAATTATCTAATGGTGCGCTAGATATAACTGTAGGTCCCTTAGTTAAACTCTGGGGGATTGGTACTGACGATGCAAAAGTGCCTTCACAAAGTGAAATTGATGAGAAAAAATCTCTGATAGATTATTCTTTATTAGAATTAGATAAAACTAATAAAACTATATTTTTGAAAAAAGAAGGTATGATCATTGACTTGGGTTCTATAGCAAAAGGATATGCAGCCGATGAAATAGCTGAACTCTTAACTGAAAACAAAGTATCTAGTGCAGTTATAGATCTTGGGGGAAATATCTTTGCTATGGGTTCAAAGATTGATGGGTCAGACTGGAAAATAGGTGTGCAAAATCCTGATGCAGCTAGAAATGATAGTATCGGATTTTTAAAAGTCAGCAACAAATCTGTAGTAACCTCAGGTATATATGAGAGATATTTTGAAGCTAACGATAAACACTATCATCATATCCTAAATCCTGAAACTGGATTTCCTTATGAAAATGAGGTTTTAGGCGTTTCTATAATAACTGATAAATCAGTGGACGGTGATTCTCTTTCCACAACACTTTTCGCCCTAGGAGTTGATAAAGGATTAGAGTTAATCAATTCTATGGACGGTGTTGATGCTATATTTATAACTAAAAATAAAGATTTATATGTTTCCAGTGGTATAAAATCTATATTTACATTAACTAATAATGAATTTACCATAAAAAATTAAGCTAGAATTTTTTCTAGCTTAATTTTTTATATTTTCTTATTTTATACTATAACACTTATTTTTATAATACACTAATCCTCTGTTAATCTGAGTTTCATATTTTAATAACTCAATATTTACAAAATTTATCAAATTATATATCTCTTTATTGTTAGTATTTAATTCTTCATATTCTACACGCAATATCTCTTGTATCTTTTCTATAGCACATTTATGAATTTCAATACTTCTTAAAACTTCTTTAAATATAATTTCTACTTCACTTTGTATTTTTCCCTGTAACTGATCTATACTTCCATTAATCTTATGACATAGTGCTGATGCAATTGCCACCTTGTTATCTATAATTTGTGTTTTCATTTTAACCTTTTGATTCTCTAACTTCTCATCTGGCTTCATAAACATACTTTTTACATTTGTACTTACTGAATTAAAGAATTTTTCATTAGGCATAATATCAACTTCATAATCAATATCATCTAAAAACTTATCATAGTTTTCTAAAAGCTCTTGTGAAAATTCTTCTAATGATTTAGCTACTATAGAATTCATTTCACTACTAAATCCATCATATACTTGAACTACACTATTTCTATTTTTTTCAACCTCTTCTAAGACTTCTAATTGCTCTTCATACAATGTTCCATATTTAGATAGATATACATTGAATTGCTCAAGTATTAAATCATATATGTTTTTATCACACCATTTAACTACAATCTCATTAATAGCCTTTTCACTATCTTCTTTTATAGATGCCATATTATTTAATTCATCAATTAAATGTAAATTTTTCTCGAGAATATCAGGAATAATCATATTTAGTTTATTATTTATATAATCTTTTAGGAACTCACTGTCCTCTTTAATTTTATTGGTTAATAATTTATAAATTCCATCACTATCTTCTTCCATATTTTTGTATTCTACATAGGCACCTTTAATTATATTAATTTCCTTCTTATTAGCTGTATCTTCTAACTCTATCTTATCTTCAATTTTTTCTAACCCATTTGATATATGTTTATAAAAATCTCTAAATCTATACTCCACTAATGATGAAGTAGCTTTTTCTAAAATCTCTTTAATAACTTCTTTAATATTCTTAAATTTACTTCTATCAATAACCTCAATATCTATATCTTCTTCTAAGGATTCTAATATTAAAGTTGTATTGTAGTTTAATGTACTTATATTATGATCTTTACTATCCTTATCAACTAACATAAATATTTTAGCATTATCTTTATTTATACTTAATATATGCTTTATATATGTTATGTCTATTTCTTTAACTTCATTATTCCCATTTAGAACAATTATATTTCCGTCTACTAAACTTGCATATTTAGCCTTATTATATGTTACTAGTGATACATCTAATTCATTTACCAAAGTACCTTCTACTAATATCTCTTTAATTTTCTTCCTATCTACACTATCTTTAATTGCAAATTCTTGTCCACTTATTATAACTACATCTTTATCTTCACAGAATATTTCTTCTCCAATTATTCCGTTTATTTCTTGTTCCATTAACTTATTCTGTAAAACATTAATTCCTACAATAAGATTATTGTTATAGCTCTTTATTTTATTATTAATATTTATAATATCATTCATACTACATAGTTTGCCAATATAGTCTATTTTATCATATAGATATAACCATGGATAACTATTCAAGTTATAAGAATCAGCTTGCATATTTTTTGATGCATTCTCTTTAACATTCAGAACATATTCACTTAAATTTTTATTTTTATTGCTGACTTCAATAATGGATGCTATCTTTGTAGCCGCCTCATATGCCTTATCATATCTAGAATTTTGAATAGCTACATTCATAAAGTAAAATACAAAATCAAATTCATATTCCCTAACATGTTTATTTTCATATTTTACATATCTTATATCTTCATATATTGAATTTAGCACACTTATGCATTGTGGAAAGCTTATAAAATCATAGCTTTCATAATCTACCTTTTTAAAGCACTCTCTTAAATAATTTAAAACCTCAAGTAATGCTTCATCCCATTGCTTTATAGAAGTATATAGTGTAAATACTAAAGTACTCCATTGAACTAATTTTAAATCATTAATTACTGTTTCAAAAAATTGAATAGATTTTTTTACACAGCTGATATCAAACTTTTCATCATATACTAGCATATATTTAATAGCATTAATCCAATGTGAATCCTTTGTTCTCTTATATTCATTAATAGCTATTTCTAACCCATTGCTATATTCTTTACAACTGGTTAAATACTCCACCACATCCACATTCACATTTTCATAAACAGGTAATATCTTTAATATATTTTTTGCTGCTTCATTTGCCTTAATAGGATTATCTAAAGCTTTTGATAAAACATATATATTATAGTTTTTTTGTATGTAAATAAATTCGCCTTCGCCTATTATACTTTCATAAATTTCTAAACCCTCTTCTCCTTGTATTATGTCCGCTATATTTTTTCTTGCCCACATCAACAATTCAAAAAAACTTATATCTGTTTTATTTTTAAGTATTTCATGTTCATATCTATTACCATTCTTTAAACTTTCTTGTAATGCATCTATTACTTTTGAAAAATACTCCTTGGAAAGTTCTATTTTACTTTCACTTAAATAAATTTCTCCTAAGGAATAGTAAGCTACAATCAGGCTTTTAAAATCTTCATATTCCATATTATTCATAATCTTATAGTCTTGCTTTTCTATCACTCTATTAAAATATTCTATTACTTCTTTATCATCTACTTTTGCTTTAAAAGTATATTTTAAGCTCCATTTATAATAAATCTTTAAAGCTAAAGAAGGTTCACAACTTATCTTAGGTTCAGTTAAATTAAGATATATATTGTACTTTTTTATGTTGCTTTTACATTGATTTAAAAAGTTAATTTGATTATCTAAAATCACAATTCTCACTCCTAAATTGCCATAAAATAATTTATGGTCATATTTGCATTGTTTTTTCATCTAAATTTATATTAACATATACTGATACAATGTAAAATAAATTTTATATTAAATCTATTATCTATTAAAATTTATAATAAATATAATTTTTCTATTGTCAAAATTAAATAAACCTCGTATAATGAATTATAAAATTAAATTATTAAAATGCATTGATGAAGAGAAGTATCCTAGGTATAGGTTACAGAGAGGAAATAATGGTGAGATATTTCCACTGATTACTTATGGAGAAGTGCACTTCTGAGCAGAGACCTGAAATTATAGTATGGTTCTCCAGTTAGCCTGTTATAGCTATAGGGTATGTTTGTACCTGAAAAAAAGTGGAATATCTATATAGATGTTTAATTTAGAGTGGAACCGCGGAGTATTTACATAGCTTCGTCTCTTTTAAGTAAGAGACGAGGCTTTTTTATTTTAAATAAAACTTAATTTAAGGAGGAATAATTATGATATATGAAAACGTACTAGACATGGTAGGAAACACACCAGTATTAAAATTAACTAATCTTAGAGAAGACAATATGGCTGAACTTTATATAAAGCTAGAAAAATATAATCCTGGTGGAAGTGTAAAGGACAGAGCAGCCTTAAGCATGATTGAAGAGGCTGAAAATCAAGGGCTTCTAAATAAAAATAGTGTGATAGTTGAGCCAACTAGCGGAAATACCGGTATAGCTCTATGCCTTATTGGTAAACTTAAGGGTTATAAAGTTATTATCGTTATGCCAGATACTATGTCTGTAGAAAGAAGAAATTTAGTGAAATTCTATGGAGGAGAACTTATTTTAACTCCAGGAAAAGAAGGAATGAAAGGCGCTATAAAAAAAGCTGAAGAACTTCTTAGCTTAAACCCTAACTACTTTATGCCTAATCAATTTGATAATATGGCTAATGTAAGCGCTCATTATAACACTACAGCTTTAGAAATTATTAAAGATATCCCTGATTTAGATGCAGTAGTTAGTGGCGTTGGAACTGGTGGTTCAATAACTGGCATTGGGAAAAAACTTAAAGAACTTAATAAGGATATAATCATAAATGCTGTTGAACCTACTGATTCTCCATTTTTATCTACTGGAATTGGTGGAAGTCATAAAATTCAAGGAATTGGAGCAGGATTTAAACCATCCATATATGATGAAACTGTAGTTGACTTTATTACCACAGTAAAAAATCAAGAAGCTTTTGATACTGTGGCCTTATTGGGTGAAAAGGAAGGGTTGTTCTTAGGAATTTCTTCTGGTGCAAGCGTCCATGCAGGAATCTCCCTTGCTAAAAAACTTGGTCCTAATAAAAAGGTTCTAATTATAGCACCAGATGGAGGAGAAAAATACTTGTCTCTAGATTTCTTTTTAAAAGGAGATGAGTAACTATGATCAAGTATATAAGAAATATTAAGAAAAGTGACCCTGCGATAAAGTCATCTCTTGAGGTTTTCTTATACCCTTGCCTCTATTCAATGATGTTTCATCGTATAGCTAATCCTTTATATAAATTTAAAATGTATTTTCTAGCTAGATTAATTTCTCAAATTAGTAGACTTTTAACTGGCATAGAAATTCATCCTGGAGCCACCATAGGTCATAATTTCTTTATAGATCATGGAATGGGTGTGGTTATTGGTGAAACAGCTATAATTGGTAATAATGTAACCCTCTTTCATGGAGTTACCCTTGGTGGCGTTGGATATTCTAAAAGTAAACGTCACCCTACCATAGGTAACAATGTAGTTATAGGTGCTGGAGCTAAAGTTTTAGGTGCAATCGATATTGGTAACAATAGCAAAATAGGCGCTAACTCTGTAGTATTAAAATCAATTCCTGCTAACTCTACTGCTGTTGGAATACCGGCTAAGGTAATAAATTCTAATAAAGATAAACCGAGTAATGTTATTGATTTTTATGGAAGCTATGTAATTTAATTTAAGTTAAAATCACTTTAGATGAAATTGACAAAAACGAGCTAATTACTGACATAATCAGTAATCAGCTCGTTTTTATCTTATTTAAATAAATTCATATACAATTTATTTAGTCATTTCCTTAGACTTATTCATGCAATCTACCATAGCTTCTATAATAGCTGATCTAAATCCACTTTCTTCTAACCTTCTAACAGCTTCTATAGTTGTTCCTCCAGGAGAACATACCATATCCTTTAACTCTCCTGGATGCTTTCCTGTTTCTAGTACCATTTTAGCAGAACCTAATACTGCTTGAGCTGCAAATTTATATGCTTTATCTCTTGGCATTCCACCAATTACTGCACCATCCGCCATAGCTTCAATAAGCATAAATATATAAGCAGGAGAAGATCCACTTACTCCTATCACACTGTGAATTAGATACTCTGGTAATATTTCTGTTTTCCCAAAGCTATCAAATATATCCTTTATCATGTTTAGTTCTTCTTTCCCAACCTTATTGTTTCCACATATACAACTCATTCCCTCGTTAACCAGAGCAGGCGTATTCGGCATAGTTCTAACTATCTTAATCTCTTGAGATAACACACTTTCCATATCTTCTATAGTTATTCCAGCTGCTATAGAAACAATTATTATATCCTTTTTTAATGCTGATTTTATTCCTCTTAATACAGATAAAAATACATTAGGCTTTACTGCAACAAATAATATATCACAAGTTCTAGCTAACTCATTAGAATCACTTACTATGTTAACTCCCAGTTCATCTTTAACTTGCTGCAATTTTACTGTATCTAAATCATATATGTATATATTTGATGCTCCAGTAATTCCTGACTTTATAATTCCTCCCATGATGGCCTTTCCCATATTACCTGAACCTATAAATCCTATAATCTTGTTCACCTTCACCCCTCCATACTTATTATTAATTTAAAACTATTTATTATAATTATCATTTAGATAATTAGGAATACTAACAGTTAAAATTTTACATATTTTATTGGTGTAATTAGCATAATTATGACTTACTGTTGAACTGTAGTGTGCTGAGTCTCCAGGATATAAATCATGCTTTTCATCATTAACAAACAAAGTTACAATACCTTCTAACACATATATAAACTCTTCTCCTTCATGAGTATAAGGAGCTAAAACTTCTTCATTATTGCTTGGTAAAATTTCTACTATTTTAGGAAACATAATCTTATCTCCAGGATTATTAGTAGCTATATAATTTATAAACAACCCATTATCTATTTTGTAAATTTCCCTCATATGGTTCTTCTGTGTATATTTTTCTTTCTTCTTTATAGCACATAAGAAATAGGATAAATCTACCTCCAAAGCATCTGCTATATTAAAAAGTGAATCTGTAGCAATGCTAGTAAGTCCCCTTTCTAACTGAGAAAGAAAACCTGTGGATAATCCTGTCTTCTTGCTTAACTCCTTTAATGTCATGTTTTTATTATTTCTTAATTCCTTAATTTTGCTACCTATAATCTTATTCAAAAGAACCCACCTCTTAAATTTATTAAATATTTTCTATGTACTAATTATTGCCTAAAAGTTTAGAATTGTCTAGTAATTTCTCATCTAACTGAATTTTACTTTATACTTCTGAATTATATGTTATTATTTACATAATTTTAATATAATATATGGATTTTATCTCCATTCCATCGCTTTTCATAAGGTTTTATCTTGACATAATATTTATAATATCACAATTAAATTTCTTAAACTTTTTTAACTTATATTATAAAATTCCCTATAAAGTAATATAAATTAGTAGTAAACTATTATTATATATAATATTAAGATTTTATTATCTTTTATATTTTTATAGATAGGAGTTTTTTATGCGTTACTTATTTATAGTCAATCCTATTGCAGGAAGAGGAAAATCATTAGTATATATAGATAAAATTAAAAAATACTTTTGTGAAAAACATGAAGAAGTCATAATAGAAATCACAAATAGAGAAAATCATGCTACAGAAATAGCTAAGTCCTATTGCACTAAGAAAGACTACCATGTCTTTGCTATTGGAGGTGATGGTACCATTAATGAAGTAATTAATGGGTTAGTTGGAACTGGAAGTACTCTCTCTGTGATTCCTTGTGGTACAGGTAATGATTTTGTACGAAGTTTATATAACAATCATACTTTTGATGATTATTTAACCTCATTGATAAATGGACAATCTACCTACATTGATTTAGCTATGGTTAATAACAGATACTATATGAATATTGCATCCATAGGCTTTGATGGTGAGGTGGTTGAGAATGCTAGAAGATTTAAAAAAGTAAGATTTATTCCTAGTAGTTTATCTTACATGATTTCTGTTGTATATACCTTATTTAAATTTAAATCTACGCATTTGAAAATTGATATTAATGGTAAAATGGTAGAAAAAGAGAGTATTTTATTAGCTTGCGCTAATGGACAATGTTATGGTGGAGGTATATATATAACACCAAAGGCAAAAATTACTGATGGAGAGCTTGATATTTGTCATGTTGAAAATTGTTCACTGCTTAAGATTATATCCTGTATTCCTAAGGTTGCTAATAGAACTCTTCACGAAGTGCCAGTAGTATCCTATGATAAATGTGAAAAAATAACTGTTTCTAGTGATGATACCTTCGTGTTAAATGTTGATGGAGAGCTATTTAGAACTAATATTGCTGAATTTAGAGTAATACCTAATGGACTAAATGTTATGATACCGAAAGAACTCTATGAAGACTACAACATTAACTATGAACCTTCTATGAGTTTTAATTCCACCATATAATTTAAATCTCAAATTACAAAGCCACAGTGAAATATAGATATTCTGTATCTCACTGTGATTTATATTTAAATTTATCTATTGAGTTTTCTTTTCATACTTTGCAAATAATATTAAAGCTACAGCTGAGAAAAATATAGGTCCTGCTATACTCCAAATAGTAGTCGCTATATCTCCATTTATTGCTGGTTCTATGATTGAGAATACATTTGCAAATCCTACTGTAGCTGTTACCAAAATAGTGAATAGAATGGTGCTTCCAGATCCCTTAAACATTGTAAATGGTTTATTTACATGTTCTTTTCTCTTAAATGCAATGAAAGCTCCTGATAAAAACATATAAGGTACAGTCATTGCTACGTTTGTCATTGATACTAAAATATCCACCAATTTAGAAACTGCATCTCCACCAAAGGATACTGCTAATATTATGATTATAACAGTAGCTGCCTGAACGATCATAGCATTTACTGGTAATCCATCCTTCATTTCTGCTATTTTATTTGGCAATAATCCTTTAGGAGATCCAGCTATTAATTGTTTTAGTGGTGCGTAGGTCATAGTAAAAAATGCTCCCATTAATGCGAGTAACATTGAAAGTCCAACTATTCTTGCAATCCATGATCCTATTTGTAGTGCCATGAATTCTGATGTTCCAAATACTGTACCTATTTGATATCCTAAATTTTTCATTATTATATATCCAACATTACCTTTATTAACTACCCCAAATATTCCATTTTCAGATAAAACACTATTCCAATTTGTAAATATCCCTATACAGAATAGTCCTACTGCATATCCTATTGCTATTATTATAGCTGCTAGGGTAATTCCCTTTGGAAAATTTTTATCTGGATTTTCTGTCTCATCAACTAATCCGCCAACAACCTCTATACCACCAAAAGCGAATATGGCAAATACTAAGAAGGACATTACTGATATTGAGCTTTGATAAGATGGATTTGGAGAATTAAAGAAAGCCGCTGTATTAGCTATAGGTTGTGCCAATTTTCCTCCATTTCCTATAAGGACAATAATAGCTCCTACTATAAGTAAAATGTTTAAAAGTGCTACAGCAGTACCTCCAATAGAGGTTACTTTCTTAATTTTTTCTAATCCCTTAGTGGATACAAAAGTTATAAGCATTATTAAAAGTACGCCTAAAACTCCTAATGTCTGTGGTGATGATAAACCAAATAATTTAAAAGTCTGAGTTCTATCCTCTGCAAAAATAGCATTAGATAAAGGTATCCATATAGTTGAGGATATATTAACCATCCAAATAACTGCTGATGTATACCACATGAAAGTTCCTATAAAAGCATATTTCGCATTTACAGATTTCTCCATCCAAGAGTAAATACCTCCAGTTTCATCTTTAAAAGCTGCTCCATATTCAGCCATCATAAATGCAAAGGGTATAAAAAATAATATAGCTGCACCTATAAAGAACGGTATTGATCCATAACCCATTAATAAAAAGGATCTTGGCATATTGTTAAATCCATAAACTGATGTAAATATCATTAAAATAAGTGCCGTTAATGATAACTTCTTCTGATTGTTTGATGACATTTTTTCTCCTCCTTTGTGAAGCAAACCTACTAACCTAATAGACTTTGAATTTTCTTATGCACAATTAAGTTGATAGTATTATGTGAAGAATTCCTTTTAAATATGTAAAATCATAAAAAATGACTATGATTCAAATATTTATTTAAATCATAGTCAAAATCTATTGTTTAAACCATTCTTGTTGCATTTTTAAGCCAATCTTTTTCTTCTCCATTTAAACTTCCTTGTAGTTTCTCAAATACAGTTTTATGATAATCATTTAGCCACTGCTTTTCTTCTTCATTTAAAAAATTTAAATCTATAGCATCTAAATCAAATGGGCAATAAGTTAACACCTTAAACTCCATAAATTTACCATATTCATTCTCTTCTTTGGCTTGAACTGCCACAAGATTCTCTAATCTTATACCATGTTTACCCGCTCTGTATATTCCAGGTTCATTAGATATTATCATACCTTCTTCTAAAATTACATTATTTAATTCTCTTCTAATTCCATGCGGACCTTCGTGAACATTTAATAAATATCCAACTCCATGACCTGTTCCATGTTTATAATCTAATCCTCTGTTCCAAAGAGGTCTTCTTGCTAAAATATCTAGACTACATCCTGGAGTTCCATATAGGAAAACTGCTGAAGATAAGTTTAAGTTTCCTTTCAATACTAAAGTATAATCGGTCTTTTCTTCCTCTGTTAATTCACCAACAACTATAGTTCTTGTAATATCTGTAGTTCCATCTAGATATTGAGCACCTGAGTCTATTAGATATAATCCTCTATTTTGAAGTTTCGCTTGATTTTCCTTTGAAGCTTTATAATGTACTATGGCTCCGTTTGGTCCATAACCTGAAATACTATCAAAGCTTATATCTATAAAGCCTTCTCCTAGTTCTCTAAACTCTCTTAACTTATCTGATACACTTATTTCAGTAAGTTCTTCAGTTTTTATAGCTTCCTTAAGCCATTTTAAGAATTTAACCATAGCAACTCCATCTTTAACTTGGCAATTCTCAATATTTTCAAGTTCAATTCTATTCTTTTTAGCCTTTAACTCTGTAGTTATATTTCTTCTTTCAACAACTTTTACACCTTGTGGTATAGCTTTTTTAAGCCAAACGTTAGTCTTAGTAGCATCATAAGTTATATTCTCATTTAACTTCTCAACATCTAAAACCACCTCATCATAGCTCTTGACTTGAACATTAGCTTCCTTCAATATCTCTTCTATAGATGAAGTTATTTTATCCATATCAATATATAATGTTACATTTTCTTTCTCTATTAATAAATAGCTTAAAAATACAGGATTACAAGGCACATCCTGCCCTCTCAGATTTAAAGTCCATGCAATATCATCTAGGGATGCCAATAAGAAATTATCTATTTTCTCATTTTTCATTATTGATCTGACTTCTTTAATTTTCTCTGATGCAGATTTACCCGTATATTTTAATTCATGTATAAATAGATTTCCTTTAGGCATTGATGGTCTATCTTTCCATATTTCATCAATAATATCTTCTTCTGACTTTATATTAACTCTCCTATTTTTTAAAGTGTCTTCTAATTTAGCTAACTCTGACACTGTAAATACTTTTCCATTAAATGCTATAGTTTCACCATCTTTAACAGTGTCTAAGATCCATTGAGTTGGATTTTTAACTCCTGGCTCACCCATTTTTTCAAGTATATATTCCGTTCCTTTAAGTTGCTGTTCTGCCTGTAAAAAATATCTTCCATCTGTCCAAAGATGAGCTTCTTTTAAAGTCACAATTACAGTACCTGCTGAACCCGTAAAGCCAGAAATCCATTCTCTTACTCTAAAGTATTCACTTACATATTCACTTCCATGATTGTCAGCACTAGGGATAATAAATATATCTATTCCCTTATTTCCCATTATTTCTCTTAAGTTTTGTAATTTTTTATTAATGTTCATATTACCACTCCTTTAGTTCAGCATTATAATCTTAATATGTGAATTTTATATTTTAAAATACACTCCTTATTACCTAAGTTCTGTACAAACAAAACTTAGGTAATTTCCACATTATGGTTTCCCGAAATAAGTCTAGTAGGCTTAGCCTAAAATATTGGAATCTAAAAGAATATTACTGATAATAATGACAGGTAATTGTATACAATTATAAGCTTTGTATTTGTATGATTAGTATTATCTTAAATTTTCTTGTGTATAATAGGCTATCCCTATTGCTCCTGGACCTACATGAGCACCTATTACTGGTCCTATATCTTGTATTAAAATTTCCACATTTAAGAGTTCCTTAACTTTATTAGCTAAAACTCTTCCCTCTTCTTCACAATTGATATGATGTATTATTATTTGTCCTAGTCCTTTTAATTTTATATCCTCATAAGTCTTATCTATCATTTTATTTATAGCTCTTTGTTTTGTTCTTACCTTCTCATATACAGTAGTTTTTCCATTCTCTACAGTTAGTATTGGTACTATTTGAAGCACTTTTCCTAATAACGCGGCAGCACTTCCTATTCTTCCACCTTTTTTTAAATACTCTAAAGTGCTTGGTATAAATAAAAATCTACTTTTTTTTATCATATTATTAGCTATATGAACCACATCTTCAAAAGAATTACCTTCTTGTGCAGCCTTAGCTGTTTCTATAACACAGTATCCCATTTGCATACAATTAGTTTGAGAATCTATCATCTCTATCTTTGCCTTTGGATATTTTTCTAATAACATTTCCTTTATAACCGTATTAGCACTAGAATAAGTTCCACTCATATCTGAAGATATAAAAATTCCTATTACATCATGGCCTTCTTTTATTTGATTTTCAAAAACCTCATATAAATCTGCTACACTTGGCTGAGAAGAAGTTGGAATACTATCTAGCGTTTCAACTTTTCTATAAAAAAACTTATTGTCTATTTCTGTTTCTTTATAACTATTATTCTCTAATATAACACTTAAAGGTACTTCTGTAATATCATATTGACTTTTTATCTCCACAGGTATATAACTGGTACTATCTGTAATTATCTTAATACCCACTTTTACACCTCCAAATTTATTTTATAGATATTTCATATAATTCAAATTATAACAACTATTATACTTTAAAATACTATTTTATTTATATAAATTTTATGTTAATTACATTTATTAAAATATTGTACTACATAAAATTAAAAATAATGCTATTTCTATAATTTCATTATTAGCTCCCAATGTATCCCCTGATAGTCCACCGATTCTCCTTACACAGTATATATTAAATATAGACGAAATCACCATTGCTGCTACTATTAATAACAGTATGGTTTCTATTGAAAAAAACAAATTCCCTATGGCTACTGTTAATATAATACCTCCAATGAAATATATAATATTAGTATTTCCGATAAAAAGATTTCCTGTGCCATTCTTTTTAGCAGTCTTACCTATTAGGCTTAAATACACTAATGATAGCCTACTAATACATGGTACAACTATTATCATATAAGCTAAATCTTTAGTTCCTAAATAATATATTCCTACTATTTTAAATATTATTTCCATAATTAGTGCAATAACTCCAAAGGTTCCTACTCTACTATCCTTCATTATTTCTATAATTCGATCTTTACCTTTAAATGCAAAAAATCCATCACAGGTATCTCCAAGTCCATCCATATGAAGCCCTCCCGTAATAAATATTCCACTTAATACTGTTAGCACTGCAGCTATAGGTAATGGCAGAATCTGATAGCTACCCATAAAAACTAAATACTCTAAAGCTCCAATAATAGCTCCTACCACTGAAAAATATAAGGTCCCCTTTTTAAAATTATCTTGCTCACATTTAAGTGATATATTCACTGGGAGTCTAGTTATAAATTGAAAGACCAGTAAAAAATCATTAAATAACATCTTTCCTCTTCCTATGGCTCCAGCTACTATAATACCTACAATAATTCCTATATTTATTGCTATATTCATTTTCTATCTATCCTTTCATCTTCATAGGGCATCCGCAACACACTAAATACACTTCATCGCTCAAGCTTCCTACATGTTGATTTATAAATCCTTGCATATCTCTAAAAACTCTAGAAAGTCTTGATTCTGGAACCAATCCCCATCCTACTTCATTAGTTATGAGCACCAGCTCCTTATTTAAACTTCTACATGTATTTATAAGCAGAGTAAATTGTTCCTTTATATATGTACAAACCCTATCCACTTCTTCATCACTAACCTTATCATAGTCCCAATATTTATCAAACATTAAGTTTGTACTCATTATAGTTACACAATCTAAGAATATATTTTTTTCCTTATAGTTTTTTATTTTTTCGTGTAAATTTTCATATCCCTCTAAAGTCTTCCAATTTTGATTTCTACTATCTTTATGTTTTTGAATTCTATGTGCCATTTCCTCATCTGTAACTATAGCTGTAGCAACATATAATACATCATCAATTCCCTTATAAAGACTTTCTCCAAAGGTACTTTTTCCACTTCTACTTCCACCAGTAACCAAAGTAACCTTACTCATATTAACTCCTCCTTATTTTATATTCTTGTATTTTTTACAGTTGTTTTAAAGGATACCTTCAACTCTTATAAAATACAATCTCTCTAGTAGTAAAACTAAATTTATGACTTAACACATTCTATATTTCTAATGGAATAATACTATCAATATAAAAATATCCATGCTCTAATTTAATAATTGATAAATCACCATTACGTGATGAAAACCTCCAGTAATTATCTAAGTTTCCATCTAAAATGTAGCAATACATTGCTCTAATTACCCCTCCATGGGTGGCAATAAGTATATTTTCCAATTCTTTTTCCTGATTTTCTAGCTCCTTCATAAAACTTACTACTCTCTCATAAAATTCAATAAAACTCTCTCCCTTAGGAGGATTATGTAATTTCCAATCTCTAGTCCACATTTCATACTCTTCTTTATATGCTTCCTGTAGTTCATTAAAAGTTTTCCCTTCAAAATCTCCAAAATCTCTTTCATTTAATCTCTTATCTATGAATAAATCCCTTCCATTATATATATGTTCTAAGGTATCTTTTGCCCTTTGCTTTTCACTACAAAAGACCCGTTGAAATTTCATGCTCTCTAATTTTTTACCTAGTAAATTCCCCTGTTCTTCTCCTTTATGTGTAAGTTTGCAATCAATGGCTCCATAATAGGTTCTTTTTATATTTTCTTCTGTTTCTCCATGTCTTACTAAGTAAATATTCATCATTTACTCCTCTTCCCATAAATTTATATAATCATCCTTTACTACTCCTGAACTTTCAAATGACCCCATATTATGTGCTGTAAATAATGCACTCTCTATTATACTAAATGCTATAGGGCATCCTGTTCCTTCGCCTAATCTCATTCCTAAATTAAGCATAGGTTTTAGTCCTAGCTTCTGCAGTACGTATTCTGACCCTGGTTCCTTAGATAGGTGTGAAGCAATCATAAAATCTCTAGCTTTCTCACATAATTTGAAAGCACAAAGAGCTGCTGCAGAAGAAATTAACCCATCTATAACTATTGGTACTCTATGTGCAGCTCCTCCTAAAAACACACCACAAAGTCCAGCTATATCAAGTCCACCTACCTTACTGATTACATCTATTACATCATCCTTATTTGGAGAATTAATGTCTAAAACTTTTTTCACTATTCTTCTTTTATTTTCTAGAGCTTCCTCTGTCAATCCTGAACCTTTTCCAACTATTAAATCACTTTCTAAATCTGTTAAAGCACATATAACTGTTGCAGAAGTAGTAGTGTTGCCAACTCCCATCTCACCAGTTCCAATTAAGTCATAACCTTTCTTTACTAGCTCACTAACAATTTCGATTCCAACCTCTATTGCTTTTATAGCCTCTTCCCTTGACATAGCTGGTCCCTTTGCCATATTCTTAGTTCCATAATTAATTTTTTTATTTATTATACCTTCAACGTCAAAGTCTTTATCTACTCCAATATCCACCACTGTGAGATCAGTATTATAAAACTTACTTAAGTTACAAACTCCCGTGGTTCCTTTGATAAAATTTTCTGTAACAGTAGATGTAACTTCCTTAGGACAAGACGATATCCCCTCTTCAATGATACCATTATCACTACACATTATAACTATGTTTTTCTTATTTATACACTTAACCTCATTACCTCTTATACCATAAAGCTTAACAACTAAATCTTCTAATGTACCAAGGCTACCAATAGGCTTACAAAGATTGTTTAATACTCGCTTTCCTTCAATCATAGCCTCTTTATCTAATACTGAAATATTTTCTAATGTCTGCTCTAATAAACCCATATCATTTCCTCCATCCAAAATTTGTATCTACTCCTGGGGTCGTTCCAATTTATGGAATGACCCCAGGGGTGCTTCCATAAATTGAAAACACCCTTCCTAAGGAAGGGTGTTACAAGAATAATTTATACACTAAATATAATCTTTATTTAAATCATTCTGCCATCTACCATCCCTCCGTGGTATAAGCATAGCTTCAGGCAGGTCTCCTGACTAACGGCCTTAAAAGCTTATCCTTCCCAACAAAAATATATCAGTGGTTAAGGCTCTACATCCGTATACAGTAGCGGGGGCTGTAGTGGATTTTCACCACTTTCCCTATTCAACCATAAAATAAAACTTTTTCACAATCTTCATAAAGATTTTACTATATATGGCTTTATACTCTAAAGAGTACCATAAAACTAATTCTTATTTAATTATCTACCTTGTAAATTATATATTACAATAGAATTATATTCAAGTTGCTTATTTTTTATGTTTTAAGATGACATAGGTCTATAAACATAACAAAATAGGATAAGAAATAACTTTTGTATATGGTATGATATTATATTATTGTCCTAGGTAAATAAAATTAAGGGGGTATCAATATGGATTATATAGAATTAATTCAAAAAACCATAGATTACATTGATGAAAATATAAAAGAAGAAATAACTGTAGGTTCCTTGGCAAAAATTGCTGGTTTCTCAACCTATCACTACTACAAAATATTTAGTAGTTTTATAGGTTTATCAGTAATGGAATATATAACCCAGAGAAAACTTCAATTTGCCTTATTGGAACTTAATCAGGGATATAAAATAATTGATGTTGCTATGAATTATGGCTTTGATACCCATGCTGGTTTCACAAAAGCTTTTAAACGTTCTTTTGGTTATCCACCAAGTATCTATAGGATACATGCCCCAAAGGGTTTACCACCAAAAATAAATTTATATAAATCTAAAATAAATAAAACTGGAGGTATTATAATGCAACCTAAAATAATTGAGAAGCCCGCTTTTAAAGTTGTTGGCTATGAAATTAAAAATAATCTTAAAAATATACTTCACACAAGAGATATCCCTGCCTTTTGGTCTCAAAGAGGACTTGATACTAATTGGGAAGATAAGCTTTATACTGTTTTGAATCCGCCAAAGCATGGTGAATATTGTATTTGTATTAATACCAATGTAGATACAGATGATTTTTCTTGCTTATTATCTGTGGCTGTAGATAATTTCGATTTAGCTACTGAAGATATGTATAAATTAGAAGTTCCAATTGCAACCTATGCTGTATTTACCACTCCACCTGTAGATGATAAAGATTTCGTAGACTCTATACAAGGTACTTGGAAGTATATTTTAGAAGAATGGTTTCCTAATTCTCAATATGAAATTGATGATGATAAATTTGATTTTGAATACTACGATGAACATTGCCATCCATGGGAATACGAAAAAGTTACCATGGAAATATATATCCCTATAAAATTAAGAAAATAGAATTTATAAATGAAATGTGAAGCATTTTATTTTAGGTAAAGGCGCCGTAGGCATAGGTAAATACTCACTGCGTTCGTGGTAAGGCGTCACTTTGTGACATGTAAGGAGCAACCTATGGTTGTCCTTACCTAAATAAATTACTTCGTAACTTATTTATATTCTGCTCCTGCTCCAATCTTTGTCACTTGAACAGCTACCATTTCCTCATTATCACCATTTATAATTTCATGCCATTCTCCAGTAGGCACAAAAACTGTACTTCCCACATTTACATCAGAAATTTCTTCTCCTGATTTCATTTTCCCATTCCCCTTTAAGAAAAAGAAAATTTGTTCACCACTTGGATGTCTATGTATCTTTAATATTTGGCCTGGTTTAAAATAGTAAACTTCTGAGGTCATATCATTTCCTGCAAATACAGGCATCTTTGGCACTGCTGTATCATTGTATTGTACTAAGCTACCATCTAATAGATGTTTTTGATTTTTATCCATTGTAAGTTCCTCCTCTAATATAAAAGTATTTAAATACTCTTTACTATTGTTTCTTTACTAAATGGATACTATGTTATACTTTTCTTTATTATCTATAGCACTCTTAAAATTATTTGTATTTATTATAAGCTGCTCAATAGTTCTCATATTAAAATTTCACTGGCCTTATCACAAGATTTTCAAGATATACACTCCATATTACAGAATTTATATGTTATAATAATATGAAAATTATTATAATCATAGAAAGGATTGTATTAAATGGATAATTTTAAACATACTTTAATTAAGATGTTGAAATCTTATATATTATTATTTTCTGTATTATGTGCAGTATTTTTATTATTAACGAATTTAGTTCTTAAAAATTGGAGTATTAGTTTTATAATTACTTTAATTTTTGCTGCCTTGCTAATAGTTACTAATCTAATAATTATGCTACCTATAAAAAATCTTTCCCAAAAATTCACTACAGAAATTGAAGATATTAAAAAAGGAGATTTTACATCACTCATTAAATTAAAAGATCATAAATCTAATAAAACCTTTGATAAGCTAATTGACTCTACCAGCGAAATACTTTCTAACTTTAAAGAACTCATTGAACATTCTTTTTCCATAGGTAAAACTATTATATCTTCAACTAAACAAGTTCATAAAACTGCTGATGAATCTTTAATAGTGATGGAACATATCTCTAAAACTATTGAAGATATATCCTTAGGTGCTATGGACCAATCTTCTCAAAGTAATGCTTGCGAGTCGCTTATTGAAGCACTATCTTCTGAAATAGAAACTCTACATAGTAGCTCTAATGTTATTGTAGCTGAAACTACTAAAATAAATGATTTGAGTAAAACTGGAAGTGCGTCTTTAGATTTTCTTCGTAATAAAACTGAAGATACAGTTAAATCTACTGAACAAATTTCTATTGCTGTAGATAATCTTACAAATAAAATCAAAGATATTTCTGTATTTGTAGATTCTATAGAGAATATTGCTGATCAAACTAATTTACTTGCTCTTAATGCAGCTATAGAAGCTGCTCGTGCTGGAGATGCTGGCAAAGGATTTGGCGTAGTTGCTGATGAAATTAGAAAATTAGCAGATGAAAGCAGAAAGTCTACAGAAGAAATAAAAACATTAGTGGAAACTATAATAGCGGAATCATTACAGGCATCATCTGCTATGAGTGCCATGAATAAAGCTACTGATGAACAAACTAATGCAGTGGATAATACTGATAGTTCTTTTAAAGACATTACTTCTGCTATATCTTTTATCTTAGTTAAAATTAATCTTGCCTATGAATCAATAGTTAAAATTAATGAAGATAAAGAAGCTGTACTTAATGTTATACAAAATATAGCAGAAGTAGCAGAAACCACTGCTGCTTGCACTGAAGAAGTAGCAAGCACTACTGAAACTCAACGCTCATCCATGGAAGACATGAAAAATACTACTACTACTTTAAATTCATTAGTAGACAAGCTGGATAACCTATTATCTAAGTATAAAATTTAAACACGCAAAATATACTATTTAAGATATTCTTTCTATATAATAAAAAAGATCTGATTCAAAATTTAAAATCAGATCTTTTTTATTTACATTTCCACTTTATATTAATAATATATGTTTTATCATGAGCTCTGTATTAAGACATAGTCACATCTTTTAATCATTTATCTACATTATAGACATTAATTATCTCTAATCTTTTGCAGTAATCTTAATATCTCAAGATACATCCATATTAATGTTACTAAAGTTGAAAAAGCTCCATACCATTCCATATATTTTGGGGCACCATAATTCGAAGCATTTTTTATAAAGTCGAAATCTAAAAGCAGATTTGAGGATGCTACAAATACTAATAAAAGTGATACTCCAATACCTATTGGTCCACCTGAATGTATGTATGGTACAAACACTCCAAATAAAGAAAGTATAAAAGTAATTAAATAAACAATACCTACTGCTGCAGTGGCTACTATTATAATTCTTCTAAGCTTCATACTTACTCCACCTAAAGACCTATATATCATTGCCACTGAAATTGCAGTTGCCATAGTAAGCATTATTGCAGGTAGCACCACGCCTGGATACCACATGTCTGCTACATAGGATATGCTTCCAACAACTAAACCTTCTGTTATAGCATATAATATTGATGTAATAAGAGCTATTCTAGGTACAAAAGTTGTAACTAAAGCTAAAACCAATGAAGCTAAAGCTCCTATAATAACTAATTTTGTAGCCCAATAATCATTTCCTACTAGTAATAGGTTCCAAGTCAATGCAGAAGATATAATTGTTATAATTACTAAGAATATTGTTTTAACTGATGTTCCAACTATCGTCATAGCTGAACTGTTACTATAGTCTCCTATATTTTCAAATCCTTTTTTTAAAAAACCGTTTTTTTGAGCCATATGTCTTCTCCTTTCTAAAAATAATTATATTAATTATATTACTTTATCTATTGTTTTTAAGCATGTCCTTAAATTATTTATATAAATTTAATAATTTTTCATTAGTTATTAGTAATTATATACCTATTTAATTATTATATACATCTATTTTATGATTTCGATTTAACTATTAAGTTGATTAATAAAACTTCTTTCTAATATTTTTCTCCAAAAGCGTATATCACTGGCATTGTAAAAGAAATGCCTCTGTAATCTGCATAATCTTCAAGTCTCTTAAAAACCTCTGCTTTAAAATTATTAAATACATCTTCTCCTAAATTTTCTATTGCTTCAAAGGTTCCTCTTACTGCATTACACCACATTTCTTCCCACCATTCATTTTTATCCTTATATATAACCTGTGGTGACTCTTCATATACTCTAATATTTACAAAGCCCGAGCCCTTTAATATATTTTTTATATCTTCTCCTGTGCTAAATTTAATCTCCTCCGATTTTTTAAGCTGTGGTTTTTTAACTTCTGGTGTTGGTAAATATTTATTTGTGAGCTCTACTAACCACTTTTGATCAGGTTGCACTCCCCATATGCTACATCCGAACTCGCCACCCACTTTAAGTGTTCTTGATACTTCTCCTAACTTACTATCACTAAACAATAAACATCCAATACTAAAGCCACAAATTATATTATCGAAAGCTTCATCTTCAAATTGTAATTCTTCGGCATCCATGGTCATAACTTTAACATTAGTTACACTTTTTTTCGTTATTTCCCTTTTAGTTTCTCTAACCATATTTTCTGATATATCAATGCCTATAACTTGTCCATATCCCCCAGACTTAGTGGCTGCTGGAAATAATGATGCTCCTCTTCCCATTCCAATATCTAATACTCTAGCCTTCTCTTTAATATTTGAATACTTAACTAATTTATTTCCAAAGCACTCCCAATACTTAGGCCCTACTTGCCCAAAATTAAGGGCTACCTTGTCCCATATATTTATAACTTTTTGTTTGGAATTATTTTTGTTCAAATTAATCTACCCCTTGATTTTTAATTTAGCTACTTCCTAAGATAATTTAAAATCATATTAAGACATTATTGCAAATAACTTAATGAAACCTATAAATCCTGATAAACACTATATACTATTATTTACTCCATATTAATTTATTTAAGATGCGAAGTATCCCCCTCTAAAATAATGTTGAATTTATCTCCTTCTACCTCCACTACATTTAAACATGTATCTTGCATAAATGGTGGATTCCAAAATTCCTTAATATCATAATTTTTAATCACCGCATATATAGCTTTAATAAGTATGGCGTGAGAGACTATTAGAATATTTTCTCCTGATTTATTTTTTACAATATCCTTTAAAAATTTCTCAGCCCTCTCCACAACTTGATGAAAATCTTCTCCTTCCATAGGTTTATATAACTCTGGTTTATTCCAAATATTATATTTCTGCTCTGGATATAATTCTTCTACCTCGTCATGCTTCATACCTTCCCATATTCCAAAGCTCATTTCTCTTAAATTATCATTTAATATTATTTCAGTGTTTTTTTCTCCTAGAATGCAATTAACTGTTTCCACTGCTCGTCCTAAAGGGCTGCAATACACATGTTCAAAGTTAACATCCTTAAGTCTCAGTCCTAACTTTTTCGCATTTTCTATACCCTTTTCACTTAAGTTTGAATTTTTCCATCCCTGCATTCTTCCTTCTTTATTCCATTGTGTCTCTCCATGTCTTACAATATATAGTCTCATTATTTCTCTCTCCTTAGTACTTTATAATTAATTAAAGCTTTCTCTATATTATTTATTTTCCTTTACCTCTAAATATCCTATTTTAAAATAAATTTATCCATAATATCTCCCCTATTAAAGTAGGCTGTTTTACATGATATTAAACTTATAACTTATTCTACCATATACTTTAATGTTATTCTAATATTTGGATTACAACAATAAATAATTCTATTATATGGTATAATTTAAATAAAACAAATTACTACTATAAAGTAAAATTTATATGATATGGAGTTGATACTATGGAACTTAATTGGAGTCTTAAGGAGTTGTATCCATCCTTTCAATGCAGCGCTTTTAAAAGTGATATGCAGGCTCTAGATGACACTATTGAAAATTATATTCACTGGACTAACTCTACAATGCTTAGTCATGAAAACTCTGTGGTGTTATTAGAAAAATTCATCCAATTTCAGAAGGATTTACTTACCTATTTTAGCAAACTAGGAGCCATGATCAATTTAACACTAAGTGTAGATACTAAAAACTCTGTTGCTTTAAAATATAGTGATATATTAGATATCAAATTCAGTAAACTAGCTGAAAGTGATGCAAAAGCTACTAAGTGGATTGGCAAATTAGATAATTTGACAAATTATATTAATGACTCTGAAACTTTAAAACACCATGAATTTTTTCTTTTAGAAAAAGCTGAAAAAGCTAAGTATATGTTAAGCGACAAAGAAGAAGCATTAATGGCAAAAATGAAGAATACTGGTTCAAATGCTTGGAGTAAGCTTACAGATGTATTGACCTCCAGCCTAATGGTGGACATGGAGATTAATGGAGAGAAAAAATTGCTTCCTCTTTCTATGATTAGGAATATGGCTTATGAAAAGGATAGTATACTTAGAAAAGCTGCTTACGACGCTGAACTTGAAAGTTATAAGAAAATAGAAGATGGTGTAGCTGCAAGTCTTAATGGTATAAAAGGTGAAGTTCTTACTGTGTCAGAAATACGAGGTTATAGTTCTCCTCTAGAAGAAACTCTTATAAATTCTAGAATGGATAATATGACATTAAATGCTATGCTTGAGGCCATGAAAGAAAGTATGCCTACTTTCAGAAAATACTTAAGAAAAAAAGCTGAACTTTTAGGTCATAAAGATGGATTACCTTTTTATGATTTATTTGCTCCTATGGGAAATGCTGATATGAATTTTCCTTATGAAAATGGATGTGAATTTGTAATTGATAACTTTAAAACCTTTAGTGGTGAATTAGCTACCTTCGCAAAGACTGCCATGGAGAAAGCTTGGATAGATGTAATGCCTAAAGAGGGGAAAGTTGGAGGAGCCTTCTGTGCTAATCTTCACTTTATTGGAGAAAGTAGATTTTTATTAAACTATGGAGGAACCTTTAGTGATGTAGTGACCTTAGCTCATGAATTAGGCCATGGATATCATGGATATTGTCTTAACCATGAGAGCATATTAAATAGTGACTATCCTATGCCTATTGCCGAAACTGCTTCTACTTTTTGTGAAACTATAGTAAAGAAAGCTGCTATTAAAAATGCTACGAAAGAAGAGGCTTTTTCTATACTTGAAAGTGAAATCAGTGATAGCACACAAGTTATTGTGGATATATATAGTAGATTTTTATTTGAAAGTGAATTATTTGAGAAAAGAAAAGAAAGTGCCTTAAGTGTAGAAGAACTTAAAGAAATAATGGTAAATGCTCAAAAAAATGCATATGGAGATGGATTAGACCCTAATTATCTTCATCCCTATATGTGGGCATGTAAACCTCACTATTACTCTGCTGATTCTAATTTTTATAATTTCCCATATGCCTTTGGACTTCTCTTTGCTAAAGGATTATATGCTGAATATTTAAAAAGAGAAAATAGTTTTGCAGAAGATTATAAAAAACTTCTTTCAGTTACAGGTAAAAATAAAATTAGTGATGTAACTAAAATTATGAATATAGATATAACTTCTATAGATTTCTGGAGAAATTCATTAAAAACTATAGAAGATGATATTGAAGTCTTTTTAAATCTCTAGTTTAATATCTAATTTAATCATTTATTTATACCAAAAACCGTAGAATAGCATCCTTATGTGCAACTCTACGGTTTTATATAGAATATTTTTATAATATTACTATTTTCTACTCTTTCCAGTGATGTTTTCAATAGATATTTTAACTACTTTTGTCCTATTACTGCCTCTATTTATATACTCTTCTCCTTCTTTTAAATAATCCTTAGAATATTTATCAACCATCGCTGTTAAAGCTCTAGTTTTTTCTTCTCCATCTATCTCTTCTGCTATTCCAAACACTATAACACTTTCATAATCTGTGCTAAATTTATCAGGTAGCGTATTCACATCACCAACTACACAAAAAGATACTTTATTATTATTTTTTATATTACTTAACTTGTGACCTTCTAGTGCAGAATGAAAATAGATACAATTCTCTAAATATGTATAACTAAGTGGTACTCCATAAGAATATCCATCCTGATTCACTGTGGATAATACTCCATATTCACCCTTCTCTAATATTTTTGTAGCTTCTTTTCTATCTATTTTTCTATCCTGTCGTCTTATTTCCTTAAACATTATATCACTCCCTTTAAAAATAATATTTTAAATATTTCTATAGAATTATGTATCTTTATGCATAATTCATGTATTAATTTATATTATAAGTTATTTTATTACATATTTCCACAAAAAAAATCTTAATACTCTAAATAGTATTAAGATTTTTGGTGCGCCATCAGGGGTTCGAACCCTGGACCCCCTGATTAAGAGTCAGGTGCTCTACCAACTGAGCTAATGACACATAGGTTTTGTCTACAAAAATTATTATAGTACGAATTCGACAATCTGTAAATTGTTATTACAAAACCCAATAGTTAACTTCATATTTATTGATATACTTTATTAATCCAGCTTGCTCCACTTAAGTAAAGCATGTGAGGATAATATAATTCAAATGTTATAACATCTCCAATATTATAATCTTTCGAACAATCCTCTATATCTATAATTAAATGGTCGCTACTAGCTCCTATTATTTCTATATCTTTATCCCTAGGCATTAAGGTATCATAAAATACTACATCTTGCTTTCCAACTCCTAATATAGCCCTCTTACGCACTCCTCTATCTGTATAAGTTGGCTTATTTCCAAAGGCATCAATAAATATTTCTCCAATTGGATATGAAGGCTTATCTTTAATCTCTACAACTTCAGCTTTAAGAAGAAAAGCATCTTGACTTAACGGACTCATATCATATCCCCAAAACTCATCTAAATCTTTAGCTAAAAGTATTCCTTCTCCTAACCTTAAATTATTGATTTTCTTTGGTATAACTCCATCAATTATTAATGGTATAGATGAAGTTGCTCCTCCTGAAATCACATCTAGATCTCTTCCTATAAGTTCTTCAATTCTTTCTGCTATATCACATAATCTACCTAAATTTGCTTCACTAGGCTTAATA
The DNA here is from genome assembly GCF_056172015.1 of Clostridium sp. LXY-7. Classification (NCBI taxonomy): domain Bacteria; kingdom Bacillati; phylum Bacillota; class Clostridia; order Eubacteriales; family Clostridiaceae; genus Clostridium; species Clostridium sp. LXY-7. The sequence goes on along the minus strand of NZ_JBLLJL010000001.1, from coordinate 808,106 downwards.
GATCCATAACATCCTAGATTTGTTCCTATTCCATATAATTGGACGTTTGGTAAATTATTCTCAACGTATAATGCTAAATTTATAAATTCTTTTTCATCCATAACTCCTTCTCTTAAGTCTCCCAGATCTATCATCAATATTACCTTATGCGATTTATCTACAATACTACATTGTTTTTGAATTTTATCTAAAATTTCTAATTCTGAATTTAAACTTATATCAACATATTCTACTAACTCATCTATTTCGCTGCACATAGGTATACGTACAAGCATAATAGGCTTATCTACCTTTTGTTCTCTTAATTCTTTAATTTGATTCATTCTTGATGTTGCTATGTATTTACATCCTGCATTCACCATTTGTTCTACTACTTCTGGTAATGCGTTAAATCCCTTCACTACTCCTGCTACACTAATTCCCACTCCATCACATAACTCAACCATATATTTTGTGTTTTCATATATTTTTTTCAAATTTATTTCTAACAGTGGATATTTAGCTTCTTTTTCTATGTCCTTACTCCTAATATTATCTAATTTAGTATCTTGCAGCATCTTAAAATCCCCCTTTTAAATACAAGGTTTACAGTTTTTAAAAGTAATTTTATTTCCCTTGTTGAATAAAATTATAAGAAAATTCAGTCACTATTTCATCATCCATATTAAATAAAACGAACCCAACCATAAAATAAAGCAACCATAAAACTATGGTTGCTTTTCATATTTACACATTCCTCTTATGAGCTTAGATAATTTATATAATCCCTCTTGTAAATCACTTATTTTTGCATAAGAATAAGATATTCTTAAAGAATAGTTGGAAGATGAGGCATATATATATCCAGGATACAGTAATATACCCATTTTGCATGCTTCATCAAAGAGTTTATACATACCAACTTTAAATTTTAATGTAATCCAAACATAATATCCCCCAGTTGGAATACTCCAAGTAGCAATGTCAGAAAAATATTTTTCTAATGTCTCTATGGTAACATTCCTTCTTATATATAGCTGCTTTCTCAAAAATTCTAAATGTTCCTCATACAATCCAGTTTCCATCCATTTTCCTACAGTTAACTGTGATAATGAACTAGAACCATAATCTGTTTGCATCTTAATATCTGCTAATCTCTCTATAACAGGCTCTGGTCCTACAATCCATCCTATTCTAAGTCCTGGACTTAGAGTTTTAGACACACTTCCCACATGCAATACTATTCCATTAACATCTATACTTTTGATAGGATTAGGAGGAGGTGAATCAATCCAAAGCTCTCTATATACATCATCTTCGATTATAGGTAACTTCTCACTTTCACACATCTTAACCAATTCTCTTCTTCTTTTTTCTGACATCACTATGGATGTAGGGTTTTGAAAATTAGGTATAGTATATAAAATTGATGGTACGTGTTTTTTTATATAATCTGGAATCAAGTCTACTCGAATTCCTTCCTTATCTATAGGTATTCCACTTCTTCTCATACCTAAAGATTGAAATATCTGTAGAGAGTACATGTAAGAGGGATCTTCTAATAACACTGTAGATCCTGGCTGTAATAATGCCATAGATACTAGTTGCATGGCTTGAAGAGCTCCTGATACAATTAGTATTGATGCTGGAGATGCATTTATTCCATATTTTTTTAAGTAATTACTTATCTGCTCTCGAAGATAAAGCATTCCGTTAGGTCCCTCATAACCTAGACTATTCATTTCACTAGAAACCTCTTTTAAAACAATCCCCATTTTTTCCTGAGGAAATAATTCAGGAGAAGGTTCTCCAGTACTTAATCTAATAAAATTATCTTGAAACTCTAATATGTTTATTTGCTTAATAGTTTTAACATTAGGTATATGAATTCCTTCTTCAATGTAAGAGTTCCAGTTAGTCTGAAGATTTGTCAATAGTGGGGATACGCTACTAACTATTTTAGTTCCACCTTTGCCTTTACCTTCTAATATACCCTCTGCCTTTAATTCATCTAAAGCAAAAACTATAGTACTTCTATTCACATTGAAAAGTTTTGCTAATTCTCTTTGAGTTGGAATAATAGCTCCTATATGCCACTCTCCATTAATTATTTTACTCTTAAAATATTCAATTATTTGAATGTATATAGGTTTAGATGACTCTTTATCCGGTTTCCACTCTATATTTATCATATGTTAATCCTCCATTGTACAATTTTTATACTTTCATATTCTTCTCTTCTTTCCTTATACTAATCTTTGAAATGTCAATTTCTGATAATATTAGACCTAATATTATTAACAGTCCACCTAATATACCTTTACTGCTCAATGCCTGTCCAAGAACTATCCAAGATATAGAAGCCCCAAATACAGGTTCTAATGTAAAAATCATTGCTACTTTAGTTGAACTTATAAATTTTAAACAGTGTGTTTGAACCCAAAAGGCAAAAGCAGTACAAAATACTCCCATAAAAATTAAGGAATAGAAGCTCACAGGTTGAATATTTTGAGGAAAGCTTTCAAAAAAAGGCGCTATAACGAAACCAATGAAAGCCACAAAATACATTTGCAGAATTGTGACTAGAGTAGCATCATTATTCGATAAGAACTTTTCAGTTAATACAATGTGAAGCGCAAATGCTACTGAGCAAATTATACAAAGTATATCTCCAAAATTTAATCCAAAATCCCCTTTCCCATTAAATGAGACTAAAAGGATTCCTACTATACATATAGCTATGCAAAACCAATATTTTTTATTTATCTTTATTTTCAGTAATATCCACGAAATAAAAGGTACTATTATAATGGCTAAACAACAATAAAAAGAAGCTCTTGAAGCAGTAGTATACTTTACTCCAACCACTGATAAGAAATATATAATAAACAGTGGTACGGAAAGTATCCCTGAGGTTTTTACTATTTTCTTATCTATAAACTTTAACTTTTTAATAAATAGCACTGACATCAATAACGCTGCGATTAAAAATCTAAATCCAATTTGATAAATAGGTGTAATACTTCTATTTGCGAATTCAATAGCAGGATATCCTGCTCCCCATAAAAATGTAACAACAATTAACGCTAACATACCTATTCTCTCTTTTTTAATTGAATTCATATAATCTCCCCCTTGTCTATATGGCTCTTAGTGCTATTTTACTATAAATTCACAATTTATTATATGATAAAAATTTAAAAATGAACTCCTAACCTATGGTTAAAAGTTCATTAATACACCTTACTGTCCTTCTCACTAACAACTCTAATAATTACTATTGCAAATTAGTTCAATTTAACTAAATTACAGGAATTTAATTAATATCCTTTTTTCTTTGCCTCTATTCCACTTTCATTAGTTCCTGGTTCTTCTATAGTGGTGTTAAAGCTACTCTTCGCATATTGATTTTGAGTCTTTGATCCATTCCGTAAATAATTTTCCTTATTATACTCTCTTTTATTTTTTATCTTCATATACAACTCTCCTTTGAGACATTTGAAATTAACTAGACTAGAATACTAAATAGCTATTTCTTTAAAATGTCTAAATAAAATTTATCACTTTTAGTATGTATCAAAGAAGAAAGTATATACTTATTTCTCATTTGTCCTATAATAAATTAATCATTATTTCAATAAGTAATTTAATAAATCCATTCTTCTAAGTAACTCTATGATTAAATTATATATTAATATTATGAACTACTTAAAATAACTCTTTTAACTAAATTATCATATGCTATCTTTATAATAAATTCATTATTTTCATCTATTATTTTTTCAATTCCTTCATGTTTATATTGAAGATTTCTTAAATATAGCTTCTGATAGTTTATTGCTTCATAAACGGCTATATCTCTGATTGCATTATCATCTATTTCTCTTTCTTTCGAGGCTTCCTCTACCAATAGTTTGTTAAATTTCATAATTTTTATTATTAGCTGCTTTATCCCACTTTCTAATTTATATGGAAATAAAAACTTATTTGAAATTATTACAACTATCACTCCTAAAATAATATAGATAACTCTATAAACAGCTGTACCATAGATATTAGCTCCTATGGAAGCTATACTAATAGAAGCTATCGCAGTAAAGAGAGATAACTTATTATATTCTTTAAATCCATAAGTTAAATATAGTGATATAATAAGTATAATTATATTAACTATTAAACTATTACTTATAGTTAATATAAAGATAACTATTCCTAATCCTATTATATTTCCTTTTATTCTATCTTTGCTTCTTTTTATGGTTTCCTCATAATAAGGTTGCATTATGGACATTATGGTTATAGATACCCATATTATTTTATAGAAATCTAATAAATGACCTAAAAATAGAGAAATAGTCAATGTTATTGAAAGCCTTAGGGCAAAATTTAATCTTATGGACCCTACTGTAAAATTGTCTTTAACTATATTTCTAACTCTCTCTATATTAGTTCTCTTCCATGAGTTATATGTTCTATTTTCCTTTTTCTTACTTAATCTTGAGAGCTCTATAATAGATAATTCTATACTTTTTATTATTATAATTATGTCATCTAATTCTTTATAGTTTTTATACTCTTCATAATTCATTAAGAAATCGTATATGCTAATTTTTAGTTGTCCTAAATCCATATCTTCATTAGAATATCTACATATTGCTTGTAGAACCTCTTTTAGTTCTCCCATGGCTTTTGTTAATATATCATTAAGACCCTCATTATTCCACTTATTTATATTCTTGATAAAAATATTTAGATACTCAATAGCTATGTATAAATCAAATTGAATTTTACCTAAGTTAGTTGTAAAATTTTTTCTATATCTAGTTATATAAATTTTATAACTCAAATCTCTCATTTCTGCTGAATGAAGCCTATATAGCTTGGTACTAAATTCATTTTTTAACAAATTATCAATTTGTCCTGTTATAAGCTTTATAGAAGTACATATAGTTTTATTCAATACTTTTCTGTTGTCAGTTTTATGTATAAAAACCTCACTTATAACCACTATGAATACTCCCATAAGTATTGATAATAATCTAGCTAATAAGCTATCTATAGTTGCTGGAAAAAAGCTAGTAAACACATATAACATTAAAAAGGGTTTATATATTAGTGGATTATAACCTATGGTGAGAAAATAACCTATTATAAATATGGTGATAAAATTTATGGGTATTCCTATAAGTGGATTTAGAGATGATATAAAGGAAACCAATATTAGTATCCAATACACTAACACTAATCTCAAGGTCTTCTTAAAGGTTTTTACGTATATATTCTGTTTTGATAGAGCTAGAGAAGTTAAGGCAATTGGAAATACTAACATTACATTTACACCACCAAAGATATATCCAATAATAAACATAGAGACCACAGCTATGGTTCCATGTCTCATCATACTTTCCACATTTAAATTCCATTTTGTTATTAACTTTCTAATATTCTCCACCATAAATTCCTCCATAACTTAGAACTATTTAGTTAGTATTTTTCAAATACAGGTTAGATATTCTTTCTATAGTATAAATAATTCTTTATTATGTAAATTTCTATTTTAAATAATTGTTGATTTTAGAACTAGATATTAAGTAGAATCCTATGTAAAAAGCACTCCACCTATAGTAGAATGCTCTTCACTTATTCCATATATTCTTTTTTGCTCATATCCTTTTTACTCATATAATATATTGATAGAAATCCTACTACAGCTAAAATTATTCCTACTATAGTACTTCCTACACCTTCATATGCTGGAAAAATTCCAAACACAGACCCTAAAACAAAGCCTAAAATCATCATATAGGTTTGCTGTGGATATTTACTCAATAGATTTTCAATTATTCTAGCCGTAGCAAGAGTTCCAAATATTCCTCCTAATGCTATAGGAATTAATATGAGAATATTAAGTTCTGTCACTGCAGTAATTACAGTATTATAGAGGCCTAATACCAATAACATAAATGATCCACTTATCCCTGGAAGTATAAGTGCTATAGCAACTATAATTCCTCCGATAAACAGCCAGATAAAATTTAATAAATTTAGAGATGTTATCGCTATAGAGCTATCTTTATGTTCTCCTGTCATTAGAAGTACTGCTACTATACCTATAATTAGATATATTAAATTTCTTTTTTCAAATCCATTTTCTTTAGCTTTTATGTACATTAGTGGAGCTCCACCTAAGATTACTCCTATAAAAAAGTAACTTGTTGGTGTTGGAAAATTTGTAAGGACAGTTTTAACTATGTTACTAAAAAGGAAAATTCCTACTACTGCTCCCAATCCAACTTGTAATAATATTTTATACTGATTTTTAAAATCTGCAATTATATTATTAACTGCATGGAGTAATTTATCATATATACCTAAAATTATGGCTATGGTTCCTCCACTTACTCCTGGAATTATTTGAGATATGCTTATTGCAACCCCTTTTAAAAAGTTAATTAGAAAGTTCATACTAGCACCCCAATCCTCTTGGTGATTTATTAAAATAATTAAAATAACTATAAAAATATACAGTTATATATTATATTCATTACTTTTAATAAGTCAATAGATTTGCTTCTTTATTAACATATGAATAAAATATTTATAATTTAAAATACTATACCTAAAGGCAATTAAGATTATATTATGCAAAGGAGTAAATCATGAAAAAATACTTAAGTAAAATTTCATTTATTTTAATTATATTCTTATTCTTTAGTACTGTACTCTGTGCTGCCACACCTTTGACACCTGTTAATAATCATGAAGTGTTTATTGTAATTGACACAGAATCTTCCAAGCCTCTACCTAATAGATTTAGAATAATAGATAGTCTAAATATTTCTGGCAGTGCTCAGTTTCTTCCCTCTCAGTTTAAAAATATGATAACTGCCATTGACAACAAAGATTTGTACATCGTTGACCTCCGTCAAGAATCTCATGGCTTTGTCAATGATATCGCTATAAGTTTCTATAGCCCTCAAAAAGTTTTAAATAATGGCTTTACCTCTGATGAAACTTTAGCTGCTGAGAAGAAAGAATTAAACGAAATAAAGGTAGGATCAGACTTAAATTTATATAATAAACGAGGGAAATTATTAAAAACTGTTAAAGTTGAAAGTGTATCTTCTGAACCTGAAGTTGTTAACGGTGCAAAAATTAACTATAAATTATTTGCCGTAAGAGACGGGCATATTCCTAGTCCTCAGGTAGTAGACGATTTTGTTACCTTTATAAAAAACAAACCTAAAAATGCCCATCTACATTTTCACTGTGACCATGGTGAAGGAAGAACCACCACCTTCATGGCTATGTATCAAATGATGAATAATCCACAAAACTTAAGTTTACAACAAATTCTTGATGCACAAGTAGCTGCTGGTGGCATAGTACTTACTCACAATCAAACTAGAGCTGAATTTCTTCAAAGCTTCTATGATTACACTAAAGCTAATGCCTCCACTAATTATGCTGTACCTTACTCCACCTGGAGTAGGCAGTAATTGATGAAATAAAGCTTAGTGTAGGATTTGAACTGCACCTTGTTTAATCTACAAGGTTACAGTTTATTCTCTCACTAAGCTTTTTAATCTAGCCCAAATGTTTTTGTTTTAAATTAATTATTCTGTATACACTATCATTAATTCTTTCCTCTGAAATTATACCAGCTTTTACTCCCTCTAAAACAGCATTAATACCCTTTTCCTGATCCTCAACGCTATGACATATAAGAATTATATCACAACCAGCTAATATAGCTTTAACACTCCCTTCTTCAATGGTATTATTCACTCTTACACCTTTCATAGCCATGTCATCAGTTATAACTACTCCCTTAAAATTCATCTCTTTTCTCAATATATCAGTAATGATTTTTGAAGAAACTGTAGCTACATTTTCCTCATCAATTTTAGGCAACAAGATATGAGAAGTTAGTATAACTTCTATTCCATTATCTATAGCATGTTGAAAAGGAATAAGCTCTAAGTTTCTCAATCTATCTATAGAATTATTTACTATAGGCAACCCTGTATGTGAATCTTCTGATGTATCTCCATGTCCTGGGAAATGTTTACCTACAGCTATAACACCTGCTTCTTCTAGTCCCTTATATACTTGAACTCCCATGTTTTTCACTACTTGTGGATCATCTGAAAAAGCTCTACTTCCTATGACAGGATTTTTAGGGTTAGAATTGACATCTAGCACTGGAGCCATATTCATATTAAATCCTAATTTTCTAATAGTATCTCCAATTTTTCTACCATGCTCTTTTGCATAATTTACATCATTTTTCTGCCCTACTTTCCAAGCTGATTCAAAATTAGAAATATCCTTTGGAAATCTAGACACTACTCCTCCTTCTTCATCCACAGAAAGAAATAAATTTAATGGGTTATTAACATTTAATTCCTTTAAATTATTTAATAATGCCCTTGTTTGTTCTGAAGTTTTAATATTATTTGAAAATAATATTATTCCTCCTACCTTATATTGTTGTATTAACTTTGCTATATTTTCATCTGGAGTTTCTCCCTCAACACTCACCATAAACAATTGCCCTATTTTTTCCTCTAATGTCATAGTATCTAACTTTTCTTTAACTAAATCTACCTTTTCTTCTATTGGAGGATTATTAGCTGAAATTTCCTCACCTTTATTCTCTTCTATATTTATTATCGTACATCCTGATGTACCTATAACAAGCATAGCCATAGTAAGTGCCAATTCTTTAAATTTTATTTTCATTGAACTTCTCCTATTTTCACGTTTTTATTTTGTATACTATTAATTCTATTTCCCCTTATATTATCCCTTTTATTCAATAACAAAAAATGTAAGCACCCCTGGGGTGATTACATTTTTTGTTATATTGACAAATTTTTAAATAAAAGGGTTGACTTTATAGATTTTTCTGAATTATAATAAGCTTATGACAATTTTAAATATTAAAAAGGAGGTAGTAATGATGAAAAAGACAAATATGAATTTTCCAATAAACTTATCACAAAATAATAATGCTATAAATTACTCATCAGTTCTATCTCTAAATAAGGATTTTATGCACTGACTATGGTTGCTTTCTGTAGTGAATGCATTCAGTATTAACTTACTTTTATCCCGTAAATTTAGAGCATGGCTGATGTTAGCCGTGCTCTTTTTGTATGGATAAAGTAAGTTTTTTTGTTCCTGATTTAGAGAAATCTAACTATAAAGGGGGTTGACTTTAATGAAATTATTTAAAGTTTATATTTCTAAACACTTGAAATTTTTAATTATACCGCTGACGGCTATGATAATTACATTATCAATAGACAGCGCATTTCCCTATCTCCAAAAGATATTTGTAGATGATATTCTATTAGGAGATAATTCTGATTGGCTTGTTACATTTTTTATTATTTTTATTGGTCTTGCATTATTAAGGAGCGGTGTTGGATATGTAAAAGAATTCATGTTTGATAAATTTTCTATAGATGTAGCCAAAGAAATTAGGCAAGATCTTTTTGATAAAATACAGACCTTCGAATTTTCCTTTTTTGACAGCAACAATACTGGAGAGCTTATGTCTAGAATTGGTGAAGATGTAGATATTGTCTGGGAGACTCTTGCTTATGGCCTTAGACTTCTCATTGAAGGTATAATTCTTCTTTTAATCTCTTCTACAATTATGTTTAAATTAAGTCCTAGTTTAACTTTACTTTGTCTTGCTATACTACTTCCCGTTGGTATTTTAGGTTTAGCATTTAACAATAAGTTTTGGGATATTTACTCACAAATAAGTGACCAAACTGCTGAAATAAATTCTATAGCACAACAAAATATATCAGGTATTAGACTTGTAAAGGCTTTTGCTAGAGAAAAGCATGAAATTATGAAATTCTTACAGGTTAATAATGAATACTATAGATTGAATGTATCCCAAGCAAAAATAGTTAGTAATTTCATTCCATTAATAGAATTTCTAACTAATCTTGCCCCTATAGCTATGATACTCTTTGGAGGATATCTTGCTATAACAGGTGATATAACTAAAGGTACTCTAGTAGCTTTTAGTAGTTATGTATTAAGCTTATCTGGCTCTGTAAGATTTATAGGTGGACTTATAAACTTACTTTCACAGAATAGGGCCTCTATGGAAAAAATTTTTGCTATTTTAGAAAGAGAACCAGAGATAAAATCTAAAGAAAATGGTTTTTCTCCTGAAAAAGTTAAAGGCGATATTACCTTTAAAAATGTATCTTTTAGATATAAAGATAATGATGTACTACACCATATAGACTTAAATATTCCTGCTGGTAGCACTGTAGCTATCATGGGTGAAACAGGATGCGGAAAATCCACTCTACTTTCTCTTGTAGGAAGATACTATGATGCTTCTGAAGGAGAGGTTCTCCTTGACGGTGTTAATGTAGAAGATTGGGATCTAGGTACATTAAGAAATAATATGTCTGTAGTATTCCAAGATACCTTCTTATTCTCTGATTCTATAAAAAACAATATTGATTTTGGTGGTAACCACTCTGAAAGTGAAATTATTACTGCTTCAAAGGAAAGTTGTGCTTATGAATTCATTGATGAAATGCCTGAAGGCTATGAAACCCTTGTAGGTGAAAGAGGTGTTGGCCTATCTGGTGGACAAAAACAAAGACTAGCTATTTCAAGAGCATTGATAAAAAAATCTCCTATTCTAATTCTTGATGATGCTACCTCAGCTCTAGATATGGAAACTGAGTTCCAAGTATTAAAAAATCTCTCAAATAGAGATTCAAAATGTACTACCTTTATTATTGCCCATAGAATATCCGGAGTTAAAGACGCAGATATTATATTGTTTATGAAGGATGGAGAAATAGTAGAAATGGGAAATCATACTACTCTCCTTGGCAAAAAAGGTTACTATTATAATATTTATCGCCATCAATTTAAAGATTTTGACTCCTTAGTAGCGGAGGTGAGCTAATATGGAAAACGAAATTAAGAAAACTCATAAATGGAAAACCGTAAAAAGGCTTTTTACATATGTAAAGCCTTATATATGGAAAACCTTGGGTGTTATATTCCTTTTACTATTAGTTATGGGATGTAATACTCTAAACCCTTACTTGATGAAGATCTGTATTGATACTTTTGTAGAAAATAGCGATATGAAAGGACTTTTAACCTTTGGTGCAGTTCTTGTGGGATTGAACTTAATCTCCATGATTTTATCTAAGATAAGAATTTTATCCATGAGTAAGATAACTAATAAAATTTTAGTAGATATAAGAGATGAAGTTTATACTCACATTCAAACCTTAAGCTTTTCTTTCTTTGACAATAGACCTGTAGGAAAAATACTTTCTAGAATTGTTGGAGATGTTAATGCTCTACAAAATTTGCTAAATAATAGTATCATGAATCTAATACCTAATATATTTACCATATCACTAGTAATAATTATGATGTTTATAATGAATCCGATACTAGCATTGATTTGCCTTGCTGTTATACCTTTCCTCTTTGCTTCTATGTTCTTTGTTGAAGTAAGGTCTAACACTCTTTGGAGACAGTATAGAGAGAAACGTTCTATGCTACTTGGATATACTCATGAGGCCTTCTCTGGTGTAAAAGTAACTCAAGGTTTTAGAAAAGAACACTATACAAGAAGTAAATTTAATTCAAATCTTACTGCTCATGCTGACGGATTTATCAGTGCTGTTAAGATACAAGACTTTTTCTGGCCTCTAGTGGATATCTCTAAAGGACTTGGAATTGCATTAATACTTTTCTCTGGGTACAAACTAGTTAGTAGTGATAATCTTTCTCTTGGAACCCTAATGGCCTTTATTATGTATATTGAGATGCTCTGGAAACCAATAATGAATCTTGCATCTTTCTATAATTCCTTTATTACTAATATTTCTGCTGCTGAAAGAATCTTTGATGTATTAGATACTAAAAATGATATGTATGAAGATGCTTCCACAGAGATACTTCCTGAAATCAAAGGCGATATTAAATTTGATCATGTTACCTTCTCCTATGATAATGATGATATACATGCCTTAAAAGATGCAACTTTCACCATCAATGCTGGGGAAAAAATTGCCCTAGTTGGAGAAACTGGAGCTGGTAAAACCACTATAACAAATTTAATAAGCAGATTCTATGACCCAACCTTTGGCAAGGTCTTAATAGATGATATAGATATTAGAAATGTAGATCTTGAAAGTCTTCGTAGTCAAATGGGTATAATGCTTCAAGACTCCTTCTTATTCTCTTCTTCCATAAAAGAAAATATTCGTTATGGAAAGCTAAATGCTACTGATAAAGAGATCATGGAAGCCGCTAAAGCAGTAAATGCTCATGACTTTATAAGCAAATTTGAAGAAGGCTATGATACTGATGTAAATGAAAGAGGTTCCCGTCTCTCTCTTGGTCAACGTCAACTAATTGCCTTCGCTAGAACTCTAATAGCTGATCCTAGGATACTAATTTTAGATGAGGCTACTGCTAATATAGATACGGAAACAGAACGCCTTGTGCAAAAAGGCATAAAAAAACTAATGGAAGGAAGAACTTCTCTTGTAATAGCTCATAGATTATCCACCATAAGAGATTGTGATAAAATTTTTGTTTTATCACATGGTAAGATTGCAGAATGTGGTAATCATGAAGAACTGTTAGCTAAGAAAGGTGTTTATTATAATCTATACTGTGCTCAATATAGCTTTCTTAAAGAAGCATAGCAAGAAAGATTTACAAAATAGACATAAGCTTATTTATCCTTCCCTTAACTGGAGGCTTTAAAATGATTATTAAATATAAAGAATTAACTTTAGATAACATAATACCAGAGCTTTTAAATGATTTTAATAGACATGAAGAAGTTTATAAAGCTTGGAGAACAGAAGATGGAGTTCAGTCACTAAAGGATATTAGGTACACGGAAGACTGGGATAAAAAAGATTTAGAGGAAGTCTATGCAGGGCTTAAAAATACTATTATTAAGGGAGGCTCAGTATTTGGAGCCTTCCAACATGATATATTAGTTGGTTTTGCCTCCTTAGAGCATGAATTCTTTGGTAGTAAAAATCAATATATCCAATTATCTATGCTTCATATTACAAGTGAATATAGACATATGGGCATTGGCAAAGCTCTATTTTCCTTATGTGTTCATAAAGCTGTGGACTTTAAGGCAAAAAAGCTATATATATCAGCTTCTTCCTGTGAAAATGGACAACTCTTTTATAAGGGTTTAGGCTGTATCCCTGCTGATGAATTAAATGAAAGTTTATTTCTTCTTGAACCCTATGATTGTCACTTAGAATTTAATTGTTCATAGACAAAACTATAAAGGAAATACTAGATTTTTTATTTATATTTATAGGAGGTTTGAAATGATTGAAGGAAAAAGGGTATTTATACGTCCTCTTGAGTTAGGTGATGAAGAGTTTCTATATAAATGGTGGAATGATGGAGATTTAATGAGCCATGCTACCCATGCCTTTGGTACTCTACAGAGTAAAGAATCTATAAAAATTAATATCTCTAAGGAAATTGAGAATTCTACTCTCTTCCCCTCTAGCAAAAGATTTATTGTATGTAAAAAGGATACCTTAGAACCCATAGGAGAAATGAATTATTGTGATTGGGATGTTAGAAACCAAAAATGTGAGCTTGGTATAAAAATATGTGAAATTAAGCAGCAAGGCAAAGGTTATGGAGAAGATGCTCTATATAATTTTATAGATTTTATGTTTAGGTTTTTAAACTTAAATAAAATTGAATTAACCACCATGGCAGATAATACTAGGGCTCAACAACTATATTCTAAGCTTGGTTTTAAAAAAATTGGAGTTATTAGAGAAGGTTACTTTGATAGTAGATATGGAAGATTCTCTAATGTGGTTTATATGGATTTGCTTAAAAATGATTGGTTAAAAATAAGAGTTACCAAAGAGTAATTTAGTAATTAATGAATGCGCCTTTTGTTATAAAAAATAGGAGTTTTATTTACAGATAGAGAGATTTAATTTATTAAATTTTAGGCGCTGTTTTAAATCATACAACTTAGCAAGTAATTCCTATACTCGGATGGAGTTTGCTTATGATGAATACCTCTCTCCATCTGAGTGTTAGATCTATTATTCTATATATGATAAAGGAGAATTTATGAGAGTTAGAAATATTATTAAAAATGAAATTGAGATTTTTGCAAAACTTACTAATACCCCTTTAGATAAATTTAAGGAAAACTTTTTTACTTCTGTAAGTAATGGTATAACTAATCTAGATTGGTGTTTTGTTTTAGAAGATAATAGTGAAGTTCTTGGAGGAATTATTTATAGTGCTTTTGATAAAGAACTCACCTTTGGAATACACTTCTTCTCCCCAGAAATTTCCCATATACAAGTACTCTTAAATGGGAGTTTAGAACTAATAAAACAATATAAATTCCATGAAGTCTCACCTCATCTTTATTCTGATAAAAATGGCTACGAAAACTATAAAGAAGCCTTCCTGAGTTGTGGATTTCAAGTCACTCAAGAAAAGAAAAGTTACCTTTGGAAGGAAGGGTGCATTAACACTCACCCTCACCAGCTTACCTTTAAATCTCTTGAGAAAGTTGGTGATTCTACCTTTATAGACGCTATTGAAAGAGTAACAGAAAACACTTTTGATAAAGATGATTTAGATTCTATTAGAGATTTTGGTTCTCATAACGCTGCCGTAAATTATTTTAATAGTTTAAAAGATATAGATTTTAATCCCACTTGGTGGCATTTAGGATATGTTAATTCAGAATTTATAGGTTTAATAATTCCTCAAAAGTTTGATGAAGTTCATGGAGCTATAAATTATATTGGAGTTGTTCCTGAGCAAAGAGGTAAGGGTTACATTGATGATTTTTTAATAGAAGGAACTAGAATTTTAAAAGAAAGTGGTATAAAAAGTATTATAGGTGATATAGATGTGGATAATTACCCCATGGAAGCTTCCCTTATTAGACAGGACTATAAATTTGACTGTAGTATGCTGGTGTTGAAGAAAAGTTTTTAAATTTAAGGAAGTAGGGGGAAATTTTTAATTCAATAGGAGGACAAGATAGTAATAAATATACATCACTAAAAATTTGTGGGTCTTTAGTATATATAAAGGAACCTACCTTTGAAGAACTCGATTATGTAGAAACGCTTTGGAGTGATATTGATACTACTAAAGACTTAGGAGGTCCCTTTCAATTAAGAGATAGAGAGGCTTTTTATAAGAAAATGGTGTTTCCTGGGAATAATCTAAATAAATACTTTTTAATCTATACCATGGACGATGTTCCTGTTGGAGAAATTAGCTTTAGAAAACCTGAGATATATTCTAAGACTGCCTGTTTTAATATTAGGCTCTGTTTTAAATAGTGGTTGATATGTGATACTTTTCTGAAAATAGGTTATAATATAGGTATAATCAATTTTCGGAGGTATTATCATGAACAATGTAACGTCAGTATTAGCACAAGCAAAAGCCTTGTTAAAACAAGAACAACAAGAACTGTTAACTCAATTAGAAGAATACCTTGTTTTAGGTTCTCAAGTTGCACAAGTAACTAAGGAAGTTAAAGAAATGAGATTTTCTAAAGGGAGAGTTTGTTGTTATTGTGAAGGTACTAATGTTGTTAGAAATGGTAAAAGGAATGGTGTACAAAGATACCTTTGTCGTAATTGCAATCATAGTTTCTCCGATTTAACCAACTCTGCCACTTATAGAAGTAAGAAAACATTAGATAAATGGCTTAGATACGCGAAATGTATGTTAAATGGCTATTCTATAAGAAAATCTGCCGAAGAAGTAGAAATTAGTATTGCAACTTCATTCTTTTGGAGACACAAAATACTTAATTGTATAAGTGAATTTCTTGGTGTAGGTTCTGTTGAAGGTGTAGTAGAAGCAGATGAAGTTTTCTTTGCTTACTCATACAAAGGAACTAAAACTGCAAATATGCCAAGACCTTCTCGTAAAAGAGGAAAACAAGTTAAAAAGAGAGGTATTTCCAAGGAGCAAGTATGTGTTGGTACTGCTCTTGATAGACAAGGCAATATAATAATTGAATTGTTATGTACAGGCAGAGTTACCGCTAATGAATTAGAACGTCTATATGGTAATCGTATAGGAGAAGACTCTATTCTTTGCACAGACTCTCATAAGTCATATATACAATTTGCTACGGGTATGTCATTAGACCATAAGAGAATTAAAAGAGGTAGGCATAAAGAGGATATATACCATATAAACCACATAAATAGCCTACATTCTAATTTAAAGAAGTGGATGGCAAAATTTAACGGTGTGGCTACAAAATATCTTAGCAACTATATGAAATGGCATAAGTGGATAAACTCATTTAGCACTGAAAAAGACATAGTAAGAACCAAAAACTTGATAGTCCATAGTAATATTGCCCATAGTTATACTATGGTTAAGGAATTTAAAACAAGAGTACCAATATTTGTTTAAATTAGGTTTTATTTGTATAAATACTGGAATTATAATCACTAAATTATGTATAATACTAATATAAAGTTTTGAACAATTGTATCATAATACGAAAGTTTAAGAATAATTAAGGAGGTAACTATGGATTGTATATTTTGTAAAATTGTAAAAGGTGACTTACCATCTAACTTAGTATATGAGAATGATTTAATTATGTGTTTCTTAACTATAGAGCCAATAAATGAAGGTCATGTACTTATAATTCCTAAAAGTCACTATTTAGATACTGATGAAATTCCAACTGAGGTAGTAACGTCTATGATGGTATTATCTAAAAGAATTGTTAAGGTAATTAAAGAAAAGTATTCTCCTGATGGCTATAGTGTAATGCAAAATGGTGGAGAATTTAATGATATTGGACATTACCATATGCATGTTTTTCCAAGATATAAGGGAGACGGATTTGGGTGGACATTTAGTGATAAAAAACATAATTTTTCACAAGAGATTGCCAAAGAATTAAAAATAATGCTTGATAAAGAAATTTAAAACAAAAGTGGACAAGATAACTATTGTCCACTTTTATACTATCTATTATCAACCTTGGTTTAAAATAGAGCCTAATATTAAAGTTGAATTTACTCATAGAAGCAAAGGCTATGGCCACGAAGCTATGGATTTAATATTAAATTATTATTTTAATGAATATGGTGGAGAAATTATGGAGGATGATATTTCTCTTTTAAACATAACTGGTCAGAAAGCTTTACTTAAATATGGATTTTCTCATATTCCAACCTATAAGGATGTCTTTTTAGTTAGGCTTACTAAGGAAAAATTTAATTATATGAAGAATCAAAAGTTTTATTTCAAAGACGAAGATGTTGTTAAATATCTGTGTAAATGGCAAAAGATCTTAAGGCTTAGTGACTTTGATATAAAATATGAATTTGTACTCACCCCTTGGAGAAAAACAGGAGATATAAAAATTGACATAAGTGATAAAAAGGCAATATTAATGTTAAATAACTGTGACCCTAAACAAACTAACTTAGAAGCCTTAATCATACATGAATTACTCCATCTAAAGCTATGGGGAATGGATCAAATGCTTGAAGGACTTCTATATGAAGTTTTTGGACAAGATGAAAATGATCCTAAATTTAATTTTGCCTATGGCCAGTTTATGACTTTGCTAGAAAGTACTGTGGAAGATTTAGCTAAAGGTTATATGAATGTAGGCGGAGATGAAATAGAAACCTCCTTTGGTAGAGTACAAAAAGAAGTTGAGAAGGAAATTAAAAGAGGACTAATATAAGGAGCTGACATTATGGATGAAAAAGTATTTAAAGAAGCACTATCAACTAGTAATCTTGACCTTTTAAAAACTATACCGAAGGCTGATCTCCATAATCATGCTGGTCTTGGTATGAGATTTTCTACCTATAATAAATGGTGTGGAGGTGGAGTTACTCCTCCGCCAAAAAAGATGAATGGAATTGCTGGTTTAGAGCAGTACATTAAAACTGAAACAGCTAAATATGTTGACAGCCGCAAAGGTTTTGAATTCATGATTAATGCCACCATTCAAGCTGGCATTGAAGATGGTATTACTATTATAGAGCCGAGTATTGATATTGCTAATGAGCTTTATTATGATAATAGGAATGATTTTTACAATTATGTAAAGAGTTTAATAGGGATATATTCTCCTAATATTATTTTTAGGCCATGCCTAGGTGTTCATAGAGGATTACCCATAGAAATATGGGAAACAGCAGTTATTCCCTGTATAGATAATGGACCCTTTCTTTCACTAGATCTATATGGACCGGAAGATGTAAATAATCTAGATATATACTCTAAGTATTTTAATTATGCTAAAGAAAAAAATCTTAAAATCAAGGTTCATGTTGGAGAGTTTTGTGAAGTTTCCCAATTGATAGAAACTATAGAGGTACTAGCTCCACATGAACTTCAGCATGGAATTTCCAGTGTAACTTCTTCCTATGCTATCGACATGATTAAAGAAAGAAACATAAGGCTTAATATATGTCCTTCCAGTAATGTAAAACTCGGAGCAGTAAGCTACATAGAAAAACATCCAATAAAAGAATTATTTCATGCTGGAATTAATGTAACTGTGAATACAGATGATTTATTACTCTTTAATAGTAGTGTTTCTGAGGAATTTTTATATCTATATAATTCTGAAGTTTTAGGTATAGATGAATTAAATGAAATTAGATTAAATGGATTAAAATAAATGCTATATCCTCTTATATGTATTATAATAGATATACTTGAATATCCATATTGAAGGGATGAAGTTTTATGAATAAACCAGAAATTATTAAACTGGCTATGAAACAATTAGCTACTGACTTAAACTGCAATTATGAAGATTTTACTAAAGAAAAAAATACTATAACTACCTATAGACAATTAGAAGGTAATAGACCCTTTTCTTCACAGGATTATTTTATGAAAATAGCTACCTTTGGTAATGGAGCAGTTATATCTGCTAATCCTATTATTCATTCTTGGTGCAAGGAATATTTTAGTAAACATAGTGGAATTCGCTTATTTGAACATCCTGTGATGAATGAAATGGATGAAGAGCTTTTAAAATATAATCAAAAACTAGATACAATACATGAGTTATATTTACCCTATGAAAACTTCACTAGGACCAATAGCAAGAATATAGCTATAAAATGGTTTGAAAGAGAGGATATTCCACACCTTTATAGTGACCCTAGATTTAAAAATGCCTTGCTTTATGATATAAATTCCCCAAGGCCAGATATATTAGCAGTGGCTTCCTATGATGGTGACCACATCACTGGCATGGCTGGAGCTAGTATGGATAGTAAAACCTTTTGGCAAATAGGCATTGATGTACTACCTGGATATAGACAATCAGGTATTGCTACTTATCTTGTAAATTTACTCACTGAGGAAATCTTAAAAAGGGGCGCTATCCCCTACTATGGCACTTGGTGCTCTAATATAGCTTCAAGAAATATAGCGCAAAGATGTGGTTATTTTCCCGCTTGGGTGGAAATGCACACAGTAGCTAAAATTTCTGAAATAGATTAAATTTATAACTAAAACTAAGATAATATAGTATTGATTTTTGATATATTAAAACATAGTCAAACTTTAAAATATATGGAGGTATTTTTATGGATATTGTAAAAGAACAAAGAAAATGGATGAAATCTGGATTTAATGCTGATGAGGAAGATGATGTAAAATCTGATCAACAACTACAATTGCCTCAACCCCCACTTCAAAAACCTTTTGATAGTAATATGGAGGCTATAGATTTACCTGAAGTAGATGATAGTATCTTTACAAAAACTAACCTATTAGATATTTTAAAAGGTAGAAAAAGTCATAGATCTTATACCAGTGAAGGTTTAAGTTTAAAGGAATTATCTTTCCTTCTTTGGAGTACTCAAGGTGTTAAGGAAATTAGGGGGAATAACTATGCCACTATAAGGCCTGTTCCTTCTGCTGGTGCAAGACATCCCTTTGAAACTTATCTTGTAGTAAATAGGGTTGAAGGCTTAAAAACTGGAGTATATCGCTATCTAGCTTTAACTCATCAGCTACTATATCTATTTGAAGGAGAAAACCTAGAAGAAACCTTATCTACAATTAACCTAGGTCAGAAATTTGTAGGTAAAAGTGCTGTAACCTTCATTTGGAGTGCTATTCCCTATAGAGGAGAATGGAGATATAGAGAAACGGCTCATAAACCTATGCTATTAGATGCGGGACATGTTTGCCAAAATCTCTACTTAGCTTGTGAAGCGATTGGTTGTGGTACCTGTGCTATAGCTGCCTATGACCAAGATGCTATAGATAAATTTTTAAATCTTGATGGCGAAGATGAATTTGCCATATATGTTGCTCCTGTTGGGAAAGTAGAGTAAATATGGAAAATAGGTAGTACTTTAGTACTACCTATCTATATTTTCTTAATTCCCTTCCATAATATTTTAACTCAAAGCTTTCTCCATTAAATACTGCTGCATATTCAGTATTTCCATACTTTATATGGGCCTCATATTCTATATTTCCTTCTGGATTACTTATAGTTAAAATTTCTTCTATTTCTCCATTTTTATCTAATTTCTTTGATATGTCTTTTTCTTTAATTGATGGTACAGGTATAGGTTTATCCATAGGATATGATGTGGAAAAATAACTTATCAATTTATTACCTTCTAAAGTTAAGTCGATTTTTTTGTTTTCATCATATACTCCTTCTATTTTTTCTATAAAAGAATATTTTATCCTGTCTATTCCATAGTTTTTATCATATATTACTTCTTTTTCATAGTTTACAGCTTTTTTATTAAATGAATCCATTATTTTTTCTGCTATAGCATCTAATTGATTTTCTTTATATTTGATAGATTTACCCACGGTTGTAAATTTAACTGGTTGTACATAAATTTTATTGGTATTTTTATCGTATTTTATGGTATATTGTGTTTCAATAGAATCATTATAAATCTCTTCTTCTCTATGAGTTCTGAATATGTATTTATCTAAATTTTTCTCTTCCTTATTATTATATTTTAATTCTTTTTTAATATCTAACTTTTTAAATATATCCTTACAATAAGCTTCAACTTCTTCAAAAGTAATAGCTGATGAAAATTTACCTTTATAATTTTCTAAACCCCTAAACTCCTCTTCATTTAATAGCTCCTCTGCCATCTTGGTATAACCCATATATGCTTTTATTATACGATTCTCCACCGCTTTAGCATCTACATGATTCTTCTGTTTATAGCCATCCCCAAGAATTTTTTTATATTCTTTTATTAGTTCCTCATTATATCTATACAAGGCCATTAAATATCTTTCTTCTTCAATGGATAGTGTTCTATCATTTAATATATTATCTATAGTATTATTCACATTAAATAAATACATATCAGTATATTTGAAATTACTATTTGTTTGGGAATATTCACATGCTTTATGCAAACTCGTCACAAATTCTGATACTTGAGAAGTATCAATATATCTTCCATCCTCCAATTTATCATAATTTTTTAATACTATAACCTTAGATATAGTGTCATTTAAATCTTCCAATGACTTTCCAAAATTATTAAAGGATGTATACATAATATTTTTCATATTCTTGTTTGGATAATTTTCATTGCTGTAATAATAAATCCCTATAATAAACCCTATGGCTAATATAGACGAAATTAGAATTTTAAACCATGATTTTCTATATAATAGCATAATCTATATCCCTCATTTCTCATACTTATTATTGTTTCTACATGTACATTACACATAGTTAAGTTTACTGAATTAGTTTTATTATATTATTTATCTCTATATTTAACTTATAATTATTTGTGTAATTATAACATATTTAATATATTTTACCTAAATATAACAAAATCCAGATATATTCTTTAGAATTTTATCTGGATTTTCCTTAAATATTATTAAACTCATTATATTTATTTTTTATTTCTGAATTCTCGTCTATAAACCTAACGAATTTACTTATACACTTTAGTGTTTCTTCATCAACAACATGCTCTATTTGTTCTGTTTGCTCTAGTAAATTATTACTTACTCCTAAAAATTCAAGAAATTTAGAAATTAAGTTATGCCTATCTAATAAAAATTTCCCTATGTCATTTCCTAAATCTGTAAGAGTTATAACTCCATATTTTTCGTAATTAGCCAGATTTAAAGTAGATAGTTTTTTAATCATTTTAGTGGTGGAGGGTGGTTGTACATTGAGAATTTGTGATAATTCATTTACTCTGGTAAATCCTTTATTTAGAGACAGTCTATATATCATTTCTATATAATCCTCCATAGATGCCGTTAAATAATTGTTTTCTTTTTTTATATATCCACTAAATGTATAGAATCCTTCATTATTCATAAATCCACCAACTTTGTACTATATTTTCTATATTGAATTATACTCAAGTGCTTATATTAAAAGAACTCTCATATGAATATTTTTGTGTCATATCTAATGATTACCTCATATTATATGAATATAGACAAAGTTAACCTCGGTTAACTTTTCCATATCCAATTTAAAGGAGTGAAGAAAATGAATACACTTTCAGATGTTAATGTAGGTAAACTTGTTATGGTTAAACAAAATAATGCTCAAGATTCTTTGAAAGAGAGACTTTTAGCCCTTGGTCTTACAAAAGGAGCAACAGTAGAGGTTTTAAGAAAGGGTCCTGGTAATAACTTAACTCTATTTAGAATTAGAGGTGCAATGATAGCCTTAAGAAATGAGGAGTCAAAGCTTATTGAAATATTAAATTGAGGTGTTCACAATGGGTCTTACAGTACAATCTAGCAAAAAAAACGCTATGGAAGATATTTTCCATATAGATAAAAAGTCAAATGAATTTGTAATTGCTCTAGCCGGTAATCCAAATACCGGCAAGAGCACTGTATTTAACTATCTTACTGGTCTTCATCAGCACACAGGTAATTGGCCTGGTAAAACTGTTGCTAATGCTCGTGGAGATTTTAAATATCATGATAATGAATATGTTTTAGTAGACTTACCAGGTACCTATTCCTTATTTACTTCTTCTATAGATGAAGAGATAGCAAGGGATTTCATATATTATGGAAACTATGATGCTGTTGTTGTTGTTGCCGATGCTACATGTCTTGAGAGAAATTTAAACTTAGTATTTCAGGTTATGGAATATACAAGCAAAGTAGTATTATGTATCAATCTCATAGATGAAGCTAGAAAAAAAAATATCGTATTGGATAAAGAAGGGTTAGAAAAATCATTAGGAATACCTGTAATTCTTACATCTGCAAGAGCTGGAGAAGGTATAGAGAATTTAAAGCTAACCATAGAAAAATTAGTTCTAGGCGATTATTTTACAACACCTAATCTAATAAAATACTCATCATTAATTGAAACTAATGTAGATAGGATAACTCCACATTTAAAGGATATTCCAATATATAATAAACGTTGGCTATCCCTTAGACTTATAGACAGTCCAATATCTATATTTAAAGGTTCGCCTAAATACAATGATGTTGTATCTCTAATAGATAAAAATCCTCATATTCTTAATATTGATTCTGATAAAAATAAACTTAGAGAATTTATATCAGAAGAAAATTATAGATATGCTAATGAGCTAAAGGAAAAGTATGTTAAAGAAGATATAAAAAAAATTAATAGAGATAAAAAAATAGATGATATAATAACTTCCAAGGCTTTTGGAATACCATTAATGCTTTTGTTATTAGCACTAGTATTTTGGATTACCATTGAAGGAGCCAATATTCCCTCTCAACTTCTTAGTAATTTACTTTTAGGATTTCAAGATACTTTAACTCATTGGTTTAATACCATGAATGCACCAGCATGGCTCCATGGAGTCCTTGTATTGGGCCTTTATAGAACCTTAGCTTGGGTAATTTCAGTGATGTTACCACCTATGGCTATTTTTTTTCCGTTATTTACTTTATTAGAAGATTTAGGCTATTTACCCCGTATTGCTTTTAATTTAGATCACCTATTTAAAAAGGCATGTGCTCATGGCAAACAATGTCTTACCATGTGCATGGGGTTTGGATGTAATGCTGCTGGTGTTATAGGTTGTAGAATAATTGAATCTCCTAGAGAAAGAATGCTTGCCATTGTAACCAATAATTTTGTTCCTTGTAATGGTAGATTTCCTACTATGATTGCACTTGCTACTGTTTTCTTTGCTACTTTTTCTAGTGACACAATAAATAATATAATTCCAAGTATAACTATAACACTATTAGTTCTCATAGGTATTGGTATTACTCTAGTAGTGTCCTATATATTATCTAAAACTCTGCTAAGAGGCGTACCATCAACCTTTACTTTGGAACTCCCACCCTATAGACATCCGAAGATCGGAAGAATTTTATATACTTCTTTAATAGATAGGACAGTATTTGTATTATCCCGAGCTATTTGGGTTGCTGCTCCTGCTGGTGCTATAACCTGGATTTTAGCAAATGTTTATATTGGTGATCTAAGTATAATTACTCACGTTTCCAATTTTCTTAATCCTCTTGGTAATGCTATAGGTCTTGATGGATTTATATTAATGGCTTTCATTATTGGTCTACCAGCTAATGAAATAGTGCTCCCAGTACTTCTTATGGCATACTTATCAACGGGAACTCTTACGGAATTTTCCAGTATAGAATCTTTAAGAACAACCCTTATTGACAATGGATGGACTTACCTTACTGCTCTTAATACTTTATTATTTAGTCTATTGCATTGGCCGTGTTCTACAACTCTATGGACTATAAAAAAAGAAACTGGTAGTTTTAAATGGACTTTACTTTCCTTTTTAATACCAACTATCATAGCTTTTGTTGTATGCTTTATTACCACCACTATTTATAGAGTTTTATAAGGTGTATGGAGTAAAGTACACCACACTTTATTTAATATCAACAAATTCGAACTAATCATTGGCTAAATTGCCGTGAATCCTTACCACAACCTACAGCTGTACTTCACTAAAAGATGCAATAACTTCTTTTAGTGAAGTGTTAGAAATTTCTCAACGAAGCCCACAACATTTTCTATAATTACTTTCATTTCATTCTCTTCATAATAGCTATGACCTGATTCCCTTAATAAGATTACTGACTTTTTCTCACTTTCAATCTCATCATAAAAATTATCAGCGCTTCTATAATTTACTGTTTCATCACCTTTTGATTGTATTATTAAAGTGGGTACATTTATCTTATGAAGAACCTTTTTCGTATACTTAATCATTTTAAATAGGTGAATATATGGTGATACCCAAAATATATACTCATATAATCTACCTCTCTCTATACTAATTGCCTCCCTATAACTTTTCATAAATGTATCATCTTCATTTTCCTTTTGAAATAATATCTTAAAGCATATTTCCATCTCTTTAAATGTAACTCTAACTTTTAATGGAGATGACAATAAAACAATGCCTTCAACTCTTTCATTTACCGCTTCATTAACTGCTAATAATCCACCCATAGAATGACCTACTATTATTATAGTTTTATATTTTTTTCTATATTCTTTTACTTGCTTTTCCACATAATCATACCATTTTATACTAGTACACTTTCGAAACTCCTTACATTTACCTCCATGACCTGGTAAAAGTATACACCTAGTACTTATCCCCTTATTATTTATAGCAACGGCTATTTTCTTAAACTGATTTGGACTTCCTAAAATTCCGTGAATAAATATTACAGCTATATCTTTATTTTCACCATCATAACTGTATTCCATGTGATTTCTTTTTTCCATTAGTTCACCCCTAAGTTATACTTTTCTATTTATTGTTATTATACTTTACTAATTTATCTCTTAATATGAATATTTAAAGATTATCTATTATTAAATTTAAAATAATATCCATTTACATTTCCTATATAATATTCTAAGTATAAAAAATTCAAAATAATTTAAACTAATATAGTAGTAAATTTTAAAGGAGGTAAGTTTATGACAAAGGATAGTCAACCTGATAACAAAAAAGCTAGAATGGAAAAATGTAATTATCAAACTCCAATAACTAGTGAAGAGGGGAAGAACCATAATAGAACTGCTAAAAAACATTCTATAAAAAGAGAAGGCTTTAAAAGCGATCATATAAATTAAAGAGGTAGCGTGATTACACGCTACCTCTTTAATACTTATGAAAAAATATAACTAATTAAATATGAGAAGTAGACTGTTTAGTGATTTTTTTAACATTACTAAATAAATATTCCTACTACAATAGTGAAAATATATACTACATTCATTATTAAAAAGTTTTTTACTGCCAATATAAAAGTATTTTTCTTACTTTGAGATTTTATAAATTCTTTTATATTTCTTTCTATAACCTTATAAGTAATAATAGATATTATACTTACCACTGGTAAAATTTTAAGTACTACTCCTAGCATTATAAATAAAAACCCTACATAATATAGACATTTAAATAACTTTAAAGCTCTATGTTTACCTATATATATTGGTAAAGTATATCTTTTATTTACTATATCTTCCTCTATATCACATATGTTATTAGCTAACATTATATTAGATATACCAACAATCAGTGGCACACTGATAATAAATATATTTATTAATTGCTGTAAATTAAAGTTTACAGAAAAATTTTCCATAGAAATTCCTAAAGTTATAATGTTGCTATCAAATATGTGAATATATATAGATAAAAAAGTTATTAGAAATCCCATAGTTACTCCTGAAAAAATTTCTCCGAAGGGCGTTCTAGATATAGGCACTGGACCATAAGAATACAGTATCCCTATAGCAAAGCACATTCCTCCAAGTAGTAGAACTACAATATCTGTATTGAAAAATAATACTATACCTAATCCAATTGCAATTATTAGCATAATACAAATAATAGCTTTAACTTGCTTTGGATTAATTTTATCCCTTACTATAGCATTGTGACTTTCATACCCATAACCTTCTTTTTTTACAGCCTTTTTATAATCCATATAATTATTTATAGCCGTTGCTGTCATATCAAAAATTATCATAGATAAAAACATTATTATTAAATTTATTGGCTTAAATTCATCAAAAGTATATATTACATAACTTGTCCCCAGTAGAAATGGAATTATGCTTGCTACCTTAGTTTGTATTTCAACCAATTTAAAAAAACTTCCTATATTCAATCTATATCCTCCTTACATTCTTTATTCACTATCATTAATTATAATTCCTATTAATTTTGATAATTCTAAAGCTTGCATTGGTGAAACAATTGCTCCATAAAGCTCTGGAACTCCTACGATTATACCCATTATATCATTATCTTTTAAATCTATATTTTTAAGGTTAGTTTTTGAAAATTCACTGGAAGATAAATTACACTGGGTAAAAATTACTTTGTTAAGCTTACACTCTTGAAAATTAGAATTCACAATGCTACATTCTATAAAATTTACTAATTTATATTTTGAGAAAGCAAAGGAACTATATTTGCCATTACATCTTTTAAATAGTACATTCTCTAGGCTACATTCACTTAAATTTATACCTGTAATTTTGCAATCTATAAATTCTACTCTATGTAAGCTTCCCTCACTAAAATCCACATTAGATAAATCACAATTTTCAAATGTTACATTCATTAAATCAATCTTACTTAAATTACAATCATTAAATATCACATTTTTAAAGACTACTCCATTAAATTCTACTCTAGGAATTTTAATTTCATCAAGGTAGCAATCCTTAACTATAATATTAGTTATAACCTCTCCTTCTTCTACAAGTGAGTATATATCTATATCTTCGTCTAACTTCTCGTCAATTCGAGGACATAAAATTTTTTGTATTTCCTTCACTAAACTTCCTCCATTACATCATATTAATTATTATATTATTAAGGTTATATTAAAACCAAAATTTCACATCAAAAGCCTAAATCTTAATTTTCTAAACTCTTTATTCAATTTTATACCCAACTCCCCAAACAGTTTTAATAAACTTTGGTTCTCTTGGCTCCTCATTCATTTTTTCTCTTAACTTTCTAATATGAACCATTATTGTATTATTAGAATGAAAATACTTTTCTCCCCAAATTTTTTTAAACAATACTTCAGAACTTATTGCCTTCCCCCTATTTTCGCACAATAGCCATAAAATAGAAAACTCAATGGGTGTAAGAGGAATATCCTTGCCATCTAAAGTACATTTATGGGTACTCTTATTGATAATAAGTCCTGAAAAATCAATAATATGATCACAGGGCTTAGTATTATCATTATAACTTATATAACGTCTAAGTTGTGCCTTTACTCTTGCTATCAGCTCCAATGGATTAAAAGGTTTTGTAATGTAATCATCTGCTCCTATTGTAAATCCTGTTATTTTATCTATATTTTCCACCTTAGCAGTTAACATAATTACAGGGAAGGCGTATTTATCTCGGATCCTTCTACACAACTCAAAACCATCTAGTTTGGGTAACATTACCTCCAATATAGCAAGATCAAGGTTAGTACTGTTAATACATTTCAATGCTTCCTCTGAATCATAGAACTTATGTACAATATATCCTTCACCTTTAAGGTATAACTCTACTAAATCTGCTATTTCCTTCTCATCATCTACCACTAAGATATTTATCTCCATACTATTACACCACCTCCTAACCTTAAAATTCTATTTTCAAAATAAATTTATATCCTCTTCTATAATACTTGAGTATATATGTTTAATTCTTTGTCTTCTCTAAGTTCTGCTTGCATAGGAACAATTGTTTTAAAATGTGCCGTATTAAAGTGAGCCTCTAATGCTTCTTTACTTTCCCAAGTCTCAACAAAGGTTAATATGTCTTCATTTTTTTCATCTTGAAAAAGTTCATAAGAAATACAACCTTGTTCCCTTCTACTATTGTCTACTAATTCTTTGGATAGTTCAATAAATTGTTTTGAAGTTCCTTTTTTTAAATATGACTTTGATACTACTTTAATCATACTATCTCCTCCTAAAAATTCATTATACATTAATTATAATGTTATCCTGTAATTGGTACAAGTTGAATTACCTTTTTATAATCTCTCCGCACAGATTAGCCTCTGATTTTAGTCGTATTAAAAAACTGTGTTATCCATCTGCTACACAAATAGAACAACACAGCTTCTTAACTAATTTAATTTTTAATATATTGATATCTGACTAAAATAATTATTTATCTTCAGTTGTATTATCTTCTTCCATTATATCAGTTGATTCTTCATTATTAACTTCTTCAATAGTTTCAGTACCTGCATTAACTTCTTCATTAATAATCTCTTCTTCTACTTCTAATTCACCAAGAACTGCTTTGCAATCATAAATTTTTTGAATAGCAACTCCTCCAATAGCAAAAATAACAGTGAATGCGCCATACTGTGAACACTCTTTAAAATAAAAGTTTATAACATCCACTAAACTGTCTTTTATAACTAATCCTTGGCTAACTAATCCTTTGATGTAAACTGATGTATTATAAATGGCAAATAGAGTTATAATAGCAAATAAAATAGCTACAATATAAAGAATCACAGCTGGCACTGCCATTTTTGATTTTTTATATTGATTTGTTTCTTTAAGTTTCATAAAACACTTCCATTCCGCCTTTCGGCAAATTTTCTAATAGGCAAATTATATCAGTAAAGGTTAAAAAAATCAAAGTTTTTAATCTTTGTTTATAGTAATTTCATAATATATAGGTTGTAATTAATTTTCTACATTATACAAATAGGCCTAAATATAAAATTAGATTAATTAGAACTTCATATTATTACAATCTCTATAATTTAAAATTCTTTCTATTTACATTGTATTTTGCTCATTATCGGCTAGGATTATTATTTCCTTGAGCTATAACTCCAGTTTGAATAACATTTATTCCTTTATGCTGCAGATTCTTTATAAAACCATCCTTATCTTTTAAGGTACAGTTTTCTAATTCAAGGGTTTTTAGAGATTTACATTTTAATATTTCATCTATACTATCAATATATACTTGTTCCAATTTCAAGTTTTTTAAACTATCGGTACCTTCTACTCCATTAATCTTAAGGTTTTTTGGGGACATTATTTCTAATGTTTCTAATGTTTTTGCTCCTTCTAACTCTCTTAAATCTAGATTTCCATCATAAATACGTAAAATCTTTAATTTATTTAAATTTTCTATACCTTTAAAATTTATACTCTTAGGTGTATATAAAACTATTTTCTCTAATTCTTTAGCATCATGTAGGTTTTCAAATTTAATATCAGCCTCTTCACTTGTAAATATTTTTACATTAGGAAAATAACTTAAATCTTTAAATTCTCCTCTTTTAGGAATCGTAATATTTAACGACTCTACTGACGTCATATTATTAAAAGTATTTAATTTATTTAAATCTCCTTTCTCTATTGTTATCATTTTAAGATGTTTTAATCCATTTAAATTAGAATAATCTTTAATTCTTATATTATCTTTTATAGTTATACGTTCTAGATTTTCCATGTATTCAATTCCTTCCAAGGTAGATATGTCTGAAAGATTCCTTCCATATAGTAGAGTTACTTTACGTAAACCCTCCTCCGTAATTCTTCCTTTTATTGAATGCTCTTTTTTGATAGATTTATATAAAAATCTGTCCTTAATTAAATGATTTTCATCAACTAGGTAATTCAATGAAAAATAACCTACAAATATGATTAAAATACCTAATATGCTAATTTTTTTATAATTCATATCAGCTCTAACTATGCATACTATAATAATGGAAGTCATAAAACCTAATATTATAAAACTATTTTGTATATATACTCCTACTCTATATAATATATAGTTAATAATAATGGCTAGTGGTAATATAAATATTATTTTTCCATCCTTACCTTCCTTCCATCTTCTTGTTATAACCAAAATTATAGAATAAGTTATCCAAAACACTGGCACACTTCCATCTACTCCAATAGGATACCAAAATGCATCTGCTATCATGAAGATAATCATAAATATTAAAGCTCCTAATGCTTCTTTTATGTTTTTATCTAACTTCATATCTATCTCCTTTAACTTAAAATAGCTCGGTAATAATGCGTCTATTATACCATATTATTACTTATATTGTAATGAAAGGTTGGCTATGCCTACTCTCTTTTGCCTTTAACTTTTTTAATTGACTGTAAACTTAACTAATGAATCTATATAAGTTTCAATAATGAAACTAAATAATGAAAATAGTTTATTATTTAATTTCTTAGTTTTATAATATTAGTAGATATTAATAAAGCATATGTATGCCTAAAGGGGGAAGCAATAATGATATATTTTGCTCATCGTGGGGCTAGTGGAAACTATCCTGAGAATACTATGTTAGCTTTCAAAAAAGCTATAGAAGTGGGTGCTAAGGCCATAGAGTTAGATGTTCATAAGACTAAGGATGATAAATTAGTAGTTATACATGATGAAGATATAAAGAGAACTTATAATGGTGAAGGTCTTGTAAAAGACTATACTTTAGAGGAGCTAAAAAAATTTAAGTGTAGAAATCTTAAATTTCAAGAGGATGAATTATGTAAAATTCCAACCCTCGAAGAAGTACTTAGACTTATAGTAGATAAAAATATATTTCTTAACATAGAATTAAAAACAGATGTGATTCACTATGAAAATATTGAAATAGAAGTCATTAATTTAGTAGAAAAATTTAATATTACTGAAAAGGTTCTTCTTTCTAGCTTCTATCATAAATCAATTGAGAAATGCAAAAAAATAAATCCTAACATTAAAGTAGGATTGCTTTATGATAAAAAAATTCAAGGACTAATAGAATATGCAAAGTCCTTAGGAGCATATTCATTAAATCCTAAGGCTACCCTAGTCACAAAGGCTCTCACAAAATCTGATCATGAAAATAATCTTAAAGTTTTTGCTTACACCGTGAACTCACCAATTCTTGTTAAGACCTTAGACCTTTTAAGTTGTGATGGTGTATTTACTGATTTCATAGAAAGATTCATTTAACTGCTAAATCGCCTAAACCCGCATGAATACTATATATTGTTATAAATATATATTTATATATTGTTTTTTAGCTTTCAAATTATTTTAATACTTTTTAAATACACTCATATTATTTTATAAATTTAAAATATAGCTAATTTAAAACTTATCTACTCTCATAAAAAATAGTGTGGAGTATCCACACTATTTCTATAACTCATTGAAATTCTAAGTTTATTATCTAATATATGTTTTATTTTAAATTTAACTTTGCAAGTGCATCTGCTAGTGCTGAATTCATTGGAGCTTCTGCTTCTTTCTTCATCTGCTTTAAGCGATTGCTTACATCTTTTTTATTTACCTTATCTCCTTTATTGTCAAATCTCTTATTAAAGGAGGATGCCTTTTCTCTAAAGTTACAGTTAGTTCCTGGACAAACATAAATTTGTCCTTCTCCCTGCCCTCTAAGCTCTAATCTCTTCTTACATTCTGGGCATCTTGCATTAGTAAACTTACTTACATTTTCTCTATGACCACAGGCTCTATCTTGACATACATTCATTACTCCATGTTTGCCTTTAACCTCTAGCATATACTTTCCACATTCAGGGCATTTCTTACCTGTAAGGTTATCATGTTTAAATTTATCACTGCTACCCTTAACATCCTGAACTAACTCTGCTGCATATTTTCTCATAGACTCTACAAAGGCTCTAGGGTCTTTTTTGCCTTTACTTATAAGTTCTAATTCTAATTCCCATTTTGCAGTCATTAAAGGTGACTTTAACTCATCAGGAACTAGTTCTATTAATTGCTTACCTTTACCCGTTGGAATTATTTCTTTTCCGTTCTTCTCTATATAGAACATATTATATAACTTTTCTATTATATCAGCTCTTGTAGCAACTGTTCCTATACCACCAGTTTCTCCCAAGGTTTTTGCAGAAACCTTATCTACACTTACATATTTTTGTGGTTTTTCCATGGCTGACAGTAGTGTTCCCTCATTAAATCTTGCTGGTGCCTTTGTCTTTAATTTTTTACTTTCAACTGCTGTTATATTTAACTTATCCCCTTTTTTAACTACAGGTAATACCTGACTATCTTTTTCATCCTCATCCTCTGTTAGGTCATCTGCTCTGTCGTATACTTTCTTCCAACCCTTAGCTTTTATAACATTACCCTTTGCTATAAAACTTTCTCCATTAATATCTACAGTTACAGTGGTTTGTAAATATTCAAAAGGAGGTAACATCACTGCTAAGAATCTTTTAACTACTAGATCATAAATATGTCTTTCTTCACTACTCAAAAGAGCTATATTTCCTCTTTCTTCTGTTGGAATTATAGCATGGTGGTCACTTACCTTACTATTATCTACAAAACTCTTATTAGCATTTATTTTGCCTCTTAATATTTCTTCTGCACAGGCTCTATAACTTCCAATAGAGATTGCCTTTAATCTATCCGGCAAGGTAGCCACTATATCTGTGGAAATATATCTTGAATCCGTTCTAGGATAAGTTAATACCTTATAATTTTCATAAAGTCTTTGCATTATAGATAAGGTCTGTTTAGCTGAATATCCAAAAATTCTATTTGCATCTCTTTGAAGTTCCGTTAAGTCATAAAGCGAAGGTGCAAATTGCTTTTTATAACTTTCAGTAACATCTACAATATTTCCATCTTTACCTTTGGTAACTGAAAGAATTTTCTCTACTCTATCTTCCTCAAAAATATTACTATTATTATTTTTATCTCTCCATTGAAGAATAAAACCTTTAGCTTTTGCATTAACTACATAGTAATCCTTTGGTTTAAAATTTCTTATTTCCTCTTCACGATTAACTATCATAGCTAAGGTAGCCGATTGCACACGCCCTGCAGTTAATTGTGCATTATGCTTACACGTAAGTGCTCTCGTAATATTTAAACCTACCACCCAATCTGCCTCTGCTCTACACTCTGCTGCCCTATATAAATTATCATATTGAGCTGAAGGCTTCAGATTTCTAAAGCCTTCTAATATAGCTTTATCTGTCTGAGAAGATATCCAAAGTCTCTTTATTGGCTTTCTAACTCCAACCTTTTCTATTATCCATCGTGCTACAAGCTCTCCTTCTCGTCCAGCATCTGTTGCAATTACTATGTCTGTTACATCTTTTCTATTTAATTGTTCTCTAACTACACTAAATTGTTTTCCACTCTGCTTAATAACCACAAGCTTTAAATGCTTAGGTAGCATTGGTAAATCCTCTAACTTCCAACTTTTATATTTATCATCATAAACTTCTGGGTCTGCTAAGGTAACTAAATGTCCTAATGCCCAAGTCACAATGTATTTGTCCCCTTCTATATATCCATTTCCCTTTTTTCCGCACTTTAAAACTCTAGCAATCTCTCTTCCTACTGATGGTTTTTCTGCAAGTACTAAAACTTTTCCCATTAAACTACTTCCTTCCTATGTTTTTCTCTGCCAAATTATTATATCATATTTTAGTTATTTCCTATAATTTTGAACATATCTACTAAAATTCCAGCTCTTTAAAAATTCCTCCGTAGCTTTATATCCATTATTATACATTTCCATAGCATATTTATCCGCCAAATTAAAATCTGTGGCCTTTATATTAGGCACCTTTACTGTAATGGTTCTAACTAAATCTTTATCTCTTATAAAGGTTTCTTCATTTACATTTAAAGGAGCTAAAATTACATCTTTTGTATAGTTTATAAATCCATCCATTCCCTGCATGGTTCTACTTTTTCCATCATTTAATTTTAATCCTAAGGTTGGCCACCTCGGAACCCCTGCTACATCAAATATCCATATGGGAAAGTTACTTAATAGTCCACCATCTACAATATATATGTTTTTTTCATCATACTTTAATATAGAAGGTGTAAAGTAAAATGGTATGCTGGCGCTCATGGTAACAGCCTTGGAAATGTCAAACTCCTTTGGATCTATTCCATACTTTATTAAGTCATCAGGTAATATAAGCATATTTCTTGTAGTTATATCTGAAGCCACTATTTTTAATCTACTCTTTCCATCTTTCATCACATCCTTGAATTTTGTAATTCCCTTTGCTTTTAAAAGAGGTTCAATCCAAGTTTCTATGTTATTTCCATTATACAATCCTTTTTTAAACCATAAATTTGCTAGCTTTGGTACCTTTATTCCATTTGCGTAAGTAGGCTTATTTAAATATTTGTAATTTAGTGTATTAATTAATTTAAATAGTTCATCCTCAGTATATCCTGCTACAACTAATGCTGCCACTATAGCTCCTGCTGAAGCCCCCGCACATCTCTCTATGGAGTATCCATGTTTTTTAAGACATGCTATAGATCCTACAAAACTTATGCCTAAAACTCCTCCACCTTCAAATACCATATCTACCTTCATAAAATCACCTCATAAATAAATTATCTACGTCTGTGCTTAAATAAAAGACATTATTGAATCTTTTATTTATAATATGCAACTTTTCTCCTTGTGATAATATATTAAACAAAATAACTACAATATCATTAATTAAAATTCTTTTTAAGTGGTGATATTGTAGTTATAATTAATTCTTATTTGTTTTTAT
The DNA here is from genome assembly GCF_056172015.1 of Clostridium sp. LXY-7. NCBI lineage: Bacteria > Bacillati > Bacillota > Clostridia > Eubacteriales > Clostridiaceae > Clostridium > Clostridium sp. LXY-7. The sequence continues at coordinate 772,483 of NZ_JBLLJL010000001.1, read as the reverse complement.
TGGTGCTATGAAAACTAAAGTATGTTTAAGAAAATAACTCCTCAAACTCATTTTCCGTCATAGAAGATAATATAACGTCATTGTGATTTTCTCCATCTAGTACCTTACTAATAACCTCTTTTTTCATCTCTTGAATGTTGTATATCTTTTCCTCGATAGTGCCCTTTGCTATAAGTTTAATAACCTCTACTGTCTTACTTTGGCCGATTCTATGTGCTCTATCCTGTGCCTGTTCTTCTACTGCTGGATTCCACCAGGGGTCAAAATGTATTACAGTATCTGCTCCAGTTAAATTTAATCCTGTACCTCCAGCCTTTAATGAAATTAAAAATACTGAGGCCTCTCCGCTATTAAATCTATTTACCATATCCATTCTTTCTTGAGAAGGTATAGATCCATCCAAATACATACACTCTATTCCTCTTTTACTAAGTCTATGTCTAATATTGCCTAAAACAGTAGTAAATTGAGAAAATAGAAGTACTCTATGGTCATTGCCTATAGCATCATCTAAAATATCTTCTAGTGCTAAATATTTACCACTATCTCCATTATAGTTCTCAATAAAGGAACTAGGATCGCAGCATATTTGTCTAAGCCTAGTAAGTAATGCTAAAATCTTTATCTTACTCTTATTAAAACCATTTTCTTTTATCTCTTGCTTCATCTCTTCCTTATAAGAATTCACATAAGAGGAGTAAATCTTCTTCTGTTCATCTGTCATTTCAACTACAACTTTATGTTCTATTTTAGGAGGTAATTCTAATGCTACATCTTTTTTAAACCTTCTAAGTATAAATGGTCTTATTAATTTTAAAAGTTCACCTAGTGCCTTTTCATCCTTCTCCTTAATTATAGGACCTTCAAAAGATTTCACAAATTTTCCATGACTCTTTAAGTATCCTGGCATTATGAAGTCAAAAATAGACCATAGTTCAGTTAATGAGTTTTCAATAGGAGTTCCAGTTAGTGCAAATCTATTTTTTGCTCTTATGGACTTTACTGCCTGAGAACTTTGAGAAGTTGGATTTTTTATATGCTGTGCCTCATCAATAATACATATAGAGAAGTTCCTATTCTCATAATACTCAATATCTCTTCTTATAAGTGCATAAGACGTAATTATAACATCATAGTCCTCTATACTCTCAATATATGCTTCTCTCTCTCCCTTATTTCCACTTATAGCTAATACCTTTATATCCTTAGAGAATTTTTCAAATTCCATAACCCAGTTATAAACTAAAGATGTTGGGCAAACTATTAAAGCCTTATGTTGAAGGGTTCCATTTTCTTTTTCTGAAACTATATAGGATATTGCCTGAAGAGTTTTTCCTAGCCCCATTTCGTCTCCTAAAATCCCACCAAAACCACAACTAGCTAAGGTCTTAAACCACTTAAATCCTATCTCTTGGTATCCTCTTAAAATTCCCTTCAATTGATCCGGCAAAGAGTACTCTACTTCATTAATCTCTTTAATAGTATTTATTAAATTTCTAAATTCTTTATTTCTATTAATGAATCCTAAAGAACCCTCTCTTATTTTTTCATCAATATATAGTGATGCATATTTAGGTATAGTTACATTTCCTTTTGCAAGCTTAGATAGCGAAATATCGAAATTATCCATAATAGAATATAATTCTTTAATTTCTTCTCCCCTTAATGGAATAATAGCTCCATTCTTTAATCTATGATATTTTTTCTTTTGCTTTAGTGAGCTAAATGTATTCTTAAGTTCTTCCTCATTTATCCCTTCTATATTGAAGCTAAATTCCAATAAATCAGAGTTATTTAGGGATATAGAAGATTTAAACATCTTAGGTGTTAGTATTTTCATCTCTTTAAAGCTATCAGAATAATATACCTTCCCCAAATCTATAACCTCTTCAATTCCATAGGTTAGAAATTCAACAATATCATCTTCTTCCTTTAAAATTAACTCACTTTTCTCTTTATGGAAGCCTAACTCAATTAGTTTTTCTACTACACTTCTCTCTTCTTTTAAATTTCTAATGACAGTCTTCTGTTCTTCTTTATTCATAGCTTCTGAGTTATAAGAAAAACGCTCTTCTCCATAGGTGAATTTTATATCACACAATATAAAATCCCCCTTTTTATCTAAGTAAAAAGAAGTTTTTAATGGCTCTTCTTGAAGTATTTTTTTTATATTATCATCTTTAATTATTATTGGTGTTAATGTCCTAAGCTCTGGAAGTATGTAATTTGCTACCTGTGATATGTTCTCCACATTAAATTTCATGGTTCCCTTTCCCTTTTTAACCATCAAATCATGGATCGGTTTGAAAGCCTTTTTTTCATCTTGAGATAGTAAATATATTTTATTTTCAAATAAATATACCCCTCCCTCTTTACTTATATCCTTAGGAATGACTTCGTTTAATTCTATGTTAATAGAATCCTTATCTAGGTACATATAAAAACTTATAGGAAGGTCTCCTACTACTATAGCAATATCCTTATGATTTTCACCATGAATCTCTAAGTTAATATGACTACCTTGCTTTTCTTTTAAGAATCTCAATAATTGATTTTCTGTAAGTACTGCCCTTTTTCCACTAAGAAATAGTGACTTCCTATAAAGATTCTCATTTACCTGTGCATTCATATCATATATATCTTTTATTTGCTTTAATATCTCATAATCATCATTTCTAAATTTATATAGATTTCTATTGAATTCTAATTCTTTACCAAAATATAAGGTATTACTTCTTATAAATACTCCCTCAATAAATTCTCTAATATTTTTAATTACATAAAGCCTATTACACCCAACTTTAAACTCTAAGTAATAATGATTTTCTTTGGAATTATAATAATTCTTTTCTACCACTAGGGTTATATCTAAGTTTATATTTTCTTTCTCTATTTTTTCTTCATAATTATTTTTATAAAACTCTAAAAGCTCCTGCTCCTCACTATGCTTTATTTTTCCTCTCCTTTCATGAAGTCCATCTCTATGTAACTTTATAAGTGTAGCCCCTATATGCTTACATATTTTATAGGTATCAAAAGCCTCACAGGAACAACTTTTATATATTGTAGAATTCCTCTTATTTATTATTAAACTTACCTTATAATTCTTAATATCATAGGCAGATTCTACTATAGAAGTTATTGAAATTATATTTTCATTATTCTCTTTTATATCCACTTTTCTTATTTTATTCCTAAAATACATATCTTCAGCTCTGTTATATACTACGTTTCCGCATAACTCCTTAACTTCTTGTAAATCAATGTGAAAATCTTGCATATGTATTCTCCTTTATCCTTCAATGAAATTATACTTAATCTAAATTGCTTTTTCCCCACAATTACATACTAATTATTATATACTCATTCCTTCTTCAATCATACATCGTTTGAAGAATTTTATTTTATTCATCCATTGCAATAGAATATCTATTCTGTTAAGTTTTCACATGATCTCATAATTAAAATCCACTGTATAGTAAATCTATCCTAATAATTTACTTATTTCCCTTATTTACAACTTTACTTAAAATTTTTTTAGTAAATTATAGAATGACTTAAAATGTATACAGGTATACAGAATTAAGTTTTGATTTCTACTATAATCAGAATATAAAAAATGTTAATGATAATGAAAGGACAGTGAAACGAATGATTAAATTAATTGGTATTTTAATTGTTATAATTGGATTTGCATTAAAATTGGACACAATTGCTGTTGTTTTAACTGCTGGAGTTGCTACTGGATTCGTAGGTGATATGAGCCTAGCTGAAATATTAAATACATTAGGAAAAACTTTCGTTGAACAGAGACATATTACGTTGTTTATATTAACTCTACCTGTAATAGGTATATGTGAAAGATATGGATTAAGAGAAAGAGCTACTCAACTAATAAGTCAAGCTAAATCTCTTTCTACAGGAAAATTATTTAGTCTTTATGTACTAATAAGACAAATTGCTGGTGCCCTATCCATAAGACTTGGTGGACATCCTCAATTTATTAGACCCCTAATTAGTCCTATGGCTCAAGGAGCTGCAGTTAGTAAATATGGTGAAATAGAGAAAAAAGATGAAGATAAAATTAAAGCTGCTGCTGCCGCTATGGAGAACTACGGTAACTTCTTTGGACAAAACCTATTCTTGGCTAGTTCTGGAGTACTTTTAGTTATGAATACCATAAATGATTTACCATTATTAAAGGATGCAGGGGTTTCGATTACAGGTCTTGAGGTAGCTAAAGCTTCTATACCAGCTGCTATAGCAACATTATTAGTAGTTATAGCTCAAAACTACCTACTTGATAAATCCTTAGATAAAAAATATATGAATAAATAATAAAGGAGGATTTTGAAATATGGATATGAAAGCATTATCAAATTTTTTACTTGATATATTTTACGCCTTAATAGGTTTTTTAATGATATCAGTTGCTGTTACTACTATATTGGATAAAAAGCACAAAGCTAGATATGGAACTTTCTTATTCTGGGGTATCCTTGGAGTAATATTTATAGCTGGAAAATTTATACCTTATGAAACAGTTGGTATCTTGATTATATTTCTTGGAGTTCTAACTGCTTCTAAGCAAGTTAAGATGGTAACTTTAAAACCTTTAGATTCAAAATTTGCTGAAGAGCAAGCTAATAAATTAAAAAACAAGGTATTTTTACCACCTCTTGTCATTGCTATAGTTGCACTACTTGTAGCTCAATTTACTGAAATTAGTGGAACTGCTGCTATAGGAATATCCGCAGTAGTGGCTATCCTTACAACTCTATTAATTACAAAAGCTAATCCTAAATATATTGTAGAAGATGGTGTAAGAATGCTTAACTCTGTTGGAACTACAAGTATACTGCCTCAGCTACTAGTTGCCCTTGGTGCTGTATTCACTGCTGCACAAGTTGGAGAAGTTATAGCTAGTGGTATATCAACAATAATTCCTCAAGGAAATATATTAGCTGGAGTAGCTGCTTATTGTATAGGGATGGCATTATTTACAATGATTATGGGTAACGCCTATGCAGCCTTTGCCGTAATAACTGCTGGAGTTGGAGTACCTTTCGTATTTGCACAAGGTGCAAATCCTGCAATAGCTGGAGCACTAGCTCTTACTGCTGGATATTGTGGTACGTTAATGAGCCCGATGGGTGCTAACTTCAACATAATGCCTGCTGCACTTTTGGAGATTGAGGATAAAAATCTTATAATCAAACATCAAGTGCCTGTAGCTTGTACTATTCTTTTAGTTCATATTTTATTAATGTATTTCTTAGCATTTTAAACTAATCTAGGAGGAATTTATGATGAAAGTTTTAATTACTGGTTTTGACCCTTTTGGTGGAGAAAGTATAAATCCTGCATTAGAAGCAGTTAAATTATTACCTAATGAAATAGCAGGAGCTAAAATAATAAAAGTAGAAATACCTACTGTATTTGAGAAGTCATTAGAAAAATTAGAGGAATATATAGCACAATATACTCCGGATATAACTATTTGTGTAGGACAAGCTGGTGGAAGATTTACAGTAAATCCTGAAAGAATAGCTATAAACATGGACGATGCTAGAATTAAAGATAATGAAGGTAATCAGCCAATAGATATAAAAATTAAGGAAGATGGAGCTCCAGCTTATTTTTCTAATCTGCCAATAAAGGCTATGGTTAAAAACATGAGTGACAATGGAATTCCAGCAGCAGTATCAAATACCGCTGGTACATTTGTTTGCAACCATATAATGTACGGATTATTATATCTTATAGACAAAAAATATCCTAATATGAGAGGTGGATTTATTCACGTCCCATACATTCCAAATCAGGTAATTGCAAAACCAAATATGCCTAGTATGAGTATTCTGGATATTTCAAAAGCTCTTGAACTTTCCATAGAAGCTGCTGTAAAGTGCACAGACGACATAAAAACAATTGGAGGGACTATTTGCTAATGATATTACCAAAGGATGAAAGAAAAGTATTTGTATATGGTAGTTTAAGAAATGGATTCTTTAATTATGATAAATACCTTACTAATAAAGTAGAAGAATCGTACTTAGGTAAAGTTAAAGGTAAACTATATCATATGCCTCACAAGGGATATCCTGCTCTTTTAGATGGAGAGGATGATGTTATTGGAGAAATAATGTCTTTAAAAGACTTCCATAAAGATATCATTCCTATAGATGAAATGGAGGGATATTTCGGACAAAACTCTTCTAAGAATGAATATAATAGAGTAATTATGGATGTAGAGAATCTTGAAACTAATTCAATTGAACAATGCTATGTATATAAATATGCTCTTAATGACAAAGCTGAATTTACTCAGCACTCAATTTACATCTCCCATGGAGACTGGAAACAACATATGAATAATAGTTAGACAATAACTAGATAGTAGATTATAAAAAAACAGATAATCTTTTTAGATTATCTGTTTTTTTATAATCTGCTATCTAGCTTTAACCTTTATTTAAATAATTAATTTTTTTAATTATATTGTATTTAATTTAAGTTTTTAATTATAATATATTATAATTAAACTACCCAATGGAGGATTATATGTATAATGATTTTTTTAATAAGGATTCACAAGTAGACATGCGAAATTTTTTCTTAACAAGTATTGCTCCTCTGGGTAAAACCAAGGAATATAAAAAAGGTGCAGAGCTTGACTATTTTCCCAATAAAAAGCTATCTGTTATTATTAGTGGAAAAGTTAAGGTTAGTATGTATACTATAGCGGGTTCAGAAAAAATATTATTTTTTTTAGTACCTGGAGAAATTTATGGTGAGGAAAGTTTTTCAGCTACTCATATAAATATAATTCCTAAGGCTATTGAAGACACCACAGTGTGTTTCATTGATAATGAAGTATTGTTAGAATATTCTAGGAATAACTCAACCTTTTATCAATATATATTTCATAGTGTAGTAAGAAAATATCAAATATCTCTATTTCAGATGAAAGATCTGTTAAAATCTTCCCCTAAATCTCGAATTTGTTCCACCATATATAGGATGTCTATACAGTATCCTATAGCAAACATCAATTCTATTGAAATTGTCTTTCCTCTAACCCATGAGGAACTAGCTAACCTTGTAGGATGTTCTAGAGTAACAGTTACTAGAGTTATTAATGAGTTAAAAAATCAAGGTGTTATAGCTATACGTAATAAAAAAATATTTATTACTGATTATGAAAAGTTAGAGCATCTATCAAAAATACATTAAATTAAAATTCAATGTGTCTTTTCAAACTAAGTTAAGTTTTGAAAGGATACATTCTATATTTTTTTAAAATATTACAAAATTACTATTTTATTAAGCTTTTATATAGTTTTATTCTTTTTTATGTAAAGACTAGTAATAAAATTATTATTATTTACAAAAATACTCTTAAAGTATATTATAATATAGTTAATTTATATTTTGTTAAAATAATCCTAATAATAAGTTACAAATTAATTTATACTAATTTTTTTTAAAAAACCTCATATTATATTCAATATAATATCATAAGTTCCATAATAATTGGTAATTCTAAATTAAATGTGCTATAATATATTGTAGAAATATGAGTAAAGGAGTGTGATTTATATGGTTATTGCTATACCTAAAAAAGGTTGTCTAATAAATGATAATTTTTTAAGTAGTAAAAGCTTTACTATAGTTGATATTAAAAATAATAAAATATCAGATAAATTTGATATTTCTTCTGAAGATCTTCAGGACAATTATTTAGGTCTCTCTAATATGCTTATCGGAGAAAAGGTATCTATAGTTATTGCTAATATAATTGATGAAAAGGCTTATAATCATTTAACTCGTTCAGGACTAGAAGTTATAAGAGGCGCTTGTGGAAATGTTGAGGAAGCAGTATCTAAGTTCTTAAATAATGAACTAACAGATATTATTTCTATTTAGGGTTATAAATATGATAAAACATATTGCTTTCTTTTTTAATGAATAAACCAACTTTAGAATTTTATTAATTCTAAAGTTGATTTATTTTTTATTGTATGTATTATTAAGTAATCATCATTTTACCTTCAATTTCATAGGTGTAAATCTAACTCCATGGATGCATTTTTCTTCTTCTATCTTGTAAAATCCTAGCTTCTCATATATCTTTACTGCATAAGGTGAAGAGTTTACAGTTATAGCTCTAATGTAATAATTCTTCTTACATACTTCAATGGCTTGATTAACCAGTTCCCTTCCTATTCCTTTTCCATGATAACCTTTACTTACAAATAATAAGGATATATGCATAAAATCTCTTAATTCTATAACTCCTACTATTTCCTTATTGTTACAGGCTACTAAAGTATAATTTCCCTTTTCATATCTTTTCATGATATTATCAGTATGAATAAATCTCATAAATTCATTAATTCCCTCCTCAGGGTAATCTATTGCAATGAATTCATTAAAACAATTGTGGATTACTCTATTTATTATTGATATATCCTCTTTTTTTATTGTTCTAATATCTATAATATCTTCCATAGCTTCCTCCAAAGCACTGTTTCATAATTTTAGAATTGATTTAATAATTTAAATTTTTACTTTCAGTAATTTCGTTCTATAACCTCAACATTGTTAATACCTACTAACCCTATTATAGCACTTTTAACTTCTTTTATTTGCTTATTACTTAATTTTTTCTTATATGTGAATTTATCACTACTTTCAAATTAATAGGCTATGCATTCCATTAAATTGAATACATAGCCTACTTTTTATTGCTTAATTAATTTTATTGCTTCTTCTATGGTAACATTGCTTTGTTCACCAGTAATCATATTTTTAAGCTGAACTTTACCTTCTACTCTTTCCTGTTCTCCTAAAATAATTACATTTGGTACTCCTAGCTTATTAGCATATTTCATCTTCTTTTGGAATTTCCCTTGTTCTAAATATATATCTGCTCCTAGATCTTGAGAAGTTAATTTATTATAGATTTCAACCCCATAATCTAACTCTTCATCCATTGGCATTACTAATGCATCTATGGTGGAGTTGTTTGTTAAATCTATTAAATTTGCTTCCATAAAACTATAAAATAATCTAGTTAACCCTATTGAAATACCTACTCCTGGTAACTTCTTATCAGTGTAGAAGCTAGCTAGGTCATCATATCTTCCTCCTGAGCATACAGAACCTAAATCCTTATATTCATTCAAGAAGGTTTCATATACAGTTCCTGTATAATAATCTAATCCTCTAGTAATTTTAAAATCTATAGAATAATTTTTCTCCTCTACACCAAAAGCCCTGATATATTTACATACAGTTTTTAGTTCTTCAACACCCTCTGCAAATCTTTCATTGTCTATACCCAATTTATCAAGAGTAGCTAATTTTTCTTCATTAGTACCTTCTATGGTTATAAATCCTATTATTTTTTCTATATCTTCTTCTGATGAAATAAATTCCTGAAGCTCATCTCTAACTTTTTCTGGTCCAATTTTATCTATTTTATCTACTGTTCTTAAAACCTCAGTATAACTATCTATCTTTAATCCTCTTAAAAATCCATCTAGTATCTTTCTATTATTAATTCTAATAGCAAAATCTTCGAATCCTAGTTCTTTAAATATATTATATATAACTACAGGTATTTGAGCGTCATTTACTATATTTAATGCTCCATTTCCTATAATATCTATATCACACTGATAGAACTCTCTGAATCTTCCTCTTTGATTCCTTTCTCCTCTATATACCTTTCCAATTTGATATCTTTTAAAAGGGAAGGTTAGTGAATCCATATACTGTGCTACATACCTTGCAAGTGGTACAGTTAAATCAAATCTCAATGCCATTTCATTACTACCCTTAGTTAAGGTATAAATTTGTTTTTCTGTATCTCCACCAGTCTTAGCTAATAAAACTTCACTCTTTTCCATAATTGGAGTATCTATAGGAAGAAATCCAAACTTCTCATAATTTTTTCTTATAATATCCTGCATTTTATTAAAAGCTATTTGCTCTCTTGGATTAAGCTCCATAAATCCTGGTAAAATACTTGGTTTAACAATATCTCTTTTCATCTCTCTCTCTCCTTCACATAATTTTTTCAAGATGCCTTATCAAAATAAAAAGCCCTAAGAGCAAATGTACCCTTAGAGACTTTTCTCTATCTCACCATAGATACATCCACACAGCGGAAATAGGCCTGTATCTATGGATTAAAAATAAATTTATCCACTACCAGACCTTGTAACTATGATGATGATGTTTTCTATTTTTTAAATATTTCATATCTATCATCTCCTATTGTAGATAATTTACCATTTATCAGATTACCTGTCAATAATTTTTCACTTATTATTTAGTAATAATTAATTGCAAATTGTAGGAAACTCTTAAGAATTTTTAAGTAAGAAATAGAAATCCCCAAGAATTCTTTATATTAATTATATCCCATTAAAATTAAACTTCTTACTCATATGACCGTCTCTTCCTATGAAATCTTCTTCATGAATCATAGATTTAAGTATGGACTCCTCTGTAGCCTCTACAGTAGCTTTAAATACTCTATCTATTAGATTTTCATTTATAACCTTAATATCTACAGTTCCTCTCTCTTCATAATGGTTAACTCTGTTAGCAGTGCTAAAGGCTATCACTATATCTCCACTTCCATTCCCTAGGAAAGAACCTAATCTTCCTAAGGCTACTCCCGCTCTTTTTGCTACTCTTTTTAATTGACGGTTACATAATGGAGCATCAGTGGCAAGAATTATTATTATAGAACCTTGCTCTAATTCATCCTCATAAGAATCATTCAAATACTCTCTAGTTGTTTCATAATTTAAAATAAAATGCTGTTTTAAACCAAAATTAGATAATACTAAAGCTCCAATAGTATACTCCTCTTCTCCTAAATTAAATATTCTAGAAGATGATCCTATACCTCCTTTATAGTCAAAACAACTCATACCTGTTCCCGCACCAACGGCTCCTTGTTCAAACTCTTCACTGGCCTCTTCTAAAGCTTTTAACACATGCTCTTCCTCTACATGAGTCCCTCTTATATGATTTAAATATCCATCATTACATTCGCATACTATAGGATTTATAGTTCCTGTGGTTGTCCCTATATCTTCATTATCCTTCAACATATATTGAACTAGATAATGGCTTACCTTTCCAACATTTAAAGTATTAGTTAATAATATGGGCGTTTCTATCGTTCCCAATTCCTCAAGTTGAACTGTTCCAATGGTTTTCCCAAAGCCATTAATCACCTGTACCGCACCATAGACCTTTTCTTTGAACATGTTTCCGCTATGAGGAAGTATGGCAGTAACACCCGTATTTATCCCTTCTTCCTTTATAGTAGCGTGTCCAACTTTTACTCCTTTTACATCGGTAATAAGATTTCTCTTACCACTCTGCAAGGTTCCTATCTTTATCCCATATTTTTTTAAATCCTTCATACCTTGTTCCCCCTGACTTTATCAATTAATTATAATGTTCTATTTTAAGTTAAATAAATTTATATCCTTTATGTATATTTATGATATCTCTTACTATAGCTGCCGCTGCATTTCTAGGTGAGGATGCTCCTCCCATTACTGTTATATCTCCTAATGTGTCTGTTTTAAAATAAACCCCTTTATTTTTTCCTTCTACAGTATATAGTGGGTGTCCTTTATCTACTTCTTTTGGGGCTACACTAGCTTCAAATTTATCATCACTAATTTTCTCAACCTTTCCCAAAAGCTTTAACTTTTTACCTTTATCCTTTGCCTTCATTAAATCCTTAAAGGTTAATTCTTCAATTCCCTCTATACTTATGCTCTCTAAAGTTAAGTTGCTACCCATAAGTACATTTCCTAATATAATTATTTTTATAGCAGTATCAATGCCTTTTACATCTATCTGAGGATTTCTTTCTGCTATTTCTAATTCTTGTGCTTTTTTTAAGGCCTTGCTATAATCCAGACCTTCTTCTTCCATGGTCTTTAATATAAAATTAGTAGTACCATTTAATACTCCTTCTATGGAAGAAATATTGGCACCTGCACAATCAAATAGTCCTGCATTTATTGAAGGCAAGGCTCCTCCAGTAGTACATCCAATACCAAGTTGCACTCTATGGCTCTCTGCTAGCACCTTTAGCTCTCTATAATTAAATAAAATTGGCCCCTTATTACCTGTTACTACATGAATTCCTGCCTTAATGCACTCTTTTATATGAGTAATTCCTGGCTCTCCATCTATAATATTAGTAGAAGTTAGCTCTACCAATAAGTCTACATCTTTATTACGAATAATATGACCATAGTTCAAGCCGATACTCCAATCATTATGCACTTCTATAGAATTTACATTTAATCCATCAGTAACTATCCCCTTATTACTATATATTCCACCCTTGCTATTTATTATATATTTAATATTTAGGTCTAATCCTAATGTTAAAAATTCTCCCTTCTTTTCCTTTATCAATTGAACTAAAGCCTTGCCTACAGCTCCAAAACCAATTATGGCTATATCCAATACTTCCATCTCCCTTAAGATTCATTATTTTTAATTAAAAATTCATAGCATTTAAAAACTCCTTCTATATCACTTAAAGGAACTTCTCCAATTGGCTTAAAGCCCATACTCTCATATAATCTTTGAGCTCTTATATTTTTTTCTTCTGTATCTAATTTAACCAACCTAAAATTATTTTTTCTAGCCCAATCTAATATTTCTCCTAGAAATCTTTTTCCATATCCTTGACCTTCATAGTTGGGTGAAACCATAAATCTATGTATAACTATAAACCTTTCATCCTCCTGCCATAATAAATTCTTATAGCTTATATCTTCCTCTGAATTTAATACAACTACTCCAACCAATTCTTTATCATTCTCTATTATGTAAGCTTCTCTCTTCAAAATATCCTTTTCAAAGATCTCTCTTTTAGGATATTTTTCCGTCCAGTTTAAGCCTTTTCCTCTTCCCTCTTTAACTACACACTTAAGCATCACTTCTATATTATCTAAATCTTTTAATACAGCTTGTCTAAAAATCATATTACCCTCCAATTATTTCTTTCTCATACCAAGTTGAAAATATTTTTTTCTCCTTAAATCCTACAGTTTTATATAAATTATAGGCTATGTTGTTTGATGTCATAACCAATAAACCTATTTCTTCAACCTTAGGTTTCAATATCTGAATAACCTTAGCTACTATATTTTTGCCATATCCCTTCCCTCTATACTCCTTTATAAGGGCAATATTATCTATCCAACCTAACTCTCCTTCAATAGTAAGCATATACATGCCGATTGGAGTATTGTTTGCTTCTATAATCCCTATTAGTTCCTCATGATTAACATACATGCTAATGAAGGTTTCTACCTCTTCAATACTGAGACTAGCAGAATTAGGAGTGCCCATAAATCCTTTATTATGCATATGCATGAATAACTCTTTACTTTTTTCCCTAAGTGGATGTAATGTTACATGGTTATCTAAACATATCAACTCTTCTATGCTATCTATTGTCATTACTAGTGCTTCATCTACTTTATGAAAGTCATAGCCTAATATGAACTCTTCTATGAAATTCATTTTATCTCTTAACCCTACTCTTATTTTTTTCTTCTCATATCTATTGCATATGCCAAGAATATCTTTCATAAGTTCATCTAATCTATTTATTCCTATTCCACTTTTATAGAACTCTTTCTCTACATATACCTCTGATATAAATAAATACCCACTTACTTCTGCCTCCTTAGTAATAACCCCCATAGTTGCAACTATTCTATTTTCATGGCATAGAATCAAGAAATTATCACCTTTTGAAAAAACTTCTCCATTTAAAAATGACATAGTCTCTTCTAAATCTCTATTATAATTTTCATCCATTTTTCTTATAAATTCGTATACTCTATTTTTATCTTCATATATCAAACTACTAAAATTTACTATATTATCCACCATACACCTCCTATATTAACACTTCTTATAGTTATATTATACCAAAAATATATAAACTATCTTTAAAATAGCCATATTAATCATATTTTTATTTTTGGCTTTATTATAATAAACTCTTCATTTATCTTTACTTTTTATAAGTTCTATACTATTATATTAATATATTTAGCTAATTAGCTAAATATCTACTTTCAATGAATTAAAATTACTTGATATAATTCTAATACTTTTAATTAATCTTAAAAGTACATATTTTAATTCTTATAAAACTTTATCTTATACGAAAGATTACGTTTAAGGATGGTGATAGTTATAAATAAAGTATTTAAAGCTCTAAGTGATGGTACTAGGCGAGAAATTTTAACATTATTATCAAAAAAAGATATGAATGCCGGAGAAATTTCAGACTGCTTTAAGATATCTAAGCCTTCTATTTCTAAACATCTAGATATATTAAAGGATGCTGAACTTATTGTGGCAGAACGAAATGGACAATTTATTATATATTCAATAAATACTTCAGTACTTCAATCAGCTCTATGTGGTTTTCTAAATTTGATTAATTCTGAGGAGGATAAAAATAATGAATAAAAGAAAATTTGATTTTATACATGTTCTTATATTTTTTATATCTTTAATATATATAGCTCTAGCCATATTCCTGCCTGAAACTCCCATGATTGAAGGAATTGTACTAAGTACATTATTAATCTTCCTAATACTTTGGGATAAATACATACCTAGAATAACTAATACTTCTGAAGATAGTCCTAGATTGAAAACCTTAAAATTTATAAATAGGTTCATTATGTGTATACTAGTTATTGTAACTTTAGCCACAGTTTTAGCTCCAATAAATTCACCATTTTTTCAAAATACAAATGAAAAATTCATTGTAGGCTTTATTTCTATAATCATGATGGTACTTGGAAACAAAATGCCTCAAGTTAAAAGAAATTGGTACTTTGGATTAAGATTACCTTGGACATGTAGAGATGAAGATTCTTGGAGAGCTTCTCATAAGCTTCTTGGATATACAAGCTTTCCCTTTGCTATAGCTCAATTTACTTTATCTTTCTTTATTTCTGCTGAAAAGGCAATACTGTTTGGAATTTTGGGCTGGGTTGGGTTAAGTACTATTTATTCACTGTATGTTTATATAAAAAAACATAGTGCTTTTATTTAATAAATAGCTTGCTTCGTAATAGTATGTAGTTCTAAAATCAACAATCATTTAAAATAGATACAAAATTTAAAATATAATATTAAAAAACATTGAACTAAATATTCGCCATATGCGTTGTATTAATAAAGGGGGTAATTCCAATGTTAAAGATAGAAAATTTTTCAAAGTCCTATAGAAGTTCAAAAAAAGCTGTAGATAACATTTCCCTTACTGTTAATCCTGGAGAAATATATGGTTTTATAGGACATAATGGAGCTGGTAAAACTACTACCATCAAATCCATAGTTGGTATTTTAGAAATAAATAGCGGAGATATCTTTATTAATGGAATATCTGTAAAAAAGAATCCCATGAAATGCAAAGAAATCATAGCTTATATTCCTGATAATCCAGATTTATATGAATCCTTAACAGGTATTCAATATTTAAATTTTATTGGCGATATATTTAAAGTATCTAAAACTCAAAGAGAAGAAGTAATAAAAAAATATGCGGATGAATTTGAGCTTACAGATTCCTTAGGAGACTTAGTATCTTCTTATTCTCATGGTATGAAGCAAAAACTCACTGTAATCTCTGCACTAATTCATAATCCTAAACTACTAGTTCTAGATGAACCTTTTGTTGGATTAGACCCTAAGGCTGCTCATACCTTAAAGAAAATCATGAGGAAACTTTGTGATAATGGGGCTTCAATATTTTTCTCAACTCATGTATTAGAGGTGGCAGAAAAGCTTTGTGATAAAATTGCCATAATAAAAGGTGGAAAAATCGTAGCACAAGGCACAACAGAAGAAGTAATTGGAAATAGTTCCTTAGAAGATATCTTTTTGGAGTTGATTAAAAATGACTAATTTATTTTATTTATTAAAAGTTAATACAATAAACTATACAGGCATAAATAAATTTATGAAAGAAGAAAACAAGAGTGAGAAGCTTAAAAGTATTTTTATTGTTTTTACTATAGGCTTTGCTATGGTAATGTTGGCATTCAGTAGTTATATGCTTTCTTCACAGATGGCACCAACTCTAAACTCAATGGGTATGCTTAAGATTCTATTGATAAATTCTGTACTAAGCAGTACCTTAATATGCTTTTTCATGTCTATTTACAATGCTCAAGGAATTTTATTTTCTTCAAGAGACTACAATATATTAATGCCTTTGCCAATTAAATCAAGCACAATACTTACCAGCAAGGTATTATGGCTACTACTATTCAACTACTTTTTTGAACTATTTATATTTATACCTCAATGCTTAGTATATTTTAATAATACAGATACTTCACCTATATTTTTGCTGTATTTGATTATAGGATTTTTATTTATACCATTAATACCAGCAGTTATAGCTTCTATACTAGCTTTTATGTTGAGTTATTTTTCTTCTAAAATTAAGCATAGCAATTTGTTTATAACCTTATTTAGCTTTATATTGCTAATAGGTGTAATGATTGGCTCCTTTAAATTTAATGATGTGTTAAATAGCGTTATCTCAAATAGTGATTCTATTTTACATGGTATAAAGAAAATATATATTCCAGCTTATTATTTTAGTGAAGCTTTAGATACCTTAAACATTATTTCATTAATTAAATTTGTAGCTATATCTATAATTCCATTTATAATATTTCTTATAATTTTTAATAATAGTTTTAATTCCTTAGTTTCCAAGCTTGGAGAGAGCTATAAACGTTCTAATTATAAACTTGGAAAATTAAAATCTTCTTCTCCAGTAGTTGCACTATTAAAAAAAGAGTGTAAAAGATATTTTTCTTCTTATATATATGTACTTAATACATTGTTTGGAATGGTACTTATAGTTGCACTATCTATAGCCTCTTTATTTATAAGCCCATCTACTTTAGAAAGTACTCTCCAAATTCCACTTAGGGAAGATATACTTCCAATGATGGTGCTAGCATTATTATGCGGTTCAGTGTTTATGTCTTGTACAACCTCCTCCTCTATCTCTCTAGAGGGAAAAAATCTTTGGATTCTAAAATCTTCGCCCATAAGTGAGATAGATATTTTCAAGGGTAAAATAGGTGTAAATTTATTAATTACTATCCCAGCAATAATATTAAGCGCACTATTATTTACTATTAGCTTTAAGTTAAACCTAGTAAACTTGCTTTGGATGATTCTTTTGCCTAGCTTATGTGCTTTTCTAACCTCTATGACTGGATTAATAGTGAATCTATACCTTCCTAAATTAGAGTGGAATTCTGACACAGCGGTGGTAAAACAAAGTGCTAGTGTTTTAATTTCTATGTTATTTTCCTTTGGGTTTATAGCTATACCTATTGGTATATTTGTATACTTTGAAATTACTGCTATAAATTTATATTTTATTATTTTATCTATAATATTATTAATACTAATATTATCACTATGGATATTGTTAAAAAATATTGGAACTAAACTTTTTAAAAAATTAAGTTAAATTTTAGGAGCACTTGCTCCTTTTTTATTTTTATTTGCATATATACTATATTCTAAATTTGTATATAATGGTAAAATATATATACATATATTTAAAAAGAGGTAAATATTATGATACCAAAATATTTAATAGTTATATCTTTTGATGCAGTTTCCTCTGAGGATTTGACTATATTAAGTACACTTCCAAATTTTTCACAACTTATACATAATGGCGCTACCATAAAAAATGTTGAAAGTATTTATCCTACCCTAACCTATCCAGCTCATGCCACCATAGTTACCGGAAAATATCCCTGCAATCATGGTGTAGTAAACAACACTCTATTAAAACCTAAAGAAAAAACTCCTGATTGGTATTGGTATAGAAAATATATAGAAGGAGAAACTTTATTTGATTTAGCAGAAAAAAATGGTTTAAAAACCTGTTCCCTACTTTGGCCTGTCAGTGGAAGAAGTAAAATAACTTATAATATGCCTGAAATATGTTGTACCAAGCCTTGGCATAATCAAATTTTCATGTCTTCCTTAGCAGGTTCTATAAAATATCAATTAACTCTTAATAAAAAATTTGGACATCTTAGAAATGGTATAGCTGAACCTTATTTGGATAATTTTGTTACTGAGTGTGCAAAATATACCATACTAAATTTCAAGCCTAATTTAATGTTGATTCATTTAACTGATGTGGATACCCATAAGCATTATACTGGTATTCATAGCGTGGATACAAAAGAATCTCTTTTACGTCAAGACAGGAGATTAGGAGAAATAATTTCCTCATTAAAAATCTCAAACATATATGAGGAAAGCACTATTGTGGCCCTAGGTGACCATAGTTCCCTTGAAGGAAATAAACTCATAAGATTAAATTCTCTATTTTTAAAACATGGACTTATAAGTGTTAATTCTAGAGGCGCCATTAAAAATTACACCACTATTGCTAAAAGTTGTGATGGAAGTAGTTATATTTACCTAAAAGATAAAAATCATAGTGAAACAAAGGAAAAACTATTTAAAATTCTTAGAGATATTTCCTCTATGGATGAATGTCCTATTGAATTCATATTAAATTCACAAGAAGCTAAGGATGCTGGTGCAGATCCTAGCTGTAGCTTTATGTTAGAAGCTAAATTAGGATACTACTTTATAGATGAACATATAGGTGCTTTCATTGAAGAAGTTCAAGATGTTGAAGTTGGAGTAAAATCACATAGGACAAAGGCTACTCATGGATATTCTCCTAGGAAACCAAACTATACTACTTTTTTAATTGGAAGTGGTGTGGGTATAAAAAACAATACTTTAATTGAAAGTGGAAACATAATAAATCATGGACCTACCTTAGCTAAATTGTTAGGACTTTCTTTAAAAAACACCGATGGAGTAGTGGAAGAAAAAATATTAGATATATAGAGGTGTAATATGAAAGGATTGAGTAAAGAAGAAAAAAGTTGGGTACTGTATGACTGGGCAAATTCGGCTTATAGCATGACTATAAGTACTACCATACTCCCCATGTTTTTTAAGATGGTAGCTGAAAACGGCGGAATGGAACCTAGTACTTCCACAGCCCTTTGGGGATATACCATATCCATAGCTACCTTTATCGTAGCACTCCTAGCACCAATACTTGGAACCATAGCCGACTATAAAGGAAATAAGAAAAAATTTTTTAACTTTTTCTTCCTATTAGGTGTAGTATCAACTATAGCCTTAGTATTTGTTCCTGAAGATACTCCTATTTTACTACTTGTGGTATATACTATTACAGTAATTGGTTTCTCAGGTGGAAATATTTTTTATGATGCCTTTTTAGTAGACGTTACCTCGGAAGACAGAATGGACAAGGTTTCTTCCTTTGGCTTTGGATTCGGATATATAGGAAGTACTATACCTTTTATAGTATGTTTAGCCATTGTATTATTAACTCAGAAAAATATTCTACCTATAAGTATAGCCTTAGCTTGTAAAATAACTTTTATTATAACTGCATTATGGTGGGGATTATTCACCATGCCTCTACTAAAAAATGTTAATCAAAAATACTATATTGAGAAAGAACCCCATGTGGTAAAAAAATCTTTTAAGAACCTTGGAAAAACCTTTAAGGAGATTAAAAGACATAGGCCTATCTTCTTATTTCTTATAGCATTTTTCTTCTATATAGATGGAGTTCATACTATTATAGGCATGTCTACCTCCTATGGTACTGATTTAGGAATTTCTATGACTTCTCTATTAATAATTTTATTAGTTACTCAATTTGTAGCCTTCCCATTCACCATACTTTATGGAAGACTTGCTAATAAATATGGTGGAAAAAAACTTATTTTTGTTGGAATTATAACTTATACCTTAATTTGTTGTTATGCATATTTTATAGATAGTGCCTTTGATTTTTGGATTTTAGCTATGGCAGTAGGTTCCGCGCAGGGTGGAATTCAAGCTATATCTAGGTCCTATTTTGCAAAACTTGTACCTAAAGAAAAATCTTCTGAATTTTTTGGATTCTATAGTATATTTGGAAAGTTTGCAGCTATCCTTGGACCTTTTATAGTGGGTATAGTTACCCAACTTACTGGAAGAACAAGTAATGGAATCCTAGGAATAATTCCTTTATTTATAATAGGTTTTATAGCTTTAATGATGGTGCCTAACATAGATACCTGCAATAAAACACCAAAGAAGTTAGAGATTTAAAGAACTCAGCAGGTAAATCCTGCTGAGTTCTTATTTGTTCATTTTCTGTTTTAACTTTTCATATTCTCTATCTACTCTTTTATGACTAACTCCAAAGAATATGCTTATACCATGGGATACTAGCCCAATCCCCCATCCAAATATAACCCAAATCTGCCAGTCACCGCCTATAGTAAACCATAGCATAGCATTAACTAACACATAAACTGCTAAATGTACATAAAACTCACTTTTCTCTTTTGCATTTCTATATGCCATTGCATATATCTCATCATCAGACATCAGATCTACTCTTTTAAAATCATCACTCATAAATAAACAATTCCTCTCTATAAATATTTACTATAATTAATATCCATTCTTTAGAAATTCATTATATTTTATTGATTTTTTGCTCAATCTAGACTCTTCAGCCATTAATGCCATAGCATGGCTTGATAAAGATATTTTTCCAGTTGTAAATCTCTTATTCATTTTATCAGTTTTTATGAGTTCGAAGAAATCATTCATTATTCCATAATCTCCTCCACCATGTCCACTCTTAGGAGGCTCAACTTTAATCTTTTCCATAGTCCCATTCCTAAAATTATAAATCTCTATTTCATTAGTTTCTGTAGTAGCTCTTATTTCTCCATGAGTTCCCATAAATCTAGTGATTCTTGAAACTTTGTCCGTAAATGCAGTCATAGTAAATGCCACAGTAACTCCATTGTCAAAATTCATACTAATAACTTGATTATCTACCACATTGTTATCACAATGGTATACACATCTTCCATAAGGTCCATCCTCTAGGGCCTTTGTTATGCCCTCTATAGTTAAATCTTCTGTTATAGTACTAGCCGGCCACATCCTTGTAGAAGTAGTATTACTACTGCTGTTTTGAGCACCCTTGAAGTATATCTTTTTAACATCATAAGGACAAATATCTCTTATTTTACAAGCATCTAAACATCTTTCTGTAGATCCCTCTGGGGCATTTTCTGATTTAAAATGTCTTAGGCTTCCATAGGAACATAATTCTTCACATTCACCGTCAGCATACCAATACATTAAATCTAAATCATGACAACATTTAGCTAATATCATTGGAGCAGATTCCTCTCTATTTCTCCAATTCCCTCTAACAAAACTATGTGCTTGATGGAAGTAGCCTACATTTTCTATATGCTGTATTGTAACTAATTCTCCTATTATTTTACTATCTAAAAGTTCCTTAAGCTTCTTAAAAAACTCCGTATATCTAAGCACATGGCATACTACCAAGTGACGATTCTTTTCTTCAGCTTTATTTACCATATCCACACACTCTTTTAAAATTGGTGACATAGGTTTTTCTAAAAGCACATGATATCCAAGGTCTAATGCCTTCATAGTGGGTTCATAGTGCATTCTATCTTGAGTGCATATAATAGCTACATCTCCTATTTTATCTAATGCCAAGGTCTCATCCCAAGAGTCAAATACTCTATCTTGTGATAGATTAAACATATTCTTTATGTTTTCTCTTCTCTCTTTAATTGGCTCCGCTACTGCTACAATCTCTACTTGATCACTATGATTTTTTATGTAATTTGCATATATAGTTCCCCTATCTCCAGCCCCTAAAAGTATAGCTCTTATTTTCTCTGACATTCCCATTCCCCCTAAGTTAAATTTCACCCTTAAGTAATTATGTGAATTTTAAATCTATAATAATTATACAGCACTTTTAACTGTATATATACTTTTATGTAATATATTTCATAAAATATCTACTAGTGATTAAATATTTACAAAATATTTTTTAATTAGATTTTATGTCATTTCATTAAATTGAAGTTTTCATATTAAATTACTATATCACAATGCAATAAATTTATAATTTATATTTTTATTCCTGTTCCCAATCTTTCCACACCTCTGGCATATATCCTATAGTGGCTTTTTTTCCATTTCTGACTAAAGGTGTTTTTAAAACTTTTGAATTTTTCAGAGCTATTTCTTCTCTCATCTCAGAAGTTCTTATTTTATCAAGATTTAATTTAGTATATTCTTTGCTTTCCTTGTTTATCATGCCTTCTAAACTTACAGAGCTTTTTATACTCTGAAATTCCCCTTTACTAAGGGGCTTCTCATTTAAATCTATAAATTGGAACTTAACTCCTCTTTCCTTAAAATATCTTTCAGCTTTTTTAGTATCAAAGCATTTTTTCACTCCAAATATTTGAATATTCATGATTTCATCCCTCTTTTAATTATTTCTATAGTTAATATATTACTAGTATAACATACCTAGTACATATTAATTTTGTACTCTACTGCTTCTTATCTCAGTATTTTCTATGATATTTTTTTCTTCCAAAGTATTAAAATAATCTAAAAATTTAGGAATCCCCTCTTTTAATAATTCATAATATACTTTTTCTATATCTTCAATATTAGCTGCATTTGCATTTAATAATAGTTGCATAACAACTCCATCAATTGCACCTATAAGTAAAGATGCTATTGCTCTTCTATATTTAGTTGGATAATTTTCATATAACTTTATCATCAGTTCTTCTGTTTCACTTATCCATTGGTCATATTTAATTCTAAATTTTTCTTTTAACTTTTCGTCTCCTAGCATAGCCTCTTTAGCTAGATAAAACTGTATGCTATTCTCATCCTTCTTTTTAAATCTTTCAATTACATTTTCGTATATCTCATCAATGACTTCTTTTTTTCTTACTTTATTATTTTTAAGCTTACTTGAAATTTGTGAAGACATAGAAAGACTTCTATCCATCACATCGTATAGTACTTCTTCCTTACTACTATAATAATGATATATTGCTCCTGTGCTCACTCCAGCTTCTTCAGCTATAGACCTTATAGTAGCACCATTTATTCCACTTCTACTTATCACCACTCTAGCAGCCTCAATGATTTTTTCCTTTCCCTCTTTTGCCATTAAAACTCTCCTCCATATATGACCTTACCTTTAATTATATCATAATTAACTTAATTCTCAGATTGGTATTACACGTTTACATTTGTGGTAATATTTGTTATAATCATGGAGACCGAACAATTGTTATGTTTTGAAGGAGGATTTATAATTATGAACATTGCACCATTTCAATATGCAATTTCTATGGTCTTATATTTTACACTATTAATATTTATTGTGGAAATCATGAGAAAACATTATAAGTTTGCTAATTTATTTTGGATTGCATCTCTTCTGACTTTTCCACTGTGGCTTATGGGAGGAGTAGTAGGATGGTTTCGTTGGGCTAAAATATTAAGTGTTATTATTCCAACTATATTTGTAGGCTTTTATAGAATTGCTAATTATGAAAAACGTGAAGGCAAAATTTGGACTTCATTACAAAAAAACTGGGGTCTTTGGATATTGTACGGAGTGCTATTCCTGAATATAATGGAAGCTACCATTAAAGATTTCACCATGGGTAATATATTTAATGCTATGTGTGGATTCCTATTATGTGTCACCATTCCATTTCCAGCTAAGTTTTGGAAAATTTCTGAAGAAAAGCATGGCGACTTAATTTGCTATACTACAATCGGTTGGAACTTCTTATATACAACTTGGAACCTTTGCTTTGTATATGCTGAGACCCCTGTTTATTTTGCAAGTTCAGTATGTATTTTACTAGCAGCTGAATTATATCCTATATTTAAAAAGCGTCCAGAATTATATGTAACAGCACGAGTTTATACCTTAGCAACTCACCTCTTAATTCGTGCCTGTGCACCTAATCTATTTCCTTCTACTATGAATGCTGCTTCATGGTTTAATCCTGAAGTCATGAAATATTGGGGAATATTTAACTTTATTTTAATTGTTCCTTACGTATTCTGGCATATGTGGCAACTTCACACTGGCAAATCGGACTTTAGCTTTAAACGTACCTCTGCTCCTCTCCGTGGAGAAAATTTAGTTGAAACCAATAGATAACTTATATAAAAAAAGATGTCTTGAAAAATTTCAAAACATCTTTTTACTATTTTAATTATTGAACATAAAGTTTAGCTATTCTTAACCATAGCCTTATATCCAACATAGGTTGCATAAAAGTATCCACCATAAACTACAACTAATACTAAGGCTGTTATCATGGAAGATGTTCCTATATCTGGCTTACCATATGCAACAAGAAAATCATTAGCTACACTTATTCCAACTACTGAATGGACTAATGCTAATACTAGTGGTAACATAAAATATATGAAAATCTGAACAAATATGGTCTTATTAATCATCTTTTCAGACGCACCTATTCTCCTAAGAGCGTTATATCTTTCGGCGCTATCACTAGCCTCAGATAATTGTTGAAGGGCTAATATTGCGGCACTAGCTATTAAAAATATAATACCTATATATATTCCTACATATAAAACTATTACACTCATACCTTTAAAGTCTTCCTGTAACTGAATCTTAGTATATCCATTTATGAATCCATATTCATCATAATCTATGCCGACATCTTTAAATAAACTAAAAAGTTCTCTAAACTTTTTCTCTGATGCTTCTTTATCTCCTTGAAAATTCACATTCATAATAGCTTCAATTGGAGTTATACCTTCAACTACTTCATCAGATACTATCAAAGTTAGCATATTACTACTAAAACCTGTAGAGGATGTTGAAGCTGTTATAACTTCCTCGTTTTTTATTATATAAACTTTATCCTTTATCTTTACGTTTTTTTCGTTTTCCATAAACTTTTTAACCATTGGTAAAATTATGTCATTATTAGAAGTAACTAAAACTTCATTATTCTTTAAATCTACAGAGCTTTCACCCTTTAATTCTCTAATCTTATTATATTCAGATATTTTTATAGCACTAACATTAAATTTAGAGGAATTATCATCTAAATTTTTCTTAAAATTCTCTTCTGCATAGTTACCTATTAAATCTTTTATTCTAGTATCAATTATGTATTCATTATAGAATCCATAATTCTCCGAATTATCAAATTGAAAATTTAACTTTTTCAAACTTTCTTCAATGCTTATTATAGATTGTTCTTCATTTATATACATAGTTGCTGATGCGTCAAATGGAGTGCTATTAGCTAAGGCCTTCTCCATTCCATTTTTAAGACTTAATCCTGTAGATAAAATTCCTATAGTTAAAAATAACATAAGGCATATTACCGTCATAGATATAAAGTTAGTATTGATTTTATTGTTTATTTGCCTCAAAATAAATATATTCAATTTATTTAAATACACCTTTTTACTTTTTTGCATTACACAAAGAGTAAAACCAGCTAAACTAAAAAAGCATAACAATGTACCTATAACTCCTAATAATATAGATATCCAAAACATACTATTTTTTGGATTTAAACCTATTTTTTTTACTAAACTATATGCAGCCACTAAGAAGATTACTGATAATAGAAATATTATAATGGAAATTATTGGATTTTTAATACTTATACTTTCATTTTTCTTTGAAGCATTTATCATATCTATCAACTTATATTTAGAAATAACAAAGGTGTTAAATATCATTACCAAAATAAATATTATTCCAAAATATAATATAGTTTTAGTAATAGCACCCATGGATATGATAAATTTATATTCACTCATACTCACCTCAAATAATTTTGAAGTAAATACTGATAATCCTTGAGATACTATTATTCCTATTCCTAATCCCACAATTAATGATATAATTCCTATTATAAAGGTTTCAACCACTAGTATTTTAGATATCTTATTCTTACCCATTCCTAAAGTCATATATATACCTAATTCTTTTTTACGTTTCTTAATTAAAAAATTATTAGCATATATAATTAATCCTCCTAGTATCATGGACACAAATACTGATACTCCTCCAAGTAATGAGTTTAATATATTTATGTATTGTGCTTGCCTACTCCCCATTTCGGTTATGGCTTTTTGAGAACCTACGGAGTTAAAGCTATAGAATATACATACTGCAAAAGTTAATGTTAAAAAATAAATAGTATAATCCTTAAAACTTCTTTTTACATTGTTTATAGCTATCTTAGAATACATCGCTAGCGTCACCTCCAAGAAGTGTTACTACTTCAATAATTCTATTAAAAAATTCTCTTCTTGAATCATTTCCTCTAACTAATTCATTAAATATCTTTCCATCCTTAATAAAAAGTATCCTATGTGCATAACTAGCAGTAAAAGCATCATGAGTAACCATTAATATAGTAGCCTCTAAATCCACGTTTAGCTTTTCAAAAGAATCTAAAAGTAACCTTGAAGACTTAGAATCTAACGCTCCTGTAGGTTCATCAGCTAATATGAGCGACGGATTAGTTATTATTGCCCTTGCTGATGCAACTCTCTGTTTTTGACCTCCTGACATTTGATATGGATATTTGTTTAACACATCTGTAATTCCTAAATCTTTAGCTACATTTTTTATTAATTTGTCTATTTCCCTGTGATTTCTTCCTTGTATTGTCAGTGCTAGTGCTATATTTTCATAAGCCGTTAGAGTGTCTAATAAATTAAAGTCTTGGAATATAAATCCTAATTCATCTCTTCTAAACTTTTCTAGATTTTTTGACTTTAACTTGGTTATATCCTTATTATTTATGATTATATGGCCTGTGGTTACATTATCTATAGTTGAGATACAATTAAGCAATGTGGTTTTACCACTACCTGAAGGGCCCATTATTCCAAGAAATTCCCCTTTATCTACACTAAAATTTATATTATCTATAGCCTTTGTTACATTTCCCTTATTACCATAATATTTCTCTATATTCTCTACCTTTAATATGTTTTTCATACTAATCTCCTCCCTTGTCTATCTTACAGCATTATTTTATCGCTTTATTATACTTTTACATATTCACTTAGCTTTCATTAGGGTTACAATTTTGTAAGATAAGGTGGAATTATTTAATGTTAAACTCATAAATTATAATATAGTAACTTTTCCTATTGGAAAAATAACATTTACTTTAGTTCCCTCTCCATAGATTGATTTAATCTCTATTCCTAAACCTAACTTATCACAGAGTTTTTTACAAAGATAAAGTCCCATACCAGTAGACTTCCCGTAAACTCTTCCATTTTCTCCTGTAAATCCTTTTTGAAAAACTCTATTTACATCTTTCTCTACTATTCCTATACCATTATCTTCAATGGTAACTACAATATTATTTTCATTCTTAACTGAATAAATAGTTACTTTTCCACTATTACTTTTAGAGTATTTTATAGCATTACTTATAAGTTGATTAAATATAAATTCTATCCACTTCATATCACTATATACTGTACCATCTATTTCTTCTAAACATAGACTTATTTTCTTGTTTATAAAATCTCTAGAGTTTCTTTTTACAGTGTTCATAATTGCAGATTTTAATGAGAACTCCCTTACAATGTAGTCCTTACTTACATTATTACTCCTTGAATAATATAAAACTTGTTCAATAAATTCTTCTATCCTCTTGATTTCTTGGTTTATACTATCAGTAGTAGAATTTTTATTATTCTCTATAATTAATCTAGTAGATGCAATAGGGGTTTTTATCTCATGAACCCAAGTTTCTATATATTCTCTATACTCTAGTTCAAGATTTTTATAGAAATTTACATGCTCATGCATATCTTTATTACATTCTTGTATTATATCAAATAAAAACTCACCTTCTAAAAATTCTGGCCTCTCTATTACTTCAGTTAGTAGATATTTTTTATCTAAACCTTCTAAAAGCTCTTTTACTTCATCATAATACTTCTTATGCTTTAAAAATTCTATGACCATATATGTTATTATTGGTGCAAACCATATTATAAAAATTAGAAATATAATTCCACTGCCTATCTCTAGCATTATCATCAAAATTACGAGAAATATAATTATACAAAGGTTTATAATTAAAAATGGCAATCTTTCTTTAAAATAATCTCTTGTTCTCATGGCATTATATATCCTAATCCCCTCCTAGTTTCTATAGGCTTTTCCATGCCTATTTCCTCAAGCTTTTTTCTTAGTCTTGTAATATTAACTGATAATGTATTATCGTCTACAAATATATCTGAACTCCACAAATACTCCATTAGGTCTTCTCTAGCTACTATATTCCCTTTATTTTTTATTAAATGTGAAAGTATTTTTAACTCGTTTTTAGTTAATTCTAAAGTATTCTCTTTATAAGTAATACTCCCATTTGCAAGATTTAATTTTAAATCTCCATAGGATAAACTTTCTTGGATATTAGTACCATAAGCTCTTTTCAATAAATTTGAAATTCTAGCTAAAAGTATTTGAGTATTATAAGGCTTAGCTATGAAAT
Source organism: Clostridium sp. LXY-7 (assembly GCF_056172015.1). Taxonomy (NCBI): domain Bacteria; kingdom Bacillati; phylum Bacillota; class Clostridia; order Eubacteriales; family Clostridiaceae; genus Clostridium; species Clostridium sp. LXY-7. Next base: position 743,879 of record NZ_JBLLJL010000001.1, on the reverse strand, counting down.
CATCAGCTCCTAAATTCATACTCATTAACTCATCCACATCGCTATCTCTACTGGTGACTATAATTATAGGTATTTCAGATTTTTTTCTAACTTCCCTACATATATAATATCCATCAAATACAGGTAAATTTATATCCAATAATATCAAGTCCCCATTATATTTTTCTATATCCTCCACTATATTATTAAAATCTGTTGGAGCATAAACTTCATAACCATATCTCGTTAAAAAGGTTTTTAATTCTTCTCTTATATTTTCTGTATCTTCAATAATTATAATTTTCTTCATCATGTCCTCCTTATTTTAAAATCTATAATCATAATAATTATTTCAATGGCTTAGTAAATTAATTATAACTTATAATATCTAATATTATTTACTATTTTAGTTCAAATACATATAGTAAATGATAAAAAGTCAATACTCAACTATAATCTTTCATTGAGTATTGACCTTTTTTAATTTTTACTCTTTATCAACAGGTTTTTTCTCACTTTTCTCTACTTTTGATTCATTTCCTTTCTCAGTCTTTGTATTCTTCTCTTTCTCTATATTAAATTCTGTTGTATCTTTCTCTTTTTCTTTTTCTTTTTCTTTTGAACCATTAACTTTTTTATTTGATTTACCTATCTCTACATTAATTCTGTTTTCTAGTCCATATATTCCCTTCTGTAGCTTTTCTTTTTGCTTTGAAACAAATGCTCCAGGGCTTTTAACATCTTGCAAATATCCGAGTTCCACCTTCATATTTGCTTTAGTAACCTTCATATCATGTGTATTATCTAAATGTTGCTTTGCCGCTATCAATTCTTTAAGACTATCTGCTACTATTACTCCATTATTCTCTTCTTCTTTATGTTTTTCACTTTCCTGCTTTCTTTTCTCTACTTCTTCCTTAAGCTTTTCCAATTCTTTTTCTTTTTCTATTAGCTTAGCTTGGTATATTTGTTCTTCTATTTCACTTATTTGTTTGTTTATTTCTTCCATCTTAAACTTTTTCTCTTCTGGAGTCATCTCTTCCTGCTGTAATTTTTCTTTTTGTTTTAATAAGTTTTCTTTTGTCTTTTCCAATGCTTGCATCATAGCATTATTTTTACCTGGCTTTATAGTTAAGCTCTTAATATTATTTTTTTCTTCTTCATTATTTTTATTAAAAGCCATATTATAGCTATTTCTGTTGCTCACCGCAGAAATATTCATATCTTATTCCTCCTTAAAATCTTAATACTATAATATTCGTAAAGTTTCATGAATTGTTTAGCATAATATTTTAAAGTTTCAATATTTTTACATGAATTTTACTGTATAATCATTAGATAATATATACAAATCTTCCTAATGTATTTAAAATTATATACATATATTCATAAAATCAACAATAGGATATTTTATCAAAAGTTCCTAAAACTTAAGGATACCATGAAAACTTCTACTGATAGAGGGCTTGATTTAGAGAAACATAAAGTTATGATTGATTTTTCAAATCAATTTTATGATGAATGGAATGGAGTAAAATAAATCACTAAAATTTTTCGAAAGAAGGTTGCTCATGAAGAAATTATTGTTTATCACCCTTTTAATATTAATTATTATCCTCGGATCATCTTATCTTTTATCCAATAAGGAAAGACATATTGACAATAATATCAATTCCTCTTTAAATATAGATAATTTTAAAGAAGAAGTTCTCCCATCATCGGAGATTAGTTTAGATGAAACAGCTGAAGTTTTTGAAATAAATCCTATATCAGAAGATATTTATAATAAAATCTATGGTAAGTCTTGGACCGAGAATGCTCCTATATCCATCGAATCTTTAAGCCATGTAACCGTTACTTATTGGGGTTTTGATAATAAATCACACCTTGGTGAACTAATTGTAAATGCCTCTGTTGGAGAAGACATTAAAAATATCTTTAAAGAACTTTATGATGCTAAATATCCTATAGATAAAATTAAACTTATTGATGAATATGATGCTAATGATGAAGCTTCCATGAAAGACAATAATACCTCCTCCTTCTGTTTCAGACCACAGACAAGTTCCTCAAAATTATCACTTCATAGCTATGGTCTTGCTATAGATATAAATCCTCTTCAAAACCCTTATACAAAGGGAGATATAATACAACCTAAAAATGCTATAGAATATGTAGATAGATCTACTTATAAGAAAGGTATGATTCTTAAAGATGATCCTTGCTATAAAGCTTTTATTAGTAGAGGATGGACATGGGGTGGTGAATGGAAAGGTGTTAAAGACTATCAACATTTCGAAAAATAAATACCATGTTATTCGGTAGTGTAGAATGTATGGTATTTAAATATTGGGCTTTGTTTTAATATGTAGTTTTAAAATCAACAACAATTTAAAACAAACCCAAATATTTTCATTTAATACTTGATATTTTCTTACAACCTTCAACCATGTTGTAAAAAAATCCAAAAGCTAACATACCACTAAATATCAATATAATTCCGTTTATATAAAAAGGTGCACTATAACTTATTTTTTCATACAAATATCCGCCCAGTATAGGTCCTATTACTCCACCTAAACTAATTATTGCTGTATAAACTCCATACATCTTTCCTCTCTCATTATCGCCGTTAAAATCTGTAAATAATGCTCCTTCTGCTGGCATAGTCAATAAGGAACCTATGGAATCTATTCCTAATATAACTGCTAACAATATAAGCGTAGCCACTTGTGGAATAAACATAGATATTATTCCTGAAATAATTATACCTACCACCATAGGTATTACCCTTCCATATTTATCACTTATTTTTCCAAGTTTTGAAGCCAAATTAGCCTCTATAATTACAGTTGGCAAAAAAGCTAAGGCTAATTTTCCTATATCATTAGTAAATTTATCTTGCAGATATATGATTAATATGGGACTTAACATAGAAACTGAAGTAGCTGTAATAAATATTATAATAAATAGCTTTATCATATTTACTGAAATTCTTTCAGCTTTCATTTTCTCTGTAGCTTTATGAACTTTTGTTTCAGGTATATCCCTAATTGTAATAATTGCTGCCACTATTGATGCTATAGCATATATTTTAAATAAAATTTCCCATCCTTTTACTAATGGCATGTTTGACAATAATATAAATCCAATTATGATACCATAAATTGACCCTCTTGTACTGTATTCCCTTAATTTTCCTAGTTTCTCTCCTTTATCATTTATAGATAAATCCATAATTATATTATAAGTAGATATTCCAATTAAAGCTGAAGCTATAGCTTGTATAACTCTACCCAAATATAAAATATAGATATTTGCCGCTATAGAGAAAATATAAAATGAAATGGCGTAACATAGTAGTGAAGACACTAATACTAATTTTCTTCCTTTTTTATCTACTATAATTCCTATAATAGGCCTTAAAAATAAAATAATAAAAGAAAAAACTGAAAATAATCCACCAATCTCAACTGCACTCATATTAAGCCTTTTGCTATATATAGGTAATATAAAGGACATTATCCCGAAAGCTAAAGAATTTAATATAATAGGTTTTTGAAGTTTGCTCACCTTAAAGGTTTCTTGGTTTTTTATCATAGAAAATCACTCCATATCTTTATAAATTTTCTCTTTAACTTTATTTAATTTACTATTTAACTCCTTCACTTCATATTTATGTTTAACTCTGTAAATTAAAGTTATTATTACATATATAAAAGTGTATATTGATATTACTTTTATCCACAGCAATAAATCCCATTCTTTTATGTTATTAAATTGGATTAGTTGAGAAAATAAGATATATAAAAAAAAGCATGTTATAAAATGCATTACTACTTTTATCCAATATTGTTTTTTTGTAAGATTCTTATCAGTAAAATATATATATTCCATCATAACTATCATTCCCGAAATTATTAGATTTCCCCATAGTGATAATGTACTAATAGTTTCTTTTCTCATTGATATCACTATGATTATTGCAGTGAATATCATAGAGACTTTATATAATGCATTAATAATATTAATTTTTTTAATCTCCATTACTCCCAGTCCTCCAATACTTCCTTTAACTTTTTTACATATTTCCTTGATATGTATACTTGCTCTTGGTTCTCCATTATAGCTATTATACTTCTATTAATTTGTGGATTTAGTTCACTTATTTTAACTATATTTATTATGGTAGATTTATTACATCTAAAAAAATACTTACTAGATAAAAGCTCCTCAAACTCATATAGTTTAAGCTTTATTTCTAGTACAGATTTTTCCAAGTATATAAATACTCTATTATCTACGCTTTCTACATAAAAAATATCCTTTGAATCTATAAAATATGATTTATTGTCCTTATATGCCAATAAATGCTTATCCTCTTCTAAAATTTTATTTATTAATGCATCTATCTTTTTATCTTTTTTATTACATTTTATAATAATTTCAGTCTCTTCAAATTTTTCATCTTCCTCAACATTTATTCTCACACTACATCCTCCCATCACTTCTCTTTCCTTAATTAAACTGTACTCTAATCACACCTGTATATCAATCCTTTACATAGTATGTGGTCACATTAGTCATCTAAGGTGCCAAGTCCATCAACTCTTTATAATATAGAGCTATACTTTAAGCTATTTACACTCTAAATTTAATTTCTATATTTAACTATTTTATTCCTGTTTAGTATCAACAATATATTAAATCATAGTCAACTATTCTTATAGATAATAACTATAATTCTATGGAAATATCAACAAAAAAAGCACCACAGTAAAGTTGGTGCTCACCTATTATATATTTCATCGCATAAAAGTTTACTTCCTAAAAGTACTAAAGATGCACCTGTTCCTGGATGCACAGAATCTCCTACAAAATATAAACCTTTCACATCGGAATTCTTAATTTGGGGTCTAAGAAAGGCTGATTGATTTAAGTTATGACTAATTCCAAACCCATTTCCCTCATAACAATTAAATCTTTCCTGTAAATCTACTGGAGTTAAATAGCTCTCATATTCTATATTTTCTTCTATGTCTTCTAACCCTTTTACCTTCTTTAAAATGCTTAAGATATTTGCTCTTAATTCTTTAATGGTGGCACTACTCCACTTAACATCTACCTTTAAAAGATTAGGCACTCTAACTATCACACTAATAGCTTCCTTTCCTTCTGGTGCCATTGTTTTGTCTATAGCCGATGGACAATATAAGTACAGTGAAGGCTGACTTGGTATATCTCCTTCAAAAGGTGCACTTATATTCTCTTTAAAATCTACTCCTAAAAATATATTATGTACTTTTAAACAGGTATATTTCTTTTTTAATCCTAGATATAAAATAAATGCAGAGCATGAATACTCCATATTATTAATTTTCTTAGTTGGATAATCTTTTTTATATTCATTATTTTTTATAAAATTATCCATAGAATAGGAGAAATCACTATTACATATAATTATATCACCTTGATTCTGCCATTTATCTGTTATTATTTCCTTTACCTTTTCATTCTCTATAATAATTTCTTTACACTCAGTTTCTAATTCTATTTCTCCTCCATTTTCTCTTATATACTTTTCTAATAAATTTATATAAGAGTACATTCCTCCTTTAATATACCATAGTCCCTTTATTGCAGAAATGGCAGGAATTATTGTATATATATTGGAGCCTTCATAAGGATTTACCCCTATGTACATAGATTGGAAAGCTAGAAATGTTCTTAACTTTTCACTTTCAACAAACTTAGAGATATATTCATAGGAATTAGTCAATATATGTGCTTTAAATGCTCCAATAAAAGTAGAAGGATTTAAAATATCTCCTATATAACAAAAACTTCGGCTTAGAAAATAATCATAGGTTACGTTGTACTTTTCATATCCATCAGATAAAAATCGTAAATATCCCTCTCCATCTTTACTATAGATTTTCTCAATCTGTTCCAATGTTGGTTCTAAGTCTGTGTAAAAATCTATAGAACTTCCTTCCCAAAAATTAGCTCTATAATTTGGTTCTATCTTAATAAACTCTAAGCTTAGTCCTAATTCTTCTAATAAATCTATATACATATCTGGCATCATAACTATAGATGCAGTTAAGTCGAAAGTGAAACCACTTTCCTTAATGATTCCTATCCTCCCCCCAACTTCTTTATTTTTCTCAATAATCTTTACACTATATCCTTTGCTTAATAATCTAGCTGCAGTGGCGAGTCCCCCTATACCTGCTCCAATTATTATAGCCTTTTTCCCCATCCTCTAGCCTCCTAATGTTATATCTTGCTCCCCATACCAATTTAATGCATTATAAAAATGATCTTCTCTAAAATCTGGCCATAGATCATCTATGACATAAAAATCAGCATAAACAGATTGAATAGGTAGAAATCCACTTAATCTTCTTCTTCCACCCCAACGAATTATTAAATCTAACCGTGAAACATCTTTAGATTCAAGATATTCTGCTAAAATACTAGTTCCTTTTTCTCCATTTTTTAAACTTTCTAGATCATGCTTCCAACTATAGTTAACTAAGAAGTTGACCTTCATTCCGCCTTTACCAAATACTGTTCTCTTTGTATAAGGCAAAAGTTCCTTAGGAAACATAGGTGATTTTGTATTTCCTAGAACCAAAATCTCACAATCTTCATCAGAAATCAAATTAACAGCTCTAATGCAAGCCTCAGTAAAGGCCCTTCTTTGCTCTGCGGGTCTTTTTGTATTGTCTGTAGTAAAGCCATACATAGTTAGCTCCTGTATTCCTGATTTTTGACATAATTTAAATAGTTGTAATCCTGGATCTATGCCTAAATCATACCCTTTATCCTTAGTTAGCCCTTGACCTTGAGCCCATCTTCTATTTCCATCTGGAATTACTCCTATATGACTTGGTAATCTCATACTAACACCTCTTAATTTAAAATAGGAAGGCCCCTCACTAAGAAGAACCTTCCTATTTAGTATGTGCAGTTTTTTTCAATATATTATACATTGTGATATAAATTCCCTAATAACTATGTATCACTTCAATTTAGAATAGTAAGTTTCTTATTTGAGATTTTTAAAAGATGTTCTTATAATTTATTATTTAATTGAATTAACCATGTCCAAAGTCTACTTAGAAATTTTGTCTGAAAATATAAAACTTTGTCATGTTGTACCGATAATCAAAATATAACAATTATTATGTGAATTATTATCTATTTCACTTCAATTTATTATAAAGGAGGACTTTTGGTGAACAAATTGGGCAAAAAAATACTTAGAAAAACTTTAACTATATGTATATTATCTATGATGGTTTTGATTCTAAGTAATGTATTCGTCTTTACTCACGAATTCAAAAATATTCAAAGACAAACTTTAGCAACCATGGATGATGCAATAAAATTAATCAAAGCTGAGGATTTTGAGGACCTTATAAAGGATAACTCAACAAAAAATCCAAAGTATAAAGAGGTAAAGACTAAATTAAATGAATTTAAAGATAGTAGTAGCATTAAATTTATTTATGCTGTGTATAAAAATAATGATAAAGTAGAAATTCTAGTGGATGGCATATATGATGATTCTACTAAAGGCTTAAATTATGAATATGATGATAAATTTAAAAAAGTATTTGGCGGCGAAACCTTAACCTCAGATGCTACCAAAGGAACCTATGTGAATAATTGGATTATAACCACCTATGAGCCAATTGTAAACTCTAACGGTGAAGTTGTGGCTGCATTATGTGTTGAAAATGACGTAACAAACCTACTCTCAACTAGAAATAATTTATTTCTAATAATTATAATAATATCTATAATTCTTATTATTGCTTATATTTTTATGACATTAAAAATATCCAAAGATTTAAGCAAAGGTATAACTCAGCTGATTCACAGTTTAAGTAAAATGTCAGAAGGAGATTTAAGCAATGACATAGTTGTGAAAACCGGAGATGAAATTGAGGATATCGGAAATCACATTAATAATTTTAGATTGAAATTTGTATCCATAGTTAAAATTATAATGAATTCTACAGATAAAGAAGTAGCTTATGTGGATGATTTATCTGCTACCAGTGAAGAATTAGCTGCATCCTCTGAAGAAGTTACTGCTACTATTCAGAGTATATCAGATAGCATGAGTATTCAATCTAATAATATGGATAACATTAACTCTATTTTAGATGACTTTAATTCAACAATTAACTATGCTACAGATTCTGTAAATAAGGTGAATAGCACTCTGGAAACCATGAATTCTAAAGTGGTATATAGTAATAAAGATTTAATACTACTTCAAGGTTCTACAGAAGAAATTAGTACTTCTTTTAAATATATGAGTATTAAAATAGAAGGATTGAATGATCTTCTTAATAAAATTGGAAATATAACTAACTTAATTGACGGCATTGCAGACCAAACTAATCTATTGGCGTTAAATGCTTCCATAGAGGCTGCTAGAGTTGGTGAAGCTGGTCGCGGATTTACTGTTGTTGCAAATGAAGTTAGAAAATTAGCTGAGGAAGTTAAGGCTTCATCTCTTAATATAAATAATCTACTTTTAGATGTAACCCAAGAAAGTCAATCTGTTATGGAAACTTCTGAAACTATGAATGTAAAATTAACTAATCAGAATGAAATAATAGATAAATCTATTGAATCTTTTAAAGAGGTTATTGAAGATATTCAGGTACTAATACCTGAAATTAATGATATAAATGTAAATATGAATAATATCAATAAAGAAAAAGAAGGTATTATAGAGAAGGTTGAAACAACTAAAGATATCTCTAATTCTGTATCAAATTCATCAGAAGAGATTGTAATGTCTTCTGAAGAGGTAAGTAAAACCTCTATGAATGTAGCTTCCATATCTCAAGATTTACATGCTACATGCCAAGATAAGCTTGAAGCTGTCAGACAATTTAAAATATAAGCTTATATTTGTGATATAATTATCTATATTATTAAACTAAGGGGGTTAATTAAATGGATAAATTGATAGAAACTAATGTTGCTAATTATACTTTAAGATTAGCTGAGGAAAAAGATATACCACTAATATTAAAATTTATTAAAGAACTAGCAGATTATGAAAAACTATTACATGAGGTAGTAGCTACTGAGGAAATTCTTAGGGAGTCCTTATTTGTAAGAAAAGCTGCTGAAGTTGTAATTGGTGAATATAAAGGAGAACCCGTAAGCTTTGCATTATTTTTCCATAATTTCTCTACATTCTTAGGACGACCTGGGGTTTATCTAGAGGACTTATATGTAAGACCTGAAATGAGAGGCAAAGGCCTTGGAAAAACCCTCCTTGCTTTCCTTGCTCATTTAGCAAAAGAAAGGAACTGTGGAAGACTTGAATGGTGGTGTATTGATTGGAATGAACCTTCTATTAATTTTTATAAGAGTTTAGGTGCAATTCCAATGGATGAATGGACTGTATATAGAGTTTGTGATGATGCACTAACTAATTTAGCTGAAGAATTTAAATAAAAAATACCTATATAATTTTATTTCCTTTGGAAAGAGCTAATGAATAAATTTCACTAGCTCTTTTCTAAATTCTATAATAATTCTCTGATTAATCTTTCTCTATCTGATTCATATAAATATGCAACAGGCACATCATATACAGTTTTTGCACCCTTTTGACCTTCTTCTTTCATTCTATATGCAGCCCTAGCATATGCCACTAAAATGCTTGAAGTAAATTCTGGATTACTCTGAGTTCTTAGAGATAATTCAATTATATGCTTATTTCCTCCCCCTGTAACCGCAGATCTTAATACATATCCTCCATGATACATCCCAGAGTGGTTTTCTTTAAGTTCATCTTCATCTATAAAATTTACAATAGTCTCGTAATTTTCAAAATAATGCGGCATAGTTTTTATTTCATTTTCTATTTTATTCACATCTACTCCTTCTTCTATTACTACAAAACACTCTCTTATATGCTTGTCTCTAGTATCTAATATCGGATTTTCACCACGCCTAACTCTATACAGTGCTTCATCTACAGGAATAGTGTATTGAACCGCATTTTTAACTCCCTTAACTCTTCTAATGGCATCTGAATGTCCTTGACTTACTCCTCTACCCCAAAATGTATAATCTTTTCCATTTGGCAAGTAACACTCCGTCATTGCTCTTATAATGGAGAATAGTCCAGGATCCCATCCTCCACCAATGATGGATATATTTCCTGAGGCTCTTGCTACATTATTCATTCTTTCATAATATTCATATATCTTTGTATGGTTATCATAGCTATCTACTGTATTATAGTATTTAGAAATGTTTGGGCCTTGCACAGGCAAATCTGTAGCTGAACCACCACATAATATCATAACATCAATTTTACCTATATATTTCTCTATGTTCGATATACTTTCTACCTTTGCATTAGAATTTTTAGGACAAATTTCATATGGATTTCTTCTCGTAAAAATAGCGTATAGTTCCATATCTTGATTTTCTTTAATTACCTCTTCTACTCCCTTACCAAGATTTCCATATCCAACAACACCAATTTTTATTTTATTCATCTTATTAATATCCTCCTCAGTATATCTACATGCTATCAATTACTTGACTATCCTTAGAGCAAATTCACCTCTAAAGCAACATCATCATAATTTATAATATGCACACTTACATATAATTGAGCATAAATTCATAAGATATATAAAAATAAGTATAAAACAGAATAAGATTCTGATTCATACTTATTAAACATAAAAATTCATTTAGATTTTTCCAGTAATTTCCTCATCCTTTTTCAGCTGTTCTCATGACTTTATCTACTGAAATCTCAGCTTATTTCTTAAACTATTCTCTATGACTTTTTAATAGCTTTCCATGTCCATAGGTAAATCTCATCTTTATGATTATGAAATGCTAAAGCATGACCTGTGTTTTTTATACCTTTCCACTCCTTATGTTCCGTTATAGCAAATCCAAGGAGTTGAAGATACGTTATTAGGTTATCCTCTAGAAAATATCTCCTACTTTCCTCTCTAATGTTTCTTAAGGAGTCAACATTCTTTTTATATCCAAAATATGCTCCAATATACTTACAATCTTTTTTTAAATAAGGAGACCAAAACTCCATATATCCGTAATTTTCATTGAGAAATCTAAAACTTGTAGCATATCCATCAATAATCAAATCTATTGATGAATATTTTATAGGCATTTCCTTAATTCCTGCCACAAATATGATGTTTTTTAAATTTGTACTATTACTTAACAAGAATTGCTTATGCTTTACATCCTGAAAACTATTTCCTGTAATTATATAAAGCGTATCTTCTCTGATTAAATTTATTATTTTACTTGTTATTAACGTTATATCTCCATCTAAGTCTAAAACTACTTTATTTATAAGAGCTTCTTCACATACCTTAGCATATATATAATTTGAAGTTTTCCTAAGCATAGATATTAATTCTGGTTCAATATTAGATAGATTAGATTCAATTAAGCAATGTGGCTTCTCTCCATCATGTTCTATATTTTCACATAATATAATCCCCTCTTTAATACACCCCACATATCCACAACTACATTTCATTGTACCTTCTATTATAGTTTCACCTGTTATACTTGAATTAAATATATCCAATCCCTGACCACACTTAGGACACGCCAGATAGTTAATAAATTTTATGTTTATTCCCATTTTGCATTTATTATCAATAGAGCGTCCTTTAAAACTCATTGGTAATTTATCTATATCCTTTATCTTCTTCTCTAATTTATTTTTTTTATCTATAAGCTCCTGCTTCTTATTTTTAATTATATATTGAAAATTTTCTTGACTTTCCTCTTCATTGACTCCTACCAATCTAATAAAGGATAAAATTCTTAAAATTTCACTTAAGGAAAATTCATAGCTCTTCAAGTTTATTATCTTATCCATATCTTCTATGCATTGATTATTATAATCATAATAATTTCCTATCCTTTCAGGAATAAGTAATCCTAGATCAGTATAATATCGTATGGTCTCTTTATTCATATCATATCTTTTCGCAAATTCACTAACCTTCATCAACACTCACTCCTTTAGCCTAATTATAATATATCTAAATTAAAATCTGTAGTATACTACGCGATATTTTATTTTTTATGTAAAATATGTAGTTGACATGGAGGTATGTGGATATTCAATAATATAAATAGAGTACTATGTACCTTATTTAAAAGGAGATGATTTCATTGAATTCTACATTAAACCTATTAAATAATAGAATGTCTTTAAGAAAATATGCTGATATTCCCATTTCAGAGGAACATATGGATTTAATACTAGAAAGCACCTTAAGAGCTCCTACTGCTGGGAATATGATGATGTATTCTATATTGGTAATTAAAGATGAAGAAAAAAAGAAGCAGCTAAGCATTACCTGTGACAATCAACCCTTTATCGCAAAAGCATCTGTAATCCTTATATTTCTTGCAGATATGGAACGCTTATATGGATATTTTGATAAATGCAATGTTAAAGAGTTTTGTGATAAAAATAATTTTAAATATACAGAACCTGATCTATCTAAATTATTTTTAAGCACTGGAGATGCACTAATTGCTGCTCAAAACGCAGTGATTGCTGCAGAATCTGTTGGTGTAGGTTCCTGCTATATTGGAGATATAGTAGAGAACTATGAAATTCATAAAAAAATTCTTAACTTACCTAATTGGGTATTCCCAATTTCTATGCTTTGCATGGGGTATTACCCTGAAAATACCACTAGAATATTAAGCCCTAGATTTGACAGAAAATATATAGTATTTGATGAAGAATATAAAAATCTAACTTCTGAAGAATATGACCACATGTATAAAGATTTAGAAAAAAAAGTTACTTCTCATAATGTATATGGAGCTGAAAATTTTGGTCAACTCCTTTATGGAAGAAAATTTAGTGGAGATTGTTCAAGTGAGATGGAGCGCTCCCTAGAAGTTATGATAAATCACTGGAAAAAAGGTAAACATGATTAATTCCAAATAATGTAATGACCCCTGGGGTCGTTACATTTATTCACATATATTAATGTACCTTTTGAAGCCTCCTTTTAATACTGTGCAGCCATCTATTATTTTGAATCCCGAAGAAACTATGATGTGATTCATATCCTCAAAGGTTATAATAATCGCCTTATCGGCAATTCTCCTAGCTGTTTTTATTATATCTCTTTGCTCCTCTAAGGTTGTAGGTGAAAACACGCCATACGGAATATCCACAATAGCTACTTGAAAATGTTCTTGTATATTATGCATATCTCCAATAGTTATAACATCCTTATATTTAAGGAACTCTAAATTTTTCTTGGCATTTCTCCCTATCTGTGGATTAATTTCATATCCTTTAATATTTAAATTTAGTGAAAGCGCTTCAATAACTACAGTACCTATACCACAACAAGGGTCAATTATTGTGGTATCTATTTCATTTCCTACAGCAATATTGACAAGTGCTCTAGATACTCTCATGCTTAATCCATTAGAATAGGAATAAGGTTTTTTATCATGTCTATGCCACCTATAATCATTTTTCCTATACTCACCAAATATCCATACTCCATGAACCTTTGACAGAGCTAAAGTTATTTCCGGATTGTGAACACTAGCATCTCCTATAATTTCGAAACCTATATCATTTAAGGCTTTCATCCTCTCCTTATATTCGATATCTACATCAATTTTCAGGAAAATCATCTTGAATTTTTGGTAAGATACTCTATCTAACTTAATTCTATCTATAATCTCATTAAGGCAAGTTCCCTTATATATAACTTTTATTCCTTCTTTTATAAAAGGACTCCTCGAAATATCTATATCTAAATTTGAAAATAAATATTTCTCATGTGGAATCACATTAAAGATATATTTCATCTCCATTTTACATAATTCTTCATGATATGTTGGATAGTTAATTACATAGAAATAATCCTTCTCCTCATTATTGAGAACTTCATCTTTTAATATGGTTTTATTCATAAAAAACTCCTTTATTACATTTTTTTCTTATTCATCTTTTCCATAAGCTATGTACCCATAAAATTATTAGTTTGTCCATAAACATTTTTTATTGTTATAATGAGCATCAGACTTCATAAAATGCACTATCTCTTTTATTAAACTTACCTACAGAGAAATCCTTTATTTTATTTCAAAATATATATTTATTTATATATCATTAAATAACCCTATGTTTTTATTATAATATTTTATAAAAGAAAAGACTTTAAATGAAGGCTTAAAATTGAATAATAGATATGATCCAAATATAATAAGTTATACTAAATTTTTAGATGCCTAATAAAAAAGAGATCTCAAAATCACTTTTAAGTGAAATCTTAACATATACTTACAACGTAGATTTATATCTCGTTTTACGTATATGATTCATAAACTTCTACTTAAATTTACTTTGAGAAATCTCTTCTTTTCATTATTTGTATTTAACCATAAGCTGTTCTATATGTCTTAAATGATTATCATAATCCTTAACAACACCATTCATCTCTTCCTTAATATTCTGGGGTAAAATAGTATGCTCATTCAAAAACTTATTGCCTTGCTTTATTCCCATTTCCATAGCTTGAACAGCGTGCTCACATACTTCTAAATCACTATCTACAGAAAGTAGTTTTAATTTCTCCCAAAAATCAGCCATAGTTCCCATTACACCTATGGTATCTGTTGGCGCTCCTCCCATATGTTCAATTATATTAGTTATAGCTTCCTCATGATTTTTAAAAGATTCTATTATGTGCTTTAATTCTTCCTTTAATTCTTTATCTTGAGCCTTGTTCAGATACTCTCTAAAACTAGCTGCTCCCATATGTATTCCTTTTAAAAACTTATTTACTTCCTGTGTTAATTGCATATCCATAAAATCACCTCATTGGATATGATTTGTTATTCAATATAATTTTATACATATTTAAACTTATAATATTTTAAAATAGTGTCAATTTTGATTAAATATTATACCTATACTACTTCCAAGTTTTTTATATATTCATAGGCACCAGCTATGCATTGTTTTCTACTTCCAAACAACGAGTCCTTATCCAATTCCTCCATAAAACCTATATTTTCAAGGGCTTTTTTAGGTTCATCATGTAAATTTGTTAAGAAGATTCTTATGTTATTTTTTTTACACTTCTTATGAAACTTTTTCAAACTATGCATAGCACTTGCATCTAATATATTTACTCTATCCATATCCAGTATCAGAGCCTCGGTTGAAGGTTTTAGATCTTTAAGTATTCTATTAAACTCATGAACTACTCCAAAAAATAATGGACCATTAACTTGATAAATTACCAGCTTTTCTTTACATATATTCACAATCTCATATGCGCCATTATCAAGTTCATTCTCTTTAGTAAGTCTTTGTACATTAGTAGCCTCTGCGATTTTCTTCATAAATAAAAACATAGACAATACCATTCCAATTTCTATAGCAATTACCAAATCAAAAACCACAGTTAATACAAAGGTCAATACTAGGACAACTACATCGCCCTTTGGTGCCTTAAGTAGTCCCTTAAATGTTGACCATTCTCCCATGTTATAAGAAACAACTACTAAAACTGCCGCCAATGCTGACATTGGAATCATCTTAGCTAATGGCATAAATATCATCATAATTAAAAGCAACACCACAGCATGAATCATTCCTGAAATAGGAGTTCTTCCTCCATTTTTAACATTTGCAGCAGTTCTTGCAATTGCTCCTGTTGCAGGTATTCCTCCGAAAAGAGCTGAAGCTATATTTCCAAACCCTTGAGCTATTAACTCCATATTGGAATCATGTTTGTCCTCTATCATTCCATCTGCAACAACTGCTGATAGTAATGATTCTATTGCTGCTAAAATAGCAATAGTCATAGCTGGCTGAAATAATCCTTTAATGGTATTTAAATTCATTGATGGTAATGTAGGTACTGGTATTGATGAAGATATTTGTTGAAATCTACTCCCAATTGTGTCTACTGGAAGATTAAATAGACTTACCATTAAGGTAGATACTACTAATGCTACTAATGAACCTGGTATGGTTTTATTTATTTTAGGCCATAAAACAATGATTCCGATGCATAATATTCCTATGGCAAATGTTAAGAAATGAAGAGTACTAATATGAGTAAAATAACTTGAAACTTTAGGAATAAATTCTGCTGGAACATTCTCTATGTTAAGTCCTAGCAGATCCTTAAGCTGTGTACATAGCAAAGTTACAGCTATCCCACTTGTAAATCCTACTGTAATAGTTTGAGGAACATACTTAATTAAAGATCCTAATTTGAAAAGACCCATTATAATCAACATAACACCAGCCATCATAGTGGCTGTGATAAGTCCAGTTATTCCATAAGTCTGAACGATGGTATAAACTATTACAACAAAAGCTCCTGTTGGACCTCCTATTTGAACCCTACTTCCTCCTAATAGTGATATTACAAATCCTGCTACAATTGCAGTAATCAATCCTTTTTCGGGAGATACACCCGAGGATATCCCTAAGGCTATAGATAATGGTAGGGCTATTATAGCAACAATAATTCCTGCTATAATATCATTTATTATTTGTTTTTTAGTTACTTCTTTGTTCTTTATAACCGCTAATATTTTAGGTTTCATGTAAAAACTTCCTTTCAATTGTAATGTATACCATATAATATGTTAATACATGTCCATGTAAACATCAAGGATAAAGAAGGTTAAAGTTTATGACGTATCATTGCTAAATCATAGACATAATGACAAATTGAACTAATTATTTCTTTCTTATTTTTATTTTCATTGATAAAATAAATCTCTACAGGTAATAAAGCATAGTGCTTATTTATAACATCACATCCATTGCTGATAAGTTCTCTAACAAATATATCCTTATCAGAATATAACCACTTTTAATGATTGGCATAATATTTCAGTTTAATAATTCACAACTTTGTAGACATTTCTTAAACTTTTTTATAATTCTGTTAAATAATTAGTATTCATTTGCAAATACTAATTATTACTGGTATCATTAAGGGTAATACTTTACAGCAATTGGAATTAATATATTTTGAAAGGGAGTGGATTGTTATGATGGTAAAACTTACTGTTAGAAGCATTGTAAATTTAGGTCTATGGAGTAGGCTATGCGAGTACAAAGGTTGGGATAAACATATAATTAGAGAAGGTCTCATCTCTCTTGATAGTGAGGTCGAATTCGATGATGAATTTTTAAAAAGTGATGTAGTTCCAATAGATCAAGCAAAGATATTTTTATTTAGTATAACTAATGATAAAGCTATATACTGTGGAACTTTATTAGCTAGAGATTTGGATGATGCTAAACTTAGAATTAATACTATTCATGAATCTGTAACTATAAATAGTATTCAAGAAATAGATAAAGATCATTTATACAATATGAAAAATAAACATATGGTAATTGCTAGAATACCAGTTTAAACATGTCCTATTGTTAGCCACCTGCAAATTAAAGCGGTGGTTTTTATTATTTAATTGAAAAATAGCATTATAGGTTAGTTATAGTTTTGATTAATTCTACTTAAATATTACTATAGGGAGGTTTTTATGAATAAAATAGCTTTGATGGGAGATAGCTTAACCTTTGGATATGGAGTACAAAATAATAAAAGCTTTGCCTCCTTATTACAAGAGGAATTTACAGAAATAGAAATACTAAATTGTGGAATTTGTGGTAATACTACCACAGATATGATGATTAGATTTACTGAAAATGTAATCTGTAAATCTCCAAGCCTCATAATTCTTCTTGGTGGAAGTAATGAT
The DNA here is from genome assembly GCF_056172015.1 of Clostridium sp. LXY-7. NCBI lineage: Bacteria > Bacillati > Bacillota > Clostridia > Eubacteriales > Clostridiaceae > Clostridium > Clostridium sp. LXY-7. The sequence goes on along the minus strand of NZ_JBLLJL010000001.1, from coordinate 726,068 downwards.
TTATTATGTAATAGACCTTTTTCCAGAATTATTGAAAATTTTGAGATAATGCTAAAGGATGCTATTTTAAACAATATCAACATTGTACTATTGTCTCCACCACCTATAATTACTGAATTAGCTAAAGAACATTGGGACAGTAATTGTGATTATTCACACATAAACTCTCTATTATCAAAATTACAAAAATATCTTTACTCTCTATCTAATAAATACAAAATCCCTTTTATAAATCTATGGGATAATTTTGAAAGCTATAATGAGAAAAACTTACTCTATACAGATGGAGTACATTTAAGTGTTCTTGGAAATAAAGTTGTATTTAATTTAATCAGAGATTATATAAAAAGTATATAACCTCTAATCCTTGAAATAATATAAGTATAAAGGAGTGATTAATATTATGGATTTAAGAGCAGAGAATTCTTTAGTTTGTCCTAAATGTCACAGAAAAAATTTTGAAATAAAAAAGAAAGCCACCTATGTATATACCTATAATGTAGATTCTAATAATCTTCAAGCGGAAATTCTAGAAACAGCTGAATCTCCTTACCTCTTTGATAACCGTGAAAAGGTCAGTGAGAGTAAGTACATTGTATGTAAGAGTTGTGGCGAGAGTTATTCATTCTTTGTAAACAAAGATGATGAGAAGCTAACTATTACATTAGTATAATAAAAGGGAAGTATGATATATAATCATAACTTCCCTAATTAACGCCCTTTTGAAACAGCCATTCTTTTATTTTCTATATCAAATCATATCATATATACTACCTTATTTCATATTAGTTATATTATATACCCTCCTTATGTTGAATAATTACATTTTTGATAATATAATTAAATATAGTATTTTATTTAATTATGTTAAAAAGAGGGATGTTATGGGAGATTGGAATGAAAAAAATATTATTTTCTCACTAGATATAGGTACTCGTTCTATAAAGGGTGCTGTTATTGAAATAACTAACGGAAAACTTAAAGTCCTTGATGAGGAATATGTAGAGCATGAAGAAAGAGCAATGCATGACGGTCAAATACATAATATTTCATTAGTAGCAAAAGCAGTATCTATGGTGAAAAAAAATCTAGAAAGTAGATTAAATTATAAATTAGAAACTGTAGCTATAGCAGCAGCAGGAAGATTTCTAAAAACTATTAATGTATGTACTGAAGTGGATATTTCAGAAGACATAGAAATAGATAAGGATTTCATAAAAACCTTAGAACTTTATGCCATTAAAGATGCTGAGAAAAAAATTATTGAAGAAAATCCTCATACCCTATATTGCGTGGGATATACTGTAAGAAACTATACTTTAAATGGGTACACTATAAGTAACTTATTATGCCATAAAGGAACTCTTGCTGGCGTTGATATTATTGCAACTTTTTTACCTAGCTCCGTAGTAGATAGCCTCTATGCTGTTATGAAATTAGTTAATCTAAATGTCATAGCCCTAACTTTAGAGCCTATTGCTGCCATAGAAGCTGTTATACCTCAAAGCCTAAGATTATTAAATCTTGCTCTTGTTGATGTAGGTGCTGGTACCTCAGACATAGCTATAAGTAGTAATGACTCCTTAGTAGGTTATGGTATGGTTCCACTAGCTGGAGATGAGGTAACTGAGGTTATTTCTAAAAGGTTTTTATTAGATTTTAATAGTGGAGAAGAATTGAAAAAAAAATACAGTTCTAATGAAGAATTGAATTATAGAGATGTACTTGGTTTTGATTATATAGCTACTCCTTTAGAGCTTGAAGAAGTAATAAATCCTGTAGTTGAAAATATTGCTTCTGAAATTGCTAAGGAAATATTGAGATTGAATTGTGATAAGAGTCCCTCTGCAGTATTTCTTATAGGTGGAGGAGCACATACACCTATGCTACAAGTAAAGCTATGTGAAAAACTTAATATACCACCTCAACGAATAGCTATAAAAGGAAGAGAAGCAGTATCTCAATGTATTTCTTCTGATTTATCTCTTGGAAGTATCGGAGTTACAGTTCTTGGTATAGCTCAAGTTGCTATGAATAATAAGGAAGAAAACTATATACAAGTATTTCTAAATGGCACTAGTATAACTCTATTTAATTTTAAGGAACATAAAGTGGCAGAAGTACTTGTTCAAGCTTCTGTAAACCCTAGACTTCTCTTAGGTAAAAAAGGTAAAGACATATGTTTTTCTGTTAATGATGTTGAATATACTATTATTGGCGATGCCCCATCACCTGCCACTATATATATAAATGGAATGACTGCCTCTTTAGATAGTAAAGTATGTAACAATGATTATGTTGAAATTAACTATGCTAAAGACGGATCTCATGGCACGTCCAAAGTATATGAATATCTTGATAATTATGACACCATAAACTTTTATATAGATGATATGTTATATACTATAGAACCTAGATCATACATAAATGGTCAACATGTTTCTTTAAATTCTAATATAAATCATGGTGATGACGTTAAAATTATTATACAAAATACTTTAGGAGAATTTCTACAACATAATAATCTCCCTTCTTATGGGATTGGCTTTTTCATTGACTCTAAAAAAATATGCAATGAATATGTAATATGTAATAATGATAAAATTACAACTTCTGTACAAGAAATTTTTGAAGAATCTCCTTCGCCTCTTCCCCTTGATTCTTCTGATATAATTATTGCTGACGAAGTAATGCTTTCTCAAGAGAATCCTGATTCAAATGAATCTTCTATCACTTTCAGTGACTCTTCTCTTGATATCATTGAAAGCAATGAGGAATTATTTATAACTGTGAATGGTAAAACTATAACCTTGAGAGGAAAAAGTGAATATATATTTATTGATATTTTTGATTTCATTGATTTCGATAGAACTACCTCTAAAGGAACTTTAGTATTATCGCACAATGGCAATAATGCATCCTATTATGAACCTATAAAAGATGGCGATTCCATTGATATCTATTGGAATTAAATAAAAAGCTGTAAATAAAGTTTAATAAACTTATTTACAGCTTTTTATGAACTACTTATGCTTTTCTAAAAATTTCTCCCAATCTATAAATTCTTCGTCTACATACTTTAAACCCGAATAGCTATTTCTTGCAAAATAAAGATGTAATAAAAGGTATAATTTTAATGCTCCATCTAAAAACTTATCATAGATTTTATATTGGTTTATAATCATTGTTCCAACTTCGCCAATGTCAAATAAATTATTATGCAATACATTTGAAATAATGTCCAAAAATAAAATAGAGAGTATAGTTAAAGATACTAAACTCTCTATAACTTTAAATTGTTAATCTGATAGAAGATGCTCTCTACACCTTTCCACCAATTTTCATCTTCTGCATAAGTTTTATTTATCCACTGAAATACATTTTCACCTTTAGGCATTTTACTACAAATGTTAAAAACAGTTCTAGCAGCAATATCAGAGGAGTCTTCTATATCTGTATTATAATCCTTCCAGCTATGAAATACATTAAAAGGATTATTAGCTATATTATTTCCATCAGGTGTATTTTTAGGTACAAAACCTTGTTCTTGCCCTGTAATTGCAAATAGCAGTATTGGATTTATATCAAATCCCTTAGCCGCATTTATTATAGTAGAAAAATAAGGTTCTTCAGCTAATAATGAATTTCTCTCATTTAAAAACTTTCTTAAAATTTCCTTATTAACTTCTTTATATTTTATAAATCCTGGAATATTTGGGTTAATCTCTTTTCCTACTATGGCTTGTCCAACTTTAACAACTTCTACTTCTATTGATTGTTCTTCCCCTGGCTTTCCTAAGAGCGTTTCTTCTATTATTTTACCCCTATCCTCTATAAGTGTTTTTATATACATAGAACCAAATATGGCTAACAATCCTAGTGTGCATGCTATATAAGTAAATTTTCTTTTGCCCCATGACTTTATATTTACATCCCTTATATTTTTTATATATTTATTAAAATCTACTCCTGTTAGGTTGAAATGATTTGATTTCTTATTAGCTTGACCTACAATTAGTATTTCCTTACTCTCTAATAGAGTTTTTTCAGGTTGACATTGATTATTTTCTAATTTATCTCTTTGTTCAAAGTCAGTCTTACTTATCCTATTTTTTTCTTCTATATTTATATAATTCTCATCATATAAATAATCTATTATACTCTCTTTATTAACCTGATACTTTGTATGTTTACTTATCCAAGTAATTAATACCTCTATAGAATCTTCTTCTCTATACCTAATATCCTTTAAATAATATTTAAAAACATCCAATAGATATACAGTATACTGTTCTCCATAAATACTATTTTTTAATATATTCATTTTTATATTATTATCATCCTCGTTATTAATACCAAGAATAAATTTATCTAAAACTCCATGTATAGCCTTAGATAATATATTAGCCCTTTGTTTGCTGTCTAAATCACTATATTTTTTATCAATATATAACTTTAACCTTTGAATATCTTGCTTATCAATAACTTTTATATTACTTAATTCCTTCATCCATCCTCCCATATTATAATCAAACTAAATTAGAATTGTTTATGTATATTATAGTCTCTAAACAAATCTGCTCTAAAAATTAGTGTATATCCTCAAAGGATACATCTAGTAACTCATATTTTTGTTTGTTACAATCCGTAAAATGCCACCACTCAGAATTAATCTTATCAAATCCATTAGCTACCATTACTTCAGTTAAAATATTTAAATTCTTTTTAGCAATCTCTGTCATATTGGAATTGTTTCTGTTGGCCTTTTCAGAAAAATCATCAAACTCTGAAGGCATTTCTAGGTCTTCTCCAGTATTTATATGTACTAAGGTAATATCCACAGCACATCCTCTATTATGAATTGATCCATTTTTATATGGATTAGCTATAAAGTCATCGTCAGGTATAATTTCCCAAAATATTTTTTGGGTTGATAGCGGTCTATATCCATCAAAAATCTTTATACGATATCCCATGCCCATAAGTGTCTTGTTTGCATTAATTAACTTAATTGCAGTTTCTTTTTGCAATGCACATATAGGCATAGAATATAATTTTCTTCCAAGAAAATTATTTTCGGTAGCGTATCTTATATCTAATACGAAATCTTTAGAAAGTTCAGATATGTTTACTAAATTCCCCAAATTCTTAGATTCATGATTTGAATTCATAAATACTCATCTCCTTAAATTAGTAAGAGGTTAATTTCCTTATGAATTTTCTTCAAATACTACTTCATTCACACTATACTATTCTCCACCTCATTTATTGTAATTATAGTATATCATTAACTAGTTTGTAAAAAAAGTAAAACCTTATCCCTATGGTAAATACTGTAACCACCCCTGGGGTGCACCCAAATTTTTACTTATTCGTCACCTATGAGTTGTCCTACAGTTACGAAGGTATATCCTTGTTCTTGCAATCCTTCGAGAATCATAGGTAAAGCTTCTGGTGTACTAATATCGTCCAACATATGCAATAGTAGTATTGCTCCATTATAAGTATTTGAAAGCATATAATCTGCAATATCCTTAGCTGTTTTCTCTTTTTTCCAATCAAGAGCACTTGGTCCATACATTATTATATCTTTATATCCGCAGGCAGCAACCGCTTTAGCTATTTCTTCATTGATTATTCCTCTCGGAGGTCTTAAATACCTCTTAGGCTCTTTATTGATTGCCCGGGCAATAACCTCGTGGCTCTTCACAATATCTTGCTGGATTTCTTCCCAAGTTAATGTATCCAAATCTACATGACTATAAGTATGACTTCCCACTTCATGCCCTCTTTGAGATATGGCATAAGCTAAACTTGGATTACTTTCCACACCCTTTGCTCTAAAGAAGAATGTAGCTTTAACATCATATTTATCCAGTGTATCTAATATACTATCTAAGGTATCATCACTACCCCAATCATCAAAGGTCAATGCAATCTTTTTTTCATTTCGTGATCCTTCTTTGATTATTTTATATTTTTCATCGCTGTACTCTGAATTAACTTTAACTATGCTATTATCAGATATATATTGATTAGCCTTTCTATCTTCATAAATATGAACTAGATCTTTTAATGGTATAAGTTCATATCCTTTCTTTGCAAGCTTATCGTAAATTAAAGCTATGGATTCATCCACCCGTGAATTTTTTTCAGCATCTAAAACAATAATTCCCCCTCTTTTTTTCTTTTCATCTATATGCATAGATATCTCCTCTGGAGTCCTATCTTCCCAATCTTGAGGGTTTATATTGTATTTAATAATATTCTCATATCCAACTTGTGCTGTTGCAAGACGAACCTCCTCATCTACAGCTCCATGACCAGGTCTTAAGTACTTAGGTTTAATCCCTAATTTATCTTCAATTATCTCATGAGATTTCAGAATTTCTGATACTTTTTTAGCATAACTCTTCTTTGTAAGATCAGCTCCAGAAAGGGTACTATTTCCTATTTCATGACCTCTTTCTATAACCATCTTTGCCACATCTGTATCTTCTGCCACTTTCACTCCTGAAACAAAAAAAGTTGCTTTTATATTAAATTTATCAAGTTCATCTAATAATTTTTTCATCATTTCATCATCTGCTAATCCTTGAAATGTAAGACTTAAAACTTTTCTATCGGTTATTACACTTGAAATAACATCACTCTTCTTTCCATTTAAGGAAGGAGTATAGTTAATTTCTTCTGTTTTTTGAACTTTAGAAAGCATTTCTTCTCTATCTTCTATGGGATATCTATCATCTTTTTTCTCAGAACAAGCCACAGTTAACAATGTAGTCATCACTACTATTATTAATATTCCTATTTTCTTAATGAAGTTATCTATGTGAATCACCTCCTTATTATAAAATACTTTTAATCTTTTATTTCTTCATCTTCAAAAAAACGTTCATTCTACTCATCTATTTTACTTATCTACTTTTATAGTTGCATTATTTCCACCTAGTCTCCACAGTGAAAATTTACTTATTCCTTCTTCGTGGGCTGTTTCCATCCAATTTGAAATAGTTTCACTATCAGCATACCAAACTGTATGTTTCACTCCAAAATCATCAGTATAATTAAAATATAGTGAATTGCTTTTTTTATCTCGCTTTTTTTCACCATTAGCTTCCAATAATAAGTTTTGTGCTTCAATTTCAGTTATTGCTTTTATTTTCCCATCTTCCTGCCAATCAAATCCACCAAGAGCAAATGCTATTCGTATATTGTCAAAATTACTGTTCATCCTCTTACTTTGCTTTATAATAAATTCTTTATCAGCCTTTGGTCCCGGTCCACTATGATATCCATATAAATTATAAGCCATCATTACATATTCATAGTCCTTCGGAAAATTCACTTTTTCTAAAGGACATCTTGGTTCTAAAACTATTCTAAGCTGTTTCCCTGATTTTTCAAGTGCCTCTCCAAGCTCCTCTATAAATAAAGCATACTCATTCCATACATCTGTTTCTATTTTTTCATAATCTAATTCAAGTCCCACAAATTTATCATTATCAACTAGTTTAACTAACTCCTCTATATGAGCCTCTCTTTTCTCTTTATCTTTCATTATCTTAGTGATTAACTTGCTATCTTTTTGAATTGATTTACCATCCTTAAAAACTATATCATTTACTACTGTTAAATATAGATCTTTAAAACCTTTAGTCTTTAATTCTTTTTTAGTTTTATCCATATCTTTTGCAAAGTTTTCCTTTATGAATACTTCATCTTCTTCATTAAAATAAGCTGCAAATGACTGTATACTACTTAATATCATAGAGGTATTTTCTAACTCTTCTATTCCCCTTTTTAAATCCCATTCTACAATCCAAGCAGAAATATCATAAAACTTTTCCTTAGAATACCTATTAATTCCCCATCTCGCAATAACTATAAATACTACAACTATAGCTATAATCATAAATAACTTTCTCTTCTTCATAATACATCTCCCACGTTATATATCCCTACAATAAGATAACCCTAATTATAGTAATACCTTCTAGTGATTAGGATTACTCTTTTTTATTTATTAGGTTCTCCTTCAGAAGTCTTGCTATCTGTCCAATTTTCAATTTCCATTAATAGCTTATTTACTGACCAATTTGGTTTTACTTGCATTCTTGTAAGATTATATATGGAATCCTTCGAAGTATTGTAACATGACTCTTCTCTATTAAACATAATTTTAAAATACTTATATACATTTTCTAAATTAACTTTCTCCACAGCAGAGTTCATATTTTCAAATATTGAATTTCCGTGCATTATCATATAAACATCAGGTTGATATCCTAGAGATTTCATATATATCCTATACATTTGTTCATAATCCCAAGTAATTCTTTCCTGCATTTCACTCTTACTCTCTATAGGTACTCCATATTCATCTCTTAAATAGTCCATCAGGTAATGATTATATTCTAATTTATTACCCTCACTGTCCCCATCTTTAGTTTTCATATCCTCTATATCTTTTTCTCTAACATTAATATAAGAAAATCTATATCCGTTACTGCCCATTTCCCAATAGGAATTCTTATCTAAGGACCTTAAATCTTTTTCTTTTAAAAATAATCTATCTTTATTCTCAACATTAGCTGCATAGTTCAACATAGTAGCCTTAAAATTATATTTTTCTAAGATAGGTTGCGCAAAAATCATGGAATCCTTCCTACCATCTTCAAATATTAGAAATAGTGCTTTTTCAGGTAGTGGACTTCCACTTTCATAATAATTTTTTATATCCTCAACTCCAATGGTCACATACCCTGATTCATATAGTGCTTTTAAATGGTTATTTAGCTCTTCCCTTGAAACCAAATCTTTGTTAGATGAACGAGCTACTCCAGCATATGACAGAGTTATAAATCCATCTCTTTGAGCCCATTTTGTCTTATCTGGTTCCACATATTTTTTAGGGAACCATAAGTATAAACTTACCCCAATCACAATAGATATACAAAATATAACTTGGAGTATAGTACGTATAATTTTTTTTCTATCTTTAGCTTTTATGTCTGCTGGTATATCTAAATTTCTACTATCCACTTACATTCCTCCAAAATATTTTCTTCTAAGTAATATCTTTCATCCTTTTTTCTTTTTTCTTTTCTCTTTCAATCTTACGTTGTCTCTTTTTCTCTTGCTTCTTAAAATCAGCTTCTATATCTTCCTTGGTTTTTCTAGTTCCCCAAGTAGACTTCCAAAATGTGACGCAGGCAATAGGCATTTGCCACAGTAAAATGAATTCATAAAATAGACAAAAAACCAATCCATAGATCCATATGCGACTCTTTCTAAACCAAAGATAAACAAAGCTCATTAGTAAACTCATTAGTAATATTCCTGTAATAAACACTGTGGGAAATATATTATAGACCACCGGAACATAAACAAGGTTATATATAACCACAATTGGAGCAAGGATAGGTACTATTATTCCTGCATAAAATGATAATGCTTGAAAAGGTTCTTTTCGCCACATAAAGATTCCAGCTCTTAAGGATTCCCTAAGCCATGAACGCTTCCATCTCATCTGTTGCTTTAAAAATGATTTAAATTCAGAAGGAACTATGGTTGTACATATTGCTGTATCTTGATAGGTAGTTCTATGATGACGTAGTATAAAATTTGTCATACTTCTGTCATCTCCAAAGGTTGCAGGCTGCCCAAAAAATTTCTGATTAAGCCATGCCTCCTTATTTTCTTCTACCAATTCTTTTCTATAACAAGATATTGGCCCTGAAAGACATGTAACTGCATCGAATACTGCCTCTGCAGCTTTTATTATACGAAATGCTACATAATATCTTACTGCTTGCATCTTAGTTATATAGTTTGTCCATTTATTCTCCACATCTGTTCTTCCTGTTACTCCACCAACTTTAGGATCTCTAAAGGGTTGTACAAGGTTCCTAATAGCTGTAGGTTGTAAAAAGCTATCTGAATCTACAAATGTAACAAGCTCATGCTTTGATTCCTCTACACCTTTTACCAACGCAACCCTTTTCCCACTATTTTCTTTTAATGGTATAAATTTTATCCTATCTTCAATATGATATTGAGCGCATTCACGCTTTAAAGCCTTTATAACTTCTTCAATTTTTTCTACAGAATTATCATTCGAGCAGTCATCTACAACTATAACTTCTAATTTATCCACAGGATAATCTTGATTTAAACAACTTATTATAGTTTTATGTATCCAGGTCTCCTCATTAAAACAAGGTATTACCACTGAAACTCCTGGAGTATACTCTATATCTACGGGCACTGTCTTATAGGCTGCCCCAAAAAGATATCTTGAAAGCAGATACGTGGCAGTTAAAATACTATAGCTATATAAAAGTACATTATACTTAAAATAAATAACGCTTTCTAAACGCATTAGCATAATCATAAATACAATGATGCCTAAAAATATACTTGATATTGTGATTTCTGAAATCCACTTTCTTTTTGAAAAATATTGAGCTAAAGATTTATTAAACATAAATCCTATATAGCAAAGTTCACCATCATCAGATGTTTTTTTCTCATCTGCATATCTCATAACCTTAGCTCTTATCTTAACTTTATTTTCATATCCTTCCTGCATAGCTCCTTTAGGAATTTTAAACTTTAGAGTAACCTCATCGTCTATATCTATACATTGTGCATCCTCTTTAGAAATTTTAACTAATATCCCAGATACAGATAAATCCACACTGTCTCCTCTTATGATAAACTTTTTATTTTCTTTTTCAGTACGAAATTCTACCTCTGTATGAGTATAGTATCTTATTCCAGCCTCATTTATTTCATTAATATACTTATGGGTTTCCCTTCCATCACTCTTACTTCCAACAATAGGGATTCCCCTTCTATCTACTTGTTGTCTTTTATGTGTTGGGTCAGGTACATATGATAAAAATCTTCTATCCTCTTTCGGGCGTGGATATACCTCTTCTAATTTTCTTTTGTTTGTATTTATTGTCATAGTCCTCCCCTCCTTATTTTGATTTTAAGCAAAATAAGACATTTTCCTTATGTTTTACTTTTATTTATCACCCATTTAAAATTCTACTATATAATTAAAAGAATTTAAACTGATTTTTATTACCAATAAATATTTATTATTACCAAATTAAAAATGTCTACTAAGTAAAAAGTGAATTGTAATTAAAAATACAATTCACTTTTTATTTTATATATAATTTGCTTTAAATATTATTAATCTTATCTCTAACTGAGGTCTTATAGCTTGTTATTGCAAAGAATACCACTGCAAAAAGTAATGATAAAAACGGAATCAATACTATATGATTTATCTCTTGCTGTATTCCTTTTAATCCTATAAATCCTATAATTATTAAATACAGAAAGACTATATATTCCTCAAATAATTTATTCATTATTCGCTAACTCCTTATTTTCATTCCAAATACCTTATCTTAACATATATCATTTCTTAGGTGATTTGTACATATATTATTAACAAAACCTTTTATCTTATGCTATTTTATGTGATAATAGTATATATTTGTTATATTTATGAGTAATTATATAATATGAAGAAGCTAAATGCCGCTCTAGAAATAGTATATATTATATGGTTATTTTATATGGTTATTTTTAGAGTAACTTTTCATATATTTTAATAAGGCATCTTCAAAAAAATAACTAGTTATTTCTCTTCAGATGCCTAACTATAGTTAAAAGGATTAGGTGAAAATTATGAAAGACGGTAAATTATTAAAAAATATAGATCCTATGAGAAAACTTATGCCTTATCTTCTTAAAACTAGAAATGGAAGTATTGTGTATTCACCTGAGGAAGTTGAATTTGATAATGCAAAACAATATATAAGAGATTTTAATAAAAACAATAAAGATTTAAAGATAGGTGCTTTTGAAGTAGTTATAGCAGCTGCTATACGAACTTTTGTTGAATACCCATACCTTAATAGATTTGTGGCTGGTAAAAAGTTATATGCTAGAAATTTTCTATCTATTTCCTTTGTGGTGTTAAAGATGGTAAATGGAAGTTATCAGGAAAGCAATGCTAAGGTGTACTTCAATAAAACAGATACAATTTTTGATGTATCGAGAAAAGTAAATGATGCAATAAAAATATGCCGTTCTAATGTAGATAAAGATGATGATAAATTGATGGACTTCGTTTCAAAACTCCCTTCGCCCATACTGAATTTCACATCATATATGTTTAATAAGTTGAGTATTATGGGTATGTTACCTAAGAAATATATAGATATAATACCTCTCTTCTCAAGTATTTATATATCTAACTTAGGCAGTGTAGGACATAATGCCCTTAATCATCACCTCTATGAATGGGGTACAACTTCTTTATTTGTTACCATGGGTAAAATCACTAAAAAAGAAGGGAAAAATTATTTAAATTTATCCTGCTCTATTGATGAAAGAATTGGAGATGGCGTATATTTAGTAAAGGCTCTTCGACATTTTTCCACCCTTATAAAACATCCAGAAAAATTAGAAGCTCCACCAAGTAAAATTGTTGAAGATGATGGTATATAAAAACTAAAAATAATAGCAATGACTTATAAAGTCATTGCTATTTTATTAATTCTATCTTTAACTTCTATTAAGGCACTTCTTATTTCACCAAATTCCGAAGAGATAAGCTTCTTATTCCTTACAACTATTCTACCGTTTATAATCACAGTATGTACATTTGCTGGATTAGCTGAATACACTAATGCTGAATAATAATCATATATTGGCTGCATATTTACAGATTTAGTTTCAACAATCACTAAATCACTCTTTTTACCGATTTCTATGGATCCAACCATATCTTCAACACCTAAGACCTTAGCTCCACCTATAGTTGCCATTTCCACAAGTTCACTGGCTGGCAGAAGTGTTCTATCATTATTGACTAATTTATGAATTTTTCCTACCTGCGCCATTTGAGTAATTATATCTAAGGTGTTTCCACTCATTGGTCCATCAGTTCCCAAACCTATATTAATTCCATTTTCTTTCATTTTCAAAATTGGTGCTACACCTTTAGCTCCCTTTGAGTTAGCTCCTATGTTATGAGATACTCCCACATTATATTTTTTAAGCAACTCTATATCATTATCATCCACTAAAATAGTATGTGCCGATATGAAACCTTGATGAAGAATTCCTAGGCTTTCTAAATACTGAATAGGCGTTAGTCCATATTTTTCCCTATACTGCTCCCATTCATAATCCATCTCTGCCACATGCATGGTAAGAGGTACTTTATATTCTTTAGAAATTTCATACGCACGTTTTAAACTTTCATCACTATTGGTATAAGGTGCATGAGGTGCTATCCCTGGAATTACTAAGCTGTCACCTTTCCATTTTTCTATAAACTCTATAGATTTATCTAGTCCACCATAGGGCTCCTCAGAATCTGGAGAAGCAAAACCTAATATAGTTTCACATAATACTCCCCTCATACCAAGTTCTTTACAAGCCTGAGCCACCTTATCTTCAAAATAGTACATATCACAAAAGGTAGTAACACCACCTAAAAGCATTTCAGCTATAGCATATCTTGCTCCTATATAAACAAGTTCTTCAGTCATGCATTTTTTCTCTAGTGGAAATAAATATCTTTTTAATCTATCCTTATAATCATCAGCTAAACTCCTAAAGACTACCATGGAACCATGGGTATGGCAATTTACCATACCTGGCATTAAAATCCCATCTTCTCCATCTATAAATTCAACATCTCTTCTATCACTATATTCTTCATATAGCTCCCTATCACCGACAGCTATTATGGTATCTCCCTTGATGACCAAAACACCATTTTCTATAATATCCTTATTCTTATTCATAGTAATAAGGGTTACGTTGTGTATTAATTTTAATTTATTCATTTACTTTCACCTACACTTCCTAAGTGAATATGACTTATTTAAATAACGAAACAATTTTCTGCTTTCTAACATCTATCAAACCCACATCTGTTATTTTTAATTCAGGACTCACGGGTAATGATAATGTGCTAAAGGACATAATTTCATTATTATGATTATATCCTAACATCTTCATTGCTTCTCTTACCTTTTTTAAACTACTTCCTAGTTCTTCTATAGGTTCATTACTCACTATGCCTCCAATAGATAGTGGCACTGAAGCTATTGTTTCTCCATTATTACTTACCGCATATCCACCCTGCATTTCTATAATCTTATTTGCTGCCAAAACCATGTCCTTAATATTTTTACCCATAACCATTAAATTATGATGATCGTGGGACCATGTAGTAGCTATTGCCCCTTTAGCTATTATATCTCCTGTAACTAATCCAAACGCCCTTCCCTTATTTTTCCCATAACGTTCAAATACAGCTATAAGTGCACACTCTTCTTTCTGCCACTGCACCTCACCTTCTATCACCTCTAAGCTTATTTCCCCTTCTTTAGTAAAGGTTGTATTATTACATACTTCCATAGTTCTGCATAAAACATTCTTCTCATTTGTTTTATAATTAAGCTTTAGCTGCTCCTCAGTAATTGACTCTAGTCTTATACTATTAAAAAAACTATCTGGAAAAGTAGCGTCATTATTAAAATATTCATCTTTCCATCCACTTTTTGCTTCATATACACACTGTCCATTTTTATATACTGAATCTATTGAAAAGTCTTTTATGTCATCTATTAAAATAAAATCTGCTACCTTTCCTGGAGCTATAGCTCCCCTATCTAAAAGCCCCATCCTTCTAGCTGGAGTAAATGTAGAAACATAAATAGCATCTTCTATTTTCATTCCCATTGCTACAGCTTTTTTAAGCAATAAGTTTAGATGACCTTCCATCAGTTTATCAGCCATAACATCGTCTGTTACTAAACAGAAATGCTCATATAAGCTATTTTCTATTAAAAAATCCATATTTTCTTTACTCATAGATTTATGTTGTATTTCCATAAACATTCCATTGAAAATTTTTTCTTTTATAGATTCTACAGTCTGTTGAGTATGATCTCCATCTACTCCTCTGTAAATATATAAGGCTAAATCTACTCCTGCTATTTTAGGACAATGTCCTTCTAGAGGAAAATTTCTTTTTTTTCTTCTTACGTTCTTAATTATCCTATTGATTTGTGAATGCTCATCTTCAATTAAATCTTTGAAATTCATGACTTCTCCAAGACATAATATCTTCTCATAACACAAAAGCTCACTTACCTCATCATCACTTATAGTTCCTCCTGTAGTTTCAAGGTTCTGCGATGTTGATGGTACTGAGCTCGGTATACCATAGAAAATATCCAGTTTTTCATCATTTTTTAAAAATTCTCTTATGCCTTCCACTCCAAACACATTAGCTATTTCATGGGGATCAGCCACAACTGTGGTGACCCCATGTTTTATAGCCCATTTTGAGAATTCACTTGGAGTAGTCATGGAACTTTCTATATGCATATGAATGTCTATAAGTCCTGGAACCATATATTGTCCATTTCCCTCTAACACCTTTTTAGGAAATAGCTTATCTTCATATTCCTGACCTATATATACAAACCTATGATCCTTAATAGCTACATCATCTTGAATAAATTTCTTGAAGTAACTATTATACACATAAATGTTTTTTATAATATAATCAACTACCATGACTCACCTAACCTATTCCTGAAAATTTAATTCATCATTCTATTCCACTTATCAATCCATTCAGGCATTAATGGATTAACAACACTAAAATCTATAGTTTTTGCATTATCTACCATTGGTCCATAAGTTAAATTTTTAGCTTCTTCTTCATTAAGTTTAACCTCACCATTTACTGGAGACTCTGAATAACCTTTAGCTGTTCTTGTTTGACTTTCTGTGCTTAATACATAGTTTATAAACTCATAAGCCATGTCTTTATTTTTAGAATTTTTATTTATGTTAAGGGTATTAAAGTTTAAGTAAGTTCCAGATTCAGGTATGATATATTTAACATCTGGGCTTGCTTTTACTATGTTTCCATAAGCAAAATCTGCTGCTACTGCTGCTACAATTTCTCCACTTGCGAACATGTTAGCTAAATCTGATGACTTCGAATAAGTTTTAACTACATTTGGCTTTAATGCTTCTAATTCTTTAAATGCAGCTTCTCCTTTGTCAGTGCTAACATCTACTCCTGCTTTTACTGCAGCCATATATACCATAGCTGGTCCATTAGTAGTAGTTATATCTGGTATAGCTATTTTCCCTTTTAATTCAGGCTTCCATAGATCTTCCCATGAATTTACCTCTATACCTGCTGTTGAATTTACTACTAATCCTATACTGTTTTGTGCTTGTGCTGGACCAAATCCTGCTTTTACAGTTTCTTGAGCTTTTACATTTAATTTTTCTGCATTAGCTATTTTACTATAATCCAGTTCTTCAAAAAGCCCTCCATCTATTCCCTCTTGTGCAAAAGATTCAGCTAAACAAATAATATCTACATTAGAATTAGGGTTATTTTTAAGTTTAGTTAATCTCTCTGAGTTATTTCCAGTTTCTAAAACAATTTTCACACCATGTTCTTTTTCAAAAGGTGTAAATAAATTCTCCCACATCTTATCTTCATTTAATCCAAAAGTGGAAATTACAAGTTCCTTTTTTTCTCCACCTTTAGAACCTTCATCTTTTGACCCACATCCTACTAATCCTACTACTGATAGTGCTAGTGCTAATGTTATAGCTAACGATTTTTTTAACATAAATTATTTCCCCTCTTTCACCTTAAGTTATTTTTATACTAATACCATTTTATTTTCTGGTAAGTGAAGTTTAATTGTATCTCCTTGATTGTAAATCACATCATTTTCACTATTAACGATTAAAGTTCCAATATCTGTAGTTACGTTATATTGATAAGATTTACCTAAGAATGTTCTTATTTCAACTCTACCTTCTATAAGATTATCAATCTTCTCTTCAACTATTTTAATATCTTCTGGTCTTATAGTTCCCTTAATTGAACCATTTTTTTCGCCATTGCTCACCTTAAATTCATGACCTGATGAAGTCTTATATAATCCTTTAGAAACCATTTCTAAATCTATGAAGTTTTCAAACCCTACGAATCTTGCCACAAACTCTGTAGCTGGATTTGAATATATATTCTCTGGAGTATCAAACTGCTCTATTAATCCACTATTCATTACTGCAACTCTATCGGATATAGAAAAACATTCCTCTTGGTCATGGGTTACGAATAATGTGGTTATCCCCAATTCCTGTTGAAGTTTTCTAATTTCTACCCTCATTTTAAGTCTTAACTTAGCATCTAAGTTGCTTAGCGGCTCATCTAGTAGCAATAAACTTGGCTCTATAACTAAAGCTCTTGCAATAGCAACCCTTTGTCTTTGTCCTCCTGACAACTCCTTTGGGTATCTTTTAGCTAAATGCTCCATATCTACAAGTTTTATTATTTCCTTTACTTTTTCCTTAATTTCTTCTTTAGGCAACTTTTTCATCTTTAATCCAAAGGCCACATTTTCTTCAACATTTAAGTGTGGAAATAATGCATAACTTTGAAATACTAATCCAAAGTTTCTATTATGCACTGGAATATTAGTATAGTCTTTATCCTGTAACATAAAACTTCCCTTAACTGGCTCAATAAAGCCTGCTACAACTCTAAGTGTTGTAGTCTTACCACATCCACTTGGTCCTAAAAGAGATACTAATTCCCCTTTCTTTATCTTTAAATTCAAGTTTTCTAGAATATTTATCTTTCCATCATAGGATACTGTTATATCTTTTAAGTTAATTAAATCCATATGCTTACTCCTCCAATATTTAAGCTGAAAAATTGCTTAAGCCTAAGGTTTTTTCTACTATAAACATGATTCCTATAGTTATCAACATCAATAAAACTGATAGAGCTGAAACTGTAGGATCATAATTGTATTCTACATAGCTCATCATAGTTATTGGTAAAGTACTAACCCCCGGACCTGTCAAAAATATAGATACAGGTACATTATTAAAGGAATTTATAAATGCTAACATAAATGCTGCTATTATTCCTGAGGTTATATTCGGCATAACCACTCTAAAGAATGTCATAAATTTTGTACATCCTAAACTCATGGCAGCTTCCTCAATAGAGTAATCAAAGACTTCTAAACTAGATCCAATAACTCTAATTATATAAGGTATAATTACCAAGGTATGTCCTATGAATAAGCTCATATATATAGACAGTTGTAACTTTGCTACTAAAAATTGAAATAGTGAAAATCCAACTACTATTCCTGGTATTATAAGTGGTGAAAAAAAGAAACTTTTTAGTGCTCCCTTTCCCTTAAAATTCATTCTACTTAATCCATAAGCTACTGGTACTCCAATAACTAATGCTGTCAATGTAGCTACTATAGAAATTAGAAAACTTGTGCCCATGGTCTGCATAAAAGACTTTGATTTAAAAATATTTACAAACCATTGTAAACTAAAGCCTTTAGGTGGGAACGCTATATAACTTTCTGTTCCTATACTTGTCAAAGTTATGATAATAAGTGGAGCAAATAAAAATGTATATACTAAAAACACAAACAATGTTAACATCTTATTCTTTTTCATCTTACACACCTCTCTTATCTAGCTTTCCTGCAAGATAGTTTATTCCTTTTATAACCAGCAATGTAGTCACAATCATTATACTAGCTACTACTGCTGCACCTTGCCAGTCGCCTAGAGTCATAGTCTTCTGATATATAAGCGTCGCTAATACAGTATTTTTATTTCCACCTAATAATTGAGGTGTTGTATATGCTGTTAATGAACCTGTAAACACAAGTACTGTTCCAACTATTAACCCAGGCACACTTAGAGGAAATACTACTTTTAAGAAAGCTTTAAATCTATTAGCTCCTAAGCTTTCCGCAGCTTCTAATAGATCCTTATCTATGTTCTCCATAACGCCTACAAGTGA
Source organism: Clostridium sp. LXY-7 (assembly GCF_056172015.1). NCBI lineage: Bacteria > Bacillati > Bacillota > Clostridia > Eubacteriales > Clostridiaceae > Clostridium > Clostridium sp. LXY-7. The sequence goes on along the minus strand of NZ_JBLLJL010000001.1, from coordinate 707,137 downwards.
AGTTATCATTAATGGCAAAAAAATATATATAGTTCCAACTATTATTGCTCCTTCTGTATATAAAAGAGACAGGGGTTCTTTAATTATGTTTAACTTCATAAGTAAGCTATTTATGACTCCTGTTTTTCCTAATATACTCATCCAAGCAAAAGAACGAACTACTGAATTTGTCAATATTGGAAATATAGTCATTGCCATCAATAGACCTCTAAGTTTTTTCGATGTCCTTGATATAAAATAAGCTGTGGGTACCCCAATAATCATAGAAATTAAGGAGGCTATTAGAGATACCTTTAAGGTTCTTATGAATATTTTTACCATGTATTCATCCTTAAAGAAATCCATATAATTTTTTAAACTAAAACTTCCGTCTACACTAAAAGTTGGAATTATAGTGCTTAAAAGTGGTACTATTAAAAAATATAGAACCAACACCAAGCATGGTATAAATAATATATAAGCCCATTTCTTCTTCATAGTCATTAACTCCTCTGCAAAACTGATGTATTTAATATAATTACGAACATTGTATTATGTAGTCTTTTTATAGTTCGTGTTTTATTTTAACAGCATTTTTTGTCGAAGTCAAACATTTTTATACTTTTATTTTCATAAAATTATAAATAAAACTTTTATATTGTGTATATTTCCATATATGTTAAAAGTAAAAGAACTTAAATATTACTTTTTTCAGAAAAATAATATTTAAGTTCTCACTATTCACTATATAAATTCATTTGTTATCATCGTTCTTCCCTAAAATAAGCAACTCCTAGAGACTTTGGAGGTGCATTTTTTCTAGATTTCCTTGCAGATACTAGTACCAATACAATAATTGTCACTACATAAGGCAACATTGATAGAAAATATGGGGATATTATTGACTGAGTAACTCTAAAGCCTATAATATCTAGTCCTCCAAATAAGTAGGCACCTGCCAATGCCTTGTAAGGATTCCATGATGCAAAAATAACTAATGCTACTGCAATCCATCCTCTTCCTGCAGTTATGTTTTCTTGCCATGCAGGCACATAAACTAGTGATAAATATGCTCCTCCAAGACCACATAACGCTCCACCTAATATAGTATGAATATATCTATATAGTTTAACATTAATGCTTGCTACGTCAGCAGCTGATGGATTCTCGCCTACTGCCTTTAAATTATTTCCCTTATTTGTTCTCAGTAAATATATTCCTAGCACTATAGCTATAATGTAAGACAAGTATATAAATGCATCTTGTCTAAAGAATATCTCTCCTATAAAGGGTATATCACCTAAAATTGGTATCTTAGTCGGCGTAAATATCTTTTTAATGGATTCTGGAACTATCTGTCCTACTACAGTTACTCCCCAGAGACTTGAAATCCCTGTTCCAAATATGGTAAGTGTTAATCCTGTAACTACTTGGTTTGCTCTTAATGAAACTGTTAAATAAGAAAATACTACCCCACCAAGCCCTCCTGCTACCATTGCTGAAATTAAGGCTATTGTAGCACTTTCAGTTTTAAAGCCTGCAATAAATCCAGCAACCGCCCCTAGGAGCATCATACCTTCAACACCTAAGTTTAAATTTCCTGATTTTTCAGTTATTATCTCTCCTAAAGTGGCAAATAGTAGTGGTGTTCCTGCTACCACTGCAGATGCAAAAAATGCTACCCAATCCATTATATCACCTCATCCTTACTTTCTATTTTGCGGACTTCCCCAGAATTACTCTTTTTGAGTTTATTTGTAAAAACTAGTTTATATTTTACAAAGAATTCACTACCTAATACAAAAAACAATATCAATGCCTGCATTACTGATGCTGCTGCATTAGGAATTCCAAATGCTGTCTGGATATAAGCTCCACCTTCCAGTAAAGCTGCAAATAATACCGATACTATAAGCATAATAGGAGCATTAAGATTGGATAACCAAGCCACAATTATGGCTGTATACCCCATTCCACCAGTAACTTCCACAGATAATGTGTTACTAACTGCAGATGATTGGATAACCCCTGTTAGCCCACACATTGCTCCACTTATAAATACTGCCTTAAGTATAGTTTTCTTAATATTTATCCCTGCATATTTTGCAGTGTTTTCACTTTCACCTAACACGGATATCTCATATCCCATCTTACTGTGCTTCATAGACACATAGAATATAACCACTAACACCAATGCTATTATCCATCCAATATGAACTCTAAATACTGATGGAAATATGGCATTATCCGGAAAGTTTGCTATCTTAGGAAATCCAAGCGCTTGTTTATCCTTCCATGCATCATATTGTAAGTAAGTTATGATTTTTAGTGCTACATAATTTAACATCAAGGTGGTTATGGTTTCATTAGTGTTAAAATACACCTTTAATACTCCTGAAATTAATGCCCATAATCCACCAAATATAGCACCTGAAATTATCATTAAAATTAATAACAGGGGCATTGGTAAGCTAGGAAAGTTAAGAGCAAATAGAGAAGCCCCAAAGGCTCCCATTAATATCTGACCTTCTCCTCCAATATTCCAATACTGCATTTTAAATGCTACTGACACCCCAAGCCCTGTTATCAAAAGAGGGATTACTAATATTATAGTCTGTCTTATTTTCCCAGGCGATCCAAAGGCACCCTTAATCATGTATCCATAAACTTCTACGGGGTTATGACCTAGTATTGCCATAAATATACCTGCAACTACTAATGCTAAGATTATAGCCATAATTCTTACAATAAAATTAATCTTCTTACTAACTTCACCTCTTTTAATAAATTTAATCATCTACAGCACCCCTTAACCTTATGAATATTCTCTCCCACCATCATAAGTGCCAATTTATCTTTTGTAACTTCGGCACTATCAAGTATTCCTGTGGATGTTCCTCCACTCATTACCATTATTCTATCGCACAATTCCATAAGTACATCCAAATCTTCCCCAACAAATAAAATAGCTGTACCTTTCTTCTTTTCTTCATTTATTAAATTATATATAGTATAGCAAGTATTGATATCAAGTCCCCTGACTGGATAGGCCATTACAAGAAGTCGAGGTTGTGAACTCAATTCTCTACCTAATAGAATTTTCTGAATATTACCTCCAGACAAATATTTTATTGGAAAATGAACTCCTGGAGTTTTTATTTCTAGCGTATTAACAATATCCTTAGCTTTTATTTCTACTGGCTTCCTATTAATAAATAGTCCCTTTTCATTATGGTAACTTTTTAATATAAGATTATCTACCATATCCATGGACCCTACTAATCCCATTCCCAACCTATCCTCTGGAATGAAACTCATAGATATTCCTTTCTTTATAAACTCCTTAGGATTTTTCCCCACTAAACTTTCTCCTTCAAATACTATATCCCCAGATTTTATAGGGTAAATTCCAGCTATAGCCTCACATAATTCCCTCTGTCCACATCCTGCTATACCTGCAATTCCAAGAATTTCTCCAGACCTAATATTAAAAGAAATATTTTTTACAGCTTCTACTTTTTCTTCGTTTAATATAGTTAAATTCCTTATTTCTAGCATATTTTTTCCTGATTCTATTTCTGCTCTTTCTATAGCCAAATTTATTGAACGTCCAACCATAAGCTCAGTAAGTTCTTTGGGGTTAGTATTTTTCTTATCCACTGTTCTAACAACTTCCCCTTTTCTTAACACTGTTATCCTATCACTTACTTCCATTACTTCATCCATCTTATGAGATATGAAAATAATAGCACAGCCATGTTCTTTCATCTTCTTCATTATTTCAAATAATTTTTTGGTTTCTTGAGGTGTAAACACGGCTGTAGGTTCATCCAGTATTAATATATCAGCTCCCCTATAAAGTACCTTTACTATTTCTAAATTCTGCTTTTCTCCTACTGACATATCTCCTACATATTTATTTAAATCAACTTCAAGACCCATTTTTTTGCATATATCTTTAATTTTCACCTCTACTTTATCCTTACCATGAAAAATACCTGTTGTAAAACCAAGAGTTATATTCTCCCTAGCAGTCATAGCTTCTACCAATTTAAAATGTTGATATATAGTTCCTACTCCAGCTTTAATAGCATCCTTAGGACAAGTAAAATTCATCTGTTTACCATGTATTGATATACTTCCGTTATCTGGACTATACACACCGGACAAAATATTTATCAAGGTGCTCTTACCAGCTCCATTCTCACCAAGTAAGGTATGTATCTCTCCTCCATTTACACTAAAATTCACATTATTATTTGCCACTACTTTACCAAAGATCTTTTTTATATCATTCATAGAAATATATGGTGCATCGATTTTCATATTATCCTCCTCAATCTAAAAATAGAACTGAAGGTAATATCTTCAGTTCTCCTTTATTTTCGCTAATTATTTGGTATTATTCCATCTATACCCTCTACAAACCAGTTAATATTCCAAACATCTTCATCACTCATAACTTCTCCAGCTTTAAGCTTCTCTTGTCCCTTTTGATCCTTTATAGATCCTTGAAATATCTTATTTTTACCTGACTTTATATCTTCTTTTACAGCTTCTACCTTAGCCTTGTTTTCTGATGATACTAAATCTGTTATAACTATATCAACAACCTTATCCTCGATTCCACCCCAATATTTCTCTGATTTCCATTTTCCATCTTGTATATCTTTAACTGCCTTTACATAGTAAGATCCCCAATTAAATACTGCTGAAGAAAGGTTAGCTTTTGGAGCTGTTTTACTCATATCTGTATTATATCCAGTTGCAAATGCACCTTTTTCCTCTGCCGCTTGTTGTGGTCCTGGTGTATTTTGGTGTTGTCCTATTACATCTATTCCAGCATCAAGTAATGCTTTTGCAGCCTCTTTTTCCTTTGCTGGATCATACCAAGTGCTTGTCCAATTAACCTTTACAGTTACATCAGGATTAACTGATTTTGCACCTAATGTAAATGCATTTATATTTCTTATAACCTCAGGAAATGGGAATGCACCAACAAATCCTAATTTATTTGTCTTAGTCGTTAATCCAGCTATAACACCATTTAGATATTGCATTTCATGTATTCTACCAAAATATTGCCCCATATTATCAGCTAGTTCAAAACCTGAACAATGTAGGAATTTAACTTCTGGATAATTTTTAGCTGTTGCAAGTAATCCTTCTTGGAATCCAAAGCTAACTCCAATAATTACATTACATCCCTCTTCTATCATAGTTTCAGCAGTTTTTTGAACCTCTGATTTTTCTTCCTTTACTGACTCTTTATAAACAGTTTTAACTCCAAGTTCCTTTTCTAGATATAATCTACCTTGGTCATGGACATAATTGTATCCTCCATCACTAGCTGGCCCTGAATAAAGAAATCCAACTTTAATTTCTTTTGAGGCTTCTTTGTCACCAATTGGTTTATCTCCTCCAGACGATGCCCCTCCACATCCTGTAAATATAAATGCTCCAGTGATAACCAATGTTGCAATTTTCTTTAATAACTTATTCATTTTTCCCCTTCAACCCCTTAATAAAAATATAGATTGTATTAATACTTTATTTATTTAATAAAATATTTATGTATAAATAAAATAAATATGTTTACTCAAGTTGAAATTAGCTGCATTTTTATCAATTTACTGATTACTTAGTTTAATTTTAAATTATACTATATGTAATTTCAATACTTAAATTACATTTTTTTACTTAAATTAACAACAAAATTTTACACTTTACCTTGTTAAAATAAGTGAAATCCTTTCTATACACTCATTGGTATAACTCTATACTTCCTTTATTTATATAAAATTGTCTTTTTCTCAGATATAATTAAGTTAAAGGACTGTGTTTTAAATGATTGTTGATTCTAGAACTACATATTATTAAAAATCATTTAAAATAAAATCAAATAAAAAAGTTCAGCTAGAAATTTAAACCTAGCTGAACCTTATATGAAATTATATTCTCTTTATTCTCTTTTATTTTCTATACTTCAAATATCCATCCTTCAGGTGCTTCTACATCTCCAATTTGTATTCCACATAATGTATTGTAGAGCTCTTTTGTTATAGGTCCTACTTCTGTTTCACTATGGAATACATGAAGTCCTCCTTTATATTCAATTCCTCCAATTGGAGTAATAACTGCAGCTGTACCACAAGCACCGGCTTCTTTAAATTCTGAAAGATTATCTATAAGTACATCTCTTTCTTCTACTTCCATTTTTAAGTACTCTTTTGCAAGATACATTAGTGAATATTTAGTTATACTCGGTAAAATAGACTCAGATTCTGGAGTAATAAATTTATTATCCTTAGTAATCCCGAAGAAATTTGCTGCTCCTACTTCTTCAATTTTACTATGAGTTGCTGGATCTAGATAAATACAATCAGCAAATCCTCTCTTAACTGCTATTTCATGAGGATAAAGACTTGCTGCATAATTTCCTCCTACCTTTTCAGAACCTGTACCTAATGGTGCTGCTCTATCATAGTCAGCTATCATGAAATTAACTGGTGCCATTTCCCCTTTAAAATAAGGTCCAACAGGTGAGCAGAATATACAAAACATGTATTCAGGAGCAGGTTTTACGCCTAAATTATCCCCTATCCCTATAACAAAAGGTCTTAAATATAAAGTTGCACCAGTTCCATAAGGTGGTACAAATTCATCATTAGCTCTTACCACCTGTATGCAAGCATCTATGAATTTTTCTTCTGGAATTGTAGGCATTAGCAATCGTTTACAACTTCTATTAATTCTCTTTGCATTTTCATCTACTCTAAATAATTGTACCTTTCCCTCCTTAGTTCTATAGGCTTTCAAGCCCTCAAAGCATTGCTGTCCATAATGTAATGATGTTGAAGCTTCACTAATGGTTAACTTATTATCCTCTGTAAGTATACCCTCATCCCAATTTCCATCTTTCCAAATAGAAATATAGCGGAAATTTGTCTTCATATAACTAAAACTAAGATTTTTCCAATCAATATTAACAGCTTTATTCATAATTAGCCCCCCTAAAATATATTTATATCTATATTCTATAATATTTTCCTCAATTAATCATCCCTTTATGAAAATATTTACATACATAAATATTTTATAAATTAGCTATGTTTCAATATAGTATTGATAAAGAACTACATAGTATTGCAAAAGAAGTAACTTACAGAAAATTTAGCCCTATATTGAAACATAGTCTATAAATTAAAATATCATTTCATAATATCTTTTAATCTTTCCTTCTAATTCCTCAATGCTAGCATATCTGCCCTCTCTTATGGTCTCCTTTCCATCCACATACAAAATAATTATTGGTGGCGAAAAAACATTAAAATCTGCAGCAAACTTTGATAACACCCGTCCTTCTATCTCACCTGAAATTACTTTTGGGTACTTAGTTAGTAACTGTTGAATCTTTGGTTTTAATGCCATACAAGTAGAGCAATTTTCTGACGAAAAATATAGAAGTACCATAGAATTTTTTTCAACTAACTCAAATAACTCTTGTTTTGTGTTAACTATAATCATGCAACTTACTCCTCAATTTCTTCCAATCTATTATTATTGCTATCCATAACTATGTTTTACTTCCTTTCTCTATTTATGATTTTACTATCATACTGGATTGATAAATATGCATATTATTATAAATGAATCTTTCGAAACTGCTTTCCAGTAGTAATGTGCATCTTTATCAACGCACTTAAATATCTCTATATATTCTACCATAAAAAATAAGCTTAAATACCCCTCTAATAGAGTTGTATTTAAGCTATAAGATTACCAATAATAAATAATTCTATCTATACCTATTCCAAAACATAAAAGTGTTACAGTTATAACCATTAAAACATTTTGAAATTTGATAGTTCTAAATTTTTCCTTCCATTGATCCTCGTATGCTAATGGTCTCCTTGAATCTCGTTTTAATATAAATCCAGAGCATATTAATAGTCCAAATGCTCCAATAATAAATAAAGTGTTTTTAACTGTTTCTAAAACTCCTTTAATATTATTGTGATTTACTATAAATGTTATCAGTGCAGTTAACACCATTATGAGCAAAGCTACCATTATACCTATCATAAGTGCTTTCATTATGTCTTTAAAATAATCTATAGTTCTATTCATAACACAATCCTTTTCCTATATTTAAAATATAAAATCAATCTAATATAAATGACACGCTACAAAGTGATTAGCTGATATCTCTTTAAGAATTGGCGCTTCTTCATTACATCTGGCTGTGGCATATTTGCATCTTTTAACAAATTTACATCCTAATGGAGGATTTATAGGACTAGGTACATCTCCTTCTAGCATAATTCTCTGTCTTGCTCTTTCCACCAATGGATCTGGTATAGGTATTGCAGATAATAATGCCTTAGTATATGGATGACTTGGATGTTTATATAATTCTTTACTATTGGTAAGCTCTACTATAACTCCAAGATACATAACAGCTACTCTATTAGATATATGCTTTACCATAGATAGGTCATGGGCTATAAATAAATAGGTTAATCCCATATCCCTCTGCAATTTCATTAAAAGATTTACAATTTGCGCCTGTATAGAAACATCTAATGCTGAAATTGGTTCATCACACATTATAAATTTAGGTTCTACTGCAAGTGCTCTTGCTATACCAATTCTTTGTCTTTGACCTCCTGAAAATTCATGAACAAATCTATTTGCATGTTCTTTATTTAATCCTACTAATCTCAAGAATTCATTGACTCTCTCACTTCTCTCTTTTGAATTAGAAGCTAATTTATGAATGTCTATACCCTCTGCTATTATGTCTCCTACAGTCATTCTTGGATTTAGTGATGCATATGGATCTTGGAAAATGATTTGAACCTCCTTAGAAAAGGCTTTTCTCTCTCTTCCCCTTAATTTATGAACATCCATTCCTTTATATATAACGCTTCCTTCAGTTTTTTCATACATTCCTACACAAGTTCTTCCACAAGTAGTTTTTCCACATCCTGATTCACCAACAAGCCCTACTGTTTCTCCTTCTCCTATAGAGATACTTATATCATCAACTGCTTTCAAAATTGCTTTTTTACCCACATTGAAATATTTTTTTAAACCTTTAATTTCCATTACTGCATTATTTTTTTCTTCCACTACTTAGCACCTCCTACTCCAACTGGTACTTCTAATTTGGGAGCCATAGGATGATGTAGCCAACACGCTACTGTATGCCCCTCTTCAAACTCAGATGTTGGTGGTTCTTCTCTTAAGCATATATTCATGCAGTTTTTACACCTTAATGCAAAGCCACATCCAGCTGGAGGGCATATCAAATCTGGGGGTGTTCCCTGAATAGATACTAATTCCTCTTTATCATCAGCATCTAATCTAGGTACGGCTTTAAGCAATGCCCAAGTATAGGGATGCTTAGGATTATAGAATATTTCTTTATAATTTCCTTTTTCAACTAATTTCCCTGCATACATAACAAAAATTCTATTTGCAAGATCTGCAACCACACCTAAATCATGGGTTATTAATATAACAGAAGTTCCCAATTTTTGTTGAAGATTTTTTATAATATCTATTATCTGTGCTTGTATGGTAACATCTAATGCTGTAGTAGGTTCATCTGCTATAAGTATACTAGGATTACAAGCCAATGCTATAGCTATCATAACCCTCTGTCTCATTCCCCCTGAAAATTCATGGGGATACTGATTAATTCTTTTCTCTATATTAGGTATACCTACAAGCTCTAGCATCTTCTTTGCTTCGCTTAATGCCTCATGCTTTCTCATCCCTCTATGAATTATTAAATTCTCTGCAATCTGCTTTCCTACCTTCATGGTTGGGTTTAGAGCTGTTAATGCATCTTGGAAGATCATACTGCACTCTTCACCTCTAAAGTTTTGCCATTGTTTTTCTGAAAAATTCAATATATTTTCACCTTTATAAATAACTTCGCTTCCTTCTTTTATTTCTCCTGGTGGTGATTGAATTAACCCCATTATAGCTTTAGACGTAACAGTTTTTCCACAACCTGATTCTCCAACTATAGCAATGCATTCTCCCTTATCTACATCGAAGGACATTCCCCTAACAGCTTTCACTTCTCCAGCATAGGTATAATATGATACTCTTAAATTTTTAACTTCTAATTGTTTCTCCATAACTTTCCCTCCTACTATTGACGAAGTCTTGGGTCAAGTGCATCTCTTAGACCATCACCCAACAAGTTAAATGCCAATACTGTAATACAAAGTGCAAGCGCTGGGAATATTAGCTGAGTCGGATAGAATTCCATAACTTCCCTTCCATAAGCTATAAGTGCTCCCCAACTTGTATCTGGAGGTTGAAGCCCAATTCCTAAAAAACTAAGTCCTGCTTCAGCAAAGATATATCCTGGTATACTTGAGGCTATATTTAGTATTAATACTCCTATAGTATTAGGAATGAAGTGTTTTACTATAACTCTCGTAGGTGATGCCCCTAACATCTGAGCCGCTAATACATACTCAGACTCTCTAAGCTGCATCAATTGTCCCCTTATCATCCTCGCAGTTCCACACCAGGCTGTGATTGTTAATGCAACAATCAAAGCTCCAACACTGTTTCCTAAAACTACTAGCATAAGTATGGTTAAAAGCAAATCTGGAACACTAGTAATTACTTCTATGACTCTCATCATAACTTCATCTACCCATCCTCCAAAATAAGCCATTACACCGCCATATAGACATCCTACAACTATTTGTACTGTGGTTGCAACAAGCCCTATAGCTATGGACATTCTTCCTGCAAACCAAACCCTTGAAAATAGATCTCTTCCTAATCTATCTGTACCAAACCAGTATTCACTACTCGGAAGCAAATCTCCAAGTTTTGTATTCATGGTTACATAGTTTTTTCCTGTGATGTAGGGTCCGACTATAACCATTAATACTAAAAACACTAATACCCATAGAGAAATCATACCTACATAATTTTTTTTAAGCCTTCTCCAGGCATCCTGCCAATAACTTATATTAGGTCTGCTTATTATGTCTTTATCCGCATCATCGCATCCGATTACATGAAAATCGTCTATTTTAAATTCAACCATACATAGTCCTCCTCACCTTATCTTTTTCCACCAGTGATTCTTATTCTTGGATCAACCACAGTATACAGAACATCTGTTAAAAATATACATATAACATACATGAATGTTATGATTATGGTTTGTCCCATGATCATTGATAAATCCTGTCCTTGAACTGCTCCTATATAATAATGCCCTAAGCCCGGTATGGAAAATACCCTTTCAATAAAGAAGGATCCTGTTATACACATGGCAATTGCAATTGGTAAATTCGTAACCAATGGAATTAAGGAGTTTCTTAATATATGCCTTGATACTATTTTTCTACTTGATAAACCTTTAGATTTTGCTGTTAACACATAATCCTGATTTATAACATCTAACATAGAAGTTTTTAAGAGTCTAGAATAATATGCAATATATACAAAACATCCTGAAAGGGTCGGTAATATTGTATATTCCCAGCCTCCAAACCATAGGTCCTTTCCTTGTGGCCATCCTATTATTGGAACCCATCCTAAGATTCCTCCAAATATTTTTTGTAAGCCCAAAGCAAAAATAAAGGATGGCGCTGAAATCAATAATATAGCCGTCGTTATTATTGTATAGTCAATCCATTTACCCTTCTTCATGGCTGCTGAAATTCCTAAAATGATACCTAATCCACCCCCTAGAATAATCTGCTGTATCCCTAATCTTGCAGAGGCTGGAAGTTTTGCTTTTATTACAGTGACAACAGTTTCCCCTGGGTAAACTATGGATGTACCAAAGTCACCATGGAGTATTCCTGTCATACATTTTATATATCTTTCTTGAACTGGTCTATCATATCCATATTTTTTATACATTGCTTCTTTTATATTTTCTGGTAGTTTTTGTACCTTTGCACTAAGTGGATCTCCTGGTACTGCCTCTAATAAAAAGAAAGTGGCTGTGGCTATTATAAAAAGTGTTAATATCATCTCCAGAAATCTTCTAATGGTATAACGCATCATAAAAATCCCTCCTTTTAAATAATGCACAGGACTTTAATAGGTCCCTGTGCACATTAATACCATTATGAATTATCTACCTTCAGTATATGCCCATCTCCACTCATAACTTGGTCCAAACTTAGGTGTCATGAAGTCTTTAACATAGTTTTGTGTAAATCTTCTTGTATCTTCATAATACATTGGAGTTATAGCAACTTCTTCTTTTACTAATATTTCTTCAAGTCTTTGATATTTTTCTATTCTCTTATTTTGGTCTGTCTCATTTGGAAGTTCTGCTAATATTTTGTCATATTCTGCATTATTTAATTTTACAGAATTATTTCCACCTTTACTTTGGAACATCTCTAAAAAGTTTATTGGATCATTAAAATCTGCGCTCCATCCCCACATCATAAAGTCATATTCCATATTATCTATAGCTTTCATCCATATACCAAAATCGCCTAATACCTGAACTTCAATATTTATTCCTAAATTCTTTAAGAATTGTTGTTGATACCACTCTTGCTGTTGTTTAGCAGATGCTGTAGCGCCCGTAGTAACATATTTAAGTTTTACTTTACTTAAGTCACTAGTGTCTTTTCCTAATTCCTTAAGCCCTTCTTTAAATAATGCTTGCAATTTTTCTGGTTTATTTAGATACTCATCTGCTAACTCCTTTAAAGGTTCTTTAACTTTCTCTCTAAAATTTACATCTCCTGCTTCTATTGCCTTTGGAACCCAACCATAAGCTGGAGTATATCTTCCAGTAATTACATCTACATATTCTTGTCTATCTACAGATAATGCCATGGCTAATCTTATCTTCTGATTTGCCATTAATCCACTTGGACCGCCATTCATATTAAATCCTAAATACCAAGCACCTGGAACTTCTCCTACTGCTGCTTGGAATTTTCCTGTTTTAGCTGCTTCTGTCCATTTTTTTATATATTCTTGTCTAGAACCTGTAACATCTAATTGCTTTGATTCAAATAATTGAGCTTGAGTTGAGAATTCTTTGATATCATTCATTTCAACTCTTTCTATAGTTACATTTTTTGCATCCCAATAATCTGCATTTTTCTCAAAAACTAACTTATTATCTCTTATCCATTCTTTTATTTTATAAGGTCCAGAATAAACCTGCTTTGTAATATCTGTGCTCCAATTTTCTCCACCTTTTTCTATAACATCAAGTCTAATAGGGAACATTGCTGTATGCACTAACTTCTTCTCAAAATATGCTGTTGGTTTTTCTAAGGTTATAACTAATGTACTGTCATCCTTAGCAACAACGCCTACATCTTCTATCTTTCCGTTGCCCTTATTATATGCTTCAGCTCCTTTTATATCATATAAGAAATATGCATAAGGAAAAGCTTTTTCCTTATTTAATAGTCTTAAATAGGAATCTACATAGTTCTGTGCAGTAACCTTTACACCATCACTCCACTTATAATCTCTTAGTTTAAATGTCCATGTAAGTCCATCAGGTGAAACTTCCCAACTTTCTGCACCTGCAGGTTCTATTTTATCCTTGCCATCCACAACTTTTACTCTAACTAAGCTTTCTTGAACCGCAGAAAGTACTACATGGGTTGAAGTATCTTGTGCTTCATTTGGATCTAAGGTTTGTGGTTCTAGTAATATGAGTTTTAAGTGTTGATCTGCATCCTTCTTTCCTGTTGTTTCCTCAACTGGTTTTGTGTCAGGATCTTTAGTTTCAGTTTTTTTGTTGCATCCAGCAAGTCCAATTAGGCCTGTTACCATAGTGGCTGCTACTAAAAGGCTAATCCATTTTTTTGACTTCATTTTTTTACCTCCTACTTAATTAATAAAATATATTTGGAAACATTTAAGTCTCCATTTTAATCCTGAAGATTTACTTTTTATATTTCTTCAGAATTTTTAACAAAACTTTTAAAGAGGCTAGATTCTTGAAGTAGTTTATAATGCTAATAAAATTTGTACTTGTAAAGATAAAAAGTAGTATAAATTACAAAACATTATATGCTGTATAGATTTAATCCTTATCTCTTATGAATATTCTATTAATATTTTAAATATTCCAACTTTCACACCAAAACTATTGTATATTTCTATATTAAATGTAATTATTAACTTAATATAGAAATATATGTAATTAGTGTAGGATATATCTAGTCAAAAAACAATACCTTATTGCCAAATATTTTATATATTTGACAATAAGGTATTTTTATAAATTTATTATAATATTACACTCTGTTTTTAATATAGTAGCTATAACTTATTATATATTCAGAATCAAGCTTAATATTAATTGCTTTCTATCGATACTATATTAAAATATAATCTAACAATAGGACTTCCTCTATATAAATTAATTTATATAGAGGAAGTCCTATACTCAATTTCTACTTTATTTAGCTAATTCATATAACGCTTTAGTGATAATTTTAGCATTAAGCATCATGTCATCTATTGCCATATACTCATTTCTTTGATGCTCAGTTTCTTCATGCCCTGGAAAACCACATCCAAAGGCTACACAATTTTTCATTGCTCTAGCATAGGTTCCTCCCCCTATAGTTTTAGGTTTATTTTCTGTATCTCCTGTGATTTCCACGTAAACAGCCATAAGTTTTTTTATAAGTTCACTATCTTCTGGTATATAAATAGGCCCTTGCCCACCTTGATACTCTATAGCTACTCCATATTGCTTTGTGGCAACTTCCATTGACTTAAGTACTTCTTCATAATTAAGATTGATAGGATATCTTACGTTAACAGTTACCTCTGCTAAATCCATATCTACTTTAACTACCCCGACATTAAAGGTCAAATCTCCAAGTTCATGTTTAAAACCACATCCAATTGCTTCTCCATTTACTTCAAGACCTATTTTTTCTGCATAGAATTCTATATATGTTTTAATATCTCCTGATGCTAGATTTAGAGAGTTTAAAAACCTAAACATATGTGAGGCTGCATTAATTCCTTGTTCAGGTGTGCTGCCATGAGCAGATACTCCCTTAATTTTAACTACAATCTTGTCTTCTAATTGCTCTACTGCCACTCCTATATTGTTTTCTTTTTCATAAATTTTAGCTCTATCTAAAATTTCACTAGCCTTAGAAATAACTGCTTCACAATTTTCAACTACTACATTACTTCTAGTTCCTCCAGTAATAGAATATACTTTAATTCCATCACTTTGTTGTTTATTCTTAAATTCTTTTGACAAATTAAAGTTCAATATTCCCTTTTCTCCATTTATTACTGGGTATCCTGCATCTGGAGTAAACGCCATATCTGGAGCTTGTTCATGAGCAAAATAATGCTTCATACACTCCCATCCCGTTTCTTCATTATTTCCAAGTATAAGTCTTATTTTTCTATTTAGCTTAACTCCACTATCCTTTAGTGCCTTCATAGCGTAGAGAGTAATCATTGCAGGTCCTTTATCATCTGAAGTTCCTCTTCCGTACATTTTCCCATCATGAATCTCAGCACCATAAGGTGGATAAGTCCAGTTATCGCCTTCTGGAACTACATCAATATGCGCAAGCACTCCTACAGTTTCCACACCTTCACCAAAATCAATATGTCCTGCATATCCATCTAAATCCTTAATTTCGAATCCCATATCTTTAGCTAAATTCATAGCATACCAATAAGCATCATGTACTCCTTTGCCAAAAGGCATCCCTGGTAGTGGAGCTTCCTGTACACTCTTAATTTTGATAATTTCCTGAGTTGATTTAATCATTTCACCCTTTAATTCATCAATTCTTTGTAAAAAATCCATGTTTACACCTCCGAAAAAATTCTATTAAATCTTATAATTTTATTTAGGTACTTTCGAAAAAGTAACTATTCAGTATGATGACCCAATTTTTTTCATATATCTTATTACAATTATATCACTATAGATAAATTATTTATTCAATTTTACATAAATATAAAACATTATCCATATTCTCTATAAATCTTTTTATACTTCTATTAATTTACGTTACAAACTCAAAAATATATCGTTGAATTATAATTTTACTATCGTATAATTATAATTATAGTATATAAATTAGGCATCTGAATAAATATGCTTTATATATTAATATAAAAATTTTTCTTAGGAGGATAATAAATGAGAACCGAAAAAGTTACAATAGCTCAAATTGCTGAATCTCTTAAAATCTCTTCTATTTCTGTAAGTAGAGCACTGTCTGGTCAATCAGGGGTTAGTGAAGAGCTCAGAAATAAAATCATATGTGAAGCTCAGAAAATGGGCTATAAAAGATCAAAAAATAATGAACATATAAATATTTTAGTGCTTCATAAGAGACCTTATGTTCAAGATAATAGTACCTTTAGCTATAAGGTTCAAGGAATTGAAAAAGCAATTCAAGATATTGGAGCAGAATATAGTGTTGAATTTATAGATACAGACATTAGCGAAACCCTAACTCTACCAACTAAAGTTGCCAAGGGTCATATTTTTGATGGTGTTATCTTTATAGGCAAGTTCGACCATAAGTATATTCAATTTTTAAAAGAAAAAATTAAAAATCAAGTTATTTATGCTGGTCATCCTTCTTGCTATGACTATGATAATGTATGGTTCAATTTTAATAATAGTGGATATAAGCAATGTGAATACTTAATAAAAAATGGACATAAAGACATAGGCTTTATAGGGCAGACTAGCATATTTAAAAATAAAGAAAAACTTATGGGGATTACTGCTGCCTTAGAAGACTACAGTTTACCTATTGAAAGTGATTTCTTTATAGATATAAATGAGGATTTTAATGAAAGAATTGAGGAATTATTAGACAGCAAAAAAATTCCTACAGCTATAATCTGTCAATGGGATCATATGGCTATAAAACTTATAAAGCTTTTATATGAAAAAAATATCAAAGTTCCTGAGGACATATCTATTATTGGAAGTGGTAATACTGAAATGTCTAACTACTCTATTCCCTCTTTAACTACAATGGATTTAAATATTGAATACTCCTGTGAAGCTGCCGTGGCACTTTTGATGAAAAGAATAAACAACCCCTCAAAACCTTATGAAAATATATCAATTAATAGTAACTTAATCGAAAGAGATTCCGTAAAGACTCTAGATTAAATTACTTCCTATTGAGACATATTCAAAAAACTAGGAGGTGAGGTTATGAAAAAGAAAAATATGTTCTTGACCTTTGTACTTAATAATAAAATATCCTATATTTTTGGCTTATTATTTTTATTCTCAGCTGCCTACATTCAAACCAAATTTCCAAAAATACTAGGTGAAACCATTGATATCTTAAAAGTTTCAAATTTTAGTAATCATCAAGTTAAAATAAATATCTTTTATATGTTACTTATTGCTACAGGAACATTTATATGCACATATTCATGGAGAAACTTAATAATTGGAAACTCTAGAAAATTAGAATGCTACATAAGAGAACTCCTCTTTGCTCATCTTCAAAAAATGTCTGCTGAATTCTATAATAGAAGAAAAACTGGAGATTTGATTGCCTATGCTATAAATGATATTGGTGCTGTAAGAATGACTTTTGGGCCTGCTACAGCCATGAGTATTAATGGAATCTCAGTTTGTATAGCTGCAATTTATGCCATGACTCAGAACATAGATTGGAGGCTTACTGTAATGTGTTTAGCTCCAATTCCTTTCATTATAGTAATAATGCTCAACATAGGAAAATTGGTTCAAAAACGCTTTAAAAGAGTTCAAGAGTGCTTTGCAGCAATTTCTGGTAGAGTGCAAGAAAATATCTATGGTATAAGGGTTATAAAAGCCTATGTTCAAGAAGATGAAGAAGTTAAAAATTTTGAAGACTTAAATAATGATATGATGAATTCTAATTTAGAAATGGTAAAAGTATCTTCCTTATTATCCCCTATTATCGAAATTTGCTTTAGTATTAGCTTTGTTTTAAATCTGATAATTGGTGGAAATATGGTGTTAAATGATACCATATCACTTGGAAGCTTTGTAGCCTTCAATACCTATTTAACAATGATAATGAATCCAATTCTCTCTATTGGACGTATTATAAATGTAATTCAAAGAGGTATGGCATCTTATAAAAGGTTAGATGAAATTTTTAAAATAGCTCCTAATATAACTGATGGAGAATCTATGATAGATAAAAAAATTCAAGGGAAAATTTCCATTCGTAATCTTAGCTTTTCCTATCCAAATTCTGATGAAAAGGCTTTAGATAATATAAATATAACCCTTACTAAGGGAAATACCCTTGGTGTAATTGGGAAAACTGGATCTGGTAAAACCACTCTGGCAAATCTCCTACTAAAACTCTACAATATAGAAAGTGGAAAAATATTTATTGATGACATAGATATTAATGACTATGCTTTGGAATGTTTAAGAGAGGGCTTCGGATATGTTCCCCAAGATAATTTCCTATTTTCTTCTTCAATAAAAGATAATATAGCCTTTTTTAAACCCTTTTACTCTCAAAATCAGATTGAAGAAGCTGCAAAAGCTAGCTGTATTTATGATAGTATAGTAAACTTTCCTCAAGGTTTTGATACTATTCTAGGAGAAAGAGGCGTTAATCTATCTGGTGGTCAAAGACAGAGAACCTCTATAGCAAGAGCTATTGTTAAAGATCCATCTATACTTATCCTAGATGATTCTCTTTCTGCAGTAGATACAATTACAGAAGGGAAAATATTAGATAATTTTAAATTAATAAGAGCAGATAAAACTGCTATTATAATTGCCCATAAAATCTCTTCTGTAAAATATGCTGATGAAATTATAGTTTTAGACCATGGAAAAATTATAGAAAGAGGAACTCATGAAGAACTATTAAGTAAAGGAGGTTCATATTATGACATCTACTGCGAACAATCAAGAGAAGTTGACACGGGATTCCAAACCGAAGTTTCATAATTCAAAAAGCTTAAGGAGATTATTGAAACTTACTATTCCACATATTAAAATGATTATCTTAGCCTTTTTTTGTGTCCTCTTAATCAATGGTGTTCAACTTATTAAGCCCTATATATTAAAATTAGTTATTGATGACTTCCTAATAGAAAGAATACCTTCTAATGGTTTTTATTCTATAACCTCTATGGGAATATTGTATTTTTTATTAATAGTTTCTAGTGGTTTTTTTTCTATTGCCCAAGCGAATATCATCAACAGTGTAAGCCAAAAAATCATGAAAAGACTTAGAGCTAGAGTATTTAAAATAATTCACTTTCTTCCACTGTCCTATCTAGATAGAACCTCCTCTGGAAGACTTATAACTAGAGCTACTAATGATGTGGAAGCTATAAATGAAATGTACACAGATGTATTAATAAATTTATTTAAAGATGTTTTTTTACTTGTAGGAATACTTTATGCAATGTTAGCACTGGATGTTACGTTAGCATTGATATCTTTCTGTGTAGTTCCCTTAATGTTTTTTTTAGTATTCTTTTTAAAAAATAAAATAAAAAGTAATTTTAAAAGAATAAAAAGTGTTATAGGTCAAATTAATGGTTTTATGGCAGAAAACATCTCTGGGATGAAACTTGTTCAAATATTTAATGGAGAAAAACAAAAGAGTGATTCCTTTATAGCTTTAAATGCTGAATATTTTAAGGGAACCTCTTTCCAAGTATGGTTAAACAGTATTTTAAGACCTTCTGCAGATGTTTTCCAAAGTGTAGCCATAGCTATGTTAATTTGGTATGGTATGGATAAAATATCTAATAATTCTCTAGAAATAGGTGTATTATATGCTTTTACTACTTATATAAAACAATTCTTTAATCCTATTTCAGACTTATGTGAAAGCTATACTACCATTCAGTCTGCCTTAGTTTCTGCAGACAGAATCTTTGAACTTCTAGATTTGGAATACATACTGGAGGACTTAGACTCAGGTATACCAATGGAGACTTTTAAAGGAAATATAGAGTTTAAAAATGTATGTTTCTCTTATAATGATGTAGATTGGATATTAAAAGATGTGAGCTTTAATATTAGAAATGGAGAAACTGCTGCCTTTGTTGGAGAAACTGGAGCTGGTAAAACCACTATAATAAGTTTAATTAGTGGCTTCTATAAAATACAAAAAGGTGAAATTTTAATTGATGGAGTTAATATTAATGATATACGCCTTAGAGATTTAAGGCGAAATATAGGGGTAGTGCTGCAAGATGTATTTTTATTTTCTGGAGATATAGAGAGTAATATTACTCTAAATGATGAAATCGAAATTCATACTATAGAAGAGGCTCTTAAACTATCTTGCGCCCAAGATTTTATAGACAACATGCCACAAGGCTTACAAGAACCAGTTATGGAGCGAGGTAGCACTTTCTCTGCAGGCCAAAAACAGCTATTTTCTTTCGCTAGAGCCTTAGCCCACAGTCCAAAGATTCTAGTATTAGATGAAGCAACTGCTAATGTAGACACTAAAACAGAAAAGTTAATTCAAAAGGCTATAGAAAATGCATCTACAGATAGAACTACTTTAGTAATTGCCCATAGGCTTTCCACTATAAGAAATGCAGATAAAATAATAGTTTTAAGCCATGGTGAAGTTGTAGAGCATGGAAATCACTTAGAACTTATGAAACTCAATGGTTACTACAAGGACCTTATCTCTAATAATAAACAACTAGCATGATCCTTTTGTAAAAATGAACTGCAACTTATTATCATTCCTGCAAATGGGAATAATGGCAATAATAATGCAGTTCATTTTTAATGCTAAATTTTCCATTTACTCCATCCTCATATTTTACCTAATATCGCATAATCATATCATCGAAGATCATCTCATATTATTAAGTATCTATTAAATATGATAAAATATAATTGATAATTTTATTATAGGAGGAACTTATGAATATTGAAATAAAACAAAGAGCTGATTTAATGTCAGAAAATTTTTATTCACTTAAGAAAGATTTTAAATGGGAAAATAGTTTAATTAATCACTTTTCTGCCTTAATTCATAGCCTTAATAATAAAACTGCAGATGTTAATAAAATTAGAGAAATAAGGGATTACATCAAAGCTGAGACCTCATTTACTTCTTACTTTCGTGGAAATACCTCATCAATTTTATCTACACTTTTAAGTTTTGAAGATGACTATAGAACCTTATTTAAAACTACCTTGGAAGTGTATGAACAATTAAAATCTCATGGCTTTAAGAGGGGCGTATACCTTCCATTAACCTCATACACTATGGCTAAAGAAGTTGCATTTGATACTCTAGAGTATAGAATATCAAGAATGAGAGAGTTCTATAACAATATGAAGGAAAACCACTTTTGGCTAACCTCTGATAATGATTATATATTTGCAGCAATACTTGGAGTTTCTGATTTAGATATAAATCAAACTAATATCAAAATAGAAACCTGTTATAAAATATTAAATAATAGAGGTTTAACTAAAGGAAACGACCTTCAAACTCTCTCTCATATTTTAGCTTTAGGCGATGAAGATGAAGAAATAAAATGTACTCGTGCTATAGAATTATATGAAAGTATGACTAAAGAAAAGTGTAAGCTTCATTATAGCTCATTATCCTCCTTAGGTGTTTTAACTCTAATAGGTTGCGATGCTTCAATTGCTAAAGAGATAAAGGAAGTCTATGAATATATTAATTCTAAATCTGGGTACAGTTTGTGGGGCATTGATAAAACTAATTTAGTTATGTTATCCACTATGCTTGTTTCCAGCTTCTATGTAGATAACATTAAAAAAGGTGTAATTGAAACTACTTTAATGAATAGCATAACCTCTATAATTCTTGCTCAGCAACAAGCAACAATAGCAGCAGCTTGTGCTGCCAGTGCTGCAGCGGCTGCTTCTTCAAGTAGTTCCTAATATTACGCTTAATTTAATACCTTTAAAAATATCTAGATATTATTTATACTAAACTCTCAAAGGGTTTGGTATAAATAATGTCTATCTTAAATCAAAGGCATTTAAAAACATATTGCTGATAATCCTCTTCATGTAGTAAATTCTTTACTCTAAGGGTATTATTGAAATTAACTATGTAGAATGTTAAAATCTAGTATAGGTTTAATTTAAAATACAACCTATATGCAAGGAGAATTAAAATGATAGAAGTTAAAGGGCTATATAAAAAATATAGTAAAAAAGTATTAGCTGTAAAAGATTTAAGCTTTACGGTTAAAGAAGGAGAAGTTGTTGGACTACTTGGGGAAAATGGAGCAGGTAAAACTACCACCCTTAGAATCCTATCTACTATGCTAAAGCCCACAAAAGGAACAGCCACTATTGATGGTTTCGATACTGCTAAGGATGGCGAAAAGGTTAGAAGCTCCATAGGAGTTCTTTTTGGTGGAGATGTAGCATTGTATGATAGACTCACAGCTAGAGAAAATATTGAATACTTTGGGTACTTATATGATATGAGCAAAGACGAAATTGATAAAAGAATTAAATATTTATCAGATTACTTTCAGTTTAGCGATTATTTAGATAAAAAAGCATCAGAGCTTTCAAGAGGTATGAAACAAAAAATTTCCATAGCTAGAGCTATTGTTCATAATCCTAAAATAATTCTTTTAGATGAACCGACCACAGGACTAGATGTAGTAGCTAGAAGAATACTATATGACCTAATTATAGAGTGGTCTAAGGAAGGAAAGACAATTCTATTTTCTAGTCATTCAATCAATGAAATAGAGAGACTCTGTAAGCGGGTTATTATAATAAATAAAGGAGAACTTATAGAAGAAGGAAACGAAACTTATCTTAAAGATAAATATGGCAAGGATAATTTAGAGGATATATTTATCCATCTAATAACAGGTGGTGGTAATAGTGAGCTCAATATTAAAAGTGTTTAGCCATGAATTTAAAATGTACATTAGAGATAGAAAGTTATTAGTAAATACAATACTATTACCTATCTTAATCTATCCATTAATAATTATAGTGATTGCCTTAGGTGCATTCTTTGCCTTTAAGAGCGAAGTAGCGGGTTTTAAAGTAAATATCCAAGGGGATAATAAGGAAATCACTGAGGCTATAAGAAATACCAAATCTATAAAAATTTTTGAGGACAAGATCTATACAGATAAAGATATTTTAGAAAGAAATATTGATGCTATAATCATAGTTTCAGAGGATATAAATGTACCAATTAAAATCAAGTATGACGCTACTAAAAAAAGCTTCATATCTGGTAATATTGCTAATACTATAGATAAATTAAAGGAAGACCATATCACTTCTATCCTTAAAGATAAAGGACTTGAGTATGAAAGTATAAATCCAATATCAATAAGTGAATTTAATAATCAAGGTGAAGAAGTCAATATGTTTGCACAAGTGGCTAGTTTGATACTGCCTATGCTATTCCTTTTATTTCCACTGATTTCAACCTCCTACTTGACTACAGATTTAGCGGCTGGAGAGAAAGAAAAAATGACCCTAGAGCCTTTGATATGTACAAAGGTTCCTAGATATAAGCTATTATTAGGAAAGTTACTTTTCGTATCTGTTGTAAGCATTATAATTTCTCTAATAGCTGTATTTGTGCTGCTTCTTACTATAATGTCAGCAATTTCAATATCAGGGTTACCTATAAGTGGAATAAATTTTAACGCTTTAGGGTTGTTGTTATCCTTATTTATATTAACCTTAACAGTTATATTCTTAAGTGCACTTCAACTTACAGTAAGCTTTTTTGCTAAAAATTATAAGGAAAGCCAAATCTTACTTTCACCTCTCTTAATAATATTAATGGTCCCAATGGTAATGTCCATGTTTATTCCAGAGAGCCCTCTCTTTTACAACTTACCAATATTTAATGTAGTATTAATTTTGAAACAGTTAATATCAGGTATTATTAATCTGGCAAATGTATTTACAGTTATAGGTTGGTTGTGTGTGTATATAGTTTTAAGCTTATTGTTATGCATTAAAGCTATAAATAATGAAAAATTTATATTTAGGGTATAGGTGATTGTATGTTTTATAAGGTTTTAAAAAAGGAGATAAAGAATTTTATCCGTGATAAAAAAAGTTTAATTTCTTTTATACTAATGCCCATACTTATGTATTTATATTTGTTTAATATAGATGGTCTTTTAGGAGGTGTTTTAGAAAACTCCTCTGGGGACTTATCAGATTTTAACTTAAAAATAATAGTTTCAAAAGAAGATGAAAGCTATGAGTTAATAAACCATATTAAAAACTTAGATAAAAACATGAAGGTGGTTATAGATAATAGAAAAGAACCTATTGAAGAATTCGATTTAGTCCTTGAATTTGAAAATGAATTTTCTAAGAAATTGAGTTTAGGACAACCTACCAATATCAATGTATATAAAAAATCTACCGATATGATGGATAAAAACTATGAAAAAATATTAGATGTTATAAATGATTTTGAAAAGGATCTAGTAAAAACTACCTTGATAAATAAAGGAATAAATATAAATATTTTAGATAGCTACTCCATAGAAAAGGAAAATGTTTCTGCCATAAGTGATGAACAAGCTGGATTCTTCTATGTTATTCCTATGTTCATATTACTATTTCCACTAACTATGGGGATGCAAGTAGTTACAGAGCTTTGTTCTACTGAAAAAGAACGAGGTACTTTAGAAGCTCTATTAATTACGAAGGCCAAAAGGACTACTATTATAGGAGCTAAATATGTGACCTTGTTAATATTAATTTTGTTAGAAATCTTTATTTCATTAGCTTCTTTTCTCATAATGTCAAAGCTATTTAATACGGAATTAATTAATATAACAACCCTAAATTTCACTAACATTACTATAATGGCAGTGATGATAATATTAACTTATATAGGAATTTCACTTATCCAATTTATAATTGGTTTATATGCAAGAAATTTCAAAGAAGCTCAAGGATATATGACAGGTATGATGTTGATTATATTAATATTGAATTATGTATTTATATTTGTAGATATAAAAAATATTAGTAGCATTTTTCTACATATACCTATATTAAATTCAATAACTATACTAAATGAGATTCTTCTTGGAATTTTAAATATAAACCATCTTTTAATAGTATCTATATGGCTCATAACATATATATTACTTATAGGTATTATCGCAATTAAAACTGTGTTTAAGGAGGATGTATTACTTAGAAAATAGCTCACTATAAGGAGATGATTTTTATGAATAAAAAAAAGGCTTTAAAAGCCAACCTTTTGTTATTATTAGGATTAATACTATTTATTGCTGTCCCAACTTTATTAACTAAATTATGTTATAGTTTAAACATTGTAAATGATAATATGACTTTAATTATTTCAGGAATGTCCAGCATACTGGTTCTTGGTGGAGTGTCATTAATCTATTGCACCCTTACAAAACAGAGCTTTACTAAGGCTATGCATATAAGAAAAATATCAGTAAAACAGATATTTTTATGTGCTGTTATAGGTTTAGGTGCTTATATATGTGCTATTGGAATTAACTTCATAAGCATGTCTCTAATTCCAGTTGTAGTTGAAGATGGAATTGCAATGTCCCAAATACTAAACAGTGGTAGTTTTTTAGTTGGATTAGTTGTTATTGTTCTAATTCCTGCATTTTTTGAAGAAATATTTTTTAGAGGAATTTTTTTAGATGGCTATGATGGCATAAATAAAAGATTAAGATTCTTTTTAGTAACCTTAATTTTTGCAACTTTTCACGGAAATTTAATGCAAATAATCTATGTAATGTTCCTTGGATATGTTTTAGTATATGTAAGAGATTATACTGACTCTCTTCTTGGAGCTATGATTGTCCATGGTGCTAATAACGGAATATCTTTCTGTATTTCAAAATTAGGTGTGTTATTGATGACCTTTATTAATGAAGCTTCAAAAAATGGAGTTCTAGATATCCCTGAAATACCAGATGCCAGTGCTAATACTGGAGTAAGTATAGTTCAAGCTCTTATTGGGGCTCCTATATTTTTCCTAATCGGAGGAACCATACTATTTGTTGCCTTAAAATCATTAAAAAATCATAGAGATAATGATGACTTCCAAGAGGATTATATTATGCAGGAGGGTTATGGTTTAGAGCGCTTCAGTGATCGCTATGAAAAAAAGCCTCGTAAAGCTCACTTTATACCACTAGTTGTATATTTTATTGCTATTATAAGCTTAGTAACCCTTCAATATATTCTTTAGAAGCCTAATCTTATATCTATATATTTACTTTTAAGTAAAAGCTCTGTTTTAATATTTGATGAGAAGCTGCAATATTATTGCTTCTCATCAATAATATCTAAAACAGAGCGTTTTCATTTAAGATTCTAAATATAATAAGTATATTAGTTATTTTTAATGTGTTCTTAAATTCACTACTTAATAGCTTTCAATAAATTTGCCATTTCTATGGCTGTTACTGCAGCATCATATCCTTTATTTCCAGCTTTAGTACCAGCTCTTTCTATAGCTTGCTCTATGGTATCCGTAGTCAGTACTCCAAATATAACAGGTTTTTCGCTTTCTAGAGATACTTGGGCAACTCCTTTCGAAACTTCAGCACAAACATAATCAAAATGAGAAGTTGTCCCTCTTATAACTGTTCCTAAACAAATAACTGCATCATATTTATCTCCCTTGACCATTTTTTTTGCCAATAAAGGAATTTCAAAGGCTCCTGGTACCCAAGCAATATTTATATCCTCCTCTTTAACTCCATGTCTTTTTAGTCCATCTAATGCTCCCGATAACAATCTTCCATTGATAAACTCATTAAATCTCCCCACAACTATTCCTATTTTTAATCCCTCAGCAATTAAATTTCCTTCATAAATCATTTCCTATTCCTCCTATATAAATCTATATTAATAATTTAAAATATGGTTTAACTTTTCTTTTTTAGTTTTTAAGTAGGTCATATTTTTCTCATTATGGTTCATCTGTATTGGTACCCTTTCTACGATTTCAATGCCATAACCACTTAGTCCTGATATTTTTCTTGGATTATTGGTCATAAGCTTCAGTTTCTTAGCTCCTAAATCTAATAATATCTGTGCTCCAATACCATATTCCCTCATATCTGCTGGAAATCCTAACTTTATATTTGCCTCCACAGTATCATAGCCTTCATCTTGAAGAGCATAAGCTTTTAACTTATTAATTAATCCTATTCCTCTTCCTTCTTGTCTCATATATAAAAGTATTCCTCTTTCTTCTTTCTGAATCTTCTTCATAGCTTCCGCATATTGTTCTCCACAATCACATCTTCTAGAACCTAATGCATCTCCTGTCAAACATTCTGAATGAATTCTTACTAACACTGTCTCTCCATCCTGAACATCTCCTTTTACTAATGCCACATGATGTTCCCCATTAAG
The DNA here is from genome assembly GCF_056172015.1 of Clostridium sp. LXY-7. Lineage (NCBI taxonomy): Bacteria > Bacillati > Bacillota > Clostridia > Eubacteriales > Clostridiaceae > Clostridium > Clostridium sp. LXY-7. The sequence continues at coordinate 679,749 of NZ_JBLLJL010000001.1, read as the reverse complement.
CTTATTTACATAACCATGTATTTTAAAATCCCCATACCTAGTAGGCATTTGTGTTTCAACTACTTTTTCAATAAGTTTTTCATTGTGTCTTCTATAGTTTATCAAATCTGCTATTGTTATTATTTTAAGATTATGTAATTTTACAAACTCCATTAACTGAGGTGTTCTAGCCATAGTACCATCCTCATTCATAATCTCACAAATAACCCCTGATGGCTTTAATCCAGCTAAGGTTGCTAAATCTGTAGCTGCTTCTGTATGTCCAGCTCTCTTTAAAACTCCCCCCTTTTTAGCTACAAGTGGAAATACATGGCCTGGTCTTCTAAAATCTTCTCCCTTACTACCTTCATCTAAAACCTTCAAAATAGTTTCTGCTCTCTCCACAGCTGAAATTCCTGTAGTAGTCTCTATAGCATCAATAGATACAGTAAAGGCTGTACCATGATTATCTGTATTCTTTTCTACCATTGAAGTTATATTTAACTCCTCAAGCCTTTCCCCATTAATAGGCATACATATAAGTCCACGTCCATATTTAGCCATGAAATTAATACTCTCTGCAGTAACTTTCTCAGCAGCCATTAATAAGTCTCCTTCATTTTCTCTATTGGGATCATCTACTACCACCACCATTTTTCCTTCTCTAATATCTACTATTGCTTCTTCAATAGTATTAAATTTATACATCCCTCTTCCCCCTTAATAAGGTATACTAAAAAGTATACTCATGATCTTTGGTCAATTATTTTATTTCAGATACCTAAAATCCATTTTCTTTTAAAAAGTCCATATCTATTTTAGAACTTTTTTCTCCTTCTTCACTTTTACTTCCCAGCAGCTTTTCTATATATTTCCCTAAAATATCACATTCCAGATTAACTACTTCACCAACAGTTTTGTTTAGCAAAGTGGTTTCTACACCTGTATGCGGTATAATAGAAACCTTAAACACATTGCTATCAATATATGCTATGGTTAAACTAATACCATCAATGGCAATGGACCCCTTTTCTACCATATATCTAAGCAGTCTTTCCTTAGGTTTAATAGTTAACCATACTGCGGTGTCCTCTCTTTTTAAACTTATGATTTCCCCTGTACCATCAATATGCCCTGTAACTATATGCCCTCCTAGTCTCCCATTTAAGCTCAACGCTCTTTCTAAATTAACTTTATCTCCTAGGGATATGTTGGATAAGTCAGTTTTCCTTAAGGTTTCAGCCATTACATCTGCTTGAAAACCATTAGATGTTAACCCTGAAATAGTCAAACATACTCCGTTAGTAGAAATACTGTCTCCTATATGACTTCCTTGTAGTATTTTCTTAGCTTTTATAGTTATTTCAGAAGATTTTTCCCCTCTGTGTATTTGAAGAATCTCCCCTATCTCCTCTATTAATCCAGTAAACATTCTTTTACTCTCCTTTTTCCACATAACCTTCTAAAACAATATCTGTTCCAATAGTTTTCATAGATAATTTATTTATCTTTATAGCATCTTGAATCTTTAAAACTCCTTCACCTTCCAAGGGTGTTTTCCCTTGTCCACCAATCATCTTTGGTGATATATAAACCTTTACCTTGTCCACTATTTTCTCTTTCATAGCAGAATAATTCAGAGTTCCTCCTCCTTCTAATAGAATACTATCCACGCCTAAATCTCCTAACCTATCCATTAGTTTAGTCAAATCCACCTTACCCATTTTCTCTGGTAAAATTAATACTTGTCCATGCTTTTCCTGAATCATTTTTATCTTCTTACTAGGAGCTTTATCTGTAGTTGCTATAATTGTTGATATCTTCTCACAGTTTTCTAGAATCTTTGACTCTAAAGGTATTTTAAGAAAAGTATCCACCACTATTCTTATAGGATTTCTACCTTCTGGAATTCTACAGGTCAATTCAGGATTATCGCTTATAACTGTTCCAATGCCAACCATAATCCCGCTGACTTTATTTCTTAATTTATGCACTTCATTCCTAGCTTCTTCGCAAGTTATCCATTTAGAATCTCCAGATTTACTGGCAATCTTTCCATCTAGGGTCATGGCTGATTTCATTATTACAAAAGGTCTTTTGCAAGTTACATATTTAAAGAAGATCTCATTTGTCTCCTTACACTTTTCCTCTAATGTTGACATTTCAACTTCTATTCCATGTTCAAGCATCTTTTTAATTCCTTTTCCTCTTACCAATGGATTGGGATCTAAACATCCTACAATTACTTTTTTTATTTTTCTTTTTATTATTTCATCTACACAGGGAGGAGTTTTTCCTTGGTGACAGCACGGCTCTAGTGTTACATACAGGGTGGCACCCTCCACATTTTTCTTTGTATTTCTGAAAGCAACCACTTCTGCATGGTCCTCTCCATAAGCTCTATGGAATCCCTTAGCTATAACTTTTCCATTTTTAACAATAACTGCCCCCACCATAGGATTGGGATTAACCTTTCCTTCTCCTTTTAGAGCTAGTTCCAACGCCAATTTCATATATACTTCATCCATAAACATTCCTCCTTAAAATTATTTAAATAAATTAACTTAATTCTCCACTTATTTGGGAGGATAATTGAATTTAAGAACATCTTATAGGCATAAAAAGCCTTGAGAAAATATATCTCAAGGCTTTTTATTATAGATTAAAGTATATAACCTCCATTTTATATAGATAATAATTTAACATAAGCAAATAAGTAACTCATATTATTAGATTATTATAAAAACAAAGCTCTGAAATACATAAATATTTCAGAGCTTATTTACTATACAAATAAAAGTATACAAAATACAATACTTTTCTCATATCTTCTTTCATCCAGACTGTACTGTCGGCTTCGGAGTTACACCGAATCATGCCTTACGGCTCGCGGGCTTTACCGCCGGTAGGGAATCTCACCCTGCCCTGAAGATGTTAATATTAAATTATGACTAGATTATACACGTCTTATTAATTAAATGTCAACGAATTTTTTTAAAATTATAAATATTCCCAAGGATGCCTTAATACATTTCTAATAAATTTCCTCTAAATTTTTAATTCTGTTTTTTAACTCATCTATGATAAATTGTGGTTCTAGTAACTTAACCTTGTGCCCATAAGACAGTATATGAGAATATATCCACTCATCATAAGGAAATGTCGTAGTAACTATATATGTACCATCCTCTTCTTTTAAAATTTCTTCTTCTTGGTAGAAATCAATTAACCGAAAAAACATATCCTTTTGAAATTTCATTTTTAAGGTAACATTGTATGGCTTGTATTCTGGATTATCACCTTTTTTTTCATTAAGCTTAATAAAATCTTCTAATTCTGTTCTCTCGTATATGTCTTCTGTAACTATAACTTCTCTCATCCTGGTGAGTTTAAAAATCCTTATATCCTTCTTTTCACAACAAAAACCTACCATATACCAACTTTGTCCTTTAAACATAACCTTATAAGGTTTTACTAATCTATTGCTTTCACTATTTTTAGAATTAATATATTTAAATTGTAGAATTTTCTCTCTTAATATTGAGGATTTAACCTGTTCAAATCTTTTATCAATGGTTGAATGATTTCCCCATGAAGAAAAATCGACTTCAAGCCAATCTATATTTTTACTATTTCCAAAGATGCTTCCTAGCTTCTCTAAAGTGCTTTGAATCTGAACATCTTTTACTCCACCTAAGGTTTTAAGAGCAAAAATTATATTTTGTTTTTCTCCCTCTGTAAGCATAGCCTTATTTAAGGTATATCCATCTAAAAGGGAGATCCCTCCCCCTTTACCTTTGCTCATATATACAGGAATTCCTGCACTAGATAATTCCTCTATATCCCTATAAATAGTACGCTTAGATACCATAAATCTTTCAGAAAGCTCTTTAGCGGTTATGTTTCCTTTATTAATAAGTATTATGATTATTTCCATCAACCTATTAATCTTCATGTTCTTCATATCCTATAATCTCAATAACTTTCTCTGGTATCCCGATGTCAACTACTTTTATATTTCCCCAATACTCTTTTGTATCATTATTTAAAGAGCCTTTTTTATATAGTTGTAGTGTTATAGTTTCTCTAGCTTTTATAGCAACGCCCATTATTTCTCCATTATCACTATTAATTCCAGAGGGTATATCAATAGAAACTACATATTTTCCACTGTCATTAATTAAAGAAATAATTGTGGAGTAAATCCCTTCTACCCTTCTTGTTATCCCTGTACCAAAAATTCCGTCCACAATGATGTGACTTTTCTCCACAGCATCTTGCAATTTATCAGTTTTATTCTCCTGTACATATTCTATGAAGACTTTATCGTCAACAAGATTTATATTGTTTAGTATGTTTAAGTTTTCTTTAAAATCACTACTTCCCTTTTTTATATTCCCTATAATAAAAATCTTTACTTCATAGCCTCTTAAATATAAAAGTCTTCCCAGAGCTAATCCATCTCCGCCATTATTTCCAACTCCACACACTATGGTTATACTATTCCAATTTACATCTACAAGCCTTTTTTCAACTTCCTCAAAAATCCGAACTGCTGCATGCTCCATTAATAAAACCCCTCTTATTCCTAAGGTTTCAATGCAATATTTATCTATAGCTCTCATAGTCATAGCATCTACTATTTTCATTTTTACACCACCTTATAAAACCATATATCTTAAGTCATATCCTAGTCTATGTATGGAATATGGCTAATACTTTCTTTAATAATATATTATCATATGTTAAGATAAAAATTAGAACCCTCTTTAGAAAAGAGGTAGATTTTAATATTGACATAATTAGAAATATGATATAAAATCATAAAAAATGATATTTTAAAGCATTGATGAGAAATAGTAAAAATATTTTTATCTTTTACAGAGAGTTCCCGTTTGGTGAGAGGGGCATAAGATGGTATTTTGAACACATCTCTGAGCTAGACACCGAACCCTTGTCGGTAGTAGGCTGTTTCGGATTCCCTGCACCCGTTAAAGTGCTAGAGTATAAACGATTTTCGTAGTACTTGAAGAGGTTGATATGGTGACATATCAATAAATAGAGGTGGAACCACGTGAGTAATACTCCCGTCCTCTAGCATTAGCTAGAGGATGGGAGTTTTTGTTTTGTAAATATTCCGGGATTAATATAAACATTCAAAGTCCTTTACTACAGATGGCCAAGTAGTAAAGGATAGAAATTTAAAAGGAGCAATTAAAGATGAAAAATAAATTATATAAAATACTTTTAGTTTCAATAGCTATGATGTCAATAATTCTAGTAGGTTGTAAAAATAGTGAAATTCAAGGAAATGATTTAAAAGAAATCAGTGAAAAAGGTTACTTTGTCTTAGGTTTTGATGATACTTTTGTCCCTATGGGTTTTAAGGATACTAAGGGCGAAATAGTTGGATTTGATATAGATTTAGCCAACGAGGTTTCTACTAGAATGGGCTTAGATATAAAACTTCAACCCATAGATTGGTCTATGAAAGAATCAGAATTAAATTCAGGTAATGTAGATGTACTATGGAATGGCTACTCAATTACTGAGAAAAGGAAGGAAAAGCTAGCTTTTACTAAGCCTTATTTAAAAAATAGCCAAGTAATAATAACTTTAAAGGACAGCTCTATAAATACCAAAAGTGATTTAAAAAACAAAAGACTTGGAGCACAAAATGAGTCCAGCTCTGTGGAAGCCATAAATAAAGAACCTGAATTTGTTGAAGAGCTTAAAAATGGTGAAATTATACTATTTGAAACAAATAACGATGCACTTATGGATTTAGAAGCTGGAAGATTAGATGCAATAGTAGCTGATGAAATTCTAGCAAGATACTACATTGCTAATAGAGGTGAAGAAAATTATACAATTCTTAATGAAGATTTTGGTAAAGAAGAATATGGTGTAGGCGTTAGAAAAAGTAGTAAAGAATTTTTAAATGAACTTAATAAAACTTTAGATGATATAAAGAATGATGGAACTGCTGAAAAGATATCTGAAAAGTGGTTTAAAGAAAATATAATTAATTAGGAGGATATCATGGAGTATATTATAGGATTAATGCCCTCTTTAATGGAGGGCCTAAGGGTAACTTGCAGTGTATTTTTTATAACTCTAATTGTATCTATACCTCTAGGTGTGTTAGTAGCTTTAGGTTCCTTAAGTAAAATTAAAACATTAAATATGTTTGTTAGAGGATACGTCCTTATTATGAGAGGAACTCCCCTACTCCTCCAAATTATTTTTATATTCTTTGGCCTTCCTTTATTAGAAATAACTCTTAATAGAACTGTATCTGTATTAATAGCATTTTCTTTAAATTATGGTGCCTATTTTGGAGAAATATTTAGAGGTGGAATTCAATCTATTGATAAGGGACAGTATGAAGCCTGTGAAGTATTAAACATGTCATATTATGTGATGTTTAATAGAATAATTCTTCCTCAAACAGTAAAGAAGATTCTACCAGCCATATCTAACGAGGTTATAACTTTAGTTAAAGATACTTCCCTTGTTTACGCTGTTGGACTTAATGATATGCTTAGGGTAGCAAAAATAGCCTCTAACAGAGATGTTTCTTTGCTTCCACTGGCTGTTACAGGAGTAATATATCTACTTTTAACCGTAATATTAACCAAAATATTTAATAAACTAGAAGCTAGCTATGCTTATTACAGTTAAGGAGGTAATTCGTCATGCTCATAGCAAATAATATTTGTAAAAGTTTTAATGGAACTAAAGTATTAAATAACATATCTTTTCACTTAAAACATGGAGATATACTTACCATTATAGGAAAATCCGGTACTGGTAAGACTACTCTATTAAGATGTATAAATTTCTTGGAAAAGTGTGATAGCGGTAGTATAAAAATATTAGGAAAATATTTATGTAAAGAGGGTTCTAATGGAAGTATATATGCCTCCAAGAATGAAATTAAATCAATAACACAAAATATTGCCTTTGTGTTTCAAAACTTCAATCTATTCCCTCATTTAAATGTTATAGAGAATGTTATATCAGCACCAATTTATAGTAAAAAATTCAATAAAAAAGAAGCTCTAAAAAATGGTAGGGAAATCTTAAGATCTCTTAATTTAGAATCTAAAGAAAATAATTATCCTTTTCAGCTATCGGGTGGAGAAAAACAAAGGGTAGCTATAGCAAGAGCCTTAGCTCTAAGTCCTAAGATAATTTGCTTTGATGAACCAACCTCCGCTTTAGACCCAGAACTTACTAAAGATGTTGTTAAAATTATAAAAGAGCTTTCACAAAAAGGCATAGGCATTATAACCATAACTCATGATATGGAATTTGCCAATGGACTAGGTGGAGAAATTATGAATCTAGAATATGAAAATTTTATTGAAACCTCACCTCACTGAGGGTAATATTAGAAACGGAATTTATTTTTTAATAGGAGGTACTATATATGGATATAATACTAGGATTAATTTTGGCTGCACTAATATTTATTATTAGTGTTTTTAAAAACATAGATACACTAATTCCATTATTTATTGTGCTATGCACTTTCTTTCTTTTATCTCTAAAAAGAGGTTTAAATTTTAAAACTAGTTTTATAAATGCTTTTGAGAGCGGCAAAAAATCTCTTGGAGTTTTAAAAATATTTGTTCTAATTGGCGCAATAGTATCACTGTGGATGATTTCAGGTACAGTTCCTGCTATAGTTTACTACGGAATTAACATTATACATCCAAGCCTATTTATTATAAGTGCCTTTATACTCTCAGCCCTTATTTCTATGTTAATAGGTACTTCCTTTGGAGCTGTTGGAACTGTTGGTATATCTCTTATAGTTATGGCAAGGGCTGGTGGTGGAAATGTATATGCAGTAGCTGGAGCAATTTTATCTGGAGTTTATTTAGGAGATAGATCTTCACCTATGTCCTCCAGTGCAAATCTAGTGGCATCTATTACAGATACTAAACTCTATAACAACATAAAAAATATGACTAAAACTTCAATAATTCCCATAATATTAACCTGTATAATCTACACCAGTTTATCTCTTATTAATCCAGTAAATTATAGTAATTCAAATATTATAGGGGAGTTAACTACATACTTTAATATTAATATCATTATATTGCTCCCTGCATTTATTATTGTCGTATTATCACTATTTAAGGTTGAAGTTAAAATTTCTATGTTTATAAGTATGGCTGTGGCAGCAGTTATTGCCTTTATTTTTCAAGGACAAACCATCCTGGAAATATTAAAAACTGCTCTTTTGGGATTTAAGCTTCCACCTGATAATTCCCTATTCTCTATTATTAAGGGTGGAGGAATCGTATCTATGATAAAACTTTCTCTTATCGTATTTATGTCCTCAGCTCTTACAGGCATTTTTGAAGGAGCAAATATGTTAGATTTCATTGAGAAATCTTTCAGTAAAATAAAAACTCCCCATATGCTATTTTTCTCGACTATAATTACCAGTATCATAAGTGCTATGGTAGGCTGTACTCAAGTACTTGCAGTTATGCTAACCAACATGACCATGGAGAAGACCTATGAAAGACTTGGTTATGACAAAAGTACTCTTGCAACTCACCTAGAAAATACAGCCATTGTAATTTCTCCATTAATTCCTTGGAACGTAGCTGTACTTGTACCCCTTACTAATCTTGAAGTAAGTTCTAAAGCTATTTTATTCGCCTTTTATCTAATGCTTCTACCTTTAGTAAATTTCATAGCTATATATCTTAACGATTTAAAAAGAATATCTAGGGCTTAATTTAAAACTAGTGTTAATTCTAGAACTGCATGTCATTATTCCCTAAATGTCCAGAAAGCTTTGTATTGAAATAAAAAGCTTAAATATATTCTTAAATAGAAAAATATTTAAGCTTTCTTTATTTACACAAGAAATGTTAAGTATATTAGAACTGTTAGCTCTTTAATTGCCCATTATATTTATAGGTTCCACCTGATACGTTTATCACATGAAAACCTTCAGAACTTAATTTCTTACAAGTTTTACTACTTCTTGATCCTGAATGACAAATTATATAATACTCTTTATCTTTTGTTAAATATTTTTGAGGATTACTTAAAATATCATTCATTGGAATATTTTTTGCATTTGGTAAATGACCATTATTATATTCATAGGTCTCTCTTACATCAATTAGATTTATCTTTCCCGACAAGCCTTCTAAATCATTGACCTTTACTGAATTAACATTGTTTTTACTTAAAAATGAAAACATAATTGTACCTCCCATTAATAATTTATTCTATGGTGTATTCCCTCTACTCCTACTTATTATTTCATTATATTAGTCCTATTATTATTTATATATGTATTTAAAATTATTTTTTTACTTCATAGTTTCAATCAATTATTCCATCTCATATAAATTATTACAACTTCTAAATTGCTTTTATTATATTATAAGTAACTCTCTCCTTCTGTGATATTATCACAGATAAATTTATTTATTATGCTCCTCAAATGTCTGTTGAATTTTATGCTTTATTTGAATAAATAATTATTATAATACCTTAAGAAAAAAAGCTTAAATACCTCTCTAAATAAAGAGCTGTATTTAAGCCTTTTGCTTATTCATAGTTAATCACAGATTAATTAGTTTTTTTATATACATAATATAGAGGTTTTTGTCCTCTAATTGTATAATCTCCACTCTTCCATTCTTGAAACATATAAGTTTCTCCGTCAATCTCTTTTATGGTATAGGCAGATGCTGTAGTATCTCCATGATGAATAATATATCCTTTAGTCCAAGTTAGCCAAGCTACTGGACCTTCTGGTATGTCTGACTCGCCTACCTCAGTAGAAATTGGATGTTTCATCTTCCCATCAGGCAGAACTGTTATACTTTTTAAGTAATCTTCACCTCGCCACCTTTTAATACCTGGAGTAAAATTTTCAATATTTCCAACAAAATCTACAACTTCCCATTTACCTATAAAATCTTCATCATTTATAAAAGGATAGTCTATTTTATCTACTATTCTATTTTCAGTAGATAAAACTTCTTCTTGAACTTTCTGTGGTTCTTGCACTGTCTCGTTAGGGGATTGAGCATTTACTTTTGCATCTGTAAGTAATATAAAACTTGCAGCTATAAGTAATACAATGGCTATAAATGATAGTTGATATGAGCCTTTTTTAAATTTTCTTATCATGTTAATCCTCCTTTTTAATTTTGATTTATTACTTGCAAAACCAGCCGTCGCTGGTACCATGGTCAATTTTGATGATATAGTTGCAAAGCTTATTACGGCTAATCCATATTCATAAACTTCTTCATCATTTATATTAGAAAGCGCTAAGGAATCACAACAAACCTCCCTATCCTCTCTCATTTTATAAAATCCATACCATACTAATGGATTAAACCAATATATAATACAAAGAATCGCTATAATATAATTAACTAAAATATCTTTACGCTTTACATGAGCTAATTCATGTATCAATGCAAAGCGAAGTTCTTTTAACTTTGAACTATTTATTAGATTATGAGGTATTAATATCTTTGGTTTAAAAACTCCCATTATACAAGGGCTTTTAAAATTATTACTTTCTATCAATATAATATTCTTATGAACATTCATTAAAATTTTACACTCTCTAAAAAGCTGTAATACCTCTACTTCTGAAACTCTTGAACATTTTTTAGTGCTTCTAAGGAACTTTATATAGCACATAAAAATAGTTAAAACACCTATGATCATTCCACTAATCCATATTGTTATGAATACCTCTTTCAATGAATACCCTTTAATTTCTTTAGCACTATTAATCATATTAGTGTATCTCTCATTTTGACTAACATTTGTATTCGTAACACTATCTTTTAAAAAATTTTCTCTATTAAAATTAATAAAATTTTCTTTCTCAATATGACTTGTATCAATTGTTGATATATAACTATCTTTTGTCGGCATATAATTAAAAATACTCATATTGCTATCGGGAGTTACTGGAAGTGCCAATCTAAAAATTAATATGAACCAAAATATATACTTCAATTTTGAGCTCATATTTTTTCTGAAGATTAGTCTAACTGCTAAGATAAATATTACTACAACACTTCCCATACAGGACAATCGAAGTACATATGAAAATATATTATTAATAGCTATTAATATACTATCCATTGTCCTACTTCCTCTCTTTGAGCATTCGTCTTAACTCTTCAAGATCTTCTGTTGTCAATTCTTCCTCTTCTATAAAACTTACAATCATATTCTTTAATGAACCTCTATATACCCTATGTAAAAATGATTTACTCTCAATTTTTACACACTCACCTTCACTAATCAAAGCATAGTACTTATATTCCCTTCCATATGGCTCAAAATTTATTATATTTTTTTCTAAAAGTCTTCTAATCAATGTTTTTATTGTTTTTGGTTTCCAATCCTTACTAGCTTCTAAACAATTAATCACATAGCTGGCTGTACAATATGGATTTTCCCAAATTACTTTCATTATTTCCCACTCTGAATCTGAAATTTTAGAGCTATAACTCATATACCCACCTCCTCAACAGATTACAAACGTACTCTTTATTTATAGATTACATTTGTTTTCTTTAATTGTCAATATTTTGTTGTAAATTTATTTAACATTTTACTACTTAAACAATTAATTCATAAAAATTACATTTAGATAAGATCAACTTTTTCATAAAGAAAGCATTTGATAAGAAATTCAAATGCTTTTTTTATATTCATCTATAATATATTTTTGATTTTGCTTTACATAAATCTATTTAAGCTTCTTCAATAAATTAATCTTAGAACTTTTTAGAATTTTCTAGTTTCATACCCTTATACTTCTCTTCCCAAATCTGTTTATTATTTATACATATAAAATAAAAGGATAGCCAAAGGCTATCCTCTCCTACTCTTCTTCTAAAATACACAATCCTAATGATCCTGGCCCTGTATGGACTCCCATAGCTGGCCCTATAGTTTCTAAAGATATTTCTGTTACATTAGGATGATTTTTAATCTTATCATAAAAATCCTGTGCTTCCTCTAAAGCATCTCCACTTAACACCCAAATTCTACACTTTGAATTATCAAGATATTTCATTAAAGTATCTTTAAGCTTTGAAATTGCCTGCTTTCTTCCTCTTGCCTTTGCATATGCATATAATAATCCATGTTCATTAGAGGAAATTATAGGTTTTAAATGCAGAATCTCACCGATTGTTCCTGCTACCCTTCCTATTCTTCCACCTTTTATCATATACTCTAAGCTACTAACAGTAACATATCCATGAACTCTTTTTCTAACTTCTTGTAGTTTTTCTAATATTTCTTCACAGTTCATACCCTTGTCCAACATTTTCACTGCTTCTAATATAATTGCTCCTTGTGGATAACCTAAAGTCTTAGTATCAAATAAGTGAAATTTCAACTCAGGATGGTGCTCCGAAATTACTCTAACACTGTTAAAAGTTCCTGATAGTTCCTTAGACACAGTAATTACAATAACATGAGTATATCCATCCTCTTTAATCTTATTTATTACCTTGTCTGTATATTCTACATCAGGCAAGGATGTGGTTGGAATCTCTCTTGAAATAGATGCATACATCTCCTCAGAAGTTATGGTAATCTTGTCCAAATACTCTTTATCCTTATAAATTAGTCTTATTGGTAATAATCTTATTCCATGTTTTTCTATGGTTTTCTTATCTAAGTCACAACTACTGTCAGCTATTAATGCTATCTTTTGCAAAAGCAATTCCTCCTCGATATATTTATTAAATCTATCAATGAATTATTTTTTATACATCTTATATAGTTATATAAATATATCATAATATGACGACTATAACAATTAAAATATCGCAGGATATCTATACATTTCTATGTGTTATTGTAATATATTATATAAACAACGCACTTTATATTGATTATTGTAAAAAAATATACACAATTTATTATTTTTATTCAATATAAATTTAATCTAAATATAATATATTAAATTATATATTTTAAAATTTTTATCTTGCATAGATATCCTAGTTCAATATTAATCTGTAAATTTAAAATACACTTTTAAAAATAGCCCTTATAAATTTAGGCACATATAATTCTAGTTTAAAATCTAGGTGCTTTAGCTCTCACTTGGAGATTTTATTCCAGCCTTAGAAGATATATGACCCTTAGTATTTCCTGTTTTGGCATTACTTGCAGTATGCACATGATTTTTGTTTTCTTTGACATTTTTATTTGCTTTTTTCATGGCTAATAGCTCCTTTGTATATTATATTTGTTTATTATTATTTGCATAAAAATCTAATTAATACATGTGATCTTCTTAATATTAAGTTAGCTAAAAGTTATAGATTACGTCTGGTTAGATACAAAAATTTTCTTAGCATTATTGTCTTAAGCTGATCCATATCATTGATTTACTGCATTTTACGAAAAGTTTTATATAATTATATTATAAAAAGGAAATAACTATAATAAAATCTCCCTCCCAATTTACAATTTCTATTGTAATACTAATATTTTTCCTTTATATTGAATTTATAACCTAAATATTTATCAAATAAAGGGGGTTTTTCATTGGATAACCATAATAGAAGAAAGAATCGAAGGAAGATTTCTCGAAATAAAAAATACATAGTTATAGTAGAATTTTTTATTTGTACCCTAATTTTAATAGGACTTGGGATAACTTCTTTCTATTTAATAAATAATAAATCTCAAAGTGAGGCTTTATCTATTGCTGACAACTCTGTCTCTTCTCCTGATTCAACTCCTCCTATTGAGCCTACTACACCTGTAGAGCCAATTAAAGTGAAAAAAGAAATTTTAATCAGTGCTGCTGGAGATTGTATTCTAGGCAGAGACTCTAAACTAGATTATGATAGTAGTCTTCCTGCTATGTGGATTAACCAAGAAAAAGATTATTCTTATTTTTTTAACAATGTGAAAGATATCTTTGCTGGAGATGATTATTCCATTGTGAATCTTGAAAATCCACTGACAGATGCGGAAGTAAAAGCTGATAAGGGGGACGGCTTAGTATTTCATTTTAAAGGACCTAAAGATTTTGTTAATATTCTTACCTCCTCTAGTGTAGAAGGAGTGACTACTGCTAATAATCATACCTATGATTATGGTGAAAAAGGGTTTAATGATACTATTGAAACTCTAAAAAATGCTAATGTAGATTTTTGTGGTAATGGTTATACTATATTAAAAGATATTAAAGGAATAAAAATTGGATTTTTAGGATATACAGGTTGGACTAATAGTCAAAAAATTAAAGATAACATTAGAACTGATATTGAAAATTTAAGGTCACAGGGAGCTAAAATTATAATCCCATATTTTCATTGGGGAATAGAACGTCAATATAACCCTTACGATGTACAAATAGATTTAGCTCACTTTGCTATAGATAACGGGGCTGACTTAGTTCTCGGGTCTCATCCTCATGTAATTCAAAGCTTAGAAAATTACAAAGGAAAACTCATAGCATATTCCTTTGGTAACTTTAGCTTTGGTGGAAATTCTAACCCTAAGGATAAGAGAACTTTTATACTTCAAGCAAAGTTTAATTTTGTAGATGATATATTTGAAAATTATGAGGTCAAGATAATTCCAACTTCTATATCCTCTGTGGATTATAAAAATGACTATAGACCAACGCCTATGAATGGAGATGATAAAAATAATTTACTAAAAACTTTAAATGAACTATCTCCTACTCTAAATAATAAAATTGTAGACGAATTCTTTTTGCTTGATTAGTTTTGTAATAAAGACTTTAAATAAAGGAGTGGATATTATTGAAAAAGATTGTTTTGGCTGGTGGATGTTTTTGGGGCGTTGAAGAATTTCTTTCTAGAATCCATGGAGTTGTGGAAACAGAAGTTGGTTATGCCAATGGAAGAACTGAAAATCCTACTTATGAGGATGTTTGTTATAAAAACACATACTTTGCAGAAGTATGTTATGTAACCTATGATGAAAAAATAATTTCCTTAAATGAACTTTTAGATAAATACTGGTCAATTATAGATCCCACAGCTTTAAATAGACAAGGTCCTGATGTTGGTAGCCAATATAGAACAGGAATTTACTATATTAATGAAGAAGATGAGTATACAATTCTAGAAAGTAAAGAATCTGTGCAAAATCAATATAGCAAGAAAGTAGTTACAGAAGTTATTCCTCTAGAAAACTACTATAAAGCTGAGGAATATCATCAGAAATATCTTAAGAAAAATCCTAATGGCTATTGTCATATAAAATTAGATTGAAAATGGTTAAAATATGTTTTAAATACTATTCAACTAAGTTTCATATTATATATAAGTTGTAATTAATATTCTACATTATAGAAAGTTACGTTTTGAAATTAAATTCATTAGGACTTCATATTATCACTGTAAATGGTATTAACGGTAATAATATGAAGTCCTAATTCATTTTTTGTAATACACTTAATTAATATGAAATCACATTATTGCAATCTATATATACAAAAAGATTCATAGATAATTGAATATGAATTTCATGAATCTTTTATTAAATAGTCTGTGTTAACATATGGAAAATATTAACTTTTTATGGTAATATATAAGAGAATATATAGGGAGGTTTATACTATGAATGTTTTGTATGTAGTAATTGGTGCTGGTCTATTATTATTGATAGCCTATTTATCCTACGGAAAATTCCTTGCAAAAAAAGTTTTTCACCTCGATGACTCAATAGTTACCCCCGCAGTAGAACTAAACGATGGACAAGATTTTGTTCCGGCTAAAAAAGGTATGCTTCTAGGACAACACTTCTCTGCAATAGCAGCAGCAGGTCCAATTAATGGACCTATTCTAGCAGGCGTATTGTTCGGATGGGTACCTGCACTTTTCTGGATTATTCTAGGTTCTATATTCATTGGTGGAGTACATGATATGGGTTCACTAGTTGCATCTATAAGACACAAAGCAAAATCAATAACGGAAGTTATAAAACAGAATGTATCTATAAGAGCTTGGATACTTTTTATGGTCTTTATTTGGATTACGCTTGTTTATATAATTGTTGCATTTACTGATATTACGGCAAGCTCCTTTGTTGGCACAGTAACTCTTGAATCAGGTGATACTGTAAGTGGAGGCGCTATTGCTAGCTCATCTATTATGTATCTACTGTTACCTATAATTATGGGAATTTTAATTAAATATTTTAAATTAAAAGAAGGTCTTGCGGTAGCCATATTTTTACCCTTAGTTGGAATTGCTATATGGGCAGGAAATTTTTTACCAGTTAATTTGCCAATAACAGATGTAGTACTTGGACAAAAGGTTTGGGGAGTACTTATATTAGGATATTGTCTAGTTGCATCTATGTTACCAATGTGGTTATTATTACAACCCCGTGGAGCTTTAGGCGGATACTTTTTATATGCAGCTTTAATTGCAGCAGCAATTGGAGTAATTTTTGGAGGATACACAATTCAATATCCTGCCTTTACAAAATTGGCAACAGACGGAACTATGGGACCTGGTTTCTGGACCCCGATGTTTCCAGTATTGTTTATCACCATAGCCTGTGGTGCTTGTTCCGGATTCCATGCCCTGGTTTCATCAGGAACTACTAGTAAACAATTGACAAAAGAGACAGATGCTAAACCTATAGGTTATGGAACTATGTTACTTGAGGGAATGGTTGCTATAGTCTCCCTATCATGTGTAATGATACTTGCAAAGGACAACCCAATGGTTACAAAGGCACCTAATTTTATCTATGCTTCAGGTATAGGTAGTTTTCTAGAACTTATTGGTATTCCAGGGGTATATGGAATCACTTTTGGACTTATGGCTTTTACCACCTTTGTATATGATACATTAGATGTTTGTACCCGCTTAGGACGTTATATCATAGAAGAACTTACTGGTTGGAAAGATTTTAGAGGAAAATTTATCGGAACATTACTTACAGCAGGAGTTCCTGTATTCTTTATATTCCAAACCATGACAGATGCTAAAGGTAATCCATTACCTGCTTGGAAAATATTCTGGAATACTTTCGGAGCTTCAAACCAACTATTAGCATCTCTTGCGCTAATTGGTATCTCTGTGTGGTTATATAATTCACGTAAAAATTCTAAAGTTTGGCTAGTGTCTTTAATACCATCTGTATTTATGTTTATAATGTCAATCTGGTCACTGGTACTGGCAATTATTGATGGATGGATAAAAGGAATAGGACACGTAGCCATTCCATGGATTTCTATGATATTAATAATTCTTTCAATGTTAGTTGTTGCTGAAACTATATATGCGCTTTCTCTTAAAAAGAGAACTACGAAAAAATCTTTAGTTCAATAATCTATTAAATGAATTTCAGTTTGAAAGAAGTTTCTATTCAATCTAAAGATTAAATGTTTAAGTCCTCTTATTAAGCATAAAATTTAAAAGCTTAAATGATTATTTAAATAAAGATTTCATTTAAGCTTTTTATTCTATGAATATGCCTAATGGTAATTTAGAAAATTCTCTCATATGGACTATATAGACTTTAGCTATAACTAGAAACTTCACCCGTGTAGACTACTTCCATATTCTTTTAATCTCTTTAATATTATTTATGTTATCATTTTCAAACCTTAATAAATACACATCAGGGTTGCTTAAATTTTTCCAAAATTCAAAACCTGAAACTTTATCAAAATACCTCATAATTAATGAGAAAAGTTCACCATGGGTAACTACTGCTATATTCTCTTCTTCTCTTTGTAAAAGTTCACTTAAAGCTCCTATAGCTCTTTTTGTAGCTTGATTTGAAGATTCTCCTCCATGAAAAGCTATATCCATATCCTCATAAGCGGCTAATAAATATGGTGTATAATCCTCAACTACATGGGGAATTAATAGCTTTTCTCTCACCCTATCATCAGTATTTATCCTTATATTTAGATGCTCACTTAAAGGTGTTATAGTTTTTACTGCTCTCACATAAGGACTAGATAATATGTACTCAATATTATAGTTTAATAAAAAATCTCTAAGTTCTATTGCTTGCTTTAGTCCAACTTCAGTAAGTTCTGCTTCTGCAGGTTGACCATAAGCTTTACAATGCCTTATCAGATAAATATTTTTCATTTTGCCACATCCTAACTGTCATCTATTTTATAATAATCTATTATACATCAATATTTATTTTATTTACATAATTTAAAGTTAAAAGCTTAAATACCCTAAATAAAAAGTAGTATTTAAGCTTTATGCATTGCTACTTATCTACATTATTGATACGTTAAGCTTCCTATTCTGGCCTATTATGCACTTAACTAAGTTCTACGTCTTGCTATCATATCAATTTCAATCCTTGCACCAAGAGGTAAGGATGCTACGCCTATAGTTGTTCTAGCCGGATATGGTGTAGTAAATTGTTTTGAATACACTGAATTCATATTGGCAAAATCATTCATATCAGTCAAAAAAACATTAACCTTCTCAACATTAACTTCTGTTAATCCTGAAACCTCTAGCACATTAAATAAATTTTTAAAACATTGTTCGGTTTGTGCTATAATATCTCCCTCTACAAGTTTTCCTGTGTTTGAGTCTATAGGAGTTTGTCCTGAAAAATAAATTAATTCCCCTGATTCTATTGCATGAGAATAAGGACCTACTGATACTGCCCCTTCAGAGCTAAAAGCCACTCTTGTCACTCTAACCTACCTACCTTTCTTTAGACTTTAAAAGATGTTCTAAGAATCTAATCATAAATTTTACCCTGGATTTTTTAGCCATTTTGCAAATCTTTTATTTATATTAATTTTACCATATTCACTAAAATTATACTTTAGCTTTATAATAGTTTTCTTTAAATTTATAAAGCACTAAAATTCTCTCTCTTGAAAAATATTAATAAATTATAAATAATCACATACTCTTTATATTACTTTAATTTATTAGATAATTAAATTTATAAATGCTGATATATCAATGTATAAAATATCCAACACATTTATATACTAGAACTATATATTACTTTAAGAGTAAAAATTTAAATAAGTGATTTAATTATCTGAAAGGGGATATTAAAATATGAAAAATAAATTTACACCTCTAATAGTCGTAATTGTTATTCTTATACTTTTAGCTATGCCTTTAATCGGAACCTACAATAGTTTGGTTTCCCTAGAGCAAAATGTAAATAACTCAGAATCAAACATTGAAACTCAACTTCAAAGAAGGTCTGATTTAATTCCTAATCTTGTTAATACCGTTAAAGGATATGCTACTCAAGAAAAGGATATCTTTACGCAAATAGCAGATGCAAGATCAAAGCTTGCTGGTGCTCAAAATGTTACCGACCGTGCTAATGCCGATGCCCAACTTTCAGGTGCACTTTCAAGGTTACTAGTAGTTGTTGAAAATTATCCTGATTTAAAGTCAAACCAAAACTTTAGAGATCTAACAGTAGAATTAGAAGGTACCGAAAATCGAATTGCAGTAGCAAGGCAAGATTATAATAAAGCAGTTACACAATATAATACAAAGAGAAGAAAATTTCCTAATAATATAGTATCTTCCTTGTTTGCCTTTGAAGAAAAAGCACTTTACAAGGCAAGTGAAGGTGCCCAAGAAGTACCAAAAGTAGATTTTTCTAAATAAGAATGAATATTAAAAATAGATATCTAAGGATATTTATCTCTTCTCTTATATTGTTATTATGTTTTTTTTCTTTTACTGTTAACGGTGCTAATAAATATCCATCTCCAACTAACTATAAATACATAAATGATTATGTTGGAATTGTAAATGAAACAGAAATTAAAGGAATTGTTTCCATAGGAAAAGAGCTTGAAGATAAAACTGGTGCACAAGCCGTAACCGTTATAATTGACTCTACTGAAGGTGTACCTATTGAAGAATATGCTTTAAATTTCTTTAGAACCTGGGGCATTGGTCAAAAGGATAAAGATAATGGGCTCTTGATTCTTTTAGCAATAAATGATAGAGAATGGAGAGTTGAAGTAGGTAGAGGCCTTGAAGGCGCTGTCCCCGATGTACTCACCAGTAGAATTATGGATACCATTGCAAAACCTAACTTTAAAGAAGGTAACTATGGAAATGGACTTTTACAGAGCTATAGTACCATTTGTGATTTTATAGCTGAAGAATACGGAGTTACCTTGAGTAAATCTTTAAACATACCACTTCCTGCAGATAACTATTCTAAGGTGAATATGGGCAGAACTAGTAGTACCTTTGCTATAATCTTCGGAATATTATTCTTAATAGATCTATTTTTTAATAGAGGAAGATTCTTTTCTACTATATTGAAAATCCTATTTTGGAGTAGCATTACTGGTAGAAGAGGTGGTCCAGGTGGTGGTGGTTCCGGATCTGGCGGCGGTTTTGGTGGCTTTGGTGGAGGATCCTCTGGTGGTGGTGGTTCTTCTGGAAAATGGTAAACTTTCATCTTATAAATTTGTATAAGATAATTTCACTTTTTTTATTAAAATAAAAAGGCTTTGTTTTAAATGATTGTTGATTTTAGAACTATATATTATTGCGAAGCAAACCATTTGCAGGAAGATTAGATTTACTTAGGCCATATGAAAGTGAAAAGCGTTAAGAAATACAACCTGTTCGAGAGAATCGAGTTGTTGTATTTTAGCTTTTTACTTGAATAGGGCCTTAGTAAATCAATCTTTCGAAACGGTTTAAGTGTAAACTTAGATTCCTGCAGAGCAAAGGAATCTCTAGTTGAACTTATGCAGAGCTGTGAGTAATAATATATAGTTCATTATCAACACTATATTAAAACAAAGCCAAATAAAAAGAGTATATCAATAAAAAAGTAAGGACATTTAGCTGTCCTTACTTTTTTCTTATTAAATCTATCTTATTATTATTTAAAGCTATTTAACTTTACTAAGTAATTTTATATATCTTGTTTTTGACTTTTTAACAAATCTCTAATTTCCACTAATAACTCTTCTTGAGTTGGCCCCTTTGGAGCTTCAGCATTCTCAGCTTCCTTATCATTTTGTTTCTTTCTAGTAATATTTATAATTCTTATAAATATGTATATTGAAAAAGATATTATTAAGAAATCAACTACATTTTGTATAAAACTTCCATATAGCAATGCTGCTTCTGGCTTAATAATCTTTCCACCTTCTATAACTGCTGGCTCTAACACCTTTTTCATAGATTTAAAATCCATTCCCGAAGTTAAATATCCAAATATAGGCATTATAATATCATTTACTAAGGAAGTTACAATTTTTCCAAAAGCGCCTCCAATTATAACACCTACAGCCATATCTAATACATTACCTTTAAATGCAAACTTTTTGAATTCTTTCCACATTTCTTTCACCTCCATGAAATATTTATTTTATTTTAGCATATTTTTTACATTATGAATAAATTTAAAGATAAATATATTTAGATAGAATGCAATTTCTGTCTTGATATATTTATTCATTTATAGAAAAGAAACTACCTTTGGCAATGATTAAAAAATCATTGCCAAAGGTAGTACCCCTAGTTTTTAACTCTTATTGTTCTATAATAGGTATTTCAATAATTAGGTCTGACATTGGATAGGTTGAACAAATATGAATATATCCAAAAGTCATATCACCTTTTCTTCTTCCATCACATTCTGGGCTAATGGCTATATCTCCAGAAATAAGCTTAGAGCGACAATAACCGCATTCTCCTGACCTGCATTGTGATGGACAAACTATTCCACCTCTCTCTAAGGCAACTAATATACTTTCTGATCCCAATGCTGGAATCTTCACATTTCCTTTTCCAATATTAACAGTTATATTAAAGTTCTTATCTATATTGCTTTTTAGCATTTCATTACTTAATAAAAATGCTCTATCTTCTCCCATAACCTCACGTCTTATACGTCTTCTTGGTATATTAAGCTTTGGTAGTTCATTTTCTAGAAATCTATACATAGCTGTAGGTCCACACAAATAAAAGGTTTTGTTTTCATTACTAATATACTTATTCATGAGCTCTGCTGTTATAAATCCTGTTTCCCCCTGCCATGTTTCATCTTCTTTTGCTAAAACATAGATAACCTTTATTTTCCCATTAGATATCTTTTCATATTCATCAAGTTCTTTTTTAAAAGCTATTTCCTCTAATGTGTTTACTCCATAAAATATGGTGAAATTCAATGGTAAATCCTTTTGAACTATATTTCTAGCCATTGAATATATAGGAGTAATACCACATCCACCGCATATTCCTACCAACTCCTTAGTATCTCTTATTTCATTATATCCAAAAAAACCTATTGGCGAAGATGCTTTAATTTTAGTTCCTACATTCCAATTTTCAAATATATATTTAGTTAGAAATCCCTCTTCTTTTTGTTTTACTGATATAGTATAGTGTCCCTCTTTTAACGCATCTTGTGGAGTTGAACATAGTGAATATGCCCTTGTAATAGGACATCCATCTACTACTAATTTTATACTTATATATTGACCAGGTTTAAATATAGGCAATTCCTTTGTTTCTCCTAGTTTATCAGGTATTAGTTTAAAAGTCCTCATGGTAGGTGTTTCATATTTTACCTCTCCGATAATAAGATTTAACTCTTTAGGATGTAATTTTGTCGCTAATGCTTCAACAGGGTCATTTAAATATATCCTCGATGGATTAGCATTAATAATTCTTTTTCTTTCTTTTAAGATTTTCCATGGACTCTTTATACTATTTATATACTTTCCACTCATTACTTCTTACCTCCCATTTTTCTAATTGCTTCATTTGCAATTGCTCTGGTAAGTCTAATGATAGGTGTATACCCATGGGTGCTTTGAGAGCAACCACCAACAAAGTATAATCCCTCTATCTCCTTTTTATTCTCTAATTTTCCGGCAGCAAGTCTTACAACTGCTGAATCCCAAGGCGTCTGCCCATTTCCAAACACTTGTCCCTTATATGCTCCTGTATAACGATTCCATGTAATAGGAGTTACCATCTCCACTTCCTCAATATGTTCTCTTATATGTGCTCCAGTAGTTTTTTCAAATATATCTATCATTTCTTGCCCAAAACGAGTTTTTAGATCATCATATTCTTCTACTGGTACATTCTTAAATATATCTCCAAATACTAGCCATGATATAGTAAGTTGACATCTACCTTCTCCTGTTGCTCCTGGTATTGCATTATCTAAACAAATTGCTGATAAGAAACCATGTGGGTTTAATGTGAATAAAGAATTATAAATTTTCCTTGTATCCATAGTATCTGTTATAAAATACTCATAATATTTTATCCCCATCTCCTCTGGAGTTGCATCTAACCCTAAATATATAGCAATAGATGAACATGTATTAACTTTAGCATTTGTTTTCTTAATGCTAAACTCTGGTACGGCTTCCAAAGGTGTTATCATCTTGCCATATACAAGCTCTGGGTGTGCATTAGCAAGTACACATTTAGCTTTTATATAAGTTCCATCTGACAACTCTACTGCCTTCACCTTATTATTTTCCACATGAATTTTTTCAACCTTACAGTTATACTCAATTTGTCCATCTAATTCTTTTATTCTTTCTGCAATGGCTGTTGATAATGCATGAGATCTATCAGCTGGTATATATGCTCCTGTATATAAATAGCCATACAACATATATGCCCATAATAAAAATGTAAGCGTATCTATTGGTGGTCCTTGATAACACCAATAGGCATATAATATGCTCTTAAGTCTTTTGGAAAACTTAAATTCATTTTCTACTTCCTCTACTGTTTTATAGGAGTATTTAATAAAATTAGGATATTTACTTTTAACAGTTATTATATTAGGAAGTTTCCCCTTCATGTCTTGGTCTACCATGTAGTTTATAGCTTCATATATTTCCTTACATAAATCCATATATCTAGTTAATTCTACCTTTGCTCCTGGACATTCTTTTTCCATACATTCTATAAATTCTTGTACCCCAAAAGGTACAGAAACATTTATATTTTCTTCTGGTATTATAAGTACATAAGCCTCCGGAACTGGCTTAAAATCATACTTCACTCCTAATCTATCTAAAGTTTTTCTTACATCATAACTTTGTTTTTTCGTTCCTACATCGAGTATTTCATGTAGGGTTGCTTCAAACTCATATCTTCCCCTAACAAAAGATGTAGCAAACCCCCCAGCTAAATTATGTTGTTCAAGCACTAAGGTCTTTTTTCCTGCATAAGCCATTTCACATCCAGCCATCAAGCCACCTATGCCCGCTCCAATGACTACGGCATCATATTCATTATCAAATCTAGGTGTTGATAATTTCTTTAATTCCATATACTATCCCCCCAAACTTCATTAACCTTTTAATACCTTCATTTAATATCACTATAAGGTACTAATATATATGGTATGGTATATAAATTTATAACCAATTTAAGCCTTCAGTTCTCCATTAAATAAATTGACTCACATGATTCTACTTTTATGATAAACTAATTATATTAATAGTATTTTATAATAGTATAAAAACCCTATAACTAATAAATATAATGAATACCATATTGGAGGGTATTATATGAAAAAATCATTATTGACCTTAAGTAGATTATTTATAGGCCTTTTTCTTTATGCTGTTGGCATAGTTTTAACTATTAATGCAAATCTAGGATTATCTCCTTGGGATGTTTTTCATCGTGGTTTCTCCACCCAAATTGGAATTACCATGGGTCAAGCAAGTATTATAGTTGGATTTTTATTTGTAATACTCGATTGGATTCTAGGCGAAAAAGTGGGCATAGGAACTATCTGCAACATGTTATTTATAGGTATGTTCATGGATTTATTAATGCTTAATAATTTAATTCCAGTATTTCGTAATTTAATAGGAAAAGTAGTTATGATGCTTCTTGGAATGTTTGTTATAGGAATAGCTAGTTATTTTTATATTAGTGCAGGATTAGGTTCTGGTCCAAGAGATGGTCTAATGATTGCATTAACTAAAAAAACTAAAAAATCTGTTCGCTTCATAAGAAATTCTATTGAATTAACAGTATTGATTATAGGTTATATTTTAGGCGGAACTGTTGGTGTTGGCACTTTAATCATGGTAATTGGAGGAGGATATTTTGTTCAATTTGCCTTCAAACTTTTTAAATTTGATGTAAGTAAGATTCAACATAAATTTATTAATGATTATATAAAGTTTTTAAAGGTACTCTTGTCAAATAAAAATCAAAATTCAAATATTAGTTAATATTAAAGCTTAAATATACCTTGAGGTCTCGTATATTTAAGCTTTAAATTTTATATTTTTTATAATAGCAATTTAAATTCTGTATTTTGGGTATAATGTTAATGTAATTTTAACTACTATATTTTAGTAAATAGTTAATTAAACTTTTATAGTGAAGTCCTTAAGTTACTCTTATAAATATTCTCATTTCTATAAGTTAAATATTTGTAAAGAATAATTATTATTAATTACAAATTGTTATTTTTATGGTATAATATACTAAAGTACATAATTTGATACAGACAAATTAAGGAGGATAAAAAATGATAAGCAAAAGACTTTTTGAAGAATTAAATAAACAGATGAATTACGAATTTTATTCATCTCATATCTATTTAGCACTAGCTGGTTACTGTGCTTCACAAGATTTAGATGGATTTACTAATTTCTTTAAGGTTCAAGCAGAGGAAGAAAAATTTCATGCAATGAAGTTTTTCGATTTCATCAGTGAAATGGAAGGTAGGATAAATTTTATTGGAATTAACGAGCCAGTAAATGAGAGCCCTTCAATTCTTGATGCATTTTATCTTACTCTTGAACATGAAAAATCAGTTACAGATAGAATTTATAACTTAATGGATATCGCTATTGAGGAAAAGGAACATGCAACTATCAGTTTCTTAAAATGGTTTATAGACGAGCAAGTAGAAGAGATGTCCACAGTTTCAAACATAATAAAAAAATTACAACGAATTGCAAATGATCCTCATGCACTTTATACATTAGATGCAGAGCTTGCAACAAGAACTTTTGTACCCCCATCTCCTACAAATGCATAATTATTAAGTAGAATTTTTACTTAGTATAAATAATAAAATACGCTAATTTTAGTTAGCGTATTTTATTATTTATCAAAGACGCCTCCACCATTACCTGTTCTGACACCCTTTGAAGACTTTCCAATGCTTTTTTCTGCCCTTCTATTATTGCTTAAACTATTTCCTTTTTGCTTTTTTTCTTCAATTAATTTTTTCATCATCTCTAAATTTTTACTCATAATAAAACTCCTTATTGTATCTCTTGAACTCTTCCTACAATTCCTCCTACAAGTCTTACCTTGATTCCATGAGGATGATTAGCTGAGTTTGTAAGAATGCTTTCTACAATTCCCTCAGTTAATTTACCTGTTCTTTGATCCTGTTTTTGTACAACCTTAACCTTCATACCTGGCTTTATATTTCCTCGACTATTTCCATTCATTGTATTCTCCTATCTTAGATAATAACTATTATTTCATTATAATCTTCTAGCCATTTTATAATTTAGATATTTGGATTATAACATCAATAATTAATAGTTACTATATAAAATTTAAATTTAAGACTCTGTTTCTAATGGTTATTGATTTTAGAACCATATATTTTATATCCTTAATATCACAAGATGGTGATCTATTCCTTGATATAAGCTACTTAACTCACCTGAATTTCACCTGCATGTTCTACATTTTGAGAGAGGTATGTTATACTTAATATACACTATCCAAATATTTCATTTTGCATAATATAATTAAAAGTAAGTTAGTTATGATAGGAGGACTATATGAGTAATTTATTATTATTTTTATATTTATTAATCTCAGCTTCTCATCTATGGTTTTGTTATACAGATCGTAATACTGAGAGGATTTTAACAAAACCTTTTCTAATGCCGACTTTACTTCTTTACTTTCTAGTTACTTCTTCCTCACCATCTATTTTGATAATATTAGCAATGCTATTTGGTTTCATAGGTGATACTTTTCTATTATCAGATAATAGTCAACCACTTTTTATAGGAGGATTACTAGCTTTTTTAGTTGGCCATGTTTGTTACATTATAGCCTTAGCTGAAAAAATTTCTATTAAGCCATCAATTGCGATTATTTTTCCTATAATTCTGATTTTAGGGATTCTTGGTGCATTAGCCTATAGTTCTTTATTTAAGTATTTAAATAAAATGAGGCTCCCTGTATTAGCATATTTAATAATAATATCTACCATGGTATTTTATGCAGCTCTATTTTTTGTTACTAAAAACAATACTTCATCTATTTTTGCATTAACAGGTTCAATATTCTTTATAATATCTGATTATATTCTAGCTAGGACATCTTTCATTAAAAGGTTTAAACTACACAAATTTTATATTATGTCTACTTACCTAGCAGCTCAATTTCTCTTAGTTATTAGTTTCATATAACATATCTAGTACAAATTAGTTTTTATTTCATATGCCTTAATTTTAAATATATGATTAAAAAGCTTAGATACTTCATTTATAAATGAGGTATTTAAGCTTTTCATCTTTTACACTATTTATTTAAATTTCTTAGATACATATGGCATCCACTAAAATCTATTACTTTTGCCTTCTCAATCCAACATTCAATAAATACCTTTGATAAATTGAACCAACTGATACAATTATCAATTATTACAGAATCACTAGTAACAACTCTTTCCTTCTTAATTAAAATCTTATCTGCATTTGGTACTAACTCCACTTCTGTGGGTATATTCCACTTCATACTATGTTCAGCAAATATCATTTCGCGATATCCTATGATACTACTTTTTTCCTCTAGCAACACTCCAATGCTACTCCTTAAAAAGTGCATCTTTAAGCAACTTCAGCGCTTTTTCAAAATCCTCATCAGAAACTCCTGAACAAGATAACAACAATCTTGGATATTTACTTTTCTCTACTGAATCAAAGGCTTTTACTAAAACCCCCACCTCCTCAGCACGCCTTGCGAGTTCTTTAGATGAGAGGTCACTTTTCACTTCAACTTGAATTAAGAATCCTCCAGATCCAGGTATTGCTTTCGCTTTGTCTTTAAAAGTCTTGTTTACAGCAATGCAGAGCCGATTACTTTTAGCCATATAGAGCTTTCTTGCCTTTTTTATCTGTTTCTCTAAGTGTCCATCCCGTATAAATTGACATAGGGCAATCTGTTCAGTTTTTGAAGCTGTTTGATTATAATCCTGTCCACGTTTAGTATAAGCATTCATTAATTCTATAGGTAATACCATGAAACTAATCCTTAAAGATGGTAGTAAGAGTCTTGAAAAAGTCCCCATATACACCACCTTATGTCCTCCATCTAGCCCTTGTAAGGATGGAACAGGACGACCATAATATCTAAATTCACTATCGTAATCATCCTCTATGATCAAGCAATCTTGAGCTTGGGCAAATGATAACAGCGAAAGTCTAGTCTGCATAGGCATAACATCTCCCCATGGTGTGCTATGGGATGGAGAGGTATATATTATTTTTACCTTTGCTTTCTCAAATTCAGATAAATCATTAGTTAGTGGACCATGTATAAAGGTCTCAAAACCTCTATCTTGAAAAATTGCTCTCCCTTGTGCAAATCCTCCTCCTGTAAAAAAAACCGGTGACCGTACCCCAGTTAAAGAGCATAAAATATATAACAAGCTTTGTACTCCTGCACCAACAACAATTTGCTCTGGAGTACATATAACACCTCTACGTTCAGCCACATAGCGTGTTATAGCCACTCTAAGGTCATATTCTCCTTGGGCATCACCATAAGATAAAAGTCTGTCCCCATTTCGAAGTGCACTCTTAATGTATCGGCTCCATAAATCAAAGTTAAAGCTTTTATTATCAACAGTAGAGCTTACAAAATCATATAGTGGTTTCTCTTTCACTATTGACTTTTTATAGTTTGAAGGTAATGGTTCCTTAATATCCGTATAATTTAAATCACTTACATAGAATCCACTACCTGCTCTAGATGTAATATATCCTTCTGCTCCAAGCTGTAAATATGCTCCCTCAACTGTTGTGCGACTTATCATTCTCTCTGAAGCACAGCGTCTTATAGATGGAAGCTTACTCCCTGGTTTAAGGCTTCCTGAGGAAATAAGTGATTTATAGTGATTATAAAGTTGAATATATAGTGGGACTCCCAAAGAATCCTCAGGATTAATAATAATTTTACTCACCTTGCTCATATAAAAAACTCCTTCACAGAAACTGTCATTATTAAAATTCTAATATTTGTCCATTTTACTAACGACAAATATTATGTATAGTATATCCAAGGGATGTAAATTATTCAAGTGAGGGGTGAAATGAAAGTTGGAAAAATTAAAAAGAATTGCTGCAATACATGATTTATCAGGCTTTGGAAAATGTTCATTAACTATTGCCTTACCTGTAATTTCCGTTGCTGGAGTAGAATGTACCTGTATGCCTACAGCAGTACTGTCAAGCCATACAGGAGGATTCACTGGATATACTTTTCATGATTTAAGCTCAGATATGTATGATATGGCGAAGCATTGGCATTCACTAGCTCTAAAGTTCGATGCAATATACGCAGGCTACTTAGGTAGTCCTCATCAAGCAGAGTTACTGGAAAATATTATAGCCTTAATTAAAAGTGAAGAAACTATAGTTATAATTGACCCTGTAATGGCTGATAACGGAAAATACTATAGTAAATTAGATGATGATATGTGTAGAGGTTTTAAAAAACTTTGTAAAATTGCGGATGTTATAACGCCTAATTTTACTGAGGCGGCTTTGCTACTAGGAGAAGAATATGTGAAGCCACCATATACACATGAATATGTTGAAAATTTATTAATGAGGCTTTCTACTCTTGGTCCATCAAAAATTGTACTTACTGGAGTATCTTTTAATGATGATGAGGTGGGTGCTGCCTGCTATGATACAGAAAGTGACGAAATTCACTATTCCTTAACCAAGAAGATACCAAGAAATTATCACGGTACTGGTGACCTTTTCACTAGCGCTCTTTCAGCTGCAGTTGTAAGAGGTATTAGTCTTCACCACGCTATAAAAATTGCTGTAAATTTAGTTAAAAATTCAGTTGAACGTACATATTTACAAGGAACTCCATCTAATTACGGAGTTAATTTTGAGGGAGTATTACATTCATTCATTGAAGAAATCGAAAAAAATTGTAACATTTAATATTAATATTATTGATTGGGGGTAAATACATTGGCTACAAAACAACATAAATTTTCTACACATACTATGGTTTTAATTGGACTTTTTTCTGCCCTTTGTTATGTGGCATTACTTTTTAAAATACCAATTCCATCTCCTGTGGGTAAACCATTTTTACACATGGGAAACATGTTCGTAATCTTAGCTGCACTACTTTTTTCAGGTACTATAGGCGGCCTTTCTGGCTCCATTGGTATGGGTTTATTTGACCTAATGAATGGCTATGCTTCTAGTGTTCCAAAAACTCTTTTATTAAAATTCGGCATAGGCGCAATTGTAGGAACAGTGGCATCAAGAGGACATAAAGAAGATGCGAAATCACCTATAAAATGGATAGGTATTGCCTCAGTTATACTTATTTGTGTAGGCATTATACTTTTTATTGTTTCAGTAACTCTTGGTAATGAAATTGCTATAGCTGGAATTGAGAAAAAATTAGTATTAAACCCTGTCTTATATATTTTTTCTCTTATCCTTGGTATAGGATTAGCGATTATATGTATTTCAGCCCAAAAGCTATCTATTAAAATTCAATATGCAGTTTTAGGTGCTGTATCAGGTATAGCCTTTAACTTGGTAGGAGAATTCTTATTTGGCGTAGTAACACTTTTATTTGCTGGCAGTGGATTTACACCTGCTATTTTAAGTTCAGCGGTAAGTTTACCTGCAACTCTAATCAACGGCTCCTTCTCTATATTTGTGGCTATAGTACTTTACATTCCACTTTCTAAATCTATAAAAAATTCAGGATTAGCTGCATAATCCTAATAAAAAACTAGAAAAGCTTAAATATGACTCTAAATTCTAAGTTATATTTAAGCTTTTAATTTTGTTATATATGCGTTGTAACAATAATACTTCTTGTTAATTAAATATCTTCTTGTAAATTTCAAATGGATAATTATTAGGAATTACTTTCTAATAATTCCTAGTACATATTCTTTAAATTCTTTAAAGCTACCTTCTTCAATAGATGCGCCCTTATAAATCTTTCCCCTGCTAAAATTATACTCTACAGACCCATAATTAAAGGCTGGACTTGTAACCAAAATACCCGCATCTGTAATACCATAGTTAGTTTTAGAATCCACTAGGTTTTTACAAAACTCTAATACTTCTTCGTAATCCCTAATCTCACCTTCTAAAGTTTTTGTTACAATAAAATAAAATAGATTATACCCTCCAATTAAAGCAGTCATATCTCCATCTTTCATATAGAATACTCTTCCCATATTATGAAAGTACTTCATTATTCCAAAAGTTAAAGTTCTAAATTGGTTATTAATTTCAAGTCTATCATCCTTTAAGTCCTCCAATTTACTCTCCATAAACTCCCAAGATCTTAGTTGAGGTGTTGAATTATTTTTTATTATCTGTTTAAATTTCTCTATAGAGTTATCCATATCCTTATCTAAATTCACAACTTTATCATTAATATACAGACTAAATTCACCATTTTCATATGTTAAAGCTATTTTATTCATTTTAATCATCCTCTTCCTCTTTTAATATTTTTTATCTATAATCCTATATGCATAATACCTATATATTTGTTTGTTAATCTATTCTTTTTTAATAATCATTATCTAATAATCATTATTATATCATATAAAATATTTATAACAATGATACTTAATATATTTTTATACAAACTAAATAAATTTATTTATAAAAAATATCAATTGAGTTTTCATTTAAAATAAAATAAAGTTAAATAAAAATGGAACTATCACATATAACAGTTCCATTTTTATTTAAGTTTTTTATTATCATCTTATAAAAATCTTTATTAAAGACATATTGACTAGATCCCTTATATATTTGTACGATACATCTCATATTGTGAAATTTGCATTCTAGTAAATCCTACTTTTTTCACAAATCCCTCTAAAGATGCATTGTTACCAAAACATGTATTTAAACTTGTAATTTCAAAATGTTTTGCTAGGCCATTGAGTAAATTACATCCGAAGCCTCTACCTCTAAAATCAGGTTTTACATAGATAAAATTAAACTTTCCACTTTTACTTCCACTAATCAAGCCTATTAATTCATCATTATAATAGGCTCCAAGGTGTACCTGTCCTTCTAACTCACTTATATACTCTAGGTCATTCTGCCAACTTATATGAATATCCTTTACAGATTCTCTTATCTCTCTAATCTGTGTCATATCTATATTTCTAATTTGTATATCCTCATTTTTTCTTTCTTTTAGTTCACTAGTATTATCTAAAGAAAAATATGATAAATCATAAATCTTTTCATATCCTAATTTTTTATAGAAAGAAATAGCTCTATCATTTCCAACTATTACTTCTAGAAACATCTGTTTACAATTGTTTTTTATAGCATCTTCTCTATGTAACTCAAATAATTTTTGACTCACTCCAAGGCCTCTATATTCTGGATGAATTGTTAAGGTTCCACATCTAATAGTCTTAATTCCTTCATAATTTTTAATTCCACCTAAAATTAGTCCTACTGCCTTATCTCTATCCATTGCTATAAAAGAGCTCTCTAGTGTATTTCCTTCTG
The DNA here is from genome assembly GCF_056172015.1 of Clostridium sp. LXY-7. Classification (NCBI taxonomy): domain Bacteria; kingdom Bacillati; phylum Bacillota; class Clostridia; order Eubacteriales; family Clostridiaceae; genus Clostridium; species Clostridium sp. LXY-7. The sequence goes on along the minus strand of NZ_JBLLJL010000001.1, from coordinate 646,946 downwards.
GTCCAAAAAATCTTTCAAAAAAACTTTTTTTCGGCATGTCTATTTTAATTATATAATCCGAAAATCCTATTTTGAAAGCTTCATAAATTAAATTGTCATTCACTTCTGAACATTTGCTATAAGTTATCATTTTAATTCTCCTCCATTTATACTTCATTATTTAAAAATTTAGAGATAAATGCTCATATAAAATATGCATTCAATATATTCATCAAATTACTAATTTTCTCATCAATGAACATAAACATTTAATATTATAACATATATTCCAATACCTTACATTATCATTTTTTTGATTTTTAATATCCTTAAATTGCTCTAATATTCTTTATCAAACTATCTAACCACCTCATTATATTTCTGAGTAGTTAGGTAGCATCACATAAAAATGAATGGTAAAATAAATATATGAGATTCTATTCCATCAAAGCAATAATTACTCAATTAAAACTTTATAAAATAAGGTAGGTGAAAGCCCTTGTTTAGTGAATTAAATATTAAAATGAATGAACTTAAGGTACAAGTAAATAGAAAAAAACATCTCCAATCCTTACTATCAAACCTTAGGCGTGAGTTATCTAATGAAGAAGAAAAATTATCACAACTTAAAGCTGATCTTGAAAAAGAAAATCTTGATGTAGAAAAATTAAATAAACTAAGCCTCTCCTCAATATTTTATACTATGTTAGGTAAAAAAGAAGAAAAGATTAGTAAAGAAGAAGAGGAAGCTCTAACTATTAGACTAAAATATGAAACATGTCTATCCACTGTATTAGATATGGAAAATAACATTGATAAAATTAGAAATGAATTTTATCAATATAATGGTTGTGAAGACAAACTAAAAGCAGTATTAGAGGAAAAGAAAAATCTAATATTAAATTCTAAGGATAATATTACTGAAAAAATTCTAAACTTGATGGAGTATGAAAGCAATCTCCACTCTAATATTAGGGAATTAAGAGAAGCAATTACTTCTGGAAATAGCGTATACAGCAGTCTCCAGACCACAGAGGAAAGCTTAGATAGCGCTAAAAGCTGGGGAACCTGGGATCTCTTTGGAGGTGGACTGATTTCAGATATAGCAAAGCATGGTCATATTGATGATGCACAAAGTCAAGCTGAAACTACTAAACGTCTCCTAGCCACTTTCAAGCATGAACTAGCTGATGTAGCTAATATTCAAGTTTATGACATAGAAATAGGATCCTTTGCTACCTTTGCTGACTACTTTTTTGATGGTCTATTAGCAGACTGGTTTGTTCAAAATAAAATATCTGACTCTTTAGATAATGTATGCCAATGTAAAAGTCAAATTACCACAATATTGTCTAGACTAAATGCTCAGCTAAAAAGCGAAGAGCTAAAGCTTCAAAAGGTTCAAGATGAGATAAAACAATTAATTGAACAAGCGTAGTACAAGTATTTCTTTTATTTTTGCAGTATGGAGGTAATCTTAAAATAAATAAACCTACACTTGGAGTAGTAAGTAGCTTTTCCATATTTTACAATAAATATAGATTAATATTTCTGGTATAATAGAGTTATCTAAAATAATATAGAATTATCAATTCTTAAAAAAATGAAATAAATATGCTATACTATATAGAGTGATTTTCTATAAACACTATAGATGGAAAATTTATTGAAGGAAGTGTTTTATTATGAAATTATTTATTGATACTGCCAATATAGATGAGATTAAGTACATAGCAAAATTAGGAATTATATGTGGCGTTACAACTAATCCATCATTAATAGCTAAAGAAGGAAGAAATATAAATGATGTTATGAACGAAATAACTAACATTGTAGATGGTCCTATAAGTGCTGAAGTTATGGGTTTAAAATCAGAGGAAATGGTGAAAGAGGCAAAGAACCTCGTTACAATTCATAAAAATATTGTAATCAAAGTACCTATGTGTGAAGAGGGCCTAAAAGCTGTTAATATATTAAGTAAACTTGGTATAAAAACAAATGTTACATTAATTTTTTCAGCAGTTCAAGCATTATTAGCAGCTAGAGCAGGAGCTACATTTGTAAGTCCATTTGTAGGAAGATTAGATGACATAGGATCAGTTGGAATAGATTTAATAACTCAAATAAGAGAAATATTTGATGTTCATGGAATAGAAACTGAGATAATAGCAGCAAGTATTAGGAATCCAATGCATGTACATGAAAGTGCATTAGCAGGTGCTCATATTGCTACTATTCCCTATAAAATTCTTAAGCAAATGATAAATCATCCATTAACAGATGCTGGAATTAAGAAGTTTATAGAAGATTTCCAGAGCACAACACTTAACTAAAAACAAAGTAAAATAACTAAAAGTCCAGATTATTTAAAATATAAATTATCTGGACTTTTAAATGTAAATTGTCCAAACTTTACATTTAGATTAAATCAAATAATATATAGTTAAATCCTCATCATAAACTAACTACTATTAAAAGCTTCTAATCAATTACTCTTTCTAAAAATTCTTTAGCTCTACGAGTTTTTGGCGTGTTAAATATTTCTTCAGGTGAACCTTCTTCAATAATATTCCCATTGTCCATGAATACAATCTTATTAGCAATATCTTTTGCAAACCCCATTTCGTGTGAAACCATAACCATAGTCATTCCTTCTTTTGCCAAATCTTTCATAACATTCAAAACTTCACCAACTAGTTCTGGATCCAAGGCAGAAGTAGGCTCATCGAAAAACATTATCTTTGGTTCCATTGATAAAGATCGTGCAATGGCCACCCTTTGCTGTTGTCCACCTGAAAGACTTAATGGATACATATCTTTCTTATCCAATAATCCCACCTTTTTTAATAGTTCCTCCCCTTTCTTTATAGCTTCTATCTTAGAAATTTTCTTTACTGTTATCAAACCTTCTATTACATTTTCCATAACCGTCATATGTGGAAATAAATTAAAACTTTGAAATACCATACCTGTGGTTTTTCTTAATTCTCTAACTCTCTTATTGAACTCTTTTTTAGGAATTTTAGCATTAATAGTTATATTTCCAATATCAATACTTCCATCATTAATTTCCTCTAACCCATTTAAACACCTTAATAAGGTAGTTTTTCCTGAACCACTAGGCCCTATAATTACCATTACATCCCTTGATTTAATTTCTAAATCTACACCCTTTAAAACTTCAATTTCTCCAAATTTTTTTCTTACACAATTTATTTTTATCACTTTATCACATCCTTAAGAAGAATAACTCCTAGCTAATTTCCTTTCAATAGAAGCCAAAATAAATGAGAAAACTATGCTCATTAACCAATACATTATAGCTATGGCAATATAAAATGGCATTACTACAAGATGCTTTGCTATTAAAAGCTGTGAAGCACGTAAAAGCTCCGTAACAGTAATTATTGAAACTAATGAGGTTTCTTTTAACATACCTATGAATGTATTACCTAGTGGAGCAATAGCTACCCTTGCCGCTTGTGGTAATATAACTCTCTTCATTGCTTGACCATATGTCATACCCAAACAAAGAGCTGCTTCCATTTGACTTTTAGAAACTGATAATAATGACCCTCTAATGGTTTCAGATAAATACGCTCCAGCATTTATACTAAGTGATATAAATGCTGCTGTTAAAGGCTCTAGAGTTATACCGAAATCAGGTAATCCATAATATATAATAAATACCTGAACTAACAATGGCGTTCCTCTTATGATAGATACATACATTTTAGCTAAGGAAGCTAGTACACCTTTTTCTCTAAACCTAGCTAAAGCTATAAATAACCCAATAATCAATCCAAAAAACATTGAAACTATGGTTATAATAAGTGTATAGTATGCCCCTTGTAAAAGTAGGGGCATCTCCTTTATGATTAATTCCATACTCACTTCTCCTTATTTTAGAACTTACAGTTCTGGCTCAACACCAAACCATTTTACAAATATCTCACTATAAGTCCCATCATTTTTCATTTGTTCTAAAGCTTTATCTATTTCCTGTAAAAATTCTGTATTTCCCTTATTAATAGCTATTGCTGCAAAATCTTCTTTTATTGGGTTACCTACTGCTTTTATTTTAAAGTTATTTTTATCAACTATTGGTTTAATTGCAAAAATATTATTAACTGTAGCATCTATTCTCCCAGTATTTAAATCCAATAGGGTAGTAGTAACATCGTTATAAGTTACAATTTCAAATTCCCCAACCTTTGGAATTACTTCATTTCTAAGATATGCTTCATCATTAGTTCCAAGTCCTACACCTATTTTTTTGCCTTTAAAATCTTCTATTCCTTTAATTGTATTATTGTCTTCCTTTACAATTGCACTAACTACATTTTTTATATAGGGCTTTGAAAAATCCATAGTTTCTTTTCTCTCTGGCGTTATTGTCATTTGACTTACTACTGCATCAAACTTACCTTTTTCTAACCCAGCAACCATTCCAGACCACTCGTTAGTAATAAATTCTACCTTTACTCCTATTCTCTTTGCTACTTCTTTTGCTATGTCTGCATCAAATCCATCAATTTCATTTTCTTCATTCATAAAGTTATATGGAGGATATGTTCCCATTAAACCAACCTTCATAGTTCCTGATTCTTTAACTTTATTCAGCATATTAGTGCTTTCCTGAGATTTTACCCCACATCCAACTAAAACCATTGTTGAAAGTGTTGTAGCTATAATAACTTTTAATATTTTTTTCATCTTATTATCTCCTCATCTTTACTAAATATATTTTTTATAATTATTTAATTTAGATTCCGGACTCTAAATTATTTTATTATACAAAAAAACTCCTGCCTCTATTACAGAGGCAGAAGTATACTTCCGCGATCCCACTCTGTTTATCATATAAATATAATACATGATAACTCATTTATATTAGTACAATCATACTTCAATGCTATAACGGGCATTCCCGTTGAAGTCTACAAAACTTCGATTCACTGCTCCAAGATGCAATTCAGTTCTTTTCCACTTAAAATCCCTTACACCCTAGAGGATTTCTCTCTGAAAGCTTCCCTTAACTTACTCTTCTTTTCATTGCATTTATTTTTATTAATATATATTGAATTATATTAATAAAAATCAAATATGTCAAGTCAAGTATATGACATTTTAATTTGATATTTGACAAAACTCCATTATTCCCTTACTATTTTATTCAATTTATTGCATAATTTTTAAAAATACTTTTTAATCTATTGCTTTGTTTTAGATGGTTGTTGATTTTAGAACTACATATTAAAACAAAGCCTAATCTATTAATTCTACTACCTATTCTATTATTATTTATATAACAGTATAATATTACTATAAAACTTTATTATAATGGGTTAGGAGTTAAATTATGCGTTATTTAATGAATCAAAAAATCTTTTCTTTTTCTGATAGCTTTTCTATATATGATACCAATGGAAATGACATATATTCTGTAGTTGGAGAAGTTTTTTCCCTTGGTCATAAGCTATCTTTTAGAGATATAAATGACAATGAACTTTTTTATATTAAACAAAGGCTTATGAAATTTGCGCCTACTTATGAAATATATAGTGGAGATACACTATGTTGTACAGTTTCTAAAAAGCTTTTTACCTTCTTTAACTGTAAATTTGAAATAGATAGTAATTATGGAAATATTCAAGTCCATGGTAACTTTCTAGATCATGACTATAGCTTTACCATGAATGGAAGAGAAGTAGCTACCATATCTAAACAATGGCTTTCCTTTAGGGACAAATATACAATAAATATCTCAGATGATATTGACAATGGCTTTATCTTAGCCACTGCTGTGGTTATTGATTTAGCTTGCCACGATAACCAAAATAATTAATAGTATTATTTTGCAAATTAATTTTTTAAATTTTAAAATTAATTGTCAGATTTTATAAATTTATAACGAATATAATTATTGAAGATGTCTTAATATCAAGGAAAGAAGGTGTCACTTGATTTCTGATATTCAATTAATTGAATTGTTATATAACAATCCCGAAGAGGGACTTAAAATAATGATGGATAACTATTTAGGTTTAGTCTATACCATAATCTACAATAAACTTAATACCATCTATAAAAAAGAAGATATAGAGGAATGTGTCAGTGATGTTTTCTTTGAAGTATTTAATTATAAGGATAAAATCGACCTTGAAAAAGGTTCTATAAAAACTTTGATATCAATTATGGCAAAGAGAAAAGCTATCGACTTATATAGAAGACATAGAGATAAAAACTTTGAAATCTCTATAGATGCTCTAGATACAAAAGCACTTCCATCTATAGACAATATTGAAGCTTCAATAGATAAAAAGGAGACTTCCATTATCCTTATAAATACAATTAAATCCCTTGGTCCTCCTGATAGTGAAATAATGATTCGGAAATATTATCTCCAACAGAGCTCAAAAGATATATCTAAAATATTAGGGATAAAAGTTAATACTATTGATAAAAAGGCATCTAGATGCATAGCTAAGCTAAGACAAGCTTTAGGAGGTATTTTTTAATGGAGAAAAAAATAATTGATATGCTAGATAATTTGTCTATTGAAGAAGTTGATGAACTATTAGATGAAGATTTAATTATAAACATAAGTAAAAATACCCGAAATCGTATTGAAAAATCTGTAATGAAAAAAATAGGAGTTTGTAATAAAAATACTAATTATTTAAAAAGACTTAAGAATTTTATAGGAGAATTATATATAAAAAGGAAACTTATTACCTCTTTAGCTATGCTAATATTTATTATTGCTATACTCACTGGTACCTATGTTTATGCAAAGACCCCAATAGCATATGTAAATCTTGATATTAACCCTAGCGTTGAACTAGGCATAAATGCCTTCGATAAAGTGGTTTCTTATGAAGATTATGGTGATGATGGCAATGAAATATTAAAATCCAATGAAATCAAAAACATTCCTCTAGAGAAAGCCATAAATACCATTATTAAAAGTGCATTGGATAAAGGATACATTTCAAATGATGGGTCTTCAGTAATAGGTATTACAGCTGTTACTAGCTCAGAAGATGAAGGTGGAAAAATTGAAGCCTCTATAAAAGACATTACTAAAAATACTTTAAAAGAGAATAATACTGATGCAGCTGTTGAATTTTCAAAGATAAGTATAGAAAGAAGAGATGAAGCTAGAAAACTTGGAATAACTCCAGGTAAATTAAATTTAATTCAAAATCTACAGGCCTTAGACCCCGCTATTACTGTAGAAGAATATAAAGACATCTCTGTTAAGGAAATTCAATTAAAGACTAAAGAGTTAAAAGAAGGTGGAAGTACAGCCGACAAAGATAAAAGTGATACTAATAAAGATACAACTGATGAAGTACAAAGTACTGAGGATAAAATTGATAATGAATCAACTATAAACAAAGATGATAAAAAACCTTCTAATAACAGTAATAGTAATAGTAATAGTAATAGTAATAGTAATAGTAATAGTAATAGTAATAATGGTAACAAAAACAATAATCTTATTGATAATAAAACTAATAACTCTACTTCAAATGATAATAAATTAAGCAGTGATTCTAATAAAATAAATGATGAAAAAAGCAATAACTTAAATAACAGTAAAGATAAAAGCGACAAAAAACCCTTAAACTAATCCCGTCTTTTAGATAATCCCCCTGAAACTTATACTATGTCGTACATGTAAAGTTTCAGGGGGATCTCCAATTTTTTAACTTATGCAGTTTTATTGGTTGTATTTTTTTTTCTATTAGAACCCCAGTTTCCTCTGCTATTTTTACTTTGGGTATTCTTTCTATTAGAATTATTACCTGTATTTGAATTGTTTTTTCTTGCTGTATTACTTTGTTTATTCAAAGCTTGTGTATCTACAGGGGAACTCGTTGGGTAATTATGACCTTCTATTACTGTTATTGATTTCTTAATAACTTTTTCAATAGCTTTAAGAAGATCTTTTTCTTCCTCATCACAGAATGAAAGTGCAGTTCCATTATTCCCTGCTCTTCCTGTACGTCCAATTCTATGGACATAAGTTTCTGGAACTTCTGGTAAATCATAATTAATTACATGAGATAACTCCTCTACATCAATTCCTCTTGCAGCTATATCTGTTGCAACTAAAACTCTTATAGTACCTTCTTTGAAGCTATTTAATGCTAATTGTCGTGCACTTTGTGACTTATTACCATGAATAGCTAAAGATTCTATTCCTGCCTTTCCAAGTTCCTTTGTAATATTATTTGCACCATACTTTGTTCTTGAAAATACTAAAAGTGAAGTTATAGATTCATCCTTAAGTATATCTATAAGTAACTTTTTCTTATACTTTTTACCAACGAAATATATCCCTTGAGTAATAGTATCTACTGTAGATGAAACAGGTGCCACTTCTACCTTAACTGGATTCTTTAATATAGAATCTACTAGATTTGTTATTTCCTTTGGCATAGTTGCTGAGAATAACATATTTTGTCTCTCATTTGGAAGCTTAGATATTATTCTCTTAACATCATGAATCATTCCCATATCAAGCATACGATCTGCTTCATCAAGAACAAAATACTTCACATTGCTTAAATCAATAAACTTTTGGTTAACTAAATCAATAAGTCTACCTGGGGTAGCAACTAATACATCTATTCCATTTCTTAATGCTTTCACTTGAGGGCCTTGAGATACTCCACCAAAAATAACTGTATTAGTAATTTTAGAATACTTACTATAAATATCAAAGCTTTCTCCAATTTGAATAGCCAGTTCCCTAGTAGGCGCTAATACTAAAGCTTTAATGGTCTTTTTAACTCTCTTTGCTTCCTTTTCTTCATTGAAAACATTTTGTAATACTGGAATAGCAAAAGCAGCAGTCTTGCCTGTTCCAGTTTGAGCACAACCAAGTAGGTCTTTTCCCATCAATGCAGAGGGAATGGATTTCTCCTGTATTGCCGTTGGTTTTTCATATCCCGCTTCTTTTAATGCTCTTTGAATGGGATTAATTATAGCTAAATCTTTAAATAACATTGTTCTCCTTTTGTAAGTGGGTATTGTATATTTTAAATGTCTTTAATCAACTATATGACATTGTAGAATTCATTTTTGAACTTATACACGACAAACTCTCCTATAATTATATTACATCTAATTATCCACCATTTCTTTATCCATCCTTAATAGATAAAATAAAGAGACTCTCGTTTGATAGAGTCTCTGCTTAACTATTATATCCTACTTTTATAAAAATAGCATTAACTTTTTCTGTTGCATAATAAATTTCCTCATACTTTTTATAGAATCTAATACTACCTGTCTTCCATCATTAAATTTTTCTGAATCACTTTACATTTGCACTAATATACTCAATATTAGGCGTTCCATTTTTTCCATCATAACTAAAAATATATTCACTAGTTGAATTTCCTGAAATAATCTCAACTTTATATTGTGGTATTCCTTCTGGACGAATAAGTTTAGCACCTAACACAAAATTCTCTGGAGTTTTTTCACATTCATATATCTTTTTATTAGGAACAAGATTATTATCTGTAAATTCAAGAGACCATATTGAAATGGTTGAGTTAGTATTTTTCGGAATAATCAATATCTGTTCATTTGTTTCATCTAACTTAAGATTTTCACTAATGCTAACTGACTTTAGTTGGTCACTGCTAGGATTATTAACAATCAATAAAATTGTATCTTCTGGTGCATCTTCTCCAAAGATTTCAAGCGGAGATGATGAATTGGTTGTGTCAGGTTTAGGATCAATTTCATTATTATTAATATTATTTTTACAGCCTACTAATATAATACTACTAAAAATAGTAATTACCATAAGTATTGTTATAAATGAAAATTTTTTTCTTTCATAAATATTCACTTTGAATACCTCCATTGACCATTTTACATATTATAGTAGTCCATTATTTCTAAAATTGTTCTACATAAGATTATTATCATATACTTCTTTAATTCTTATTAGACATCTTTCAATTATACTAATTTTATTATATAAAACATCGTTAACCATAAATTTTCCCATCCTTTTTTATAGCCTCTAATACTACCTGTCTTTCCTCATTAAGCTTTGCATAATCCTTAAAAGCTCTAATTTCATATTCAATTCTCTTGTTCTCTTCTATTGAATAAATTATCTCTCTAGTCCCAACTATTTGAGCACTAAAAACCGTACTTATATTTTTTAAATCAATTAGTTGAACATCTCTTCTTACAATAAAACTAAGTTCATTAGCCAAAGTAAACAGTTCATATTCATCAACGTAATTATCTACATGTATTGCTATATCTATATCACTATCTTCTCTTCCTTCACCTTTAGCAAAAGAGCCAAACAAATAAATAAAATTAACATCTTATGTAATATTAATTATACCCAACTCAAAAGATTTAAACAACTACAGTGAATTCATTAATATTAAGTATTCATTTTGCTACCATTTTATCTATGAATATCTAAACTATATTTACATTTTTTTAATAAAATGCCGCACCTAAGAATTGCCTTGGAGGATATTTAATACTTATATGGAATATATATCTATAATCTTGCTTAAAATTTATTTCTTAGGAGGGATAGTTTTGAAAGAACTAATTAAAGAAGTATTAGATTTTCTAAAATCTAATGGTGCTAGCTACTCAGACATACGTATTGTAGACAGAACTAGAGAATACATTTCAACTGAAGATCTTAAAGTTAATAACTTAGAAAGTTCTAGAAGTAAAGGCATAGGAATTCGAGTTATATATGATGGTTCTCTTGGCTTTGCCAGTTCTCAAAATATAGATGATATAAAAATAGTAGCAGAGAAAGCTATGAGAATTGCTAAAGCTAGTAGAACTATTCAAAAAGAAAAGATAAATCTTGCCCCTAAAGATGTTGTTGTAGACCATTACTCCACTTCCATTCAAATTGATCCTTTTAAAGTATCGAAAAAAGAAAAAATAGACTTATTAATTAAAGCAGAAGAATCTATGAGAAGTGGTGGAGATTTATTTAAGACCAATGGATATATGCAATTTCAAAAAGAAGAAAAAATATTTGCTGATACTGAAGGCAGTTATATAACTCAAACTCTTTATGAATCTGGTGCTGGTATAGAATCTGTAGCTTCCAACGACCAGGACAGACAGGTTAGAAGTTATCCTACTTCCTTTGGTGGAAATCATGGTACAGCGGGATATGAATTTGTAACTTCCTTAAATCTTGTGGAAAATGGAAAACTTATAGGTAAGGAAGCCGAGATGCTACTCCATGCTGAAGAATGTCCTAGTGGTGTTTATGATTTAATAATAGATAGCTCTCAAATGGTACTACAAATTCATGAAAGCGTTGGCCATCCTTTAGAACTTGATAGAATTTTTGGTTCAGAAGCAGCCTTTGCTGGAATGAGTTTTGTTACTACTGATAAAAAAGAGAATTCTTTTAAATATGGCTCAGAGCATGTAACCATAGTAGCTGACGGTACTTTAGGTCAAGGCCTTGGTACTTTTGGGTATGATGATGATGGTATAAAAGCACAAAAAACAATATTAATAGATAAAGGAATATTAAAGAATTTCCTTACCTCAAGAGATACTGCATATAAAATTGGAGAAACTTCTAACGGAACTAACAGGGCTGATGGATGGAATAACATACCTATCGTTAGAATGACTAACATAAGTCTTATGCCTGGAGAATATGAATTAGATGAACTTTTAGCTGGAATAGATTATGGATTTTATTTATCCACTAATAGCAGCTGGAGTATAGATGATAAAAGAATTAATTTTCAATTTGCAACTGAAATAGCTTATGAAATTAAAGATGGCAAACTAACCGGAAAAATATTTAAAAATCCTATATATACAGGCATTACTCCAGAATTTTGGGGTAGTTGTGATGGTGTATGTAATGAAAAACATTGGAAATTATATGGTGTACCTAATTGTGGAAAAGGTCAACCAGGTCAAGTTGCTCATGTAGGGCATGGTTCATCTCCTGCTAGATTTAGAAATGTAAAGGTAGGTGTGAAGGATGTTAAATAAATTAGAAGTTTATAACTTAATAGATAGTGTTTTATCCCAAGGAAAGTATTTTACTTCCATTTCATTGCAATATATGGAGAATGCTTTAACTCGTTTTGCTAACTCTGAAATTCATCAAAATGTATATTCTGATGATTGTGAAGTAACTATATCTGCGTTTCATAATAAAAAAATATCTAAAATATCTACTAATGTTTTAGATGAAATTTCACTACTAAAAACTTTAAGAGAAGTTGAAGAAAATTTAGAATTTCTTCCAGAAGGAGATTATGAATATACTCATGTTGATAGCCCTGAATTTTTAGAATATGAAGATCCACATATCTATAGCTTAAATAATTTAGATATTGAAGATAGAGCTGCTATATTAGAGAAATGCTTTAACTCCTTATCTGTGGATTATTTAGCTGCAGGTGCACTTTCAAAATCTATAACTATTTTAGCTTTTGGAAATTCTAATAAAATTAAAAGATTCACATCTAGAAACTCTCAAGATTTCAATGTAGTAGTTATGCATAAAGATGGAGCTTCTGGTTATGGAGAAATTACATCTAGTGATCCTAGTGATTTCTTAATTGAGGAAACCTTTAAAAAAGCTTATGACAAGGCCATTCTTGGACTTAACCCTATCTCATTAAATCCTGGTGCTTATGATGTTATTCTTGAGCCATTGGCTGTTTCTGAGTACGTAGCAATGTCAGCTTATATAGGAGTAACAGCAGATAGCATTAAAGATGGAGTGTCATTCCTAAAAGGTAAAAAGGGAGAAAAGGTCTTTGATTCTAAAATAACTATAAAGGATCATTGGAAAAACGAAGATAGTTTCCAGTTTCCTTTTGACTTTGAAGGCTATGAAAGAAAGTGTGTAACTATATTTGAAGAAGGTCTATTTAAAAATATAATTAGTGATAGTAAAAATGCTTCCCTATTAAATGAAGAAAATACAGGTCACTCCTTGGGTTATAACTCTGGTTCAGTTCCTATAAATCTAGTAATGGATGGTGGAAATAGAACTCTAGAAGAGATTATTAAGTCCACTAAAAAAGCCCTTTTAATAACTAGATTCCACTATATGAATATAGTAAATCCTAGAGAATCTTTATTAACAGGCCTAACTCGTGATGGAGTATTTTTAGTTGAAGATGGTGAAATTAAGTGTGCTGTTAAAGATATGCGCTTTACTGAATCCATATTAAATACCTTCAATAATGTAGAAGAGATAAGCTCAGATAGAGAGAATATAAGTTTCTTCTTTGGTCCTATGATAATTCCGGCAATGAAAATAAAAAATTTCCATTTTACTGGTAAAACAGAATAATAAATATTCCCACAGCATGTATATTGCTGCGGGAATATTTATTTATAAATGTATTACTTCCAAATTTAATCTATAGATTTATATATTTGTGTTATTTACTATTTTGATCTCTACCTTACATAATTAAGAATTGACTAAAGTTTTTGATTAAAATATTTGTCACAATGATTATTAGTTATAAACTAACTTTTAAAGTAGCTTATCTATAAATATGTGTTGTCATTATTTTAATTTTTAAAATTCTATTATTTGTACCTAGCAATAACATTCAATAAATCTAAGCACTTACCATATTTATGCCCGCTTGAAAAGCAAGTAAATTTTTATCTATGCTACTTTTAGGTACATTTCCACAGATAGCTTGCCTAAGTGCTTCATAGCTCACCATTTTAGTAGTTGCAGCTAAAATACCTAAGCATAACACATTTATAGACTGGGAATTTTTTAAAACTTCTTCAGAATATTTTACTATATCATATTTTTTACGCTTTTTATTTTCTTCTATTTGAAGATTTTCATCAACGATGATAATAGCATCTTCTTTAGAGCATTGCAGAAATTTATCCAAACCTTTTTGACTTAAAGCAAATAATATATCTGCCCTGCTTACTCTTGGATAATAAATGTCCTTATTAGATATGATCACATCAGATCTACAGTAGCCTCCTCTAGATTCTGGTCCATAATTTTGGGTTTGCACAACATGTTTTTTCTCCAGCACTGCTGCCTCTGCTAATATAATCCCAAACTTTACTATGCCTTGACCTCCTAATCCTGTAAGAATTATCTCTTTTCTATACATTCTAAAACACTCCTTTAAAACTTTTTAAGTATTCTTCTACATATTCTGGTTCTCTTACATTCTTTAAAATGCCTATTTTAAATTTACTATCTTCCCTTTCTGAGGTTTTTTGCTTTAGAAGCTTAACCATATCTGAAGGCTTTCCTATTTTATTTCTTCTGCCATATTGCACTGGACAAGGAGTTAAAGCTTCAACTAGAGAAAATCCTTTATTGTCAAAAGCTTGCTTTATAATATTTACTAAATGTTTATAGTGAGCTACAGTGCTTCTCGCAATATAACTTCCTCCCGCTGCATCGCAAAGCTTGCAAAGATCAAAATTTCTTGATATATTTCCCTCCTCTGTAGTGGTGGTCCTTGCATGAATAGGAGTGGTAGGAGAACATTGTCCCCCAGTCATGCCATATATATTGTTGTTAAATACTATTACATTTAAGTCTATATTTCTTCTGCAAGCATGTATGAGATGGTTGCCCCCTATAGCAGCACAATCCCCATCTCCTGTTATTACTATTACTTTAAGCTCTGGGTTAGCTAGCTTTATGCCTGTAGCATAGGGTATAGCTCTTCCATGTAAAGTATGAATGGTGTCAAAATTCATATATTGTGCCGCTCTTGAAGAACAACCTATACCTGAAACAATACATAGCTTATCCCTCTCTATATTCAAAGAATCTATAGCTTCTATTATGGCACTTAAAACTATTCCATTACCACAGCCCGCACACCAAATATGAGGAAGACGGTGTTTTCTTAAATATTCATTCATTAACTGTTCCTTCATTACACATCCACCTCCCCTATAATATTAACTATTTCCTCTGGCTCAAATATCTCACCACAGTATTTATTTATTCCTATAACCTCACATTTTCTGCCTACTATTCGTTGTATCTCATAAATCAATTGTCCTGCATTCAGTTCAGGAACATAAATTTTTTTAATAGAATTTTTATTTACTATATCTAAAAGTTCTTTATCTGGGAAAGGCCATAAAGTATAGGGTATAAAGAGACCTGTGTTTTTTATCCTGTTACTTTGAACTAAATCTATACATAATCTTGATACAGATCCAAAGGAAACTATGAGATTTTTACAATTTTCAGTGTTTACTCTATCAAATAGTACAATATCATCTCTATTTTTATCTATTTTAGACAATATTCTGGTTAATAGTTGATCTGCCACTTCCGTAGAGTTTGATGGATATCCATATTCATCATGATTAAGTCCAGTTACATGAAATCTATATCCTTCCCCTAGGTCTGCCATAGAAGGGACCAAATCTTCCGTATTCTCATAAGCCTTAAAAGCTTCTTTTTTAGCTGGTTTCTTTCTGCTAACTATCTCAACTGTATCCTCTATCTGAACACTTTCTCTCATATGAGCTATAATCTCATCTAATAAAAGTATTACAGGCACTCTATATTTTTCTGAGTAATTGAAAGCTTTGATGGTTAGAGTATATATGCTGGAAACGCTGGTTGGTGCTATGACTATAATAGGGTGATCTCCATGAGTTCCCCACCTACTTTGCATAACATCGCCTTGAGAAACAGAAGTAGGTAAGCCTGTACTTGGACCTCCTCTCATAACATTTACTATCACACAAGGAATTTCTGCCATAGAAGCATAGCCTATAACCTCCTGCTTAAGTGAAAATCCTGGTCCGCTGGTAGCAGTCATAGCTTTTACTCCTGTAAGAGAGGCTCCTACCACGGCGGCCATACTTGCTATTTCATCCTCCATCTGTATAAATTTTCCTTCAATCTGAGGAAGCTTTAAGGATGAAAGCTCTGATATCTCACTGGCAGGGCTTATAGGATACCCTGCATAGAACTTCATACCTGCTTTTATTGCTCCCTTTACACAGGCCTCACTTCCCTGCATCAATACAAAATTGCTCATCCTTATCCCTCCTTAAATGAATGGCAAAGTCAGGGCAAATATTTTCGCAAATACCACATTTTATACAATGCTCTTCCTGTGCAATCTCTGCCTTTCCCAAAGATTTTATTAAAACTTTTTTAGGACAAAAGTCTACACAAAGACCACACCCCTTACAAAAGCTTTCATTTATATACAGCATAAAAAATCCCCCTAGCTTACATAAATTATTTATAAACCTTTATTTTCTTCCTGAAATCGATATTGTTTGAGTAAGCACACTATATATTACCTTTTACGGCTTTACTAACAATACTTACAAGTTCATTACTGTATGTTTGCAGGTCAACTTTTTTTGTTATGGTATTACCGACCATATATTCTTCAATTGCTCCTTGAATCATGCTCGCCATGACATCTATATTAAATGCTCCAAATTCTCCATTTTCCTGACCTTTTCGCAGTATCTCTCGAAGCAAATTTATTATTGGCTCCTCTTCATAATCATCAACCATTTTGTAATAGGGAACATCACTGAGTGTTCTTGCATTAAAAATAATTTCTATCAAAGCAACAGTATGTGTCGGATTTGTATACTGATAAGTTAAGCTGGCTTCTATAAATTCCTTTAATTTCTCTTGTGAGGTACTCTTTTTATCTACTCGCTCTGAAATATATGAATTTGTTGCTTCAACAAGCTGCACCAACAAATGATTCATCAAATCATTTTTGTCTGAAAAGTGATAAGAAATCAACGCTGTGCTGATTCCTGCCCTTTCAGCAATTTGAGATAGACTTGCTTTCACATATCCAATTTCGTCAAGAGTTTTTATAGCTGCCTCAGTAATTTGTGCACGTCTCGCTTCTGCTATAAATGTTTGTTTATTATCAGTTTTGTTTTCATGTTTCATTAATATATCACCTCTTTAAATTAAAAACTCAAACAACAATGAAATTCTCACCATCATAGAGAATACTTCATCGATTAATACAATTTTTAAACTTATAACACTTTGTTTAATTATTCTTTGTATTAGTTTTAAGCATTTTTTGCTATTTGATTAACTAACCAAATTTTTGATTAGTTAATCAAATATTATCATGGAAAAAAATAGCTGTCAATAGGTTAAATATTAATAATAAATATATTTTTCGATAAAATTTATCCTGTACTTTTTCTTCTCTATAAAGCCTAATACATAAAAAAAGAGTATATCTATAGACAAATTTGTCCATTTGTCCGGAATCTCGCTAACATTTTCAAAATGTTGACGATATCCTAATATAAAGTTTCAGTTTTATAAATCATTAGTTAATATTTTTGTAATATCTTAATTGATAAGAAATTAAGATATTACAAAAACATATTGTCAAAATAACATGTAGATGTTATATTCTACTTACCTATCGTTAAGTAGTTTCAAAAAATATTAATGTAAAGGAGATTAACTATGAAAAGATTAGAAGGTTTAGATTTTGCAAGGTCCCTAGCAATATTAGGCATGATGCTTGTCAATTATAGTTTGGTCTTTAACTCAGGAGAACCTAAGTGGCTTGCTCAAGCATTTACCCTATTTGAAGGGAGAGCTGCTGCGGTTTTTCTTACCCTAGCGGGCATCGGTATTAGCCTCATGACACGTAATGGGCGTACAACACAAGATAAGATCATTCAACATAAAGAACGCGTCACCATCGCCAAACGTTCAATTTTTCTATGGGCCATTGGTCTAATTTTATTTACAGTTTTTAAGTGGAGCGCTGATATTTTACATTACTATGGAGCTTATATGCTCCTAATGTTGCCAATTTTGTACTGGAATCCTAAAAACATCAAAAAATTAATGATATTGGTGCTACTTGTCAGTGGATATTTGCAAATGACATTTAATTATAATGCTGGTTGGCAATCAGACTTCATGGCCTATACGGATTTTTGGACCTTGTCAGGCTTTTTTAGAAATCTCTTCTTTAATGGCTTTCACCCAATTTTTCCATGGTTTACTTTCATGCTCCTTGGTTTTATCATAGGACAGCTGGATTTGACGAGCCATTCACTCAGAAAGCAGCTTTTAGCATACGGATTCGCCACAGCTCTAATCACTGAGTTGGTTTCTATGGGCTTAATCACCTTGACAGGTGGTACTGAGTTAAGTATGTATTTATTTGGTACAAAACCTATGCCACCAAGCCTTTTCTATATCTTTGCTGCATCAGGTTGGGCAATTTGTTGGATTACTCTCTGTCTATCATTAATCGACAGATTCCAAAAAAGCCGTTGGGTTCAGGTTATGGTGAAGACAGGGCAAATGGCTCTTACCCATTATATTTTCCATAGTGCCTTTGTGTTATCCATTATGTTCTTTTTAGGACTAATTACTCAACAAAGTTCCGTATTTGTGTTATTATTATCATTAGTCGTTTATGGCTTCATGATGTGTTTTTCTGTGCTATGGCGCTTCAAATTCCAGAGAGGTCCCTTTGAGACTCTTATGAGATTAATATCAGATACTAGGGAGGACAAAACACATGTCAACTTATGAACAGATTTTAAAAGCTGCCTTTAAACAATTTTCAGAACTAGGCTATGAAAAAGCCTCATTGAGTCTTATTGCCAACGAAGTTGGTATTTCAAAACCTGCTCTTTATCATCACTTTACGTCTAAAGAGGCTTTGTTTGAAACCCTTTATGACGCGATAATTTTGGAAATCATTAAAGACTTTCATACTGATCTAGAAAGCTGGACAATCGAGACATATGTTGAGAAATTGACGGAGGTCGGCTTAGAGGACATTCGCTACTTAAAAGAACATCCTCAATTAGGAAGTATTTTAAAGCAATACCATCTTTTATCCATGCGCCAAGAAGGGTTAAAACAAAAGACTCAGTACTTAGAAGAAAAAACCTTCGCCTATCATCAGCGCCTAATTAATCGGGGAGTAGTCTTAGGTTTTTTCAAAACGGAAGAAGCCGAATTCATTGCTGAGGTATTTAATTCTCAATTAACAGGTATTTCTTGGGGGATTATAGTAAGGTCAACAGGTTCTTACGAATTATCATGGCAAATTTTAATGAGCAAATTGTTAAATCATAAAAAATAAGACTCCCTTTGGGTTCTAGTATTACAATAAAGTAAAATATATTTGTTGGTAAAATAATAATAAATTAGTTTTTCATAGATATTCCATAACATCAGCGTAAAAACGCTGTCATCAAAAGAAAAAGAAGCTGGTCACTAAGAGATATATTCATAACATCACTATATGAATATAGTAAATTCTAGAGAATCTTTATTAACAGGCCTAACTCGTGATGGAGTATTTTTAGTTGAAGGTGGCGAAATTAAGTGTTCTGTTAAAGATATGCGCTTTACTAAATCCATATTAAATGCCTTCAATAATGTAGAAGAGATAAACTCAGATAGAGAGAATATAAATTTCTTCTTTGGTCCTATGATAATTCCAGCAATGAAAATAAAAGATTTTCATTTCACTGGTAAAACAGAATAAATAGAAGGCTGACTCAAAATCGAGTCAGCCTTTTTAACTATTCTTCATGATTTTTTATATTTTTACGCTTTTTTACACATTCTGTGAGCAAGTACTCTATCTGTCCATTGATAGAACGAAAATCATCTTCCGCCCAGGATGCTAGCTCATTCCAAAGACTTGGTGATAGTCGCAATAGAACCTGTTTTTTATCTTTTTCTTTTGATTTCTTATCCACTATCTATCAAGACCTCTTCCTCATTTTATTTTTAATAGATCGAACCACTGTTTACTATTGGCTGTGCATCCTTATTTCCACAAAGCACTACTAATAGATTGCTTACCATCGCTGCTTTACGTTCATCATCTAATTCAACTATATCATTTTCACTTAGCTGATTCAAAGCCATTTGAACCATACCCACTGCACCTTCTACAATTTTCTGTCTTGCTGCAATAATAGCAACTGCTTGTTGACGTTGTAACATAGCTGAGGCTATTTCAGGCGCATAAGAAAGATGAGTAATACGAACCTCTAAAACTTCTAAGCCTGCTATATCCACCTTTTCTTGCAATTCTCTTTGCATAATAGATGCTACTTCTTGGCTACTACCACGTAAGGATTTTTCATTATTATTTTCATTGCCATGTTCATTTTCATTGGTATCATAAGGATAACATCTTGCCACGTTACGGATTACAGAATCACACTGAGTAGAAATATAGTTTTTATAGTTATCTACATTAAACACCGCCATAGATGAATTTTTTACTCTCCATACTACAATAGCCCCTATTTCAATTGGATTACCTAGCTCATCATTAACCTTTTGCTTTCTATTCTCCAATGTAATAGCCTTTAATGAGATTTTTTTACTTGCAGTCTCATTACCCCTATTTTCTTGTTCTTTATTAGCAGTAAGTTGGTTTGCTGCTATACTTAAATGCTTAACAGTTGGATTTATACTTGTACAAAAAGGGTTTACCCAATAAAATCCCTCTTTTTTCAGTGCTCCTTTATACTCTCCAAACAATGTTAAAACTAGTGCTTCATTTGGATTTATTACCTTAAGGCCTGCAAACATTATAGGTGCAATAATAATAGCAATAATTGATAATATCATAATACTAACTCCAAGGGCTGTAGAAGTTTCTATGATAAAGCCAGCACTTACTATAATCCCAACTATAGCTAATAAAATTACTATTATATTCCCAATAAGCATTACCATACCACTTTTCGATTTTATTTCTTTTTCTTCGTAAACAACCTTCTTATTCTCCATAGTTATCCACTCCCCTATTTTTATTAATACAATATGATATCAAATTGATATCATATTAATATATTACATCTTTTTGAATATTATTACAATAGGTTTTATTATCATTTATTACATTAGTTTTCTATCTTTAAATCTGACGAAGCCATTGTTTTCTAATGTGTAGAATTTAATTAGCCGTCCCCACTATCTTTACAAAGCGTTTCTTTCCTATTTTTATTACATCATTGCAGGTAAGCTCTTGGTGTATAGCTTCTGAACTTAGTTTCTCACCATTTAATTGAATACCACCCTGATTTATTAATCTCATAAACTCACTTTTACTTTTTACAAAGTCCATTTCTATAAGCCTTTGAATAATATCTGAAAGCTTTTCTTTATTTTTTTCAAGAGAAAGCTCTGGAATATCATCTGGAATAGCTTTTTTACTAAAAGCTGCATCATAGAAAGCAATTGCTTTTTCTACTTCCTCTTCTCCATGGTATAGTGAAGTTATAATCTTAGCTAAGCGGAATTTAATATCTCTAGGATTTACTCCTGACTCTAGCTCAGCTTTAATTTTATCTATATCATCTGGATGTTCATCCGTAGTAAGCTCAAAGTATTTAATAATTAATTTATCTGGAACCTCCATAACCTTTTTAAACATGATCTCTACAGGTTCACTTACTCCAATATAGTTTCCAAGGCTCTTGCTCATTTTTTCAATACCATCTAAGCCCTCAAGTATAGGCATAAAAATTGCAATCTGCTGTTCTTGATTTAAGTTTTTTTGTAGTGTTCTTCCCATTAAAATATTAAAGGTCTGATCTGTTCCTCCAAGCTCTATATCTGCTTTTAGTTCCACAGAATCATATGCCTGCATTAAAGGATAGAAAAATTCATGAATTCCTATTGGAACTTGATTTTTATATCTATTTTGAAAATCATCTCTTTCTAAAATTCTAGCAACAGTTGTCGTTGCCGCAAGCTTTATTACCTCCTCAAAGGTAAGCTTTGAAAGCCACTCACTATTAAAGCGCACCTCGGTTTTATCCCTATCAAGGACTTTAAAGATCTGCTCACAGTAAGTATTTGCATTTTCTTTTACTTGCTCATCAGTTAGTGCAACTCTTCCTTTAGACTTCCCTGTAGGATCACCAATTTTTCCAGTAAAGTCACCAATAACTATTACTGCACGATGTCCCAAATCCTGCATCTGCTTGATTTTACGAAGTACTACTGCATGACCTAAATGGATATCAGGTGCAGAAGGATCAAGTCCCAATTTAATAATTAATGGTTTGTTTTCCTTACAAGAGTTTTCAAGCTTTAAAATAAGCTCCTCTTCATTTACAAGAGTATGAATACCCTTACAGATAATTCTCATTTGATCTTTTGACATTAACATATTTAACATCTCCTCGAAATATTATTTCAAATATTTGCAAGATCTATAAGAAGGCAAAGAAGACAATAAAAAAACTCGCCCTTTTGTTTCCAAAAGGACGAGATGACATCTCGTGTTACCACCTTAAATTTATAAGCAACTCACATTGCTTACCTCTTCAAGTACATCATTTTTAAATGAGATACTTTAGCACAATAACGGATGCGAGGTCCCGTCGTAGCCTACTAAGTAAATCCTTTCGGTACGAAGCTCAAAGATGTATTCACAATCACTATCCATGCACCTCTCATCATCCGGTTACTTTCTGTTTGGCATCCTGATTGCTACTAATTCTTATCCTAGCCTTTGTTTCTTATACTCCAAAATGTGAAATATCACAAATCTTCGTTATGCAGATATTAATTATTATGATTATATGTCCTAGGTTTTAAAAAGTCAATAACCCAAAAATTAATAAGCAACCACTTCCTTAATCATAAATTCTCTACCACTTAAAATACTACAATCACTGCCTCCACATTTAGGACATTTTTTACCATTTTCTATAAGATTAAAAACCTTATTACACCCTTTACAAATCGCATTACCTGGTATTACTTCTATTTTTAATTTTGTGTCTTCCAGTATAGTGCCATCAACTGCAGCAGGATAGCATTCTTCTATATACTTTGGAATCATTGATGAAAGCTCTCCTATCTGTAAAACAATGGTATCTATCTTAGTAAGTTTCTGCTTCGCTGCAATTCCTTCTATAGTTTTTACAATCTCAATTACAACTCCAAGTTCATGCATATTAATCACCTATCCTTGTCTTATGCATCTACCATGTAAGTCTATATTAAGCTTCCTTTACAAAAATCTTTTTAAACTTTCTAGCTGCAATTCTTACTTTACGTTTTATCACTGTTTTAACTACAACTGGTTTTAACCTTTCGAATTCTACCCCTTCATTATCATACTTTCTAACAAGAGAAATAGCATCAAACTTACATTTAGTTGTACATTGTCCACATCCTACACACATGAATTCATCTATAACTGTAGCACCACAGCCAAGACAACGTTCAGTTTCCTTTTTTACCTGTTCTTCCGTAAATGTACCACGTATATCCTTAAAGGTATCTTTTGACTTTACTACATCCATATGAGCTACATTTTGTCTTGGTGTATTATCATATCCCTCAAGTAAAACACTATTTTTATCAAGTTCAATATATTCTCTTCTGTCACGACCAATAACTAAGCTTTGTCCTGGCTGAACGAAACGGTGAATTGAAACAGCCCCTTCTTTACCTGCTGCTATTGCATCAATAGCAAATCTTGGACCAGTATATGAATCTCCACCAGTAAATACATCTGGTTCTCCAGTCTGATAAGTAAATGGGTCAGCTTTTATTGTTTTGTTTGGATTTAACTCAATTTTGCTGTCTGTAATTAAGTTACCCCACTCAATTGATTGTCCTACTGAAATTAGTACATAATCAGCATCGACAACCTTTACTTGATTTTCGTCATAGACAGGACTAAATCTTCCCTCTTTATCAAATACAGATATACATTTCTTAAATTCTACGCCAATAACTTTGCCCTTCTCTGTAAGGATACGCTTTGGACCCCAAGAATTATTTATGATAATATCCTCTGATAGTGCTTCTTCGATCTCTTCATCAAGAGCTGGCATTTCTTCACGGCTTTCAAGACAGAACATATCTACCTTAGCAGCCCCAACTCTAGTAGCATTTCTTGCAACGTCTATAGCAACATTACCTCCACCAATAACAACTACATTTCCATTAAGCTTTATATCCTCCCCAAGGTTTACGTTGCGTACAAAATCAACACCTGGAATAACTCCTTCAGCGTCTTCCCCTTCAATATTAAGCTTTCTTCCACCCTGAGCACCTATTGCAATATAGAAGGCTTCATAGCCCTGACCTCTTAAATCTTTAAGGGCCACATCTTTACCAACTTCAACACCTGTTTTAAATTCAACACCTAATTCTTTTAATATATCTATTTCTGCATTAACTACTTCTTTTTCTAATCTGAAAGATGGGATACCTAATGTAAGCATACCTCCAAGAGCTTTCTGCTTTTCAAACACAGTTACTTTATATCCATCAATGGCTAAATAGTAAGCACAAGAAAGCCCAGCAGGTCCTCCTCCAATAATGGATATTTTCTTTCCATATTCATGTCTCTTTTTAGGCACATAGCGATGCTCTACGTTTAAATCCTGATCCGCAATGAATTTCTTAATTTCATCTATAGCTATTGGATCATCAAGGTCTCCTCTTGTACAAGCAGACTCACATTTCCTTGGACAGATACGTCCACATATTGCTGGGAATGGATTTTCCTTTTTAATTAATTCAAGAGCTTCTGCATATCTACCTTGAGCTGCAAGCTTAATATAACCTTGAACAGCTATATGTGCAGGGCATGCTGTTTTGCAAGGACTTGTACCAGTGTCAACAACATTCTTTCTGTTAATACGATAATCTACATTCCATCTTTCTGGACCCCACTCTGCATTACGTGGTGTTTCTTTTCTTACTATTTCTTCCACAACCGGTTTCCTTGAGCAAAGCTTTTGACCTAGCTGTAGCGCATTTACTGGACAATGTTTAACACATTCCCCACAGGCAACACACTTGTCCTTATCTACCTTTGACACATAGTTAGAACGAACCATATCAGTATTTATGAACATTTCCGCTCCTCTAAGAGCAAGACATGAACATCCACAGCAGTTGCAAATAGCATGGGTTTTTCCTGAACCATCTAAGTTTGGTATTTGATGCATCAATCCATTTTCTTCTGCTCTTTTTATGATTTCAAAAGCTTCTTCACGAGTAATCTGACGACCTCTTCCTGTACGGATATAGTATTCAGCAGCATGGCCCATTTGAATACACATATCTTCCTTTAAATGGCCACAACCCTCTCCCTTAACTGCTCTAGCTGTTCGGCAAGAACAGTCAGAAACTGTAAAAATATTATTTTCATTAAGATATTTTGACACTTCTTCATAAGAAGCTCTTCTTGTTTCCCCATCAATAGACGTTTCTATTGGTATAACACGCATAAGCCCAACACCTGGTGGAAAGCTTCCTGTTGATCTAGGTCCATTTTCTATACCATAGGCATCAAAGCACTCTGCAATTACAGGGTACTTAGCAACATTTTTCTTGTGATTAACCATCATTTCCATGATGCCCGGTACCCATGTTTCATACCAGAAGGTATCTACCCCTTTAATATTGTTAACAAAGCAAACTCCAATATCTGCTAGTTCCAATAAAAGTTCTGTTGTTCTTTCAACACTTTTACCACATAAAGGTGCCAACTCTGCTGAGGTCGCCTGCGTTCTAATTTTCATACAAAGTAGTATTTCTGCCATTTCCTCTGTAACCATAGGCTCCAGTATTCTATAACGTGCATCTTTTTCCGTGAACCATCCTTTAGACCCTGGCTTATTGTTGCTGACCTGATTTGCAAATTGAAGTACTTTTTGTTTTACTGCCATAATATTCTCCCCCATAATATAATTAATAGTTATTACTCATTCCACTTTTTTACTTCAATACGTAACCAATTCGCCCATTCCTCTATTCCTTCACCGGTTCTAGAAGAAATAGGAATAATTTTAATATTTGGATTTAATTTTTTTACTCTCTCTCTACATGCCTCTAAGTCAAAATCGAAATATTGTAAAACATCAATTTTATTTATTAGTAGAACATCACAAATAGAGAACATTAAAGGATATTTTAAGGGTTTATCGTCCCCTTCTGGCACACTTAAAATCATTGCACTTTTTCATGCACCAGTATCAAATTCTGCTGGACATACCAAATTCCCTACATTTTCTAATATGGCTAAATCAATACCTTCTGTCCCTAGTCCCTCTAGACCTTGCTTAGTCATCTCTGCATCAAGATGACACATTCCCCCTGTATGCAATTGAATTACTTTTGTTCCAGTCTCTGCAACAGTATGAGCATCTACATCCGAATCAATGTCAGCTTCTAAAACTCCAATAGTCATCTCATTCTTCAAAGCCTCAATAGTTCTTACAACAGTTGTAGTTTTACCTGACCCTGGTGAGGACATCAAATTTAGTAGAAAGGTTTTGTCTTTTTTCAATTCTTCTCTAAGTAAATCAGCTTGTCTATCATTGTCCTCAAAAATACTTTGCTTAATCTCTAAAATTTTATAAGTTTCCATATTAGTACCCCTCCATCTTTCAATAACTTTTATACTCTTACTATGTTAAATAAATTAATTATTGTAACAAAGTCGGGGCAATGACCTTAAGTTACTGCCTCGACCTTATGTCTATATGAGTTTCAATAATGAAACCTATATATCTAACTTTTATAAACCAATAGCTTTACCTTTAATCACTGCTTTTTCTGCAAGTGCTTTAATTTCCTTATACTCCTTTGCATCTGTATAAAGCTCACCAAGATAAGGATTTCTCTTTGTTTTTACAGCTTTATAAATCATATAAATAAGTACTGCTATATTTACAACCAATGCTGCAAAGCTAAAGGCAAATAGTGGTGCTGTATTATAAGATGATGCGACGGCAAAGGCACCCTTATCAATGAATGCTGGGACGGTCTGTGCAAACATACACCATATTGCTAAAGTTTGTGCACGATGTTGTAACCATGCACCTTTTCCCACAGTAAATGCACAAAGTGTTGGAGCTAATAGCAGTGCAAAACCGCAATACCAAGCATGACCTGGAAGACAGTTATAAGTGTACGCAAAATTCCATAAATCATAAGCTATTATCCAAAACCATAGCATATCAGGCCACAGCATATCTTTACTGCCATCTTTCTTAGTCTGTTTCTTTATGCAGATTCCAAGCCATCCAGTTATAGTTATGATGTTTAAAATACCTGCTATACCATTCATAAAATTCCAAGAACCACCCAGTACATACATAGATCCATCTGCTAAAATTCCTCCACCTTGATATTGAATACCAATTTGAAAATCACGGATTACTGCCTCTAAAATATTGATAGCAAGAATAAGTGGTGGAAAACATAATGCCCACTTTTTATCAGATAATCTACATTCCTTGCCTGTGAGTTTATTTTTCCATTTAACATGCCTTATGCACCAAAAACCTATACATCCAGCTGTAGCCGAATATACCTTTGCTAAATGGAACCAGTCTGTATAAGTTGTCCCCTTTAATACTGTAAACCATAATATTGAAAGTATTATAGGTAAAATAACAAAACAGAAAAGACCAACATATTTCCATCTACGGGCTACTTCATTAAAGCCAAAAAGTGCTACAAAAACAATTATCCAAACACCCCATACACTTAATGCTGATGCACCCTCGGCATAATTAAAAACAAACATATTATACCTCCTTATATATACAAAATTGGTGTCTTATATTTATATTGTATATTTTTTGTCAATCACTGTTCAATAGACAAAAAAACGAAAGTGTCTACCTCCAAACACTTTCGTTTCCTTTTAAAATTATTCTTTTATTTCTTCTTTGACAAAGGCAGCTACAGAACGCGGAATACTCCCTGTTATCATAAGCAAAAGTTTTTTAAGAATAAGCTCTGGATCTTCTTTCATTCCTTCACTTACCCAATCTATCATCAGTCCATTAAATACATGTATATAAAAATTAACAATGAAGTTTTTATCCGTATCCTTTAATTCTACTCCCATCTTTTCAACACACTCATCAACCACACCATCCAATAGTCTTCTAGAGAGATCTGCGACGTAAATCTTAGCTTCAGGCCAATAAGAAGATTTATATATATTTAGAACCATTTTAGAATTTTTATTCAGATAATTCATTGTAGCTAGAAATCCACCACCCCAGGTTTCAAAGGTTCTGTTTTGTGCAATTTCTATGAATAATTCCTCAAAAAATATGAATTTAAAAATATCTATTATATCAGTAAAATGATTATAAAAAGTCTGCCTATTTACATTGCAATGTTCACAAATTCCTTTTACTGTAAGCTTATCTATAGATTTCTTATTCAATAAATGTTTAAATGAAACAATTATTGCAGCTTTAGCATTCCGCTTCATAAACTTCTCCCTTACTAAAAGAATATTAATTTTTTAATATATAAGATTCAATTAAGTTTTTACATTATACAAATAAAGTATATTATGATTAGACTATAAAAAGTTAATGTTGAAGGAATTACGAAACTTCTCTTCCATAACTTACAATAAGAGTTTGAAACATAAAGTTGATTTTGAAACTCTAATCTTTGGTATAGATAAAATTTTAAAATAGAAGATGCAAATATGCTCCAGTTCGAGGCCTCCATGAGAATACAAATTCTATTTGCTCAATATATTATCCATTAGTGTATTGAGGCAAAATGTGTCCAAAATATTGACCTAGATCCAATATTCTACTCGTATGCCTTCTTAAGTAGAATCTCCTCTTTAAATCCTTCATGCTTCTATAATATTTAAATATCTGTTTCTATAATGAATATCTTATTTAAAACTCCACACCTTTTTAGCTTGTTCAAATAATACCTTCTGTCTTAACTCAATACTGTCCTTATCCCAAGTTCTGTAGGTACAAATATCATTTGTATTTTAGAGTTCTTATAAACTTCCTTTTTCTTTATAAATATCTTATTTTGTATTGATTTGTTATATTCATCTTTATGACTTTTCTAACTAGCCATCAAATATAATCTTAAATATACTTCGTTTTTATGGCTTTATGGTGGGGTTCTCCTAGTATGTCCTCTTTAGCACAACCCCTTCCCTAAATCCCCCACGCTCTTCTTTCTTCTCTTCTCTCTTCTTCATCAATTCCTCTTCACTATATCCAAGACTCTCAGCAAGTTCAAATAATACTTCCATTATATCTGCAAGCTCTTCTAGATTTTTATCCTCTAAATACTCATTAACCTCTTCTTGAAGCTTATCCTCTAATAATTCTTGTAGTTCTTCCTTTTGCACTATGTATATGTCACATTGTCTTCCATCAGCTTTTATTATTTCTGGTATTTTATCACGTACTAATTTATTGTAAATCTTCATCCTTCTTCCCCCTAAACTTCAATCTATATATCTCCATTAATTAAAATTCCCAATTTTCTATTTCAAATTATCATTTATTTTTATCCTCAGATATAAAAAAACTCCACGCTACAATTATAGCATGGAATTTTATATTTACATTATTTAACTAACAATTTAAGCCATAGTTTCTCAATATTCTATTAATTTTTATATCGGTATTTATTCCAACTCCGCTAATCTATCAAACTCACTAAATATCTTTTCCTCTAAATTCTCTGATGTAATATCAGTAAGATCAATTGCCTTAGATGTAACTTTCTTTAGTCCCCTATAGGTTTTAGAACTTTTTTCATTTTTAGGTGTTGATATTTTGTACTCACCTTCTGCTTTAAAATCCATATAATCTTCATTTCTCAAAGGATAATAAAATACCCAATGATTCGCTGGAGAACATCCTTCGCTCCACTCATTTATGTTGATGTATTCAAATTTAGAGATGTATAATAGTGGAATATTATCATTTCTTTTTTCTCCTAAACATATTTCTAAAACATATATTGCATCATTTCTCCACCCATTGCCACTTTCACATTCTTCACTATTTTTATTTTGAAATAGCAATATAAAATCATTTAAAAGCCATGCCTCCGTATCGTTGTCTGATTTCCTTCTTAAGAATTTTGGTGCTGAGTTAATATAATCGGTTCTCTCTACAGCAACTGTTTTACAATACTCCATAAGCTTCTCAACATTTTCGTAGGTTTTTAATATTACTTTTAAGGCATTTTTAATATTTTCACTGGAATTCATAATATAAATCTCCCCTCACCTCTGTGCTTATATCAAAGTTTAGCCCACTCTTTAATTTATGATGAAATTCAAAGTAAAGCGAATCATCTATGAAAAAATCCTCTTCAAGATCCATATTTCTGAACTGGTCAAAGCCTTTTCTTTTTAACAGCTTTATTAGATCTTCAATTATAAGATTGTAAAATTCATTATGAAATTTTAATTTTGATAATTCACTTAACACTTCTTGCCAAGTCACATACCCTAGTTCAACATCTTTTTCAATTAAGTCTCTCTTAATTGTATCTTCATATACCTCTCTACAAGAAGAGCTGCTCGCAATAAAAAGAAGTATTTTTTTCTTTTTACCACCTATCCTTGAGATAATTCTTGATTCTCTTGAGAGCTGATGACAGCTTCCTTTCTCATCATCTTCAAGGGAATGTTCTTCTAATGGCTCCGCGTAATCTATGCCATCGTCAGAGGATAGCCCACTTAAATATTTCACTTCTATCCCTATTATTACATCCTCAAACTCCAATAAAACATCTAGCTCACCCTCTTCATCATAGGGCCAAAATTTAATATTATTATTCCAAAAGTCTGCCTGTATTTCATTAATAGTAGCTGCAATTTCTTTAGGATAGATTGCATTTAAAATTATTTTCTTCAGTCCATCCTCAAAAGGAATATATCTTAAAGGTCCAAACACATTTCCCGTTAGATTGTCTTCTAATCTATCATGTAGATTACTACCTGAGCTACTAACCTTCCCATATATCTCTGCTATCATTTTCTCATCACCTCTTCACTATACCTCGCCTATCTTGCTATACCCTTTGATATGCACCTGAAATATATAAACATTTAAATTTAACAATATAACCATATATAAATATATCAATATAACTTTATAACAATATATAGTGTTTTCAAGGGTTTGCCAGGTTTTTATATTTTTACCCCTGTATTTTTAGCCTAAAAAATCCACACTATAAGTATAGCATGGATTTCTTTTTCTCCCTATACTCTCCCCAAGAGAGAAAAATAAGCCACCATTCCATAAATAAGATAAAGAAACATAACTCCAAATGCAGCTACAATATTAATTCCACTACTTTCTGATATCCTTAGATTTATATTACTGTGATCATCTTGAGTTTTTAATGATATATGAAAAAAAGTAGTTAGTAAACACAATAAGTTTACTAACTACACATAAAAATGTTATACTTTTTAATCGCTTATAAATTATACTACCACTTCACCTAACTCTTCATCAGAAATAACTCTTCCATCTAATCTTTTCATCTCAGCCTTAAATATAAAGTGAGTTATGATAAAAGATAAACCGTCACTTACTGGTCCTGCCATCCATACACCTGTAAGACCGAGTAGCCCTATTCCTGGAAGTGATACTTTAGGAAGTATTATAAGACATGGTATTAAAAGTAATACTTGTCTCAATAGACTAAGGAACATAGATTTCTTTGCTTGCCCTGTACATGAAAAATAATTAGTTCTTATTACCTGAGGTCCTATGAACATAATCATACAAAGGTATATTCTCATTCCATGCTTTGTAATTTCCAATAGTTGTGGATCTGAATTGAAAGCTTTTACTAAAATCTGAGGAGCAAACTGTATAATTAAAAATCCTATGGTTGCAATTATAGTAGCCACTATTTGAGGATATCTAATGGCTTGCTTAACTCTATCATATTTCTTGGCTCCATAATTATATCCAATGATGGGCTGCATCCCTTGATTTAGTCCAAAAATAGGCATCATAAATATCATTGCAACACTACTAACTATAGTCATTGCTCCTATGGCTAAGTCTCCTCCGTAAGCTTTTAATGAGTTGTTTGAAATAACTTGTACTATACTTGCTGCAATTTGCATGCTAAAGGGAGACATTCCAATAGCAAAAATGCTTAAAATATATTCTTTCTTTAATTTTAAGTTTTTAATTTTTACTCTTAAATTTGCCTTACCACCTAGGAAAAACCTAATCCCCCAAATTGCTGAACAGATTTGTGCAATTACTGTGGCAATGGCTGCCCCCTTAACTCCCATTCCAAAGGCAAATATAAATATAGGATCTAAAATTGTGTTTACTACAGCTCCTATAAGCATGGAGGCCATAGCCACATTAGGACTTCCACTAGCTCTTATGGTGTGTGTCAATCCAAAGCTCATCATATTAAATATAGTTCCTAAAAATATAATCTGCATATAGTCCTCAGCATATACTAAGGTATTATCACTAGCACCAAATAATCTTAATATATCTTTTCCCCAGATTAATCCTATAGCTGTTATGATTAAGCTTATGACTATAATTAGTGTAAATGCATTTCCTAAGATTTTCTCTGCTTCATCCTTCTTTTGTTGTCCAAGTTTTATGGATATAGTAGCAGCTGTACCTATTCCAATAAGCATACCAAAGCCTAGTATAATAGTTGATATGGGCATAGTTACTCCCACCCCTGTTATTGCTAGGTTTCCCACCTCGGGTATATGTCCTATAAACATTCTATCTACAATATTATAAAGGGCATTAACTAACATACCTACAATTGCAGGTATTGAAAATTTAAGTAATAATTTAGTTATCTTCTCTTCCCCTAGTTGATTTTTTCTTTCCATATAGTACCTCCTTTAGTTAATGTTTTTAAATCTCCTATAAACTCCTCTACCATTATCTCCTTAGTTGCCCAAGAAGTCACTAGTCTAATGGATGAACTTCTTTCATCCACCTTACTCCAAATATAAAAGGAATACTTTTCACTTAATTTTTCTATTAACTCATTAGGTAATATAGGAAATATCTGATTGGTTGGAGACTCTGTTAAAAACTTGTAGCCCATAGCTTCAAGTGCCTCACTAAGTCTTATAGCCATGGAATTAGCATGATTAGCTAATTCAAAATACAAATCGTCCTTAAATAGTTCTAAGAATTGTATTCCTAAAATTCTTCCCTTTGCCATTAAGGCACCCTTTTGCTTTAAGTTAAATCTAAATTCTTTTTTAAATTCTTCTTTATTTATTACTATGGCTTCTCCCATTAAGGCTCCACCCTTTGTGCCCCCTATATAGAATACATCTACAAGACTTGATAATTCCTCTAAGGTTAAATCATTTTCTTTAGAGCATAGTGCTGAACCAAGTCTTGCTCCATCTAAGTAAAGATATAAATCCTTACTTTTGCAGAATTCGTAAAGGCTTTTTAATTCTTCCTTTTTATAAATAGTTCCTATCTCTGTGGGGTTCGATATGTATACTAGCTTCGGTTTAACCATATGCTCATCAGTATGTTCCTCTAAAACCTTTTGTACCCCTTCTGTAGTTAGCTTTCCATCCTCACTATGTACCACATTGACTTTATGACCAGTAGCTTCAATAGCCCCTGTTTCATGAACATTTATATGACCTGTATTTGCAGATATCACTGATTCATAGGGTCTTAATATTGAGGATATTACTATTAAATTAGCTTGAGTTCCCCCTGAAACGAAATGAATATCAGCCCCAGGATCATTAAGCTTCTCCTTAAGAATTCTTCTAGCCTCATTAGAATACCTATCTTCACAATAGCCATCTTGCTGCATTAAGTTAGTATCTATAAGAGCTCTTAAAATTCTCTCATGAGCTCCCTCACTATAATCGTTTTTAAAGCTATATACGATTTTATTCTCCATGCTGTTTCCCTCCATTATGTTTTTATATCTTATTAACGCTTAACCTCTATTTTTCCTATTATAACATAATAACATTCTAATCATAAAAACGAAATAATAATCTATAAAGTATATTCTGGAATAGAATAAGATCACCTATAAAATATAGATGATCTTATCTTCCTAAAATTTATTGAGGTGGTATTACAGTTGCAACACCTTCTATTACAACTTCATCCATCTGATTGAAACAAGTTGTCTTTATCTTAGCTATATAAAACTTACCTTTATCTGTCATTTCCATTATCTCAACTTCAGCAGTTATGGTGTCTCCTATTCTTGTGGGCTTCTTAAATTTTAATTCTTGACCCAAGTATATTGCCCCTGGTCCTGGAAGCTTCATACCAAGTACTGCTGATATTAAACCTGCACCTAACATTCCATGGGCTATACGTCCATTAAATTGAGTATCCTTTGCATAAACCTCATTTACATGAGCTGGATTCAAATCTCCTGTAATCCCAGCAAAGCCATATACATCATATTCACTAATGGTTTTGCTTACAGATGCCTTGTCCCCTATTTTAAGCTGCTCTGCTCGCTTTCCTATGAGTCTCTCTTGATCACATCCCATTTGCCACACTCCTTTGTTGTATTTAGTTATTTAAAAACTCTCTGACTTTATCATCAAATAGATGAGTATCTAAAACTCCACCCATATGTCCTTTTTCACTTTCTATTGCATATAGTTCTGCACTTCCACCTAATTCATTAATTCTATCCACAGTTATTTTATTAAACTTATGATACTGTAAAAAGTCTTGTTTACAAGGAATCATAAGGACTTTTGCAGTTATTCTCTTTAATGCTTCATCTAAAGATTCATATCCTCTAGCTATATCTTGATTCATAGTGGTTTTACAAGTATATAGCCAGCTGTTAGCATCTCTGAGTTTAGCTGAATTAATTGAAGCATTATATAAAGTTTGCTCATAGCTAGATAGATTATTGACACTCATAAATGGTTCATCTTCTTTACTATCTCTAGGATAGTTTTTTTCAAAGAATTCTGGAGTAAAGGCTCCCACAACCATCATTTGACCAGCAAGTGCTAATCCTTCTACTGGTTCTTCTTTACCATAATAATCTCCATCATTAAAGTTAATATCAAGTTGTATAGCTCTCATGGCCTGTTGCAGAACACTAAAGGAAGTTATTATTGGATTTTGAACATTAGTTATTACTCCAATGCATCGCTCAACCATTTCCGGATAATTTACTGCCCACTGAAAAGCTATCATTCCTCCTGCAGATGGTCCCATAACAGCTTTAAGCTTCTTTATTCCTAAGGAATCAATTAAAGCTTTTTCTGCATTAGCAATATCTTTAAATGATGTTGCTGGGAAACTCATGCCATAAGGCTTATTAGTCTTTATGTTTATAGAAGCAGGTCCTATTGTTGTAACCATTGGGTCATTGGGCTGAGTGTTACAGATATTATCTGAACAAATAACAAAATATTTATTTGTATCTACAGCTTTTCCCGGTCCTATGAGACCATCCCACCAACCTGCTGCTATATCGCTTTCATTATACTTTCCAGCAGCATGGCTAGTAGCTGAGAAAAAATGAGCAACTAGTATAGCATTATCTTTATTTTCATTTAATGTTCCATAAGTTTCATATCCCATTCTTAGTGGTATTATATCTCCACATTCAAAGGTAAATGCATCCATTTCAAATATTTTCTTTTCTACTAACATAATCATTATCCCCTTTACATACTCAAATTTATTTATCTGTACCTGTTTCAGGTAGTAGGAATCCACATATTACAAAGGTTAATGAACAAGCTATTGATAAGTACATTGCTGGTTGGAAGCCTGAACTATTTACAACCTTAGTTATTATTGTATATAAAATAGTTTCCACTATATATGAAATTGACCAGAACATAGCCATAACTACTGTTAATCTTTGTGGTGTCATTCCCTTTAATTGTTGTGGTATAGTTACAAAGGTTGTCATTGGTAAGAATATTAGAAAACCTAGTACAAATGAGCTCACTATAGCTATGGTTGAAGAACTAGTTAACACCATTAATAAGGCAACTGCAGGTGTTAAAACACCACATATTTTTACTACTGGTAATTTCTTTTTAGTTCTCTTTGCTAACATTATTCCAAATGGTGTTGCCACAACTCCAGCCACTGCTAGTGTAGTAGATAATAATGATGGATTTACTGAAATAGCATCATTTAATGGGAATAAATTTAGCATAACTATATAAAGAGTTAACCATCCTGAATAAGCAAATGCAAATATATAGTTAAATCTATCCTTTAGTCCATCTTTATATCCATAAGATTCCTCACTGGCAGCTGATTTCGAAGCTACTACGAAATCCTTTCCTATTATCATCCATAATATAAATAGTAATAAGCTAATTCCAGCAAATACTAATACAACAGATTCCCAATTTCCTAGTGCTTTGATTATTGGATTTACCATTACTAGTGCAACGATATTACCTATGTTATTTGCTACAGAATTTATTCCATTTAAAAGTGGCCTTTTCTCTGGTTCAAAGTAATGCATAACTATTGGTCCAAAGTAAACTACCAATAATGCTCCTCCAAAGCCCATTATAAATCTTGTTATAATAAAGAATGGAAAGTTTGTTGCAAAAGCACCTAATCCAACTATAGATATTAAAAGTGTTGAAAGCCCTACAGCTTTTTTAGGTCCTAATTTCATTAAAAACCAAGCAGCTGCTAAATTGCCTATTATTTTAGATATAGTTATGGAGTTGGTTACTGCTGCTGGCAATGCATCTAAATTAAACGCCTTCATTATTTCTGGCGTTACCTTTGACCCTGCTAGCCATGATACACTGAAAAACATATAAGCTAAAAATATTATTGCTTCTATGGCATATGCTCTTGATTGACTGGTTTTAACTTCAACATATGCTCTTGGTTGACTGGTTTTAACTTCTTGTGTCATTTTTCTTCCCCCTAATTTTTACATTTTATTTTTCTTAATGATTTTAAAATGATAACCCCATTGGTTCATCTTTAAATATTCTCTTATCCATAAGTCCCAAATTATTTGCAATTACAGGTCTAAAATCCATATGATTTAATATGTCTTTCTCTAAATCTACTCCTGGAGCTATTTCTATTAAGGTTAGTCCCTCCTCTCTTAATTCAAATACTGCCCTCTCTGTAATGTATGTAACTTTGCTTTTATTCTTAATAGCCCTATTACCGTTAAAGGTAATTTGCTCTACGTCACTTATAAACTTTTTAGCTTTTCCCTCTTGGAGTATCTTAAGTTGTCCATCTACAATTTCAACCTTTAATCCACCAGCCGTGAATGATCCACAAAATACTATCTCTCTAGAGTTTTGAGTTATATTAATAAACCCTCCGCAGCCTGCAATCTTAGGTCCAAATTTAGATACATTTATATTTCCATGCTGGTCACATTGGGCTAACCCTAAAAATGCCATATCTATACCGCCACCATCATAAAAATCAAACATATAAGGTTGATCTATAATAGCATCAGGGTTTATTGATGCCCCAAAGTCAAGTCCTCCAACGGGTGTTCCACCTATAGCTCCTGGCTCTATTGTAGGTGTGAATAAATGCTCTTGCTTCTCTTCTTTTAAAACTTCTGCTATAACTTCTGGAACTCCAATACCAAAATTAAGTACATTTTTGGTACTATTTAGCAACATAGCTGCTCTTCTAGCAATGACTTTTCTTTCATTTAGTGAATACTTTGTACTATTCTCACTTATCTTAATATCATTTCTAATGAAAATTTCATTAAACTGAGTTCCAAAGGTTTGCATATGGTTTTCCACATTTTCAGCAATAACCACATAGTCTACTAATATGTGTGGTATTTTTACATCTTTAGGACTTAAGGTTCCACTTCTAACCACCTTTTCAACCTGTACAATTACTATTCCATCACTATTTCTTGCATTCATAGCTAAGGATAGAGATTCCAAGGTTAACGGTTCTTTAGAAAAACCTATATTTCCTTTTTCATCTGCCTCAGTTCCCTTAATTATTGCCACATCAATATTTTGAGTTTTATAAGCTAAGTACTCTTCATTATCAAAGGTTATCTTCTCTACCAATTCCTCTTTAGTGATTTCATTAAGCTTTCCTCCATCTAAGTCTGGATCTACAAAAGTTCCAACCCCAACTTTGCTTATAGTTCTCGGCTTACCTGCCGCACTATCTCTTAAAAGTTGAGCTATAACTCCTTGTGGAAAGTTATATGCCTCTATTTTATTATCTACAACCAAGGGCTGTAACTTAGGTACCAATCCCCAATGTCCACCTATTGCTCTTTTAATTAATCCTTCATGAGCATAGTGATTTAATCCTTTACATTTGCCATCCCCTACACCACCAGAGTATATTAAAGTTAAATCCTTAGGTAGTGCAGTTTCTAAAAAATTTTTCTCTATTTCTATATGAATCTCTTCTGCAACACCTGTACCAATAAAGCCCCCTACTCCTACACAAGCCCCATTAGGTATTAAACTAGCTACCTCTTTTGCTCTTATGAATTTAAGTTCTTTACTCATATTTTTCCTCCTATTAAGACATATTCAATAAAATATCTCGTCAATATTCTAATTTATTTGTTATATTCCCCCGCCTTGGAATTATTTGAATATTTATTCTTTTCACCCTTAGTATAGATTCTTTTCTAAAACTTTGAAAATACATTTTATTTATATCTGCTATGAAATAAAGTTATCGTTCGTGTATTTATAAAATCTAATCAATAATTAAAAGCATATTAGAGCCCATTTGCACTCTAATATGCTTTGCTTTAACTATTTTACTTCCTTTTTAACAAAATCTATAAAGGTTCTCATTGCATATGATATATACTTATCCTTTTTAATTATCATTCCAATATTCCAAGGTAATTCTGGATCTATTATAGATACACTTCTTATTTCATTAGATTTAAATACCTTTATAATAGGTGCCGGTAGTATAGTAATCCCTTCATTTATAGAAACCATTTCAGCTAGAAAATCCCACTGAGTACTCTTAAATATAATCTTAGCTTCAAAGCCTTTAAGTTTACAGGCTGATATAATTTGATTATATAGCATGTACTCTTCACTGAGTATTACAAAATTCTCATTCTTTAATTCTTCTAACCCTACGGTTTCTCTATCTGCAAATTTATGACTTTTATGAACAACCAGCTTACTTTCCGAATAAATCATAGGAATTGCATGAAAATGTTCCGATTCAAAAGGCAGCATCACTACTCCTATATCCACAGCCCCTTCTTCTATCATATCACTTATTATATTTGCTCCACCCTCTATTAATATAATCTCTATATCGGGATATCTCTTTTTAAAATTAGATAATAGGGTAGGAAAAATTGCAGTACCTATTACTGGCGGTATACCTACTGTTATCTTACCTTTTTCAAAATTAACACTATCGTATAACTTTTCCAATTCTTTATTAATACTTTCTAATGCCGTTTGGCAGTTATCATAAAAAATCTCGCCAGCATCTGTTAATTTAAATTGTTTAGCCTGTCTATCTATTAATTGTACCTTCAACTCATTCTCTAAATTTTTAATGACCTTACTAAGTGCTGGTTGAGACAAATGCAAATTGTTGGCCGCTCTAGTAAAATTTTTCTCTCTAGCAACCTCAACAAAATATGTTAAATTCCTAATACTCATTTGCTACCCCTTTCTCTAAAATTTTTATTTTAATAACTACGTTCCTTCTATTCTATCATACTATAGTGTAAATTTATCCAAATTGTGTATAAGTAATATTTACTTATAGCTTAGTCGATTCACAAAACATCATGAAATTAAACTAATATAAAATAAAAAGACCGTCTCATTTTGAGACAGCCCAATTTTATATAATCACATTAAATTAATAAACACTGACTAATAAAGAAGGTAATCATACAAAGTTAACTCACCTCTGCAAAACTCTTAGAGGAAATAGTTCCAGCCGTAAATAATACTAATGCAAATAGTAGCACTATAAAGCTATATTCATATCTTCCTGTTTTTATAGATTCTAATGCCCAATACTGTGGTGTAAACTTAGATAAAAATGATATGCTTTTAGGTAATATTTCTATAGGTATAAAACTCCCCCCTATAAAGCATGTACTACATACAACTATCTGTAATACTACTACAATTAACTTTTCATTTTTCACTATCCTTGAAATAAATACAGCTAGGCTTAATGCCACAGCAGTAGTCATGGCTAAATTGAAGCTAATTATTGGAACCTGAGCCATTAGTTCCTTTTTATTTAATATTATATTTATGAATAATACAGCTATATAAGATACGTATACTATTATAAACTGTGCTCCTAATATAGATCCAATAATGGTTTTAGACTTATTTGCTGTGGTTAATGAGCGCTTTAAGGTTCTTTCAGTTTTTAATGCAAATAATTCATAGCATATTCCTATGGCTGAAAAGAAATTAAAAGATATTAACAGTCTTATGCTTATCTGAGTAGCCATATCTGTAGTTTTAGTGGTTACAGTTTTAATATTTACCACTTCACTATCTAAGCTACTTAATGCTATCTCTTCATTTGTAGCCTTTTCAATGGTAGACTTTATTATAAATCTATTTATTAAGTCATTTGCAACTATATTAAAATTACTATATTCCCTAGATGTTTCTCTTCTGTTAACTGTTAACTCAGGTTTCTCTCCACCTTCAATTAACTGTGAAAAATTTTGCCCTATTTCATAGTATTCAGCAATTTGCTTCTTTTTTAATTTTTCCATTGCTCCTTCACTAGAATATAGCTTCACATTATAGTCCTTTGTCATTCCCTCTATGAATTTTTCACCATATATTCCGCGGTCTAAATTTACAATATTACAATATATAGATTTCTGAGAAGTTCCATTTAATATGGCTGTGGCCCCTATTACACACACTAGTGGAAGAAGTACAGTCAATGCTATAGACACCTTATTTTTTGTCATTCTTTTTAAATTGTTTATTAATAAGTTTATAAATTTCACATCTACACCTCCCACTTATGATTAATCTTTATCATAGATATAGTTAAAAATACTAGAGATATTACTGCCATTGCTATGATTTCATTTGCTATGCTTTGTAACCCTTCATGTAATGATAAATTTTTATATGCATTTAATATTAAAGAGTTAGGTGTAAAATTTGCAACCTTCTTTAAGATTGCTAAATCCATAGATTCACTTGGGAAAAATACTCCTCCAAAGAATCCTGAGAAAACCAAAACTAAATTCATAATTATATTAGTAGTATTTTCGCTTTTTATAAAAGCTATGATTAATCCTACAATAGCTGCACATAAAAAACTTTGCATAATAACTATGAAAATTAAATATAACGGATTACCTAAAAACGCATTTCCTAATATTCTATTAATAATTACATACAAGGATGATATAATCATAGAAATTATAAAGCTATTAATTATGAACCCTAAAAAATAATCATTTTTTCTATTAGGCGTCGATAATGTTCTTTTCACTATTCCCCCCTTAATTTCTCTATAAAAATTTCCCGATAAAATAATTACCATTATCATTGAAGTAAAGCTGAATATAGAAATATTATAATATTCATATGCTGATAAGGCTTTATATCCTTCTATAATTTTTTCATTTACCTTTAGTGTATTATTATTTTCTTCCATAGCCATTAAAATTTGATTTATTAATGAAGTCTTTTCCACTTCACTTATTTTTAGCTCATTAACCCTATGCTGAACTATCTCATATTCATTAAAATTATGGACAATAGATTGTACAAAATTTTTTAACATAATAAATTGAACACTGCTATCATCATTTCCTCTTATCTCTACCTCTTTAAAGTCATCATTCAAAATTACTGTATATTTTGCTTCATCTTTAGTATCTAGCACAAAGTCTTTCACCTTCTCTTGAGCTAAAATTTCCTTAAGAATCTTCCCTTTCTGAGTTTCTTCATTGTATTGAAAATTAGTTTTTATTACATCTATTGAAGGATTTCTTCCCTCAATTAAATTCCTTTGCATATTTCCATAAATGAAGCTAAATACCATGGGAAGTATTATAAATGATAATATCAATACTCCACTTTCTTTAATAAATATATTCAAACCCTTCTTTAAATGAGGCATTAACTTCATAATTATACCTCCCCATCTCTTAGTTTTTTACCTGTTAGTGTCAAAAACACCTCTTCTAGATTCGGTTCTTCTATACCTAATTTTTTAACTTGTATATTTAAATTCTGTATTTCATCCAATATTTCATTTAAATTGAACTTAGTACCAGCTATAATTTTTAGCTCTCCTTCTTCCTTTTCCACCCCTCTAATTCTAGGATTTTTCTTTAAATTAAACATAAGGGGATTTAAATCTCCAGAAGCCTTTATCCTTATAACTTTATCATCCTGCACCATTCTTTTTAACTGTTCTTTTGTTCCAAAGGCTACTTCTTTACCTAAATCTAATATAAATATATTATTACAAAGGTGTTCAACCTCCTCCATGTAGTGAGAGGTGTATATTATGGTAGTGTTATATTTTTCATTCATGCTTTTAACCACTTCAAAGATATGATTACGAGATTGGGGATCAACACCTACTGTGGGCTCATCCATAATCAGTATTTCAGGATGATGCATCATAGCAGCTACAATATTGAGCCTTCTCTTCATTCCTCCTGAATATGCCTTTACCTTCTTCTTTAAATGCTCCTGAAGCCCTGCTATTTCTATTGCTTCCTCCACTCTTTCCTTTAATTTATCTCCACTTAATCCATATAATCCGCCCCAATATTCTAGGTTTTCTCTAGCATTTAAAATTTCAAATAATGCTATTTCCTGCGGCACAAGCCCTATTTTTTCCTTAACTTTAATTGGTTGCTTATTTATGCTATATCCATCTACTACTATATCTCCCTTTTCTCCCTTTAAAAGTCCTACTATAGCATTAATCAAGGTGGATTTTCCTGCTCCATTAGGTCCTAAAAGTCCAAATATTTCTCCCTCTTTAATATCAAAGGAAATGTTATCTAAAACCAATTTATCATTAAATCTCTTAGTGAAATTTTTTATCTCTACCTTACTCATAATATCCCTCCATCAGTTTTATACTTTTAATCACTCTATATCTTAATTATAGATACTTTAGTCATAAATTACCTACTAGCTAAGGTCATAGAAATTAATGACTAAAGTCATTGCCTTTTGCACAAAAAAGAACCTATGGAAATTGCTTATTCATAAGTTCTTATTATATAGATATTTAAGTTTCTAATTAAATAATTACCATTTGTAAATTTATCAGGATATGTTTTATTTAACTATATTATTTTTAAAAGCATATATGGCAATTTGAGTTCTGTCTCTTAGAGCTAGCTTAGATAGTATAGTTGTTATGTTATTTTTTATAGTTC
Organism: Clostridium sp. LXY-7; assembly: GCF_056172015.1. NCBI lineage: Bacteria > Bacillati > Bacillota > Clostridia > Eubacteriales > Clostridiaceae > Clostridium > Clostridium sp. LXY-7. The sequence goes on along the minus strand of NZ_JBLLJL010000001.1, from coordinate 603,730 downwards.
CCTCAGTTAAAAATAGTTTTTCACTTATTTCTCTATTTGATAAACCTTTTGCTATTTCTTCTACTATTATATATTCTCGTTCTGAAAGCAAAGCTTTAATTTTTAGCTTTTCATTCTTAGACTCATCTTCTTTTTCTTTTACTGTTAGCTTATTCATTACTTCAGGATGAACTACGATATTTCCGTTATACACTGCCTTTATACCTCCACAGATTAAATCATAAGAGCTATTCTTAAGTAGATATCCTGATGCTCCATTATCTAATGCTTGTTGAATATATTGGCTATCTTGAAATGTTGTTAAAATTAAAATTTTTGTGTTTGGACAACTTTCTTTTATTAGCTTAGTTCCTAATACCCCATCACAATTAGGCATTCTAATATCCATAAGTACCACATCTACTTCATGATTTTTACAATATTCAAGGGCTTCTTGTCCATCTCCACAGATGTCCAATACCTCTATATCCGGAAATGAGGAAATAATAACCTTTAACCCTTCTCTTATTAATTTTTCATCATCCACTATTATAGTTTTTATTTTCTCCATATCATCACTCTCCTTATAATCCATCTACACTAAGCTTTCCTTTTTCAATGGTGGAAATAATCTCAAAACCTTCTCCAATTTTACTATAACATTCCATAGTTCCACCCCAAACACTAACTCTTTCCTTTATGCTCTTGAGACCTACCCCTTCAATTATATTACTACAGCCTATACCGTTGTCTTTTATATGAATTCTTAAATTATTTTCTAAAAAGTTTAATAAAATTCTCACCTCTGTGGCCTTCCCATGTCTTATAGAATTTGATAAAAACTCTTGAATAATTCTATAGATTACCATGTTCTGATCAGCATTTAAACTCCAAAGTTTTTCTGAAAATTTAAGTATTACTTTTATTCCGGAGAGCTTCTCAAAATTTTTTATCATTTCTGATATAGCAATTATTCCCTCATACTCTTCAAATTCTCTAGGCTTCATACTTCTAACAGCACTTCTAACACTCTTCAGACTATCATCTGTAAATCTACCTAAGTTACTAGCCATTTCCGCAGCCCCTTTCCCATTAATTGGAGCTATTCTTTCTATGGCACCTAATTGAATCATAATCGTAGATAATGCATGACCTACATTATCATGAATTTCTCTAGATATTCTATTTCTTTCCCTTAAAATTGCCACTTCCTCAATAGTATTAGCATAATTTTGAAGTTCTTCATTGGCTTTTTTAAGCTCTTCTTCTCTCTCCCTTAGTTTGTCATAGAGTTGTTGAGCTTTAACTTTTCCCTTAAATTCGTCTCTTACCATAATGCCTAAGGCTATTATTGGTAGTGAAGAGATTATCACTGCCATAATACTATGTTTTACCATCACCGTAAATATTCCCATTACAATAATATATATAATCAATGTTATATTTGATGAGGTTATGGCTATATCTATCAGCGTTGGCATAAATATTAGATAAGGAAAACCTGGTGAAAACTCATATATTCTACAAGCAATTAAGAATTCAAGAATATAGGATATATAGTTTTTTCTCTTCTTATTATTTAAAAGGAAGAACCTTAACTGATTATTGATAATATATAATAGCAGAAACACTATCTTATATGTAGTAATCTTGTTATCAATACAAATAAAATATACAATAATGGCTATATATACATACTTTAATAGTATTATAAACTTCTCATCAATGATTTTTCTCTCCATAACATACTCCTCCCATAATTAAAGTATTTTAATACATTATAACTTCATATTAACTAAATTCTCTATATTTTCATTGCATTTCAATATAGCTATTATAATTATAACTGACTTTTTCAGTAGATTGTAATAAAAACCTGTTTAAATTTTTGTAATTATGTGCTAAAATTTATATTATTATCCAATAAAGGTGTGTTATTTTCTTTATAGAATTATATATGTATTAATTAAAATTATTGAGGTGAATTCTATGGAAATTCTAGGTAGCTTTTATATAGATAGCTTAACACAACTGCCTAACTTTTTTAGCTTTTTAGAGTGTGACTTTAAAAAAGTATTTAAGGATACGGGCTGCTTTATTCAATTTGACATTGATAATTTTATGAACTTTAATAATAAACATGGTCGAGATAGTGGAGATTTATGTTTAAAACTTCTAGTTGATAGTATTAAAAAGGTATTACTTAAAGAACATAATTATTCTTACTTTAGAAATGGAGGCGATGAATTTTTAATTGTTCTTCCCCATGTTAAATTCTTATTAGCAAAAAATATAGCAACTTCCATAAAAAATGAGTTTAAATTAAGAACACTTGAGTATGGCTTCGATTATGTTAATCTTCATATTTTAACCTTAGAATATAGCAAAGCTATTACCTCAATTGAAGAATTTTATAAATTGTTATTTAACAACTTCTTAACTAATCCTAATAGCAGTATAGACGATAAATTTAACTCTGATAGACTATTTTCTCACATTATTGAGGGTTTTGTTAATAGGGTTAAGGATTCAGTTACTTCCTATAATACAGCTTATAATCTTGCCTTAACTGATGATACCACAGGAATTGCAAATCATAGAGCTGGCAAAAAACACTTAATTAATCTTCTTCACACCTTTAAAGAATGTAATAAAGGATTCTATATATTATTTATAGATGGAGATAATTTGAGACGCTATAATACTATATGCTACGAATCTGGTAATGAAATGATTAAAAATCTATCTACAGTTATAAAAGATTCCTTACCCCATGAATGTAAGCTCTTTAGGTGGCTTTCTGGGGATGAATTTGTTGTGGTTGTTGAGAAAAATGACTATACTTATACCTCCACATTATGTGAAACTATACGAAAAAATGTAGAGCGTGAAACTATGAAGTGGTCATATCCTATCACTGTTTCCATTGGAGTATCTAAATTCCCTGAAGACGGAAAAGATATTAAAGAAGTAATAAATAAATCTGAGAAGGCAAACTGCTATGCTAAAAAGTGCGGCAAAAACAGAGTGATCTTTTGGAACAATATAGAACATATGTAATGAAAAGCTTGGATAATAATTAAATCCAAGTTTTTTTATTTTTCTTGTAACAAAACAACCTTTTATGGTACTAATGATATGAAAAGAAACTTGCTAGAGAGGAGTTAAGGGATGAAAAATTTAGAAAGTTTATATAATCATATTCAACCTAAGATTTATGCTTTTTTTTATATAAAAACCAAGGATAAAGAACTCTCTGAAGATTTAACTCAAGAAGTCTTTTATGAAGCCTTAAAATCCTATAATTCTTTTAAAGGAAATTCCTCTCTACGAACCTGGGTATTTTCTATAGCTAATAATTTATTAAAAAAGGAATTTAGGAAAAAGAAGTATACAAAAAATTTAACTCATGAGCTTTCAACCAATTCTCTAAACTACTGTAATTTAGAAGATGAATTCATAGAAAAGTATGAAAAAGCTACTCTATTAAACCTTATTAATAACCTAGAGGATACACCTAAAGAAATTGTGATTTTACGAATTTATGGAGAGCTTTCCTTTCAAGAGATAGGCACACTATTAAATATCAGTGAAAATTATGCAAGGGTTAATTTTCATAGAACTAAACTAAAACTTCAGAAGGAGTTGAAGAAATATAATGGATAAGCAATGTTATATATTTGAAGATTTATTACCTTTATATAATGAAAATCTATTGAGTAATGAAACTACAAAATGGATGGAATATCATATAGCGCAGTGTACTGAATGTAAAAATTTATGTGAGCTCTCTAAAGAACAAATTATTAAGTCTCCTATAGAAGCTACTCAAGACGTAGATGTTATGTTTAAAAAAATAAATAGAAAACTCTCTCTTTATCAAATTATATTTGTAGTATTGTCTTTTTACTTCGCCATAAATACTTCCTTAATAAATGAAAGCTTTGGCTTTGTATTGTGGTATGCGATCTTAGGGTGTGTTATATATGTGTTTTATAAGGATATGAAAATAGTTTTCCTGCTTTCTTTTTTACCTATTTTCATTTGGTCCTTTGGTGAAAATGTAATATCCTTCTTTAAGGGTAACTATGTAGATATATCCTTTTGGGGATTTTTATTGGAAAATCTCATGGGCTCTTTTATGATATCCTTAATCCATTTTCTCTTTGCACTTATAGGTGGAATAGCAGGATTATGTATCTTAAAAATTAAAGAAAGGTAGTGATTTTATTGAATAAAAAGAAACTATTTTATATAACTCTTTTAACCATAATAATACTCTTTATTTTATCAGCCTATAATGCCTTTAATGGTAATCCTATAACTAAATATATGAGTAAAAAAACTGTAGAAAAGTATTTAAAAGAGACCTATCCTAATGAAACTATGAGAATTACTGAAGGTAGCTATAATTTTAAGTTTAGCTCCTATAACTTTAATGTGCTTGCAATCGGTGATAGTGATAATAAAGAAAACTCACCTAAAGAGTACACCATAGATACTAGTGGGACTATTAAACCTAAGGTTAGATATGATGAAATATACTATTCTAGGATAGATGAAGAGCTATGTGATAGATTAAGTAAGGAAGCCTCCTCAGAGCTCTCTTTAATATTAAATAAAGAAATCCCCAATATAAAAAATCTTTATGTATTAGTGGAAGTATTAAAAGGACAACTACCTAGTAATACAAAGTGGTCTAAGGATTTAGTGTTGGCTAAGCCAATAAACTTAGATTTAGTATTTGATAGTTCAAAAGAAAATAAAGAAGATTTTTTTGAATCCTGTGAAATTATACAAAAACTTTTAGCTTCTAATGGCTACAAATACAGCAATGTAACTATCAATGGGAATGGATTTGATAAAGATTTAAGTGCAAAGGATGAGTTTGGTTATGTTAAATATGCCTTCTCTTTTGACATAAACGATAAACTAAAAATTAAAAATGTAAAAGAACTTAATAAACAGCTAAAATAAGTTTCCTATAAAGTACAGATAACTTTTAACTTAAATTTAAAAGGTCTTAGGGAGAATCTCTTTTCTCCTAAAACCTTTAACATAATCTATCTTCTACTAAAATGGTTTAATAGTACCATTAAATATTAATACTAAGGATAATATTGCTAATGCAACTAATACTACACATATAACTTTGTCTGAAGTCTTTTCTAAATATTTTTCTCCCTTTTCCTTCTTAGCCTTAATATATACTAAGGTTCCTGGTGCATAAAGTATTGCTGTTATTAATAGGCCTGTCAAACCACTTGCATATATTAACCAAAGTCCATATATTGTTCCAAAGATACCTACTATTCTAGCTATTATTACTGATTTACTATCATTTATATCAAAATCATTTTTTCTTATAGCTATAATTAAATAGTATAAAGCACTTAAAAGGTATGGAATCATTATCATACTTGCAGATATTGTATAGAATATCTGATAAGTTGAAGCATTTAAGTAAGTTATTATTAAAAATACTTGAATTACTCCATTTGTCAAAAATAGCGAATTACTAGGTGCTCCATTTTTATTTTCTTTTGCAAAGGCTTTTGCGAATACTCCATTTTTTGCAGCTAAATATGGACATTCTGATGCAATTATTGTATATCCTAAGGTTGCTCCAGCAAGAGATATAATTACTCCTAAATTAACTAGAGCTGCCCCCCATGACCCCACTACACTTTCTAAGATAGCCGCCATTGGTGGATTCCCAAGTTCAGCCAATTCAGCCCTAGGCATTACACCCATACTGAGAACAGATACCATGATGTAAAGTGCAATAACGCTTAGAAATGCCGTTATCGTAGCTTTTCCTACATCCTTTGAACGCTTAGCTCTTCCAGAAATAACTACAGCTCCTTCAATACCTATGAAAGCCCAAACTGTAGTTCCTGAGGTCGCCTTTATCTGCTCAGCAATAGATATTCCACCAGGCTCTCCCCAAAAATTTGACATAAATATATCTAAATTAAATGCACTTAAAAATATCATGGCCATTATAAATACTAATATAGGAGCAATCTTACTTATAGTTATTATAAGATTGATACCTGCTGCTTCTTTTACCCCTCTTAAAACCAAATAGTTCATTATCCAAATAACTGCAGAAGCACATACTATAGATATAAGATTATTTCCTTCTCCAAAAATAGGTATAAAATAAGATATTGCAGCAAATAAAAGGGTTGCATAAGAAACATTTGCAAGTAATGCACTAATCCAATATCCCCATGCGGAGTTAAAACCTACATAATCCCCCCACCCTTCTTTTGCATAACTATATATACCGCCTGTTAAATGGGGTTTTATTTTGTTTAGTCCAAAAAACACATTGTCAATGCTAGCATACCAATACCACAAATTAGCCATCCTATAAGTACCGCTCCAGTATTTGCTCCATTTGCAGCCATATCTCCTGCAAGGCTAAATACTCCTCCTCCAATGGTAGCTCCTATAGCTACTGCAGTTAATCTTAAGTACCCTAATCCTTCTGATTTAACTTTAGTTTCTAGCTTTTGGTTATTGGCCATGATAAATCCCCCTTATTTAATTTTTAGGCTCTATTTTAGGCTAGTATTTATTACTAGAATCTTAGAGATAAGCAACTTAACCCACCATCTAATTTTCTAAACTCAGAGGTATCTACTTCTACCACTTTATATCCAGCGGCCTCTATAGCGGTCTTTGTACCTGAATATCCTTCTGGAACTATAACTACATCGTTAACCCATATACAATTTGCAGAGTAACTTTCCTCAGGGTTAATAATAATTTTATTAAAATTCTTAAATTCTGGACTTGTAACGAACTCCCCTGCTACTAATAGGTTATTATTCTCTAAATATGCTAGTCCAGTTTTTAAATGTAATACTTCTCTTAGTGGTACTATGGATCCAGTCATACCGTATTTTTTAAGGATTTCAATCATTTGTCTTCCACCCTCTTCATTAGTCCTTGCAGAAAGTCCAATATAAAAATGATCTCCTACCATCATTATATCTCCTGCTTCAACTGTACCTGAGTCCACTATATACTCAATATTACTATAAAATTTTTCAAGTGCAGCTTTCATATCCTGTGCTTCAATTTCTCTTCTTCTGCTTAATGCTCCTGGACGAGTTAAAATTACACATTTTTTTGTACAAAGTGCCACATCCTCTACAAAGCATGAATCTGGATATTTTTCATCTGCTTCTAACACCGTTACATTTACTCCACAGTTTTTAAGGGTCTCAATATAGTTATCATGTTGTTTTAGCGCTAATTCATAATTTGGCTTACCTAAATCTGCGCTAGTTATTCCTTCCACCATGGCTTTACATGGCTTTCTCACAATTACATTTTTAAACATAAAAATTCCCCCTTATATCTATTTTATATATCCTATACACTATAATTATAAATTAAAAAAAATGTATTTTTCAATACATTTTACATATTTTTCAAATTAAGTAACCTCAATACTTTTAAATTTTAAAATCTACATTATATAACTTTACTCATCAATCTCTACTATTGATATAAGCTTACTGCTTTCCTCTTCTGATATCTTAGTTACTGAACTTAGCTTTCTTTGTATCTGTCTAGTTCTTACTCCTACTAACTTGTCTAATTCACTATTGGCTTGATCTAATCTTTTTTGAGTAGCTTCTAAAACTTCCCCAAATTTATCAAATTCTGTTTTAACTGCTCCTAGTACGTTCCATACTTCTCCAGACCTTTTTTGGATAGCTAGGGTTTTAAATCCCATTTGCAAACTGTTTAATAATGCTGCCATGGTGGTAGGACCTGATATATTTATTTTATAGTCTCTTTGTAATATTTCCACCATACCTCGCCTTACAACCTCTGCATATAGACCTTCAAATGGTAAAAACATAATTGCAAAATCTGTAGTGTTTGGCGGATCAATATATTTATCCCTTATATCCTTTGCACATTGCCTTATTCTACTCTCTAATATCTTTCCTGCATCTAAAATCTCTGATGGATTTCCACTATCATAGGCATCCATTAACTGACTATAGGTATCTCCAGGGAATTTAGCATCTATAGGTAAGTACACTGTTCCATTATCATCTCCTGGTAGCTTAACAGCAAACTCTACTACATTAGAGCTTCCTTTTTTAGTTGATACATTAGTATCGTATTGCTCTGGAGATAACATCTGCTCAAGTATGGCACCAAGTTGAATTTCTCCGAGGATTCCTCTAGTCTTAACATTAGATAAAACTTTTTTTAAGTCTCCAACTCCTGAAGCTAAATTCTGCATTTCTCCAAGACCCTTATAAACTTGTTCAAGTCTATCACTTACCAATTTAAAGGATTGTCCAATTCTCTCCTCTAAAGTCTTTTGAAGTTTTTCGTCTACCGTGGCACGCATCTCTTCAAGCCTTTTACTATTACTTTCCTGCATATAGTTTAATCGTTCTTCTATAGTTCCTCTCATATTGTCTAGTCTTTGTGAACTTTCCATAGTAAAAACAGATATGCGCTGCTCTAAATTTTTCATCATATCATTAACACTCTTTTGTACCCCTTCAAGTCTTCTATCCTGCATAGTAGAAATATAAGCTAAGGATTTTGTTAGTGCATCATTATTTCCATTCATGGCTGTTTGGATACTATTTCCCATTTCTTGCCTTGTACCTCTCAATTCTTGAAGGATTGACCTCTCTACCTTTTCCATATATGCTGCTAGTTTTTTCTCATCTATGCCATTGAAATCTTTTTTATTTCTAAGTTGCATTAGTATTATTAATAAAAGTATTATTATGATAATCCCTATCGCCAGTAATAAGTAGTCCATATTACTCCTCCTCTATAGTTTTAAAGTTTCACAATATTTTAGAAAAACTTCTTTGTCTATTCCCCCTCTTATAAAATAATGTCGAGCTGTATTATTGGTTTGAACTCTAGCTATAGCATAATCCTCTTTATATTTTAATGATATATAAATACTTTCCCCTTGTCTATTCCCTATTGATATTGAGAAACTATCACTATCAATTATACCTACATAGTTTTTCAAAGGTATAATACAAAATTTCAGTGTGTTTAAATGTTCTAAAATATTGTTAATTTCTAATTCCTTAGTTAAAAGCCCAAAATTTAAATTATTACTATCCCGTTTATCATATCGAATAGATATTCCATTGACTTCTTTAAATGAATCCATATTTTCTACAATTTCATTATAAGGTTTAGGAGCTAAATATTTATAAGTATATATTCCGAAACCTATAACCAATAACATACATAGGACATAGTTAACTAACTTTAATAATTTTTTACTACGTCTGTATTCTATAGTATGAATATTCCCTTTATATATATTGTGATTTAATATATTTTCTATTTCTTCTAATTGAACCTTAGGTACATAAAATTGTATTTTTTTTAGTTTATTGTTTTTGTGATTCACATATTTAATAAGTACTGTTCCTACATGTCCATTTTTGTATTCCCAGTTCTCTACATCTCTCCAAGCTATTAACTTTCCCTTAATAAACAATCCTTGTCTTAAGATAAAATTACACTCCCACAGCCATATACCAACAATCATAAATATAGCACCACTAGTAACCCATGAGTGACCTTCATATATGCCAAATATGCCATCAAAAATTCTAATGGTTCCCCATAGTATAATAATTATTGAAAACTGTGATAGGGTTTTTACTCTCTTCCTTTCTTTAAATTCCATAAGAATAATTAATCTATTTATAAACATTCCTATACTAAAAATAAGTAAAATAAAAGATAATGGCACATCTATTATTGGCAAAATAAACTCTTTAAAATACAAAATATCACTTCCTTTAATGACCCTATATCCTAATGTCTTCACAAAATTAATTTGGCTCGCCACTTTCAATCCAATAATACTCTGTTTCCTTTCCTTGAGTTACATACAAAGTATTTGAGTCCTTGTATACTTCAAAATCAATTTTATTATTAGATCTATCAGTAAACCTAAATCGCATCTTATCCTGCTCATATCGACTACTAACTAGTGAGAAGGGAATTTTCCTAACCTGCATTTTTTTCACTTCTTCAATAGCTTTCTCGATATCCTGTTTACTATCTAAGGCTTTGCTGTCCCTTATATTATCTTGTCTTGAAATATTAGCATACATATATTTTTCACTGTTTAGAATATCTTCTAAAAAAGCTTCTATATCTTTAGGCTGAAATCTCACATAAGAGGTTAATAGAAATCCTATAATTAATACTCCAAATACAATTTTACTTAATAGAATCCTATGATTTATATTTTCCAACATTTCATCTGGCACATATAATTCATTGCCTAATTTAGAATTCATAAATTCTTCTATTTCCTGGGCTTGACTTTCCCAAACATAAAGGTTTTTCTCACTTTCCTTATGCTTTAATTTATCATAATATTCTACAACTATGGTATCCTTATTGTCTTCATGCCATCGCCAAGTTTTAATATTCATCCATAGTATAAGCTTGCCATCTATAAAGAGCCCTTCATTACTTATAAAATTAAAGTTATAAGCTTTCATTGCTACTATTAAATATCCTATTGCCTGTACAACACTTCCCATAGTGTCATAATCCATTTTTTCTCCCAAAACATACCTCTTACTCCTTATTATTAGAGTCAATACTTTTTCCAAACTCATTTAGAAACTCTAAATCTAGTGGTGCATTTGTAATAGAATATGTTTTTCTATTATAATAATTATGCCTTATTTCCACTATAGGTTTTGACCTGTGTATATAAATTTCTAATTTGTCACCACTTAATTCATATAATGCTATTGTATACATATCATCAAAGTCATAATTCATTGTTTCTCTTGAAAAATTTCTTGCTAATTGAATTTCACTAAGGTAGTTTACTAACTCTTGAATTTTATCTTTTTTAATAGTCATGGCCCATGTCCTACCATCATAAATTGGATTTGGCTCTTTAGTATCATATAATATAGTTAAGGTAGATATTTTTCTGTTTTTAAATTCCTTACCTACCATATCTGGCATGCTTTTCGGCTGCATAAATTTATAACTACCAAAAGCCATGGTTAGAATTAACGCTAACAAAATCATACTTACCTTAAGCTTTACTTTTTTATCTATATATATTTCCGTAGATATATGTTCTAAGGTTTTATTATCAATGCTCTCTTTTAAGATATCTACTAATTTCATTCTAAAATTATCATTTACTCTAAATCTTAGCTGTTCTACAGACTCTCTATTTTCATCCCTAAAATATTCTATTTTTATTTTATTATAACTGTTATCTTCATAATCCCATTTTTTAATTCTATTCCAACCTATTATTTTGCCTCTTATAAATAGTCCCTGTGGTAAAATAAAGTTATACTCATACCTAAACATACTCAATGAAATAAATACAATTGTATTAATAAACATAGTAAGATTTACAGTTGACTTATTTCCATATAAAAATAACAGCATATACATGAAAGCTATAATAAGCATAACTATACTATGTATATTTGATACTTCAATTCGCTGTTTATCTTTAAATCCATACCCTAATATAAGCTTATAAATATGCTTAGCTATGCTATAGAGTAATATTAATAAAGAAATTGTTAATATTATTTGCATAAATATATCCACTGAAATCCCCATATCTTACTCCTTACATAATTATCAATAAATTTATATATATGGTTTAATACATAAGTTCTCCCAATTATTACACCTTAAATTATAACCTATATATAGAATATTTGTAATAATATTCTTGAAGTTCGTTAATTATTAGAATAACTTCCTTAATTTAAACCATAATAAAAGACTCAAGTATTACTTGAGTCCTAAAATTTATATGTTAAATTAGTTTTTATTTTTATCTATATTAGTTGTAATAATCATACTTCATATTAATTCAAAGCGGTACAGATAGGCTTTCCTTTTAAGAAATATCGTTAATGTGATAGCTTAATTTGTTTTGGATTATGCAATAAAAATTTCCTAGTTATATTTACACCTTCAACCCAATAATGTTCTACCTTATCACCTTGGGTTATTCGTAAAGTTCTTAAATCTTGATATGCCCTTATAGTTGTTACATTATTAGCCTCATCTACAAAATATAATTCTAAAATATCTTTGTTAAATCTATTAGAATCAACTTCAAAATCTAATTTTCTTATTTTTAGTGTGCTCAGATTGATCATAAGCTGTTTTTGAACTTCTTCTATTCTTATATCTTCCTCTTGTAACCTGCCATTCTTATACTTTTTCTCTATCAAATTAATTGATACATATTTATCCTTATTTAAAATATCCCCTAGGAAGGTTTCTATATTTTTAGGAGTTATCTTCATATATACATTTACCACTACACCTATAATTAATAGTGCACATATGCTCCAAATTATTATACTATTAGTATTTGTTTTATTTCCCTTTATATAATCCACTTTAGCACTATTTTTTGAATTCAATAACTCTTCTATTTCTTTTGCTTGTCCTTTTTTAATTTCAAAAGCTAGATTTTTTATAATACCATTATCTCCATTAGAATATCCTATAATTACTGTATCTTTACTGTCTGTTTTCCACTTCCATACTTTTATATTTTCCCATAATATTATATTCCCATTTATAAACAATCCCTTGTCAACAATAAAGTTATATCTATATGATATTAATGCCAATGCTAATGTCATTATTGTTGGTGAAATATCATTCATATATGTATATCTAATCTCTAGATTCGAAACTCCAATACCTATCTGTATGACCGTTAATACAATGAATAATATAAAGAGCTCTGATGTAGCTTTCAACTTTTTTCTTCTATCATATTTTTTTAATCTTATAACTTTATCTGTGAAAATCCTAATTGACAATATAAGTAAAATAGTAGTAGCCGGAAAAATGACGATGTCCATAATATATTCCTGAAAAAACATAAAATCCCCCATTAAACTCCCTTAAAATATGTAATTTTTATATAGGCATATCCATATCATATACAATCCTAATTATAACTCACATCTTACACATATGGAATATATTTAATTTTTTCTATATATTAAAGTTGCAATAATATTTCTACACTGAATAAATTAACTTGAATTGGACTTCATAATAAAACAAAGATTACACAAAAGAAACTTTTATAATTCAAATTGTTTATTAGAGTAAATCTATTTATCTATGGTATAATCATAATATCTATATATTAAAATATAAAATTCTACTTTAAATAATTGTTGGTTTTGAGATTGCATAATGATATATAGTTCATTATCAAAAATATATTAAAACAGCTACAAATATACAGATATATATTATAGGAGGAAGCAATGAAAGAGAAATTATTAAGTGTCTTTTCTGTAATCTCAGCTCTATTTGCCATGATATGCTGAAGTGGTGGAGCTATACTCATATCCCTAGGTCTAGGGACAGCGGGCTTAACATATTTTTCAGGTCTATCAAAATATAAACCTATCTTTGTTATAATTACAGCTATTACACTATATTTTGCCTATATTACCATCGATAAAAAGAATTCCTCTAAAAGGAATAAAGTTATCTTTTGGATATGTGCATTACTCTGTAGCTTAATACTTTATTCACCTCTATTTTTATAATATCGCTTATATTTACAATTAAGAAGTTACCTTAAAAGTATTTTAGATTAAATATTCTAAAATATAATCCCCTATTTAAATTGGTATTTTTCTCATAATTTATATATAATGTATATTGCAATATAAATTAATTATATAAGGGGGATTTTAAACATGACAAAAAAAATGATACCAGTTGGATTATCAAATAAACATCTACATTTAAGTCAAGCAGACTTAGAGGTTTTGTTTGGACAAGGCTTTGAATTAACAAAAATGAAGGACTTATCTCAACCTGGTCAATTTGCTGCAAATGAAAAGGTTGATATTGTTGGACCCAAAGGAACACTTAAGGGAATAAGAGTATTAGGACCTGTAAGAAAAGAAACTCAAATTGAGATTTCTTTAACTGATAGTTTTGTATTAGGGGTAATTCCACCTGTAAGAGACTCAGGTGACTTAATAGATAGTCCAGGAGCAAAAATTGTTGGTCCAAAAGGCGAAGTTAAGCTTAATAAAGGAGTTATTGCTGCTGGAAGACATATACATATGCATACTTCTGATGCTGAAACCTTTAGTGTCACTGATAAAGAAGTAGTTAGCGTAAAAATTGAAGGTAAAAGAGGATTAGTATTCGATAATGTTTTAGTTAGAGTTAATCCAGAATATGCACTAGAAATGCATGTTGATATAGATGAAGGAAATGCAGCTGGTCTTAAAAATGGCTCAATGGTGGAAGTTTTAAAATAAATTAAAACTCTCTTTTAATATATTGTTGATTTTAGAACTACAATATTACTACTCTCAAGCCGTTTCAAAAGATTGATTTACTAAGGCTCTATTCAAGTAAAAAAGCTAAAATACAGCAACTAGATTCTCTCAAATAGGTTGTATTTCTTAATGCTTTTTTCTTTCATAGAGCCTAACTTAAAGTTTTAATATTTACTTTTCTTGAATTTTTCTCTTATTTCTTTATTCCTACTCACCATTTGCTTTCTATAGCTTGATGCAGCCGCCTTATTAAGCTTTCTTTCCATATATTCTGCTTCCTTTTTTAGCTTGAAGTAATTAATTAGTCTTTTTTCATCTAGAACTCCATCTTCAATGGCTATTCTTATGGCACAACCTGGTTCACTAGTATGAGTGCAATCTGCAAACTTACATTGCTGAGATAATTCTAGGATATCCTTAAAAGAGTTATCTACACCATCCACATCATCAAGTAACTGTAATTCTCTCATTCCAGGAGTATCAATAACTACTCCTCCCTTAGGCATAGTTATTAATTCTCTATGAGTAGTGGTATGCTTACCTCTGTCATCGGAGCTTCTTATTCCTCCTGTTTCCTGCTTATCATACCCTAATAATCTATTAATTAAGGTTGATTTACCAACTCCTGAAGAACCTACAAACGCTACTGTATCCTCGCTGTTAATAGAATCTGATACCTCTTCTATTCCTTCACCAGTTAATGAACTTATATAAAACACTGCTATACCCAGTGCTATATTCTCAACCTCACTTACTTTTTCATGTAAATCCTCACATAAATCAGCTTTAGTTAAAATCACCACTGGAATAGCACCACTGTCCCAACATATGGTGATATATCTTTCAAGCTTTCTTAAATTATAATCATTATTAAGTGCCATGGTTATAAATATTTTACTTACGTTAGCACATATTATCTGTTCATCAGACCTGCCTCCAGCTACCTTCCTTGAAAGCTTGCTTCTACGAGATAAAACTTCATGTATAACTCCTTCACCCTTTGCATCACTATCTCTATCTAATATTACCCAATCACCTACTGCTGGATAGTCCTCTTTGCTAACGCTATCATAAATAAACCTTCCTGATACTCTAGCATTTACCTCGTTATATTCTGTGGCAACTCTATAGATGCCTTTTTGTTCTACTGTTACTCTCCCTAAAAACTTTCCTTCTTTATATTTGTTTGAAAATTCTTCCTGAAAAGCCTTAGTTAATCCTAATTCATATAAATGTTCAAAACTATTTGTCATTAAAATATCCTCCTAAAAATACGCATAAAAATAAAAACCTTGGTTAGTATAACTACTCCAAGGCTTTAAAGCACATCTTTATAAGGCATCTAAAAATATATAGTACTCTTTCTACTATATTTTATAAACTTCCCAGGAGTAGTCAATATGAAAATTTAATGCTAATAAACTATCAAATATATTCTTCATATAACATCACTCCTTTCAAAATTTCTTATTTAATATAATATTATTATATTACTAATTTTAACCATTGTCTACATATTTATTTCTTAAATTTTAATTTTTACTTTGTTAAGCTTAGAGCTGAAGCTGTTATTTCTTCACTTGCTGCAGCTATCTCTTCCATTGAACCCGCTACATTATCAATGGCTTCATTAACTATTAAAATTTTTCTTTCTAGTACTTGAGAAATATTAATCACGCCTTTTAATATCTCTAACATTTCTTTTTGATCCATAGATGTCAGTACGGATACTTGTTTGGAATATTCAGATAATTTTTTTACCTCATTGGCTACTACACTAAAGCCTCTGCCCTCTTCTCCTGCTCTAGCAGCTTCAATAGATGCGTTAAGTGATAATAAATTAGTCTGGTTAGCGACTTTTACAATTTCTTCTGTGGAGTTACTAAATCTATCCATCTTATCCTTCATAAGCTTTATACTTTCATTTAAATCCTTCGATGTATCCATTACATCTATAGCCTCATTATTAATCTTTTCTATATTTTCTGCATTCAAGGCGTTCTGCCCAGTAACCAGCTCTATAGCATTGATTATCTCTGTTACTCCTTTACTTAACATCTCAGCCTTTGCAATTCTCTCTTCACTTAACTTATTATATTCGTCTAGTAGTTTGACCTGGTCTTCTTTTTCTTTTATTATCTGCTGTTCATTTAAAACTTCTTTTTTATTGTAGTCAATACAATTTGAGTATATATTAAGTCCATTATGTATAGCTTTAACCATGGATTCACAATAGTTATATCCACAAGCTGAACAGTTAATTTTTCTTTGAGAATCTGTAACCTTATTCAAATGATTAAAAATCTCATTATATTCTTCTTCACTTGGCTCTTTTATATATGAACTAACTTCTTTGTTATCATATTTTCGTATGAAATCTTCCAGTTTAAGATTTTTATCAAAGTAATTAAATAGCCACTTTTCCTTATTTTTAGGAATTTTACCTTTCTTCTCTTTTCTTTTTGCTGATTTCATAGAATTAAAATTTAAATCACAATCATCTGAAAAAGAATCATCGTTGCAATCATTAAATTTAGTTGCTGTCCCAAAATTACAACCATAGGCACAGTTAAGTACATCAACTAAGAGCGGTGCCTCCTTGTTCTTATCAATATTTTTACAGTAACTATCTAAATATTTATAGGCATGATGTTGTCCTTCAATTTGCCTAATCCAAGCATCAGGCAATGTAAATTCTACATTTTCTCTTAATCCACCTGGCCTACTAAATAAAAATCCTAGCCCACCATCAACATTATCAAAATCTTGTTCCCCACAGCTATTTATGTCTATTCCTTTTTTCTCTATGTATTCTTCTAATTTTTTAAATGTAATATTATATTTAACATATCCATTTGTGTTTCTATCATGAATCTCATCTGATTTCGCTATACATGGAGATAAAAAGGCTATGTCATCAATTACACCTTTATATTTCTTCATATAAATCGCAGTACACATCAATGGACTGGTTATAGGAGATAGCTGTTTAATTAATTCTGATTTATATTTTTCAATATAATTTACAATAGCAGAACATGGTTGTGCAATCATAGATTTTAATGAGTTTTCCTCTATAACTTTTAAATATGCCCATACTGTGATATCTGCTCCATAAGAAACATCATAAATTAAATTTACTCCTAAACCCTTTAAAAATCCAAACAAATTTTTATAATTTCTAAAATTAGCTCTAACGGCAGGTGCTACAGCTATTGATATATTCTTACCACTTTTTAAATCCTTAATAAATTCCTCTGTATCATCATAAAAATCTCTAGCATTATGATCACATACCTTAATGCACTCTCCGCAATGTATGCACTTATCTCCATTAATCTTAATTTTATTACCCTTATCTGTACTATAAGCTATATTTACCTCAAATATAGGGCAATTACTTATGCATTTATTGCAGCCTAAACAGTTCTCTTCCTTCAAATAAATTAAATCCTCATAGTTATACATATACCTTCCCCTTTTACGTAAAATTACATTATATTGTGTCATTATGTAAAATAATACATTATATGCATATAAATCACAACACAATCTATTTAACATTTCTACATTTAAATCAAATAACACCCCCAAGATAATTCCATTAAATGGTATCACCCCAGGGGTCGTTACATTTTTTGTAATTTATTCGATTGTTATATCCCCAATTCCGCTAGTTATTTTAAACAAATATTTATCTTCTCCAGAGGTTTTTGCCATAATTCTGCAACTTCCTAAGCCAGAGGAAGTTTTAAATCTTACTGGCGAATTTTCAGGTATAATAATGTCTCCGTCTCCTACTCCACCTTCATAAATTAAGTCACCTTTTACCTCTTTTATTTTTAGATCTATGTCTCCAACTCCTTGTGATATTCTCATATCTTCAAAAGTTATTTCTTTAATATCTATATTTCCTAATCCACCTTGGAATATAGCTTTTTTAACATTTAAATCCTTAATCTCAGAATCTCCTATTCCACAAGTATATTTAAAATCTCCCATAAAATCTTTCGGTATTCCTATTGTTATTTTCCTATTGCTAGAATTTAAATTATTGAATCCATTCACATTCTTTGTGCTATTCTCTTCTTTAATACTTAAAGTGCTTCCACTTTTATCAATTTCTATTGGTCTAGATACCTCGTTTCTTCCTTCACTAACTATAGTAAAGTCCTGTCCATCTATAGCTGAAATTCTCACCTCTCCTATATTTATAGAAATATCCAAATCTTTTATACCATCACTGTCTATAGATTTATTAATATCTAGATTGGAGTTTTTGCTACTATTAGGATTTCTAAAACCTATATCTACATTACAAGCCGTAAGTGAAACTGCCATTATCACAGCTCCCACAAAGGCTACAATTTTTTTTCTCATAAAACACACCTCTTTATATAATAATACTTTCAATTATATTTAACTTCTAATTTTTATAACTATCTTTCCATCCATAACAATTACTATAATTTATACTATATCTAACTTTGTATCTAATAATTTCTTTGCAAACATAACTAATGTTAAAATTACTCCACCATATATTAAGACTTCAAACAAATTTATTTCTACAAAGAAGCCAAAACGTAGGTACATATAAGGTAGTACTCTAAATAATCTGCTTGTTAAAAAGCTTAATATAATTCCTCCAAAATTTATAGATAATATGATTGAAACTATTACTAATGCTACACTATTAAAATAAGATCCATATATAATTATTAATGAAATTATAATTATATATGCTATTAAAAGAGACAATGCTAAAGAAATAGAAATAAATATTATCTCTGGAATCTTACCACCATTTATAATTACCCCTAGTGTATTAATAATAATTACTACTAATTGAACAATTCCTAACTCTAATATCTTAGCTATTATAAATTCACTGCCTTTAATCGGTGTTAAAAATAGTAGTCTTCCATAATCCTTTGACACTTGACATGAAAACACTATAATATGAGCTATAAAATTTCCAACAATAATTATTGAAAGCATTGCTATAGTATCAAAACCCATAGTAAATCTTATAATAAAGCTTCCTCCAATAAAGCTCAATACTAAAAGTATAGCTTCAATGATATATAAATTTCTTAGTCCTCTAATACTGTACTTTATGACATTCCCTATATTTCTCATAAATTTCCACCTACTCTGCAAATATTTTTCTATAAATTCCATCTATTGAAGTTCCATACTTTTCTCTTAAATTTTCTGCATCCCCGTATTCAATGATGGAACCATCTCCTAAAAATAGAACCTCAGTAAAAATCCTTTCCAGCTCTCCAACATAGTGTGTTGTTATAATCATTGAAGATTCTGAATCTAAGTTATTTATTATAGCTTCTATAATCTTCTCTCTAGTCACTGGATCTACTCCTGAAATAGGTTCATCTAATATATATAACTTAACTTTTCTGCTTAGTGCAATACTTAAAGCTAATTTCTCTAACATTCCTTTAGATAGTGTATTTACTTTCATATCTTCATCTAACTTCATAAACTTTAAAAATTCATTCATCTTATCTTTATTAAAATCTGGAAAAAAGTCATTATAAAAACTTATACTATCTTTTATCTTCATCCATTTATAAATAACATTCTTCTCCTGAAGAAAAGATATTATTTTTTTAGTTTCATACCCAACATGAATTCCCTCTATCTTAACACTCCCTAAAGTAGGCTTTAATAAACCTGCAATAATGTTCAAAAGAGTAGTTTTTCCCTGACCATTTGGCCCTAATATTCCAAGAACCTTTCCCTCTTCCAAATTAAAGGCTATTCCCTTTAAAATTTCCTTATTCCCAAATTTTTTAACTAAGTTATCAACCTCCAGCACTCTCATCACGTCTATACCTCCTCGTACATCTCATTAATCATCTCAAATATCTCATCCTTAGTGAGACCTAATCCCTTAGTGTTTTTAATAAAATCTTTTAATATTTCTCTAGATGTATCTTTCCTCAAATTTTTTATAGTTCCTTCATTCTCTGTAACAAATTTTCCTATTCCTCTTTGAGTCATAATTAATCCATCATCCTCCAGCTCTCCATATACTCTTTGGATTGTATTGGGATTTACTTTTAATTGAGTTGCATACTCTCTTACTGATTGCAATTTATCTCCCCCTTTTAACTCTCCTGATACTATTCGCATTTGAATATATTTTTTTATCTGTATATATATAGGTTCTTTGGAGTTAAATTCAAAATCCATTAATTTATCACCTCATTATCATCAGTATCACTGTACTATTTAAATAATACACCCATACACTAAAAATATCACTATTCATATTTTAAAATTTAGCAATGTTATTTGAATTTATCCTCCTATTGCTCTCATTATATCGAAATTGCTTACATTTTTATATTTTCATCATAAGATACAATTACAATAAAATATTTCCATATATAAATCACCTCTGAATTCATTATATTTTATATATTTCATTTATATTATGCTATGTTAAACACATGTTAAATTTTTGTTAAAAACTAAATAAGATCAATTAATTTGTATATAATATAATTGATAAATTGTTAATAAATCTTAAATTTTTTTAATAATCGGGGGATTATCTATGAAGGAACTTGTTTTTGGATTAATTGGAGGTACAGCTCTTCTTATGTATGGTGTAGATAAGATGGGCGAAGGACTAGAAAAAGCCTCTGGAGAAATGATGAGAAAAATTCTTTCTGTTTTAACTGGTAATGTATTCAGTGCCTTTTTGGTAGGAACTTTTTTAACTGCATTAGTTCAGAGCAGTACGGCTATAACAGTATTAACAGTTGGCTTCGTAAATGCAGGATTAATGAAGCTTCCTCAAGCTATTGGAATTATTTATGGTGCAAATATTGGTACTACTATTACTGCACAACTTATGGCTTTTAGCTTTAAATTTAAACTTACAGATATAGCTCTTCCTGTACTTGGTATAGGCTTTGCTATCAGTTATTTTAGTAAACATAAAACTATTAAAAATATAGGAGAAGCCTTAATGGGCTTTGGTATGATGTTTTTAGGCCTTAAAATTCTTAATAGTGGAATCCCATTTATGAGTAATAGTGAAACTCTTAAATACTTTTTTGAAAACTATGCATCAAATCCACTTATCGGAATATTGCTTGGAGCTAGTGTTACTGCATTAATTCATAGCAGTAGTGCTACTGTAGGGTTAGTTATGGTATTAGGCCAAGCTGGCCTCATAGATTTAACCACAGCTGTAGCTATAATGCTTGGTGATAACATAGGTACTTGTGTAACAGCTCAACTAGCTAGCTTAACTGGTAATATTCATGCTCGAAGAACAGCATGGGCACATACTTTATATAACTTATTTGGAGTATTATTATGCTTTGTATTCCTAAAGTATTTTGTAGGTATTGTAGAGATGGTTACTGCTTACTTACAGCCTGCTGTAGCTGGAGATATAGGCGTTCGAATTGCCAACTCTCATACAGTATTTAATGTAATGAGTGCAGCCATTTTCTTACCACTAAATAAATACTTTGTTAAATTCTTAGAAACTGTAATTAGAGGTAAAGATGTCGTGCATCAAGGTGCTATGTATTTAGATAGATTATTATTAAATACACCTGTTGCAGCCTTTAAAGCTTCACTCTCAGAGATAAATCATGGCTTTGAAATCACAAAGGATATGGTTAAGAGTGCTATGATATCCATATATAAAAATGATGAAAAGCCTTTAGAATCAGTTAAACAAAATGAAGAATTAGTAAACTCATTACAAAAGGATATAACTATGTATATAGTAGATATTTCTAAACAACCACTTACTCACTCAGAATCCATTATGGTTCCCGCAATGATTAGCAGTATAAATAATGTAGAAAGAATTGGCGACCATATAATGGATATCCTAGAACTTATAACTGGTTCACTAAAATCAGATATATCTTTTACTGATGATGCTATTAAGGAATTAAAGCAATTAGAACAGCTTATACTTAAAATGTTTGATAATACTATGCAAGGCTTAAATAGCTATGATTTAAACTTAGCTAAGCATACTGAAGAGTTAGAAGAAGAGGTTGATACATTGATAGAACAACTGCAAGCTAATCATCTTCATAGACTTCATGCAGGTAAATGCAATATAGAATCTGGAGTTGTTTTCTTAGATATTATAAACCATCTTGAGCGTGTAGCAGATCATATTTATAAAATCTCAACTCTATCTACTGATGAACTTAAAACAGTAATGAGCCCTGCTTTTTAAATCAAATAACTAAAAAACTCAGTTGAGGTAGAAACATCTCAACTGAGCTTTTCTATTTAAAGCATCTTTTAAATAGAACTAGTCAGTCTACTCGTCTATTTTTATAGATCTACATTTTTAAAGTATTGATATTATCAAGCCATAAATTCATATTCCGCTCTTTATTTTTTATATATCCCCATATATCGTAATAATTCTTATCTCCACTTTTATTTATAAATTTAGTTATCATATTTTTCATATTTCTTCTCTCCTTATTTTTATTTTTGATTGAATCCTTTCTAACAAAACCTAATTATTGCTTAAAAGTATTAATGTTATTAATCCATAAGCTTATATTTTGTTCTGTAGTTTTCTTACTAATCTCTAAATCAACGTAACTTTCTTCATTGCTTTTGCTCATATTTATTAATTTGCTTATTATATTCCTCATTATCTCACCTCCTCTCAGAATTTATTGTATATTAAAATAAAAAAAGTCATAGATATTCCTTGGCTAAAAAGCTCAAAGATATTCCATGACTTCCTATTTCTATAATATACAAAATATAAAAAGTCACAGAGTCTAAACAACCCTGTGACTTAAAATATCAAAATAAGTATTTTAAACTCTTCCACTAAGGCCGCTTTCAATATTATTAAATTTAGTACTATTTATATTTCTTAGATTTTTCATTTATAAACGACCTCCTTTTAATTATTTTTAATAGTTAATTTTTCCAACAAACTTATCTTAGCATTTTTTAACATATATGTCAACACATTTTTCTATTTAATTACATTATTGTTCTTAATAACAATATTTTATATATTTCCTTTTCAACTTTCTATGGTAACTACATAGTTAAATCTATCTATTTTTTTGTATTCTAACTCCATCCTATATTTTTTAAATTCTTCTTTTAATATCTCTATATTAGAATAATATTCATCTTCTACTTCTGCTTTTTCATTCTTAGTTAGAGTTTCCATTATAGATTTCTTATCTTCTTCATTTAAGAACATCATATCTCCAATTACTATTTTTCCATTTTCCTTTAAAACCCTCATCATTTCTTTAATAGCTATTATTTTTTCCTCTTCCTTCAAATGATGAAAGGCATAGGTAGAAACAATTACATCAAACATATCATTATCAAAGGGTAGTTTTAAAAATTCTCCTATTCTTACTTTTAATTTAGGATTTTTTTCTTTAGCTACTCTGAGCATTTCTCTAGATTGATCCACACCTATAATTTTATCTCCTTCATAAAAGAATCTATTGGCTAAGTTTCCTGTTCCAACTCCTATTTCTAATATATGAGCCTCCTTTGAAATATTCTCTTTCGCCAAATTATGAACTGTATTTAATATATACTCATAATTTTTATAAATTTTGATACTTCCACCTACACCTTTTACCGAAATATCATAGGTATCTGCCCAACTATTAAAATCCCATCTATCTTTCCATTGGCTTTTCATTGATATCTGCTTATTATTAGCTTTGATCAAGCTCAATACCTCTTCCATATAATCATCTGAAGCATTTTCATAGATCCTATCCATAATATTTTCTAAAGTATTTCTAATATCCGCAGCTCTATGAATTTCATCATTTATAACCTGCCATTGCTTATGGATATTATCCAGCAATGTTTCTTTACTATCCTTATTTAGAATTTCCACGATATGTTTAAGAGATAATCCTAAATCTCTATATAAAAGTATTGCTTGAAGTCGTATTATGTCTTCATTGGTAAAAGTTCTATACTCATTTTCTTCATTTCTCTTAGGTGAAATTAGCCCCTTCTTCTCATAAAACCTGATTTTATTAGTAGTAATATTAAAAATTTCAGCTACTTCATTAATAGTATACATATGTCTTCCCCATCTCCTTAATTAATTTCTACCTTTAGTTTAAACTTTCATCTTGGGCTAAGGTCAATAGAAATAAAAAAATAATCTTAACTTTCCTATTTAACTGTTATTCTTTAATAGTCCTTTATACAGCTTATTAGCCTCTTTATATCTCCTTTTACTTTCTAAGTATTCTATCAGTTTAAGTTTTATCTGATTTCCAATGGCTATATAATTAATATTATCGTAATAAGGCAATATCTTCTGTGTTACTTCGTAATAAAATCTTTCTTCTTTAAAGTAAAATATAGAAACATAATTAAAGTACAGTAAATTATAATATTTAGAATCCTTATTTTCATTTGTTAAATATTTTTTAAAAATTACTTTAGCCTCCTCCAATTTCCCTAGGGGAACACAAGCTTCAACATAATTTGATGCCGGCAGTAATGGATCACCTCCCACACTCAGTGCCTTTTCAGACCATAATATGCTCTCTTCATAATTTTTTTTACATAGATATAAATCAGATAAATTTATATATACTGATTGTAAAATTTTATCAACTTTAAAATAATTTGCTCCATTTAAAGCTGCTTTGTAATGAATTTCCGAACGCTCATAGATTTTTAAATTACAATAACAAATTCCCATATAGTTATGGCACCACACGGCATTAATATATCTTCCATTATTCTCATAATTTCTTAGAGCTACTTCAAAATAATAAATTGCTTTAAGAGGAGATGCATTAAAGCAAAAAGCAAAACCTAGAAGATAATTAATCCACGGTGTATCCTTTAATTTTTGAGCCTTTTCTAATCTCATTATTCCTTTCTCATAATCTAAGTGTTTATATATACATCTTCCCGTAGTAATTAAATAAATATATTTCAAATCTTCATCTAAACAATCATATATTCTATCTAATACTTTTATATCTTCCTTTAAATCCTCATAAGCCACACCTTCAACAAAGAATACATAGGTTAATTTATATATCTCAAATTCCATACTATATAACGAAGTTTTCAAGAAGCTCTCTCTTTTTTTTAGTTCATTATAAATATCTGTTGCACCCTTAAAATTCAAGGCTTCAATCTCGTTTATCATATTATAAAATTGCAGTCTTATAATTCCTAAATCCTTAAGTTCCTCTAAATTTTTTATATCTAATTTCTTTAGCAATGCTTCAATTATGTCTTCTCTCAATCTCTTTTTTCCATTTTCAAAATAACATAGATGGCTAGTCGAACATATTCCATAAGATAGCCCCTCTTGACTTATTTTGTTTTTTGTTCTTTTATATCTTATTAAGGAAGATATAAAATCATATTCTATTTCTCTTCCAAAGATTACACAAAAGCCTTTCATCTAAATCATCCTCTTCAACTCTTCTTTTATTTAGAATTTTAACATATAAATTGACCATAAATAGTCAATTTATATGTATATTATCCATATTATATCTAATATTAACACATTATTTTTCAATGTAAAACATTTGAAGATATGGATATAATGGCTTAAAATTTATATGTACATTATTTTTACTTAGGAGGATGAGTTCATGATAAATAAATTTCTAAACCCTTATAAAAAGCTACCTATTCCGGTATACATATTATTTTTCGCTTCTATCATAAATAATATGGGAAATTTCGTAGCTCCCTTTTTAACTATGTTTCTAACTTATAAGGTAGGAATTAGTGTTGCTACAGTTGGAATTGTAGTTGCTATTAATAGTGTGTTCGGATTACTGGGCTCATTAATTGGTGGAAAATTAATTGATAAAATAGGTAGAAAGGTAATTTTTACTTCATTTAGAACTATATCAGCTATATCCATTGGAATTTGTGCATTTATAAAAAGTCCTATCTTAATCACTATCCTAATTACAGTTTCTAGTTTTGTCAGTGGAATCTCTCTGCCTGTTTATAGCACTATAATTACAGATTTAACCTCTGGTGATGAGCGAAAAACTGCCTTTTCTCTCGAATATATGGCCATAAATATTGGTTTTGCAGTAGGACCTCTTCTAGCTGCATTTCTATATACAAATTATTTACCCTTACTATTTTTAGGTGATGCTGTTACAACTTTAATTTCAGTGATTTTAGTAGGATTTCTAGTTCCAGAAACCCTTCACGTTACTAAGAATATTAATTCTAAAAGTAAAAAATCCTTGGAGGAAGGTGAAAATGGAAGTCTTTTAACTGCATTATTAAAAAGACCTACATTAATTGTATTCTCACTTATTATAGTTATATATTTTATAGTTTTCTCACAATTTAATTTTGGGCTTTCTCTACAAATTGGAGATTTATTTGTGGATAGTTCTCCTACTATATTCGCAAGTCTTATGACTGTAAACGCTGTTATGTGTAGTGTTTTACCTATGTTTTTAAATTCTATAATCAAGAATATAAAACCTTCTCTCTGCATATCTATAGGTGGTCTACTATATGCCTTAGGGTTTGGAATGATGTTCTCAATAAATCACTATTTTTTATTCATTATTTCAACCATAATTTGGACTTTAGGAGAAATACTAGTTTCAACTAATACTAGTGTGTATATAGCTAGTCATACCCCCATATCTCATAGAGGTAGATTTAACTCTATTTTTCCTATCATAAGAAAACTAGGGTTTATCATAGGACCTATGATTGCTGGAGGCTATATAAAATACTTTGATATTAGAGCTCTTTGGATTTTTATTGCATTTCTAGCTTTAATAGGCTCTGTGTCAATGTATAAACTATATAGAATAGATGAAAAAACTTCTTCTAATGAATTCGTTACTAACTAAAAGATTTATTTTATTATATAAGTTGTAATTAAGTTTCTACATTATAAATTAATTGATATGAATTATCTTTATTACAACTTATATATTTATAAAAATAATTACTTTTTCGTAACATCGGTTACCTACTTAAATTTTCTAACACTATATAATTAAGCCATGGACAAGATGATGAAAATTTTAGTTAAAATATAAGGAGGACTATTTAATGGAAAATAAAATGTTTTGTTACCAATGCCAAGAAACTGCTGGATGTTCAGGCTGTACTGTGAGAGGGGTTTGTGGTAAGACTTCAGACCTAGCAAGAATGCAAGATTTATTAATATATGTGACTAAAGGATTAAGTGAAATAACTACAAGACTTAGAGCTGAAGGAACTACAATATCTGGTGAAGTAAATAATATGATTACATTAAACCTCTTCACTACTATAACAAATGCTAACTTTGATGACGAAATCTTCTATGCTAGAGTTATGAGAACTTTAGAAGTTAAAAATGAACTATTATCTAAGTTAGCTAATAAAGATGGTTTGTCTAGCTGCGCATTATGGACTGGTTCTACAAAAGAAGAACTTGATGCAAAATCAACAACTGTTGGAGTATTAGCTACTGAGAATGAAGATATAAGGAGCTTAAGAGAACTTATTATCTACGGTGTAAAGGGTATGTCAGCTTACTTAAAACATGCCAATGAACTTGGTTATGATGATGAAGAAGTTAATGCCTTTATGCAAAAAGCTCTTGCTAAAACTCTAGATAACTCCGCTTCTATAGATGAATTAATTGCTTTAACTTTAGAAACTGGTAAATTTGGTGTAAATGGTATGGCACTACTTGATAAAGCTAATACTGAAACTTACGGAAACCCTGAAATTACTAAAGTATCTATAGGCGTTAGAAATAATCCTGGAATACTAATTTCTGGTCATGATTTAAAAGACCTAGAGGTATTATTAAAGCAAACTGAAGGAACTGGAATCGATGTTTATACTCACTCTGAAATGCTTCCAGCTCACTACTACCCTGCATTTAAGAAATACTCTCACTTTGCAGGTAACTATGGAAATGCTTGGTGGAAACAAAAAGAAGAGTTTGAAAGCTTTAATGGACCAATCTTAATGACAACTAACTGTATTGTTCCTCCAAAGGATTCTTATAAAGATAGAATGTATACTACTGGAGCTGCTGGATATGTTGGCTGTACACATATAGAAGGCCATGGTGAGGAAAAAGATTTCTCAGCAATTATTGAACAAGCTAAAAAATGTGCATCTCCAACAGAAATTGAAAATGGAGAAATAGTTGGTGGATTTGCCCACAATCAAGTATTAGCACTTGCTGATAAAGTAGTTGACGCTGTAAAATCTGGAGCTATTAAAAAATTCTTCGTAATGGCAGGCTGTGATGGAAGAGCTAAATCTAGAGAATACTACACAGAGTTTGCTGAAAAACTTTCAAAGGATACAGTTATTTTAACTGCTGGATGTGCTAAATATAGATATAACAAATTAAACCTTGGAGACATCGGTGGAATTCCAAGAGTATTAGATGCTGGACAATGTAACGATTCTTACTCTCTAGCTCTTATAGCACTAAAACTTAAAGAGGTATTTGAACTTGAAGATATTAATGACCTACCAATCGCCTTCAACATTGCTTGGTATGAGCAAAAGGCAGTTATAGTATTACTATCATTATTATACCTTGGAGTAAAAAATATCCACTTAGGACCAACTCTACCAGCCTTCTTATCTCCAAATGTAGCTAAAGTATTAGTAGATAATTTCGGAATTGGTGGAATAACTAATGTAGATTCTGACATAGAAATGTTTATGAATATGTAATTTAACTTTATAATGTAAATTAATAAAAACATCCTTATTGGCTTTCACCTAATAAGGATGTTTTAAAGTGCTTTGAAGATGTCACAGTTACAACAATGGTTTGAAGTTTTTTATAATATAATTCAGTAGCAGTTTTATATATGTAAATTTTCATACCAACCTTCGAATTTTTTCATACAACTATCTTCTTTAATAAGATCATATTGTAAAAAATCTTCCTGACTAAATTCAGCTAAGGTCTTAGTAAATTTTTCTGGAATAAATATATACCATAGGTCTGACCACTTTTCATCGTTATCTACGCCTTTTATAACTTCTGAAATTATTCCTATGGATTTACTTTCAAAAAATTTCATAGTGCATCCATCATAATAAGCTAAACAAGTTTTAAATTCACAATGTCTATTTTTCACACCTTCCATAAGTTTAAGTACTCCTTTTATACCTATGGTGTCTAGCATAGGATTAACATAAGCTCTAGGAAACCCGTTCAATTCACTTATAAAGAATCCACTATCTAAGGCTATACACGGCGTTTTCACAATTTTATAAGCCTGTAAAACTTTTTGTCTCGCTATCTCTTGTATATCATCACTTCTTGGTTCTATTAATTCGGCATTATAAGCTAAAACCTTTATATTTTTTAATTCCCTCTGAGCTGATGCAATCTTTCCTTTATTACTTGTTACAAAAATAATCTCTTTCATATATATAAATCCACCTTTTCCTTTGTTATATGAAATTTTCTATATTAAAATCATATATTAATTTCTTTGTTTGTATGAAAATCAATATATTACCAGTTTATCTTATACAATGATACTATAAAATCTGTCCTTCTATTAATAAAGTTATTAATAAAACTATAAGTTTCAGCTATTATAATTTATTTTCTTATACATATATTATAATAATATAAAGTACAAAATATAATTATTAATTAACTTTTAAAGATTTTATATTAGACATACTTCCTTTAGTATCAATATATTCTATAGATATCTTGTCTCCTTTTTGAAGAAGTGCTAATTCTGGTCCAATTTCTATAGTTGATAAGAACATTTTCCCCTCTCCTTCAAGTGTAAATACGTAATAAGAATTACCTTGTTGTACATAGTTACTTATTCTCGATATTATTCCTTCTTTAGTTAAAGTTTCTCCTACCTCACTGTTTAAAATATTGTTATTATATAAATATTTAACATATTCCTCTTCAGCTTGTGTTATAGTAGGTGCAGCCGAAACTATTGATGGATCTTTTACATTTACAAAGGCATAGGACATGGTCAAATCATTCGATCCCATCAATGGTATAAAATAGGTTAAGTTGTTTTCTATGTTTATTAATAATGGAAAGGTTCCTATATATCCTAAATTTTTAATCTTATTTTCTGCTGTAGACACTGCTACTTCCTCAATAGCTCCACTTTTCTTATACAAGAAAGGTTGTCCTGTCCTTGAATCTATTAAATAAAAGCCTAAGGAACTCTCATCTTTTCCAAGACTAGTTATTCCAGTATAGTAATAACACTTACCATTATTATATACTACCCCAATACCATCAGTAGTTTTATACTTGTTCTTATCATTAAAGAGAGAAAAACCATTTATATACTTTCCCTTATAATTTATAGCATCATCTACATATTCTAGGGGTTGAATTCTATCGACCCAGGTTGGAGTTTCTTCTGTTGTATAATAAGCAATTTCCTCAGTTACAGGATTTACTAAAGCAATTCCTGTAACCTTTACACCATTTAATCCTACTGCATTACTGTAGGTAGTTGCAGTAAAATATGGATTTAATTCATTATCTAATTCTAATGTAAAGTCTCCATAAATTTTTGTTGGATCCTTAAAATAAAGTGTCCTTGCTAAATCATCTCCAAAATATCCATTAGGCTGAAGTTTCATGTTTTTATCTATAACCTTACATTCTTTTGTAGATGCATTAACCATAATAAAGCCTGTTCCTTTAGATTTATTATTAATCCATGAGAAAAAATTCTTATATTCTAAAGGTGCAACAAACCATAATTCATCATTTATTTGTTGCTTAGTTGAATCTCCGATATCAACTATTGCTCCTATATTTCCATTTTGAGAAAGCTGAGTACCCATAATTTTTCTGGCTTCTTTTTCTGGTAATATACCTGTCTTCTTCTCATCATAAGGATTTAACTCTTTCTCTAAATCAATAACCTGCTCTGTTGGTAGCTTATCTCTGTACTTTTTAGCATTAAATATTGGCGCTGAAGCTATTGTTCCAACTACTAGCACGGTTAAAATAATAACCATTATTCCAATAGGTATCTGAATTACTTTCTTTATATTTTTATTATCATCTATTTTTATAGCATAACTCATAAAAAGAACTGTTAATACTGTAAAAATAATTCCAACATAAATTATAAAAGACTTATAAAAACCAATTGGAATTAATAAAAAATAATCTAATCCTAGTAAGATTATCAACACTGTAAATAGTGCAAGTTTCCATAATTTTCTCATTAATTCATCCCCCTTGTATATGGAATACGACTTTTAATTATATCACAGATATATTACAAACATCATCACTTTATAAATTCTTTATTATTAAAACAATATTTAGAAAATATATTGACATAAAATCTTATTAGTATTATAATTAGTAAAAATTATGAAGAGGAAGAGTAGATAAATTACTACTTTCAGAGAGAGAAACTCATTGGCTGAAAAGTTTCTTAAGTAAGCTTTATTGAAAACCACCTCTGAGTTGAATACTGAATCTATGAATTTGAAAATTTAACTTGTAGCTAATTTATATCTATAGTTTTTTCTAATTCCTTTAGTAAGTATCTCCGCAATTCAGCGTTAAAGAACTGAGTGATAATAATGTCTATTTTACATTATTATAATTTGGGTGGAATCGCGATTATACTCGTCCCTTATTTTAGGGAGGAGTTTTTTATTTTAGTCTATAAAATAAAGATTCTTAGAATATCTAAAAACTATGAAGAGGAAGAGTAGATAAATTACTACTTTCAGAGAGAGAAACTCACTGGCTGAAAAGTTTCTTAAGTAAGTTTTATTGAAAACCACCTCTGAGTTGAATACTGAAATTATGAATTTAAAAATCTAAATTGTAGTTAATTTATATCTATAGTTTTTTTAATTCATCTAATAAGTATCTCCGCTATTCAGCGTTAAAGAACTAAGTGATAATAATGTTTATTTTTCATTATTATAATTTGGGTGGAACCGCGATTATACTCGTCCCTTGTTTTAGGGAGGAGTTTTTTTATTTTTAATCCGTATCTGTTTTAAATAATTTTTTCTAGTAAAACAGAGTATCAATATTTATGAGAAGGAGGATGTAATAATGGTAAAAGTAATATTAAAAAATGGTAATGAAATCGAGGTTAAAAAAGGAACCACAGTCTATGAAGTTGCAATGAAAATTAGTAACAGCATAGCAAAAAAAGCATTGTGTGGAAGGCTTAACAACAAAACCGTAGAGCTTAATAGCAGCATTGAAGAAGACTGTACTTTAGAAATTTTAACTTTTGAAGATGAGGATGGAAAATCTACCTTAAGACATTCCTCCGCTCATATTCTTGCTCAAGCTGTGAAAAGATTGTATCCTGAGGTAAAGCTTGCTATTGGGCCTTCAATAAGCAATGGATTTTATTATGATTTTGATATAGAGAAACCTTTTAGTCAAGAAGACTTAGAAAAAATCGAAGTGGAAATGAGTAATATAGTTAAGGAAAATTTAAGTATTGAAAGATTTATACTTCCTAAGGATGAGGCTATAAAGTTTATGTTTTACAGTGGCGAACCTTATAAAGTTGAACTTATAAATGATTTACCTGAAGGAGAAATTATTTCTTTTTATAAACAAGGTGAATTTGTAGACTTATGTGCCGGTCCTCATGTTCCCTCAACTTCTTATGTAAAAGCTTTTAAACTTCTCTCAGTTGCAGGTGCTTATTGGAGAGGAAATGAAAAAAATAAAATGCTTCAAAGAATATATGGAACTTCCTTCACTAAGAAAAGCGAATTAGATGAATATATCTTAATGTTAGAAGAAGCAAAGAAGAGAGATCATAGAAAACTAGGTAAAGAACTTAACTTATTTACTTTCATGGAAGAAGGACCTGGTTTCCCATTTTTTCTACCAAAAGGTGTAGCTCTTAAAAATATGTTAGCTGAATACTGGAGGGAACTTCACAGGAAAAATGGATATATTGAGATAGAAACTCCTATGATTTTAAATAGAGAGTTATGGGAAACTTCTGGACATTGGTATCACTATAAAGAAAATATGTATACTGTAAATATAGATGAAGAAGAATTTGCAATTAAACCTATGAACTGTCCTGGTGGTATGCTCGTTTATAAATCAGAATCTCACTCCTATAAAGAGCTTCCTATAAGAGCTGGAGAACTTGGAAAAGTGCATAGACATGAGCTTTCCGGAGCTCTACATGGTCTTATGAGAGTTCGTTGCTTTACTCAAGATGATGCTCATATATTTATGCTACCAGAGCAAATCAAATATGAAATAAAGGGGGTTATCAACTTAATAGATGAGGTTTATAGAAGATTTGGCTTTAAATATAGAGTTGAACTTTCCACAAGACCTGAGAATTCTATGGGTAGTGACGAAGATTGGAATCTAGCTGAAAACTCATTAAGTGATGCTTTAGATGAGATAAATATGCCTTATAAAATAAATCAGGGGGATGGAGCCTTTTATGGACCTAAAATTGATTTTCATTTAGAAGATAGTTTAGGTAGAAGTTGGCAATGTGGAACTATTCAATTGGATTTTCAACTGCCTCAACGCTTTGACTTAAATTATATAGGCAGTGATGGTGAAAAGCACAGACCTATCGTTATTCATAGGGTAATTCTAGGTAGCTTAGAAAGATTTATAGCAATCCTAATAGAACACTTTGCTGGGAAGTTTCCTCTATGGATTTCACCAGTACAAGTAAAAATACTCCCTATTTCAGAAAAATTTCATGATTATGCCTTAAGTATAGATAATATACTTAAAGAAAATAACCTTAGAACAGAATTTGATGGTAGAGGAGAAAAGATAGGTTATAAAATTAGGGAAGCAAGAAATGAAAGAGTTCCTTATATTATAGTCATAGGTGAAAAGGAAGAAAATGAGAATAAAATAACTGTTAGAAATAGAGATACTGGTGAAGAAATTACTATATCTTTAGGTGATTTTATGAGTAAACTAAAATATGAAATATCCAATAAATTTCTTTCTAATAATGTAGTTCTTTAAACAAATTGCTTATATTAGCTAGTTTCTGAATAGATGTTGATTCAAATAAATATCATTCCATAAACCATACTTATGTAGGTTTAGGAATGATATTTTATTTCTCTTATTTTAAAACTTCCTCATAATATGGAATTGATACTGCAGCACCCTTTCTTGAAACGGCTATAGATGATGCCTTAGCTGCCAATCTTAAAGTCTCTTCAGTTGTTAAGCCTTTTATCAATCCTGCTATAAAATATCCAGTAAAGGTATCCCCTGCTGCTGTAGTATCTACCACTTTAGTTTTATAAATACCTTGTTTTACTTTCTTCTCCTTGTCAGCATATATTACTCCATTTTCTCCTAAGGTTAATACAATTTTAATATCTTTATATTTCTTAAGAAGTTCCTCTACTATTGAATCAAAGTTACCCCTTCCAGTTAGTTCTGCACCCTCTATCTCATTTAAGATTAAATAGCTAACCTTAGAAATATCAATTTTAGCTAGATGCTTATTAATTGGGGACGGATTCAATATTATCGTAATTCCTTTTTCATAGGCAGCTTCAACAATATAATCCACATTGCTTATTTCGCATTGCAATAATATAATGTCACCTTTTGAAAAATCCTTCAATATATCATCAATATCTTCTATAGATATCTTTTCATTTTCTCCACCAAATAAAATAATACTATTCTGACCACCTTGTTCTACTTGAATTATGGCATGGCCACTTGGTCCACTTCCTTTAAGCAGGTATTGAGTATTTACCTTTGACTTTACTAATTCATTCCTTAGTAAAGCTCCATCTATTCCAATTTTGCCTGCATGATAGACTTCACATCCTGACTTTGCTAAAGAAATTGATTGATTTAATCCTTTTCCACCACAAAAGGTTTGCATATCTTTTGAAGAAATTGTTTCTCCAGCTTTTACAAAGTGATCTACTTTATAAACATAATCTATATTTAATGAACCAAAATTTAATATTTTCATATTTATTCCCCTCATAATACAATCTGTTTTGTATTCTATGTAAATGAGTAATACAACATTACACCTTACCAACTGGTGCCATGTAAGCAACAAATTCATCTTCTCCATCTAGACCAAGAAATTCATCTATTTTCTGCTGATCATAAGCTCCTACTGCACAAGTTCCACATCCTATCGCTTCACAAGACAAATATAGATTTTGGCACATATGACCTGCATCTAATATCATATGCTTATGAGACATTATATCATATCTCCACTCACCTCTATAAGGAATACAACTCCATATAAATACTACTGCAGCTTTTCCTACAAAAGGTTGTCTTATAGTTAAGTTTGATAATATTTCTTCCAAATTCTCTTCCTCAAAAATAAGTACTAGCTGATGAGTTAAAGCTAAATATCTGTAAACTCCTTTTTTAAATCCTTCTATCCTATTTATAGCTAAATAAGTCTCAAAGGGATGTCTTGCACCTGCAGAAGGTACTGTTCTAAAAGATGCCTTTTTATTTGAAGTAACTTTTTTTACTCCCTGTGTTGCCCACAGCAAAAAAGATAACTCCTCAATGGTCATTGCTTCTTCACTATATTTTCTATGACTTCTTCTCTCCGAAATTATATCTAATATATTAGTTTTAACAGTACATGCCTTCCTTGGATCTGGTAAATCTATAAGTATCTCCCTACCCTTGTATTCTTTTTCTAAGGATGGATTATCTAACTTTTTATCCTCATGACTTTCTATTCTATCCCATTGATTAAAATTTGATTTTATCCACTGTCTCTGTAATTTCATTTTCTCCATAATTATTTCCCCTTAAAATAATTCTTTGACACTAAAATACTCTTACTCTACAATCCTTTCTAAGGTGTAATAAGTATAAGGAATATCTCCTTCAATCCTCTCTTTATATGTCTGCTTAAACTGATTTATGTCTATCTCAGGGAAGCTTACATCTCCCTCAAAGTACTTGTCAATTATAGTCAAATAAATTCTATCAGCTATTGGCAAGCACTGCTTATATATTTCACCGCCACCACCTATAAATATTTCATCCTCATCTTTACATAAATCTAAAGCCTCTTCTATGGATTTTACTGTTATGCAATTATCACAAGTAACATCCTTAGTTCTAGAAATCACTATATTCCTTCTATTTGGCAGTGGCATTTCTCCTATGCTTTCAAAGGTTTTTCTTCCCATTATTATAGTATTATTAGTTGTTAAATCTCTAAATCTATTTAATTCACCTGGTATATTCCAAGGCATAAAACCTTTATCACCGATAATATAATTCTTAGAAATTGCTACTATTAAAGAAATTTTCATATTATCACCCTTTACCCTCTATATTTACTTTGTATTATTCTCATTATATCTTAAATAATTATATCATTATAAATAAATATGTTAATATCTAAAATTTACTTATTAACCACATATATAAATAATATTTCCTATACTTTCTATGTATAAGATTTTTCTTGTATTATAGTTATTTTTTTGTATTTTTTCATTAAAATATTAAAATCCATAATGATTGATTGTAAATTGTTTACAAATTATGTTTATTTTGTTTTAACAATGAATTATAATAATATTAAATATTGTTTTACTTGAAAAACAATTAATTTAAAAAGGGGGAATAAAAATGAGATCTATTAACAGAAAATTTTTAACATTTATTATGGCATTAGCTATAATATTTTCTTCTTTTTCACCTTTAGTTTTTGCTAAAGAAACTAAACCTGAATATGCTACTAAAGATCAAATTGCAACTTTAGTGTTAAAATCTGCTGATTATTACAATACTAAAGTGAAAAAACAAGACATAATCGATAGTTATAAAGGAAGTAGCACAAAGGATGAAAAATTAGCTACTAAAGCAGAGGCATTAGCAATGATAAGTAGCGGCTTCGGAAAGTTACCTACTCCTGTAGGGGATAATTTAAGAGTAGGAACTTTTGGGGAACCTTTTACCGATACACCTAAATGGGCTCAAGGTAATATTGATAATCTTCGTAATGCAGGTGTGTTAGAAGAGGCTTCTAAAGAAATTTTAGGCTCAATGGATAATATCACAATAGATCAAGTTCAAAAGATAATATCAAGGATATGGTCACTTTATGGAACTAACCCAAGAGATGACTTCTATTCTACAGCTAATAAAAAATGGCTAGATTCGGCTACTATTCCAACAGGATATGTTGGAAATGGCTCATTTAATGAGATTTCCCAGGAAAATACTAAGAGAATAAAGGGAATTATAAAAGAATTACATGATAAGAAATTTGAAGTTAATAGTAAAGAACAAAAAATTTCAGATTTCTATAGTTCAGCTATAGATAATGAAGGTAGAAATAAGCAAGGTATAGAACCAATAAAGAAATATTTGAAAGCTTTTGAAGATGCTAAAAACATAGAGGAACTTCTCAATGCAGAAGCACTCTTAACTAAAGAAACAGGGATAATCACACTTTTAGATTTTGGTGTATGGGCAGATGCTAAAGATAGTACAGTTAATACCTTACATTATGGTGGAATGAATATATGGCCTTCTGGTTCAAAGGATCAATTTGTATCTAATACTGATAAATTTAAAAATGCTTGTATTAAAGTCTTTACAAGTCTTTTAGTATTATCAGGTCAAGATGAAAAATCATCAAGGGCTGATGCTGAAAAATTGTATGAAATGAGAAGAAATATCTCAATAGAGTCTTTGAATCCACAAGATTATTACGATGTAACAAAGACCTATAACCCTTATACAATGGAGGAATTTGCTGCTTTATATCCTGGAATTAACATGAAGAAATACATGGCTGATATGAATTTAGATAAAGCAAATAAAATTATTGTTATTGATGTGAAAAGTGCAAAAAAAGTAAATGAGTATTTTAAAGAAGATAATATAGAATTATTAAAGCTTCAAGCAAAAGTAGAACTTCTTAATAGTTCAAGAAGATATCTTTCAACTGATTTTAAAAAAGTAATACAAGAGTTTAATAAGGATCTTTATGGAATCAAAGAAGGTAAGTCAGATGAAGATTTAGCTATTGATATAGTTAAAAGTGAATTAGCAGATTATCTTGGACAAGTATATGTAGAAAAATATTTTTCTCCAGAAGCTAAAAAAGATGTTGAAAATATGGTAAAAAACATTATAAAAACCTATGAAGAGAGAATTAAAAAATTAGATTGGATGTCAGATGCTACAAAAGAAATGGCCATAAAGAAGCTTTCAACACTGAATGTTAAAATTGGGTATCCAGATGTATGGCCTAAAACATTAGATGAAGTGAAGATAAAGACTTTCAATGATGGTGGTTCTTTATTTACTAATATAGCTTCCATTAATGCTGCAAAGTCAAAGAAAGTTATAGAAAGTCTAGGACAACCTGTAGATAAAACATCATGGGGAATGGATGCCTATGAAGTAAACGCATATTATTCTCCATCTTACAATGAAATAGTATTTCCAGCAGGAATATTACAAGCTCCTTTCTATGATTTAAAAGCTAAACCTGAAGAAAACTTAGGTGGAATTGGTGTGGTTATTGGACATGAAATAAGCCATGCTTTTGATAACAATGGTGCACTTTATGATGAGAAAGGAAATGCAAAAAACTGGTGGACAGACAGTGACTTAAAAAAATTCGAAGAAAAATGTCAATCAGTGATAAATTTCTACGATAATATAGGAATAATTCCTGGAGTTGTAAATAATGGTGAATTGACTATTAGTGAGAATATAGCAGATCTTGGCGGTGTAGCATGTTCACTTAATATTATGTCAAAATTAAAAAACCCAGATTATAAAGCATTTTTTAATAACTATGCGAAAGCTTGGAAAAGTACAACTACTAGAGAAGCTCTAGAGGCTTCTAAAAATAACGATGTACATTCTTATGATAAAGTAAGAGTAAATAGAACTATTGTAAATTTTTCAGAATTTTATAAAGCTTTCGATATTAAACCAGGAGATGGAATGTATGTAACTCCTGAAAATAGAGTAACTATTTGGTAGAAGCTCAAATCTTAAAAATATAATTTTTAAAAAGGTAACACTTTCCTTCCAGTGTTACCTTTTTAGCTTTACTATGACATCTATTAAATCTATCTATATTATTTTAGCAATAAAAACTATAACATATGCTGCTGGCA
Source organism: Clostridium sp. LXY-7 (assembly GCF_056172015.1). Lineage (NCBI taxonomy): Bacteria > Bacillati > Bacillota > Clostridia > Eubacteriales > Clostridiaceae > Clostridium > Clostridium sp. LXY-7. The sequence goes on along the minus strand of NZ_JBLLJL010000001.1, from coordinate 564,209 downwards.
CAAGTATTAATAAGGATGCAAAGGTTCCTATAGTTTTGCTTCCAACCATAGCAATAACACATCCTCTAAAATCCTCTCTACTACATTTCCCCTCTATAACATCATCCGTCATGATAGATAGTTGAGGATCAATAAATATAGACATAAGTATGGTGGCTGTTCCATTTATAACAGAGGATAATGAACTACATGTGGCCCGTAAGTTGGGCTCTAAACTTCCTGCATATATAGGTGCTAATGATCCTGCCGTAATAAGTGCTACAGCGATGATATTATACACTATTATTTTTTTAGGTAGTCTTCTATAGTTTAACTTAGTGATACTTTCCTTAACAGGAATTGCAATAGAGCTTCTCATGTGCTTTATTCCTGTTTTTGAGAAGCTATGTAATATTAATTTAGGTATAGATCTGCTTACTGAAAAACTCATTACTGCCTTACAAAACAACTTTTGAAAGGTTGGAATTAAAAATGCTCCAAAAATAGTAGCAATGCTTGAAATTAGAATAATTAAATAAAATATATTTAGCAGTTTACCTGAATTCAAGTTATTCTCTACAAACTTTGTCAATATAGGATTTTGAAAAGTAACCGCTGTCCTTGACACCAATACTAATATATTAAATACTGCAAAGGAAATAGCTATTTTTCCAGTCCTAACACCAACTAGTCTAACTGAGTAAGCTAAAGTTCCTATTAAAGATATTATAAAATTTAAAATCAGTACAATTATGATTTGGGTATACAAAAAAATACCTCCTTTAAATGAAGTGTGAAGCATTTTATTTAGGTAAAGGTGCCGTAGGCATAGGTAAATACTCACTGCGTTCGTGGTAAGGCGTCACTTTGTGACAGGTAAGGAGCAACCGAAGGTTGCAGGAAAGGTGAAAAATCAGCAAAGCTGATTTTATATTTAAAAGCGACAAAATCGCAATATAACTGCTTTTGCCTATGCAAAAGCTACCATCACCTGTGAGCGAAGCGAACACCTTACCTGTGCCAAGGGTACTCCTTCTCTGCGAACAAAGTGAGCCTCTTACCTACAACCTACGGTTGCCCTTATCTAAAATAAAATTCTTCGTAACTTATTTAGAGTAATGCTAAAAATCCAATTATGCAAAGTACCGTAGTTACAATTGAAAACACTGTTACTATTTTAACCTCATGCCATCCTGATAATTCAAAGGAATGATGTATTGGCGCCATTTTAAATACTCTTTTCCCTGTGATTTTAAACCAAGATATTTGTATAGCTGTGGACATAGCTTCTATAACATATATTCCTCCAACTAATAAAATTATAAGATGCATTTTAAGTATTATTGCAACGGTTGCCACAGCTCCACCTAGCGCTAAAGACCCTATGTCTCCCATAATGACCCTGGCCGGATAAACATTATATCTTAAGAAACCTAATAGAGAACCAGCTAATATACCACAAAACATAGCTAGGGAATATCTTCCCATTGAAAAACTCACTATTGTAAAAAAAGTCATTACTAATATGGTTATAGAAGTTGCAAGCCCATCTAAGCCATCTGTAAAATTAACTGCATTAGTTGTGCAGGTGTAAAAGAATATAGTAAATGGAATATATAAAATCCCTAAATTTAAGCTCATGTTGCTAAAAGGCAGTATTATAAAAGATCCTATTGCTGGATTTTTATATGCATAATATGAAAAAATACAGGCTGGAATAAGTAGTAATATAAATTTTTCCATAGATTTCAATCCTAAATTGTTTTTATGTACAGTCTTTAGGGTGTCATCAAGAAATCCAACTAATCCAAAGGTTACAAGTGAAGTTAACGCCATAAGCCCTTCACTATTAAAATTTCTAAATATTAATAACATGGTTACAGCAGTGGACATGATAAAAATTATTCCTCCAAATGTAGGTGTTCCTGCCTTCTTTTTATGACTTTGTATTCCTTCTTCCCTTATATGTTGACCTAGCTTTAATTTTCTAAGTATAGGAATTAAAACCCATCCTACTATGGTAGCTACTAAAAATGAAATTAATATTGAATAAATCAATTTTTCCATACTGAGCATTCCTTCCTAAAATTTACTCTATATAATTTGACAATCTGTTATTAAAACTTTAAAATCTAATTAACAAATTTTAAACTCAAACTTACTTTTATCATAATTTATTTGTTGACTAAACTCAATGAGTATATAAGTATATCTAACAGACTTGAATAATATAAGATATTTACTTGAATAATATTCAACTTTTTTGAATACTATTCTAGAATATGAGGTGTTTTGAATTTGAACAACAAAGAAACAAGGTATAAGACTAATACCACCTGTGCTGAACTTAATGCTGTAAAATCTATAAAGAACAATATATATGAAAAAACTTTAAAAATATTTACAGGTAATTTAAAAAAACTTATTCAATTTGAGGGAACACAAAAGGAACTAGCTAAAAAAATAGGAATATCTCAGGATTTATTATCTAAATATAAATCTGGTGAAGCTTTTCCTTCTATAGAAACTTTAATATATATTTGTCAGGTATATAACATTAATCTAAATAAATTTTTAACTATTCCATTAACTTCTTTAGATATACATAAATTAGAAAGCAAACACTCCTTATATGAAGTAATTTTTGAAAATAAATATTATGTGTATTTCTTCGTAACTAATATGATAAAGGAAGGAGCTCTCCATGAGGGAGTAATAGAATTCTCTAGAGATGAAGTTACATTTAAAATACTTTCAGATGATGTGGTAGTAAAATGCTTTTCAGGAGAGTATTTTATAGATGATAAATTAGTATCTTTTAATTTCCATAGTATTAATGATGGTAATGCTTATATTTCAATGATTAAACCAAATGTAAACATAAATAAATATTCTGGTGGGCTAGCTATGCTATCACTTCCTTCAGATGCTAATAGTAAGCCCTGTTGCCAAAAACTACTCTTCAGTAAAACTAGAATAAATCGTGAATTATATTATGACAAATTGAAATCTTTATTAAACTTCCATGTAGATAGTAATTCTTTTGGTAATATTAAGATTTCTCTTTCCGAAGATGAAAAAGCCTACAACTTTATAGAAGGTTATATAAATCACGGAAATAATCCAGCATCTTCAAAAAACAACTGATCAGTTTATTTATTTTCCTTCAGATGCTTTAAATTTTTAATGTTTAACTTTTTTCATATTTTTCCATAACTTCCTCTTCATTAAACTTAAAAAAAGTATTATAATTATTATTAAAGGGGTGGGTGTTTATGGTAGATAAGTATAATATAAAAAAACTACTTAATGAAAATGAATATAGCTGTGTGCTTTTAAAAGATGGAAATATTATAATGACTTCCTTTGAAAAGGGCATTGCCCCTCTATATAATTATATTAAATCTTATAATCAGTTAACTGGTGGATATATTCATCTAGGAGATAAAATAATAGGTAGAGCCTCTGCTTTTCTTGCTATATATTTAGGAGTCTCTTATATATATACCAACATAATAAGTGAGACTTCTCTTGATATATTAAAGCGCTATAACATTGAAGTTGAATATGGACACATAGTTCCCTATATAGAAAATAGAAAAAAGGATGGTCAATGTCCAATGGAACAATCCTTAGAAGGAATACTCGATGTTAATGAAGGAATAGGTACTATAAATGAGTTTATTCTAAAAAGAGATAAGATGAAAAATATATAAACAAAACAGCTCCTCTTTGACTAAAGGAGCTGTTTTATTACTATTTAAAATGGACTTCAATAGATTCACTATTTAAAATGACTCATAAGTGAAACGTATGTTTAAACTGCTGAAATCTAAACTTTAGTTATTTATACCCCTATGGGTATTATTCTAGAGGAGATTTATACTATGAAGTCCAATGATACTAGCATTATTTTAATTTTCTTACTACATCTATAACAGTTCCATCTCTATATTCTACTATAGCAACTACTTTATCATCATATTGTATCTTTTCTGGAACTCCTACTACAGATTCTGCTTTTTCTTTTAGCTCTTCAATAGTATAAACTGGTACAGAGCTATTTTTATAAGCTTCAATTAAATCTGCTCTTCTTGGATTGATTGCAATACCAAACTCTGTAACTAATAAATCTACACTCTCACCTGGAGTAATTACTGTGTTAACTGAATCAACCACAGTTGGTATTCTTCCACGCATTAATGGTCCAACAATCATTGTTAATTTTGCACTGGCTGCAGTGTCGCAATGTCCACCTGAAGCACCTCTTAAAACTCCATCAGATCCAGTCATAACATTTACGTTAAAGTCTGTATCTATTTCTAGTGCTGATAAAACTACTACATCAAGTTTATTAGCTATACATCCTTTATTATGAGGATTTGCATAGAATGAAGAGTCTATTTCATGGTGCATTGTATTTCTACTAATAGAATCTGCTCCTACTAAATCAAAGTCTTGTACGTCAAATATGTTTTTTATAAGACCCTCTTCATACATTTCTATCATTGGCTTAGTTATACCACCTAAAGCGAAACTAGCTTTAATATCTTTCTTTATCATTTCATCTCTTAAAAATCTACTTACAGCTAGTGTAGATCCACCAGTTCCTGTTTGGAAAGAGAAGCCATCTTTAAAATATCCAGATTCAATTATAGCCTTACTTGCATATTCTGCAATAAGTAATTCTTTTGGATTTTTTGTGAATCTAGTAGCACCTGAAGCTATACCTGCTGGATCTCCTATAGCATCAACTTTTACTACATAATCTACATCCCTTTGATCTATGCTTGCAGGACTGTTAGGAAAATCTACAAGATAGTCTGTGATGATAACAACTTTATCTGCATATTTAGCATCTATCTTTGCATACCCTAATGAACCACAGTTTGCTTTTCCTCTTGAACCACTAGCATTTCCGTATTCATCTGAAGAAGGTGCACCTAAAAATGCTACATCTATTTTTATCTCTCCAGATTCAATTGCTCTAGCCCTTCCACCGTGAGATCTAATTATTACTGGCTCATCCATTAAACCATTAGAAATTTCTTCTGCTAATTTTCCTCTTAATCCACTAGTAGTAACTTTAGTAACTACACCACTTTTAATATGTTCTATTAATGGAGCGTGTACACTAGCTAAAGAACTAGATGCTACAGTTAGATTTTTTATTCCTAGTTTAGCAATAGTCTCTAATACTGTATTTAATATATAATCTCCCTCCCTAAAATGGTGATGGAAGGATATAGTCATGCCATCTTTTAATCCTGTTTTCTCAATAGCTTCTTCAATACTTGATAAAAGTTTATTCTCTCCTGGTATAACTGGTTTAACTTTTCTACCTACAGTAACTATTTCTTCACAATTTGCAAATTGGCCAGCGAAGACTTTTTTTCCATTTAAAATTTCATCTGGGATTTCTCTAGATATACTGTTTTTCATCCTAAACTTCCTCCTTATATACACCTGCAGCCTTAGCTAATTGAATCACTCTGTCTGCTCTATCCACGATAGGTTTATCGATCATTTTACCATTAAGAGATATAACTCCTAAACCTTTTTCTGCTGCGTCTCTAGCTGCATTTACGATGTTTATTGATTTTTTAATTTCTTCTGGTGCTGGAGTATAAATTTCATTAACAATAGGTATTTGTCTAGGATTAATTACAGACTTACCATCAAATCCTAATTGCTTAATTAATTCTACTTCATTTCTAAAGCCTTCTTCATTATCTACATCTGTATAAACTGTATCTATAGCATAAATACCAGCTGCTCTTGCTGCTATAACGATTTGAGTTCTTGCTGCTAAAAGCTCCATTCCATTTGGATATCTCTTAGTTTTTAGATTTGTAACATAATCCTCTGCTCCTAGAGCTATACCGATTAATCTCTTACTAGCAGTAGCTATATCATAAGCATTGATAACACCAATAGGACTTTCAATAGCTGCCATCATTTTAGTTGACCCTATTTCTCTTCCAATTTTTACTTCTACTTCTTCTATAACTGCTTCAACATCTAATATATCTTGTTTAGTTTCTGTTTTTGGTAGTCTTATTACATCTACTCCAGCTCTAACCACTGCTTCAATGTCATCTCTTCCAAAAATTGTGTCTAAACCATTTATTCTTACAATGATTTCTGTATTCCCATAATCTATAGTCTTAATAGCATTGTGAACTAAAAGTCTAGCTGTATCTTTTTCTGTAATTGCAACAGCGTCTTCTAAATCAAACATTAGTGAGTCTGCTCCATAAATATATGCTTCTTTTAACATACTTGGATTGCTTCCTGGAACAAACATCATGGTTCTTCTTAAACGTTCCATTATTCAATCACCTCCCAATTATAACTATGTTGAATTCCTGCTGCCCTAAAAGCTGCTGCCTGTACTCTTGCTCTAATTGTACAATCTAAAGCACCTTTATCTGTGGCAATAATTCTTACATTATTCATCTCTAGCTTTTCTAAAGTCTCTATAATTACCTTTCTGATTTGGTTTCCAAATTGCTTTTCTACTGCACTTTTTAACAGTATTTCTACTCCGCCCTCTTCTTTTGGCTCAATTATTACTTGAATATCACTAGATTCTACAGTTCCTGCCATTGAAATTTTCTTAGCTTCCATAATTATCCTCCTTGTTAATGTCTTCCAATATTTATTTTAATTTTATTTAATAGCTCTTTTGCATCTTCAGATTGAAAGTATTCATAAGTTGATAGGGGTACTAATTCTTTTATACCCTCAATTTCATCGTTTTTAATAAGTTCTCTAACCCTTGAAGCACTAATTCCTTTGTCCTGATTTTCTAATCTTCGAATAATCTTGCATTGAATTCCTTTACATTCTAATGTTTCTCGCATAATACTGTTATAAGTTTTAGTTACCTCGCAGTAGGGTTCTTCTCCCACATATCGTGTTTTAATTCCAAGACATGGTGCAATATATTTTGTAAATATTTCTAAATCTAACCTTGCATGTGCATCTACCACATTCTTTTCTTCTTTAATAAAGTAAGATGGAAAAGTGGCCTGTGAAACTATATAGTTAGATGTACTGTGCAAAATAACATTTTTTAAATGACTAGTTCCTTTTTTTACAAGCTCATATCTAATCTTAAATGGGATTACTGAAGCTTCTTCAGAAACTACAAATATATGTAATATATCGTTTTCATTTGAAGCCTTCTCCACAAGATGCAGATGACCTAAGGTAAAAGGATTTGCATTCATAACTATACAAGCTATAGAATTCCCATCCACTCTTTTTTGTGAAAGTTCTTCTAGATATCTCTGTATCCCCTCAGGTTTATTCTCCATAAACACCACTGTATCTTTAACTCTTGCAATCTCATAAAACCCTAAATAACTAAAGAGCTCTGCAGCATTACACTTAGTATAAACAAAGGTATGTGTATATCCTCTTAAATATTGTTCATTCATTAGATGAGAAACAACCTTATTCAGCACTCCTAGACCTTGATACTTCGAACTTACTGCTACACATTTCACTATATTTTTAAAAAATGATCCTGTGGCTATAAGCTCTTCACCATGATAAATACCCATGGTATAATCGATATTTTTATCTAAGTTTATTCCCTCATCGTTAAGAAGATTTTCTAACTTACTTCGCTCTTCAGCATCCTGTAAAAAAATTCTTTGTTCCAATAATTCATACTCCATGAATATTGTTTCCTCTCTAAAAATCAATAATATTCTTACTTTTATCTCTTTACCTATATTATAAAGTTACATGGTTCTTAACCCAAGTTTTTATAGTGTTCTTCAATGTATTTTTAGTGTTTTTATTGTTTAATATTCCTAGATCAATTTTCATAAAAAAAGATTTTAACCTATAGTTAAAATCTCAACAGTTTAATCAATAATTCCCTCTAATAATCCTAAAAATATGCCAACTGCTAAAAGGTCAGCTGAACCACCAGGACTAATATTCTCCTCTATAAACTTTTCATTCATACTTTCTAATATGTTCTTATAATTACTTTGCCTTACGCCTCCAAAGTTAATAAACTTATCTGCTTCCGCTTTTACATAAACAAGCTTTTCTATTCCACCTCGTATTACCACATTAGTATCTTCACTCATAGTCATTATACTAAATAGCATTTGGATAAATAGTTGATTTTTTGAAAGATCTTTGCATCTATCCCACTGTCTCAAAACTGGTATAGCAGTGTGTCGTACAGTATGAAAACCACCCTCTACTTCACCTCTTATTCCTTTATATCCATATTTAATATATAACATTTCTCCATGAGTTAATTTTTCTTTTTTATCGATGTCCTTAAAGTCCTTCTCTGTTAAATCCCTACAAACTTCACTAACTTCATTACAAAGTTCTTCTATAGTAAAATCTAAGGCTCCCTTTTTTGTAAACAAATATCCAGCTACTGCACATAAAATTCCTAAAGAAAAGATTATTCCTTTGTGGGTGTTAACATTATTTGTAGCTTTAAACATATCTAATTCACATTCTATTCCAGGGGTTCTTATATACCGTAACAATTGAGTCTTATCTGAGCAATTAAATTCAAGTCCTTTTATTGTGCACTCTTTAAGTCCTATATATATAGCTGAAGCACTAGCCATAAAAGTGAAAAAATCCATATCCTTATGAGCACCAGAATTATTACAATCAACTAATCCAGGTTTTGGAGTTGTACTCACCTCATATAAAATTGCTCTCTGAGCTAAACTTGCTATATAATGTGCAACCTGTTCATTATTATGCATTTTTTAACCTACTCTCTTATTCCTAGCAAAACTATCTGTAAAGAAGCATCTAAATGTTCTTTAATTATGTCACCAATATCAGTTTTATTTTTCTCTATTATAGCTTTTAATATTTTTTTGTGATCTGCAATAGCCAATTCTCTTCTATAATTATTAGAAATAGATATATTCCTAAACCTTTGAAGATATTCTTTTAGCTTACTTATCATACTCGTAAGTCTTTTCATTCTACTTGCTTCATAAACTTTCTGATTGAAAACCTCAAATAACCGAATTACTTCATCTACATCGCCTTCTTCATTCTTTTCCTCTGTAAGCTTAAGTAACTCTTGCAATTCTTTTATTTCTGCTTCCGTAATATTCTCCATAGCACTTATAGCTGCTAATACTTCTAATTGATGTCTAATTTTATATATTTCGTATACATCTTCTAATGTAATTCTTTTTACTATAACGCCTACCTTAGGAATATATTCTACAAGTTCTTCCATTTCTAACATCCTAAGTGCTTCCCTAACTGGTGTTCTACTTATATTTAATCTTTCTGAATATTCCTTTTCCACAATTCTCTCTCCTACAGGAATTATTCCGCTTATAATCGTATTTCTTAAGCTTTCATACACCACTTCTCTTATAGGTCTGTTGGTGTGAAAATTTGTGTTTTTAACAAATTCGTCCATATAACCTGCCATAAAACCACCCCTTACCACATTCTACCCTAAGATATTTCAATCTTATTTTACATCATTTTTATGATTATTATACAATAAAAAAGTTCCCTAGGGAACTTTTTTATCTCTATGTGATAGCCATTACTATAATGGCATATATCCAAATAATGCTGTTACACCTATTAAGATTACAAAAATTCCTATTGCCCATTTAGCAACGTATCTTTGCCATTCTCCCATATCTAGTCCTGTTAATTGTAATAACAGATATATAAATGCAACTAATGGACTTAACAAGTGGAATGCTTGCCCCATTAATGATGCAAGACCTATTTGCATGCTAGTGAATCCATAAGCTGCTCCTGTTTCTGCTAATACAGGAAGAACTCCAAAATAGAATGCATCGTTTGATAATAAGAATGTTCCTGGAGCACTAATTATAGCTGTAACTAATGCAAAGTGTGAACCTAGTGATTCTGGCACGATAGATGCTAAGTTTAATGCAATAGCTTCTGCCATTCCTGATTCTGTTAACACTCCCATGAATATACCCGCTGCAAGTACCATTAATATAACGTGTATAGCATTTGCTGCATGTTCTTCTATAACTGCTCTTTGTTCTTTTAAACTTCTATAGTTAATCATAAGTGCTGCTGCTGCACCAACTTCAAATATTATAGCTGAAGGAACTTTTCCAGATATTAATACTGCAACTACCACTATAGTAAGTAAAAGGTTAACATATAAAAGTTTAGGTCTTTTTAACGCTAACTCCTCTTCACTTATTGTAGCTACCATTTCATCATTGGAAATGTTTTCAATTGATGTAACACCTAATCTCTTACGCTCTTTTTTACCAATTATATATGCAACGAAAATAACATAAATTACTGCAACTATCATTGCCGGAACAAGTTTACGGAATATTTCTCCACCATCAATGTTTAATGCTGACATTACACGAGCTGTTGGTCCTCCCCAAGGGATTAAGTTCATTATAGAGTTTTGCATTATTATAATAGCTGCTAAATAAAGCTTTTTAATTTTAAGTCTATCATATATAGGTATTAATGCTGAACAACAAATCATTGTTGTTGTTGAGCCATCACCATCTAGTGATACTACTGCTGCTAATATAGCAGTTCCAACTAAAACTTTTAATGGATCCCCTTTTACAAATTTTACAACCTTATCAACAAGTGGATCAAATAATCCAGCATTGATCATAATACCAAAGAAAAGGATTGCAAAAAGTAGCATAGCGGATGTAGAAGACACGCTTTTAACCCCTGTAATAGCAAATTCTCCTACTTCTAGACCAAATCCACCTAAAAGACCAAATATAATTGGTACTATTATAAGTGAAGTAAAAGCACTTAGTTTCTTAGTCATGATCAATAACATGAATGTAAAGACCATTCCATATCCTAATACGGTTAACATAAAACCCCTCCCGAGTCACATATATTTATAATTATTACACTTGATAGCTATCTGATACTCATTATATATGGACTTTTTTTAAAATTCAACATATTTTTTCATAATTTATTCAAAATTTTGAGAAAAATTTTAATTTCTTAAAAAAATATTAAAAAATTCTTAAAAAAATCTTAAAATTCTAATAGTTTATTATTTTACTTTTTTTTACTTCCAATTAAAAATACCAAATTCCAGTTTTATACTAAAATTTGGTACTCTAATTTTTTTCTTTTTTATTAAATTTTACTACATATTACGTTAATTAAATCTATTAATTTTTTTATCTCTATAGGTTTTAAAATATATCCATCAACGATGTTATTATATATACCCTCAATATTTTCATCAATATATCCAGTCATGATAATTATACCCATAGTTTCCTTAATTTTTTTAACTTTTCTAGCTAAATCAATTCCATTCAGCTTCGGCATCATATAATCCGTAATAATTATTTCAAAATCTTTGCTATGTCCTTCAATTAGTTTTAGAGCTCTTACACTATCATCCTCTATTTTTACGCTATACCCTAAATGCTCTAATGATTTTTTTAATACCTTAATAACTTTTTTATTATCATCTACTATTAATATGTTTATTTTTTTATTTAAATTATTATTAAAAGTATGACACTTCTCAATAATCTCTTCTTCATTATCCACTAATGGAAAATACACCTTAAAAGTACTACCTTTTCCAATTTCACTTTCCACTAGTATTATGCCTCCATATTTATCTACAATACTTTGAACTACAAAGAGCCCTAGACCTGTTCCTTCCCCAATATCTTTAGTTGTAAAAAATGGTTCAAATATTCTCTGTTTAGTCTCTTCATCCATTCCATATCCTGTATCTTTAACCAATAGCTCAGCATATACTCTGTCTTCTGAAAGCCCTTTAATTTGAGAATCATCAATTGTGTTTAAAGAAACTTCCACAGAGCCACCATTATCTTTTATTGCATGATAGGCATTATTGCACAAATTAAATATAACCTGATGAATTTGAGTAAAATTAGCATTTATATATCCACAGGGCTTTTTTATATTTTCCTTTAGAACTGTTTTTTTAGGTAATACACTTTTTAAAAGCTTTAAAGTTTGTCTTGTAACCTCATTTATATTAATTGCCTCTGATTTAACTATTCCATTGTCATTACGACTGAAGGTTAAAATTTGTTCCACTAACTCTTTACCCTTTTGAGATGCCTTGAATATCTCATCAATTTCTTCATAATATTCTCCACTTGGAGGAATCTTCATAAGTAACAACTCTGAATATCCTAGTATTGGAGTGAGTAAATTATTAATGTCATGAGCTATTCCACCAGCTAATGTACCTATCATTTTGAGTTTTTGAGAATGATAAATCTCTGCCTCTTTTTTCCTCAATTCTTCTGATGCCTCATTTAATACCTTTAGCTGTTTAGCTTCTCTTTCTAATTCATCTGTATGTTTCTTCATTTTTAGTAGATCCATGGTCAAAGTATATATCATAAGTCCAATTAAAATAACTAAAAAAATAAGCCTTATAGAAAACTGACTCATGGGATGTTGAATTTCATCATAGGACATAATTACAGCTACCACCCAAAACTTATCATCTATGTATACTGGAGCATAAGCATTGAGTTTTTTTACCTTTTTAAGTGCCTTATCTGCCCACCAATATGAATGATATATAGCTGTACCTTCTTTTCCTGATAATTGCGCTTCAACTAAACCTTCCAATTCATGAAGATCTAAAGTTGGATGCATTGCTTTTCTACTTTCAATAACATCAATTCCTATCTGTTCTTGAAGTTTATGCATCAATATGGTTCCATTACTATCTTTAACCTGGGCATATCCTTTTTCCCCAATTTTTACTAAATCTATTAATTTATCATATACAACTCCAAGTCTTACACCAATAGCCATTACCCCTTGTATCTTTCCCTCATAATAAATTGGTTCATACATATTTATAATAAACCCATTCTTCTCATCATTCATATATGGACTTCCTATGTAGGAGGTTCTTGTATCCATCACTACTTTAAGATCATCTATCATATCCTTATAGAAATAATTTGCATTTTGGGGATATTTATTTAATATATTTCCCTTATTATCAAAGATAATTACCTTATTAACCATGGTGCTCTTTGCCTCATAATAAGCTTTAATCTCGTCTTTACTTACCTCAGAATTTTTATTTTCAGCTAATTCTTTACAAAAGGAACTATCCAAGGTTACTATCTTTAAACTTTCTCTAAGTTCTTCAATTAGTAGTTCTATGTTCTGCGATATGGATTTAGCTACACCTAACATCTCTTGCTGCTGTTGCTTTATAATTAAATTTCTATATTCATTATAGGTTATATAAAGTATACTACATAAGGTTATTAGTAGCACTATTGTCATAGCTATTACTACTTTTCTTTTGCCTTTTAATAGATTTTTAAATCTATTTATTTTTCCCATACCAAATCCTCCTAAGGTTGAATGTTGATTTTGCATAGAATATATTTGCTTATCCAATTTTCTACATTAAAATCCTTTTGACCCTTATAGATCCAATAAATTATTTGATTTTTCCTAACTTTGCAAATATAATTATAATAAATGGTTATAATATTTGCTATAACTATTTTAAAAATACTATTTTAATTTATGGGGGAAGTATGAAGGATATAAGAATTCTCATTGTTGAAGATGAAGAGGCCATAAGAAAGCTAGTTTATAAAACCCTCTCTGGCTCAGATACTATAGTCTATCAAGCTGAAAACGGGGAACAAGCACTTGAAATGATAAATGATTATAAGTTTGATTTAGTTATATTAGATATTCTAATGGATGGTATTTCTGGTTACGATGTAGCTACTACAATTAGAAGCCATGACTTACATTTACCAATTATATTTTTAAGTGGACAAAAAGATGATAGTGATATAATTAAAGGCCTTAGTACAGGTGCAGATAATTATATAACAAAACCATTTAGTCCTGTTGTGCTTTTGGCCCAAGTAAAATCTATGATTAAACGCCATGGAGAACTTTTACAGCAGGATATATCTAAAGACTTTATAACTTATAATCCTTTTAAATTTGACTTAAAAAGCTACAAGTTTTATAAAAATGATGTAGAGATTAAACTTTCTTCAAAGGAAACCAAATTAATGAAATTTTTTATGGAAAATCCAAACCAAGTTTTTTCTAAGGAAGAAATTTATAAAAACGTATGGCATGATGATTGCGTTGATGAAAATAGCATCATGGTATATATGAAATATTTAAGAAATAAACTTGAAGAAATTCCAAATAAGCCTAAGTATATTAAAACTATATGGGGCATTGGCTACGAATTTTCTGTTAAATAATAATGATTTATATATTAATAAAAGTACTGATATGTAGAATTACCTATCAGTATTTTTATTTATTATATTAGAGCAAAGCCAACATTTAAAATCTTCCATGCCTATATCTGTATAATTTTTCTTCTTTATCTTTTGAATCTTCTTTTCTAACTCCTATTTCCTCTAAGCTACTAGAAATCTTATTTGAAAAAGTTGAGGTTACAAGTTCTTCTCCTAAAATAGTTTCATAAATCTTTTGAACTTCTCCAATAGTAAAGGCTTCTGATAATAAATTGAAAGCAATTGGTGTGTGATATAATTTTTCTCTTAATCTATCTATCGCTAAATTAATCATTTTCTCATGATCAAAAGCTATAGAATCACTGCTCTCTTCTTTTAATGCTATTGACACATCTAAGGGGTTAGTACCCTCTTTTACTTCATACCCTTCCCTTACACTATATTCTATATTAATTCCACTGTCTTCATTTAAAATTTTAAAATCATATATAGATTCTTCTCCAATAGATGATATCTTTCTCTTTTCTACAGTAAACCACTGAGCCTCTTCTGCATCATCTCCTGCTATAATATTTAATTTTAAATAATTAACTAATCCCATATAAGCTACACTAATAATTCTAGTTCTTGGATCTCTCCCCACATCTCCAAAGGTATAAAGTTGTTCCACATATATATTTTCTACATTTGTTTCTTCTTTTAACTCTCTTTTTGCTGCTTCATCTATATTTTCATCCATATTGACAAAACCACCTGGTATTGCCCATTGCCCTATACAAGGATGATCTTTTCTTTTAACTAATAATATCTTTAATCTACTATTTTTACCGCTGATATTAGCATCAACTTCATCCATAACTGTAAATAGTAACGTATCTACAGTTACTGCTGGTTTCTCATATTTATTAGCATCATAATCTTTCAAAAATTCATCTAAAGTTTCTCCTTTATTATTTTTTAGTATATTATCTAAGTTTCTCATAAGCTTCTCTCCCTTCACAAATTATTATAAACATCTATAAATAATATTATATTGTTATTATAAAAATCCTACAACAAACTTTGATCTCTATATATAAACATTACTTAAACTCTATAAATGTTTTTTTATACATCTTGTATATATTGTTCTTAAAGTTTAAGATATGATTGGGAGGTGAATAAATGAAAAATAAGCTATTAATTTTTTTAATATTTATAACTATGTTGTTACTTGTAGGATGCAGTCTAACTTCCACTTCATCTAATGAGAATAAGAATGGATTAAGCCTTAAAAAGGAAAGTAAGCATTTTAAATTTTATTCTAACGACAAAGATGTTGATTATATAGATGATTTGGATAGTATTCTAAAGGACAAGTATAAGTCAATAACAAAAGATTTAAATATATCTTTTAAAGATAAAATAGAGGTAGAAATTTATCCTGATATTGACAGCCTTCATAATGCCTTGGGAACCCCCAATGGAAATCATAGAATAGCTGGTAATGGCTGGAATAATAATATTAAAATAGTATCTCCATTGAATCCCGGTACTGTTCATGACTATAAGAGCATACTAGAAGTAGCTGCTCATGAATTTGCTCATGTAGCTATTTGTAATATAAACTCTGATTTAAACAGTATTCCAGTTTGGTTAAATGAAGGCTTTGCTACGTATACAGCAGAACAAGTGTCCACGGAAGGCGAGAGTGTAATTGTCCATTTAGTTAAAGAAAATATGCTCCCTACTTTAAATGATTTAAATACAAATTTTGATAATATCAAATGGAATTATTATATTTCATATTCTATTTGTGACTTTTTTATAAATACTTATGGGTATGAAAAATTAATTCAACTTATTAAAAGCCCTATGGATATAGAAAATATAACCGAACTTTCAATTGAAAATCTAGAGAAAAAATGGATTTCTTATATAAATGAACACTATTAAAATCATAAATTTATATTATAATTTCACAAAAATAAAAAGGCCTAGGCCTTTTTATTTTATTTAGTTAAAAAATTCATAAAAAATGTAATAAGCCCAGCGTTGATAAAGTCTATAAATAGGCTCCCTACTATTGGTACAATGAAAAAAGCTCTTGGTGCTGGTCCAAAGTTCTTAGATATAGCTTCCATATTAGCCATTGCATTTGGTGTTGCTCCCATTCCAAATCCACACATACCTGAAGCTATTACTGCAGCTTCATAATCTCTTCCCATAATATTAAAGCACACATAGTAAGCAAATAATATCATTAACACGGTCTGTACAATTAGCATTATTATTAGTGGTAATGCCAATCCAGCTAATTGCCACAGTTTTAATCCCATTAATGCCATGGATAAAAACAAGGATAATGCGATATTCCCAAGTATTTCCACCTCTTCTTCTACTATAGTGTATTTTTCAGTATAATCACATATATTTCTTATAATAGCAGCTGCAAACATTGCTCCTATATAAGGTGGAAATGTCATTCCTGTTTTTTGAAGTAGTTCCGAAATAATAGTTCCTAGTCCCATAGCTATAAGAATTTGTGCTGATGCTGTCATGAATTTTTCTGGAATCAACTCACTTGGTGCTGACAATTCTAGTGTTGCTGCAGTTTCTTCCTCTGCCAAATTACTTATCTGTTTTTTTGGTGTTACAAGATTATTTTTTTCAATTAATCTTTTGGCTATAGGTCCACCAATAATACTTCCAAATACTAATCCAAAAGTAGCTGCTGCGATTGCTACAGTTGTTGCACCATCTGCTCCTGCTCTCTCGAATACTGGTCCAAAAGCTCCTGCGGTTGCAGGACCTCCAACTAGTGGAACTGATCCAACACAAAGTCCTATAAGTTCATTTAAATTAAATAATTTTGTTAATCCTACGCCTAAAATATTCTGTAAAACTACAAGTATTATAGATATTGCTAAAAATATAAAAACTTGTAATCCACCTTTTTTTAACAATTTCAGGCTTGCTGTGAATCCAATCGTGGTAAAAAATGCAATCATGAAAATTTCTTGTAAAGTTACATCCATTTCAAAGGTTAATGTCCCTGTTTGCTTTAATACTAATGCTATTAAAGCAAATAATACTCCTCCTATTACTGGAGCTGGTATGAAATATCGCTCTAAAATATTCACTTTTCTTTTAATGCCTTGTCCTAAAAATAATACTATAACTGCTAAGGCCACGGTCTGAATCATGTCTAACTTCAAAAGCATTTTTTCCCCTCCTTATAATCATATACATAAAACATTATAAGAAGAAAACTACTAATACTATCAAAAAAATACTAAAATCCTCAAACATTTTTAGAATTTTCTAAAAATATCCTCATTAGTATTCTTTAGTCAATTTTATTATTATTCCCTCTATGAACTTCTTAGTATTAATTTTGCCTGGTTCCTCAAGAGGATTATTTATGTGTCTCATTTCTTGCCTTATCTGCTTGAAATCGAAAAGTAAGGTACTATATTCAAAAAATACATGATTATCATAATCATGGCAACCTATTTCTGCAATATTTCTAAAAGCTTTTTGAATTGTTCTTCTAATTCTTTGTTCTAAAGCTTTTTTATTTAAGATAACATTTGATTCATCCTCTTCTTTTACTTCTGCTCCCTCATATATTTTATGTAATTGATAAGTAGCTGAGGGATTTTTCTTTTTTAATTTCATTATTTCATTTATTATCCTCTGTAAATCCTTACTTCCTATCTCTCCTAATATTCCTATTTCACTAAAAATTTTTTCTATCTTTCCATCATCATATGCCTCTTTAGATGATTCCTTTACTTCTCCAATATCTGATAGCACATTCTTTATCCTCGCTAAAGAATTTTCTAAATCAATATTATTGCATATTCCTTTTAATACATTAATGACCTCTATACTATTAATAGGTTTATCTATAAAAAATAAAATCCCACTTTCATAAGCCATTGAAACCAACTTTTCATCTTCTATTTGAGAAATCATTACAAATTTTCCATTGTAACCTTTTTTAGTAGCAGATTTAACTATTTCAACTCCATCTACCGTTGGTAATAGTAAATCTACTAAAACTATATCTGCATTGTAAAACAAGATTTCTTCAACTGCATGCTCTCCACTCTGAAGCTCACATACAATTCTACCTAGTCCATTATTTTTTATTAATATACTCAACATTTTTCTAATATTAATATCATCATCTATAATTAAAAAAGTCTTTTCCATGTATAATCACCCTATTAATAATTCCTTATCAAATTTTAAAATAAATTTTGTTCCTATATTTATTTTTGAAATTACTTCAATATTACCACCTAACTCATCTATAATATTTTTTACATGAGCTAGACCTATCCCTGTAGATGCCCCTCCTGTTTCTTTATCGTATTTAGTAGTAAACCCCGGATTAAATATATATGGAATTATATCTTCTTCAACACCTATACCGCTATCTTTTACTTCCATAGAAATAAAGTTTTCTTCCTCTTTTACAATAATTTCGATATATCCATTATTTCCACATGCATCTATACTATTTACAATAAGATTATTTAAAACTCCAAATAAACTGTAGTATGGTTTTACTATAAAATCTTTTTCATATATAAAATCTATCTTTATATCTACATCACTTTCTTTAATATATCTTAAAGTATTCTCTTTAATTATATAAAATATGTTGGAAATCGACATTGTGTCTTCACTCTCTAAATCATCTATTAAACTCTCGAATCCCTTTAATACTCTGAAATAATCCTTTTTAATCTCATGAACTTCTCTAGCAATGTCTAGGGTTCTTTCCCTAAGTGCTTCATTATCTTTATACTCATCATAGATGCTATAGCTCTTTCCCATAACATCCTCTATATCTTTCATAGATTTTTTTAAATAAAACATCTCTGCTTGAATATTTGATATTAGTACATTCAACTGTGCATATCTTTTCTGATGCTCTCTATTTACGATAAATAATTTTTGTTTATTATAGATTAAATACATGATATATGCAATTACACTTCTAATAATTGCAACTATAATGGCCATTTTAAATAATTCAAAGTTTAATTCATCTACTATAATAGCCTCAATTATATTACTTACACAATCAATTATTGTTAATAATATAATTGCAATAATTATGTCATCCTTATACTTCTTTAATTTAACTAACCAAATTAAAACACCATAGCTTATATAATAAATTATAGAAGATATATTATGCTTAATTCCTTCATATAAACTATAGTCTAAGAATCCTATATTAATTTCAGTTCTAACTAGAAGTACTCCTATACTGACTAATATTGCTAAATATATCTCTGACAAATCCTCCATCATTAATACTATTATATTAAATACAACTACTCCCATAGAAACTCTCAAGTCCATTCCCAAGGGGTAAAAATATATTTGAGCAGATAATACAATAATTATGGATATAAAAATATAGTTCTTCGTTTTTCCATTGTATCTCTTTACCATATTCATATCCATCACTCACCTTCATTTATATTATCAGATTATTATACACTTTTTTTCTTATATAGAAAATCATATATTGTAGTTTTATCACTTTAATAGTTAATCACTATTTCCTTATATTTATATAAAATAAGACTCTATTTTAAATGTTTGTTGATTTTAGAACTACATATTATCAATATTATATTAAATCAGAACAAAATAAAATAGGAGCTATTGTCTCCTATTTTTACTTTGCTTTTTGGGTACCTTGCTCATCAATCTCAAAATTTTCTTTATATATGAGTTCTCCTACAGTAACAAAACTATAACCCTGTGATTTTAATTCCGGTATAAGCCGTTCTAAGTTCTCAGGCGTAAAGATTCCATCATTATGAAATAACACTATAGAGCCAGGTTTTACATTTTTTATTACTCTATTATACTCTCTGTCTAATCCTAGCTGTTTCCAATCAACACTATCCACATCCCATTGAACAGCTTCATATCCTAAGGACCTTATTATTTCTACTCCTTCTCTGGTATAGCTTCCACTAGGAAATCTAAAAAGTTTTGTTGTAACCCCTATACTTTTATTTATAATATCTTCTGTTTTCTTAACTTCACTAATCATTCTTTCTTTGCCTATTGCTTTAAAATCTGGATGAACAAAACTATGATTTCCTATTTCATGCCCTCTTTTATTAATCTCTTTTAATTTTTCACCATTCTCCTCCGGATATGTAATCCATTTGCCCATCATAAAAAATGTACACTTAATATTATATTTATCTAAAATATTAAGAATATCTGGTAAGCACTCTTTTTCTGCCCAATTTACATCAAAGGTAAATGCTATTTTTTTATCTGCCATATCCACCCTATATATAGGTTCATTAAGTATGGTATCTAGATTTTTAAATTTTCTATTATAGCTATCTTCTATTTTTGACATTTCATTGGTAGACCATATAGAACTTACTTCTAATGGACTTTCTAAAGCTGAAAAATACTCTACTATATTAAGTAGTAGCATAAGTAAAATTAAACTAAACATAAAACTTTTATTAAATCTATACCTCATATAAAAATTCTCCTTAATAAAAAGATTAAAAGCATAGTCACATGGCTATGCTTTAGTTTTCCCCATTTTATTAAGTTAATGCAAAATTTTATAATATTATATTTTATAAGCTATTTCTCCATCTACCATGGTAAACTCTGCTTTTATATTTCTAATTTCATCCTCAGATATTTCAAATATATCCTTATCTAACACTACTAAATCTGCCAATTTACCCACTTCTAAACTTCCTTTTATATTCTCTTCAAAGGAACAATATGCACTATCTATAGTGAACATCCTCAGAGCCTCTTCTACGCTTAATCTCTCCTTAGGCATGTATCCATTTTCTGGATGACCTTTTAAATCCTTTCTACATACTGCTGAGTAAATATTTTCAAAAGGATTAAAATGAACCACAGGTGAGTCAGATCCTCCTGATACTTTTATTCCACACTCTCTTAGAGTTTTAAATACGTAAGATTCCTTCGCCCTACTCCCTACTCTATCTTCTACTATATGCATATCATAATCTAAAAATATAGGTTGAATATATGCCACTACCTGTAATTTTTTCATTTTCTCTATAATGTCGTTAGCTGTGATTTGACAATGCACTATACCATGACGTCTTGTTTCTAAATCTTCTTCTAAACTTTCTAGAATGTTTAGATATAACTCCATAGCACCATCACCTATAGCATGAGCTGCTATTTGGAATCCATTTTCATGGGCATATTTAATATATCTATATAGCTCTTCTTTAGTATACAGAGAGATTCCTATATTATTCTTATCATCGCTATAATCATCTCTTAATAAAGCTGTTCTTCCTCCTAATGAACCATCTAGCAATAGCTTGAGAGGTCCAATTTTAATAAAATTATCTCCCTTGCCAGTTTTATATCCATTTTTAACAAATTCCTTAAACTTCTCTTCATTAAGGAATAAACACTGTTCATAAACTCTAACCTTGAGGTTTCCTTCTCGATATAACTCTTCATAGGCCTCAAATACCTTTTTATAATCACTTCCTGGCATAGCATCAAAATCATCTGTTTGAACGGATGTAATTCCATAACTTAATAACTCATCGCAGGTCTTACTAATCATATCCTTCATTTCTCCTAGAGATGGAGGTGAAATGACTCCAGTAAGAATATTTATTGAATCTTCTTTGAAAATTCCCTTTTCTAGCTCAACATTAGAATTATTTCTTAAATTTTCAATATTTAAATACTCTAATGCCTTTGAATTACACACTGCAATATGCCCACATACCCTAGAAAACATTATTGGTATCTCTGTTGATATTTGGTCTAAGTCATCTTTATTTATGAATCTTTTTTCCTTAAGCTTATCTTGATTCCATCCTCTTCCTAATAACCACCTACTGTAATTTTTTTGTCTGGTATTTATGATTTTAGTGACTTCCTTTTTTATTTCTTCAATAGAGTCATATTCTCCAAGCTCTAATTTATAAAAGTTATATCCATAATTTAATAAGTGCATATGGCTATCATTTAATCCTGGTATTATTACTTTACTTTTTAGATCAATAACATTCTCATAGGAGTGTTTTACCTCACTTGCTTCTTCATTACTACCTAAAAAGTTAATAGTATTATCCTTCACTCCTATGGCATCATAAAAATTATTCTTTGAATCCAATGAAGCTATTTTCCCATTAATAAACAAAATCCCCATATAACATCCCCCTCAATTCTATTGTCTAGCTTTTTCTACTTTTAATTTTTTACCTTTTATAGTCATTTTATTTAGCTCATCTATAACTATTTTACCCTTACCATTTAATATATCTACATAAGATACATTATCTTGAACATCTATGATTCCTATATCCTCTGGAATAACTCCTTCTATACTGTTTATTGTCCCAGCTATATCTCCTGGTCTAATTTTCTTCTTCTTTCCCCCATTTAAATATATCTTAGTTATATTATTGTTTATCTTTTTACCCTTTTCTTTTTTACTTTTGGGCTTTCGAACAAGATATTTTATAGCTTCTTCTTTCTTTTCCTTTACCTGATCTTTTGTAGGTAATTCAAATTTTTCTATGGAAAGTCCTATGTATTCTTCTATGTCACTTAAAAATTTATCTTCATATTCAGTTACGAAAGTAATGGCTATTCCCTTGGCTCCTGCTCTAGCAGTTCTTCCAATTCTATGAACATAAGCTTCCTTCTCCATGGGTAAATCAAAATTTATAACATGAGTGATTCCTTCTACATCTATTCCTCTTGCTGCCACATCTGTGGCTATTAGTAGCCTAAAATCTCCTTTTTTAAAGTTATTCATGGTATCAAGTCTTTCCTTTTGTAACATACCTCCATGAATTTTATTAACTGAATATGTTTTTTGACTTAAGTTATTGAAAACTCTATCTACATTATCTTTAGTTCTACAAAATATAACTGCAGTTTCTGGTGTTTCTGTAATTAATATTTTATTTAACTCTTCTATCTTATACTTCTCATCTACTTTATATAATTTATGTTCAATATTATCTGTTATAAGCTTTTGAGCCACTATTTCAATACTTAGTGGTCTATCCATATATTTTTCACAAAGCCTCTGTATCTCTTCTGGTATAGTTGCTGAAAAAAGCATAGTAACTCTTTTTTTAGGCAGTGTTTTAATTATAGCTTCTACTTGAGAAATAAATCCCATATTTAACATTTCATCTGCTTCATCTATAATCAAATATTTTATATTATCTACATTGAGAGTTCCTCTATCTATATGATCTAATACCCTCCCAGGAGTACCTACTACCATATGAGTTTTTTGTTTAAGTTCTCTAGTTTGATCTGAGAATGGTTGCTTACCAAATACAGATACAACTCTTAACCTTTTAAATCTACCAATATTAGAAATGTCCTCTTTAACCTGAACAGCAAGCTCTCTAGTGGGAGTTAGAACTAATGCCTGTGGCTCACTTTCTTCCCACCCTATTGTCTCACATAATGGTATTCCAAAGGAAGCTGTTTTACCGCTACCTGTTTGAGATTTTACTATTACATCTACATTTTTCAAAATCTCTGGAATAACCTTTTTTTGTACATCTGATGGTGTTTTGTATCCTAGTCCTTCTATTGCTCTCAATATATCTTCACTTATTTCAAAATCCTTAAAATCATTGTTCATTATTTTTGCTCCTTCGTGTATTAATCATGTATATTATTCTACCATAATATCAAATAAATAATTTACCAACTTTATTATTAAATTGTGTTTCAAATAAATATTGAAGCCAGATTTTATACCCATTTAGAACATAAACTATAATTAGTTTTGAAAATTTTTACAGTTGTTATCAAAATCTATAATCATTTTATCTACCACATCCCAACTTGCTACAGTGGCTCCTGCTGCTAACATATGTCCGCCACCACCATATTTTGCTGCTATATCATTAACTCTTGGTCCATTAGATCTAAACTCACACATTATCTCTCCTGTAGAAGATTTCTCCACAAAAAAATGCCAATTAATTATACCTTCACAATCTTGAAGGGCATTTACCATTCTAACTGCTTTTATACACTCCATTCCATACTTTCTCAAAATTTCATTTGTCACCTTTAAGTAAGCTACTCCATTCTCTGTTTCTTTGAAATTTTCGTATATGTAACCTAAAAATTTAAGCTCATTTTTTTCTCGTCTATACATGTTAGAATATATTTCCTTAGATTCTATATCATAGCTAATAACTGGAAGCTTTTTAAATAATTCTGTAGCATTATCTAAATAAGCAAATCTTCCTGTATCCCCTATAATTCCTGTAAATAATGCCTTTCTTCCGCTTTTACCTATACTCAGTTTTTCAATACTATTTATATATAAATCTAATATCATCTCACTACAAGAAGTATAATTAGTATCTACCCATGTCAAATCCTCAAAAGGGACATCAAACGGTTTATGGTGATCTATTTTAATCACATATCCGCAGTTAAAAAAGCTCTGATTGTCTACTCTCTCTTTATTGGATACATCCAGTATTATACCTAGTGTTTTCTCGTCAATCTTCATCTCCTCTTCTTTTCCCATTTCTCCTATATATCCTAAAGCTAGATTGTGTTCTCCCAGTAAAACTACTTTCTTATCATGAAATGTACTTTCTATAATATCCTTTAACCCAGTCTGAGAACCATAGGAATCAGCATCTGGAAACACATGCCTATATATTGCTATATTATTATATTCCTTTATCTTTTCTACTATTTTATTTATTATTTCAATATTCATTTCTTATCCTTCCTTTCTTATAATTATTGACTATAAGTCTTAAATTATTATAGAAATCACTTTAAAATTTCTTTTCACAGTTTTAATTCTACACTTTAAATTTTTCTTCTGTAGAAAACAATATATTTTCAAAAATTATTTTCTACTCTCAATAGAGAATATCTAAAAGCATTTTTTGACATCCCACGATTATATGATATAATATAAAGTTAAATATATTATTAATTGTTAGGAGTATAAATTATGGGAAACATAGCAGCATTTTTTGATATTGATGGAACAATATATAGAGAAGGACTAATAACTGAAGTTTTTAAAAAGATTATCAAATATGAATTAGTAGCAGAAACCAAATGGTATAGTGAGGTTAAACCTGCATTTATAAAATGGGATAAGAGGCAAGGAGACTATGATACCTATTTACTAAAGATGGTGGATATATATACTGAAGCTATAAAGGGTATAAGCAGATACCATATAGACCATATAGCTAAAAAAGTAATTGAACAAAAAGGGGATAGGGTATACACTTTTTCCAGAGAAAGAATTAGATGGCATAAAGAACAAGGTCATATAGTAATTGCCATTTCTGGTTCTCCTATAGAACTTGTTCGAGAAATGTCCAGCAAATATAATATGGATGATTATAGAGGTTCTATATATTTATTAGATGAATCAGATAGCTATACAGGTCATATAGTACCTATGTGGGATTCTGAAAGTAAGCAAAAAGCTCTTTTAGAGCTTAAAGAAAAACATAGCATAGATTTAGAAAAAAGCTATGCCTATGGTGATACCTCTGGAGATTTTACAATGTTTAAAAATGTAGGAATTCCCTACTGCATAAATCCAACTCGAGAGCTTTTACAAAAAGTTATGGAGGATGAAGAAGTGAAAAATAAAATCAAAGTTGTAGTTGAGAGAAAAGATGTAACCTACAACCTTGATATTGATACAATACAATTTTTATAGGGATGTGCAATCTAAAGTTGCATTCCCCAAATCTTTCTCATTTCTTCACAATTGTCTAGTAAATCTTCCAAATTCCCTTGTGCTTCAATGGTTCCATCTTTCATTACTATAATATTATCAGCATTTTTTAATGCTACATGTCTATTAGAGACCACTATGCAAGTGGTATTCTTCTTTTCAAGCACCCTATTCCAAAGTTTAATCTCTGTCTCTATATCCAAAGCACTAGATATATCATCAAAAATATATATTTGAGCTTTACGTGCAAACATACGAGCAACTGCCACTCTTTGTCTCTGCCCTCCTGATAATTTCACTCCTTTAGATCCTATTATAGTTTCTACCCCATGTTCAAAGGTCTCTATGTCTTTTTCCAGTACTGCTGAGTAAATGATATTATTTAAATCTACAGTATTATCATCTAATCCCAATAAAATATTATTCTTTAAGGTATCACTAAATAAATTAGGAATTTGGGAGGTATAAGAGCTAATTGGAGGCCTGAAAAATCTTTCATTATTCTCTATGTTTTTCCCATTCCAACATACCTCTCCACTAATCATAGGCAATACTCCTAGAAGAGTTTTTATAAGTGTAGTTTTACCTGAACCTATCCTTCCAGTAATAACGGTAAACTGTCCCTTCTTAACATTAAAATTTATATCCCTGACTCCATTTACTTCATTATACATATAGGCTAAATCCTTAACCTCTAGATTCATTAAGCTCTCACACTCATCACTAATATTATCTTTAGGAAGTTTCCCCTTTAAATATAGTGAATTATGCTCAAGTAACTTTTCTTCATCCATAGCTCCTAAAAGCATAAACATTCTTTCAAACGCAATGCCCCCCTGCTCATACTTTGCTAAGAGGATACCAAAGAAGTGAGTACAATCTGCTACAAAGGTTAGATAATACACAAACAATGAAAAATCTCCTACACTAAAGGTTCCAGCTCTCATATATTTACCAGCCAAAAGTAAAATTAATCCTGTACCTATATTAACTGTATTATCATATATAGCATCCATAATTTTATTTAATATCTTATCTTTCACCATATATTTGTGTCTTTGTTTATTTAAGCTATTCAAGTTATCAACAATATAGTCCTCATTTCCAGATACTTTAATAGCTTGTATGGAGTTGAATATCTCTCCTATTGCCCCTGATACATCTCCAGTGACTTCCCTTGCATTTTTTCTATATTTCTCTATATACATCCTAGCTTTTTGTGATAAGACTATGACTAAAACTAATGGTGCAAAAACAAATAAGGTAACTCTTACATTTATACTTAGTAAGATTATAATTGCAACGACAGAAAAAGCAATTTCTCCTATTAAATCCAAGGTCCAGCTTATGGTATTTTCAATTTCATCTATATCATCTCTAAAACAATTTATAGCCTCTCCTAAAGATGTTTGAGTCTTTTCTAAAGGTGCGTTTAACATACATTCTAATAAATTCCGTCTAATAAGTGCACTCATATTAAATCTGTGTATAGTATCAACTCTTCCACCGATCTTTATAATTAAAGCTCTTGTTAAGGCCACCATAATAATAAGTGCAGTAATCCATAAAATGTCCTCATTTATTTCCCCTTTAGAATTGAGAACATCAAAAAATTCTTTCGCTAATAGTCCTGGTATAAGAGGTGCAACATGAATTAACAACCACAAAATACAATTTATTGTGTAAAGCCATGGCCTATATTTTATCATCTTCCAAATATATTTAAAGGTTGGAATCTTTTTTCTTTTTTCTTGTATCATACTAACACCTCCTCAATGCCCTTTTGAAGTAAGCTATAAAACTTTGAATTCATATCCTTTGATAATTCCATTCTTGAACCACATTCGACTATAGTTCCATCTTTTAAAATTAAGATATTATCAGCTCTATCTAAAGTTTGTAATCTATGTGCAATTATAATACAAGTTCTATTATTTAATAATTTATTTAATGCATTCTCTATTAAACCTTCTGTTATTGGATCTAATCTTGAAGTAGCTTCATCTAATATAACAAGCTTAGGATCTTTCAAAAATACTCTAATAAAAGCTAAAAGTTGTGCCTCTCCTGCTGAAAGCCCACTTCCTCCATTATCTAACATAGTATCCAAGCCCTTAGAAAGTCTATTGAACCATGGCCTTAATCCCACATCCTCAATAATATCTAGTATATCTTCATCTTTTATATTAGGGTTAAATAAGGTAAGATTTTCTCTAACTGTGGCATGAAAAATTTGTACCTCTTGAGTTACGTAACTTATACTATTTTTTAAATCCTTCTCACTTATATCCTTTAAATCTTTATTATCTATTAATATATTTCCGCTGGTTGCATCATAGAGTCTTACAATTAATCTAGCTAAGGTTGTTTTCCCACTACCTGTATGTCCTAATACTCCTAATACTGTATTCTGAGGTATGTCTACTGTTATATTTTTAAGAACTGCATCTCCTTCTTCATAATTAAATGACACATCCTTTATTGACAATTGTGCAGGCTGCTTTAAATCTAAGACATCATGTCCATAAACTATGCTACTTTTAGTGTTGATTAATTCTCTAACTCTTCTTATACTAGCTTCAGCTTTTTGCAAATCTTGCATTTGAGATTTTATTTCATCTAGAGGATTAACCATAAGCTCTGTATAATAAAATATGAGATATACTGTTCCAAAACTTATTATAGAATTCTCATAAAGATAAGCTGATAATAGAAGTGCCATTGCGTTGCCAATAGCAAATATGACTAAATTAGCCATCCACATATGATAATAGCTACTGACTGCCTTTATCTCCACAGGAAGCATTTTTCTAAACCTACTATATAGCCCATTCATGGTATATTCCTTGGCTCCGCAGGTTTTTATATCTTCGATGCTTGTAATTTGCTCCCCTAGAAACCCATAGAGCTTAGCATTATTTTCTCTCTGTTCCACCCAGTACTTTGAAGATTTCTTTTCTATATATGTCATAATAATCATGGCTAAAATAGCAAAAGCGGTTAAAGTAATACCAATTCTCCAATCTTCTTTCAGTAGCATTACAAGAATTCCTATAAGCAGCATTAAGTTAGTAGATAACTCTAGCATAAAGGTAGAGAAAAATCTAAATAAGGCATTTATATCTCCATCCACTCTTTCTATAAGCTCTGCCGCTTGATATTTTTTATGAAATGCCA
This sequence comes from Clostridium sp. LXY-7, assembly GCF_056172015.1. Lineage (NCBI taxonomy): Bacteria > Bacillati > Bacillota > Clostridia > Eubacteriales > Clostridiaceae > Clostridium > Clostridium sp. LXY-7. The sequence goes on along the minus strand of NZ_JBLLJL010000001.1, from coordinate 535,019 downwards.
TATCTAAGTTTATACAATGTTTTATTAAGTCTACTCTCAAAGAATTAGTAGCTGTCCACCCTACATTTTCACTTATATAGGTGGATACAATTATAAGACCTTGTCTAACAATAGCAAATCCTATAAAAAATATAGCAGCTATTATTAAATTTCTAATTCCACTTCCTTTTTCAACCTCATCTATGAAGTATCTAATAATTTGAGGATTCACTAACTGTAACCCTACATTCACTATCAATATAGCTGTTAATACTAACACATTAAGCTTTTGTTTTTTTAAGTACTTATATAATAGTCCTAAATATTCTCTTAATGGTAATTTCATTTTCTCACGTCCCTTCTAATTTATACTCCTATATTAATTTCAAAAATTAAAAGCCACAGGAGAGATTACACCTGTGGCACAAAATAAAAAGCCACAGGTACTAATAACCTGTGGCGTAAAGCTCATTTCAACTTATAAATATGTATAAACACACTTAACTACAAATTCTACAGGTCACGGAATTATATTCTATTAATTTAAAAGTTAAACTTCTAATGTTTTTCATTATTCATGACCTCCTTTAATTTGTAATTTCATTTCTATATTTTATACTATATGAATTTATTCCATAAGTCAACTGTTTTTCAATTTAATGTAATGAATTGATTTAACACTTTGTTAACTATAAACCTTTATTCCTATACCTTATAATTATTTTACAGTTATGTAATAAATTTATCATTTTTTTATTCTAACTTATAAATAGAGGAGGTTTTTAAATGTTTAATTTTCCTAAAAATCTATACTGTGATGTTCGTATAGAAGACGTATTTGAAACTAAAGTAACTTATACCTTAGGAATACTTGAAGAAGCTAAAGTTAAAACCTATAAAGGTGCCTTTATAAGAATTTTTGATGGCAACAGATGGTATTATAACTCCATATCTAATTTGGATAGAATTCAACAGGAAATAGATTCCCTTACCACATTTGCGACTCCAAATGATAGTATATACCAACATGATATAGTTAAAAAATTACAAGCTAATGAAGACTGTGTCTTAAAATATGTAGATAATAGTATTTCTAATATAGCTATTGAAGAAAAAAAGTCTCTATTAAATAAATATTTACCTTTTATAGAAGGTAATAAATACCTGTCTAATTGGAAGTTTAAATATGTAGATAAAAAAATAATCAAGAATTTTTATTCAAGCAAAGGTGCTAATTTGACCTTTGATACTCAAACTGTTGGATTTTCAATGCCTATGAATTTTGTCCATGAGGATAAAAGATTCTCTCATAGCTTCCAGGTAGCTGGTGATAATTTTGATATATTTAAAGATAGTAATAATAAATTAGCTCTAGATATTGAAAAATGTGAAGATGCATTATTAAATTCTGAACCCGTTAAACCTGGTAAATATACTGTGATACTTTCTCCTCTTGCAGCAGGTATTTTTGCTCATGAGAGCTTTGGACATAAAAGTGAAGCTGATTTTATGATCGGTGACGAAGCCATGAGAAAAGAATGGACAATAGGTAAAAAAGTTGGAAGTGAACTGCTTTCAATTGTTGATAGTGGAAATATTTCTGGCAGTGGCTACGTTCCCTTTGACGATGAAGGTACTAAGTGTAGCAATACTTATCTAGTAAAGAAAGGTATACTCACTGGAAGGCTCCACAGTTCAGTTACTGCAAGTTCTTTAGAAGAAGATGTAACCGGAAACGCACGTGGTATGGATTTTGAGTTTGAACCTATAGTAAGAATGACAACCACCTATATTGAAGGTGGGGATAAAACTAAAGAGGAGCTAATTTCTGAAGTAAATGAAGGTTTATTAATAGAAACTGTGAAACATGGTTCTGGAATGTCTACATTTACCATAGCGCCTAATCTAGCCTACCGAATTAGACATGGCAAGCTATGTGAGCCCGTAAATATTGCCGTTATATCAGGCAATGTTATGAAAACCTTAAATGAAATTGATGGTCTATCTAATGAGGTTGAAATACTTTCCTTTGTAACAGGAGGTTGTGGTAAGATGGAGCAATATCCTCTTCCTGTAGGTTTTGGTGGGCCATATGTAAGAGTAAATAATATAGATGTTCAATAGGAGGGGTATTACCATGATTAAAGAAAAATACATCCAAAAAGTAAAAGAGATTTCCCTTAATGTTACTGGTGGTAAAATAGATTCCGTAAGAAGAAAAAATATAGAAAAAACAGGTATTAGATTATATGATACTAATTATATTGGTACAGCTGGTGCTCTTGGTAATTACAATGAAGCTGAACTAGAGGATAAAGCTAAAGAGAGCCTTAATAATAAGATTTCTTATGAGTATTCAGTTCAGAAGGATTTAGTTAAAGTTGAAGATTTTTCTGTTGAAATAATAGATGAAGCTAATATAATAGGAGAGTTTGAAGCTACTTTAAATAATATTACAGAGCATCAAGAAGATTTTAATTTTTTTGGTAAGATCAATGTCACCGAATATGAAAAGAAATTAGAAAATACAGAAACTCTTTCACTTTCATATAAGGATAGTCTTCTTGATTTCGGTATTATTTTCAAGGAAAAATCTTCTGTGAATATTATAGATGGTGACATATCTTTTTCTGGAAGAACTTATGATAGAGATTCATTATTAGACATGGTAAATAAAGTTTGTAATGGCTATAAAAATATAGTTTCCCTACCAGAAGGAAGAGTTTTCCCTGTTGTTTTCGATTCTAATAATACCTTACCGCTTATTAAATTTTATCAAGATCTACACGGTATTAGCTTTGCTACTAAAAGCTCTCTCCTTAGTGATAAACTTAATAAAAAGACCTTTAATGAAAACTTCACTCTACTTCAAACTAATAATCCGATGGATGTAGCAACCTGCTTTTTTGATGCTGAAGGAGTGGTGAATGAAAATTATAGAATTCCTCTAATTAAAAATGGAGTAGTCCTATGCCCCTATACGGATAAAAGGACTGCTAATAAATATAATTTACCACTAACAGGATCTTCTTCTAGTGATTATGATGGAGTTCCAGCTTTAGATTATCCTAATTTTAAAATAGTAGAAAGTGAAAAAACAGCTAGTGAATTATTAAACGGGGAATTAGGTATATTAATATCTATAGCTTCTGGTGGGGATTTTACTCCTGAAGGTAATTTTGCTTCTCCAGTACAGCTTGCCTACCTATTTGATGGAGAAAAGATTATTGGAAGACTTCCTGAACTTCAAATTTCTTCAAATGTATTTGAAATGTTTGGAGACAACTTTGTAGGCGTAAGTAAAGATAATATAAATTCTCTATCAAATAGTAAATATCTAATAATTAAAATGGATGTAAATTGCGAAACAATTTAGTGAAGTACAATCGGATCAGAGGTTACATTCAAGTGTTCCCTTTGTTCTCTGGAGAGAGAAGGTTTTGCGTATGCAAAAGTCATCTTTTCTCCAGAATTTTGAATGGCTTCTCTATTATCTAGTGAAGCCATTTTTCTACGCCTACGGCGTGTCTCTCTACCAAGTCGGTGAACACCTACCTACACCCTAGGTTTGCTATTTTATAATAAAGAACTCCATCCACATCTTCCTTTAAAACTCGTCCCTTATTAACAAGATATTCTAAATGAGCCATTACTTCTCCCGTAGCAAACCACTTCTGAGCATTGGGAAACTCCTCCCAACTATTACATCTTATTTGCCACTTCATTTTGGAAGCCACATCTTTAACTGTTAAATTACTTTCCTTAAGGATGTAGAGTATTTCTTCCACTCTCTCTTCATGATGGTTTATTAATTCTTCTATCCTAAGTCTGTAGTTTTCAACATTTTCTCTATGCGCTGTAAATAGCTGTTTTATTTCATAGTTATAAATCTTTTTTAAATTTTTAAGATATACATCTAATGCATCCATTTCAAAGTTCCAAAAGGTTATATTAGGAGTGATTTTATTTAAAATATGATCTCCACAGAAAAATAGTTTATGATTTTCTTCATAGATACCTATCTGGCCTGGAGTATGCCCTGATATATCCAGAATTTGAAAGCTATACTCCCCAACCTCTATTCTATCACCTTCATTTACATATTGAAATTCAATAGGTGACTTTGAACAAAACTTAAAACCTGGATTATCCTCTATAGAAACCCCTTCATTCTCTAATCCAAAAAGCTTTATTTTCTTATTGAAGGATTCCCAATACTCCATAGTTGTCATTTTATTTATAAGAGTTCCATCTTCCATACTTGCATAGACCTTAACTCCCATTTTATTTAATTCTGAAGCTAATCCTGAATGATCTGCATGAAGATGTGTTATAAAAAGTTCTGTTTTAGTTAAATCTAACTTCAACTCTTCAATACCTCTAAAGAATTCATTTCTACACTCTTCACTATTAAAGCCTGTATCAACAATTAAGTTCTTATTGTCCCCAATTATAATATGACACTTTAATGCCTTTAGTGGATTATTGGGTAATACTACTTCATTTATGTATATATTTTTATATACTTCCTTAATCATAATTCCCTCCATGATTTTCTACATCAACTATTACATTGTTCTTTTAAAAACTATATATTAAAGCTGACTAATATTTTAATGCTATACTTATATATCTAAACATTAGTATAGCATTAAAATCAATATTTAGATTTATATTTATATAGATTGCAATAATTTTATATTAATCTATATTTTAAATTTCTCAACTTCCTGTTTTAAATTTTCAGCACTACCTTTAGATTGTAATGCATAGTTCATTACTTCATTAGATTTATTGTTAACATGCATAACCTTATCTGTTATTTCCATGATTCCATCAGCACTTTCAGATGAAGCTACAGAAACTCCATCTATTATTTTAATAATCTCTTGGATTGAAGCTAGTAGCCCTTCAGATATAGAATTAAACTCAACTACAAGATTATCTATAAACTGTCCATCTGTACTATAATTTTCTGTAACTTCTAACATGGCTTTAAATTCATTATTTACATCTACTGACATAAATTTAAGTAATCCACTTGAACTGCTAGAAAGCCTATTTACAGCCTTTATAACTTTTTCAGTTATATCTTGTATCTGTGTTACAGTGTCCTTTGATTGTTCTGCTAGCTTTCTTATTTCTTCTGCCACCACTGAAAAACCTCTTCCTGCCTCTCCAGCTCTAGCAGCTTCTATTGCCGCATTCAATGCCAATAAATTTGTTTGTTCAGTTATATTCATTATTGACTCAGATAAAATACCTATTTCTTTTATTATCTTTGAATCTTCCATTGCATTTTCTAACTCTATTTTTGAATTCATAAATATCTCGTCAGTTTTTTTCATAGCATATGAGAACTCTAATTTTTTCTGCTCCGCTCTTTTACTAATTTTCCTTGCTGCTACAGCTCCTTCTTCCGATTTATTTGCTATAAAATATGCAGATCTTTCTATTTCTTGAGATGAGGCTGCCATTTCCTCTGAGGAGGCAGCTGTCTCTTCCATTCCTGCCGAAATTTCTTCTATAGTTGCTGATACTTGTTCTATATTTCCATTCAATTCATTTATATTAATATTAATATTCTCTACCACTTGATCTATACTATAGGATTCATTTTTAACGCTATCTATTAGAATGCTTAATGAACTTTGCATACTATCTATTCCTTTTAATATACTGCCTAATTCATCTTTTCTCTTTATTAATCTATTCCCTATTTTATTTGAAAAGTTTCCATCGGCTATTAACTTTAATTGTTTAACTGCTATATTTAGAGGTCTTGTAATATTCCTTACTACTATTATTGAAAATAATATACCTAGCCCCATGGCAATCACTAATAATGAAATATAAAGCTTTGACAGAAGTTCATAATCAGTGTCACTTTTCAATTTAGTATTGTTGGCTAATTTTTCATTATAGTCAGCTAAATCTGTAAGTTTTTCTCTGAAATCATTAGCTATAATTCCTTGAACCTGTTTCCATTGTTCTAGAGCTTCTTCTCTTTTACCTTGTAATGCAAGGTTAATTACTACTTCCCTTGCTCCTCTATACTTCTTTAAATCCTTTTCTAATGTTGCTAGCTTATCTTTTTGGTAATCATCTAGATTTATCTTTCTATATTTCTCTAAATTTTCATCAAAGGTTTTATCCCGTTTTAAAATATTATTATACTCAGTTTTCTGTTCATCTTGCTTTTCAACTCTTAAGATCATACTATATACACTAGCTTCACTTGCTCTATCTTGAGTTCTATTGTCATTAAGATGTTGAATTGCACGTAAGTTATTGTTGTATAAAGAATTTATTTCTTCATTTGATTTTCTAATTTCTACTAATCCTATAATTCCAACTATAAATATAAGTATCATCATAATTAAAGAGACCATAAATATTTTATTTCTTACTTTTAAATTGTTCAACACTTAAATTCCCCCCATTTCACAATGTTTCTTATCTCATTATGTAATTTTTTTGATTTATTGTCAAAACATATATTTTATTTGTGCTAAATTTTTTTATTATATTAATTTATCCAAAATTATTATTTTATTATTTTCTAACATAAATAAACTGTCCAGTATAAAATATATACTGGACAGTTTATTTAATTAATTGCCAACCATTTTTTCATAGCTCCCTCTAATTCATGTTCCAATTGAAGCTTTTCTTTATAGCATCTATCTATCTCTTCAAAATTTCCTCCTAAGGAATTCATTCTATTTTCAATTTCCTTAAGATTTTCCTCTAAAATTTCTATACTTTCCTCTAACTTTTTTCTCCTATTTTCAATTTGTTTTTCCTCATCAACCTGTCTAGACTTTTGGATCTTTTCCTTTTTTACTATTTTTTCTTCCTTAAATTTTTTCTTTTCATTATTTTTAGCTTTATAATACTCATAATTTCCTAGGTAATTAACAAATTTTTTATCCTCTAAGGATACTATTCTCTCACATATTTTATTCATAAAATACCTATCGTGAGATATGAAAAATATAGTTCCTTGAAATTCTAAAAGTGATTCCTCCAAAGTTTCTATAGAATCTATATCAAGGTGATTTGTAGGTTCATCTAGTATTAGAAGATTTACATCATGAAAAAGTAATTTACTTAGTAATAATCTACTTTTTTCTCCTCCTGATAAAGTCCCCACCTTCTTAAATACACTTTCACCAAAGAACATAAATTTAGCTAGATATTCTCTTGCCTTTCCTTCTAAAATTTCTATATCCTCTCTAAACCAATTAAGTACCGTCATATTGTTATCTTTAAAATTTATAACCTGTGGTAAATATGCGGCTTTAACATTAGCGCCAAGATTAATTTTTCCATAATCTATATTTTCTTCTCCTAACAAAATTTTTAAGAATGTTGATTTCCCACTACCATTAGGTCCTATAAATGCGACTTTCTCTTTATACCTTATTAACATATTGGCTTCTTTAAATAGTTCCTTTTCTCCAAAGGCTTTTGACCCACCTTCCACCTTTATTACTTCTTCTCCAGACCGTTCATTAATGGAGATATTTAGCCTCATATTCTGTTTTTCTGTAACTGGTCTATCTACTTTTTCCATTTTATCCATTCTCTTTTGCATACTAGCTGCTCTTCTGAAAAATTTTCCATTGTCTCCCCTTATAGCCCAATCCCTTAGTCTTTTAATTGATTCTTCCATAGAATCTATTTTCTTTTGTTGTTCTTTATAGGCTTCTAATTCTAATAATAGCCGTTGTTCTTTTTCATTAATATACGATGTATAATTCCCCATATAAGTTATACTTTCTAAGTCTTCAATCTCAACTATTTTAGTAGTTACACTATCTAAAAAATATCTATCATGAGAAACTATTAAAACAGTACCCTTGTACTCCCTTAAATATTCCTCAAGCCATTCTAAAGCTTCCATATCTAAGTGATTTGTTGGCTCATCTAGTATTAATATATCTGGATTTTCTAATAATATCTTTCCTAACATTACGGTAGTTTTTTCTCCACCGCTTAATATATAAAAATACTTATTCAAGAATTCCTCACTAAACTTCAATCCTGTGGAAACCTTACTAAGTTTTTCTTCCTTCCCATAGCCTCCCATGGCCTCATATTTATATTGCAATTCGCTGTATCTTTTAAGTATTCTCTCAAGTTCATTCCCCTCTACGGATTTCATCTTCTCCTCTAGTTCTTTCATCTCTTCTTCCATATTAAATAGATTACTGAAGGCGGCATTTAATATATCTATAACCTTATAATCCTTTTCATAGGTTGGCATCTGCTCTAAATATCCAAGGGTTGCACCTTTTCTTATAGAGATATCCCCCCCATCTATCTTCTCTAACCCTGTAATCAGTTTTAATATGGTGGTTTTTCCACTTCCATTTCTGCCTACAATACCTACTCTTTCTCCTTGCTGAGCCACAAAGGAAATATCCTTTACTACTAAATTTGCTCCAAAGTATTTCATTACATTATTTAATGATAATTCGATCATATAAACTCCTCCTTACCTTCTTAGGCTATACTTATTAATTAATTTTAGATTCAAATAAATATATCTAAATCTCTAGTAAGCGCTACACTTGCCCTATAACTGCTCAATGAATTTTCTATTCCATAGCTACTTTTCTAAATAAGTTTTTCTAAGCTTTAGAGGAGTACAGTATTTCTTTTAATCAGACTCCACCTGAAACTGAGGATTACTTGATATAAAAAATCTGGGCAAGCAATTACTTACCCAGACCTTACACTTTAGCTTAAAACAGCATAAAAAAACTGGGTAAGATTACACCTACCCAGATATTTATCTTATTTATTTAAATGCTTCTGGTAAAAGATGAATTACTTACTATTGTTTCAAATATGAAATTTTAGACGCACCTATCCCGTTAAATAAAGAATTTGCTGAAATTCTTATGGAAGTTGCTCTAACTTTTTTCATTTTATCAACAAAGCAAATATTCATATTTCTACCCTCCTTAATAAATTTGTAATATTATCACTTTAATTATAATATATAATAAATGTTATTACAATAATTAAAATATTTTTTATATTCTAAACCTATACTTTTTCTAAATATATACTTATATGTAATGTATTATGTATTGCTATAATAAAGGAGCCATGTTTTATGAAAAAATTTAGCATAATTTCCTTAACTATATTAGCACTAATTAGCATATTTACTACTGCATTTATTGTTTTAGATGGTAATATGCCTGATAAAGATATAAAAATTAGTGAGTCAACTCTAAAAAATTCTACTAAAAATTCCGATTCAATAGAAAAAAAAAGTTCCAAAAAGCCAAAACAAGAAAGTTCAGATAAAACTTCAAAATCGCCCTCTGTAGATTCACTTTTATCAGCTATTCTAACCAGTGCAGAAGATGGTAAAATTATAAACTGCGATTTTAAAGTTAAATATAATGTAATAGATGACATTGAAAAACAATGGGGAAAAGAAGATAAAAGTGACTATGTTAGCTTAGCGAAAGGTACTTATTTTACTTATGATGCAAAAAACGTTGTATTTGGATGCAATAAAGGAATGCAATTGTTTGAAATTCGTTCCTTTGATGAAACTTTGAAAAGTATAACTCTAGATGATACAATAAAATCTTTTGGTGAGCCACAATATGAAATTCTTACAGATAATAACGAAAAGATTATAGGTTGCAAAATTACAGAAGAGCTAAAAATCTTATTTGTATTTAAGGCTCCTACAGATGCAATGCCTAACCCTTCCCTTAGTCATTACTCAGTTCTATATCCAAAAGGCACTGTGAATTCAATGAGTGATGATGCTGGAAGGGAATGGTAGACGTATATCAATATAAAAATAAAACACTTAGGAGTTTTAGATTCTAAGTGTTTTATTTTCATTGCTTTAAACTTTCAATTATCTACATTAGTCGTTATCAACTGATAACTATCAATTTCCTGAAATATTGACCCCATTAATTTTCATCCAAGGTGTTATATAGCTTCCTGTATTTAAGGTTTCTTTTGATATGATCTCTATATTATTAAACATATCATATAAATTTGAGCTTATCATAGTTTCAGTTATAGCATATTTAACTTCTCCATTTTCAACATAAAAACTATTTTTTGCGACCCCTGCAAAATCTCCATTGGTAGCGGGCATTCCTCCTGAAAATCTTCCTAAAATTATTCCTTTTTTAGTTGATTTTATAATATCTTCTAGTGATTTATCTCCCTTATCAACCACTAAATTAAAATCTGTCTTTGCAACTTCTCTTCCTATTTTCTTTGCTGCATATAAGCCTAGCATGAAAGATTTTAATACTCCATTCTCTATTAGATTTATATTTTCAGTCTTATATCCATCCATAGTTATAAAACTTTTACAAGGAATTTCCTCACCTATAGGAACACATCTTACTGTAAGTTTTTCATCAGCTACTTTCTCATTTAATTTGTCTTTCAATATACTTGTGCCATTTATTAAAGCTCCATCTCCAAGAAATTTTATCTTATAATAATAAAGCATCTCAACTACAAGCTCTGGAGTCAAAATTATATCCCCTACAAATTTTTCTCCTATGCTCTTACAATGTAATTGACTAACTATATCTTTAAGTTTCTGCCTTACGTCTCCATATTCCATAAGATCATCTGGCAATTCTTTGAAAGAATACCCAAAATCTGTGAATGATGTAGATTTTCCACCTTCTTTAGCTAGAAAAACTATACTAGTCTCATATATTCCTTCTGTTATTTTAAACTCTATTTCATTTGAGTTCATGAAAATAATTTCACTACTATTAAACTCCATTACAGTTCCATCCATAAACTTAATTTGTGGAAACTCACTTTTTAATTTATCTAAAAATGAGCTTGTAACTCTATACATTTTCTCTAAATCTGGTTCATTATCTCCTTGATTAAATTCTTCTTTAGGTTGGAATTCTGCAATATCATTGCACTCATCAACTTCAGCTGATTCACACATATCCATAAGTTCTTTTATCTTTGCATTTATAGCATCTTCATCTATTTTATTCAAAGATATAGTAGATTTCTTTCCATCCTTTATAGCTACTAAGGCTATATTGGCATCTATAGTTGTCCTTAGAAGAGAGATGCCTTCATTGCCAAAGTTTAGTTCATACTTTTTACTATTTCTTAGAATACATTGGGCCTTATCTGCCCCTTGCTTAATTACATTATCTATACACCATAAGGCTAATTCTCTATTCTCCATACTATCTTCCCCCTACATTCACCTTGCATTTAATTGCAGGTCCACCCATACCTACAGTTATAGGCTGCTTCTTCCCACACATTCCTCCACTTGCCCATAAAAAATCGTCAGATATCATAGAAATAGTCTTTAGCATTTCAAATGCCACTCCTGATATGGTTGTATCTTTTATGGCTTTTCCTAATTTCCCATTTTTTATTTCATATCCCATGCTTATTCCAAACATAAATTCACTAGTTGCATCTGCTTGCCCATTAGTAGGCTTCATGAGATAATATCCATCTTCCACGGAAGCAATCATATCATTAAGCTTATCAGTACCTGGAAGTATACAAGTATTTCGCATTCTTATTATTGGTTCATCTGAAAATTGATAAGCTCTTGCATTTCCTGTTGGTAATACATTAAAATGATTTGCACTCTCTTTATTATGCATATAGCCTTTAAGAATTCCATTTTCTATTATGGTTACATCCTCAGCCTTAGTTCCTTCATCATCTATATATATAGGTACAGGACAAGTATTTCCAAAAGCAGTATTAGCAAAGTCTACTAAAGTAACTATAGGGCTAGCAACCTGTTTATTCATATACTCTCCTGCTATAGAACCCGATAAGACAATGTCTGCTTCTGTGGTATGTCCAATAGCTTCGTGAGCTAATATTCCTGCTATATCTGTAGCTAGTATACACTCCTTTAATCCAGCATCGGCATAAACTCCCTCAACTTTCTCCATAAGCATATTGTAAAGTTCATCTATTTTCTTATATAGCTCCTCTGGCTTATTAAAATTATCTTCAAATTGACCTAATCCACCGTATATTTTACTTAACTCCACTGGATTTCCACTATTATCATTTGCAGCCAAACTAACAATAAACATGGTCCTTGGTAAAAATGAATATAACTCAGCTCCTGAAGATGTAATTAACCTCTTTTCCATATTTAATTCATTAATCATTACAGTTCTACTAATTAAATTTTTATACTTTTTTGAAATATAATTATCTACTTCCTTTGCAAAGTCTATTAATTTTTTTTGAGTTAATCTTCTCTTTTGTGTAGCGAAGGATTTTTCTATGGAGTGATTTGAGGTTATTAATTCTCTATTTTTTGCTATAGATTTTGAATTTAAAAACTCTCCATTTTGTCTTGCAAGCTTTAAGACTTGTCTGATACTTTCATCACTAATATTGGAATTAGATGCAAATCCCCAAACTCCATTTACATTCACTCTAGCAGAAACACCACTTGATGAAGTTTTAATATTTTGAGTTAAATTGCCATTCATTAGCATTACATTAATTGATGAATTTTCTTGGCACCTTAACTCCGTATACCCCTTTAATAAATCAGAATACCTATTTAAATTTGATAGTCTCATAAAATCCCCCTTAAATATCATCTTAATAAAATTAAAATTCATTTTAAAATTATGTTGTATATTTTGTAATTAATTATAATATTATATATTAATTACATTAAATTCAATAAATAATTTGTTAAATATCCCCTAACATTAAAAAGAGTTCTACTAAACTTTTAGTAAAACTCTTTTATAGCTGCTTTAGTCAATAATGCCTGGCCTACTATCTTTCCATTAATCTCTGCAACCAAAGATAATTCAGGTATAAAGCTGAAATACCTTAATTGTAGTTTCTTTTTATAAATGCTCCTTCTTTCATTATGACTTCCATATTATCACTAGATATTCTATGTATATCCTCTAGTGGATTTCCATTAACAATTATTATATCAGCAAATTTTCCAGCTTCTAGAGTTCCAGTTATGTCATCAATATTAAGCATTTCAGCTCCATTTTTAGTTGCTGCTACTATTGTTTCCATCTCCGTAAGTCCTGCGCTGTTTAATGCATACATCTCTGTAATAGCATATTTTCCATAAGGAGTTAAACTACTACAAAATGAATCCGATCCCACCGTTATTCTAATGCCTTTTTTATTTGCATTTTTTAAATTATCAATTATACGATTAAGTTCTTTCTCTGCAGTAGTATTTCCTGGATAATTATCATGAATTGGTCTATAAGGAGGCTCATACACTGTGAACCACTCAAAGAAAAATTGAAGAGTCGGACAAAAGGTTATATCTTTTTCCTTCATTATCTCTAAACACTCCTCATTTAGTTCTTGACCGTGAATTATAGTAGAAACTCCTGCCTTGCATGAGTTTAATGCTCCTTCATACCCTTCAGCATGAGACCATACTGGAATGTTTACCATATTACATTCATCCACCACTGCTTGAATTTCTTCCATTGAATAATGAGAATGAGCTTTAGCATCATGTCTCCAAATGCCTCCACCTGTAGACCATATCTTAATGGCATCTGGATTTTCACGAAGCCTTACTCTAATAGCTTTACGTAAGTCCCATGGCCCATCTACTCTCTCTGCCCAAGGATGAGATGCATTATTATAATCTAAGGGCAGCCTATGGGAATCTCCATGACCTGAAGTTCTACAAAAACCTAACCCTGTAGCTACCACACGAGGCCCAGGAATAATCCCTTCCTCAATCATATTTCTAATATTTATACCGAATCTTGAAATTTCCCCCACTGAAGTTAATCCATGTTCAAGAGCTTCTCTCGCTTGAGCCACAGCTACAATGCACTTTTGAATAACTGGCTCTAAAACCCAATCACTATCATTATCTGTTCTATTTCCGCTAAAATGAAGATGAGTATCTATAAGCCCAGGCATTATAGTTTTTCCACTAATATCTATCCTCTCATATTCATCTCCAAGCTCTTTCATATGTCCTGCATATGCAATCTTTTTATTTTCTACTAATACCAATGAATTTGTTATTGCCTCTTTCCCATTACCGTCAATTAATGATCCACCTAAAAATGCTATCTTGCTCATAACTATCCCCCTATATACATATAAAAAACTTCTACTTTAGGTTTAACAATAAATAGAAATTACATATAATACAATGAAAATTTTACAAATATAACCTGACGCCTTCATTATAGTTCTGCTGATTATTTTTGTCAATTAACTTATTATTTTAACTTAAATCCATATCTTAAAGGATCGTCTTCATCAATAACTAGATGGTTAAATCCTGTAATATAGGCACTAGCTGTGATCTCTGGAATAATTCCAACATACTCTCCAACTGTTACCTTTTCTACAGCTCTTCCCTTAAATATTGTGCCAAGTATAGATTCGTAGACAAACTCCTCATTTAGGTTAAGTTCTCCTTTTGCAACTAAGGTGGCAATTTTTGCACTGGTACCAGTTCCACAAGGTGATCTATCAACTTGTCCATCCCCAAATACTACTACGTTTTGACAATGAGCTTTAGGATTTTTGGCAGGTCCATAGACTTCGACTAGATCCGCCTTTCTTATATGCTTTAAAGTTGGATGCTCAATGATACAATTTTTATTTACAAAATCCCTGATCTTCATTGCTATATGACTAATTTTTCGAGCATTTTCTGGGCAGATTTCAATACCTATTTCTTCAGAATTAACTAAAATAAAGAAGCTTCCTCCAAATGCTATATCTACTTTAATCTTTTTAAAATCTGGTATATTGAATTCTAAACTACTCTTATATAAAAATGAAGGCGCATTGGTTATGGTAGATTCTATAGCCTTTCCATTTTCAACCTTCACTCTCGCTTTTATCAACCCTGCCGGAGTCTCAAATATAATATTTGTGTAGGGTTCTGTTACCGGTATCATCCCTGTTTCAACAGCCACTGTAGATGCTCCAATAGAACCATGTCCACACATATTTAAATAGCCGCCTGCATCCATAAATATAATACCTAAATCTGCTTCTTCTAAGGTTGGTTGCGTAATGATTGAGCCAAACATATCAGCATGTCCTCTTGGCTCTAACATTATGGTGCTTCTTATATAATCTAAATTTTTCTCTAAATACTCCTTTTTCTCTGGCATGGTCTTCCCAGGAATTATGGGTACTCCACCTATGATTATTCTAGTTGGTTCTCCCATGGTATGAGAATCAATAACATGAATGGATTTTACAGCATCCATCATTCACACCTAGCCTTTCTTCTCATTTTTTCTCATTCTTAATTTTAAAATTGATAAAGCTTTTCTAGCATCCCTCTCTGTTACGTTGTTTTCACCTACCACCTCTGTCTCAATGCCATGTTCAGATTTATTAAAATCTATAATATTACTCATATATTTATTTGAAACAACAAACTGTCCTTGGATTCCTATGAAACTTAATCCTACAACTGGTATATTCCTTTTTTCAATTTCTTCAATGGTATTAGCATAATCCACATGACTATTTCCCCATCCATCTACTGAAATAATTGTTCCATCAGCCCTCATTGCCTCAAGCCATTGTGCAGTTCTTTGCCCAACAAACAATTTCTGTTCATTATCTTGGGGAGTTCCAACTATGATAATTCCCATTAAATCTACATCTAAATCTTCTGAAACAACTTTAAGTAATGGATCTCTAAAATGATGAAGTGTTGTTTCCTTAGTTGATGGTCCAACTCCCATGATCTTACCTCCTAATGCATACTCCTTAGGGCTCCATCCCTATATTCATTCGGACTTAAAATTACAGGCATATTTCCTAAATCAATAACAGATCTTCCTCCTTCAAAGCCTCCTACTTCCTTTGAAAATAATAAGGTATCGTACATAGCTCCCTGACCTGCAACCTGTTTTATAATTACCACCTTTTTTTTATCTGGTTTAATCTTGTCTATATACTCATATCTTTCATCACAAAATCTACCATTCATAGCTTTTAAGAAATTTCTAATTTCTTGGATAAACATGTCACATAATCTATGCACTTCTGTTATAGCTTCCCTAACAGTACCCATTCCTGATCTAACTACCACATCTAGATGAATTAAAATATCCTCACTAGCTGGAGTACCTGCTCTATCAAAACATACTTGTTCACTCAATATTCCTTCTGATGAACCAAACTCTGCTATCTGGACTCCATTTTCATCAATTCCTGTAAGCATTACACAAACCCCTGTCAAAACATGAGTAATACCTTCTCCAAGCTTTCCTAACACTTTAGTAGCAATAGGACTAAAATCCATGATAGAATTCACAAATATGTCTTTTTCATCAGGTTGCACTAGCTTTATCTGAATTTCTTTCACATATTTATTTTCCTTTGTGACTAGTTCATTATTACTCCCCGTTCCTATATAAAGAGTATTATTCTCTATATAATTATATGAGTATTCTGATAACTTTACTTCTTTCATATGAAAAGTTTTAATTATCAATTTTCTTATTTCAATTTCTTTATTCATGTAACCACCGTTTATCTTAATCTAGTGTTATAAAAAAATTATGCTAAGATTATTTAATTAAACTTTAGCTATATATTCATAAGGTAAGGAAATTATCTTTCCTACTGAATCTATTTCTATCAATTGCTTAAGCGTATCTTTTAATATTGCCTTTTGCATATCTGGATTATTAGGTTCTCCTGCATTTGCTCCCATTGGTACAAGTGGCGCAACTGCCCTCGGTGTACCTGATTGCCTAACCACTGGTGGAAGTGCTGCTATTACTATCGTAGGAATCCCCGATTCCTCAATTGCTCTCTGTACAAGTACAGCAGAGCGATGGCAAGTTCCTCAGCCAGCAGTTAATACCACTGCGTCTACCCCTTCTTCTTTAAGTAATTTTGCAATTTCAGGCCCTGTTTCACTTTTAAACTTTTCTTGATTGCCTCCGCCGCCCATAAAGCCTATATGGGTCTCAGCAATCTCCTTAATAAAACCTTCCTCTGCAAGCTCTCTTAATCTATCTAATGGAAACATACAATTAACATCCTTATTAACATCTCCATTGTCATATCCTCCATGAGATACCATTAATTCATCTGTATTTATATTTCCTGGTATTATCCTAAAGGTAAAATCACCTGCTAAATTAAACCTCTTATCTGACTTTAAATGTACTCCAGCAGCCGTTGCAAAAGCAATTTTCATATCCTTAAGTCCTTTAGTAACAGGAGTCCATACTGGAAGTGGAGTTATAGGTACAAAAATTTCTGATTGTAATCCTTTTATAACCGTAAGTCCACTAGTCATATTCTTTCCCTTCCTTTCTATCTCTAGTTTTAATATTTCTTATATACTTATCGTTTGAATTTTCACTTAATACTTCAAGAAAACTCATTTTAAACCCAACCTCTTGACCTAGCTTCAAAGGATAATCTGTTATAAGCATTCTCATTGGGACTTTTAAAAAGCCTAATCTTCCCTTTAAATCTATTGAGACTGAACCATCATGCAGTTCACATATAATGCCTTGCATTTCTATTATCTTATCTCCATACTTCATATGAATTTTCTCCTTATGATTTTAAATTCATTATCTTTGCTATGAGAGTTTATATTGCATAAGCTACTTAGTTGAATATTTCTCTAGTCTCTTTTCACTCATAGGTATGGAATTTTCATTTTCTACCCTAATAATCTTACAGTCTCTTACTGCTTCAATTAATTCTAGGTTATTTTCTTTCACATTAGCATTCCATTTTCTTTCAGCACTTTTTACTTCTTCTTCAGCCATAGCAGTCTTAAGCATGCCTAGTGCTCTTATAGCATCTTCCTCACATAAGGTGTTACAAGACAATACCTCATTTTCAATCCCAGCTTCTGATTTATTATTGTCTACCATATACTTCATGTACTTATTACCCACTACTAGTGCTCCTTGAACTGCGCAGAAACTCATTCCTACACAAGGTATTTCTCTCATACCAATTTGTTCTATATGACTTGCAAAATCTATATGATTATTACCGAACCCTTCTGTAGTAACTATTGCTCCATCTACATCCATAGTTTCAACTAACATACCAAGTCTTTCAGAAACATAAAACTTCTCACTATTAATTTGAGGACTACCTATAAATACAACTCCACACAAGTCAATTTCTGGATCTTTCATTGCTTCTATAACTAAAGGTTCTCTCCAGTAGTGTCTTGAACACTCCTTTGATGCTGGACCTATACAGGTTAAAGCATGGACACCACCATCTAAAACTTCAAGAGGTGAAAGAACTATAGGTAGGTTTCCAAGGTCTACATTTGGCTTTCCACCTAAAACTCCCACAGGCTCTACAGGAAGAATTAAGTTGTCATGCATAGCTCCTTGCCCCATTATTTCTTTTACTACAACTACCTTCTTCTTACCAGTTCTTCTGTATTGGTTTAATCTTTCACTGCTTACTACTAAAGATTCATCCACTATTTTAAGAGCATTTCTAATTTCATTAGTTATATAATCAGTAGCTTTATGAGCCGCAAGAGGTCCTGGTCTTTCCATATTAGTTCCACGCTCAATGGATACTTGAGTCTTAATAAATATTTCACCTTTATCTGGAGCCCCTGGCC
This sequence comes from Clostridium sp. LXY-7, assembly GCF_056172015.1. Classification (NCBI taxonomy): domain Bacteria; kingdom Bacillati; phylum Bacillota; class Clostridia; order Eubacteriales; family Clostridiaceae; genus Clostridium; species Clostridium sp. LXY-7. The sequence goes on along the minus strand of NZ_JBLLJL010000001.1, from coordinate 516,403 downwards.
TTCCCCACATTATGTTCTCTTCAAGAATACCTTCTGAAGAACCAAATTCGCCAATCTGAACTCCATCTTCATCGATACCTGTAACCATAACAATTACTCCATCTATAACTCTAGTAATTCCAGTTCCTAATTTAGAATCTCCTTCTTTGGTTGCAATTGGTTGCACATCCATTATTGTTTCAGAGTAAGTATTATATTTATCTGGAGTAATAATTTCTACTTTAATATCAGTTACCAGTTCTGTTATCTTTACTGCATCTTCACATATGTTCTCTCTAATATATAAAGTTTTTCCTTCAATCTTCGTTTGCTCTCCAAACCTGACCTCATTAATTTCAAAATGCTTCTTTAATAAGGTTCTAACTAATTTATTCTCAATCTTAAGGATTTCTTTTGCTTCAACCATGTCTGAATTTTCCTCTGGTTTAATGGAGTTTTCTATTACCTTTACTTTTGGAAATTCAGTGGATCCCATTTGATGAATTGTTAATGGAACTTCTATATCTATTCCTTTGCCTTCTGCAATTTTAATCTTTAAAACAGCACCACTAGTGGTATTCAATATTTGAGATTCGCTATTAGAAGATTTTTCTTTGCTTTCAAAGTTTTTTAATAGTTTTGATGTAATTGGAGTTAAGGCACTTGTATCTTCTCTTAATACTTGTCCTAATACCTTTTCCACAGTCAATACTTCCTCATCAAGGTTAATCAATAAAGAATCCTGTAGTTTTTCAAAGTGCATTGGGTTTTCTAAATCTTTATCAGTTATTATCTCTTCTGATTTCTTATTGACTTTTAGTACTGCCTTAGCTTGTGGTGAAATAGAAATCTCACTCTTTGTTGAAGATAATCCATCGATTAAATCTGGAGTAATAGGAGTTAATGAGTCTATGGTTTTAATTAACCTTTTACCTAATACCTCTCTAATTTTCAAGCAATTATCTGGAATAAACATAAGTCCTGTTTCTAGCATATCTGGAAAAATTAATGGGTCTTCTAGATTAGCTGGAGATATAATTGTTCCTTTTTCAGTTCTACAACATACTACAGCTACTTCATTTTTCATCTCCAATGCATACTCATCATTCATTGACATGACTAAATTCCTCCTTCATCTTCTTCTAAACTAAGTCTTCTAGTTAGCTTGTAATCTATGGTCCTAAAAATATGATCCGTATGATGATATACAGGAATATTAAGTTTAGGAGCACAACTCATCACTGTATTAGAACAGTCAGAACAATTAGAGATAAGTATCCGTTCTGCCCCCATGCTCTTAAGCTTTAAAACAGCAGCTATCTGTCCTGGACAATCTCCTGGAGTTTTACATTTTGCCACACCCTTATTTCTTATGATGTTTTTACACTCTGCTACCCCAACTATATTGGCATGCATCTTGTTTCCTATATCCTTAAGTCTATTTTCATCAGCACCGCAGGCACATACCAATAGTCCCAAATTTCCTCTATACTCTGGAAGAGGTATTGTAACTATTACTCCACCTGAAGTCTTTGTTACTACTTCCTCCTCTAAATTTACTGCTACTCCTGTATAAGGTCCTCCTAAAACTATTTCTCCATAATTCCCATCAATGCCTCCACAGCTCTCTATTAATTCTTTAATAGGCATACCAACAGGAACACGCATACACACATGAGGCATATTTCCACCAACCAAATTTCCTATAACCGTAATATCCTTATCAATCACTGGCTTTCTTTCTTCTACAGCTTTTGTAATATTACATAGGGTTTCAGCATTAAGAATTACAGATTTTGCTTCTATAGGAAGTTGATTAGGCTCTAACCATTGTCCAAATATATCGCGGATAATGGCTCTTTCTTCCCCCATAGGATAAATATCTTTAAGAGGATGAATTTCAATATCCGTAAAATCTTTTAAACAGGCTTCAATTGACTTAATAGCTTTTTGATTTTTCTCTTTAATAGCCACATAAGCTTTTTTTGCTCCTGTTACTTTCATTGCATACTCTATACCTCTTATTACTAGCTCTGGTACTTCTTCTAATAGCTTTATGTTGTGATGTAATGCAGGCTCACATTCTACACAGTTGGCTATTATATATCCATCCTCTAGTTTAGTTTGCAGTTTAACATAAGTCGGAAATCCTGCTCCTCCACTACCAACTACTCCAGCTTCATATACTGCTTCACAAATGTCTCTACATTCTTTAATCTTTATATAATCTTCAGTTTGAGTATCCTCCGCTAAAATTTCTATGTAAATTTCTGTGATTGAACTAACAGTACCAAAAACACTGGAATGAATTTTTGCTCCCAAGCCTTTAGGCTCTGCAATACATTCCCCTCTTTTTATATTTTGGCCTTCTTTCACTATAGGTATCGCTGGTGCCCCTATATGCATCTTTAGTGGGAACCGATATGCCTTTGACATACAATCACCTCCATTTTAATTTTTAGTTTTTAATATCTATTATATTTTCAGCAATTTTTATGCCAATTTTTTTATAAATTGAAATCTTTTAGTATTAATAGATAAATGTCCATTTATCTATTTGATTTCATAATATTCTTAGAAATTAATATTTTTTACATAATTCTTGCCAAATTTCCCATATAGTTTTTGTCAAATTTTTGACACTCTTTATCTATATCTACTAACCTTATTGCTTTCATATTTTACAATACGTGCATGAGTGTTTATACATTACTTGAGAAGTTACCTATAGGTATAAGTTCTTCTCCCTCTCAGTTAGAGCGAGTATCTCTCTTGTACAAACTTCCTCTGAAGCTAAGAATTACTTGATATATACCTTTATAAAATTAATCATGCCCCAGTTAATATTTTGTATATTTTATAAAATAAAAATGTGTCAGTTTTTTGACATGCTTTTCAAAAAACTGATACTATAGATTGTATTGAGCCAATTTATAATATAAAGTGCTCCTTTTAATATTTAAAATCTGTGCTGCCTTTTGCTTATTTCCTCCTGCTACCTTCATAGCTTCTATAATCATCCGCTTTTCTAATTTTTCTATATTAATTCGAAGGTCATAGCTTTCTTCAGAATTTTCAGTATTTTCTATTTCGTAATCCTTCATGTACTGAGGAATTGATTTCTCAGATATTACACCATCATTCGAAAGAATAACCATCTTTTGAATTACATTTCTTAATTCTCTAATATTTCCTTCCCATTTATAATTAGTAAGTATATTATATATATTTTCTTCCACTAAATTTATCTCTATATTCTCCTTCTTGGATATCTGATTAATAAATAAATTTATTAGCTCATTTATATCTTCTTTTCTTTCTCTTAATGGAGGAAGCTCTAATTGAACTACAGATATTCTATAAAACAAATCTTCTCTAAATAAACTTTGCTTTATAAGCTCCTTTAAATTTTTATTAGTAGCTGCAATAATTCTAGTATTAGTTATTATTTCTTTTTCTCCACCTAATCTACATACCATGCCATCCTGTAAAACTCTTAAAAGCTTCGCCTGCATCTCAAAGGGCATGTCTCCAATTTCATCTAAAAATAGGGTTCCATTATTAGCAAGTTCAAACTTTCCAATCTTTCCTTTCTTAGAAGCTCCAGTAAAAGCTCCTTCTATATATCCAAAAAGTTCACTTTCCAAAAGCTGTACTGGTATAGAACTACAATTTACTGCTACAAAAGGACCTTGTCTTCCACTAGCTTCATGAATTGCTTTGGCAAAGACCTCTTTTCCCGTCCCGCTCTCTCCTGTAATCAGTATACTAGCCGTAGTGCTAGCAACTTTCTGACAAATTGCTATTATCTCCATAATTTTTTTATTCTTTCCTATAATGGAAGAAAAATTATAATTAGTAGCAATTTCTCTTTGATATGCATCTTTCAGTAGCTCTACTTTTTTCTTTTCATAAATAAGTTGTTTGGATAAATTTACCACCTCTGTTATATCTCTATCCGTAGATACAGTGGTAATTAACTCTCCATTTGAATTATATATGGGAACCACACTTAGAATTACCGATTTACCTTTTACGGGCTCATGTTTTATATTCTGTATGCATTTACCATCATTTAACACTTTAGTTATCATAGCATTGGGAAAAACTTCTCCAATATATCTTCCAATGATGTCTTCTGCTTTGATATTGTACAACTTTTCTGAACTTTTATTCCAATAGTTTACAATGCCTTTAGCATCACATATACATACAGCCTCCTGCATATTATCAATAATGCTATTTTGTAAAACATACATATGATCAATACTTATATAAAATTTATCTCTTATACTATTGTTAGTTAGAATACCTATAACTTTAGAATTTTCTATCACAGGCAATCTACCAATATTGTGCTGTAACATTAAGTTTCTAGCATCTCTCACTGAAGTCTCAGCACTGATTGTAATAACTTTACTGCTAATATAATCTTTAATACTCTTTTTAAGAGAAAAAGACTCACTGACCATTAGCTTTCCAAAGTCCTTTCTCGTAAGTATTCCCAATAAAATTCCATCCTCATTCTCTATAATTACCTCATCTTTATAAAATTGTATCATTTTATAAAGAGCATACTCTAATGAGTCATTTAAGGTTAATACAATAAAATCTTTACTCATAATATCCTTTACTCTACATTCTAAGGTATCAATTGCCATGAAATTACCCCCAATAAATATAAACTATTTGAATTTATGTAAAAAATTTAAACAACAAGTAAATTATACATCTTATTTACTAATAATATCTTCTCCAATACTGAAAAATACTATAGAATTAAATAATAGAATGTATTTGAAAATACTATAAAAAGAAGGAATATAAAATTCCATTTAATTGAATTTTACCTTCCTTTTTATTTTACTTTATGTATTTTATTAATAAGTTTTTCATATACCTTATGCATTTCTGGTTCACTGCTATGTTTAAATATCTTTTTTATAGGAATCCACTTAACTCCGCTATTTTCATCTGGTTTAATTTTGACTTCTTCACTATCGTCTCCTTCTAATAAGTAAGCAACTGATAAATGTAGATGTGCAGATACATATTTACCTCTCTTAACGTGACCAACTACAGATAATATATCTAGAGAAGCAATATCTTTAGATATAGGATGTATATTTTTAATTCCTGTTTCTTCTTTTGCCTCTCTAATTGCCACTGCTAATAAATCTTCTTCTCCATCTGCGTGTCCACCTGTCCATGCCCATGAATTATATATATTGTGATATATCATTAAAGCTTTATCTCTTTTTTTATTTACTATAAAGGAAGAGCTTGTTATATGTGCTAACTCATTATCTCTAGTTAAAATGTTATCTTGAGTTTCAATACATTTTAAAATTCCCTCTTTATCCTTTTCTTCTTGTTCATTACAAGGAACATATGCTCTTACTTCATTAATCCAACTCATGCGTATCACCCTTTCTCTCTAAAAATACATAAAAGTAGAAATTCAAAATATGTTAATTTTCACTGCTCTTATATATTAAAATTTATTATTTACTTATAAAAAGTTTAAAAGAGTTCTTCTCCATTAAGTTCACTTTTAAATTCTAAAATATCCTTTATGAATATAGTATACATCTCTTTATTTTCCCTATAGAACTCCAATAACATACCCGTGGTTGGAATATCATATCCATGTGCTATGTCATTTCTTAATTTAATAGATGGTTTAAACATATTTACAAATTCTTGAGAGAGAAATTTATGTGTAACACTTAAATCTAAACATTCTCTAAAATATTTTTTGCTTACATCTATACTAGCTGTTCTTAGTACTAAAGAAATATAATCCTCTACTAAAGATTGAAAACTATTAAATAAGCTCCTAAATGAAAGTTCCATTGAGCGACTTATAATAGAATTATCATCATATTGACCTGAGGATATTACATCATAAAATTCTTCAAGTTCATTAACACATTTTTCTGATTTATTTACAGTAACATTTAGCCTTGCTAAATTTATTTTTCTCATATTTCCCCCTATTTAAACTGACATGATTTTTTTCCAAAATGGAAATTCAGTTTTCACCCAATGATTTAATTTATCTAAATAAGCTTGCTCAATAATATAATCTTTACAAAACAATAGATAATTTCTCATAATAACTTGCACTTGAATATATTCGGGTAATACATTTAAGTCATTTAAATCTACTGATATTTTTATCATATCTTCAAGGTCTGAGTTTAAAATTAAGATTTCAGGATAAGTCATTTTATCTTTAGGAAGTATGGCTATGTCTATGTCACTATCTCCATTAAAATCTTCTGTCCCAAAAGATCCAAAGATATAAACACTATTTATGTTATCTTTATTGATAAGATAATTCTTTATAATTTCAACTATTTCTTCATTGCCCATATTTTTATTAGACATATTTATCCTCCTAACTTCGAAATTTCATAACAATTATTTATATATGTTATTATATCCCATTAATACTGATTTTTAAACTTTCTTCTTCATAAGTATTATTTATATAAAACTCATTTGTGCTATAATGTAAATATATTCCACCGAATATATAAACTCCACAGTAAAGTACCATAGGAAAGGTTGTGTTTTAAATTTGGGAAAAATTTATTTAGCAGTTCCTTCAATGGAACATAAACATGGATATAATGAAATGCTATTAGAATGTGAAGAAAAAGGTGAGCGTATATCTCCTGGATCCATACGGCCAAGAGGAAGAGATTACATAAGCTTATTGAAAGATTTAGAAAGTTACAAAACTAGTGAAACCTGTCCATCCCATCTTGCACCTTCAGACACATATTTCTTAGTAAATAATCAAAATAAAATATTAGGATCAATTTGTATAAGACATTCCTTGAATGAAGAGCTACTCAAATTTGGGGGCCATATAGGTTATGGTGTCCGTCCTAGTGAAAGAAGAAAAGGCTATGCAACGATAATGCTAAAAATGGCTCTTGATAAGTGTAGAGATATGGGTATAGGGCCAGTTCTTGTAACTTGTAACAAGGATAATATTCCTTCAGCAAAAACTATCCTTTCAAATGGTGGAATCCTTGAAAACGAACTTATGGAGGATAATGGTAACATCGTACAAAGATATTGGATAGAAATCTAGCTAATACTTTAATTCACTGTAGCTAATTTATATATAATCTAAGGAGATAAAATATGCTTATTGTTTGTATATCTGCTTCAAATATTAAACATGCCGGTGAAAATAGTACTTCTTTGAAAACCTGCAGGCCCATCCAAAAGATAATTAGCTCAAATATTCCTAATAACCTAGATGTGGAAATTATTTCTCTTGCTAATTATGAACTTAAGCCCTGTATTGGATGTGGAAGTTGTTTTAATAGTGAACGCTGTATTTATGATGCGGAGTTTAATGAAATCTATCACAAACTTATTACTCCAGATGCACTATTCATTGTTTCTCCCCATTATGCACCCATACCATCAAAGCTCTCCATGGTCCTTGAAAAAATTGAGCAGTTAACCTTTTTAAAGAGATTCAATGAGGAAAATTATCGCTCTCCTTTATTTGGCAACCCTGTAGGAATTATAGGACATGGTGGTGGTACTGAAGAGATAATAAAATACTATAAAGGTCCTATTCTAGATTCTATTTGGAACGCTTTATCCTATCCTATTGAGATGAATATTATTGGAGTAAATAATGAATATCCTAATGGAATAATCTTTCCAGTAAAAAGTGTTAAGAAAGTTAAAAATTCGATTTTCCCAATACACGAATATGACTGGAAGGATATCGAAGAAAGATTGAGCCCTTTAGTAACCAATGTGCTTGAAAAAATAATCAAATAGTAAAAATAAGACTTGTTAGCCTCTAATTTATATTTCGGAGGGTTGAAATGAAAAGAAAATCCACAGATAGAACTTATTTGAAAAGAATTATAGATAGAGATTTTATAGTTTCTAAGCTAACTGATAATAGTTTTAAAGGTTATATATCCCTATTTAAAATAAATAAAGTAACAAATCCTTGTGTAATTACGTATGAAGACAGCCATATTTCTATTATTGATAATGATTATAGTATGCTTCAATATATGCCATTAGATGAAAATTATACTCTGACTGCATTTTTTGATGCAAATAATAAAATAGTTCAATGGTATTTTGACATTACCTATGAAAATGGCATAGATGATAATGGCGTACCTTATTATGATGACTTATATTTAGATATTGTTATATTACCCTCTTTAGAAATATATTTGTTAGACAAAGATGAACTAGATGAAGCACTGAACAAAAAAGTAATCACCAAAGAACAGTATCATTTAGCTTGTAGTGTTGCTGATAAATTAATGAATGATATTTTGAATAATAAAGTTACACTCATGGACAGGTGTAAAATAGACTTAGATCATATGTTGCAATTAATAAAATAGTGAAAGTTTCAACATATCTTATTATTTATTATTTCTATATATTAAAATAGGTGGTGAAGGGTAATGGATTCACATATCCATATTAAGAACATTAAAATTGTATTTTTTTCCGGTACAGGCAGTACAACTAAAGTTGTTAACGTTTTTAAAGAAACCTTAGAATCAAAAGGTAAAATTGTAGTTGTTCATGAACTCAATAATAGGAATTCTATAACTAGTGATGGTGAAGATCTACTTATAGTTATATATCCCGTTCATGCCTGTAATGCCCCTGAACCTATTTATGAATATGTAGATGCTATCTCCAAAGTAGATAAAGTATCTGCAGCAGTAATCTCTGTATCAGGAGGAGGAGAAATCACTCCCAATACTGCCTGTAGGCTACATTGTATTAAGAGATTAGAGAAGAAAGGTTTTAACGTTGTCTATGAAAATATGATAGTTATGCCCTCTAATTGGATTATTCCTACTGTTGATGGACTAGCTATAAGATTGCTTAAAATACTTCCTAATAAAGTTGAGAAAATGATTAATGATATGCTGTCTGGTGTTCCTCGCAGAACAACTCCTAATTTTTTAAATAGATTCTTCTCTTATATTGGTGAATTTGAAAAATATGGCTCAAAATCCTTTGGTAGAAAGATAAAGGTTACTAAAAGTTGCAATAGCTGTGGATGGTGTGAAAAATCCTGTCCAAGAACTAACATTTCATTATCTAATGGAGTTCCTAAGTTTAATGATAGCTGTGTACTATGTTTAAAGTGTATTTATGGCTGCCCTCAAAAAGCTTTAACGCCCAGTGTTAATAAATTTATCGTCATTAAACAAGGATATAATTTTAATGTTATTGAAAAGCAAATTATAGATATGGATAAATTGGATTCTGTGGAATCATTGGCAAAGGGATATTTGTGGAAAGGTATAAAAGAATATTTGTTAGATGAGGAGACGATTTTCTATGAGTAAAAACTGTTCACATTGCAATAAAAAAACCTCATTTTTTGATGGTGGAACCAATTATCATGGCAAATACTTATGTTCAGAGTGCTATGATTTAGCAATACAAAATAAAAATACTTCAAGTAAATATATAGAATACAATAAAGAAGAAACATATATTAACGGCTTAAGAATAATTTCCTGTATCATATTAGCTTTCAGTATAATAAATTCAGGTATTTTATTGTCAGCCACAAGTGATTTTTTGCTATTCATTAAGACACTCTTAATAGGTACAACAGTATTTTTTCTCTTAATGGTAATCTCATACATCGCTGAGAATATCTCAGAAATCAAAAAAAAGCTGAATCAAAACTATGATTAATTCCATTAGTGATTTTAAAAAATCAAAGGATAATGCTACTAATATTGAAGTATCCTATACTACTTTAAATCAACCTTTTACTATGTGGTATAGTATAACTTTCAAATTAATATCTGATAGTACAGGAATTTTTAATATACAGTAAATATATAATTCATAAAAATTAAAACTATAGAAGGGCTACCATACTTTAACCCTTTTAGCTACATGGAGGCTTTATGAAAAAACTAATGTTTTTTAGTGATCAAATTATTGGTAAAAGTGATAACCTCGACGAGGAGTTATTAAATCTATTAAATAAAAAAAATCCTAGGCTTGCATATATACCTTCCTGTGCTGATTTAACAAGAAAGTATTATAATCAAAAGGTTGAATATTATAAAAGGCTAGGAATAGACAATCTACTCTACTTTGATATAGATGAAGATTTTGATGAGAATAAAATAAATCCAAAGATAAAAAATTTGAAATGAAATGTCCTGATAATGAAAGAGTTATTATTTGTGGAGAAATAATAGAAATGGAAGCTAAAAAATAGCTTCCATTATTTCTATGCTATAAACATTGTTCTTAACAAAACATCCTTAATTTTAGGTCATCCATTAAAGATCTGGTTGCTGATGATTCATAGACCATCCATCGGACCTTACATCCTCCATATCTATATTATCATCCTTAATTTCCACAGCTTTAAGCTTTTTTATTATGCCAAAGGGTTTCTGTAAGGAAAGTTTCTGTCCATGTCCTGATATTATCCATAGAGTTTTATATCCCTTTGGAACTACCTCTAGCCTTTTTTCTCCCTCTCCATCGGTAAAATAGATCAATATATTTGTATTTGTTTTATTCACGTGTTCAAACACTGGAGAAAATTTAGTTCCACCATTAGAATGACTTCTTTCTCTTAAATCCTTAGAATTTTTTATCTTATATATGCTTTTTATATCACTATCACACTCTATAACTGTTATTTCATGCTTATAGTTCTTCACTATATTTAAAACTTCTTTTAAGGCTTGCTCAAATTCTTCATTGCTTATACTAGCACTGATATCTAGAGCCAGTGTAATATGAGCTGTATGTCCCCTCAATTCTCCTCTTAAATCTAATCTATTAGGTTGTCTTCTATTTCTTCTAGTTATAGTTTTCTTTCTATCTCCTTCTAGGGTTCCCATAAGCTTTTTTAAATATAGATTCCATGGAATCTCTCCTTGATCTTCTTTTAAATCTTTAATAAAACCTTCTATATGAGGGGAGTTATCTCCCTTTAAGGCTTCCATAGCAAACTTCAAGGTAAATTCCTTTAAAGTCTTATCTTCAATATCCTCTGACTTTTCCCACATGTCATGGGTTTTAAGAGGGCTAAATTCCTTAGCAAATTCTTCATTATTCTCTTTATCTTCTTCCACTGTTCCTTCTCCAAGCAAGTCTAATTTGCTCTGAATATGGTGTGCATAATACTCAAAACTATTGAAGGGCTTCATATCTAATTTATATTTTATATTCACCCAAGGTAAGGTAGTTGCATAAGCTGGTAAGTATTCTAAATGTTGATTTACCACTATATCCATAGCCATATTGATAGCTAAGGGGCTTACTTTACCCTTAAGCTCTTTAGCTCTAATTAAATGAAGAGCTAGAATATGATGTATTTCATGCTTAATGCTATCCCCCATCTGTTCTAGGGTAAGTCCTAAAAATATCATTGGATTAAAATATATTATATATTTTGAGTTTTTAAAGTTACTTGCTGTAGGTGTTGATATATCATATTTTATTTTTCTCTCCATTTTTAAAAGAAAATGACCATAGAAACTATCTTTTTCCTGTATCAAGTAAAAATTAACCTTATTAACAAGATTTATAAAATCTCTCTCAAAGTCTGAAGTTAACTCTTGAGTTGAATATATATGGTATATCCTTTTATAGAGGTCTTCTCTTGTTTCCTCAAAGTTCTTTCCCATAACACAATTACTCCTTAATGTCTTTATAGGCCTTAAAGTATAACTCTAAAAACTTCTCTTCTTCTAAACATTCCTGATACAACTTCTCATAGTATTCCTTAATTTCTTGCATAATACCTAATCTTAAATCTATAGGGTATAATTCTAGAAGTTCTACTAATCTTTGTATATTCTTTTCTTCAATATCCATATTCTCTAGTCTATGAAGTACATTTTTCCCAATTAAGTATAGGCGTGTATGTGTTTCTACCTTTATAGTACTAGCTAGCTCTATTGAAATATCTTCTATCTCAAATATTTCTTCGTAAGTAATAAGAGGAGCATTATTTTCTTCAATAAAGCCAAGAAATTCTTGTGCTATCTTCTTTCCTAAATTTCCTTTTATTATTTCTAGAAACACTCTCTTAGGTATAGACCCCTGGCTATCTTTGTATAATTTATAACACTTAGATACCCTCTCATAACTCCTTGGAGTGGCCTTTGCATGATCTTCATTATCTCTGTCATGTAAATATTCCGGAAAGGTTGAAATAAACTCCATAACCTTTTCTTCAATTCCATATCCTTTTGCCCAACTTATCCATGCTTTAACTTCACTATCCATATAAAGCCATACAAATCTATTCTCCTGAGCTGAATCCATATCTACCACTTGATAGTCAAAACCTTCTCCATACTTACTTGAAGGATTCATTGCTGCCATTATTTTAACATCATCATGAAGCTTATACCCATTTATCTCTCTATTGAGTATTAAGTTCATCAACTCTTGTTGTACAGTGTGTTCACAACGATTAATTTCATCTATAAATAATAAAACTTCTTTTCCACTATGAATTAAGCTATCTATTTCCTGTAGCTTTGTATGTACTGCATATATAGTTATCTTTTTTAATGTACTACTTTTATTATTTTTTGATTCTTTATAATCCTCTACAGTAGGAAGTCCACCTATTTCTCCTTCCTTAAGAAGGTTTCCATCTATAACCACTAGATTCCAATTATTTTTTCTTGATAACTCCTTTGCTAATGCTGTTTTACCAATACCACTTTCTCCTACGATTAAAGGTACTTCTTTAGTAGCTATAACCAACTCTGTTGCTAGTAACGTATCTTTAAAGTTCATAATTTTCTCCCTTCATTAAGGCATCCTCCAAAAAATAACTAGTTATTTTTCTTCAGATACCTAATATTTCAATTTTTCATCAACAGCTATTTTTTTAGCCTTTTTACTTCCATAATTATATATAAATAAAATCTTATCCATAGATATATTTCCTTGTTTTATTCCTATACTTTCAGAATTTATAAAATTTCTAATGTACTGCTCCTCTACTTCTTCTCTACCCATTACTTCCTTAAAGATTTCTTCTACTTTGTCTATAAGCAGGGTATTATTAAAATACTTCATAGTTAGTGGATTACCCTTTAGAAGTTTCAATTTTTTCTCCTCAGTTAAATTAGAAATAAGACTTATCGCAGCTTCATTTTGTTTTACTGCTAGTAGCTCCACTCTTTCACTAGGATTATCTATATATCTAAGAGCTTCATAGCTTATATTTACAGCTCTCTCTTGTATTTCCTCACAGGGATTGTTTATATATTTAATAGCATCATAATCTCTATCTATAGCTAACCTTTGTATCTCCAAGTTAGGATTATCTACGTACTGTATAGCCCATCCTCGCTGACTTATAGCTATTCCTATAAGCTCTTCATTTAGGCTATCTACATATCTTAAATTATTCCATCCTTTTTCTATGGCATATTTTTTCATTTCATAACTAGGATATTTTATAAATCTTATGGTCATAGCATCACTTTTTAATGCCTCCCACTGCATTTCTTCAGTAGGATTATCTATATATTGAAGCATGGACCCATTTTTTTTAACTGCTAAAAGTTTCATTTCTTCAGTAGGATTTGAAATTGACTTTATAATTATAGGATTTTTTCCTATGATATCTAAATATTTATTATTCTCCATGATTCCTCCAGTTCTAAAAATTTAAACGTTTTTAAGAAATATTAATTAATAATAATTATTTAACCCATGTCAATTATAAACTTTTTTATGCTAAGTTTAAAGATGTAATATGTAACCTATTATAATCAAAATCTTAAATTGGAGCCCAAAATTAAAAGATTCCACTTAGGAATCTTTTAATTTATTATTCTATTAGATATAACAATATTTTCTCTAATTCCTCTTCTTCATAAATAGTAGTTAATTTCTTAAACTTTTTATTCAGGCTCTTTTTTAGCTCTTTAATATAGCTCATTCTAAAAGGTAATATTTTAGATATTTCTTCAATATAAGCCTTTGAGAAGTAATCCTCATTATCAGCTATAGCAAATAATATCATATTTATACAATTATCCTTTATGAGCTTTCTTAACTCACTGCTATTTTTATCTTTAAAACACCGTGCATTGTCAACCACATCTATGGTTAAATTTATTAACTTATTAGTCATCACATCTAATGGGTATTTTGTCGCTAGATGTGACATCACTGTCATATGATTATTTTCTAAATCACTCTTTACATCCTGAAGGTCATCACAAAGTTGAAGCAAAAATCCATATCCATAAGCAAAATCTTCCTCTTCTTCAGTTAAGGTCCCTCTAATAAGATAACCATCAGCAAGCACAGAAGCTCCACCCTTCTCAATAGATATTTCCAAAATATCCCTCTCGTAGGGTATTGTTACTTCATCTTGTTGAGTAAGACTTTTAATTTGCCCCTGATGTATAAGTAGTAAGCTATCATATAGCATAGGATATTTCTCTCTTTGGAACACTGATTCTATATAGTCAACTAGATTGTATACCTTATCTTCATGAGGATTTATAGCCTTTATACCATTTCCTTTAAGTCTTTGAGTAAATCTATTATTAAATTCTTTTTTTTCCTCCTTAGTTATCCCTATATCGTCTAAATAATTATCTGTATAGGGATATAGCATACTATATCCAAATATAGCATCAGTAAATTTAATTTCCTCTCCTACTACCTTTTGAAATATATTCACTATCCAAACATTTCTCATTGCTTGACCTATATCTTCATAGTTTAAGCTCTTATCAAAACTCTTACACGCCTTTATAAAATCATTGGTACTCTTAAAAAATTGAGCTTTCATTTCCTTATCTAAAATTCCCAGCTTGAAAGTATCTTCTTTTAAAATTATGTTGTCCAGATATTTATTACCTATCTCCTTCCACTTTACTCTTGCATTTACATCCTGAGGAAAGTTTTCTATATGATTTATAATATTATCTATAAGTGTATTAAACTTTTTTTCATTTTTTCTTTTTTCCCAATAGGTACTAGGTTGATTCTTTAGTTTTAACTCACTGCTAGAATTCCACCATTTATTCCTATACATGGAGTTTAAATGCTCAACTTTCATCCCCAATATTTTGTCCTCCATATCATTACTCTTTACTTTATGGTTCTACACCATACTATATTAATTCATAGTAACTTCTTTAAAAACTATTTACACTCTTATTATAAATATATTATATCTTATTCTTTTAAAGAATCTATAAAGCTAATAACAAAGGTAGTTCCCTCTCCCTCTTTACTTCTTAGCTTAATTTCTCCCCCTTGTTTTTCTATAATGCTTTTAGATAGAGAAAGTCCAATACCTATACTCTTTGGATTTACACTATTTTCTCCCTTATAAAATCTTTTAAATACCTTCTGCTGAACATCTTCTGACATTCCCTTTCCATTATCCACAATATTTATTTTAGTTATAAGTGCTCCTCTTTCTACACCTATTTCTATTTTCCCTCCATAGGGTGTATGTTCAATGGCATTTTTCAATATGTTGGATATGGCCTCAGCTAGCCAATGTTTATCATGGTTTACAGCTATATCCAAATCCCCATAAATTATTAACTGCTGGTTCTTCTTTTTCACTTTTTGAATTAATGAAGATACTGCTATATCTATAGTGTCTCTTAGTGGCTCATATTCCTTTTCAAAGTTAACTGCTCCAGCCTCTAGTCTTCCAACCTTTAAAAGATTCATTATTAACCATTCCATTCTTTCAAGCTGTTCTTCACATTTATCTAAAAACTTTATTCTATCCTCATAGGGCATATTTTCATTTTCCTTTAATAGATCATTAAACATAATTAATGATGCTAGAGGAGTCTTTAACTGATGAGAAATATCAGATAAGAAATCCTTTAAATATTCCTTTTCCGCTTTGAGAAGCTCAATGGAATTATTCACCCTATCTCCCATATAATTTAGAGATGAAATAAGAAGTGCCATTTCACCTTCATCAAAGTCTCCTTCAACATGCTTATACTTTCCACTAGACATGGCTTCTGTTTTTGTTACAATCTCATCCATTTTTATATATATACCTCTAAGCTCCTTTAAGAACAAAAGATATAATATTACTAGATAAAATACACCCATTGGAATAAATATAGTAAGGATTTCCTTGCCCATATAGGCTCCTATTTCATTACTTTCCATAGACATATTTTCGTCATAGCCATAGCTTTTTAACATATCCTTAGCTCTCTCTATTTCTTCTTTATCTCTTACCTTATAAAAATCTTTTATTATGCTTAAGGTATCTTTTTTATCTAATATATTAGATAAAATCACTGCATTTCGATTTATCATTAGCTTATTAACTCTTTTAATTATAAAAGATGATGCTGCAAAAATAGTAATTATTCCAACTAGTAGAATAATTATAAATTTCACTGTAATTTTTTTAACTTCAGGATTCCTGTAAAATCTTTTTATATTTAGCAATTTTGACTTATCCATCTATATCCAATTCCCCTTACAGTTTCAATATAAGGTGCCTTCTTTTCTTCTCTAAGCTTTTCTCTCAATCTATTAATATATACGGTCAAGGTCTTCTCTTCAATAAAGTCACCTTCAATATCCCAGAGTTTTTCTAGTAGCTGCTTTCTTGTAAGCACATCTCCCATGTTTTCAAGTAGTAAAAGTAAGAGCTTGTATTCAACAGAGGTTAATATTATTTTTTCTTCATCTTTATAAATCTCAAATTTCAAAGGATATATAGTCAAATCCCTATAGGTAATTTTCTGTTTTTCATTCCCCTTTTTTTCTACTCCACGTCTTCTTGTAACTGCATTGATTCTTGCAATTAATTCTCGTACTCTAACAGGCTTAGTTAAATAATCATCTGCTCCCATATCTAGCCCTAAGACTATATTAACCTCTTCATCACAAGCTGTTAGAAAAATTATTGGAATATCTGCTTCCTTTCTAATTTCCTTACAAAAATCATATCCATTACCATCTGGTAAGGTCACATCTAATAAAATCATATTTATATTATCTTCCTTTAGAAGAATTCTAGCTTCTTTTAGATTCTTCCCATGAGCTATTTCAAAACCTTCGTTCTTAAGTGAGTACTCAATACCCATAGCAAGAGTAATATCATCTTCAACTAATAATATCTTCATATTTCCTCCACAATATTTTAAAGGCTCAGTTGGATATTTAAAAGCAAAATTCCAACTGAGCCTGCATAATCGTTTATCCCTATTTAGTTATATTATATACTACCTAACTAATATTTAAAACTATTTCTCTATGGTCTATTCATCATCGCTAATACCTTCTACTATTGTAAGATTTTTTAATCTTCTAAGTGGTACTAAAGTTGAGATATAAGTTACTCCTATAGCACAGATAATTGAAAGAATAAATGGTATTGCTGCAAAATTATATTTCACATCTGCAACTCCTCCTCCTGCTTTAATCATAAGAGCTAAAAGAAGTGCTGATAGTATACCTCCTATTATAGCTGCTATTATCCCATATAAAGTTCCCTCAAGAAGCACACTTCTTTTAAGTTGCTTTTCAGTCATACCTATAGCCTTAAGGGTTGAAAATTCTTTTTTTCTTAGAAGTAGGTTGGTTGATATAGTATTAAATATATTTACAATGGATATTATAGAAATTACAATTATAAAACAGTATACAAAGAACTGTACTTGTTTATATAAATCTTCAACCTCTTTTAAACTATCACCCAAATCCATATACTTATAATTTTCAGTAGTACTTATACCTTGAAAATATTCAATGGCCTTTTCCCTAGCTTTAGTATCCCCATTAAAGCTAAAGAAAATTGTATTTGGAGCAAATTCTCCCATATCCTTTTTATATGCTTCCTCATGGATTAAAAGATTTATTTTATTGTTTCCATATTGTCCCATTATAGGTTCTCTATCTGCTATTGCTATAATAGGTAATTCATAAAATTGATTATTTTTTATAGCCTCTTCTATTTTTTCTTCACTTGGCTCTGAAAGGATTTCACTTCCCTCTTCCCTCTTAACCTTAGGAATTTTTATGGTGTCCCCTACCTTATAGGTTGTACGTCTTACAATTTCTTTTTTTCCATTCTCTGTAGTGATTTTAGTACCATCAACTAGGATTACTCCTCCATTTTTTAAAGCCTCTTCATCAAACTTTCCCTCTATTATATATTTTTCTACTAGCTTTAATTCCTTAGTTCCTCCTATATAATATCCATTTCCTCTTATATCTGTATATCCTAATTCTTCAAATCTATTATTATCACTTGAGTTGCCTGTTTTTTCTTCATAATCACTATTAATATATTTTGTAGGAAGTTTTATACTCTCATCCCTTAGATAGTACTGATACATAGTTCCCTTAGGATTTTGAGTTGCTATTTCACTTAATTCTTCCTTTGAAAAGGTCTTATTTGTATCTATATTAGTGAGTTGACCATCAAATTCAGAATATAGAAATTGTTGCATAACTGTCTGTTTTGCATAATCCATAAAACCATAAAACACATTAAACATTGTAACAGAAATTATTAAGGCTATTACAGTTATTATAAATCTAAATGGGGTTCTTCTAATATTTTTATAGGCAATGCTTCCTTCTATTCCAAAGATTTTAGTTATGATAGTTCCTTTTCTCTTCTTAATCTTCCCAAGCTTTATATCATTTTTATTTCTCATGGCATCAACTGCTGATACCTT
Organism: Clostridium sp. LXY-7; assembly: GCF_056172015.1. Classification (NCBI taxonomy): domain Bacteria; kingdom Bacillati; phylum Bacillota; class Clostridia; order Eubacteriales; family Clostridiaceae; genus Clostridium; species Clostridium sp. LXY-7. The sequence continues at coordinate 497,693 of NZ_JBLLJL010000001.1, read as the reverse complement.
TTTTGCCTTCCTTGCTGGCCCTAATAAGGATATATATATGGTTATGCTAACTATAACTGCTGTGACTAAGATAATACTTGGATAGAAGCCTACCTTGAAATTCTCCATGGTCATTATACTATTCCCAATAAATATCTGTATTCCATATTTAAGAGATAAAAAGCCTATAATACATCCTATTGGTAAAGCAATAAGCTCCATTAAATATCCTTCTTTATATATGATGGTTTTTATTTGCCTTGGAGTTGTACCTACTGCTTTAAGTATCCCAAAGTATTTTGTTCTCTCTATTACAGATATATTGAAGGAATTATATATAACAGTAATTGTGCAGATTATTATTATAGCTATAACAAATATAGCTATATTCATTATACCGGTACTTACATATTCATTTCCTCCATTACCCGTTAAGTATAATACTTGACTATTATCTGACTTTGTATCTTCTTTTAATTCTATATTGGAATCAGCTAAAACCTTATTTATTATCTCCTGCTTATCCTTCTTCGAGTTTAAATTAATATAAACACTATAATTGCTATCACTATTAAGCTTGCTACTATCAAAGTAGGCGTATATATTATATCCACCAAAATATCCTTGTGGTTCTGTTACTCCCACTACTTTAAATATATCCTCTTGTCCATTTTTATCTTCTAGGATAATTTTCTCTCCCACCTTGACCTTCAATGAATTTCTGGTATATGTATCAATTATAATCTCTTTCTCCTTAGCTGGTTTAACACCTTCTATTATTTTATTAGTATATATTTTTTCATAATAATTTTTATCTCCTATATAAACCCATGCCTCTGTCCCAGTGGCTTTAGTTTTATATTCTTTCGCCTCTCCTATTAAAATGGCATTACTTTTAATTTCTGCATTATTGATAAGCTTCTCTACTTCAGTTGAGTCTATATCATTAATTTTGAATTCATACTCTCCTCCTGTCCTTAGGAGATTTTGAAGCATAGAATCTTTAAAGCTTAATAAAAAGGTTCCGATGGCAAATATTAATATAGTAGCAAGAGCTATTCCCATTATGGTTAGGGTAGTTCTTTTTCTATTTTCTTTCATGTATCTTGTAGATATTTCACTGTAACTTCTCATAACTCTCCCTCCTATTTCACCACTTTACCATCTTTAATTTTAATTATTCTATCTGCGTTTTCTGCAATGTTTAAGTCATGGGTAATAATTATAGCTGTTTGATTGTACTTCCTAACGGAATACTTAAGAAGCTCAATTATCTCCTTTGAGGTTTCACTATCAAGATTTCCTGTAGGTTCATCTGCTAGTATAATTGCTGGTTTATTAATCAATGCTCTAGCTATGGCAACCCTTTGCATTTGTCCTCCTGAAAGCTCAGAGGGAAGATGATTTAATCTGTCATCAATTCCAATGGTCTTTACTAAATCTCTAAAATATTCCTCGTCTACCTTTTTATAATCTAAAAGCACTGGCATTTTAATATTTTCTTCCACTGATAAAACCGGTATTAGATTAAAGGATTGAAATACAAAGCCTATTTTTCTCCTTCTAAACACAGCAAGATTACTTTCATTTAGTTTATATATATCCTCATTATCGATGATAACCTTGCCTGAGGTTGGCCTATCTACCCCTCCTATTTGGTGAAGCAATGTACTCTTTCCAGAACCACTAGCTCCTATTACCGCTACAAATTCTCCCTTTTCAACTTCTATACTAACCTTATCTAAGGCTATAACCTTATTGTGCTGTTTACCATATATTTTACTTAACTCTTCAGTTTTTATAACTACCATATATATCCCTCCTATGTGTTACTATACTTATATAATAATGCCCCTTTATTACTCTAAGGTATAAGGAATTATAACAAATTTGTAATAATTCATTTATGGAGCAAAAGTAAATAATTTTCTATCTAAACTTAAGCACAATAAAGCACTTCCTGAATTCAAACAGCAAGTGCCTCATTACCTTATCTTTCTCAATTAATTGAAATATATTTATAGTTATCGTTATAAATATATAGATGTATACTACAACAAATAAAAGTGTTTATTTTAAATCCTTACCTAGCAATATTTTAAGTATTCCTTTAAAAATACATTTCTATATTCTTCATATCTGTTTGATGTGTCAACTATTCCACAATCATGTATACACCAGGGATAGAATTGCTTTGGGACTCCTACTTTATATCCTTTTCTTTTAAACTCCATACACTGAGATGTATCATAAAAATGCCATCCATCAAACAAATCCTCTCTCCACTTAATATCATATTGAGTAATCATTATTAATCCATCTATAGAATCCACATATTCAATATTTTCTACCTCGCTAAACTGAAGCAATCCAAGAATTCCTGTATGAATTTCTATTACTTTTCCTACAGTACTAGGTGAATTCCACCATATTCCATCCATAGATAATGCTTTACAACCCACAACCCCTAGCATACCTATGTCCAAATTACTTTCAAATATTTCTAATATATCTTTTATAAAGTTTTCATTAATTATATAGGTATCTTGATGTAAATATATTTTATATTTTGCATGGCTTAAATTAATGGCTTTATTATAAGCATTTGTGATACTAGAGGATTTTTCTAAAGGTAATATTTCTAATTCATATCCATATGGTACATTTAACTTATTTATATAATTTAAACAGTGGTTATAAAGTAAGTCATCATTTACACAGGTTATAAAACAGATCTTTTTATTATTCATACTCTACCCCCAAAAGTTTTTTAGATAACAAATAATATAGCTATATTACTTGTTATCTAAAAAATTGTTATTAACCTTATGTATAATAACCTTACTTTATTTATATGAATGGCATAAATAAAGTGATACTAAAATAGATTAATTCATATATAAGATTCATTTAATGCGTAGAATATTTAAGACTATTCCATCAGTATCTGAAGCATTTTTTCTGGTTTATTAATAAAATCTCTCATCAATAAATAATGCTCAGTTTCTTTATATTTAACTATATTTAATCCATCCTTTATCTCATATATTATTGAGTCTGGATAAGCCATAAGAATTGGTGAGTGAGTGGCTATTATAAATTGAGAATTTTCGTTTACCAGTTCATGTATTCTAGAAATCATAGCCATCTGACGCGCTGGAGATAATGCAGCTTCAGGCTCATCTAAAATATATAGGCTTCTACCCTTAAATTTATGTAATATTACTGAAAAAAAGCTTTCTCCATGGGACTGAGCATGAAGCGAACGCCCGCCATAAGAATCTATAATCCTAGGTCCCATACCTTCTCTATCAAGCTCCTCTATATTACTTGCCACATTATAAAAGCTTTCTGCTCTTAGAAAAAAACTATCCTCTGGTCTTTTAATACCCTTTATTAATCTTAGATATTCATTTAAGTTTGAATGAGTATTCATAGTAGAAAAGGTAAAATTTCTTGTACCTCCCTCTGGATTAAGGCCATAAGCTACTGCTATTGCTTCAAGTATGGTAGATTTTCCAGTTCCATTTTCCCCCACAATGAAAGTTACCTTAGGGTGAAATTGTAACTCATATAAATTTCTTACCACCTCTAAAGAAAAGGGATACTCATTAAAATCAGAAATCTTATTCCTACATAATTGTACTTCTCTTAAAAACTGATTAACCTTTGGTAATGTCAAATCCACCCCTCCTACAAAACAAAAATATTTAGTTATTATCTATTTAATCTGCCATATCTATTTGCTAGTTCTCTCTAACCACTTAGTTTTTGAAATCCCCATATTGTATAAATTCCAATATCCCTTGGATGACTTTCTAGCATTTTCTTTAAACTCCTCTTTAACAAATCCTACTTTCTCATAGCATTTAATAGCTCCTTCATTAAAATCAAATACCCCTAGAGTTATTTTATCAAATCCTAACTTCTCAAAACCAATGCTTAATACCTCTTCTATAGCCTCAGTTCCTCTTCCACTTCCCCTATATTGTTCATCAATTAGAAATCTACAAACTCTTCCTATTTTTTCTCCTATCACTTTTAATTCAATGGTACCAACAATTTCATTGCTCTCCTTTGAAATTATCTTATATATATAAGACTCCGAGACTTCCTTATTAGCAGCCTTAAGACTATCTTCTAACTGTAAAATCGTTAATGGATAACTATATAGTGGTCCAGCCCATTGTAATAGGTAGTCCTCATCCTTGTCTTTATTCCATAATAATACCTTTTCTAAGTCTTCTCTTTCCATTAGTTTTAGCTTTATCATCTTTATTCTCCTTGTGACTTTTAAAAAAATCCTTACGTCTTCTTTAAATTTAATTTTGTTTCTTTTCAACCTTCTCAAGAATTTTATAAAGTCCATATATTAAAATTAGAATGTTTAAGATCAATATAATGAATGACATGATCATAGGAAATAATATTTCAGATATTATCACTGGACCACTTAAAATTTGTGATATATATTCTCCTGGTAATTTTAAATATTCTTTAATTGTGGTTGCAGTAAAAATTACAACAAGAATTAGTGAAATTTTACTACTGCTCTTTCTTAAAAATAAGATTACAATTATACAGTAAATAATATACATTAATATAACAATTATAATTGACCTTTTACTATTAGTCATAAAAAATGTTAACTGACCATACATCATCATAATATAACCTAATACTGGCAATAGTACTGCTGCAATTGCATTATATAGGTTTTTATTTTTTATCTCCCTCATAAAAATACTCCCTTACCTCTTACATATCCTCTAAAATCGGTTCTCCTTCAATAAATATTGAAGGTAATCCAAGTTCTTTAAAATAATCACACATCTTCATGCATGCAAACTTCTCCGTAGAATAATGAGTTCCACCTAACACACAGATATTATTTTCACGCTCAAATTCATGAACTTCTCTATATCTTTCACTGTTAGTTGATATACCAGTAATCAAAACCTTAACATCCTTAGCTAACATTTCCTTAAGAAAAATAATATCATTTCCTCCACCAGCAACTATGGCTACCTTCCCACCTTTTATCTCCTTATCTCCATATATATAACTCTTAGTTTCATGTCCTAAGACTTTAGAAAACCTTTCATTTAGTTCCATTATATCTCTACATGAAGCCATGCCAATAACTCCATTTAACGCTCCATTATGATAAGCAAACGGTTCTTCAACTTTAATCTCTAAAACTTCAGCTAAAGTATTGCTAGTTGAGTATTTACTGTAATTGTCTAAGGGAACATGAAGGTTATATATAGATATTCTTCTCTCTTTTAGTTCCTCAAGTTGATTTTTATCCATTTGATAAAATGCACTTGAAGCATTTCTTATATCCCAATTTGAAGGATGATGAAGAAATACCATTGCATCTTCTACATTGTCATCTATAATTTTCTGCAATACTTCCTTTGTTGGAAATACTGCAGTGTATACTTTATTTATGTCCTGAGCAAAATCACATACTACTCCCATGCTTCGTTTTTTGAAGTTTTCACTAAGATATTCTTCTACTTCTCTCATGAATTTAGCCCATACATCCTTCATATCTATAGTTATAAAATCATCTTCTAACCTTTTATATAAATCTTTTGCTATCATCTTAATTCTCAATCTCCTTATAATATATTTTTAGACTCTTTTTTTAAAAACAAGTTGCATTCTTACAGATTCCTTATTAACAAGCCTCTCTTCATCGCACCATTCACAAGCTAATACAAATTCTAACCCAAACTTTTTACACATAGCTATAAACTCATCTCTTGTGTATAGTGTCCATTGAAAAATATCTCTTCCCCTTTTACCAGAATTGTAGCTAAGCTCAATATTGAATCTATTTTCTTCCTTTTCTATTTTTTCATAAATTTCTATTCCATTTTTTATAAATGTTCTTTCTCCTATATGATCATTGAAATATTCTTTATTGTAGATATCCACTATAAAAATTCCTGACTCTCTTAGTAAACTACTTATTTCTCTTATAATATTTTCATTGGTTTTCTCATCAAAATATCCAAAGCTATGCCAAAGATTTATGATTCCATCAAAACTTCCTTCTAGGGAATTTAATTCTCTCATATCCTTTTCAATATACGTTGTGTTTTCATTTCCATATTTCCTAGCCTTCACTAGAGCTTTCTTATCTCTATCTAACCCAATAATCTTATATCCTAATTCTCCCAATAAATTGGAGTGTCTTCCAATCCCGCAGCCTATATCTAATATTTCTTTATATTTACTCTGTGGTAATTGCCTTACTAAAAATTCTACTTCATTCTTTGTGTAAGGTTGATTGCTTTCATTTAAAAATATATCAAACCATTCCTTTGAATATTCATTCATCATACTATCCCTCATTATTTCTCAAAATCTCTCTAAGTCTAATTAATTGCCTTTTTAAAACTTTTTTATCAGATCTATGCGTAAAGGCTTCTCCCACTCCACCATACTCTAAGGTTACTGTAGATGCTGATGAATTTTTCAGTACATAATTTAATAGTTCATATCCTTCCTCATCTATCTCTCCATGCTTGTCCCTTAATTCCTCATTAATCATACTTGGTCCAACAATATGAATCTCTTCAACTTTCTCTAATGGCAATGTATTTAAATACTCCACAGTATTCATATTTAAATGCCATGCGGCTATTTGAGCATGAGCTATATCAAGTAAAAACTTTGAGTCCGTTTCTAATAATACTTCTTTAATAAATTCACCCTTACAAACAAATTTTGAATTTTGACTTTTTCCTTCTCTAGGAAAATAAAAATGTGTGTTTTCTAAATGCATAGGGAATCCTATAGCGCTTTTTATATACTTTACATCATCAATACATCTGCTGAAAAAAATATCTCTATTCCCTTCTTCTCCATAATTAGTCACACATTGAAGATGAGCAGATAAATACTTTGTATCTGTCAGTTCTATATACTTCTTTAATTTAGTTAAATTTATTGAATCTTGAAAAAATTCTTTTCCTGGATTTAAGTTTTCTGTTAACCCATGAATAAATATTTTTTTCTTTTTTCTTAACTCTTCATAATCCTTTATATAATCCTCACTGTTAAATTCAGAGATTTTAATACTGTCGACTATATCTATATCTTCATTAATTAATTCTAAAAGTTCTTTAGAATAATTAGCCGCTAAATTATATTTTTTCATTTTCATTACTCCTCGTCTATATTTTAAAATGAAAACTCTCCAAAAGCGCATGAATACTATATATTTATATATTTATATATTGTTTTATTGTTATGTTTTTATATAGTTATATTTGAAAATTCTCCATATATTCTTTCTTAAATTTTACAATAAACTTCAATATCATTTCCTTCACTATCCTTAAATTCTAGAACCCAATTGTTCTTGATTTCAGTCAATGGAAATACTATTTCAGCTTCTATTTTATTTAGTTTTTCAATTAATATATTTATATTATCAACTTCAAAGCTTGGTAAACAATTATCTCCCCACACTACCTCTTCATTCACTTTACTATTATTAAATAAGCAGAATCTAAATCCCTTAATATCAAAAATGCTAAAAATTTCATCCGCTATATCTACTGGTTGTTCAAGTAATTTCTCATAAAAATTTACTGCTCTCTTCATATCTTTAACGCAAATATATAATGAATTTCATTTTATATTCATACTATCCCTTATCTTTAATGAGAAAATAATTTTATCTCTAATCCCTCACTAAAATTTATCCCTTTCTAAATTTAAATAAAATTTTATATTCATATACCTTTACTAATTTTATACCAATAGCATTCTATATCTTCTTTATATCTCTTCATACCTATCTTCTCTAACACCTTCTGTGATGATGTATTCTCCTTTAAAGTATCAGCAACTACACTTTTTACCCTATTATTTTGAAAACACCATTGAATCATAGATTCAAGTGCTTCTGTCATATATCCATTACATCTATATATCCTTTTAATAGCATATCCTATTATTACTTCACCATTTTCATTCGGTTCACCCTTTAACATAATATTGCCGATTATATGATTATTTTCTCTTAAAATTATCATCCAAACAGTATACCACATGTACTTATCAGGATTATTCTTGACGTCATTAAGTCTTATGTTGTAAACCTTCTTTTCTCTTTCACTAAGAACAATTTTTGTATCTACTGCCCCTATAGCATGTTCAAATTCTTTATAATCCTTTATACACATGTTTAAATTCTTTGAATCTAAAGGAACTATTCCTAATCTTAATGTCTTAAGCTTGAACATATAATAAGCCTCCTCAAAGTATTTAAACTTAATGTCCTAAATGCTTTTCTACCCAAGCACACGCTAATTTAGTTACTATATTAAATCGATGATATTACATTTCAAAGGTATTCTCTATAACTCCTGGCAATACACTATATATTGATTTTCCCATCTTCTTTTCAAAATACTCCTTAGTTTCAAAAACGGCCTTCCATTTTGGTATTATAAATTCATGTATTCCATGTCTAAGTGCTACATCCACCATTCTTTTTTCCATTAAACAATATCCTTCTGGTAAGGCTAGTGCATCACATAGCTGTATTAATCTATCATAATCATCATATTCTATATTTGATATATAATCTTTAACAAAACTATATTCTTCCTCACTACATTTATCCCATCTTCCAAAGGAACATCTTATATCATTTATGTTAAAAGAATGAGTCAAACAAATCCTTGCTAATAATGGATGTCCCTTCTCCATAGCAAAGTTATATCCTAAAAGGGTATGCTTCATATAAGTAACACCATATCTAACTCCAATATCATGTAACATTCCCAGCACTAAGGCAATCTCCGGATCTAGCCCTTCACACTGCTCAGCAATAAGCTCTGCTGCTCTCCCTACATTTATACAATGCTCAATCCAAGGGCCAGGATTAAGTTTGCTACCTTCCTCTAATAATAATCTAGCTTCCTCTAAAGTTGGCACATCTTTGCCTATCTTATATTCCATGAAATCTCCTCCATTTCTAAGTAAATAATGATTTTATTTCTTCACACTAAATATACCTGCACTTGTAGTTATGTTTATCTTACCTTTTTTATTGAGCTCTTTTTCTAGATATTTTCTGAATTCATTTAGTTTATCTCCAACTAGCACTTCCTTAGCATTGTATGGAGTTGAAAGCACATAGCTTATAATAGGTTCTATATTTGGTACTGAAATATTTCCTTTTAGTTCATCTATAGTTATAAAATTAAAATATTTCTCTAATAGAGGTTTTCCATTCTCTAACCCGAATCTCTTCACATGTTTTTCAGGTGAGTAATCTATGATTTCATCAAAATTTCTCACTAATTCCCCTAGCTCCTTCATAGCATCAATCCCATTGGTTGTGGCATAAAAAGTACCTTTTGGCTTTAGCACCCTCTTTATCTCTAAAAGTGCTTTATCTAAATCTGGAACATGATATAACATGTGTCTTGCTATTATCACATCAAAACTATTATCTGGATAATCTATATTCTGAATATCAATAACTTTAAAATTAAAGTCATGCCTAACCTCCTTAAGCATATCCTTAGCACTTTTAAGCATACCCTCTGATATATCTGTAAGAGTTATTGTGCAGTTATTATTTATTTTTTCACTATTCTTCTTCCAAAGCATCCCATTACCACAACCTAATTCAAGAATGTTGTCCCCTTCCTTAAAATCCATCTTATTAAAACTCCACTGGTGCCAATCTACTTTATTTTCATTAAAGCTGTGAAGCGCCATTCTTGAATTTAAATTATTATCATCTTTATATTGATTTAGTATTATCTCTTTATTATTTATCGTACTCATAAATATCTCCTCATCATTCCCTCTAATAATTTACATATACCAAATGTGCTCTATCTTTTGGATTATATTCCCTTATATATTTATCCTCTGCTGGAAAATATCGTGTTCTATATTTGTTTTCTATCTCTTCTTTTACCCCTATATATGTGTCTCTCTCTACTACTCTTTTTAATCTTTCTTCTCTTGGTACATCTAAAAATATAATATAATCTAAAAAAGGTGCAATCTCCTTCTTCTGTAAAAATACACCCTCCAATAAAACAACTGTGTCTTTATTTACTATTAGTTCTTCTAAATTGTATTCATCTCTTTCTTTATCATATATCTCTATTAATTTATTAATCTTTTGTTTGTATTATTTCTCTCGATATATTCAATGATTTCCTTCAAAGTAAGATCCTCCATTAAAATACTAACTTTCATAGCTATATTTACGTGTTTCTATTCCCACTTTTATCGAACTTCTCTCTTAATTCTATTTCTATCATCTCTAATTTGATATATTCTTTTTAAAGCAGTAATCTAAATGATCATCTACAATTCCTACTGCTTGAAGATAAGCATATATGGTTGTGGAGCCTAGAAATTTAAATCCTCTTTTTTTGAAATCCTTAGCTATTTTATCTGACAGCTCTGTGGTAGCAGGAACCTCGGAAATATTACTATAGCCATTGACTACAGGCTTATTATCTACAAAGCTCCATATGTATTTATCATAGCTTCCAAACTCCTTTTGTATTTGAAGAAATACCTTAGCATTATTTATAGATGCTTCAATTTTCTTTCTATTCCTTACAATCCCTGAATTTAAAATCATCTCTTCAACTTTTTCTTCATCATATTGAGCTATTTTTTCAGGATCAAAATTGTCATAAATGAGCCTATAATTTTCTCTTTTTCTAAGTATAGTTATCCAACTTAAACCTGATTGTGCTGATTCTAATACTAAGAATTCAAAATGCACTCTATCATCATATACGGGTACTCCCCACTCCTCATCATGATATTTTATATATTGTTCATCATCTCTACACCAATCACATCTATTCACTTTAAAATCACCTCTCAAATATTTTTCAAACATTGTTATACATAGATCTTTAGAAATACTAATATCCTTGACCTTTTGGAATTCTAACTTTAAATATAATCTTACAGCCGGGTTATTTTTCTTTCCAGTACTCACCATAATTTTTCTTACGTCATTATTTAGTTCTTCAACAAATTTAATTAATTCTTGCGCAATACCTCTTCTAAAAAAATGTGGATTTATAGCCATTCTACAAATATCTAAAGTATCACCTTCTATTTTATAAGCAATAAGCCCTGCTAAAGTTTCTTCCATGTAATAACCATAGAAGGTTTCCTCATATTTACTTAATGTCTCAATAGTATCTTTTAAGGGCGGAATTTCATCATATCCAATGATGTCTGCTTCAACCCTATAGGAGATCAATTGTAACTGTACTATTTGATTTAATGTATCCTTATTTCTTAAATCTAATTTTTTTATCATCTTTACCTCTCTTTTTAAACACTTACAATTTATAATTTCATATAATAAACAAACCCTGCAAGTCTATTTATTTTCACGTTATTATTTTACCATATATTGCAACTATTGTATAAATTATTAAGGTTGCTTTTTTCTGTTAACTACCCAAATAAATCCTATCTAAAATACGTTCCTTTTATGTATATTTGATTCAATGCTACAAAACTTTAATTTTTTATACAAATAGATTCTATTGCTTCTTCAGTGTCTTATGAACTACCTTTTTCCTCATTTCCTCTAATTCCTTTTCTATATTCTTCATTATTATCACATATATAATATAGGTTAAAACCGCTATAATTAATAACTTAATCATGGATGAGAAATTATCTCTTAAATGCTGAATAAGCATATTTCTATAATCCACATCCACATTGCTTCCAAATCCTATAACTTTTAATGCTTCTATATCCATGCTGTTATATAGTATAATGAGTAGCATATTCCCACTAGTAAATACAGATATTATACCCGATGTGAATAAGAAAAAATTTTTCCATCCACTATCGCTAGTAGTATGAATTATAAAGGTATTTTTAAATAACTTTACCACTAGTGTTATTAATATGAACACCCCTATTATTAAAAATATACCGTTATAAACTTTAAGAGATATAATATTTTCAAATATATTATCCATAAGATCACCGCCTTAAATATTAATTTATTAAAAATACCCTCTTTATATCCTCATAATTTTCTTGAGTAATCAACGCCTCCTTTTCTATATCCTTGAACTTAACTATATAGATCCATCCTCCCTTTGCATTGAAATTATTTCCTTTGTATCTACAAAACTTATGCTTTTTTCCCCCTTTTACTAATAGCTTATCTAAATCTTTCTCATATATTTAATACTGTTTGAGCTATACTATTCTTTGCTACAGCTGATACATTATTAGTTTCAATAACCTTAGGATTTACACTCATTTTTACTGCATCTAATACATTTCATCCTACTAATAGTGAGATGCTAATTGATTTACATTTAAATTTATCCCTGCCTTTGTAGATTTTATTAATGGTAATACTATTCTACTAGGTGTAACTCTTCTTAATCTCATTCCAATTAAATTTAATATCTTTTTAAGACTTATATTAGTAAATCTATTTTTTACGTTAATAACTGCTAAAAATTTCTTCATTATCTTACTTCCAAATAGTAATATAAGTGAAATTTTCATTACTCTCATTGATAGTAATTATATGCAAATTAAAATAATCCTTTTTTTACAAAATTTCCTTTTAAATAATTCATTACAACTAACAATTTAAAGTAAAACTTTTACAGCTATTATGTTTTGAAATCTATACGCATATAAATATTACCTTCTTCTAAAAAGCATATTTCTCCCTTGAAAATCATAGTATATACAAACACTAAATTGAGTTGATTACACATGAATTTAGTAATTATTGAAAGGCGTAAAGCTCTTCGATTTGCTATATTACTTCAGTTATATAATGATTTTTTTTGTTATGGTTATGAAGTATGCATAAAAATTGATTATATAGTTCCTGACGATTGTAGAATAGAGATAATAGCAGCATTATATTTTTTATTTTATCTGAGATGGATCTTTTTTAATATTGAGAAAGATAACACTGTTTCCGCCTATATTTTAGGTCGAGGCATTGAAGAGGTAGAAGCTAATATTGTGGATGTAGAAAAATTTCTTCTTTCAAATACCTTTGGACAATTATTAATACCTATTAGAAAGGAAGACCAGTCTAATGAAAATGAGAAACATTCTGCTAAAACTGAAAAATAATCTATTAAAACCCAAACCTAATTCAAAGGAGATAAAGAAAATGGAACTATTAGTTGAACCACTATTTGATAAAAATGCTAAATTTGTTGGATGGCTTGTAGATCGTGAAAATGTTTTTGATGCTTCATTAAAATGGGTCGCATATATCTTTAATAATTATATTTGGTCAGTTAAGACTGAAATTTGGATAGGATTACTTAGAGGTACTAATCTCTTAGACAGAAAGGGTGACATAGTTGCATGGAGTACAGCCGAACCTGCCATAGGTGGATTAACTCACATAGACCCTCCCCTCCCAGTACCTCGACCTATTTCTCCAGTAGCTCCATTAATAAATGAAATCCCTTTAAACCCTGGATATCCACCAACACCAATTGGTAATTGGTCTAAACTTTCCTTTGATCAGTGGTTAAATCAGCGATAGATGGCATTTATTCTTCCCTTTGAAAATGAGTTAATTCGTATTCAAATACTCTTTGAACTATATAAACATTTATTTGTTATATGTGATTATGAAAGCATACAAAGACAAGAGTATAAAATTTCTTGTGACATGAAATGTGAGATAATAGCAAATCTCTATTATCTTAATGACAGAGGTTCTATTAATGTAAGAACTACAGATAGAAAAGATGTGTTTATTATATTTATTAGAGCTAGAGGAATAGATGAAATTGAAGATAGAATAAGAAGGACTACCTTCAATGCTCACGCCTTTAGCATTGGCTGCCTACTGATACCTAATTTTGAAAAAATATGTGAAGATTATAATAACAATAATAAAGATTCTAAGTAGGTATAAAAAAAGAAGCTAAGTGCTTCTTTTTTATCGAACTTCTTTTCCAAAGGGCATAAGTGCTAACTTTGCCAGTTTTATATTCTGCACAGCAAAAGGAATTCCTATAATTGTTACACATAATACTGCGGCACTAATTAGATTTGCTAGAGCTAGCTCTAATCCTCCAAAAATTAACCATAAGATATTGAGTACAATATTCATTCCCCCATCATCTCTTGTAACAATCTCTTTACCAAAAGGAGCAAGCTGAAGTCCTGCCATTTTAAAACACTGTAATCCTATTGGTGTTCCTATTATAGTTATACACCAAAGTATACCTACCAAACACCATCCAAGTGCATTAAAAAATCCTCCAAATATAAACCAAATAATATTTCCTAAACAACTCATTAAAACTAATCTCCTAATACTATTTATCCTTAGAATATGATTATATCACATTAAATGTGATTTTAGTTTATATATAAACTGTAATTAAATTTCTACATTATATTAAGTAGGATTTGCCGATATAATATTTTAATTCATCCTCAATACTCCTATTTTTTCAATCCATTTCTTACTTTCTTTATATATATTCTCAGACCCTAAGATTGCCGATACTATGGCATATCCATCTATGTTGCACTCCTTGAAGATATCTATATTTCCAAGAGTTAGTCCTCCAATTAATACTGTAGGTAGCTGAGCCTTGCTTTGAATTTCTTTTAATGTATCTAAGGTTACATACTCTGCATCTAATTTTGTACTAGTAGTAAACATAGCTCCCACACCAAGATAATCTGCTCCCGCCTTTTTTGCTTCTAGAGCTTCTTCTAAATTTCTTGCAGAAACTCCAAGTAACATATTATCTCCAATTAGTTTTCTAACCTGTGCTGCTGGAATATCATCTTGTCCAACATGAACTCCATCTGCTTCACACAATAGAGCTATATCCACTCTATCATTTATAATAAAGGCTGCATTATATCTTCTAGTAATCTCTCTTAACTTTAAGGCTTTTTCTAAGAATTCCTTTCCTAAGCACTCTTTTTCTCTAAGCTGTACCATAGTAACTCCACCCTTTAATGCCGCCTCTATAGCTTCATAAAAATCTCTATCTTTTAATATATCTGAATCTGTTACTAAGTAAAGCTTTAATTTATCTATCATAATTACTCACCTCTCCATTACTATATGCAAAATTACACAATCTTTTCATTGGTAAAAATCCTATTAAAATGGTAGTCATTATTCCTTCAACTCCACCGCTTGTAAAATTATATATAGTTGAGTATAGCCATAGGTTCATTCCCTCTGGTGCATAGGCTCCAAAGAAAATCACTCCTGAAATTACACTAGCAAAAACGCTTAATGCTGTGGCTAATAATGCTCCTAATATAATATTTACTTTCTTTTCCCTTCCAAAGACACCTGCTAATCCTAAAGCCATATTCGATAATACATAATCTAGAATGAATTGAATTGGATGAACTACAAAGGGATCATAAAGCATTTTCAGTAGTCCAAATATTACTCCCCCTGTAACACCAACTCTTCTTCCATATAGTAGTGATAGCATCATAGTAGGTAACATAGAAAATAGGCTAATTCCTCCTCCTTGAGGGTATTTTATAATTTGAATCATACCTAAAACTAAAGATATAGCTGAAAACATAGCTATGGTAACCACTGTTTTGATAGTAAAGTTCTGTTTTTTTAAATCTATTATGTATATCAAAAGTATTCCTATTGCTACTATTGATGTTATACCTAACATAAAACTCACTCTTATACCCTTCTATACCTATTCATTTATAGAATTCTCTTCATAAGCCATATCCCAAAATTTCATTTCATAAATACTAGAATTTATAAATATATCTCTTAGTTTTTTCTTTTCCTCTTCATCTAAATCTTTACACAAATTATTTGTATATTCTATCCACTGATCACAAAATATCTTAAATCCTTCTTCTCCATAACTCTTTATCCATTCCTTATAAAAGTTATTTTCTAAAGCTCCTTCAGTAGTATCTAGCAGGTGTTGTCCTATATAATAATAACTCCAAGTACAAGGGAGTATAGTTGATACTAATGCCCTTAAATCTCCAGTTAATGCTATTCCCTTCATATAGCTTGTATAGCTTATGTTTGTTAAGTTCATTTCATATCCTTCAGCCTCTTTAGGAGTGATTCCGAAGCCTTCTAAATATTTTATGTGCACCTCAGTTTCATCTTCCATGGTTCCTTTTGTAGAATTGTAGAAGAATTTCATATCCTCCATAGTAGACGACTTTACCACTCCAATACAAAATAACTTTGCATATTCCTTAAGATATAAATAGTCCTGTATAAGATAGGCTTTAAACTTCTCCTTTGGAAGAGTTCCAGCTGCTATTTCTTTTATAAAGGGATGCTCTAAATATGCCAGCCATATTTCTTTTACTTCTTCAAACAAGTAATCTGTAAACTTCATTGTCTAACCACCTTCCCATAATTCTCTAATTTCTCTTCATCTAAAGTGTATACGGTATTGAATAGTGACTCCTTAAAACTAGCTATAGGTAAATTGTTATAATCCGCTATCTCTCCACTTAAAGACATAGTAAGTACACCCATTGTTGCTGCCTCTAATTTATTATCTGTACATCCTAAATAACTGCCTATAAGACTTGCTGTCATACATCCTGTTCCGGTTATTCCTTTAAGTTTTGCATTGCCATTATTAATTTTTATTATCTCTTGACCATCAGTAATAGCATCTACTTTTCCTGTAGCAACAATTATACAGCCCAATTTCTTAGATATTTTTTTAATTATCTCATCAATGTCCTCACCATCATCAAAAGAATCTACCCCTTGTCCATTAACATCAAAGCCTCCTATATGCTTAATTTCTGCTACATTTCCTTTAACCACATCAAACTTCACTTCATTCAATAATCTATTGGTAAACTCAGTTCTAGTTTTAGTAGCAAATACACCAACTGGATCTAAAATAACAGGTTTATTATATTTATTAGCAGCTTTTCCAGCCTTAAGGAATAACTCTAAATGTGAGGAGTTCATAGTTCCAATGTTTATAACTACAGCACTTGCAATGCTTACAATCTCTTCTACCTCTTCATGAGAATAGCTCATTAGCGGACTTGCTCCTACTGCTAAGGTCATATTAGCACAGTCATTTATAGTAACCTCATTTGTATAATGAAGCACTAATGGATTTGCCTCTTTCACTTTGCTGATTAATTTATACATAATATATCCTCCTTTTAATAAAGTGTGAAGCATTTTATTAAGTGAATTGCGACCTATGATCGCAGAGAAGTGTTCGCCTTGCTCACAGCGAATTACTCACATTGTTGGCAGAGAGTTACTCACTAACTTCGGAAAGAAGTTTTTGCTTAGGCAAAAGCTTTCTCTCTGACGCAGTCAACCATCTGCGCTAAAGGCGCACTTCACTGCAACCATAGGTTGCAATTCACTGGCAAAGCCAATTCTCTGTACCTTGGGCGCAATTCACTAAATAAATTACTTCGTAATTTATTTAAATTCATAAAAATGATTTACTGGTCCTACTCCTCCGCCTATATCAAAGCTTTGTCTTATAGCTTCTGTTATGTATCTTTTACTTAATTCCACAGCTTTTTCAATAGGGTATCCTAAAGCTAGATAAGAGGTTATAGCTGAGGATATGGTACATCCTGTGCCATGGGTATTTTTCCTATCTAACCTTTTTTCTTTGAAAATCTTAAATAAATCTTTTCCTAAAAGTATATCCACTGCATCCCCATCTAGATGTCCACCCTTCATAAGTACATACTTTGGTCCAAGTTCTAGGATTTTTTCTCCTACTTTCTTCATATCCTCAACAGTTTTGATGGACATTCCTGTTATCTCTTCCGCCTCCATAGTGTTAGGTGTTACTATATATGCTAGAGGAATAAGATATTTAATTAAATTCTCTTTAGCTTCTGATTTTAAAAGAGAATATCCACTTTTAGATATCATCACTGGATCTACAATTAAGTACTTTGGTCTATATTTCTTTAGACCCTCCACTATAGCTAATATTATATCTGGGCTTGATACCATTCCTATTTTTACTCCCTTAGGAGTTATATCCTCAAATACCACCTCCATCTGTTTTTTTATCATCTCCTCACTTATATCTTCAACTAAAAATACACCATGAGTATTCTGTGCTGTAATTGCAGTTATTACACTCATTCCATAGGTTCCTATAGCACTAAAGGTCTTTAAATCAGCCTGAATTCCTGCTCCTCCTGAAGAATCTGAACCTGCAATAGTCAATGTAGGCATTTTATAATTTCTCATGTTATCCCTCCATATTTTGTCACTACCCCAGGGGGCATTCCATATAATGGAACGACCCCTGGGGCTGTTCCTTTTTTTGTAAAAAAATAAAGCTATATCCCAGCTTGGAATATAGCTTTTAAACTCTTCTAGATTAATGTTATAATACATAAATATATAATTACATATAATGTCTACCTTAAATTTTATAACATAATATAACTTAAGCTTTCCTACGCTGGTATTATCCAGATCAGGTAAAAGGGTTTATACAATAAAGTATCTCTCAGCCTTTCGGCACCCCTAGCATTTATTCTATTTTACACAACTATTATATCTTACTATTCTGAAAACATCCACAGTTATTATTTATTTCACATAATGTTTTTAAAGATTGCGGATAACCTCTGAATGATTCGAACTTTAATTTATAAAATTCTTTTTTTGTAATAACTTTGCTTGTCCAGCAACTACAGTTGTTCTTATATGTTCTTTTTCGCTTTCACTTAAATCATTAAATTCACATCCATAATAATATCCATCTTTTCCTTTATATTTTCTTGCAATACTTGCAAGGGCTTTTATAATCTTATTTTTGATATTCATATCAATAATCACAGAAACACTTTCTGGGATATCTAAATCACATCTAATTAATATACCACTAGCGCTTATATTTTTAACATTAACTAAAATTGGTTTTTCTAAGGTTATAATTTCTTCATTTTCTTTTTTTAATGCGTTAATCTGAAAGTTAGCATTAACATCCAATCTTACTTCTGACCTTCTTTGAAAATTCTTTATGTAATTTATATTACTCAATATTATTTCCTTACCTAATATCTCTCTAATTTCTCCATCATAAACGAATAATCCATTTAGCTTATCAAAAATATTAATTCTAACTTTCTCTCCTTTCTGAAGTTTAGTTTTATTTCTATATGTAATTGATAAATTATTTCTAGTAAATTCTTTTACCACTCCCTCAGTTAATATATTATCCTCAGATTTAATTATTATAAAATTATTTTCATGCAAAATTATTCTCTCCCTTTATAAACTTTAAAGTTTCTTCATTTAATCAGCGAATTATTATAGTTAACCTTTATATCCACTTGATTTAATATATATATCGTTCAATTTTATTATATATTTATAAAATATTTCAAACTTTTGATTATTTAAACCATATATGTATTAAATTACTTCATCATCATTTGTAATATCTTTATTTAAGATCAGATCTATTTCAAATAGTTGTTGTAATTTCACTTTTTATTTAAATAAGAACTTTTATCAAATTATCCTTTGAAAATAGTTTGTAATCAGTGCTATATAGTTCATTATCAATTCTATATTAACACAGAGCCTTATAAATAATACACTATTACATATGGCTCCAGCTTCTATCAAATATAAATTTTACGAATATTCCAATATTGACATCACATTTTTTATGTTATAAAATATACTAAATTAATAAAACAATTTTTATAGCGATGATGAGGAGAGTAAATATTATTTTTCTTTTACAGAGAGCCTAAGTAGCTGAAAATAGGCAAAGAAGATTTTATTGAAACAAGCCTCTGAGCTTCATACCAAATCTTTTGTTTACAAAAGGGGAGGCTATGACAGGAGCTCCTGTTACAGAGCTAAGGTATACGCAGTACTACTATATGAATTTTAAAATTAAGCTGCCGTACCTGATAAGGTTAATATGGTAACATATTAATAAACTGGGGTGGCACCACGAATGTAATAATTCTCGTCCCCAAGGCAATTAAGTCTTGGAGGTGAGAGTTTTTTTATGTAATTTTTTATCTTTCCTATTGTAAAATACTTAAACTAAATTATCAATATTATAAAATTTAGGATATTAGATTTTATATTGATAAGTGCTTGCACTTAATAAAAGGAGGATTTATAGATGTGTCACTTAGATAATAATGTTACTGATGATATAATTATCTCAAATTTTATTCATAAAGTTATAGATGAGGATATAATAAATAAGGTGTACTCAAGAAGCATATGCACTCGTTTTCCACCTGAACCTAATGGATATCTTCACATTGGAAGTGCCTATGCCATTAATATAAGTTATGGTATTTCTACTAAGTACGGTGGTAAATTTAATCTTCGTTTTGATGATACTAATCCACTTAAAGAAGATATTGAATATGTGAAGTCTATTATTGAGGATATGAGATGGATGGGGTTTGACCCTGAAGACAGAATTTATTATGGTTCTGACTACTCAGATAAAATTTATGAGTATGCCATTCAATTAATTAAAAAAGGAAAAGCATATGTATGTGATTTAAGTCCTGATGAAATCAGAGGATATAGAGGTACTTTAACTGAACCTGGTAAAAATAGTCCCTATAGAGATAGAACTATAGAAGAAAATTTAGATTTATTTATTAGAATGAAAAACGGTGAATTTCCGGCAGCCTCCAAAGTGCTAAGAGCAAAGATTGATATGGCTTCTCCTAATATAAACTTTAGAGATCCTGTTATCTACAGAATACAATTTGCTCATCATTATAGGACTGGAGATAAGTGGTGCATATACCCTATGTATGACTTCGCTCACCCTCTCCAAGATGCCATAGAAGGAGTAACTCATTCTCTTTGTTCTTCAGAATTTAAAGACCACAGACCTCTTTACGAATGGTTCTTAAATGAAGTTGATATAAGTGAGCCTCCAAAACAAAGAGAATTTGGACGATTAAATTTAACAGGGGTTGTTACTTCAAAACGTTATTTAAAACAATTAGTTTTGGGAAATTATGTAGATGGATGAGATGATCCTAGACTTCCTACCTTAAAAGGGCTTCGTCGTAGAGGTATTACTCCTAAAAGCATAAAACACTTTTTATCTGAAATTGGAGTTCCTAAGAATGATAGTACAGTAGATATATCAATGCTTGAGAATAGCTTACGCCAAGATTTAAAAACTAAAGTAAATTGTGTTATGGGAGTTTTGAATCCTCTAAAAGTGACTATTACCAATTATAATGATGAAGTTGAATTTTTAGAAATTGAAAATAATAGCGAAAATGAATCCTTAGGAAAAAGATTAGTCTCTTTTACTAAAACCCTTTATATTGAAAAAGAGGATTTCATGGAAGAACCAATTAAAGGATTTCATAGGCTATCACCTGGTAAAGAAGTTCGTTTGAAAGGTGCTTATTTTATCAAATGTGATGAGATTATAAAAGATGAAACTACCGGAGAAATCCTAGAACTTCTTTGCACCTATGACCCTGAAACTAAAAGTGGCTCTGGCTTTACTGGAAGAAAAGTTAAAGGAACTATTCATTGGGTATCTGCCTCTTATGGAATTCCTGCTGAAGTTCATATTTATAATCCTTTAGTGTTAGATGAAGAATTATTAAAAGATTCCTCTAAAGGCTGGGGTGAAAAAATAAACCCCAATTCACTAATAAAGCTTTCTAATTGTATAGTAGAACCTTGTCTAAAAGATGCACCTATAGAAAGTAAATATCAATTTATTAGGCATGGCTATTTCTGTGTAGATAAAAAATATACTACTGATGAAAAGCTTGTATTTAATAGAACTGTGGCTTTAAAGTCAAGTTTTAAATAGAAGATAAAGTTAAATATATTATTAAACCTAAATTATTCATAAAAACATGATATATATGACTTAATAAAATATATCCTATAGAGTAGACAATCTAAAAATATCTACTCTATAGGATATTTTATGTACAATTAATTAAATTCTATTAGGTCTTAAAAATCTACTTCTTTCAGATTTCACCTCTAGTTGGATACCCTTGTCTTAAGCTTTACACTTACCACTTCTATATGCTTTATGGACCTCACTTTTGCTTTAAGATTACATCCATTTTGAGCGTACTTATACAAAAAGTGGATTTCTCAAATCTACTTTTTATAAGTATGTATCAAAATTTATTTTGATACATTTCTTTAAATATTTTACTTGAGGCCTTGCCAATCTGAAGGCATTCCTGAATATATTCTTGAAGGCACATAATATGACATTGTTCCAGGTATATATGGGTATCCTGGATCAGAATCCATTGTACAATCAGATACGTAGCAATAAATATTATGATCAAGAACTATCACTTGTTCACTACAACCACATGTGAACAAAGTGCCATTACCTTGATAGTTTCGAGCGCTAACTTTAACAAACGAACCATTAGAATTAGGACGGTGATATTGTCCATACAAATCACAATTTCTCTCCACAGCTTTTGTATTTAGTGGAAATTGCATGATAGATATAAAAGTTAGCAATAGTGATAGACATAAAATACTAAGAGATTTTTTCATAAAAAAGACCCCTTTCTATAAAATATTTTGTTTATATCTTGATATTAAATGAATTTATATAATTTATCAACATTAATTACATAATTTTACTTAGGTATTTATATAAAGTTCTATAAAAATAATTCTAATTATAGCATTATTCTAAACTTGTATATTCTTTATTCCCTTCTCAGGTTACAATTTTATAATATAAAAAACAATCATTGAGACAAGAATATACATCTAACTCCTTTATATAAGTATGTTTATTTTTGGTATATTTTCATTTAACATGAAGTTCTAATCTATAAACTATGGCTAGTATAATATCGCTCTCTAAAATACACTTACAAATATAGTTAGTAAAATATCCAGAATCTAATACTACGTGTTTAGCATAAAATTCAAGTTTTCCCAGTTGTCTTTCTAGTCTACTTATGCAAGAATCAACATCATTTATATTTCTAGATTTTATAATTATATTTGTTATTATATTATGGTTACTATCTACATTTCTATGATCAAAGTAAAAAATTTAGGTTTATTATCTCTAATCATATACCTACTTTCAGTATATATAATACTAGTCTTTATAGATTTTTTCTTAACTAGAATCCGTTTTTTAATAGCTGTTTCCTGTGATTTAAGCAATCTTTTTCAACATACTTGCCAAATCTGAAATATGAACTTTTATTGATTACTCTATCTGCTTATCTTCAACCTTTCTCTCATTATCTTTAGCTTTTAAATGTGTAGAGTCAGAATAAAATTTTATAAAATCTAGTTCACCATTATCATTTTTCAATACATACTCATATACTACATATATAAAACATTTAAAAATAACTGATCAGTATATAAATTTACTTTTTTATATGACTACCATTGAATTTTATAGCATTTAAGTTGTAATTTTAATTAATACTTATGACAATAAATCACGTTATTGTATGCTTATTCCTTCACTATAGAGAGGTGTCCTATGGATTATTGTAAAACCTTACCCAAGTTCAAGCACTTGTAATAGCTAATCAAAACGAATACCTAGAAGGAAATAATGAAATATGAAACACCCTTTATCAATTTAACCAACACTGTGCTGAGGTGAATAATATGAATGATTGTATGAATGATTGTATAAACCTAACTCCTCAACAAATTTCTATTCTTGCGAGTATAATTGCTGTAGCATTATCAAAAGACAAAACTGTGCTTCAGTTAAATATATTAGGTAATATTATAGTTGCAGTAGGTAGCTTACTTTTAACTATTGCAGCACAACAAGATTGCTTGGAATCATTATTTGATAATGAAACTACTGGGAAATAAAGTTTATTGAACATATTAAAATAGTTCTAAATAATTAAAAAGAGTTTCCAAAAATATTTTAGGAAACTCTTTTTTAATCTTCATAAATCTTAACTTAATTTCAATACATAAGTTGTAATTAAATCTCTACATCATGTAAGTATTATTCCAATGCATATATCTTTACAAAAAAAAATTATTAATATACAATAATTGTAACGATACAATTAAACATTATCTTAATTTTGCTAACTATATTATTGCCTATAAATTTGTGAAAGGATTTGTTTTTATGAATAATATATCGATACAATTAAATAGAGAAATTTCTACTCCACTATATTTACAAATTGTAGATTCTTTTAAAAATTTAATAATTAATCATATCTTGATTAAAGGAGATAAGCTTCCTCCTATCAGAATTTTAGCAAATAAATTAAGTGTAAATACCGTTACTATTATAAATGCATATAAGGAATTGGAAAACTTTGGATATGTTAAAGGAGTTAAAGGAAGCGGTTATTATGTCTGTGATTTATCTATAATCAATGGTTTTCAAGATGATAGCAATGTTTCCTCAATGCCACTAATAGATGATAACTATGAAAACAATCTTGTTCCATCTAGCTTATCTTCAGGGCAGCTAGAAATATCTATAAATAGTATTAATTTTGGAAGTGTTACCCCTGATCCTTCTATCTTTCCTATAGAGCCTTTTAAAGATGTACTTAATGAAGTTCTTGATAGAGATAAAGGCTTTGCCTTTGGTTATCAGGAGAGCAATGGATATGCTCCCCTTCGAGAATCTCTAGCAAGCTTTACAAATTCATTGACCAAATCTAATATTACCGCTGAACATATTCAGATTGTTTCAGGTGCACAACAAGGTATTGATATTGTGGGTAAGACATTACTTAATCCTAGTGACTATGTTATAACAGAAAATCCTACCTATACTGGGGCTGTATCTGTATTTAAATCTAGAGGAGCTAAAATTGTAGGGATTCCTATGGAACAAGACGGTATGAACTTAGCTTTATTAGAAAAATACATTCAGGCCTACAAGCCTAAATTAATATACGTAATGACTAAATATCAAAATCCCACTACTCTATGTTATTCCATAGATAAAATGAAAGGATTGCTAGATTTATCTGAGAAATACAATGTATATCTAGTCGAGGATGATTCATTATCAGGACTTTCTTTCGACAATAATAAACATCATACTACATTAAAATCCTTAGATATAGAAAATAAAAATGTTATATATATAAAAAGTTTTTCAAAACTTCTAATGCCTGGTCTAAGAATTGGTTTCTTAGCATGCCCTAAAGTCCTTTCTGGAGAGATATTGCAAGCCAAACACAATACTGATATATCTTCTTCTGGTCTTATTCAGAGGTCTTTAGATTTATACTTTAGAAATGGTAATTGGGAAAACCACATAAACTATATGAAATCTATATACAAGAAAAAATATGACTGTATGCTTGAAAAATTATTACAATTTAAAAAATATGGGATAGATTTTGTAGATCCTATGGGTGGATTGAACTTTTGGATTACTTTGCCTAAAACTTTATCTTCTAATGAACTCTATGAAGAATGTTTAAAAAGAGATGTAATTGTGGTCCCTGGAAAAATGTTTTTTGTCCATGGTAAACATAGTGGTGATAATACCTTAAGATTAAGTTATGCAGCCACTAATGAAAAACAGATAGAAGAGGGCTTAAAAATTTTTGAAGATGTTATAATAAAGCTTTCACACAAAAACCATGATAAAAAGTATATGAGCCCAATTTTATAACATAGCTTTTAAATAGATGTTTGTTTTAGAACTGTATATTATTAAAACACAGCCTATAATATAGAAAAGATATACCATATACATTATTTTGTATATGATATATCTTCTTTTATACCTCTCTCTAATATCTTAACAATTAAAGGAATAAACATAAGTTGTATTATAATACCCCAAATAGCTGTTACAAAGGCTCCCATGATAAATATGTTTAAGGTATACTTTCCACCTATTAAGCTGCTTAATACATAGCTTGCTATACCAGAAACTCCTCTTCCTAATAACATGGCTATTATTAAAGATATTATTGAGGACATTTTTTTATTTTTATATAAAAACCCACTAACAAGCCCATAAGTTGCAAGTTCTAAACTCATAGAAATAGCTGCTGGATATATTGGTGGCATCCCTGTTAATACTGAACTGAGAATAGGAGTTATAATTCCGATTATTAGGCCATACTGGGGGCCAAGAATAAACCCGCATAATAACACTGGTATATGCATTGGTAAGAAAATTTTCCCTGATACTCCAGTTATATGAAAGATATAAGGCAGTAATAATCCCAGCGCCAAGAAGAGTCCTGATATAATAGTTTTTCTTGTATTATTTCTCATTTTCAATCCTCCAATTATAATAATATACATATGAATTATTATAAGCTTTTAAGGATTTTATTTCCATATATATTTTTCTATAATTATTTACATCAAAATAATAAATTTCTATTTATTCATTATTGTATTACCTGTATAATATGTAATATGCTTACTATTAAAGTACGAAGGTGATTATATGAAACCATTTACAAATAAATGTAACTTTAAAACATTAGCTCCTTATCTATGGATATTTTCTTTAGTTGTAACCAGTTTGCTTTATTTCTTAATAAACAACGCTCCTCATTCCAAAATTTATTCAGTTTATACTAATTTAGATGACCTAATCCCATTTATTAGCGTATTTATTATTCCTTATATGCTATACATGCCTTATATTATATTTAGTTTATTTTTTCTATGTTATAAATCTAGAGATAAATATTATATTACCTTAGCTACTCTGCTTATAGCAAATTTTATATGTTTATTCATTTACCTATTTTTCCAAACAGAAGTTCCAAGACCAAATATCCTGCAGAATGATTTTCTATCTACTATGGTTAAGTATATGTATCTCAGTGATAAACCTTTAAACTGTTTTCCTAGTATTCATGTAGCTGCCACTTTTTCAATTATAAAGGGATTAAATAAATCTAAAAGTATTAATCCTAGTCATAAAATTCTATTTAATATTTTAGGATGGCTTATTATCTTATCTACTCAATTTGTAAAACAACACGTAATCATGGATTTATTTGCTTCTTTATTATTGGTACAATTTTTATATACCATAGTAAATTACATTTACTATAACTCTAGTATTGTTAAAAATTATCTATCTTCAAAATGTTTTTTAAAAATATTTTCTAAAAAAAAATATTCTGAAGATAAAATATAAAATTTATTTTATTATCATCCAAATAAAATAGCACTACCACATAATCCTATAGCTTATGTGGTGGTGCTATTTTCAAAGTTTATTTTTTTAACTCATAATCATCAGGATACCCTAATTCTTTGCTCAATCTTTTGCTTAAAGGTGCTATGATACTCTCAAGTTCTTTACTAGCATCTTTATCCTTTGGATTTCTATAAAGCTTTTCTAATACTGGATAAAAGGTTTTTATATCCTCTTTAGTTATTAAATCTTCTACTTTTTTATCCTTAACTGCTGGGTCTACTTGACCTGTTTCTGGAGATACATATGGTGGAAATGTCAAGGTATTTTTCATATACCATAAAGTCTCTTTTAGTTTTGGATTATGTAAATAATAAGATGTCATATTATAAAACTCTGACATTGAATTGAAATTATAAGATAAATTTCTTATGCAATTCTCAACGGTTTCCACTTCTAAAAAGTTTATTCCATCCATAGCAGTTTTTATCTTACTTCTAAATAAATCATCCACATATTCTTGCTTAACTTGTGGTAAATCTTTAACCTGCAAATACTGAATGCCATTAAATATCAAAGACAATATAAGAACAAAAGTAATAATTGAACTTTTCTTAATTTTCATGCTTCCTCCTAAAATTAAATCATATATTAATATATAAATTGTAATAATACTACTTTAATTAATATAACTCTATAATTGAATTACATATTAAATTTATAATTATTTATTCCAATCATATATCTATATATTTTATCATAAGGAAAGATTAACAACAATTGATAATTTTTAAATTCTCTTCTAATATCACAATCTACTAAATACCCTTTTATATTTCCTTATTTAAATAGATTATTAAAGTTGCTAACTATTGTGTCTGCTGATTCATCTATAACAAACAATACATAGTTGTCTTTAACTACTATTTTATTGTTTTTAACCAATTCATATTGTTGTGCTAGATATTGTTTCCAAACATCATCTAAATATTTAAGCCTTTTATTTATTCCAGCTTTAACTTTATCTATATCTTTAGGATCATTTACTTTAAACACAGCACATTCACTAGCATGTACAATCATCATCGGTGCTATAACCTTGTAGTTTTCTAATATTCCGGTATCAATCCCATATTGATCTGCAAAAAAATCACCTTCCATAGATATTTGATTTGGACCTTCAATTCCTGCTGTTATTTTATTTATAACCTCTTCTGCTGATAAATTTATACTTGGTTTCTCTTCTGGCTTCTCTTCTGGTTTTATTTCAGGCTTCGTTTCGGGTTTTGTTTCAGATTTTGTTTCAGGCTTAGAAGTTGATGTATTTGGCTTTATTTCAGGCTTTTCAACTGGCTTATCTTCTTCCTTATCTTCTGATTTAATTTCTTTTGGAGTCTCTGTATTCTCCTCTTTCTCACTCTCTCCCTTATCATCAACTACATTGTCCTCAACTTTTGAACTTTTTTCTTTATTTGCTGCACTATCATTATTTTTCTTTTCGTTACATCCTACAATAGTAATAGAAAATGCTAATACAATAATTAGTGCTAATATCTTTTTTTTCATAATTAATCCCCCTTGTGTAATATGCTGTAATATTGATTACTTTAATAAAAACATTCCATCTTTCTCTTCAAGATAAACTTTATGTGAACCCACAGGTTCTTTTTTATTAATTTTATATATCTGAATTGTTAATGTAATTTTTTTAGGTACAGTTTTATTTTGTTCATATTTCCAATTAATTAACTTTGATGTTATCTTTTTTTGCCCTTGTATCATAATCGTTTCTTTTAATTCTTCATCTATTAATCCTTCATTAGAAGATATCTTAATTAAAACTTCATCTTCTCCATAGTATTGTATGGTTAAAGGCTGCATTAAAAATTCATCTTGATTATAATGGGCATCTAAAAAAATTTCTAACATTCCCCAATCATCTTCATAGGTAATACTTCTATTCTCTATTCCCCTCATACTCCCTCTCTCTTTAGAAATAGATGGCTGTTGTGTACTATACGTTGAAGGAGTAATGAGCTGTACATCTGCCTTATTATTTACTTTACCAGTCATAAAAACACAAATAAACATAATTATAGAAACCATACACACTTTTCTAAATTTATGTTTATATTTGTCTTTCATTTCTCTTTTCTCAAGCTTACATGCTTTTAGGGTTTCTTCTTTGAGGTTATGATTTACTTTTATTTGGGATAATTGATTTTTATTATGTTCTCTGTAATTATCCTCGGCTCCCATGATCAAACCATTCCTCCTCTACCAATCTATTTTTTATCATATTTCTTCCACGAAAAAGTCTATTTTTTATGGTATCTTCCTTAATTTTTAATATATTTCCTATTTCTTTAATTGAATATCCATGATAATAATATAATATTAATATATCTTTATATTTTTGCGGTAATGCTTTTATAATCTCATTTATAAATCCATTATTCATTCCCTTAATTATATCTTCTTCAATAGTATAACTTTCTTCCTTAATTGTATCACCAAAAAATAATATTCTTCTTACCCAAGATGTCTTCAAAAAATCCTTACAGGTGTTAATTGCAATTCTAATTACCCAGGTTTTCTCTGTAGCTGTTCCTCTGAAGTTTTCTATATTTTTATATACCTTAATAAATGTTTCTTGAAATGCATCCTCTGCCATCTCCTTATTTTGAAGATAGGTATAGCATACTCTTAAAACATCATCACCACATTCATCAATTAAATTTTCTATTTGTGTATCAATATCCTTTGGAGTAATTTGCGCGCTCATTCTAAATCCTCCTTATAATAATTAGACGATTAAAACTTTTATAAGGTATGAAGAATTTATTAAAATTTATACTTTATTCAAATTTTTTGTTAACTATTCTGTTGAATTTGAACATATAATTAGATTATTTTCAACTTAAAGTGAAGTTTACTTAAAAATGCTTTCATATAGTGTTATAGGGATATTGAGGATATTAGCTATGGGATAAATACTATGATGTACTAAATCTCATAAACTTATAAGATGAGGTGTTTTTATGTATATTTTAAATTTCTTTAGAGGATTTTTAATAGCACTGGCTGACAGTGTTCCTGGCGTATCTGGTTGAACTATAGCCTTTATTATGGGATTCTATGATGAGTTGATAAACTCCCTAAATAGTTTAACATCTGCAAAGAATAAAGAGGAGCGAAAAGAAGGTATTTTATTTTTAATTAAATTAGGCATTGGATGGGTAGTTAGATTCTCTATAGCTATATTGGCTTTATCTGTTATTTTCGAACGTGAAATTTATAAAATTAGCTCTTTATTTGTAGGATTTATAGTCTTCTCTATTCCGTTAATAATAATACAAGAAAAAAGTGTTGTATATAATAAATATAAAAACTTGATATTTACTATAATTGGATTAATGTTAGGTTCAATTTATGCTATCTTTATGGGACCTACAACTCTTGATATTCCTAAATCTCCTATGAATTTTGAGAGTTTTAGCTTTATATATTTTGCTTTAGGTGGAGTATTAATTGTAGGTTTACAGAAAATCAAAGATATGACATCTTAACTTATGTTATTTTTGATTTAGGCTTTGTTTTAAACGAGTGTTGATTTTAGAACTATATATTATTGCGAAGCAAACCATTTGCAGGAAGATTAGATTTACTTAGGCTATATGAAAGTGAAAAGCGTTAAGAAATACAACTTGTTCGAGAGAATCGAGTTGTTGTATTTTAACTTTTTACTTGAATAGAGCCTTAGTAAATCAAGCTTTCGAAACGGTTTGCAAGTAATAATATATAGTTCATTATCAACACTATATTAAAACAAAGCCTTGATTTAAAATGAAATGTTTAAATATTAGTAATAAGCTATATACCTAAATTTTCTTATGGAAAATTATGATGGCTCTGTTTTAATTTATTGTTGATTTATAATTGCATATTATTGCTAATCAAACTATATTAAAACAGAGCCTTAAAATTTAAATTTTAAATTTTAAAGGTTTCAATCATACTATTTAACTTTTCAGCTAATTCTGCCTGATTTTTTGTAGAGCTAACCACTTCTTCCACTGCTATAGTTGTCTCTTCCATACTAACTAAAATCTCCTCAGAACTTGCTGAATTCTCCTCTGCTGTGGCTGATATAGTTTGAATTGCTCCCCCAACCTGTTCTGTTGTTTGAGACATAATTTCTGCAGCTGCCGCAACCTCTTTTGCCATACCACTTAATAAATCTGCATCTTTTTCATAATTAATAGCTGTTTCAATTAATAAATCATTATTGCCACTAACATTATCATCAATAAATCTTAATACATCTTGAGCATTAATAGATAGTCTATTAAAGGCACCTTGAATACTATTAATAACTTGTTGTATGTTATTTACAGCGGTGGATGATTCCTCCGCTAATTTTCTAACCTCATCTGCTACCACTGCAAAGCCTTTACCATGCTCTCCTGCTCTAGCAGCTTCTATACTAGCATTTAATGCTAATAAATTAGTTTGCTCTGTAATGTTTCCTATGGTTTCAGCCATTATTCTAATTTCATCTACAACCTTAGCATCCTCAATAGCTTCTATAATATTCTTTTGTTTCTCCTTATAAATATTTTTGGCTTCTTCTACAGCATTCAAACCTCTGCTTTTTACCTCTAGTGCATGTTTTTTAATATCCTCAGCGGTTTTATTTCCCTCCTCAGCCTTTCTAGCAAGCTCCATGGTAGTTGTAATTATTTCTTCTGATGCCGCATTAACTTCCTCTGATGTAGCACTTAAATTCTCTCCACCAGCAGCTATCTGCTTTGTAGACTCGTTGATAGATTCCATTTTATAAGATATTTCTTCTGTAATAGCATTTAATTCTTCACTAGATACAGTTATATTCTCAGAACTTTCCTTTATATTACCTATTAGAGATTTTACATTATTCATTGCATCATTTAATGAATTTATAGCCTGTCCGATTTCATCTGTTGTATCACATTGAATAGTATATGTTAAGTCTCCCTGTCCTAAAGCTTTAGATAATTTTAGAATATTCTTTAGTTTGTTAGATACAAATCTTGATGCTATTATAGCTAATAATATAGATACTATTATAATGAAAATAATTATAATATTCATTTGAAAAATAGTTTTTTTAAAGGTGACATCGCTTGTCTTATAACTTTGTTCAGCATTTACCAAAGCCTGATCTATATTTTCATCAAGTATTTCTAACATGTTTTCTCTAATTTCTGACCCTTTGTTTACAGTATTTCTACTACTATTATAATCGCCTTTTGAAATATAATTTATTGTTTCAATACAATATGTTGTGTACTCATTAAATAATGTTTCAAATTGACTAAATATAAAATCATCTTCACTATTTCCATCAATACTCTTATATTTTTTTATTATTTCTTTACTCTCATTAATTAATCCATCTATTTTATCTTTACTACTAGAAACACTACTTGCATTTTCCAGATTACTAACATTTAAAAATTCGGCTCTTAAGTTCAATAGTTTCTGTTTTATATCATATAAATATATTGTCTCTTTCATATCCACTTCATAAATTTTTACAAGATCCTTATTAATTCTCTCCATGTTTGAAGCCGCAATTAATCCTAAAGTAAACGCCATAACTATAACAACAGCAAAACATAAAATTAATTTTTTACCGATTTTTAAATTTCTAAAATGTTTCATATAATACTCCCCTTGCCAATTTATTTATAATCTCTCCATATGAGATTACTTAACCCAATTATATAATATTTGAATATTACAATTTATATATATCATATTCTATAATGTACTTAAATACAATATATGAAAATATTAGGTTATGTTTTAAATAATTGTTTGTTTTATAATTTTATATTATTCTCCTTAAATTATTTCTAAAAATTTATTTACTAAGAATCACTTGATAGTAAAAATATTATGTCATTATCAAAGCTATATTAAAACAAATCATGATATTAAAAACTCATGGTTTTTATCCCATGAGTTTCAGTATTACTTCCTCTTATTATCTATATAGGAAACTGCATTTAATGCTGCCACTAGTCCTTCACCAGCAGATTTTATATATTGATATGGTCTTCCCACACAATCTCCTGCTGCATATAGTCCTTTAATATTAGTTTCCATCTTCCTATTGACGGATATATGATCATTTTCTACTACCAATCCTGGCACAAGCTGACCTGGAGATAGAGAATCCTTAAGTATAAATACACCATCTGTGACTATTTCTCTATCCTCTAAAATAACTTTTTCAACTAAATCTTTTCCTACAATCTCTTTAGGTCTACTTTTAATTACCTCAATAGAAGATCTTAGAGCATATGGACCTGGATGCATAGGAATAAAATATAATTTATTGACTAATTCACTTACAAAATTAGCCTCTTCCTCTGACTCCTTATTGTATCCAATAATAGCAACAGTTTTTCCTTTATATAGTGGTGCGTCGCAAGTGGCACAATATCCTACCCCTTTTCCTAAGAATTCTACTTCCCCTGGTAGTGGCTTTGAAAATTCTACTCCTGTTGCTAGTATCACTACTGTCGCTTCGTAAGTTTTATCATTTTCCATAAGAGTAAAATATTCTCCCATCGCATAAACATTGTTTATTCTTTCATAGATCATATTTATTTTCATAGCATCAATATGTTCTTGAAATTTATTTTTTAATTCCTCACCGCTAATATTATGAAATCCTAAATAATTATCAATTTTAGGAGCTTTAACTATCTTATTGCTTAGTAATTTTTGTCCAAACACAACTACATTCTTATTTCTTATTTTTCCATTTATAGCTGCTGAAAGTCCTGCCGGCCCAGAACCTATTACAGCTATATCATATCTATCAAACATGTTAAATATCCTTTCCCTAAATTATAGGTATTTATTTAAAATTCCTTCAAATGCAGATTTTGGCTTAAATCCTACCATTGTCTCTACAGAATTTCCTCCTTTAAATACTATTATTGTAGGAATACTTACTACTCTATATTTTTCAGCTGTAATTGGATTTTCATCCACATTCATTTTGCAAAATTTAATTTTTCCACTATAATATTTATCTAATTCTTCCATCACAGGTGCTATCATCTTACAAGGTCCACACCAAGGTGCCCAAAAATCTACTACTACAGACACATCACTTTCTATAACCTCACCTTGAAACAAGCTATCATTTATCTCCTTCATACCTATTACCTCCATTAATATTATTTTCATAATTATTTTCTCCTTTTAGATAAAAGGTATACTGTATTTATATGTTATAATTTTTATGTACGGAATATTCAAGAAAAATTACTCTAAAGGGGGTTTAAACATGACATTTAAAGAAAGCCAATTATATTTAGAACGTGAAGAAAGAACTAAATGGTTTTGTGACTCTCGATTTGGTATGTTTATACACTGGGGACTTTATTCTATTCCTGCAGTGAGCGAATGGATAAGAGCACAAAAAAACATAACCATTGAAGAATATGAAGAATATTTTAATGATTTTAATCCTACTAAATATAATCCTAAGGAGTGGGCAAAACTTGCTAAAAAAGCTGGAATGAAGTATGCAGTAATGACTGCAAAACACCACGATGGCTTTTGTTTATTTGATAGTAAATATACAGATTATAAAGCTACTAATACTAAGGCTAATAGAGATTTAATAAGTGAATATGTAGAAGCTTTCAGAGCAGAGGGGCTAAAAGTCGGTCTATACTATTCTCTTCTTGATTGGCATCACCCTGACTATCCTGCTTATGGAGATAGACATCATCCAATGAGAAATAATGAGGATTTTAAAGGAAAGGTACATAATTTTAAAAACTATGTAGATTATTTTCACAATCAAGTAAGAGAATTACTAACCAACTATGGAAAAATAGATATAATGTGGTTTGACTTTTCCTATGATGACATGACTGGTGAAAAATGGGAAGCAAATAAACTCATAAAAATGGTTCGAAATTTACAGCCACAAATTGTCATTGATAATAGATTAGATGATAAAAAAAATATAAAAAAATCTGAACTTCATCCCTACACTGGAGATTTTGATTCCCCAGAACAAATTATTCCTCCTAAAGGAGTCGTTAATGAAAATGGAAATCCAATTCCTTGGGAAGCTTGCATAACCTTAAATAATAACTGGGGTTATTCTTCAACGGATAGAGATTATAAAAGTGTTAAACAAATAGTACGTGGACTTGTTGAGTGTGTTAGTAAGAATGGAAATCTTCTTCTAAATGTAGGACCTAATGCTAAGGGTGAAGTACCTAAAAAATCTATAGAGATTCTTGAAAGTGTTGGACACTGGATGGAGGATAATTCTGAAAGTATATATAATTGTGGTGCTAGTAACTATCCTAAGCCTGAGTGGGGTAGATATACCCAAAATGGCAATACGCTTTATGCTCATGTTTTTGATAGAGGCATAGGTTTTACTAACTTTAATGGCTTAAGAGGAAAAATAAAAAAAGCTAGATTATTACAGGATGGCTCTGAATTAAAGGTTGATTTCCCTTGGATGGCTGAAGAATTTGAAGGAGACGCCTTCATAAATATAAGTGGAGCAGAATTACCTAATGAATTAGATACCGTTATAGAATTAGAGCTTTTAAAGTAAAATTTATTTATTTTCAATGCTCTGTTTAGTATGGATTTTATCAAATCTATATTAAACAGAGCATATTTTAAAATATATTACAAAATATTTTATTTAAGTTTTACAAGCAGATAAAATTGAAGTTCTGTTGAATCTATATCCCCACTAACAACATCTTTTCTTCCATTTATGCTATTAAATTGGAGTTTTATCTTGATCTTATCGGTTTCATCTTGAAATTGCATTTCCTCTCTTGGAATATTTCCTGTACTGTCCGTATTATATTTCTCTACTAAGATTTTAAAGTATTCCCCTAATTCCTTAGAATATATTTCTTTACCTTTATCAAATATTTTTAATTCCGTAGACACCCTATTAAGTGATATAGTGAGATTGCCATTTTTATTCTCATATATTGCATAATTATTTAAATCAAATAAATACTCATATCCCTTTATTTCCATAGGTTCTGATGATTCATCCGCAGTAAAATAAAAATATTTATAGTTTTCACCATAATAGTCATAGTGATACTTTATACCTAGAACTTCTTCCATGTCTTTAATTTTAAACCCTTCTGGCATGGATTTAACCTCTTCTAAGCTATGATTTCTATCAAAATAATTTAAGATGTTGCTTATCTCTAATGAATCTTCCTTAGAAACTTCATTATCTGTTTTAGTAGCCTTATCATCGATGAACATATTGTTTTTTATAAGTAATCTCTCAAGTCTCTTATTTTGACTGTATTTAGATATACTATAGCTACTTAATGGTCCACAAACTGATAGGAAAGTTATTACAGCAAGTGAAATTGGAAGTATTATATTTTTTCTTTTCTTGATTATTGAAAGATACAACATACTTCCAAATATCCATATACCTAAAGCTAACACAAAATATCTATTTTCCGTTATACCATAGGCATTAATTCTTATTCCCATAGAAACAAACATCATAACTATAAGTGGGAGTATGGCTTTTGGAAATATATCCATGTATTTTTTTATCCATTTACTATGATTACTTACAGGTGAAATTAAAAATATTACTGATACTGATATTACTCCATACCATAATACTAGATGAGATACTAACCCTTCTGGCCATTTCATAGTGATAATTATTTTTATAAAGTAGATATATAATATTAATGTGTATATAGAAATTAATGGGATAATTATATAAATCAAGAGTACCTTTAAAATCTTTGGATAGTTTTCTTCCTGCATATTTTCTTCTTCATTTGGAATTCCAGCAAAGAAAAAGCATGATGCAAAAATTCCTACTACTATAAGCCAACTATAATAATAGATTTCCCCTTTAATATTAATTCCTAATAGATAATCTAACGTAAATATTATAGCCGCTATCCCTAAATATAAAATTATAGAATATAATGTAGTCACAAAAAGTCTTTCTAGAATTTTTATCACATATAACTCAAAGTCACTTTTCTTATAAATACGTGGAATAAATAAAAATATTAAATAGAATAATAGGGTGAATCCTATATATCTAGTTGTCTGAACAATATTTAAATTATCAAGAAAAAAGTATCCATATCCACAAAGCAGAATAGTTGAAACTACATAACATATATACTTCCAATAATTTTTATAATCTTTTCTTCCCTCAAAATATAATTGAATGGAAAGTGATATTGGAATACCTAAGACCAATGTCATAGCTATAATCCTTAAATTCTCTATTAAGTTACCATTATAACCATCTGTAAGTTCTGACATAGTTATCAAAATCAGAACTGTAATTAAACAAAGTCCTATTGTTATAGGAAATCTTCTAATATTTTGTTTTAAAGATATTCTCAATTTATTAACTAATTTTCCTAATTTCATTTACACCCCTCCAAATAATAAAGTCACTTATATATATTGTAACAATATAATCTACTGGTTTACATCATCACAGCTATAAACTTCAAGAATAAGCAAAAATGACATTAGCTGTTAACTAATGCCCTTTTCTACTTATTATTTTATTCAATTTTAAAAACTATACAAACATATCTTAAACAAATTATATTTCAGAATTTATTCCGCTATTCCTGCCATCAATAATCCCAATCCGTTTCTAGTTGCATCTGTTTGATCAACTATGCCCATAATCTTTCCTTCGTAGATAACCATAATTCTATCAGAGATTTCCATAATCTCATCTAGCTCAGTAGAAACCATAAGCACTGCTGCACCTCTGTCACGCTCCTCAATTATACGAGCCTGAATGTACTTAGTGGCTCCAATATCCAAACCACGCGATGGATGTACCGCTATTAATAGCTTAGGCTTTCTATCCAATTCTCGCCCAACAACAAATTTTTGTTGATTACCGCCAGATAGATTTCCTGCAAGTTCCTTTATAGTTGGAGTTTTAACACTAAAGGCTTTGCATATCTCACAGCTATGTCCTTCTATACACTTCCAATCTAATATACCATTTTTTGAATATGGAGCTTGGTCATAACTCATCAATATAAGATTTTCCTCAACGGTCATATCCTTAATCATGCCCATCTTATGTCTATCCTCTGGGATATGTGCAACATCATGCTGAAGAACCTCCTTTGGCGATAGATTAGTAACATCTTCTCCATGGATTTTTATAGTGCCAGACTTAACCTTTAAAAGACCTGTTATGCATTTTATAAGCTCTGATTGACCATTCCCATCAACACCGCAAATGCCTAGAATTTCGCCTTTTTTCACATAAAAGCTTATCTCCTTAAGGGCATCCAGATTTCTCTCATTAAGGCAGCTTATGTTACTCACTTCAAGTACTATTTCTCCTGGTTTAGCTTTATCCTTAGCTGTAACCAACTCAACGCTTTTCCCAACCATTAAAGATGCCAAATGCTCCTTGTCCTTAACCTCATCAATCTTGACGCAAGCAGCAAGACTTCCTAGTCTTAATACAGTACAGCGATGACAAATTTCCATAATTTCCGTCAGCTTATGACTGATAAAGATAACGGTTTTTCCCTCAGCTGTCAGTTGTCTAATCATATGAAATAATCCTTCAACCTCTTGGGGTGTCAGCACCGCAGTGGGCTCATCCAAAATTAAAAGATCTGCTTCACGATACAATGCCTTTAGTATTTCCAACCGTTGCTGTTGACCAACACTAAGCTCGCTTACCTTAAGCCATGGATCAATGTCCATATTGTATCTTTTTGCCATAGCGGTGAACTTTTGGGCTGCTTCCTTAAGATTAAGTACAGATCTATTGTCCTTATAACCAAGTACAACATTCTCTATAACCGTCAATGCAGGTATCAGCATAAAATGCTGATGCACCATTCCTATACCTAACTCTATTGCATGCTTGGGATCTGTTATGTGCACCTGCTTACCCTGAAAGTAAATTTCACCTTCAGACTGATTATACATACCATACAGTATATTCATAAGGGTACTTTTCCCTGCTCCATTTTCACCTAATAGGGCATGGACTTCGCCCTTTTCCACGGATAGATCTACATTATAATTAGCCACAACACTTCCAAAGCGCTTGGTAATATGTCTCATTTCTAATAATGCCATAGTATCATCCTCCTTATTCCTTAATGTACGGAATAGCACTGGATGCCGGCTTATTGCTACGACGTATTAATGTGCACAGTGCCAATATAGTTATAATGTAAGGTAGCATAGACATAAATTGATCCGGTATTCCTGTGTTAAGTACTTGCAGACTATACTGTAATGCACTACTTGCACCAAATACCAAGGAAGCAATCATTACTCCCAAAGGAGTATAGTTACCAAATACCACTGCTGCCAATGCCATAAAGCCGCCTCCTGAAATCATTCCTTCTGTAAAGAAAGACATCTGACTCATTGAAACGTAAGCCCCTGCAAAACCTGCCATCAAACCACTGTAAAGTATGCTAATCCAACGAACTTTAGATACATTGATACCCACAGTATCACAAGCACGAGGGTTTTCCCCGACTGCTCTAAGCTTTAGTCCAGTGTTGGTACGAAACATTACAAACCATGCCACGGGAACTAAAATAAATGCAATGTATACTGGTATAGATTGACTGAATAAAGCTTTTCCCAAAATAGGTATGTTGGAAAGCCCTGGAATGGAAACTGCATCAAATACATCAATTTTGGGTGGACTTGTACTTGCACCAAATATTGCTCTGTTAACAGTTATGGTTAATCCTCCTGCAAGTATGTTCATTCCTGTTCCTATAACAGTTTGGTCAGCCTTAATTGTTACTGTAAATAGTGCAAATATTGCTGCAAAAGCCATTGTAACTAAAATTGCTATCAATGCACCCAACCATACTGAACCTGTATAAAAAGAACCTACAACTCCAGCAAGAGCACCTATAAGCATCATACCCTCAGTACCTATGTTGACTATACCTGCACGCTCACTGAATACTATGCCTAGTGCTGCAATCATTATAGGTGTAGCCATACGTATATCTGAAGCCAAAAAGCTGGTAATTGTCTCTATCATATGCCTGCCCCCTCATTTACATTTTCAGACTTAGCAATACTTTCTAATGACGACTTTTTCCTCTTATTCCAATAAAAAAGTGCTCGTCCAGCGAAGAACAATATAACCAATGCTTGAATTACAGAAGCTATAGAAGAATCCACCTTAACCAATGCCTGCATCTTAGCGGAACCGCTTTGTAACCCTCCGAAAAGTATTCCCGAAACGAATATTCCAATAGGATTATTGTTTCCAAGAAGTGCAACCGCTATCCCAGTGAATCCATAACTTACTGCAAATGAGGTTTGCATTAAGCGGTATTGAACTGCTATTATTTCAATTGAACCGCCAAGACCAGCAAATCCACCTGCCAAGAACATTGACATCAGTGTAGAACGTTTAATACTCATGCCAGCATAATTACCCGCTGTGGGATTAAGACCTACAACCCTAAGTTCATAGCCTCTTGTAGTTTTCCAAAGAAATATATAGTATAAAATGATAGCCAATATAACAATTATAAATCCTGCATGAAGTCTATAGCTACCTTCAAATAACCGTGGTAGCTGTGCAGTCTCAGCCATAACTGCCGTTTGTGGATAGGAACTTGATGCGCTATCCTTGATTGGGCCCGTAACAAAATAACTTATTATGTTTGTAGCAATATAATTAAGCATTATAGTTGTGATGAGCTCGCTGGCACCAAATTTAAGCTTGAGCCCTGCAACAATTAAGCTGTACAATGCCCCCCCCAGGAACCCTGCAAGCAAAGTAAGTGGCAGATGTACTATGGTTGGAAGACCAGAAAAGCTTACGCCCACAATCGCAGAACAAAGAGCACCAATTTTAAATTGCCCTTCAGCACCTAGGTTAATTATTCCACAACGCTTTGCAATTGCATAGCTTAGACCTGTAAACATAAAAGGAATTGCTTTAACCAATGTTTGGTCCCATGCAGCAAGTGTGCCAAATGCGCCTTTAATCATAACTCTGTAAGCCGCAACGGGATTACGTCCAGTTGCCACAATAACTATGCTGCCAAAAATCATGGCAGCAACTAAGGATATCACAGGAAAATATAGCTTCTTTAATAATTCAACGGATCTTCTTTTTACTATATACGATGTCATGACACTCCTCCTTTATATAGTCAAAATGTATATCTACGCTTAAGGGCAACCTATCAGATTGCCCTTGCACCTTTTACTTATTTCCCAAGGTCTATTTTTATTTCTCCTGATGCTAATTTTTCACAGATTGATTTAATCTTATCTTTAACTTCAGACGGAACATCACTGTAGTAATCACCAATATACACAACACCTTGTGCAACACCCATTTTTAAGACTTCGTTAGAGATTGTACCATCAATGTATGCCTTATAAGCAGCTTCATAAGCTATTGAAGTATCCTTTACAATAGCTACAACAGCAGCATCTGGAGCAACAGTTTCTTGATTCAATCCAGATCCAATTCCCTTTACTCCTGCTTCTTGAGCAGCTTCCATAACGCCTAAGGATGCCTGATTTGCCATAGGAGCCAAAGTGTCTGCTCCCTTACCTACCATTGCTTTTGC
This sequence comes from Clostridium sp. LXY-7, assembly GCF_056172015.1. NCBI lineage: Bacteria > Bacillati > Bacillota > Clostridia > Eubacteriales > Clostridiaceae > Clostridium > Clostridium sp. LXY-7. Next base: position 455,863 of record NZ_JBLLJL010000001.1, on the reverse strand, counting down.
AGTTTCTTTTGCAGCACTTACATTGTCAAAAGAACCAGTGTTGGTCGAAATAACATTAATATTAGAGTTAACATATTTAACACCCTGCTGAAAGCCTTCACCGCCATTGATAATTGGATTGATTTCCAAACCGCCAACAAAACCAACCGTTCCGGATTTTGTAAGTAATGCTGCCAATGCCCCCATAAGGAAACCCTGCTCTGCATCTTGTATAGCAAAGGATGCTACATTATCTGCTGTAACGTTGGAGTTAATCATAAAAAACTGAGTGTTTGGATAATCTTTTGCAGTTGCTTTTCCTGCATCTGCATAGCTATTAGTGGACAAGAATATTACGTCATATCCCTCATCACCATAGGTTCGAATGCTGTCAGCGACAGAAGAAGCTGGAACATTCTCCACATATGCTACCTCTGCACCCATAGCCTTAATTTTTTTAAGACCTTCATAAGCTGTTGCATTCCAGCTCATATCGCTGATAGCACCTTCAAGAATAAGGGCAACACGAATCTTTTCTTTGTCCTTGTCATCAGCTTTACCATTGGACGAACAGCCTGTGAATACTGATAGAGCCATGACAAGAGACAATACTAACGCTAATAGTTTCTTCATTATTATTCACCTCTCTATTTTTTACATTTTATATCTAATCATCAGTAGATGATTAAGCCAAATTATAGCTTGTATAATAATCTAGATGGCTCCAATGAAATATATAGCTTTAACTAAATATATCCCTAATTGATTAGTTAATCAGAAAATGTAATTTATATTTAATTATACCATAAAAAGGTATAATAACAATAATTCTAAGATAAATATTTTAAATATTCTAAATATTTTGTAAATATTAGAATCATCATACATTAATAATAAGAGAAAAAAATAGTACTGAATTTCAGTACTATTTTTTTCTCTTATTATTATTTATTTCAACTATTTTTCCTATTATATAATCATATGCTTTTTCTGAGTGAGGTATCATACAGTTAGTACAGTCCTTAATTCCTCCCTCAAGAAGTTTGCAATTCCCCCCACAATTTTCTGTAAAATAAAGTGGACAGTAGCAAAATAGACAATTAAACTTCTCTTCATTAGCTACTTTATGACATGGAAAATACTCGCAGTCTTTATGTTGAAAAAACTTATAGTTACAGCTCATACTTAGCATCTCCTTTTCTATTTTATAGTATTAATTTAAACAACTGGCACTTATAACCTATTATTCTGAATAGTATTTTAAAATAATGAGTATTTATAAATGCCTATGTTATAAGTTTACATTTTTAAATTTCTCTTCTAAAAAATATACAACTTAAGATTACCTTATAATAAAAATTAAACTCCCAACAGGGAGTTATACAATTTAAATATAGCCCTATTAAAACTCAAATAAAACTATATCTATTAGTATTTTCCCTCCGAAAATCTTATTATAATATAAGGCAGGTCTCCTGACTTGTATTTCATTCTCATCCTACCTTCCCAGAATTATTCCAGTGGCCTTTAAGACTTGTCCATGCTTACAGTAGCGCGGGCTGTAATGGATTTTCACCATTTTACCGTTTAATCACAATATAAGTCTAATATCTTTATTTACTTTTCATTCTAACTACATTCTTATTATAGTATATCATACCGTAATAAGAATGTACTCAATACATTAGTTCAATATTATTTCGCTTAAGTTTTAGAAAACTTAAAATACTTTATAGCTTTGTTTTAATATAATGTTGATTTTATAACTACATATTAAATCACAACCTAATCTAAAAATCTCTAATTTCTCCTGATACAATGGCTATTAAAGTTAGAAATTTATCTATAATAAATTCTATAACTCCCTCCATATTTTCACTATTATAATTATAATAAAATCTATCAATATTACCATTAATATTAAATCTAACCTTTAATCTCTCTAAAACATTATCTATTTTCTCAAGTGCCTCTTTTTTAGATAACATTTCTTGTTTAAGTTCATCAATTAAATTGGTGTATATGGAAACTAATGAATTCAATTCCTTATCTTTATCCATATTATAAAGATTATTTGTAAATCTAGCTTTCGTAAGTATTGATATGTTCTGTTTTTCAACTATTTCCGATGCAATAATTACATATTTCTCCCATATATTTTCTTCATATCTACTAATCTGGTTTTCCATAAATAAATTGTACGTCATCACTCTACTTACCTCCTATTCTCTATAATATTAATAATTGATATTTATTTATGTAGAATTGCAGATTTTCTTAATTATAATAGTTTTTATAAATTGTTATTTAGATGACTTATCTAAATAACAAAAACCGAAAGCTATATACTTCGTTATATATCCTAACCTATAAGAATCTATTCCTATTGCTTAAGATTATTCTATAATATAAAAAACTCCCAATAATGGGAGTTTATTATATGCTAACATAAAGTATTCATACAATACTTTTTTATAATAGCAATGCTATTTTCCCACCGAAAACTATGCTGAAGATATTAGGCAGGTCTCCTGACTTGCATTTCATACTTATCCTACCTTCCCAGAATACTCCAGTGGTTTTTAGGATTTGTCCATGCTTACAGTAGCGGGGGCTGCAATGGATTTTCACCATTTTCCCTATTAATTCCTAGTGGAACCTAATACTTATTATATTTAATTTCATAATCATTATATTATATTCTCTTACATATTTCAATATTATTGAATACTCAAAGATAAATAATTTTGTACCTTTAACAATTTATAAATTTTACTCTATGCTAAATTCCCAATCTCCATTTATTAAATAATTTGCAGAAGTAATATTAAATTTTAAGGTGTTTTTATTAGGTTTATCTAAATCTATAATTACTTTATCAATAACCTCTTTTTCATTATATTCACTTCCATAACCTGAAAAATCTCCCTTCATATTGAATAGCGTACCTATCGATGATATCTTAAACTGTGTCAATATTCTATTAGGCTTATTATTAATTAACTTAAAACTTAATATATAGTTAGTTGTTACATCCTTCTTTTCTCCCCAAATTATCGGTTCTTCGTCATTTCCAAGCCTATGTCCTTGAAGTATTTTTATGGTTCCATCTTCAATCTTTATCTCTTTATTAATATCTATCTTCTCTCCTGGCTTTGGAACCTTTATTTTTATTTCTTCATTAGCTAAACCCTCATTTCTCATTTCTATAGTAACCTGTGGCAATATTATTTTATAAGGCTTTACTAGCCCCTCTATATTAAATTGCATATGATTATTTCTATCATTATGAAATAATCTTTCTCCCTTTACCTGAGTTCCCATACTATCTCTAAGATAAATACCTTCATTCTTTTGATTAAACTCATCTCCATAGTAAACAATTTGCTCTCCCTCTTTATTTGGAGTAATGAAGTTTACATCCAATATATGATCTGCTTCCTTTACTACGGCAGTTATACTAATATTCTCCTTTGTATCTGTCGGTCCAAGGCTACTGTAATCTGAAACTCCTTCAATTTTCTCTAACTCAGCTTCAAAGGTTATTAATTTCTTATTATCTAAATAGGCATTTACAGTTATTTTATCGCCCTCATTATAACTGGTGATATCTGAATAACTATACCAAAAGCTTCCTCCTTCTCCTCCTCCTGCTGAGGAATTATTTCCACTTTTAAATCCATTTTCTCCTAAAATTACTTCACTTTCTGTAATTTTTCCCTTAGATGTTACAATTTTAGCATTACAATTATTATTTGAAGTATCCATAACTAAATCCTCTAGGGTAATTTTACTCCCTTCCACCACTTGCTCTAATGGATTCTTTAGAGAGTAAATACTACCTTCTGAAGAGACTACCCCTCCACGCTGAGGTATAAACTTATAGATTAAATCATACTTGGCAAGTACTACTGTGGAAAGCATTCCAATAATTATTATTGCTGCAATAAGAGTCTTTTTAATAGAAAAAGAAAAGTGCTTTTTATAATTTTTATGTGCCTTTATATTTTCTTTCCTATAAGACTTATTACCATATTCCTCATTACTCTTTTTTATATTTAATTTTTCAAATATTCTATTCTGAATATTATCTATTTGATCACTATTTAGAGGAGTTTCTAACTCAGTTATATCTAACTCTATATCATCTATCTGTAAATCATCTTCTATAATCTTATCTATTAATTCAAACATATCTTTTTCCTTCATTAAATAACCTCCTCCTTATATATATTTCTAATATACTGCCTGCATCTATATAACCTATTTTCTACAGCTGCAGCTGTAACACCAAACTTATTAGCAATCTCCTTAACTTCGTAGTACATAAAATACCTTAAATAAAAATAAGTTCTATCCGGCTCTTTAAATTCATTTATAATTTTTACTATTCCTCTCAACTGCATCCTATCATAAACTCTATCCTCTAAATTCTTTTCATCACTTTGTATATCAACTTCTTCTACGAACGCCTGTATATTGTTATCTTTTTCTAATTTCCTTTTATAATCTAAAGCCTTATACTTAGCTTTTATTAATATAAAGGTGTATAATTTTCCTTTTTCTTCGTTAAAATTATCAATATCATTAATCACTGCTATAAAACTATCACTAACGCACTCTTCCACATCTTCTTCTGTTCCTATGCTGCCTATAATTCTCTTTATTAGATGATATACATAGTTAGAATGATCTTGTATCAACTTAGAAATAGCTTCTTCATCTCTATTTTTTACTTTCTCTATAAGCTTCTTATTCATGCTAATCCCCCTTTCACCTATAACTACGTACAATATTTATCACATCTCTCAGAATATTTTATAATCTCTTTAATATTATTACTTTAATTTGCTCTTCCACTTAATATTATATTAAAATAGGCTTTGTTTTAAATGATTGTTGATTTTAGAACTATATTAAAATAAGGCCCTAAACTAAAAATAAATGCATAAATAAAAGCCTGCACATCATGTACAAGCTTTATGAATAGATATAAATCTATGTCTCTTTTTTAATATAATATTAATTTTGGATCTACCTATTAAGATGGATATAACCTTTTAATATTTAACTTGTTTTCTATTACGTATTAGGATATTTAATTCCGCTCCAATATACATTTTCTTTGCATATAGCTTTTTCTGAAAGTTCTACTCCTTCTAATGCCCACTTTTTAAATTCCATAAATCCAGTTCTATCTACAATATAACCCACATGTTCTTTTCCGCCTGGAGCTTCTCTATCAATATATTGTTCCACATATTTATAAGTATTTAATATAATTTTAATTATGCTCTCTTCATCTACCCATATAATGAAATCCTCAGCTAGTCTTGGGTTCTTTTTACCAGTTCTACCCATTATTGCTAATCTGTAATATTTTTCTTCACTCCTTGTCCATGCTCCTGTTGGACAATTCATGACACATTCTCCACAGCCTATACATTTATCATGGTCTCTAACAATTTTAAAATTTTCTATTCTTATAGCTCCTGTTGCTTTTCTCTTACAATTCTTAACACAGGCTCCACAGGATACACATCTATCTCTATCATATTGCGGCTCTGTCATTCCTATAATCCCAAAATCATGCATCCTTGCCTTTATACAATCATTAGGACATCCTGTTAAGGCAACTTTAAAATGTAAATCATTAGGGAATATAGCCTTTTCAATTTTCTTTGCAAAATTAGTAGTATTATAATTTCCATAAGGACATACATTATTTCCTATACAAGCAGATACATTTCTGGTTCCAGCTGAAGTATAGCCTTTTCCTGATATTTCTTGATTTATCTCTAATCCTTCAATTATTGGTTGAAGTAATGTATTTATCTCAGGTATATCTACCATATCTATATCAGGTATTTCAAAGCCTTGTCTTGCAGTTAAATGAACAGTTCCGTTTCCATATTTATCAGCTATTTCTTGAATAATACCCAAATATTCAGCTTTTAAATATCCACCTGGTACTCTTATTCTTGAAGCGGCTAACCCTCTTTTTTTAGTAATCCTAAAAGCATTCTTTTTTAATTTTTTAGTATTAATGTCCATTTTTCTCCTCCTTTCTAATCTATTAGAAATTTTCCTTTAGTATAATTAAATACTGGTCCATCTAAGCAAATATAAGTATCATCAATTTTACAGTGACCACATTTTCCCAGGCCACAGCACATCTTTCTCTCATGAGATATCCAAATATTTTCTTCTCCAATTTTTAATTTTATAAATTCCTGTAGAGTAAACTTCATCATTACTGGAGGACCTACTACTATAATCTGTACATTTTCTTTATCTTCAATATTTAACTTAGATACATATTGAGTAACCAGTCCTATATTTCCTTTATAACCTTCTTCACCATTATCAACAGTTAAAATAAAATTTATATTTTTCCCCCATTCCTCCATATCATCCTTAAATAATATATCCTTAGGTGATTTAAAACCTGATACTAAAGTAAAACTCTTAGCCTCTTTTGGATTTTTAGAAAAATAATCTACTATTCCTTTAACTGGTGACAATCCTGTTCCTCCAGCAACTACTACAACTTCTTTTCCTTTATAGTTTTCTATGTCAAATCCGTTACCATAAGGTCCTCTTAAGAATAATCTATCACCCTCATACTTCTCAAAAATCTCATTAGTAACCACACCAACTTTTCTAATAGTAAGTTCCACATATCCTTCCCCTATTCCACTAACGGATATAGGAGCCTCACCAAATTTAGGAATAGATACCTCAAAAAATTGTCCTGGTTTAACTTCACCTTGAAATTCCATGGTGAAGGTATATTCAATATCTGTATGTTTTTTTACCTTTAATACCTTTGAAGAAAAAGGCATATATACATTACTATTCATTATTTCACCTCTTCCACAACATTTTGAAGCTTATTTATACAATTTGAAAAGGATATATATTCTGGACATATATCATCACATCTTCCACAACCAACGCACATGTTATATCCAAATCTTTTTTTATAATCATAAACTTTATGAAGAACTTTAAACCTCATTCTTTGTCCTTTAGCTTGTCTAAAGCTATGACCTCCTGCCATATCTGTGTAGCCATCTACTTGACATGATGCCCATACTCTTCGCCTTTCTCCAGTTTTATGATTATCCTTACTGAATATGTCTTGCATTGTAAAGCATGTACATGTAGGACAAACAAAATTACATCTTCCACAAGCTATGCATCTTTGTGTGTATTCATCCCAGACTTTTGAATCTATTACTTTAACATCAAGTCCCTCTGGAATATTCACTTCTATGTGATTTTCCTCCACAAACTTAGGAATAACTTCTACATTCTCTTCTTTATATAAATTTATAATATCCATTAATTCCTTATCTTTTACATCTAAATACCCATATCCACCTTCTAGTGATAGGTATGCATCATATTCATCAGTTTTATTAGTTCCCATATTTACACAAAAACAATTGTCAAAACTTTTTTCACATCCCATAACTATAAATTTAGCATTTTGCCTTAATCTTTTATAGTAAGGATCTTCAACACCATTTCTTAAATATATATCATCTATTCTTCTTATGGAATGCATATCACAGCTTCTTAAGAAAATTAGTGGAGCCTTTTCACTGCCTTTCGGCTCTATTACTTCATCCTCTGTAAAATAGAATAAAGTTTCAGTTATTGGAAGTATAACTTCTTTGTATGAAAATTGCGACTTTTTCTCAAATTCTACTTCTTCTATAGAAGTAATTTCTCCATACCTCACAATATCAGTATCTGAAAAAGTTCCTTTTCCTTCTAATACCTTAGGAGCGTATATAATATAAGTTCCGGATAACTCTTTTAAAATGCTATTTAAAGCTTCACAACTAAGTTTATAGCCCATAATCAAACACCTCTTAGTTCTTATTTTTAACTTTTTATTATTTATATGAATATGCTTTATCTACTAGTCCAGTATATATGAATAAAAAAATAGAGACTGTGATAAAAATCACAATCCCTTAAAATAATCTGATAATTTATTCCTATTACATATTATAATTTTTTTGTTCTTATAGATTATTAACTCATTTTCTTGCAAAATCTTCATTGCTCTAGATATTGTCTCTCTAGGCGCTCCAAACATATCTGCAAGATAGGTAATACTTATATCTAAGTTAATTAATGTTCCCTGTGGAGTTTCTATACCGTAATCCTTAGATAATTTCCAAAGCTTTGCTGCTACTTTCTTCTCTATCTTTATATGCGTTGAATTTTTTATCTGTCTATAAAGTCTTCTCACTTTTTTCGCCAAAGAGTTTATAACATTTTGAGTTAATTGAAAATCTATTTTCATTACCTCTATAAAGTTATCTTTGTCAAAGATTAGTACTTCACCATTCTCAAAAAGTTCACAATTAATTGATGACGATGAGTCATCTAAAGTAACTTCATTAATTATCTTATCTTCTCCTAAAATAAAAATAATCTTTTTTTGAGCATACTCATTAAGTTTATATAGTGCTACATTTCCCTTTAATACTACGTAAATACTATTTATTTTTTCTTTGTCCCTAAAAATATGCTCTCCTTTTTTAAATTGTTTTTTATTTCCTATATCACAAAGTTTTATTAATGTTTCTTCCTTTAAACTTGAAAATAAACTTAACCTTTTCAAGTCTATAATGGTAATCTTACTCATATACTAATCCCCTTGTAAATTAACACTTGATAACTGAAACATAAGTTAAATTATATAAACATATTTATTTTTTCTTAAATAATATCTTTATTTTCTGATAATAACTTCAAAAATACCCTAAAGTATCTAAAATAATTATACCTCACAATGTTAAAAATTTCATTATCAAAATCCTTAAGAAATGCTGCCTTAATTAAAATTTCATTATGACTTTTCCTATTGTTATGGTAAAATTTATAATAAAAAGTATTGGGGGTATAGTTATGAAAGTTATTAAGAAAAATGGGCGACTAGTGGATTTTGACTCACATAAAATAAAGACTTCTATTGAAAATGCTGCTTCTGACAAAAATATACTACTTAATTCAAAGGAAATTGAGTTAATTATTTTAGATGTTGAAAAAATACTGCAATCTTTTTCTAGAGATACTACTAGTTCTTATGAAATCAGAGCTATAGTAATTGATGCTTTAATTAAATATGGCTACAAAAACATCGCAAAATCCTATATGTTAGACATATTATAACTGTAAGAATTTATTCAATTATTAGATTCTGTTTTAATATATTGTCGATAAAAGAGATTGCCTCAAAAGCTTTTGAGGCAATCCCTTTTATTATTTCATATGTCTTATTCATCTACTAATCTATACCCTACGCCTACCTCTGTATATATATATTCTGGAGATGTAGTATCTTTTTCTATTTTCCGTCTTAAACTAGCCATAAACACTCTTAAGGTTTGTGTTTCATTTCCAAGAGAAGATCCCCAAATTTCACGAGTGATAAAGTTGTGAGTTAATACCTTCCCTGGATACTTGCAAAGTAGTGTCAATAGTTTATATTCAATAGGAGTTAAATGTATATCCTCATCTCCCATTGTTACTTTTCTTTTTGCCGAATCCAGAACTAATTCCTTAACCTTGAGAATGCCACCAACCTCATTAGGACTTTGATCAGTTATTTTATGTCTTAAGGATACTCTAATTCTAGCTAATAACTCTCCAATACCAAAGGGTTTCGTTAAATAATCATCAGCACCTTGGTCCAGTGCTTCTACCTTTTGTCTTTCATTTTCTCTTGCAGAAACAATTATTATTGGAGTATTGGACCATTCTCTTATTCTACCTATGACTTCTATGCCATCTATATCGGGAAGTCCCAAATCCAATATTATTAAATCTGGGTTATGTGACATAGAAAGGGCAATGCCCTCATTTCCTCTATTTGTCTCCATATATTTATATCCCTGTGCCGATAAAGAGGCTGTAATAAAATTTCTTATATGCCTATCATCCTCAATAACAAGTATATATGGTTTATTGTCCATCCTTATCCTCCTCCAATTTTAATATATCATTATTTTCTTCCATAGGAATATTAAATCTAAATATAGAGCCGCCCTCTTTTCTATTAATAGCTTTAATTGTTCCACCATGTGCTTCTACTATAGATTTGCAAATAACAAGACCTAGACCTACCCCACGTCTTGAATCAGATATTTTGCTTCCATCTGTAAAAAATCTATCAAATATATAAGGCAATATGTCATCTGCTATACCCTTCCCGTTATCAATGACTTCAAAGAACACATCCCTATCTTTTTCATAGACTTTCAACTCAATTAGCGCATCTCTGGGACTAAATTTTACAGCATTATCAATCAAATTGATAAGTACTTGTACGATCAAATTCCCATCTATTGGAACAAATATAATATTTTCTGGTATATTTATCTTGATTTTATTATCTTTAAAATATTTTGAACTCCTTTGAACTGCTTCAGTTATTATCTCTTCTACTAATTCCATGGTTTTCTTTATCTGCATCTTACCTTCATCAACTCTAGTCATACTAAGTAAATTTTCAACTAATCTTATAAGCCATTCTGTATCTTCAAAAATACCTTGAAGAAGGTCGGTTTCTACATCCTTTGTAATAAAATCTCCATTTTCAAGTATAGTGCTAACTGAACCTTTAATTCCTGCAAGAGGACTTCTTAAATCGTGAGAAATTGCTCTAAGTAAATTACTTCTTAGTCTTTCTCGCTCAATTTCCATTTTTGAATCTTCTTGTTCCTTTGAAAAAATTTCTCTCTCTAGAGCTATAGCTATCTGACTTGAAATAGTTTCAAAAATAAATTTTTGCTCTGGTTCCAATATACCTTCAATGCATGATACTCCAATAACACCTATTATGTTTTTGTGTCCTTTTATAGGCACATAATATCCTTTAGCTCCATAAAAGGTATCTGTTCCTGTTCCTGATTCCTTACTATTTAAAAGTGTCCAATAGGCTACTGCTTCCTCATCTCTACTTAAAAGAACACTATTTTTTTCTCCTTTACTATAATTATAAACAAAAGGAGTGGAAAAAGAATTTTCATTCACTAAATAAAATACTACTGTCCTATTTATAAGTCGTGAGATGTATTTTATTCCTATAGATACCACATCTGTAGCTCCTGTAGCACTTAATAGTTTTTTACTTACTCTATACAAGGTCTGAGTTTGTTTTTCTCTAGAATTAGAACTCCGAACATCTTTTTGAATTTTATTAGTTAGCATGCCTATTATTCCTGCTACTATTAACATAATAGGGAAAGTAGCTAAATAACTCTTATCATAGAACTCCAGTGAATATCTTGGCTCTGTAAAAAAACAATTAAAACCTATTACCGCAATTAAGGAAAATATTATTCCAAGTATATGTCCTGTAGTTACAATATAAATAAGTATAACTCCTAAAATATATACCATAATTAAGTTTACTTCTGAAAAACCTACATAATCCATAAATATAGTGATAAGAGTTACAATTATCATTATAGCTATAGCTTTTAAGGTTTCCTTAAAAGATATGTGAAATTCTGGATTAAGCTTTACTATAAAATTTTCTTTTTTATTTTCATAAGAAGAATTTGGTATTACATATACATCAATATATGAATTTGATTCCATTAGTTTGTTTACTATATCCTTAGCATAAAATCTGAATAAATTCTTAGTTTGACTATGATTTTTGCCTATAATTATTTTGGTTATATTTCTAAATTTGGCATACTCAATTATCTGCTCAATTATGTTTTCTTCATATACAGTAACTACTTCGCCACCTAATTGATGTATTAGATTAAAATTAATATTTAAGTTTTCCTTTTCTTCTTTACTGAAACTTTTAGATTTCTTAGTCACAACATGAAGACATATCCATTTACAATGATGTGCCTCTGCCATTCTTGCGGCTGTACGTATAATTCTAGTTGATGATGGAGAGGCACTTATACATGCTAATATCTGGTCTGAAGTTGGCATTACTGTTATTTGACCTTTAGATAATCTAACGCTTTCAACTTCATAATTTACCCTATCAGCTGTTCTTCTAAGGGCGATTTCCCTTAAGGCATATAAATTACTTTTAGTAAAGAAATTATTAAAGGCCTTCTTTACCTGCTCCTTGCTATATATCTTTCCCTCACTGAAACGATTTAGCAATTCATCCGGCTCAATATCTATTATTTCAACCTTATCTGCATCATCAAAAAGCTTATCAGGAATGGTTTCTCTTACAACAATATGAGTTATACTCTCTACCACATCATTTAAGCTTTCAATATGCTGAACATTTAAGGTGGTATACACATCTATTCCTGCATTAAGAAGCTCCTCTATATCCTGCCATCTTTTTTTATGCCTTTCACCCTTTACATTGGTATGTGCAAGCTCATCAACTAGTATAACTTCTGGTTTTCTAGCTAAGGCTCTATCTAAATCAAATTCCTTTAAGCTAACTTCCTTATATTTAATAGTTTTTGGCTCTAGTATTTCTAATCCATGAAGTAATGCTGTAGTTTCAGGCCTTGCGTGAGGTTCAACATAACCCACCACTATATCTTTTCCTAAATCCTTTAAATCTTGAGCTTCTCTTAACATCTCATAGGTCTTCCCTACACCTGCTGCATATCCAAAAAATATTTTCAACTTACCCTTTGTAGATTTATTATCCTCTTTCTCGATTTGATTTAGAAGATAATATGGATCTGGCCTTTCATAGTCAGTCATATGGCTTACCTCCTGATAATGCACCAAAGGTGCAGTGAAGGGTAGCTTACAGCTACAGCTACGCCTTTGGTGTACATCTCTGCACCCCTCTGGTTGAACTTCTCTAACGAACAACGTGAGTTGCTTCTCTATGCTTCTGGCATATTTCTCTGCAACTGTAAGTTGCACTTTTTTACAGCCCACGTTGAACTTCTCTAGATAAATTATACAGCAAATCTCATCACTATAAAACTATACTATTCTTATAATAGTGAGACTCCGTTTCCTTACATAAATCTTATCTACGCTAATTATTTAACTTTTAAAATTGAAGCTATTTCTAAGTTAACCTTAAGCACATTTACTCTTTCTTCTCCAAACACTCCTAGACTTTTACCTTCAGTATTCTTCTTAACTATATTATGAAGTTCTTCTTCACTTATGCCACTTGCCTTTGAAACTCCAGGTATTTGTACTATTGCAGACTCTGGGCTTATATTGGGATCAAGACCTGATCCTGAACTTGTAAAAAGATCCGTTGGTATATCTTCTCTTTTAACATCTGGATGCGCTTTTAGAAACTCTTCTATATCTTTTTCAACTCTTTCCCAAAGCACTTCGTTTGATGGACCTAAATTTTTAGAACCCGATGAAGCTCCACCATAAGCTGTGTTACCATCCTTATCAGGTATTATATCTTCACTTGTATAGGTATTGTAATTTATACCTGAAATTCTTCCTCTAAAATATTTTGGATCTGTAAATTCCTGTCCTATAAGTTCAGATCCCACCTCTTTACCATTCACTTCAATCATACTTCCATTTGCTTCATGATTAAAAGCCACTTGACTTATTCCTGTTAAGACAAGAGGATAAATAATCCCACAAAGTATCAATAAAACTATGCTTACACGAAAAGCTTTTTTCAATGTTTTCATTTAAGTTTCCTCCTATCCTTAACCTAAATTGAGTATCTTTACTAGTGGAGTAATAACCATATCTATAATCTTTATTCCTAGAAAAGGAACAGCTATACCTCCAACACCAAACACAAGCATATTCCTTAGTAACATTGCTTCTGATTTCATAGGTTTGTATTTTACCCCTTTCATAGCAAGAGGTATAAGGAGAGGTATTATTATAGCATTAAATATTAATGCTGATAATATTGCACTATATGGTGTTGAAAGTTTCATAAGGTTCAATATCTGCATTTGTGGTATAGCCACTGTAAATATAGCAGGTATTATAGCAAAATATTTTGCCACATCATTAGCTATACTGAAAGTAGTCAATGCTCCACGAGTTATAAGGAGTTGCTTTCCAATCTCTACTACTTCAAGTATTTTTGTAGGATCTGAATCTAAATCTACCATATTTGCTGCTTCTTTTGCTGATGTTGTACCACTATTCATAGCAAGTCCAACATCTGCTTGTGCTAATGCTGGTGCATCGTTAGTTCCATCTCCTGTCATTGCTACTATCTTGCCTTCTGCTTGTTCTTTCTTTATTACTTCAATCTTATCCTCTGGTTTACACTCTGCAATAAATCCATCCACTCCAGCTTCTTTTGCAATAGTTGCTGCGGTTAGTGGGTTATCACCTGTACACATAATAGTTTTTATACCAATTTCACGAAGCCTAGCAAATCTTTCAACAAGCCCTGACTTCACTGTATCTTTAAGATATACAACCCCATATATCTTATCATTAACACAAACTACAAGGGGTGTTCCTCCAAGCTTTGCAACTCTATTTACTGTCTCCTCTAAATCCTTTGGAATATTTCCACCTAATTCACTAACTCTCTTCTTTATAGCATCATAAGAACCTTTTCTAACTGTAGTTCCATCCTTTAAATCTACACCACTCATTCTTGTTTGAGCTGTAAATTCTATAAAACTAACATCTTCATATTTTTTAGAGTCTATGGTTGTACCTAATTTATTACCAAGTTCAACTATGGATTTTCCTTCTGGGGTATCATCCCTTAATGAACACATAACTGAGTAATTTATTAATTCACTATTATTTGCTTTTCCTACAGTAATAAATTCTGCTGCAAGCCTATTTCCATAAGTTATAGTACCAGTTTTATCAAGTATCATAGTATCAACATCACCACAAGCCTCAACTGCCTTACCTGACATTGCTATGACATTAAACCTTGTAACTCTATCCATACCAGCTATTCCAATTGCAGATAAAAGGCCTCCAATTGTAGTAGGTATTAAACATACTGCAAGGGCTATTAGTGTTGATATTTGAATCTGAACACCTGAATATTTAGCAATTGGGTATAGTGATACTATTACAATCATAAATATGAGAGTAAGACAAACAAGTAATGTGTTAAGGGCTATTTCATTAGGAGTCTTTTGTCTTGATGCACCTTCTACTAGTGCAATCATCTTATCAAGGAAAGATTCTCCTGGGGTAGTTGTTATTTTAACTTTAAGCCAATCACTAACAACTTTTGTTCCTCCTGTAACAGAAGCAAAGTCTCCACCAGATTCTTTCATAACAGGAGCAGATTCTCCAGTTATGGCAGATTCATCTACTGATGCTATTCCCTCAATAACCTCTCCATCATTTGGAATTATATCCCCATTTTCAACTAAAACCACATCACCCTTTTTAAGTTCACTTGCACTAACTGTCTTTATATTTCCATTTTCATCTAATAACTTCGCTATTGTATCCCTACGGGTTTTTTTTAATGATTCAGCTTGAGCCTTACCACGACCTTCTGCTACAGATTCAGCAAAATTTGCAAACATTACTGTTATAAACAAAATCACAGTAACTATGAAATTATATGACCTTAAGTTATTACCTTGATCTCCAAAGAGACCAGGCATAAAAGTAAGAATTAATGATATGAAAAATCCTATTTCAACTACAAACATAACTGGATTTTTCATCATATATCTAGGATTTAATTTCTTAAAGGATTCAATTATGGAATCTTTTAAGATATCCTTTGTAATAAATTTAGATTTTTTATCGTTATTGCCCATAATTATATTACTCCTTCATGCTTTATAATTGTAATCAATGCCATAAGGTAAGGTGCTCTGCAATAGGTCCAAGTGCCAATGCAGGTAAGAATGTAAGTGCACCTATTATTAAAACTACGAATACTAGTGTTATTGTAAATGTAGTATTGTCTGTTCTAAAAGTACCTGCGCTTAAGCTTACAGCATTTTTAGAAGCTAATGAGCCAGCTACTGCAAGAAGAATTATCATTGATATATATCTTCCATAGAACATTACAATGCCAGTTGTAGTATTCCAAAATATATTATTATCTGCAAGTCCTTCAAAACCAGAACCATTATTGGCTGCTGAAGAAGTAAATTCATATAATACTTCTGATAATCCATGGAAAGAAGGATTTGATATGCCAGCTAGCCCTTGTGGAACTGCCACTGCTAAGGCCGAGAACATCAAAATCAAAAATGGATGTAATATTATAGCGAGGGCTATAAGTTTAATCTCTCTTCCTTCAATTTTTTTGGATAGGAATTCTGGTGTTCTTCCAACCATAAGACCACATAGGAAAACTGCAAGTATTGCATACATAATCATATTCATAAACCCTACGCCATCTCCACCAAAGACTACATTAAGCATCATATTTATAAGTGGTATAACTCCTCCTATAGGTGTTAATGAATCATGCATATTATTAACAGTTCCTGTGGTAAAAGCTGTAGTTACTGTAGTGAACAACGCTGATTGCGTTACTCCAAACCGCACTTCTTTTCCTTCCATGTTTCCCATTGATTGATTAAGTCCAATCTCTGCTAAAGCAGGATTTCCTGCACTTTCTGCTGTATAACATACAGCTAGTCCAAGCATAAATATTATTGACATGGCCGCAAATATGGACCATCCTTGCTTCTTATTTTTTAGCATCAATCCAAAGGTATATACTAGTGCTCCAGGTATTATCATCATTGATAACAGCTCTATTAAGTTAGTTAGTGGTGTTGGATTTTCAAAAGGATGTGAAGAGTTAGCTCCAAAGAATCCACCACCATTAGTTCCTAAGTGCTTTATAGATTCAAGAGCAGCTACAGGTCCCATTGCTATATCCTGCATTTTTCCTTCTATTGTTGTTACTGTTCTTGTGCCTGCAATGGTTTGTGGAACCCCTTGAGATACAAGGAAAATCCCAACTACAAGTGAAAGTGGTAAAAGTACTCTTGTTATTACTCTTACTAATAGAACATAAAAACTTCCCCTAGTTTTTGTTTTCCCTATTATACCTTTCATAAAGGCAATAGCTGCTGCAAAACCTGTTGCCGCTGAAGTAAACATCATAAAAATAATAACAGTCATCTGACTAAAATAAGAAAGTCCTGACTCTCCAGAATAGTGTTGAAGGTTTGTGTTGGTTATAAAGCTTATGATAGTATTAAAGCTTAAGCTTTCCTCCATTCCTTCTATTCCACTAGGATTAAAAATGTGCAAGCTTTGAGTTCTTAGTATAAGATATCCTATGAATACCATTACTGAATTAACAACTACTAAAGTTATAGCAAACTGCTTCCAATTCATTTCTTCATCTTTATCTATTCCGCATATTTTATAAATGAAGTTATCAATTTTATTAAATAATTTATCTCCAAATGCTTTTTCTCCAGTACTTACATGGTATAGATATTTACCAAGAGGTACTACTGTAAGCATAAATATTATTAAACTTATTATTATTTGTAGCCAATCCATAAGTATTTCCTCCTACTTAAAATTTCTCTGGATTTAAAAGTGCATAACATAAATAAACAAATATCAAACTTATTATAATTATGAGAAACCACATAATCTTTCCTCCTTATTGATGCTTTCTGTCAACTTGCTTTTCACACCAATCTGCAAACCACTTAATAGAAAAAAATCCTATTAAAAGCGAAGTAACGAAAATTATATCCATCATAAAAATTTCCCTCCATTACTTTTTCTTCATAAATTAATCTTATCACCCCCTATATAAAGTTAGGATTAAGATTAATCCGTTGCGTATAAAGATTGTGTTAAGGTTTTTTATAATCTATTTAAATATATTGTTAATAATGAATTGTAATCTAAAACAGAAAAAGACCATGAAGTTTGTACAAACCTCATGGTCTTTTTCTCTATTTCATTTTTTAATTTCATCTTATAATAAGAATAATATAAAGTCTAAATCAATACTTATTTAAAGCACAGACTTAATCCACTAACTTCTATTTTTCAAGAGCACTCCCTACTTCATCTATCATTTTTTGTGTAGAGTTAAATCCACCATTTGATGTATACCATACCTCTGGATTTAAATATACTATTTTTCCATTTTTATAAGCATCAGTTTTCTTTACTAATTCATTTTCAAATAGTTCTTTTGCAGATGTCTGTCCACCAACAATAGCTCCTCTATCTACTACAAAGATATAATCAGGATTTTTTTCTACTACATACTCAAAGGAAGCCTTTTGTCCATGAGTAGATGCTTCTATAGTTTTATCTACAGCTTCCACTCCAAATTCTTTATGAATTATACCAAATCTAGAACCTTCTCCATATACGCTGAAAGTTCCGTCATTTGCTAAAGTAATAAGTGCATTTACTCCACTAGCTTTTGCTTTATCATTTACTTTTTTAATATTAGCTTCAATATTTTTAAGTTCTTTAGAAATTTCTTTTTCTTTATCAAACAACTTACCTAAAGTATTCATATTATTAGTAAATGAACCCATGTAATCAGTATTATCTACTCCTAAATGTATTGTAGGTGCAATTTTATTTAATTCATCATAAAATTTTGCTTGTCTTGCTCCAATAATAATTAAATCTGGTTTTATTTCATACATTTTTTCCATATCTGGCTCTTGTAATGTTCCTAAATCCACATACTTTTCGTCTTTATACTTATCTAAAAAGCTTGGTATGCTACTCTTAGGTAATCCTGTAACTTCTATTCCTAATGTATCTAGAGAATCTAGAATTCCATAGTCAAATACAACTACCTTCTGAGGATTTTTTATTACGCTTGTCTCTCCTAGTTCATGAGAAACTGCTATAGTTTCTTTGCTATCATCATTTTTATTACCTGTAAACTTTGTAATACTAAATACACCTAAAACTACTACTATTAAACCAACTGCCACTAATATAGTCTTTTTACTCATTTTTCCACCTCTTAAATTTATTTTTAGCCTCTGTTTTAATATAATGTTGATTATGAATTGCAATATTATTGCGAAGCAAACCATTTGTAATTCATAATCAATACCTATTTAAAATAGAGTCATATTTTAAAAATATACACAGATATTTCTGTTATCAATATTTTGTATATTGAATTTTATTTCATATATGTTTTCTAGCTCATGCTTTTGAATTGTTTCCTTTGCTAAGCCATCTTTTACTACTTTTCCATCTTTTAACGCCACAATATAATCTGAATAACAAGAAGCAAAATTTATATCATGTATAACTATAATAACAGTCTTACCTAGTTCATCTACTAGATTTCTAAGTATTTTCATAATTTCAACTGAATGCTTCATATCTAAATTATTAAGGGGTTCATCTAAAAGAATATAATCACTATTTTGAGCTATAACCATTGCTATATATGCTCTTTGTCTTTGTCCACCACTAAGCTCATCTAGATATTTATTTTCAATATCCTTTAGCTTCATATATTCAATGGCTCTATCAATATGTTCTAAATCTTCCTTTCCTAAGTTCCCCTGTGAGTACGGAAATCTTCCAAAACTCACTAATTCCCTAATAGTTAGTTTTATATTTATATTGTTAGATTGCTTAAGTATAGAGATCTTCTTTGCTAGCTCTTTATTATCCCACTGTAAAATTTCTTTACCATCAATCAGTACCTCTCCACTATCTCTTTTAATTAATCTACTAATTATAGATAACAGTGTACTTTTTCCTGCCCCATTTGGTCCTATAAAGGAGGTTATCTTTCCTTCATGTATCTTTAAGGAAACATCCTCTACTACTTTTTTATTTCCATATATCTTTGTTATGTTTTTTACCTCAATCATTTCGCTCTCTCCTTCATAACTAAATAAATAAAGTATATTCCACCTATGAAGTTAATAATTACGCTTACGGTCATTCCAAAATTCAGTATACGTTCAACAATAAATTGTCCTCCAACCACTGCTATAATACTTACTAAAAAGGTCGTTATTCCAAGTTCACTGTGCTTATATGTCTTAATGAGCTGCCTTGATATGTTTACCACTAATAATCCTAAGAAGGTTATCGGTCCAACCAATGCTGTAGATACAGAAGTTAAAAGAACCACAACCACTAGCATCTTTTTAACTACCTTATCGTAATCAACTCCAAGATTAATTGCTTCTTCTCTTCCTAGTGACATTACATCTAATTCTTTTAAAAATTCATAGCTGTATGCGACAGCAAAAATAATAACTATACTCGACATTATCAATATATCTGTATTTACATTATTAAAGCTTGCCATCATTTTATCTTGTACCACTTGAAACTCAATAGGATCTATAAGTACCTGCATAAAGGTAGTTAAACTTTCAAATAAAGTTCCACACACTATTCCAATTAATAATAAAGAAAATATATTTTTACTTCCTTTTTTAAACAAAAATCTGTAAATAAGGGTTGAAAATAAAATCATTATGATTATAGAGATAATAAAATTAACATTTTTCCCACTAATAATTCCACTATTTGATCCAAGTAAAAATATTAGGGTTGTTTGCAACAATATGTATAGAGAATCTAATCCAAGTATACTTGGGGTCAATATTCTATTATTAGTTATGGTCTGAAATATAAGGGATGAAAATCCTATTGCTCCACCAGTTAAAAGCATTGCATATATCTTAGGTACACGCCTATAAATTGCATATTCAAAATTCCCTTTATTAAGACCTCCCATAAGAAAAATACCTACTAGAAATATTGATATTATAGATAACAACATTAGAATTTTTTTATTCTTCATAAGCAAGCCTCCTTACAATCATGTAAAGGAAGATTATGCTTCCGATTACTCCAACCATTAGTCCTATTGATATTTCAAAAGGGAATATAATAACTCGTCCTAAAATATCACATACTAGCAAAAAAATCGGACCTATTAATGCTGTATGATATAAAGCATTCTTTAAGTTGTCTCCCATGTACATTGTTACTATATTAGGAACTATTAATCCTAAAAAAGGAATATTACCTACGGTTATAATTGTTACTGAGGATATTAAAGCTACAATACCCAGTCCTATATTTACTACGGAATTATAATTTAGTCCTAAACTAATAGAAAAATCTTCTCCCATACCTGCTATGGTAAATTTGTTAGCATATAAAAAAGCTATTACCACAACTGGTATACTTAAATATAATAGCTCATAGCTTCCCTTCATAACTATGGATAAATCCCCCTCCATCCATGAAGAAATACTTTGTATTAAATCATATTTATAGGCAAAAAATGTAGTTATAGAATTTATCACCTTTCCTAGCATCATTCCGATTAATGGTATAAAAACTATATTTTTAAATTTTATTTTTTTGGTCATCTTCATAAACACCATTGTACCCAACATAGAAAAAATGAAAGATATAATCATCTTCTCCATTATAGTTGCAGATGTAAAAATGAGCATAGCAACTAAAATCCCAAGTTTTGCAAAATCTACTGTTGCTGCTGTAGTAGGAGATACAAATTTATTTCTGCTTATCTGCTGCATAATAAGTCCACTTATACTCAGTCCTATTCCCGCTACAATGATACTTATTAATCTTGGTACTCTACTTATAAGTAAAACTTCTATTTTTTGATTATCAAAATTAAGTATATCGCTTATATTTATATTAGTTACTCCTATAAACAGAGATATCACAGATAATATAATTAATATCACTAGTAGATATCTTTTTTTCATTAGTAATCCTCCACCTATGTTTTATTATTTAGTAAGATAATTGGTAATCATTTTAATTTGATAACCATTATCATTTATATTAACAGGGTTATACTTTTATGTCTTACACTATATTTAGATTTTTTATAATATATTTGGATTATTTAAATAAGTATTATAAAAATCAAATGAATTGATTTAGCAGTATATTATAGAGCTTCACTAAAAAATGAGCTATAAGTACTACTACGTTACTTATAACTCATTTTACATTTTCTAATTATTAAAATTTTCTTTATTTAACTTCTCTTATCTAATCTTTTCTTTTTAAACAAAACTCCAAACCCTGCAACAATAAATATAACCCCTAAAAACATATAAATTATATTATTTATATTTCCTCCAGTTTGAGGTAGCCTTGGACCTGAACCAGATTGAGTTTTTCCACCACTATTATTGTTAGAACCACTTTGTCCATCTGGATTATTCGGATTACTTGGATTGTTTGGATTGTTTGGATCTACTAAACTATCTTTTTCATTTTCTATAGTTATTTCAATATACGGATCTTTTTCATCTATAGATACCTTTATCTCATTTGAATTTAATTGATATCCTTTAGGTGCTTTTACTTCTGCTATTTTATATTCTCCAAGCTTTAGACTCTCCACTTTTACCATACCATTTATATCGGTTGTTACCGTTGTTACTAAGTTTCCTGTTAAATCTCTAATCTCAAATATAGCTTCAGGCAATAGTTTTGTTTCATCTTTACTGTCTATCTTCTTGATGCTTATTGTTCCATATGGTTCTCCTGGTACTATTACTTCTCCATGATTCTTTATCATTAATTGAACTATACTATTATCCTTACTTATAGTTACTAAATGCTCCGTACTATCTAGCTTATATCCTGTAGGTGCTTTTATTTCTACTATTTTGTATTGCCCAAATGCTAAATTTTCTACTTTAGCTATTCCATTATTACCTGTTACTATTGTCGCTACTATTTTTCCTTTTGAATTTCTAACCTCAAATAAAGCTCCAGTTAATAACTTTGTTTGGTCTTTGCTATCTACCTTCCTTATACTTATTGATCCATATTCTTTTTCAGGATTTTTGGGTTCATTTGGATTTTTTGGATTTCCTGGATTTCCTGGATTCCCCGGATTTTCTGGTTCAACTGATTTTGCATTGTTTTTTATATCTAACTTAACTATAGTACTTTCCTTACTTATAATTACTGAATGTTCAGTACTATCTAGCTGATATCCTGTAGGTGCTTTTATTTCTATTATTTTATATTCACCTAGTGCTAAATTTTCTACTTTAGCTATACCATCAGCGCCTGTTACGATCGTTCCTAGTGACTCTCCTTTTGAATTTTTAATTTCAAATATTGCACCAGATAATAATTTTGTCTCATCCTTACTATCCAATTTTTGAATTATTATTGAACCATATACCTCACCAGGTGATACTATTTTTTCATCATTTTTTATATCCATATTAATTATGGTATTATCTTTACTTACAATCACTGAATGCTCAGTACTATCTAATTCATATCCTATAGGTGCTTTTACTTCTACTATTTTATATGCACCAAATGTTAAGTTGTCTATTTTAGCTATACCATTAGCATCTGTTATGGCCCTTGCTACTGAATCTCCTTGGGAATTCATAACTTTAAATTCTGCTCCAGATAATAATTTTGTTTTATCTTTACTGTCTGTCTTTTGTATTATTATAGAACCTAACTTATAGTTTTCTACAATTATTTCTTTACTTTCCTCTGAATCTACAGATACTTCAATATTCTTATTTTCAGGAATAATTTGATATCCTGAAACTGTTTCTGTTTCTTCTAAGATATATTTCCCAAATTTGAGATTTGGTACTTGCAGAACACCTTCTTTATTAGTTTTTGACTTTCCTATAAGCTTATTTTTAGCATCATATAATTTAAATTCTACTCCCTCTAGCTTAGTTTCCTTATCATTACCATCAACCTTAATTATTTTTAAACTACCAAGCTTACCACTTCCAGTTCCTGATCCATTGGTAACTCTTACGATTATTTCTTTTTCAAAAGGCTGATTTTCTGTGGATATTCCGTCTCCTTCAAAATACACTTCATTTGTAATTTTTGTCTTATCTATTTCTGTGGTAATTAAGGATTTATATTCGATTATATACATTGAATCAATTTTCTCTAAAAATTCAAACTTAAAAATTTGAGTTCCAGATACTAAATCAGGCTCTTCAACATGTATCTTATAGTTTGTAAAAGGACTATTATCTGATTTTTTATAAACTCTAAAACTATCTAATAAAAGCTCTTGTCCTATACTTAATGTGTCTATTAAAACAGCATTTTCAATTTCTGAGGAGCTCTTGTTCACCTCAATTTTCCATCCAATGTTGTTTCCTCGTTGTTCTCCATCCTTTTCTACAAATTTTTCTGAATCTGAATAGCTTACTTTCCCACTATAAGTTACATCATTATTTATAGTTGCATTATTTATATACTCTTTTTGCGATACTCCTACAATTTTAGTTTTAAATATAACTCTATAGGGAGTGCTAACGGGACCCTTAATTTTAACTTTAAACTTTTGTTCTTTTAACTCCTCTATGATGTACCTATCACCATCTAATTTACTTCCAAGCTTCATTGTTCCATCTTTATCAACGGTATATTCATAAATTTCTATAGAATTCAAATCAAGCTTTTGGTTACTTTCTATACTATCTTCCACTATAATATCATTCATTTTTTTAGATAAATAGTTAAGATTAATATTCCAAGTAATCTCTTTTTTATCTCTGTCTAGTTTTCCTGATTTGTTGCCATTGTTACTTGCAATACCTGATATCTTTTGGATTGCAGTTTTTTCTATAGGAGTTACTGCTCCCTCCCAACTAAAAGTCGCTTTATTAACATATTCTGACTGTGTTGCATTGTTTGAATCCATTTCAGAGACAAACTTGGTTTTATAGGTAATTGTATATATTGCACCCTGAACAGGATTTCTAAATATTACTTTGAATCCTTTAGACCAATCATTTTCTTCTATATAATCTAAAGTATAATCATTATCTCTAATTAATTCAGTATTACCTTTCTTAATCACTAGGGTTTCTTCTAGCATAGTTAGTCCACCATTTGTAAAGGTATCCTCTATAACAAGATCTTTTATCGACTCTTTTATCGGATTTACTGTAATTTTCCAGCTCATAGTATTATCTGAATAATCTATGCTACCCTTTTCTTTATTGAAACCATTAACTGGAGCTGGATTATTTACAGTACTTGTACCTGTGCCAACTCCTCCAACAGTTACTTTATTGGTAAAATTCTGTTGGTTACTATCGATAATATCAGTTCTATACTCTATTCTATAGGCACTGTTAATATTACCTAAGTTTACTTTAAACTTCGTAGTTCCATCTTCTTCCTTTGTGATATCCTCTGCCTTATAATCAGAGAGAGAATCACCATCTATGGTGGCATTACCCTTATCATCAAGTTTTAGTTTATAAACCTTTAATGAATCTTCAACTAAATTTAATCCTGGTGAAAAACTATCTTCAACTAGAGCATTCTCTATATTCTTTTCAGCTGTATTTATATCAATTGTCCAAATAATATATTTTTCATCATAATTTACAATAGCCTTTCCTTTCTTAGATATTTCTTTTCCTCTTTCCACATTTACTACTGCAGAATCTTCATCTTCTAAGAAACTTGCCTTATTTTCAAAGCTAATTTTACTTTTATCTATAATATCTGTGTCATATTCTATTTGATACACACTATTGATGTTTCCTAAATTTATTTTAAAATTATTAGGATTTTCATCTGGAGTATACTCTACTGTATAGCCTGATTCAATAAGCTCCTTATTAGCTATATTTCCTTTATCATCTAAAGTAACTTTATACACCTTTATTGAAGCTTTATCCAATGCCAATCCAGCTTGCAAATTATCCTCTACTATTGCATTCTTTACTTCAGACAAGGACTTATTAATATCAATTGTCCATGTTATTTTATTACTATTAAAGAATTTATCAGGCTTCCCATTTTTTTCTATATTATTTCCTTTAGTTATAGTAACTTTAGCAGTAGATTCTGACCCTAAGAAATTTGCAGTATTTTCAAATATAGTATTACTCCTATCAATAATATTAGCATCGTATATTATCCTATAGGCAGTATTTATATTTCTTAATTCTACTTTAAATCCACCTTCTGTTTCAATTATATTATATTTATCTGGTGTAACTAAATCTCCTAAGGTTGTACTACCATCAAGATTCACATTTAATTTATATATACTTATGGAATCTTTGTCTAGCTCCATCCCTTCACCTAAAATATCTTCCACTATGGCTCCATCAATTTTATCTAAAGATTTATTTACATCAATTGTCCATGTAATCTTATCGGCATTAACTGCTTTATTTGCCTTCCCCATTTTCTCTACAGGCCCATCAACATTATCTGGTCTAAATCTTATTGTGAATTCCTTCGTTTCTTCTTCAGATATAGGAAAAACTATCTTTACCGGATTTTCTCCTCTAATAATTTCTCTATTAAATTCTGTATTAAATTTTACTGTCCCTAATACTTCAGAATGGCTAGCAGCATATTCGTTATAGACTAATTTTAGCTCTCCATCCTCAGCTAAATAGAATTTACCTACACTCTCTCCGTCGTTTAAAAGAAGATCTCCTTCAACAGAATTAAATATACTAAATGCTTTAGGAACTTGAACTATTGTATAATCACCGTTATTGATTTCTTGTTCCTGTTTAATTTCCCAAGTATAAAACAAGGACACTTTTGAACCCTGTTCTATAGGAACTTCAGAATTCTCGTCAATTACATTACCTGATGGGTCCTTCATAACTACGGATGTAATAGTATTGATTTCCTTGGGGCCTAAATTATCACCATTAAAAGCATATACAGGCAAAGAGGTCTGGATTAAAAATGTGAAAATTGTTAGCATAATTATTATGAATCTGTTTTTTTTACCTGAAAATTTCAATATAATCCTCCTATCATAAATTAATTACTGAGTGTTTTAAACGCTTTAATAAGTATTCATTGTTAAAAAAACACTTATTTTCATAATAATATTTAATACTCACAAAATTATCACAAAAAAACAGAGAAACTTAATTCTCTGTTTATAATTTTATTAATAAAATTTTATATAACTTCTTAGTTGATTCTTTAGGTTCTATGTTAAGTTCTTCTTTAAATAATGCACTTAGGCTATTATAATGACTTACTAACTTAACTTTATCTCTTAGATAAAAATATATTTGCATAAGCAATTCATGAGCTTCTTCATCAAAAGGATCCCTTTTAATTACTTTTCTTAAATATTCTTCTCCATTGCTATAAAGTTTATTTTTCATATAAAATTTAGTTAAATTTTTCATACTCTTTAAATAATAACCTTCAAACTTTTCATTTAATTCCATAGCCCAAAAATAATGTGCATCCTCAAACATCCTACCTTTATATATATCAATAATCCTCTTATAATTAATTACATTTTCTTTTCCCACCGATGGATTTTCCTTAATAAAACTTTCAAATTCCCAAGCATCACAATAAAATTTTTCTAATTCTACTCTATATTTTCCATTTTCGTATCTCACTATATCCTCTATACCTGCATTTTTTAAAGCTGATTTTAATCTATAAATTGCACTATGCAAACTATGTTCTGCTTTTTTAGGAGGCGAATCTGGCCACAATATATCACAAAGCTTCCATTTATCTATTTCTTCTCCATTTCTATAAATAAAATATGCAAATAACTCTTTAACCTTTGCAGTAGGCCACCTAACCTCACTACCTGCATATCCATAAACCTTAAAATTTCCTAAAGAAAATATTTGATTTTGCTTACTTAATAATGAAGTATTTTTTCTTAAACTATAATTTTTTAATAATCTATTTACAGTTATATTTAAATCTGTTTCCATAATAGGTTTCAATATATAGTTCACTGCATTAACTTGAAAGGCTCCCACAGCATATTTTTCGTAAGCAGTTACAAAAACTATTTGTATATTTTCATCAAGCTTCAATACTTCCCTTGCTAAATCTACCCCATTCATATAAGGCATCTCTATATCCATGAAAATAACATCTGGAGAAATGCTTACTATATTTTCTAATGCCTCCTCAGGATTAGTGAATTTCCCTACTATCTCTAAGTTTTTATTTTTCTTTATAACCATTTTCATCAATTCTAAAGTTGGTTGTTCATCCTCTATAAGAAGAGCTCTCATTAAATTCATCCCCTAAAATCATATTAAAGTAATCATAAATCTTTAAGAACTATAGTCACAGTGGTTCCTTCACCTTCAATACTCACAATATCTAATCCTGCTTTATTCAATCTTCTAATTCTTCTACTTATATTTAAGAAGCCTACTCCCTTATCTTTATGTTCTATATTTTTTAAGTTGTTAACCTTCTCAGCCGACATTCCTACACCTGTATCTCTTACTACTATATAAATCGCATCTTCCTGATTTTTAACAGATACATATACAGTTCCACCTTCCTTTTTCTTGCGTATACCATGTTTTATTGCATTTTCCACTAAAGGTTGAATGAATAAAGATGGAATTTCATCATCCATAACATCTTCATCAATATCATATTCAATTTTAATTTTCTCTCCAAAGCGGGCCTTTTGTATCTGTACATAGGCATCTATCACTTCTAATTCTCTACTCAATGGTATAATCATTAAATTATTATCTATATCAAAGGTTAATCTTAAGTATTTACTAAAGTCTGTTAACAGCTCTGCTGCCTTTTTTCCGTCAGTATAGCAAAAATAAATTATAGTGCTTATTGTATTATACAAAAAATGGGGTTTTATTTGTGCTTGTAAAAAGGCTAACTCATTCTTTATAGCATCCTCCATGGACTTCTTTAACTTTATTAATGTTCTCACTCTAGAACTTACTTCTTTTCCTTCAAAAGGTTTAGTTATAAAATCATTTGCACCAGCTTCTAAGCCTAAAAATAAACTACTGTTGCTATTTCCTACAGTAGATATTAATATTGGTAATTCAATTACTGAATATTTTTCTCTAATTCTTCTGCATATATCTATACCTGAAATTTGGGGCATCATTACATCTAATAATACTAAATCAATTTCATTTTCCTGTATCTTCCTTAAAGCTTCCTCTCCAGACATAGCAATCAAAATATTATATCCTTCTCTATTAAGTATGTTTAGTGCTGCTTGAATATTAGATATCTCATCATCAACTATTAAAATTGTATTTTCATGGGCTTTTCTAACCTCCATATCAAAATAATCAACTGACACTAATGATTGAAAATATTTCATTTCTTCTATTTTTTCTGCACTATATGAACTTAACTTTTCTTTTGAAGTTGGTATGGAAAATATAAAGCGACTTCCTTTACCTATTTCTGACCACTCTAAATATATTTCTCCTCCCATTAACTCAATTAATTGGCGAGCTATATATAATCCTAGGCTGATATTTTTAGTACTGAAACTCTCATAAAGCTTAAAAATATCTCTTTGTTTTTCTTCCGGTATCCCACTACCTGTATCTTCTATTGATATATATGCCATATTATTACTTACATTACCATCTATAGTTATAATACCTGCATTCATACTTTCAACAGAATTATTGATAAGATTAAATAGCACTTGCATTACTCTATTTTCATCAGCTCTAGCCATTATTGACTCGTTTATATTATTAATAATCTCTATATTTTTATTTTTCATTATATATTTGGCAGATTCTATTACTATGTTAATACATACTTTCATATCTACTATAGATGTATGAATTTTTAACTGCTCATTTTTCAGTAAAGTTACATCTAGAACATCATTTATGATATTGGATAATCTCACTGCTATATCTTTTATTATTATTATGTCTTTAGTAGCTTTTTCTTTTAAGTAATAACTATTTTCCACCACTATTGTTTCAATTATATTAATAATTCCGTATAGTGGAGCTTTTAATTCATATGATGTCTTAGTAATAAACTCATCTTTAACTTTGTCCATCTTTATAAGCTCCTGTGACATTTTCTCAATATTTTCATAAGCTAGAGCAAATCTATAGGCTAGAGTATTAGCAGTGAATATTATAAATCCAAAAAATGCTATTGATCCTAGTGTATTTGAATGTAATAAACTAAATGTATATAAATAATTATTTCCTAAGCAAATTGATAAACATATCATAGATTTTAATAATAATAAGGTACCTTTTTTCTCTAAAAATCCATATGTGTTTTTTAAATACATAATCATGAGTCTTAATATTATTAATATTACAAATAATAAATTTAAACTAAATATAATTATATTTAAATAGAAATGTACTGAAGGGGAGGTCAATACAGATATTATAATATATGGAATACTTGCTATGCTGAAGGCTTTAATTACTTTCTTAGAAAATATTTTACTATCTAAATTATTTATTATTCCTGATAATGGAATTATCATTAAAGTATTGAAAACTTGTTGAATTTTATATATTAATACTGAAGGAATATTAGGAAATACCAGTAATATTATTCTCTCTCCAGTTGTAATAAAAATTACTGAAAATATTAGAAAATATATTCCTGTATAAAGAAAGCTTTTATCTTTCTTTCTTATAAAATATACATTCAAGTGGTAAGTTCCAAATAAAACCACTACTATAGATCCTGTTAACTCAGCTGCTGTAGTTGCCATAGTCATAAAATTAATATCTTTTTGAAGACCAAAATCTATTTTATAATGTACTCCTCCAAAAGGATAATCAAAATTTGCTGTCTGTAGAATTATTTCAATTTCATCTCTAGAATTTTTAAAATAAGCACTATAAGGAGTATTTCTAGAAACATAACCTTTTTCTTTTTCTGCTGGATTTCCACTATGACCCTTATCTTTTCCATCAATGTATAATCTGTTGCTCATTCTTACATTACCTATTTTTATTCCGAATACTTCATCTAAAGGCTTTATCTTTATAATCAACCTATAGGTTCCAGTACCTTTAGGCGCTATGCTTTTACCATTAAATTTTCCTTTTCTAGTTGAAGTTATTTTAACATACCCTGTAAAGTCATCTCTTTTATTACTCAAGTTCTGAAAATCTTTTGGTGTTAGTATCTTATTATCATAAAATTCCCATTCTCCATTTAATTTCACAGCACCATTTTTAAAAAAATCCCATTTTGAAAGATCTATTTTCCCATCTTTTGCAACAGGTATGCTTCCATCCACAGATTTATTTTTAAAAAAGCTTGGATCTAATATATAAAATTGAGCTATTATCATTCCTAATACTAGGATTATTTTAAATATTTTTTTCATTAATATTATTGCTCCTTAAAAATATATAAATTGTAATCGAAACTCTATATTCTATTGACCTTGAACCTTGGAATCTATTGAATTAATAATAAATATGATTATTACAATTTATATCTCTACTAATATTTTACATTTATACTTTATTTTAACTTAATATCTAATCAAATGATATATTAACGGCACTAAATATTATATTAATATCATCAAATTTTGATATGCGTTTTATAAATATAAATTGATTTTAATTGCATTTTTAAATATTTTCTCACAATATTCTCACAAATTCCTCACAATATGCTAACAAATATTGATATAGAAGAATGCCATCACCATATTTTTTTTCTTTATTTTCAAGAAATGTTATTTTACTTTCCTCTAGTGCTTTATCCTTTTTAAATAAACTCCAACCAACTTTTGCTGATCAGTATTCTAAATCTGACACGTATTTAAATGTACTTCCTACTATGTTTACCACAGAGATATAAATAGGGTTAGCAATAATATTACCACTCACTCAACTGATAATTCTGTTTGTACTTATATACAATCAATAAGATACTATTTTTATTTTTCTACAGCGTCTTTATGAAAATTTTATATATTTATACTTATATTTTAATATTAGGTTATATTTTTATGATATAATTATAATTTGAATATATTCATTATATTACCAAAGAAGAGGTGGTGGGAAATTTAAAAACTTTTCATTTTAAATAGTTTTTTAGCAAAATGACTGAAAACAAGACAAATTTTAAAAGGCTAATAAATCAATGAAAAAAGCCTGACATTTATTAGGGGGATAAGTTATGAAAAAAATTATATCTATTATATTAACTTTTACGTTAATATTTGCTGTAACTCCAGTTACATATGCTGCAGATAATACTAATTCATCAGTTGATAATATTAGTGAAGAAATGGCTGCTATAAAGAATCTTGATTTAATTAAAGGTGATGAAACAGGAGTAACTCCTAAATATGCAGCAAAACAACCTACTAGAATGCAAGTTGCAACCGTACTCTTAAGACTAAATGGACTTGAGGATGAAGCCAAAAATTTTAAAGCAATAGAAAATTTTTCAGATTATAAATCAGTAAATTCCATAGAAGATAGAAATATACTTGCATATATAAAAGCAAATCCTGAAACTTGTTTAATGAAAGGTGATAAGAACATTTTTAATCCAAATAAATTTGTAAAAGAAGAAGAATTTTATAAAATTATTCTTCAACTACTAGGATATGAGCAAGGAAGTGATTTTACAGATAAAAATATAATTAAATTTGCAAAATCCATTGGTCTTAATCCTTTAGGAAAAAGTAAATTTACAAATGATGACTTTGCAAAAGCACTTAATGATTGTTTAAAATCAAAAACTAAAAGTGGTCGTGAATATTTTGAGGTATTATTAGAATCTGGCTTTATGATGGATTTTAATAAAAACAAAGATGTTCCAGAAATACTTGTATTTGATGGCAAGCCACAACCTATATTTAAGCATGATGATGTCGTTTACGAAAAAGTCTATGTTGAATCACCACAGGATACAGACCTAGATAAAAAACGTGATTTAATTGAAGTATGGATAAAACGTCCTGCTGAAACTGAACAAGGGATGAAAGTTCCAGCAATATTTGAAGTCAGCCCTTATCGTCCAGGAACAAATGATGATCTTTATATTACTCATAATGTAGATAAGGATTTAGCTATAAGTTCACAAAATAGTACAACTTATGAAGATATAAAATATAAACCAGAGAAAAAGGAAATTCCTACTCCAAGAAAAGTGTTAGGTAAGGCTGACAATGGGAAAGTTGCACCTTTTGAATTTGGTGAATGGTATAATTATTTCTTACCTCGTGGATATGCAGTAGTATTTTCTGGTGGCATAGGCACTCGAGGCTCTGAAGGCATTACAAGTACTGGTTCTTCTGATGAGACAACCTCGACTATTGCAGTAATAGATTGGTTGAATGGAAGAACTAGGGCATTCACAAATAAAACTGATAATATTGAAGTATCTGCATCTTGGTGCACAGGAGACGTAGGAATGTCTGGTAGATCTTACTTAGGTACGCTATCTATAGCTGCAGCAACAACAGGTGTAGAAGGGTTAAAAACAATAGTTCCTATAGCTGCCATAAGTAATTGGTACGATTACTATAGATCTAATGGTGTAGCTGCCCCGGCTTTAGGATGGCAAGGCGATGATGCTGATTTGCTAGCAACATACTGCATGAGTAGAATGTTCGATACTGAAGATTATTCTACAGTAAAAACCTTATTTGAAAAAAATATTAAGCAGATGCAAATTGATCAAGATCGTGTTACAGGAGATTATAATAAGTTTTGGGACGAGCGTAACTATTTAAATAATGCTGACAAAATAAAAGCTAGTGTATTTATTGTTCAAGGTCTTAATGATTGGAACGTAAAAACTAAACAATTTGATATGTTATGGAAAGAACTTGAAAAACATAATGTGCCAAGTAAGGTTATATTACATCAAGGCGATCATATAAGTATTGATAATTTAGCAGGTATAGATTTTAATGATATGATGAGTAGATGGTTTGCTTATTGGCTTTATGACATAGATAACAACGTAATGGAAGAGATTCCTACAGCTACAATACAAAATAATACAGACCTCAAATGGGAGACCTGCGATACTTGGCCTGTAAAAGGCTCAAATACTAAATTCTATCTTGATAGTGATGGTAAATCTGGTAAATTGACTTCTAAGCCAACTAAAAAAGATTTAAAGGAAACCTTTACTGATGATTTATCATTATCACAATTTGATAGAAAAAATCCTGATTTAGATAAATGGCTTGACACAATAGTTAAAAAGCCTGACGTAAAGAGACCTGATCGCTTATCCTATGTGACTGATTCTGTTAATAAAGACATGAGAATAAGTGGAACTGTAAATGTTTCTATAAAGGCTTCTATAGATGAACCTACTGCCAACATAAGTGCAATGCTTGTAGATTACGGCCCTGAATATAGGCCTACTACAGAAAAAGAAGTTGTGACACCTAATGGTATAATATATGGTGGTAATGCTGGTTCAGATGATATAGTAAACTTTGTTATGGATAATAAAAAAACAGATTATAAGATTATTTCTCGTGGCTGGATGGATGCACAAAATCGTGTAGCAAATTACCGTGTAGATACTATAAACCCTGGACAGGAATATACGTTTAATCTGGACATGCAACCGATGGATTACATTGTTAAAAAAGGTCATAAAATTGGCTTAATAATACTATCTACAGATGCACAGTTTACTACAAGACCTTTAAAATCTACAAACTTTAAATTTAATACAAGAGAAAGTTTTGTACAAATTCCAATAGCAAATGATATAAAAAAATAAGCTATCTATGAAAATTATCTTAATATAATAAGTGCCAGATATAAAAGGTGTTAAGTCATTAAAAATATAGGATAATAACTTAATTACATTTATATCTGGCACTTTGTGTATATTTGTTAATTATAAATGTCTGTCTTATATCTTAAATTTAGAAATACTTTCATTTAGAATTTCAGATTCCCTATTTAAGAATTCAGACATTGACTTAAATTCTTCTGATGAAGCCATCTGCTCCTCAGTTACTGCTGCTAAATTCATAGCATTTGTATCTATTGTTTTTGATACTATATCAATTTCATTCATACTTTCATTAATATTTCCAATATTTGATACTATCTGACTAGCTGAATTTTTGATATCATCTATTTTACTTTCTATATCTGCATTAGAATTTTTTATCACTTCAAAAGTATCACTTACATTATCGGTATACTTCTTACCTTCTTTTGTCATGTTAACACTGATAGAAACCGCTTTTAAAACATTATTTGCCTGCTCATTCATAAATCCAATTATATCTACAACTTCACTAGCTGCTGCATTAGATTCTACAGCAAGTTTTCTAACCTCATCTGCTACAACAGCAAATCCTCGTCCTTCTTCGCCTGCTCTTGCTGCCTCAATTGCTGCATTCAATGCTAAAAGATTAGTTTGATCAGCAATACTTGATATTGTTGTTACTATACCTTGTATTTTACTAATACTTTTTGCTAACTCTGTTATAACGGAATTTACATCATTTATACTATTCCCAATGTTATCAATTTGTATATTAGTATTTTTGATTACTGCTGTTCCATTATTTGTATTTTCCAATGTTTTATATGCAATGTTATCAGCATAGTTTATCTGTGTAAAAATATTTTGAATATCAGAATCTAATTTATCTAAAACATCTTTTACATTTTGCGTTTTTGCAGCTTGCTCGGTTGATATTGAAGAAATTTCATTTGTAGATACAGTTAACTCTTCAGAAGCACTGGTTGACTCTGAAGAGCTCTCCAGAATTCCTTGAGCTATTTCTGTAACTTTTATAGAAGATACTTGGATCTTTTCTATCATATTTCTTAATGATTTAACAGTTTTACTTAATGCTATGTTAATATTGCCTATTTCATCTTTTCTAGAGA
This sequence comes from Clostridium sp. LXY-7, assembly GCF_056172015.1. Classification (NCBI taxonomy): domain Bacteria; kingdom Bacillati; phylum Bacillota; class Clostridia; order Eubacteriales; family Clostridiaceae; genus Clostridium; species Clostridium sp. LXY-7. The sequence continues at coordinate 420,314 of NZ_JBLLJL010000001.1, read as the reverse complement.
CGTCTATATCTAAAGTTAAGTCTCCTTCAGCAATGGTATTCATAGATTTTACTAATGTACCCATTGGTTTGAACATTAATTTTAAGGAAATATAATTAATGATTATAGAAACTACGATTAAAATAAAAGTGACTAAAATTATCACTATAGTTAATTGATTAATCCTCTCTGAGAGATCTGTATCTCTGTAATCATACTCTACTATTCCAACTACTTTATTAGCAGAGTTTAATATTGGAACAAAAGCTGATATATAGTTGTTATTAAGTGTTTCAACATGATACATCTCGCTCACATGTGCCTTACCTGTATCAAAAGTCATTTTTGCTTCTTTCGAAAAATCTGACTTTTTCTGATTATATCCTATCTCTACATTTGCATCACTTCCATCAATTACATACGTATAATTCTCTGAATCATTTGATACCAATGTATATAGCATCCCTTTTCCTATACTATTATTTAATTCTTGCATCTCTTTCCTTGTATCAATATAAAATTTATCATCCTTTTTCAAAGACCTTGAAAGTTCTTCAAATCTATCTCCATCAATTAATGTAGCACCTGACTTCGCGATATTTAAAGCATCCCCTTGCAGTTGCTTTACAGTGTGAGTATACATATTTCTATAGAATATATAGCTCATAGAAAAACAAGACAACACCATTATCAATGAAGTTATCAGTATAATTTTAGACTTTAAAGATAAAGAAATATTTGATATTTTTTTTAATTTCAAAATATCCACATCCTCTCATAAATATAGTTTTATAACTTTAGAATTTTTTAAATATATTTTAAACAAAGCATTAATCTAATATTTTCTACTCTATAAAAGACATATTAAAGCTTTTATCATATAAGTTTATACATTATATAAATAGATATATTAACTACAACTTTGCATTATTGTAAAATAAAATCATAAATAAAAATATTTTATTATTATAACAAAAATTTTACAATATATTTCCTCTTTTTATTTATTATTACAATATTGTCCATCCAATGTACATTATAATATAGCTTTTGTCTAGTGTCCATATTTTTTGTCATTTTTTTGTGTTTATTGTATTATATTGTTATACTACATCTTTAAAAATATATAAATCACCTAATATATTTATATCTACTAAATAAATTTAATATAAATTAAGTCTTTGTTTTAATATAGTGTTGATAATGAACTGTATATTATTACTCACAAACCCTTTAAAACAAATCTTAAATAAAAAAAGAATTAAGAGAAAACTCTCCTAATCCTTTTCTATTTATAAAATATTTGTTATTCGAAATAAACTATTAAAGCGCATACATATAATACTTTCCTAAACATTCACTGACTGTTTCTTTACCATTCGCACGACTGTCTCCACATGTGCAGTTTGCGGAAACATATCCACTGGCTGTACTTCCTCTGCAATATATCCTAATTGTTCAAGGATATTTAAATCTCTTGCTAAAGTTGCTGCATCACAGGATACATAAACTATTCTCACAGGCTCTACCTTAGCAATAGCATGAAGTAGCGATTCCTCACAGCCCTTTCTTGGGGGATCCAGCATTATAACATCTGGTCTCACCCCTTTTTCTATTAGCTTCGGTATCTCTTCTTCAGATTTACCTACTATAAATTCAACATTATTTACTTCATTAAGCTTTTTATTCTTATTTGCATTATCTATAGCTTGAGGAATTATTTCTATTCCATAAACCTTCTTAGCCTTTTCTGAAAGAAATAGTGATATGGTTCCTGTACCACAATAGGCATCAAATACTATTTCATCACCTTGCAAATCTGCATATTCTAGAGCTTTCTTATAAAGAATTTCTGTTTGAATAGGATTTACTTGAAAAAAAGATAATGGGGATATATTAAACTTAAATTTACCAATATAGTCTATTATAGTGTGATTACCCCATAGAGTAATAGATTCAGTTCCTAATATTACATTAGTTTTCTGAGCATTTATATTTTGCACTATAGATTTTAATTCTAAAATATTCTCTCTCAGTTGCTCTATTAACTCTCTTGAATGAGAAAGTTTCGTACCATTGGTAACTATGACTACCATAACCTCTTTACTTTTAAAACCTCTTCGAACCATTATATGTCTTATAGTTCCACTATGGTTAGTTTCATCATAAGGCTTAATTCCAAATTCCTTCATCCAGGACTTCACTATATATATAATCTTATCTCCAATTTTAGTCTGAATGTGGCATTGTTCCATATTTATTATGTTATGAGATCTTGGAGCATAAAAGCCTACAATAATATCCTCATTTTTTTTTCCCACTGGTAGTTGAACTTTATTTCTATAATTATATGGGATTTCCATTCCAATGGTATCATGTATATTAGCTCTCTTTAGCTTTCCTATTCTATCCATTACATCTTTTACCCTACAAGTTTTAAATCTCAACTGCTCCTCATAGGTCATATGTTGAATATTACATCCACCACATCTTTTATATATAGCACAAATAGGATTTGCTCTATTATTTGATGGGATTACAATATCTAAGACTTTTCCTACGCCATAATTCTTATTTACCTTTATTAATCTTATTTTTACAGTTTCATCCTTGATGGCTCCTGGAACAAATACTGTAAAATTATCTATCTTACCTACGCCCTCTCCTTCATGTCCATAACTCTCTATTTTTATTATATATTCTTCATTTTTACTAATATATTGCATATCTTTAACCTTTTTCACTGTATCACCTTCTCATTTTAGGCATATAAGAAACTATAGTCTTATTTATCTTAGCCTTTCGTATATCCATTTTAACAGAAAGTCTAATAAATTGCGAAACATTTTCTTTAGTGCATTAAAAGCAAAATATAATATAGATATTCTTTGAAATTATAATTTTAACCTTCAATCTTTGGAGTACAATAAAAAAACCTCAGCAAGTTTTACCTGAGGTCAAAATTAAATCTTTAAATTTAAAGGGTCGTTTAAATTTGCTTTCGGAGGGCTTTCCTTATAATAATTTAAGATTCTATTTTTCTTATCCTAAATTATTAAGTAAGGTATAGCTTTAAAAGAAATTTTTATTCTTGGAAGCTTTGACACTCTGTTGATACACTATTTAATGCTTCTAATCCATGTATCTGTACATATGAAGCTTCGCATATTCTATTCATATTATGTATACAATTTACTGCATCACAACTAATCACTGGCTTCATCTCTATACTTGAACTACTAAATAGTTGCTTTATCTCTCCACCTACATTCATGTTAAACATGTTTGTAAATGCATTTTTAAAGCCTCTCTGGGCAAATGTATAGCAATTAGTATACTCCGAGGAGTGTGCATTCGCCCCATTGATGTGAATATTTTTTGCAGAGCATAATCCTGATATATTGTGAACGCAATTTTCCGCATTACAAGTTAATGGTCCATTCATGACTTAAACTCCTTTCAAAGTTATAGTCATATTTTATGGATATTTAAGTTTTTTATACTATATAAATTCTTATACTGCTATAAAATTCTAAATAATATTGCAGTCAATTATCAACAATATATCAAAATAGAACCATATAAAAAAAGACACCCAAATTGGGTGCCAACAACAAATCAGTTGCCTTAAATGTGTATATTATAATTTTTGTCCACAAACTATAATATTATACATATTTAACCAATATTTATTCTTTTTTTAATAGGTCAGATTCGCTCTTCCGCTATATACTACTCCTAGCTTTGAATCCATAGTTATAAAACAACCTGATTTTATAATAGTAGTTGCATCTTGTGCATTATAAATTATAGGTATATTTCTACTACTACATTCAAGTACTACACTCGAACTCATCTCATCACCTTCAACTATTATTCCTGAAACCGCTTCTAGCACATCTAAATATTCTCTGCTTAACCTCTTAAGTACTAGTATTTGTCTTTCATCCATATTATTTAATACTTCCTTATGATTGGAAGGATGTAATGCCATTCCATAAGCAGTTATGTTATTAGCACCTTTTCCTTGAAGCAATATATCTCCTATTATATGGACCTTCATCATATTCGTACTACCTACATAATTCATAGGAATTCCTGCTACGATAACAACTAAATCACCTTTATCCACATATCCTCTTTGAAGTGCAATTTCTGAGTTTTTTTCTATTACTTCATCTGTACTCTCCAGTTTTGGAGTTAATATAGCAACAACTCCAAAACTTAATGCCAAGCTTCTTGCTACCTTTTCTGAAGGTGTGCAAGCTATTATTTTACATTCAGGTCTATATTTAGATATTTGTCTAGCTGTTTGACCACTTTGAGTAGAGGTTATTATAGCTGATGCATTTAATTGCATAGCAGTACTACATGTAGCAAGACTTATAGCATTAGGTACATTTGGAATATGCGACTTCTTCCTCTTAAGCATGTTAGATTCATAATTTATATATTCTTCTGCTTTTGCTGCTATCCTAGCCATGGTTTTTACAACCTCTACAGGATATTTTCCACTGGCAGTTTCTCCACTAAGCATTATAGCATCTGTTCCATCAAATATAGCATTAGCAACATCTGAAGCCTCAGCTCTAGTTGGTCTTGGATTTCTTATCATAGAGTCTAACATTTGAGTAGCAGTAATTACAGGTTTTCCTGCTCCATTACACTTTTCTATAATCATTTTTTGTACTACTGGCACCTCTTCCGTAGGTATCTCTACTCCTAAATCTCCTCTGGCTACCATTATCCCATCAGAATAAGCTAATATTTCATCAATATTATCTACGCCCTGTCTATTTTCAATTTTAGAGAAGATTTGAATTCCTTCTCCTCCATTTTTAGCTAATACCTTTCTTATATCAAGTACATCTGAAGCTTTTCTAATAAAGGAAGCAGCTACTATATCCACTTCGCTTTCTATACCAAACTTAAGATCATTTATATCTTTATCTGTTAAGGCTGGAAGATTTATTGCAACTCCAGGTACATTTACGCCCTTATGATTTCCTATAATCCCTGTATTCTTTACTAGAGTTTTGATCTCCTTATGATCTATGTTTTGAACCTCTAAGCCTACAAGTCCATCATTTATTAAAATCACATCTCCTGGTTCTACATCTTCACATAAATTTCCATAGGTTACAGAGCATTTAGTGGCATCTCCTAGTACTTCTTCTCCACAATGTATTGTGAATTCAGTTCCTTCTACTAATTCTACAGTACCACTTTCAAAATTACCTGTTCTTATCTCTGGTCCTTTAGTATCTAATATTATTGCTATGTGCTGTCCAAGTTCTTGTCTAATCTTTTTAACCATATCTATTCTTTTTTTATGTTCTTCATGACTTCCATGAGAGAAATTAAGTCTTGCAGCATTCATACCGTTTTCTATTAACTGCTTTATAATACTTTCATCATCTGTAGTTGGCCCTACTGTACATATTATCTTTGTTTTTTTCATTTATATCCTCCTAGTTAGAAAGAGCTATAGATATATTATATAACTCTTCATTAAATTGCTTTTCCATTGCAAGAGCTTCTTTTATATCCATGTCTATAATCTCACCTTTTTTAGTTCCTATTACTCTTGCTGATTTACCTTCTAATAATACTTCTACTGCCTTGGCACCCATTCTAGATGCTAATATTCTATCAAAAGCACTTGGTATTCCACCCCTTTGAATATATCCAAGCACTGTTGCTCTCGTTTCAATACTGGTAATCTCTTGTATCTTTTTAGCTAGATTTTGAGCTCCCCCTACTCCTTCTGCTAAAATTATAATATTATGAAGCTTTCCATTTCTTTTCCCCTTGAAAATATTTTCGCATATATCGTCAATATTAAAAGCTTTCTCAGGCACAATTACATTTTCGGCTCCACCTGCAATTCCTACAAATAGTGCTAAATCTCCACAGTTCCTTCCCATTACTTCAATAACACTTACTCTTTCATGAGAACTAGATGTATCTCTTATTTTATTAACTGCATCTAATGCCGTATTTAATGCTGTATCAAATCCTACAGTGTAATCAGTATAAGCTAAATCATTATCTATGGTTCCTGGTATACATGCAGTAGGAACTCCTAAGTCACTTAAAAGATCAGCTCCTCTAAAGGAACCATCTCCTCCAATTACAACTACTCCATCTATTTTTAATACTTTTATTACATTTAAAGCCTTTTGTCTTCCCTCTAAGGTCTTAAATTCCTCGCTTCTAGCAGTTCTTAATATGGTTCCTCCTCTTTGGATAATATCTGATACAGAACTTTTTTCCATCTCATATATCTCTCCATTAATGAGACCATTATACCCTCTATGAACTCCGTATACCCTTAACCCTTTTTCTTTACCCATCCGGACTACGGCTCTTATAGCCGCATTCATTGCTGGTGAATCACCACCACTAGTTAGTACAGCAATTCTTTTCATGTGATTACCCCCTAAACTCATTACAATATATATTAATTCTAATATTTAACTTCACTATTATCAATGAAATTTTCAAGATTTTAACCATATTAATCTAAATTTAAAAATGTACACGTTATCATTTCAAATAGTGTATTATCATATATTATCTTACTTTTTCATAAATCTTATAAGTGGTAAAAAATATATATTTATATGAATTGTATTCTCAAAACTTCACTAAAAAACACTAATCTTTTATTAACAAAGATTAGTGTCTTTTAGTGAAGTGCAACCGATGGTTTCAGTGAAGCATTCAATTCGGTCACTAATAAGCAGAATGAATGTTTCTCTACGCCTCTTGGCATGTTTCTCTGCAACTGCAAGTTGCACTTCTCTGTAGCTTGCTACAATTCACTGCAAAGAAAGTGAGCACTTATCTATCCAATACCTTTAATTCTTATCTTTTTATTAATGGGAATGCTATTACATCCCTTATAGATGTTGAGTCTGTTAAGAACATCATCATTCTATCTATTCCTATACCTAGTCCCCCTGCAGGTGGCATTGCAGTATCTATAGCCACTGCAAATTCTTCATCCATTGGACTTGCTGTTTCAAGACCTGCTCTTAATTTATTTGCTTGATCATAAAGTAATACTCTTTGTCTTAATGGATCATTAAGCTCAGAATATGCATTTCCAAGCTCCACTCCAAAAGCATAAGGTTCAAACCTTTCAATTAACTCTGAATTAAATCTATGGACCTTACATAGTGGAGAAGAATCTAGTGGAAAATCAATTACAAAAGTAGGTTCTATCAAATGTTCCTCACAATAAGCTTCAAATAAGATTAAAATCAAATCCCCTTTTGGAGCTTCCTCCAAATTTAATCCCTCTTCTTGCTCTTCTGATAAAAATCCTTTTTCTTTTATTAATTTCACTATATCTTCTTTTATAAGCATCTCCACATCTATACCTGTATATTTTTTTACAAGGTTACACATGGTTTCTCTTTTCCATGGAGCTTTAAAATCAATCTCTACACCATCATAGGTGGCTTTAGTTGTTCCTTTTACTTTTAGAAATACATATTCATATAACTGTTCCATAAGCCTCATCATATCATCATAGTCGGCATAGGCCATATAGCATTCAAATAGCGTAAACTCAGGATAATGAGTTCTATCTATACCTTCGTTTCTAAAAGCTCTTACCATGGTGTAAACTCTATCAATTCCACCTACCATAAGTCTTTTTAAATATAATTCTGGAGACACATTCATAAATACTTCACAGTTTAAAGCATTTACATTAGTTACAAAGGGTTTTGCTTCTCCTCCACCATATTTTGTATCTAATATAGGTGTTTCCATCTCCATAAAATCTTTTTGGTCCATAAATTCTCTTATGGCATACATAGCCTTTGAACGATTTATAAATCTTTGTTTTACATCTTCATTCATTATCATATCCAATGAACGATGTCTCTGTCTTAAATCAGCATCCTGAATACCATGATATTTTTCTGGTAGTGGCCTTATAGATTTAGAAAGCATTGTAATTTTTTTTGCTTCTATTGTTATCTCTTCAGTTTTAGTCCTAAATACATTGCCTCGTACTCCTATAATATCTCCAGTATCTATTAGTTTAATTAAACTATATTCTTCTTCTCCTATTACTCCTTTATTAATATAAACTTGAATTGTTCCATGCTGATCTCTAATATTTAAAAATGTAGCTTTTCCCATTCTTCTTAAAAGCATAACTCTGCCAGCTAAGATAAATTCCTGTTCATTGTTTATAAAATCAAAGTTTTCTAATATATATTTAGAATTTGAATTTGGATTAAAAGAATATGGGTATGGATTAATTCCTCTGTCTTTAAGCTGAGTTATTTTTTTTACTCTTTCCACCATAAACTCATTAGCATCTTGCATTATTTCACATAAATTGTTTAAATCTGTATAATTACTATACATTGATAATACCACCTTTCATTTTGCCACAATTAATTTTTATATATTCCTGTGATATCACATTTATGATTACAGGAATTTTTTAACCTTCAACAACAAAAAAACTCTCACCTCCAAGACATTAGTCTTGGGGACGAGAGATAATTACTTCGTGGTACCACCCCAGTTCGTTAATACGTCACCGCATTAACCTTTTCAAGTACGGCTTTTAACTAATGAAACTCCTTTTTTTCTCTAAGGAGTACCCTTCTACTCTTCAAATTCAAATTTGAAGTGTCAGTTAAAAGATTATACTCTAGCTCTTTAACGGGAGCTCCCGTTACATCATCCCCTATTTGCTAGGTTCAATGTAAGACTCAGAGGCTTTTTTCAATAGACGTTTTCTACTTCCTCTCACCAACAGAAGCTCTCTGTGAAAAAAATTGATCCATTTACTCATCTCTTCATAGTCTTTTATTTAAAATCATTCTATTATACTTTACTTATACTGTCAATATTTTTTTAATATTCTTAAATTTAAAATCTATTAACCCTTTTTAATTTTACCTATGTATGAAAATGGCACGATTTTAAAATCGCGCCAAATAAACAATTTTCATTGCATTATAAAAACTCTAAACTATCTTTACATTTTCCTCACCAAACATGTTTTTAAGATGAGAAATTGTGTCATAATTATTGTTTAACCAGCTATTTTTATTTACTAAATAACTCTTTCTATCATTAGCAGTGCATAGATATACAGGTGTAGTTCCAAAATTATCCTTAAACTCATTTCTTATATTCTTCATGGCTGAATTTAATGTTGTCTCATTGGGTACTAGCACATATATTTTATCTTTAGAAACATTAACTAATGGAGATATCTTTTCGCAGAGTATTTTACTTTGTTCTCCCTCTTCTAAGGCTACTCTTCCTTCTACTATAACTAATTGATCTTCTTCAATAAGATTTCTATATTGATTAAAAGTTTTAGGGAATATTACCACTTCAACATTTCCAAATAAATCCTCTAAATTCGCAAAAGCCATCATTTGGTTATTTCGTGTAATTTTTTTGGATACTGTCCCAAATATTCCTCCCACTATAACCTTTTGTCTATCCTGTACCTTATAATTATCTGTTTCTATATTGCTTTCCTCTAAAGTGCTTTCTATAACTAGATCAGATGTTTTATGACTAGTTACCACCTTTAAAGTTTTTTCATAATCATCAAGAGGGTGTCCTGATAGATATATACCTGTCATTTCTTTTTCCATTGCCAATATATATTTCTTATTAAACTCTTCTATATTAGGATATTGTATCTTGAAGATAGTTGTATCCTCTTCCTCCAGAGCATTAAATAAACTCATTTGCCCTGGTACATTTCTCTTTCTCTCATTATTTATCCCATCAAGAACTTTTTCAAAAATAGCCATAATTCTTGATCTATATACCTTAAAGGAGTCAAAGGCTCCAACTTTTATAAGACCTTCTACAGCTCTTTTATTTACTGCAGAACTATCTATTTTGTTGCAAAAGTCATTAAAATCTTTAAACTTTCCCTTTTCCTCTCTTCTCTCAACTATAGAATCTATTACATTTGCACCTACATTTTTTATAGCTGAAAGCCCAAATCTTATAGTATTATCTTTTACTGTAAATTTAGTGCAACTTTCATTTATATCTGGAGGTAGAACCTGAATGCCAAGTTCCTCTGCAAATCTTATATAGAAGGCTACTTTTTCATTGCTTCCCATTATGCTATTCAGCATAGCTGCTATATATTCCCCTGGGTAATAATACATTAAATAAGCGGTCTGATATCCAACTACAGCATAGGCTGCTGCATGACTCTTATTAAATGCATAAGAAGCAAAGTCCATCATCTGGTCAAATATCTTATTTGCAGCCTCTTCAGTAATTCCATTCCTAACACATCCCGGAACTTCAACTTCCCCCTTGGCATTTACTATTCCATGAATGAAGTTTTTTCGTTCCTCTTCCATTACCTTATGCTTCTTTTTAGACATAGCTCTTCTAACTAGGTCACTTCTTCCTAATGAATATCCTCCTAGTTCCCTAACTATCTCCATAACCTGCTCTTGATACACCATAACTCCATAGGTAACATCTAAAATTTCCTCTAACTGTGGAGTTACATATTGAACTTTATCCGGATTTTTTTTGCCATCTATATATCTTGGTATTTCCGCCATAGGACCTGGTCTATAAAGACTTATACCCGCTATGATGTCTTCTAAGCAGTCTGGTTTTAGCTCCTTCATGAAGGAAGTCATTCCTGCAGATTCCAGCTGGAATACTCCCACAGTTTTTCCTTCTCCAATCATCTTATAGACTTTTGGATCACCAAAGCCAAGGTCATCAAGATTAACATCTATTCCTCTATTTTCTTTTATATTTCTAACAGCATCCTCCATAACAGTTAGCGTTCTAAGTCCTAAGAAATCCATCTTTAGGAGACCTAATTCTTCTAATGTTCCCATAGTAAATTGAGTTACTATCATGTCTTCATTTTTTTGAAGAGGTACATAATTTACTAGTGGATTGGATGCTATAACCACTCCTGCCGCATGAGTTGAAGAGTGTCTTGGAAGTCCTTCTAAATCCTTTGCTACATCTATAAGTTCCCTTACTCTCTCATCAGTATCATAGGTTTCCATTAATTCACTATTCATTTCTAATGCTTTATCTATGGTTATATTTAATACTGTAGGAATCATCTTTGCTATTTTATCAACTTCTGCATAAGAATAGTTCATAGCTCTTCCCACATCTCTTATACAAGCTCTCGGAGCCATAGTTCCAAAAGTTATTATCTGAGATACATTTGTCGCTCCATACTTATCCACAACATAATCGATTACCTCTTGCCTTCTTTCATAACAGAAATCCGAATCTATATCAGGCATAGAAATTCTCTCTGGATTTAAGAATCTTTCAAAAAGTAAACTATATTTTATAGGATCTATTTTAGTTATTCCCAGTGTATATGCAACTAATGACCCAGCTGCCGAACCTCTTCCAGGTCCTGTAGGAATACCGTTTTCATTTGCATATCTTATGAAATCCCACACAATTAAAAAATAATCTACATATCCCATCTGATTAATTATATTTAGTTCATAATCTAATCTATCACAAAGTTCCTTAGCTTCCTCATTAGAATTCCTAATGCTTAGCAATAGCTCTTCATTAAAATTAACTTTTAGCTCATCAAAGATTTTATATCTTTCAAATAATCCCTTATAGCAAGTTTCTCTTAAATATGTAAATGGTTCTACATCTTCAGCCAATGGAAATTTGGGTAATTTAGATACATGGAACTCATAATTAAAATTGCATTTCTCTGCAATTTTTACTGTATTATCCATGGCCTCTGGAATATATGAGAAAATCTTCTCCATTTCCTCTGGAGATTTTAAGTAAAATTCATTTGATGGATATTTCATTCTACTCTCATCTTCCATGGTTTTTCCTGTCTGGATACAAAGAAGAATTTCATGAGATTTACTTTCTTCTTTAGCAATATAATGAACATCGTTGGTACATATCAATGGAATATCACATTCCTTTGATAGTTCTATAACTTTTTCATTTACTCTGAGCTGTTCATCTACATTATGGTATTGTAACTCTAAGTAAAAATCTTCTCCGAATATATCCTTATATCTTAAGGCACATTCCTTTGCTTTTTCCTTATTCCCTCTTAAAAACCACTTTTGTACTTCTCCTCCTAGACAAGCACTGGTAGCTATCAAACCTTTACTATGAGCTCTAAGAAAATCATGATCAACTCTAGGCTTATAGTAAAATCCCTCAATAGATGCTGCTGATACTATTTTCATTAAGTTTTCATAACCCTTTTCATTCTTTACTAAAAGAACTAAATGATAAGTATCATTTTCCTTATTAGGTTCCTTAATACTCATTGATTTACCAGCTACATATATCTCACACCCTATTATAGGTTTAATGCCATTTTTTACTGCCTCATTATAAAAATCTACTGCACCATACATAGCTCCATGATCAGTAATGGCAATGCTTTTCATTCCCAGTTCCTTAGTTCTTTTTATAAGCTTTGATATTTTACCTGATCCATCAAGTAAACTATATTCCGTATGCACATGTAGATGTGCGAAATCTCTCATGGCATTTATCACCTCCTAGTTTACTAATTCACCCTTAACTATTAATCTATCCTGACCGTCTGTGGTACAGGTAACAAGAGTTATAGTTGCATTCACAGTTTCATTTAGTACATAAGTATTTTCAGGTCCTACTACAAAAGTTTCAGTTACCTTATATACATATTTATTGTCATGAGTAGTTATTATTATATCATTTCCTGCAATTAATTTGTGAAGCTTAAGAAAAAATTCACCAGTTTCATAATTTCTATGGCCTGCCAATGCAAAATTCCCAATGCCACCTGGCACTGCAGTATTTTCAAAATGACCTACTGCATATTTTAATATGTGATCCTCTATGCCTTCTGCTACAACAGCCTTTAATTCTATTTTAGGAATTTCTATTATAGCAATTGGATCTACCTTATCTAAATAATCCATTTCATCTGGTTTCTTTTGTATATCTTTTAATTCATCTTTATCTTCAACTTTATTATTGCTAGCATTTTGTTTTTTCTCAATAAACCTATCATATAAGATATCCTGTGCTTTATTGGTTTCCCCTTTGCCTTTAAATGAATATCCAACTAAAAACGTTCCAATAACAATTAAGATAATACTAAAACCTAATACTATTTTTTTCTTCATAGTGACCCTCCCATATTTATTTTACTCTTTCAAGAGATCAGTTACCACCCTAGAATTATTTCATCTTATGACCTTATATCAAAATAAAAAAATTTATTGAAAAAGGAGCGTGAAATCACACTCCTTCAAAATTTACTATGCTGCTAATCCATTAATTTGCATTAATGATGTTATTTTTTGAACTTTATTTGCCGGTATTAAAAGTCCTTCTTTAACAAATTTTACTGATGGATATTTTGATAACTCTTTTATCATAGCATCCCTTATAACTATATTAGTATTAACCATGTTTTTAGCATTTTTGAAATTATATCCATCACCACCTGTTGCCATAAAGTCATTAGTTACTACTGTATAGTATTTATCTGCTTGTATTTTATTACCATCCATTAATTCTATACCAGTAACTCTTTCACCCTGTGGCTTAGCTTCATCATAATCAACCTTCATTCCATAATATTGAATCCATCCATATTCCTTATTATTTATACCATGTTCAAGGTTCTTTTTAATGTCTGCTCCTGATAATTCCATAGTCACTAATGTATTATCAAATGGGAAAATTCCATACATGTTTCCAACTGTTAAATTCCCCTTAGATAATGGACCTCTGATACCTCCACCATTAGTAATTCCAATTTGCGTTCCTGTAATTTCTTTCATTAATTTAGCATTAAACTGTCCAAGTATGCTTAATCCTTCATGTCTGTCATGTGGAAAATCATTTTCTAATACTGTTACAACCTTATCTAAAGTTGGCGCCAAATCCTTACTATATTTATCATATATTGCTTTAGTGGCTGGGTCTTCTGGTAAATCTTTAACTTTTACAGATAAATCTTCTATTGCAGCAGAAACATATAATTTCCCATCTAATCTTACTAGAGAAAGTTGACCAATATTTCTACCATTATTCTTAGCCTGAACTATTGGAACTCCATTTACTTCTCCTGCAACTGTTTGATGCGTATGTCCACAGATTATACCATCAATACCTTTCGCATTTTTAGCTAAATCTGCAGCTTCTCCTGTAATTACACCATTACTATCTTGGAATGCACCTAAGTGAGATAAAACTACAACAGCATCTACCTTTTCATTCTTGCTAATATAATCTGTCCAATAATTAGTTGTCTCTATTGGATCTTTAAATTCAAAATTTTCTACATTAGCTGGTAAAGTTTGAGTTGCAGTCTCTGGGGTTATTAATCCTATTAATGCTACTTTTATACCATTCTTGTCAATAACCTTATATGGCTTAGCAAAATTTACTGGCTTTCCAGTGTTCTTATCATATAAATTTGCTGCTAAGAAATCAAAGCCTCCATCCTTAGACCATTTTCCAATTTTGTTTATGTCCCAATCAAACTCATGATTACCTATAGCTGATGCTTCTACCTTTATTTCTTTAAGCATTTTACTAATAACGTCTCCATAAGTTAAGTTAGACATAGCAGTACCTTGATAAATATCTCCTGCTGAAACTACTGAATAAGCCATATTTTTATTACTTTTTGAAGTATAGCTTTTTATAGCTCCTGCAAATTTAGCTATGCCAGGGTCCTTAGAACTATTTTTGCTATCTACTGCTCCATGGTAATCATTAAATGTTAAGAAAGTCATTCCTTTGCCAAGTTTCTCAACATCTTGCCAGGTTATACTTCTAACATTAGGTGTTCTTCCATCTACTGAAGTTGGTATTGAAAGTTTACCTTCATTTACTAATTTTTGAGCTACTTCTCTTTTCTCCTTATTAAAATTATAACCTGTTACTTTCCAGTTATTATCTAATTCAGGTTTAATAGATACACCTTTAACTTCCACAATATATTTTCCAATTAAATCTCTAACTGCTGAAACTGGTTCACTTGCTGAGTCATAAATCACTTCAATTTTTTCACCTTTAAATAAACCAGAATCTTGATTTAATAATTGAGTATTAGCTCTATAATTATTTACTGTTAAATATATTACATCTGTATCTTTAATAGCTGTCCCATCCATAAAAGTTAGATTTTCTATCCTCTTTCCAACTTCTTTTGATATGTTAACTTCATATTTTACTCCACCAAACATATCATAATTATACATTCTTACCTTTTCATTAAAGGATATTGTCAAATCTCCAGGTTTAAAAGTGTTATAATACCCTGCTGACCACTCCATATATTTTTTTAATTGATTGCCAGTTATTTTTAAGGTCATTAATGTATTGTCATATTTATATACCTTTGATGTATCAGCTTTCTTAATTGGCCCCTCTGCAATATTGGCATTAGATGTAAATATTGCTGCTCCTGATACATGATGTGCTCCCTTAGGTACATGTTTTCCTGCATAATACATTTGAGTATCTAATATTAAATCTACTACTGCTGTATCTTGGATTTGTGCTTGAGTAATACCTTTGAACTCATCAGCAGGTGCTAAGCTTCCACCCTTAAGTTCTCCGATAACTTGCCTAGCATCTGTTAAAGCCTTTTGGTGGTAAGATCCAAATTTAGTTGCTAATGCTTTGTCAGTTGCTACTTTATCGTCTATAGCTATATTAGCTGATTTTTGTTCAACTACTTGATATTTTCCATCTACTTCTTTAACTTTTAATTCTATTTGTGATAAAAATTCACCATTACTTTTTGGCTCTACTATAATTGCATTACCTGCTTTTACATTAACAAATTCAGCATGTTCGTGTCCACATACTATAGCTGATATTTCTGGATTAGCTATTGCTACTTCTTTAGCGCTATCTCCATTACCATATTCAGAATTTTGTCCCATGTGTAGTACTGCCACAAATAAGTCAGCTCCGCCATTTTTCTTTATTTCTGTTATAGCTTTTTGAGTTTCGGTTACTGGACTGTTTACAGTATAGCCTTTTAAGTTTGGTCCATCCCATTTAGTTATATGAGGTGTTACCATACCTATTATAGCAATTTTAAGACCATCTCTTTCAACAATTCTATAAGCATCTGCAAGTCTGCTTCCATCAGGTTTATAAACATTTCCACACAGTGCTTTAGGTCCATTTAATTCCTTAAGTGCTTTTTCAAGGGCTGGAATCCCATAGTTAAACTCATGATTTCCTAATGTATAGGTATCATACTTCATTTCATTCATTCCTAATATCATAGGATGAATATCATCATTTAAAAATAATTGAGATGAATTGTCTTGAATAGTGTCTCCGCAATCAATTAAGATAGTATTAGGATTCGTTTTTCTTAATTCCTTAACCTTAGTTGATATTTTAGCCATAGATCCTTTGGTTAATTCTGTATCTGATGCATATTCCCATGGATAAAATCTCCCATGCAAATCTGATGTTCCAAGAATTTGTATTTTTTTCTCAGTACTGGCTGCATAAGCTTCTCTTACTGCTACTGGAGATATAATTTGCATTATAAATACAAATGCCAACAATAACACAATATATCTCTTCTTTACACTTTTAAACATAACGATCCCCCTTGATTACTTTTAAATTCATATAAGTTAATATATGTAAATAGATTATATCACTAAGGCATCTTTTTTAAAATATCAATATTGAATTTTATTAATTTATTTTCACTATTATTAATAAATATTAATATTATTCAACTAAAAAGGACTCCATCTCTGTAGCCCTTTTTAATAATTAAATACTTCAAATATTATGTTTTCTAATTAGTGTAATCCACAGTCTTAGATGAATCTATAAAAGGTTTTATCTTAGCTAATATCTCTTTTTGGTGATATGGATGTATCTGATAATTGTCCATATCTTCTTGCGAGTTGAATTTAGTTATTAAACATATATCAAAGGAACGCTCTGTATGTAATTCATCTACCCCTACTTCTAAATATTTTAATTGTGATATTTTTCCATCCATACTATTAAGTATATCACTAATTTTTGTAATATTTTCTTCAGTTGCTTCTTTCAATTTAAAAAGCACTATATGAGTGAACATAAATACTCTCTCCCTATCTGTTTTTTAACACCTTTGCAGATATCATGGCCTTTGCAATAAGATTTTTATTATGATTGTACATTGTAACCTCTACTTTAGAATAATATCTTCCTATATCTAGAACTTCTGAATAAGCATCAATAATTCTTCCTAATTGAACAGGTTTTGTAAAATATGAAGTAAAGCTGTCTATAGCCACATTTGTAGTTCCATCTTGTCTTAACGCCATAGTACCCATAGTGGATAGAAGCATATTAAGGGCATTCCATGATGCTGTTCCTATGGAGTCAAGCATTTCTGGCACTATTTCCCCTCTAAAATGAAGCACATTCTTCTTATTTTCAAAATCAAAATTCTTTAAAACAAAATCATCTAAGGTGTGTCCTATATGTGGTTGTCTTATAACTAACTGCATAGCTTTAATTACATCTTCTCTTGTTATAACCCCTATAAGCTTCTTTTTATTTACTACGGGACATAGCTTTATTCCTTCCCACGCCATTATATGAGCAGCATAAGCAACAGTAGTACTAGGCATTACTACTATTGGGTCTCTAGACATAATAGCGCCTATTATCTCTTCATCTTCATTATTTTTTATATCTCCAATATTTACCACACCTACCACTTTAAAATTCTCATCTATTACTGGATATCTCTCATGTCTACTATCTTCTACTAACTTTTTTAAGTTTTTAATTTTATCTGATGTCTTAAGATATTCAGGTTTCTTCTCCATAATATCCTCAACTAATATTATATCTTTCTTAATATTATTTTCAGATATGGCCTTATTGATTATAGTAGCTACAGTAAAAGTATCATAGGTACAAGATATAAGTGGTAATTTATTTTTATCCGCCAACTTTTTTATTTCATCACTAACAGAAAAGCCTCCAGTTATTAAGACTGCACATTCTTTTTGTAATGCTAATCTTTGGGCCTCTTCTCTATTTCCAACTATTAAAAGAGCACCTGGGCTTATATATCTTTCTATAGTATTTACTTCCATAGCGCCAATAACAAATCTTTCTAAAAATTTATCTACACCATTTTTTCCACCTAATAGAGTTCCATCTACTATATTTACAATTTCTCTAAAGGTGATTCTGTCTAAATTCTTCTTTTCTAACTTTTCTACTCTTACTGTTCCTACTCTAGGAACAGTGTTTACTATACCTATATTTTCACATTCTTTTATAGCCCTATAGGCTGTGCCATCACTTACACTTAAGTCACTACTTATTCCCCTAACAGAAATTTTAGTTCCAATCTCTAATGAAAGGATATATTTTATTATTTCCTCATGTTTTGACATAAATTATCTACCTTCTTTTCTAAGTTCATCCGCTATCTTCTCTATTCTTCTAAGCCTATGATTGACCCCTGACTTTCCTACTGGAGGGGTGAGCATAGCTCCCAGTTCTTTTAATGACTCATCTGGAAAAGATAATCTAAGTTCAGCAATCTCCCTTAAATTCTTAGGAAGTCTACCGAGCCCAATCTCTTCTTGAATTAAATTTATGCTTTCAACCTGACGAACTGCAGCATTTACCGTTTTACTTAAATTAGCTGTCTCACAATTAACTATCCTATTTACGTTATTTCTCATTTCCTTCATAATTCTTATATTTTCTAATTCTAAGAGAGAGCTATGAGCACCTATTATGTTCAATAGATCCACTATCTGCTCTCCTTCTTTAATATATATTACAAAGCTATTTTTCCTTTGAATAACCTTAGAATTTAGTTTATAAGAGTTAATTAATGTACTAAGCTCTGTAGCATACTCATAATTATGAGTTACAAACTCTAAATGATAGGTTTTTTCTGGATTACTTATACTTCCTCCACCTAAAAAGGCTCCTCTAATATAAGCTCTCTTACATCCTTCTTCTATAATAAGTCCCTTTGGTATAGTATAGTCTAATGTGAATAAGTCCTCTTTCCCTATAATTCCAACCTGTTTAAGTAATTGCTTTACATCTACATTTTCCGGAATTATAACCATATATATATTATTTTTCTTTAGTGAATTGCTCTTTTTTACTAACAATTTAGTATGAATATTAAAATGTTCCTTTAATAACTTAAATATAAGTCTAGCTATTGAAGGATTTTCTGTAACAACCTTGAATGTAAGCGCTCTATTAGAGCTAAAACCTAAGGTTCCACTGGCTTTCATTATAGCTGATAATTCAGCTATAGCCTCCTCCTTAGATACTTCGCTATATCTGCATACCTCGTTTTTAACCTGTAGTGAAAATGACATATCTTTACTCCCTATCCTTTTTATCTTCTTCTAGTTTCTGAGACAAATATAAAAATTCTAATGATCTCTTCTCATCTTTGCTCATTTTCTTGTTAAGTATTGTTTCAATTACAATATTAGCTAATTTATTTTCATCATGCCTTATATATCCATTTTTTATCTTCATTATATTACTCTGAATATACTTAACTTTTAACTCATCATTTTTTCTTTCTCCTAACTTTACAAAGTCAGCACCTTCATCAAGATATTTCCTTTTAGTTTCATAATCTGATCCATCATTAGTTCTATTAATGATGGCATAATCTATACTTAATCCTTCACAATGCTTGTATAAAGCTCTTATATGATCCTGAACAGTGAAATTATCACTCTCACCTGGTTGCGTCATTATATTACACACATATATTTTCAAACCACTGCTTTTCTCTATAGCTTCTCTTACATCGCTTACCATTAAATTAGGAATTACGCTGGTGTATACGCTACCTGGTCCAAAGACTATAGCATCTGCCTCAAGTATAGCATCAACTGCTTCCTTTACGCCAGCCACTTCCTTAGGTTCTAAAAAAACCTGTTCTATTGGAGAATTTCTTTTTATACATTCTTTTGGTATGGTTGACTCTCCTCTTACCAGTGAACCATTCTTTAGTCGTGCAAAAAGCTGTACATTATCTAATGTTACAGGAAGTACTCTTCCTGTAACTGCAAGTACAGAACTAGTCTTTTTTACTGCTTCTAAAAAATTGTCTGAGATTCCATCCATAGCTGCAAGAAATAAGTTTCCGAAATTTTGATCTTCTAGAATTCCCTCTTTAAACCTATATTCAAACAAATCCTCCATCACAGGCTCTGTATCTGCTAATGCTATTATACAGTTTCTTATATCTCCTGGTGGAAGCATTCCTAAGTCCTCTCTAAGCATACCAGAACCACCGCCATCATCTGCTACTGTTACAATTGCTGTAATGTTAGAAGTGTATTTCTTAAGTCCTCTAAGCATATTAGAAAGTCCTGTTCCTCCTCCAATTGCAACTATTTTAGGTCCCTTTACTAATATACTTTTTTCGTAAATAATATCTTTGAGCTTTCTATTACTCCCTATATTTAAAGCCTCAAAATTAATCAGTGTAATTATTTTTTTAGTATAGTTCTTTATTCCTGATACTAAAAAAAATCCTCCTAGAAATAATATAAATATAAAAAATCCATTATATTCAATTCCTCTATTTAAGGTATATAAAAATCCAACTATACTATAGGTTAATAAGATAATACCTATAATCATTTTCCCAATCCATCTTTTTATTCCTATCCCTGGGGTAAGCCATCGACTTAGCTTCATAGCTTTCCTGCTCCTCTATTTACATCCTCATTTATATCTCTATGATCTATAGTTACATTATTACCTTGATGGTTTAAAAGTTCACACACCTTATTAGCAATGGCTACGGAACGATGTCTTCCACCTGTACACCCAATAGAAACGATAAGCTGTCTTTTTCCCTCGTTCTTATAGTTCGGTATTAAAAATGTAATCATATCCATTAACTTATCTAAAAACTGTTTTGTTTCTATTTTTGAAAGCACATAATCCTTTACTGGTTTATCTAAGCCGCTTAAAGGTTTTAATTCCTTAATATAATAAGGATTTGGTATAAATCTAACATCAAACACTAAATCTGAATCCAGTGGTATACCATATTTAAATCCAAAGGATAACACATTTATTAATAATTTTGATTCAATGGCCCCGGCATCTCCATACTCTCTAACTATTTCCTCATTTAACTGCTTATTAGTAAGCTTTGAAGTATCTATTATATTATTTGCCCTTTCTCTTATTCCTCTCAATTTTTTTCTTTCTATAGCTATGCCATTAATAACTCTTCCATCTGGTGCTAATGGATGCTTTCTTCTAGATTCTTTATAGCGTTTTACTAAAACTTCATCCCTAGCTTCTAAAAATAAAACCTCATATTTATAGCCTTCTCTATCTAGTTTATTTAGACTTTCTAATAGGTCATCAAAAAACCTTCTTACCCTTATATCTACCACTATAGCAATTTTATCAATCTTACCTTCAGTTTGAAAGCAAGCTTCTGCAAATTTTATTATTAATGTGGGAGGTAAATTATCTACACAAAAATATCCTAAGTCTTCAAGACTTATTATAGTTTGAGTTTTTCCTGCCCCAGACATTCCAGTTACAACTAAAAATTTCATATATAACCCTCCCTTAAATAATATTATATTAAATATATGCTTAAAATACACATCAACTTAATTAGAAGTATACCAATAAAAACTATTCTATTATCTAATATTATATCATAAATTGATTTCCAATAAAGCATGCTATAAATGTGTAATAAGTAAATTTTTACATATCAAATAAAAAGACAACCACCCTTAAGGTTAGTTGCCTTTTATTAATTATATAGTAGCAAATATAAATTTTAGTGAATTTTAAAATTTACAATTCTGCTCTTCTGTACCTATATTAGATCTCATTCATCCTGACATTCCAAGTTTTTACTCCCTATTTTTATTCTAGCTATCTTCACCTACTATTCTAACTTCAGTATGTAACTCAACCTGAAATTTTTCATATACTCTAGCTTTTACTACTTCAATTAAATCTAATAAATCCTTTGAAGTAGCATTACCTTTGTTTATGATAAAGCCTGAATGTTTTTCAGACACCTCAGCATCTCCAACATGGACTCCCTTTAGTCCTGCATCTTGGATTAGTTTTCCAGCAAAATAGCCTTCTGGTCTCTTAAATGTACTTCCAGCAGATGCATATTCCAAAGGCTGTCTATCACTTCTTTTTTTGGTTAATTCATCAATTCTTCCACCTATTACAGTTTTATCCCCTTGTTCCAACTGTAGTGTAACCTCTAAAACTACATAATTATATTTTAAAATAGCACTTATTCTATATTCAAATTCCATTTCTTCCTTGGAGAGAGTTATTAGTTCTCCCTTATCATTAATCACAAGTACACTATGAACTACCTTTGACATTTCCCCATCATATGCCCCAGCATTCATAGCAGTAGCTCCCCCTATACTTCCAGGTATACCGGACGCAAATTCAAAGCCTTTTAATCCATTTTTTAAAGCATGTTTTGCTACATCACATAATCTAGCACCACTTTGAACAATCATCTTATCTTCTTCTACAAAAATTTCATTTAATTTTTCAAATTTAATTACTACTCCCCTTATACCTCCATCTTTAACTAAAAGATTAGATCCATTACCAAGTATAAAATAATTTACATTCTTAGCTTTACAAAAATCTATTACTTTTTTAGTAGATTCGTAGCTATTTGGAAATACCATCATATCTGCTGGTCCTCCAACTTTAAAAGAAGTATGATTCTTCATCGGTTCATTTAATTTAACATTATCATTTCCTGCAATTGTTATAATTTCATTTACAATATTTTTGTTCAGATTCATGTTGTACCTCTTACTATTTATTACTATATATATTTAGTATAAGGCATCTGAAGAAAAATAACTAGTCAAATATTTTAAAGTATAGTTTGCATAAGACAAGCCACAGATTTCATTTATAATGGTGCTCTCAGTAGGTTTTGTCGACTCGGTGTCACGCAAAATAAATCATTAGACTGACTAGTTATTTTTTTGAAGATACCTAAATTAATCATTGCATATATATCAATAATTAATCAATACTTTTTCCCTTGTTCCTTAAATAATTGATAAATTTCTCTTCATCATTATTCATTATTAATTCTTCTGGCATGTTCAAATCCTGTATAAGTTTCTCTGCATCCTCAAATTCGCCTATACTAAAGCAGGTATGAGCATCACTTCCAAACATTATTTTAACCCCATGTTCCTTACATAGCTCCGCAATTCTATAGCAATTTTTTTCACAACCAGCTCTAAATCCGCTAAAAGAACTATTATTTATTTCTATTATTATGTCTTTTTCCTTAGCTTTCTTTACAAATGCCTCATAATCTATAGGGAATTGATTATTTCCTGGATGTCCAATTATCATTACATTTGGATTATCCATTACTTTTAGAAGTGCTCTTGTATTTTCTTCTATATTACCTGATTTAATGCATGGTCTATGTAAACTTGCAATCATATAATCCAATGATTCCTGTATATCTTCTGGAATATCTAAGTTTCCATCAAAATCTAGAATATTAGCCTCACATCCCCTTAAGATTTTTACTCCATATATTTCTCTTGGTATGACTCTAATATTTGCAAAATGAAATATATGAGGTCCTCCTGGCATAGTTGGGCCATGGTCTGATACCCCTATAACTTTCATTCCTTTTTGAGAAGCTTCTTTAACATTTTCTAAAAGTGTAGTATATGCATGACCACTAACTATTGTGTGAGTATGTACATCTACAACATTTTTCATAATATCCCTCCTAACTATTCTTTCTAAAATACTCTATAACACTTTCACTAGATTTACTATCCATAGAGGGTGTACTCATTAGTTCCTCATAAGTGGCTTTTTTGATATTATCGATACTTCCGAATTTTTTAAGTAGTTCTCTCCTTCTCTTTTCTCCTATTTTAGGTATTTCTTCTAATATAGAATATAGAGTTCGTTTATCTCTTAAGGTTCTATGATAGGTTATAGCGAACCTATGAACCTCATCTTGTATTCGCGTAATTAGATGCATTCCTTTAGAATTCTGTCTTAACATTATTTCTTTGTTGTCATATATCAACCCTCTAGTTCTGTGCTTTTCATCCTTTACCATTCCACATACAGGTATGTCTATATTTAAACTTTTAAGAACTTCCAAAGCTATATTTACCTGTCCTTTCCCACCATCCATCATTATTAGATCTGGGAAAACAGAAAACTTTCCTGAAGAAAAATCAAGCTTATTTTCTACTATATTCTTTAATTCATCTAATCCATGGCTAAATCTTCTCTGTAATATTTCTTTCATAGAACCATAATCATCAGCACCTTCTATAGATTTTATCTTAAATCTTCTATAGTCGCTATTTTTAGCTACTCCATCTTGAAATACTACCATAGTTCCCACTGAATCCATTCCCATGATATTAGAAATATCATAAGCCTCTATTCTATGTGGTAATTCCTCCAAATTCAATACTTCTTGTATCTCTCCTAAAGCTATACCATTTAATTCTTTATCTACTTTATGTTTTATTTTAAACATCTCTAGACTATGAGAAGCATTCTTTCCCACCATATCTAAAGTTTTTTTCTTTTCTCCCTTTTGAGGGTTTTTTATAGTAACCTTATAGGCTTTTTTCATAGACAACCACTGCTCTAGTATTTCTATATCTTCACAATGTTCTGCATATATAATTTTAGGTATAAAGGCAGTTCCACTATAAAAATTCTTTATGAAGTCACCTATCACTTCTCCCGGTTCTTCTCCCCCTGTATCATCTAGTATGAAATCTTCTCTTCCTATAATTTTCCCATCTCTTAAAAAGAATATTTGTACACAACTGTCCTTTTCGTCTTGGCTTATTCCAATGAAATCTTCATTTTCAAAATTGTTACTTATTATTTTCTGCTTTTCATTTATCTTATCTATAGCTAATAGTTTATCTCTCAATATGGCCGCACCTTCAAAATCCAATTCTTCTGAGGCTTTTTCCATATCTCTTCTTAGCTTTTCTGTAATTTCCTTGCCTTTTCCTGTCAGTAAATCTACAACTTCATCAACAATTTTACCATAATCTTTCTTTGATATTAACCCATAACAAGGTCCTTTACATAGTTTTATATGATAGTTGAGACAAGTTTTAGACTTTGGCCCATCTTCCTTTATAACTCTTCTACAGGTTCTAAGTGGGAATATTTTCTTTATTAAATCATAAATCACATACACTGCAGTACCATCGGTATATGGCCCAAAATACCTAGCTGAATCATTTGCATAGTTTCTTGTAACTATTACCCTCGGAAATTCTTCATTAGTTATTTTAATAAAAGGAAAATATTTATCATCCTTTAATAATATGTTATATTTAGGGCTATACTTTTTTATTAAGTTACATTCTAAGATTAATGCTTCCATTTCTGAATCTGTCACTATGTATTCAAATTCTGATATGTTTTTAACCATAGCTTTTACTTTTTCACTATGATTTTTAGAATTTTGAAAATATTGTCTAACTCTATTTTTAAGATTTTTAGCCTTACCTACATATATTACTTCTCCTAAAGAATTTTTCATAATATAAACTCCTGGATTATCAGGAAGATTTTTTAGCTGGAATTCAAAATCAAACATATTTTCTCACCTCTTTAAAAAAATGTAGGTAATTTACATATAATATAAGCTATAGAAAGAATAATTAAAATTCCTTCTATAAAATTCCCTAATGGCTTACCACTTGAATATGTAATAAACATTTTATGTTTCTTATTTGAAAGTGGATAAAATAATGGAATACCTCTTTTAGTACACATATCACCTAATAGATGTAATAAAAATCCTATAGTAAAAAACAAATTAATGTCAATAAAATTATATAGATTACTCAAAAATCTAATGGTAATATTAAACATAATCAATCCAAATATACTGTGAGTAAAGCCAGTTCTATGGGTCGAAAGTGATATTAATATTAATGAAATACCTACTATCTTTAGCATAATAGATGCAGTAAAAAAACTGTCAATATATAGAACTATTATTCCTAAAGTTAAAAATATAAATACCCTCATAGATCCATTTCGGATAGGTAATAAATATTTATTTATAAGACTTTTATGGTGATCTATATCTGGTAAAAGTGACCCTAATATTGCAAAAATAAGATTAGTTAAGTTGAATTTCCCAGGCAATATACTACATAAATATACAAAACTTACTGCTCCAATAGTTCCATGTGT
This sequence comes from Clostridium sp. LXY-7, assembly GCF_056172015.1. Classification (NCBI taxonomy): domain Bacteria; kingdom Bacillati; phylum Bacillota; class Clostridia; order Eubacteriales; family Clostridiaceae; genus Clostridium; species Clostridium sp. LXY-7. The sequence goes on along the minus strand of NZ_JBLLJL010000001.1, from coordinate 394,034 downwards.
CTTACCCTTCATGATGTCCTCCTTTAAATAAAATACGAAGCATTTTATTTTAGGTAAAGGTGCCGTAGGCATAGGTAAATACTCACTGCGTTCGTGGTAAGGCGTCACTTTGTGCCAGGTAAGGAGCAACCGAAGGTTGCAGGAAAGGTGGAAAATCAGCAAAGCTGATTTTATATTTTAAAGCAACAAAGTCGCAATATAACTGCTTTTGCCTATGCAAAAGCTACCTTCACCTGTGAGCGAAGCGAGCGCCTTACCTGTGCCAAAGGCACTCCTTACCTGCAACCTACGGTTGCCCTTACCTAAATAAAATGCTTCACATTTTATTTAAAGTATGCTTTCATTAATTTTTGTGCCATGTTGGTTGCGTTATAACTATCGTTTCCACCCTCTTCTGAAATTATGGCAAAAGCTATTTCTGGATTTTCGTAAGGCGCGAACCCAACAAACCAAGAATGCGGTATTTTATCGCCACTATCTGTATCTGCAGTTCCTGTCTTACCACAAACATCTACTCCAGACACCTTCGCCTTGGTACCTGTACCCTTTGTTACTACTGATTTCATATATTTCTTAATCAGCTCTGCATTTTCTGAAGTTGTTACTGTAGTTAGCTCTTTAGGTTCATAACTCTTAATAGTTTTACCTTCATTATCTATAATTTTACTCACTACATTGGGTTCCATCATAACTCCATTATTTGATATAGCTGAAGCTATTAGTGCCATCTCTATAGGACTTGCTAATACTCCACTTTGACCTATTCCACTTTGAGCTATATTACCTTTTTCATAACTTTTATAGTCTGGAAATACACTGCTATCAATTGTTAGCGTTCTTGACTGTATATCTTTATTAAAGTAAAATTTCTCAGCAGTTTCTCTTAAAGAAGAACCTAATTCCATTGCTAACTCTCCGAAAACTACATTGCTAGACCTATAAAAAGCTTCTTCTAAGTCAATATTTCCAAATGCTTTTCCTTTATAATTTTCTAGGTATTCACTTTCATTAAACTGTATTTTACCATTATCCTTAAATGTTTTTGAGTCAACTCCAGTAATATTTTCAAGAGCACTAGTCCCAGTTACTATTTTAAAGGTAGATCCGGGAGGATATAATCCAGAAACTGCTCTATTTAAAAATGGAGTATCTTGATTTTGAGAAAGCTGTTCCCAGTCCTCTTGAATATTATTAGGATTAAATCCTGGTTTTGAAACCATAGCTAATACTTCTCCTGTCTTAGGATTTAAAGCTACGATAGATCCTTTTCTATCTCCTAATATATCATAAGCAGCTTTTTGAAGTTCTAAGTCTAATGTAGTAACTACATTATTTCCAACCTTATCCTTCTTATTAGGGTTAAAGAAGTCTTTTATTCCTAAAGTTTTCCCAGATAACTGCTCATCAAATTTCTTCTCTATTCCACTCATCCCATACCTTATATCATAATAACCAACTACATGTGCCAATGCCTCTCCACCTAGATATTCTCTTGTTTGAGAGAACTCACCTGTTTTTTCTCCTTTAGTTAAAGGGTTCATATTTTTATCATATATTGTTCCTCTTAATACTTTATCTCTTTCTGCCTGAAATCTCTTATTATATACGCTATTTATTGCCATTTCACTTTTAAACAGTGCATTATAGCTGATATAAGATATAAGTGCTAAGAAAAGTAATAGAAATACTGTCATTACTTTTTTAATATTATTTTGTAAATTATTCATAACTACTACTCTCCTCCGAAATCTTTTGTATTATTCCTAGTGAAAAATAACTTATAAGCATAGAGCTTCCACCATAACTAACAAAGGGCAATGTTATTCCCGTAAGTGGAATTGCACCTGTAACTCCTCCAATTATAATGAGAACCTGTGAAACTATCATAGTACTATAACCAACAGCCAACAATTTAGAAAAATTGTCCTTAGCATAAATTGCTGCTCTAATACATCTATAAAATAACAAAAGATGCAATAATATTATAGCAAACCCTATAAGAAGACCTAACTCTTCGCAAATAGCTGCAAATATAAAATCAGATTCTACTACAGGAATATACTTTGGATATCCATTTCCAAGACCTTTTCCAAAAAATCCTCCATTTGCCATAGCAATAAGAGATTGAACTACTTGAAGCCCTTGGTCATAACCATATTTCCATGGATCTTGCCAAATCATTACCCTTACCCTGACATGTGAAAATAAAAAATATCCTGCTGTAGCACCTACTACAAATAATATCAATGCAGTAATTACATATTTCCAATTTGCAGTAGCAATATAAAGCATAGTAAGAGATATAGCAAAAAATAGTAGGGCAGATCCCAAATCTGTTTGAAGAAGCATGAATATCAAACTTATCATAACTACTATGGCTGGCTCTATTAAGCATATATATTTACAATGTTTTTCAGCATTTAATCCAATTTTACTTCCTATTTTCTTAGAAAACTTAGAGGGCTTACCATAGTCTTTTAATGCCGAAGCTAAGTATGCTACCAAGGTAACCTTTCCAAATTCAGAAGGTTGAAATGAATATCCAAGTATGCTAACCCAGTTCTTAGCACCACCTACTGTTTTCCCCAAAAAAGTACCCATAGACATAAATGCTATAGTCATTATTAAATATAAATATTTATATTTATCAAAAGTTTTTAAATCTGGTAATATAACAACAATCAATATAAATGCAGCAACACCTAGTGAAAAAATTATTATTTGCTTAGCAGCTAAAAAGCTTTTTGCACCTTCTGCCATATAATTTCCTCCTGAAATAGGAAGATCTAAACGATATATCATTGCTATACCTATAACTGCTAATATATTTGAAAACAATAAAATATATTTATCTCCATCTGGAAAAAATTTTCTTATAATGAAATGAGAATAAGCAAGAAGACCGCATATTATTAAGCCTATGATTAGTGGTCCTTTATCAAAGGTTGGTGTTAAAATGGCTGCATTGAAAAATAGAGTAACTACCAACAAATAAGTTAATCTAAGTACTCTTTTCTCATCTTTAATAGTATTCATATCTTCATCCTTTCGAAAGCTATAGTTTAGTCATCTGAAATAAAATAATAATCCACTAATTATTCTTTAATATTTATCTGATTACATAAACCTAAAAATAGCACTTCCAACTTTTATTTTATCTCCAGAGCCTAAAATAACCCTATTAGTAACCTTTTGGTTGTTTATAAAAGTTCCATTGGTACTTCCTAAATCCTCAAGAATATATTCACTATTTCTTAAGAAAATTTTCGTATGATGAGAAGAAACATATTTATCCTCTAAAATCACCATATTTTCACTATTTCTCCCAATTGTGAGTTCTTCGCTAATAGGTATTACACCACCTCTTCTAAGGTTGCTATTATCTCCTGATTCAATAACCTCTAGTCCTGTAACGGCTCTTTTAATTTTTTTCTTACTTTTCCCAACAGACTTGGTGTCCTTATACATAATCTTAAGTGCATAGAATATTATGAAGTAAACTACAGCTATAATTACTAAATTAAGTACAAATCTAAAACTACCCATAAATTAATCTCCTTTAACAATTATCAAATATCAATGATCAATCCTCAATGGTTTTGGAACCTATTTACGATTGAGTATTGATCATTGTTCTTGACTATTGTAATAATTATATCATTTTTTTCAAATACTGTCCTGTATAGGATTTAGAGCAGTTTACTACTTGTTTTGGAGTCCCTGTACAAATTATAGTTCCTCCTTTATCTCCTCCCTCAGGTCCTAAATCTATGACGTAATCTGAACACTTTATTACATCTAAATTATGTTCAATAACAATTACAGTGTTTCCACCTTCCACCAAACGTTGAAGAATTTTTATTAGTTTATTAACATCATCAATGTGAAGCCCTGTAGTAGGTTCATCTAATATATAAAGTGTCCTTCCTGTACTTCTCTTTGATAATTCATAGGCAAGTTTAATTCTCTGAGCCTCTCCTCCTGATAAAGTAGTGGAAGGTTGGCCTAATCTTATATAAGATAAGCCTACATCCATTAATGTTTGTAATTTATTAGCTATTCGTAGATGATTCTCAAAAAATTTTAATCCTTCTTCAACTGTCATATTCAACACATCATCAATAGTTTTCCCCTTGTATTTTACTTCTAGGGTTTCTCTATTATATCTCTTTCCTTTACATACCTCACAAGGCACATATACATCTGATAGAAATTGCATTTCTATTTTTATAATTCCATCACCCTTACATGCCTCACATCTTCCGCCCTTAACATTAAAACTAAACCGTCCTTGCTTATATCCTCTAGATTTAGATTCCGTTGTCATTGAAAATACTTCTCTTATTAAATCGAATACTCCTGTATAAGTTGCTGGATTACTTCTAGGAGTTCTTCCTATAGGACTTTGGTCTATATTTATAATTTTATCTATGTTTTCACTACCTAGTATTTCTTCATGTTTACCAGGAAGCTTCCTTGAATTATTAACTAGTTTATTTAATCCTTTATAAAGCACTTCATTTACCAGTGTACTCTTCCCTGAACCAGATACTCCACTAATAGAAGTAAATACTCCTAATGGAAATTTCACCGTTAGATTTTTTAAATTATTTTCTTTGGCTCCTTTTATAGTTATAGTCTTATTTTCATCTATTTCTCTATAACTCTCTGGAACATCTATTGACTTTTTCCCACTCAAATACTGTCCTGTTATAGACCTTTCACATTTCTCTATTTCATCTATTGGACCTGCTGCTATAATTTCTCCGCCATTTTCTCCAGCACCTGGTCCTATATCTACAATAAAGTCAGCAGCTTTCATGGTATCTTCATCATGCTCTACTACTACAAGAGTATTTCCTAAATCTCTTAAGTGCTTCAAGGTCTCAATAAGCTTATCATTATCCCTTTGATGTAGCCCTATACTCGGTTCATCTAATATATATAGCACTCCCATTAAACTAGATCCTATTTGTGTAGCTAGTCTAATTCTTTGTGCTTCTCCACCAGATAGAGTTCCCGCTGAACGAGTTAAATTAAGATAATCCAATCCTACGTTTCTTAAAAATTCTAACCTATTTATTATCTCTTTTAATATTTGCTCTGATACAAACTTATTTTTCTCAGAAAGATTTAGACTCCTTATGAATTTTATTTCATCTATTATTGAAAGAATACAAAATTCATAAATATTTTTTCCTCCCACAGTTACTGATAATGCTTCTTTGGAAAGTCTAGCTCCTCTACATTTTGGACAAGGATTATCACTCATATACTGCTCAATATCTTTTTTTATATAATCTGATGCAGTTTCCATATATCTTCTTTTTAAATTATTTATAATCCCTTCAAAGGCATAGTTATAAACTCCTGTTTTAAATTCCTTTGTATACTCTATTTTAAGTCTTTCTCCATTAGTTCCATATAAAAGTGCATTAAGCGCTATATCACTAAATTCTTCTATTGGTGTTGAGGAAGTAAAACCATATTTCTCTCCAAGAGACTTAAGCATAGCATAAGTCCATGAATCTTCCTTTAAACTTCCATCTCCAAAAGTTAATATGGCGCCCCTTTCAATAGATTTACTTCTATCTGGAATTACCAAGTCCTCATCTATCTCCATAAGGGTCCCAAGTCCATCACAACTATCACACTTTCCAAAAGGTGAGTTAAATGAAAACATCCTTGGCTCTATCTCCCCTATACTTATTCCACAATCTACACAGGCAAAATGCTCGCTAAATAGTATGTCTTCTCCATCTATAATATTTACTATTATTAAGCCCTCTCCAAGCTTTAGAGAAGTCTCTATAGAGTCTGAAAGTCTTGCTTCCATTCCCTCTTTTACCACAATTCTATCTATTACTATTTCAATAGTATGTTTTTTATTTTTCTCAAGTTTTACTTCTTCTTCTCCTAAATCTACTATTACGCCATCTATTCTAGCTCTTACATATCCATTCTTAACAATATTTTCAAGAATCTTTACGTGTTCTCCCTTTTTACCTCTTACTATAGGAGCTAACACTTGAATTTTAGTCCTCTCAGGTAATTCCTTTACCTTATCCACCATTTGGTCTACAGTTTGTTGAGTTATCTCCTTTCCACATTTAGGACAATGTGGAGTTCCAACCCTAGCATATAAAAGCCTTAAGTAATCATATATCTCAGTAACTGTTCCAACAGTAGATCTTGGATTTCTACTAGTAGTCTTTTGATCTATTGATATTGCTGGAGATAAACCTTCTATGTATTCAACATCTGGTTTATTCATCTGTCCTAAAAACTGTCTTGCATAAGCAGATAATGACTCCACATATCTTCTTTGTCCTTCCGCATATAACGTGTCAAAGGCTAAAGAAGATTTTCCTGAACCTGAGAGTCCCGTAAATACTACAAATTTATCTCTTGGTATTTCTAAATCTACATTTTTGAGATTGTGTACCTTTGCTCCTTTAATAAAAATGCTATTCCTCATTCTTTTCTCCCTCTATAATCTAAATTGTTTTTTAACCTTTATTACTTCATCTCTTAACTGAGCTGCTCTTTCAAATTGTAGGTCTTTTGCAGCTTGTTTCATTTCCTTTTCTAACTTAGCTATTATCTTAATTGCTTCACCTTCACTGATGCTCTCAGGATTAAAGCTATCATAACTAGCTTTCTCCTCAGCCACTGTAGATATTTCAATGACATCTCTTATGTCTTTAATTACTGTCTGAGGTATTATTCCATTTTCTTCATTGTGATCCATCTGTATCTTTCTTCTTCTATTAGTCTCACCAATAGCTTTTTCCATGGATCTAGTCATATTATCTGCATACATTACAACTCTACTTTCAGAGTTTCTGGCTGCTCTTCCTATAGTTTGAATTAAAGACGTTTCACTTCTTAAAAATCCTTCCTTATCTGCATCAAGTATAGCAACCAATGCAACCTCTGGAATATCTAATCCCTCTCTTAGAAGGTTTATCCCTACTAAAACATCAAATTCGCCTTTTCTTAAATCTCTTATTATTCTCATTCTTTCCAATGTATCTATATCTGAATGTAGATATGTAATTTTAATTCCCATATCTTTAAAATACTTAGTTAAATCCTCAGCCATTTTTTTAGTAAGAGTAGTTACTAATATTCTAAAGCCCTTATCTATTGTTGCTTTAATCTCACTATATAAATCATCAATTTGACCCTTTATAGGTCTTATTATAACCTCTGGATCCAATAGACCAGTAGGCCTTATTATCTGCTCTGCTACATTCTCTGAGTGGTCATTTTCATATGGACCAGGGGTAGCACTTACAAACAATACTTGATTAAATTTATCTTCAAATTCATTAAACTGTAGTGGTCTATTATCATAAGCCGAGGGTAATCTGAATCCATATTCTACTAGTGAAGTTTTTCTCGATCTATCTCCACCATACATTGCCCTAGTTTGAGGAAGTGTAACATGACTTTCATCTATAAATAAAAGAAAGTCCTGTGGAAAATAATCTATTAAAGTTTGTGGTGGTGTTCCTTTGGCCCTTCCATCTAGTATCCTAGAATAATTTTCTATACCAGAGCAATATCCAACCTCTCTCATCATTTCAATATCAAAGTTAGTTCTTTGCTTTAATCTCTGAGCCTCTAATAGCTTATCCTGAACCTTTAACTCTTCTAATCTTTCCTCAAGCTCTTTCTCTATCTGTCTTATGGCTATTTCTAATCTTTCTTTCGAGGTTGCAAAGTGAGACGCTGGAAATATAGATACATGCTTCATACCCTTTAATATTTCTCCTGTAAGTACATCAAATTCTCTTATTCTATCTATCTCATCACCAAAGAACTCTACTTTTATACCCTTATTTGTAGATGCAGCTGGAAATATATCTAGTACATCTCCCCTAACTCTAAAGGTACCTCTTACAAAGTTTATATCATTTCTCTCATATTGAATATCAACTAATTGATTTATAACTTTATTCCTATCCTTTTCCATTCCTTCTCTTAAGGATACTGTAAGCTTTTTATACTCTTCTGGATTTCCAAGTCCATATATACAGGAAACAGAGGCAACTACTATTACATCTTTTCTCTCTATAAGTGCAGATGTAGCAGAGTGTCTCAATTTTTCAATTTCATCATTTATAGATGCATCTTTCTCAATGAAAGTATCTGTCTGAGCTACATAAGCTTCAGGTTGATAATAATCATAATAAGATACAAAATATTCTACTGAGTTTTCAGGAAAGAATTCTTTAAACTCTGAACAAAGCTGAGCTGCCAATGTTTTATTATGAGCCAATATTAAAGTTGGTTTTTGAACTCTTTCAATTATATTTGCCATAGTAAAAGTCTTTCCCGAACCTGTAACCCCTAAAAGTGTTTGATATCTTTTATCCTCCATAAGCCCATTTACAATACTATCAATGGCTTCTGGTTGATCTCCTGTAGGTTTAAACTTGGAATGAATTTTGAATTCTTCCATAAACTCACCTCATAAATACAAAATTAAAGATTTTGATTCTCATCATCTTTATTTCTAATTTTATCTAGTATCTCTGAAAAATTTTCCTTATTTCCCTTAACAACTTTAAAATTTCTTGGGACTTCTCTAGGTACAATTACCATTCCTAAATTTAGTGTACCACTTGGTATATTTCTACTAACATCTATGATTTTTCCCTCTAATTTTTTTATCTTCATAGAAAGAACTCTCGGTACATTTTGAAGCACATTAAAAATAATATCATCTTTAGTTAATAATTGATTATTAACTTCAATTATTAAATCTCCACTTTCTATTCCCATTTCCTTAGCTACAGAATTTGGAGCTACAGTGAGTACACATACGCCTTCTGTATTACTAACATACTTGCATTGATTTTTTTGCTCTGCATATTTTTCTAGATATAGCATCCCTTCATGAGCTGCCGGTACTGCAACTAATAGTATTATTTCCATGACTATGCCTAAATTAGTTAGGAAAGATAAAGCTATAACTAATAATCCAAATCCACTGATTAATAATCCAGAAAATAGTGGTTTTTCTTCTTTAGTTTTAGTAAAGGTAACTGAATTGTATCCCACCGCTGCAAATAGTGGTAATGCACCAATTACCATAGTAGCAAATAATTCTATATTTTTACTATGACTAATAATAGGCCACCACTCCGGAGTAGCTACTACTTCTCCCCCTATATTTCCACTGGTAGCTTCTATCATCAATAAAATAGTCATTGGAAGTATCCAATATCTCCTAAATGCAAACCCTCCAACTATTTTATTTTCTCTATTCCCAAATACAGGTAATGCTCCTCTTTTACCATCTACCATTACCAAAATTCCTTCAACTAAATGCATTACTCCTATAAGTGCCAGTAATGCTGCAATATCTATATTTAAAAAGTTTAATTTACCATCATTAAACATTTTAGATAAAATATACATGAAAATTGACAATAATCCTAATATAGAGCCTGAGTAAGATAAACAAACCCATTTAGGATTAAAAAACACAAGGGCTATAGATAATATAAATAGCACATATATATTAGAACTTGTATCAAATACTACTCCTAAATATGTAAAAATCATACTAGCTAGAACTCCTCCAAATATTCCTATAACTATCTGAGATATGGTTAATTCAAAAGCAGATATGGAATTTTGTCCCATTATCATTTTTTCCATCATATTTGCCTTTTTATTTTTAAAGTAAAACAAAATAGACAGCATTATTAAAATAAATGCATAAGATGGTTCCACAATAGCATAAGAAACTTGTTCTAAAGTATATTTAAGCATTTCCATTTATCGTATTCCTCCATATGCTAAAAAATATGTAAAAGATGACAATGTCATCTTTTTAGTTAATTGCGACCAATGGCCGCAGTAAATTGTGCCACAGGCACAGAGAAGTGTTCATTCCGCTCACAGTGAATTGCTCACGTTGTTCGCAGAGATTTATTCACGACCTTCGGAAAGAGGCTTTTCCTTAAACAAAAGCTTTATATTTCAAAGCCCAATCTCTGCGGCAAAGGCACACTTCCCTGAAATCGTAGATTGCAATTCTCTGACGTAGCAAATTCACTGCAACCAACCATTGCTATTTCACAATTTTTCCTCTTGCAACTTCTAAAGCTTTTTGAAATTGTGGGTCCACAGCTCTATCATATGTCTTCTGTCTTAACTCATCCGGATATTTAACTTCTACATCTGGCTCTATGCCTAATCCATGGATATTATTTCCATTCGGAGTAAAGTATTTTGAAATTGTAACTTTTAATGCAGTTCCATCTCCAAATCCATCTTTCTCTCTATAGAAGGTAGTTTGAACGACTCCTTTACCAAAAGTTTTTTCTCCTACTAAAGTTCCTAATCCATAATCTTTTATAGCTCCAGTAAATATTTCTGATGCACTAGCACTTCCTTCATCTATAAGAATTGTAAGCGGCATCTCTTGAGCCTTTCCTCCTACAGAGTCATAATTTTTCTTATTACCATTTTTATCTTCTGTATACACTATATTTTTGCCTTTTTCAATAAATTCTGAAGACATTCTTACTGTCTGATCTAAAAGTCCGCCTGGGTTCTCTCTTAAATCTACTATTAAACTTTTCATACCCTGAGATTCAAGATTTTCTATAGCTTTTCTAAAATTATCAGCAGTATTTTCATCAAACATAGAAACTTGAATATATCCGACTTCACTATCTATCATCTCTTTTTTTACTGTAACCATTTGAACCTCTGCTCTTGTAGCTTTAACGCTAATATCACCCTTACCTTCTCTATATATAACTAAATCTACAACTTCTCCTTCTTTTCCCTTCATCATAGACACAGCCTTCTCCATGTCTTTTCCTGCTACAGCTGTTCCATTCACAACCTTTATAATATCTCCTTGAATTATTCCTGCCTTTTTAGCCGGAGAATTCTCAAAAGTCGTCATTACCACAATGTTATCATCCTTAGCTGCTACTTGAATTCCAAGTCCCACATAATTACCTTCTGTTTGTGACATAAAATCTGAAAATTCTTCCTTATCCATATATGTAGTGTATGGATCCTTAAGTGCTTGAGCCATGCCCTCAGCCGCTCCATCGATTATTTTTCCTTCATCATATTCACCTAAATAATATTTATCTATCTTATCTTTTATTGTAAATAGCTTCTCAAAATCAATAATATTTTCATAGGTTTTTCTACTAACTAATACCTTACCATTTGGCAACATAAATGATAAAAAATTTGTACCTAAAAAAGTTACTAGATTAGTAACTAGCAAAACGATTACTGTATTTATTATCCATTTTCTTTTTTTCTTTTTGTCAATGTCCATAAACTCACCCTCTCAATTAAATACATATATATTATTTATGATAATACCACATAATTATAACTAAATTATTAATTTATTATATATTAATACTTTCATATTATGGTATTATTATACACAAATAAGACTAAGAATTTTATTTCTTAGTCTTATCCATTGTACATCTAAATTAAACTTTTAGGAACTTTCTCATTGATATAATACTTCCCAGAGCTCCAATTACTGCTCCGCAGATAATAAATTCCCAAATTACATATTTCCATATATATGAAGTTCCCACTAAGCTAAATCCAAATAATACTTCCTGTGATAGTCTTCCAACTAACATAGAATATGCCACATTCAATATTACAACTGAAATTAAGGCACCAATAACTCCAAGAATTATACCTTCTATAATAAATGGCCATCTAATAAACCAGTCAGTAGCTCCTACATACTTCATTATTCCAATTTCCCTTTTTCTTGAAAAAACAGTTATTTTAATAGTATTACCTATTAAGAATAAGGAAACCACAATAAATACTAAGAACCCTATCCCACCTGCAGTTTTAACTGATTTAGTAAGAGTAGTTATTTTTTCGATAACTTCTCTAGCATCTTTAATTTTTTCTATACCAGACATACCTTTTACTTGGTTAACAACTTTATCAACTACTTCTGGAGTTCCAACTTTTATAGTAAACGAAGCTGGAAAAGGATTTTTATCTTCAAATCCTACCGTCAAATCTGATGAATCTTCACCTAATTGTTCTTTAACATTACTTAATGCTTGTTCCTTAGTCTCAAGAATAGCCTCTGTAACTCCCTCAACAGCTTCTATTTTTCCCTTTATAGCTACTTCTTCTTGCTCTGTAATATCATCCTTTAAATAGATTTTTACCTCTACTTGCGAACCTAATTGTTCTACAGCTTTATCTACATTCACAACAGCTAAGGTTATTACTCCTAATATAAATAGAGTTGCTGCCACAGTAGCTATTGAAGCTGTACTTAAAGTTTTATTTCTAGTTATACTTTTAAAAGCTTCCTTAAAGAAATACTTAACTGAATCAAATTTCATATCCGTATTTCCCCCTTTCTTCATCCCTTGCTACTGTTCCTTTTTCTATAGCTATTACTCTTTTCTTCATCATATCAACTATATCTTTAGCATGGGTAGCCATAACAACAGTAGTTCCTGCTCTATTTATATCGCTAAGTATATCCATAATCTCTATTGCAGTTTCAGGGTCTAAATTTCCTGTAGGTTCGTCAGCAATTAGTAGGGATGGACTGTTAACAATGGCTCTTGCTATAGAAACCCTTTGCTGTTCTCCTCCTGAAAGCTGATTCGGGAAAGCATTTCTCTTTTTAGTTAATCCAACCATAGATAACACAGCTGGTACTTTTTTTTGTATTTCCTTATCACTAGAACCGATTACCCTTAATGCAAAGGCTACATTCTCAAAAATATTTAGAGTTGGAATTAATCTAAAGTCCTGAAATACTACGCCTATTCTTCTTCTGTAATAAGGTATATCTTTATGCTTAAGCTTAGTTAAGTCTGTATCTGCTACTACTACAGTACCTGCTGTAGCATCTACTTCCTTTAATAATGTTTTTATAAAAGTAGATTTTCCTGCTCCACTTGGCCCTACCAAGAATACAAACTCACCTTTTTCAATATGTACATTTAAATTTGATAAGGCTAGGACATTATTATTATAAACCTTAGTAACATTTTTAAAATCTATCATAATTTTAAACTCTCCTTGGTAACTTTTTATATTTTTATACACACCCTGTTATAAAAACCTGTGTATATTATATCATAAAAATAATTTATACAAACCCTTAAAAGTAAAAATAACGTGAACAAAAATATAATTTTTAAAAAAACTCATGGAAATATATCCATGAGCTAATCTATATGTATAATTATGTATAAATCATATACATTGTTACATCTAAAATTAGAGTGTAAACTACTATAAAAATACAAATTATAGTTATAACTGTAACCAAATTGAATTTCGAGAAATATTTTTGCCAATCATCATTGTAGTCTAATGGTCTTAAATGCGTCATAGGCATTAAATATCCAATTGCACCTATTAACATCCCTCCACAAGCTGTAATAAATCCTGCATTTCTAATATACAATAAAATATCATATATCCTAATACCATTTCCCTTTATTAATTGAGATAGTAAAGATATTATAGTTCCTAAAATTATTGGGATCAGGGCAAATTTAAAAGATAATTTAAAACAATATAATAAATCTCCCAAACACAAAGATAATTTGTTTGTATTGTTTCTCATTCAATTCCCACCTTATAATTTTTAATTAGAATGCAATTATATTTTACTACAACTACACTCTAATTATACTTTTTACTTCATTTGAATTCCTTTTTTAACTTCTTTGACAATACTTTCTGCAGTTAATCCATAAGCCTTCAATAACTCATCTGGTTTTCCGCTCTCTCCAAAGGTATCCTTTATACCAACTCTTAATACCGGTACCGGAGCATTAGTAGTTATAACTTCTGATACTGCTGACCCTAATCCACCTATTACACTATGCTCTTCAGCTGTGATTATAACTCCTGTATCTCTAGCCGCTTTAATTATTATGTTCTCATCGATAGGTTTAATAGTATGAATATTTATTATTCTTACTTTTATTCCTTCTTCTGCTAGCAAGTTATATGCTTCTAATGCTGCATCCACCATAATTCCAGTAGCTATGATTGTGGCATCCTTTCCCTCTCTAAGGGTTATGCCTTTTCCTATTTCAAATTTATAGTCTTCATTATCATTAATTACTGGAATTCCACTTCTTCCTAATCTTACATAGCAAGGTCCATTATATTTAGTTATAGCCTCTATAGCTGCTTCTGTCTCAACACCATCACTAGGGCTTATAACCACCATATTAGGTATACTTCTCATCAATGAAATATCTTCCACTGATTGATGAGATGCACCATCTTCTCCTACAGTTAATCCTGCATGAGTAGCACATACCTTTACATTTAATTTTGGGTAGCATATTGAGTTTCTTATTTGCTCAAAGCCTCTACCTGCTGCAAATATAGCGAAAGTAGATACAAAGGGAATTTTACCACAAGCAGCAAGTCCTGCTGATACTGACATCATATTACCTTCTGCAATTCCCATATTTATAAATCTCTCTGGACAAACCTTCTTAAAATCAGCAGTTTTTGTTGATTTTGATAAGTCTGCATCAAGAACCACTATATTTTCATTTTCTGCCCCTATTCTTGCTAAAGCTTTTCCATAGGCTTCTCTAGTTGCTATCTTACTCATTATTCTTCTCCTCCAATCTCTAATAATGCTTGTGTACATTGCTCTTTATTTGGAGTTGAACCATGCCATCCTGCTTCATTTTCCATAAAGGATACACCTTTCCCTTTTATAGTTTTGCATACTATCATAGTTGGTTTATTTTTTACTTTTTTACCTTCTTCTATTGAATTCTTTATAGCCACCAAGTCATGACCATCTTCAAGAAATATTACATTCCATCCAAATGCTTTAAATTTATCAGCTATAGGATTAGGATTCATTACACTTTCTATGTTTCCATCTATTTGAAGACCATTATAATCTACAAAAGCTGTTAAGTTATCAAGTTTGTAGTGAGCTGCACTCATGGAAGCTTCCCATACTTGACCTTCTTCAAGCTCACCATCTCCTAATAATGTATATACTCTGTAATCTTTTTTATCTAATTTCCCTGCTAATGCCATTCCAACCGCTGCTGAAATTCCCTGTCCTAGTGATCCTGTGGACATATCTACGCCTGGTACATAATTCATGTTAGGATGTCCTTGAAGCATTGATCCCTTCTTTCTAAGAAACATTAGTTCCTCTTTATTAAAAAAGCCTTTTTCTGCAAGTACAGCATATAATACTGGTGCAGCATGTCCTTTAGAAAGTATAAATCTGTCTCTATTTGGATTATTAGGGTTTTTAACATCTATATTCATTTCATTAAAATATAGTGTAGTCATAATCTCCACAGCGGATAATGATCCACCTGGATGTCCCGATCCTGACTCAGTAAGCATTTCTATTATATTTTTTCTTACTACTTTAGTGATTTCTTTTAAAGACTCTAGTGATTTATTCATATCTTACCTCCTAGATTTACGTATAAGATTATTATAACAATTTTAAAATCATTCTCAACTCTTTTTTAAAACCTTAAAATAAAAAGATTGCTATTTTACCAGCAATCTTCTTTATTTTAATTTGCACTTTTTATTTTTAAGTCTAAACTGATCCTCAGAGCTATGTCAACTTTTTCCATATCTTCATCAGTCATACGACCTATTTTTTCTTTAAGTCTTCTTTTGTCTAATGTTCTAACTTGTTCTAGCAAAACCACCGAGTCCTTATTCAAACCATACTCTTCTGAGGAAATTTCAACATGTGTTGGAAGTTTTGCCTTATTTATTTGAGAGGTTATTGCAGCCACTATCACTGTGGGACTATATCTATTACCTATATCATTTTGAATTATGATTACAGGTCTAATTCCGCCTTGTTCGGAACCTACCACAGGACTCAAATCTGCATAAAAAATATCTCCTCTCCTTACGATAGTTGTCATGAGGCATTCACTCTCCTAAAGCTTAGCTTCGTATTCTCTTAAGTCATATAAATCATTTTCTAAGCCCAATTCTGAGATTTCTAAATTTAAGTCTTTCATGGCTAAGTAGCCTTGCTTCATTCTCTCTATATAACTTAAATATTTTTTCTCTTCTATATATAATATTAAATTATCCTCAATAAATTCACTACTTTTTATGTTATTTTTTTCATAAGCCTCATTTATATCTTTACAAAAAGATTTGCTTAATTCTAGGATTAATTCCTTCTGACTACACATGGAAATTTAATACCTCCTACTATAATAACAACTATATGTACAAGTTAATTATAATTCAATTATTATTATAATGTCAAAGATATTATTTCCTTTTTCTACTTTTTGCAACAAATGAGGTCAGCTTATTTTATTTATTGAAGCTAGCATTATACATAATTTCTAATATTAACTATTTTTCCATCTTTTTTATATATTCTTGGCACCCTTTTGCTAATTGCACAAACTACTTCATAATTAATAGTACCAATTAGATTGCCAATATCATCTGCAGTTATTTCATTTCCAAATTCATCTTTGCCAATAAGTATAACTTCATCTCCAATGTCTACATCCTCTATGCCTGTAATATCGATCATACATTGATCCATACATATTCTTCCTACAACTGGCGCAAATTTACCTTTAATTATAACCTTAGCTTTTTCAAATAATAATCTAGTAAATCCATCTGCGTATCCTATAGATAATGTGGCAATAATACTTTCCTTTTGAGTTTCAAATTTTCTTCCATAACTTATAAAATTACTCTCAGGAATCTTTTTTATATGTACTATGTTAGCCTTAATACTCATTACTGGTTCAAGCTTTAAAGCCTGCTTATTGATCTGCTCTGATGGATAGTATCCATATAATATTATCCCTGCCCTTACTGCATCATATTGCAGTTCTGGTAAATCTATGATCGCACCACTATTACTTACATGTTTAAAGTTAATATGAATTCCTAGTTCCTTAAGATATACATTAAACCTATTATATTGTTCTAACTGCCTATATGTATATTCTTTATTTTTTTCATCTGAAGAAGAAAAATGTGTAAATAATCCTACTATATCTATATTAGGAAGCTTACTTATTCTATATACTTCTTTTGCCTCTTCTCTTGTAGGGAGAAATCCTATCCTCCCCATACCTGTATCTACTTTTATGTGGATTCTTGCTTTTAGTTTTTTTTCTACTGCAACCCTTGAAAGCATCTCTGCTTGTTGAAAACTATAAATAGTCTGTTCTATATCATAATCTAACAATTGATTATAGATATTAGGATTTGTGAAACCTAATATCATCAATGGAGCATCTAACCCTGCTTTTCTAAGTTCAATGCCCTCACTTAATACTGCAACAGCAAATCTACTAGCTCCATTATCTTGTAACTCTTTGTAAATATCTATAGCACCATGTCCATAGCCATCTGCCTTTATAACGCCTATAACTTCTTTATTTCCACACACTTTCTTGATTTCTCTCATATTATTTGCCAGCTTATCTAAATCAATTTCAGCCCAAACTGGTCTTATATTTTCACTAAACATTATTACTCACCTCGCTAGTTATTTAAATGAACTTTTGTTCTTTATTCATCATCTAACAAGACTGCTATTAATTTTAATCCATATCATCAATTTTATCAGTCCAATTGAAGTTTTCATAAGTATACATAATTCTTTCTTCCTTATTTGTATCATAAATTACTATTTTCTTCGGCATATTAGCTCTTATATCATAGTACATAACTCCACTATACAAATTCCTATTATTACCTGGAAGTATTACATCTACTAATAAAATTTTTTCTCCCTTTGTCTCTTCTTCTTGAAAATTTAAATTTTGGTTAGTATATATTAATGCTATATATTCATCTATAAAGCTATATTTTAGCACTTCATCAAATTCTGTAGAGAGTTTATATTCTTGTGAGCCTATCTTATCTTTTACAAATATGTCTTCTCCTTTAAATATGAAATTCCTATCCTTTAATTCTAATTTTCCCCCTACATCCTTTTTATATTTTTGAATACCTTCATATGTATATTTTTCTTTTGAATTTATCACTTCTATAGTTATATTACTACTATAGGATTTTACTTCCTTTATATTTCTTATTAGACTATTCATGTCTAAACTTTTTTCAGAACCTATTATTCTAGACATTATAAAAAAAATTAAACCAAAACTTACAATTATTACTAGTGGAATTATACTGTTTTTTTTCATTTACTCCTCCAAAATTAAAGTATTATTACACTAATATATTTATTATTATTATTCATAATGTATAACTAAGTTTTAATAAAATCTTATTCCCTATCAATAATAGATTTAATAGTATAAGGTAATTCTTCTGTCAAATGCGTTGCATTAACACAAAACATTTTCTCTGCTAATACATCTCCACAGTATCCATGGATAAAAGCTGCTATATAAGTAGCTTCTAAAGGCCTATATCCTTGAGCAATAAAAGATGCTATTATTCCTGTTAATGTATCGCCCATACCACCCGACGACATAGCACTGTTCCCTGTGGTATTTTCAAAAACATAATTACCATCAGTAATTAAAGTTCTATGATCTTTTAATAATAGTATAACATCATTTTCATAAGCAAATTGCTTTGATATATGTATTCTATCTTCTTTTACTTCCTCTACAGATAGACCAGTAAGTCTTGCCATTTCACCATAATGTGGTGTAAGTATAATAGTATCATTTTTAAGCTGAAGCAATTCTAGGTTATTCTGAAGAACATTTAATCCATCTGCATCTATAACAATAGGACATTCTGCATTTTCAATCACATTTCTTACTATGTTATAAGTTAGTTTACTATTTCCCATACCTGGTCCAAGTGCTACACAATCGCTTTTAACCATTATATTACCAATTTTTTCTTTGTCCTCATAATTAATAGTCATAGCTTCATTTAGTTTGACGCTCATTATTTCTTGTATTTCTTTAGGAACACATAGTGTTGCAAGGCCCACGCCACTTCTTACTGCAGCTTCAGTTGTTAAATAAGCTGCACCACAAAATCCTACAGAACCAGCAATGACTAAAACATGTCCATAATCACCCTTATACCCTTCTTCTTCTCTTGGCTTTAGTATATTACTAACCATATTCATATCAATTTTTACAGTCTTTGTATTAAAAAGTATAGAGCTAAACTTATTATTATTCATTTTATTTAGCGGATTTATCATTATGAAACACCTCCAATATAGCATATGCTATAGCATTATCTTCTCCATGAGAAATACTAAGATGCATATTATAGTGTCCATATTCACTGGCTATTAATTTAGCTTTTCCTTCCAAGGTCACTATAGGTTTTCCAAGAGTAGTATTTTCAACAATTATATCTTTAAATCCAAAACCTCTAAAGCCTGTACCTAAAGCCTTTGCAACTGCTTCCTTAGCCGCAAACTTTCCAGCTACATATTCGGATCTTAAATTTCTTTCTTTTAAGTGTTCTATCTCATTTACTGTAAATATTTTTTCTAAAAACATCTCATTTTTTTCTATAATCTCTTTTATTCTTCTTATTTCAACTATATCTACTCCAATACCTATTATCACAACTCCACCTCCTATTACCAAAATTTAGCATACATTTCATTTTTAAAGATTATTCTACTAGATTTATACACTTAAATAAGTAAAAAACTTAAATTTAAATTAATTGAAGCAAGTTTGTATCACAAAAGTTAAAAATTTCAGATAATAAATTTACCCTGTAATACTTACAATCATTTTATCATAAAATGAAAATTTTTACATCTAATTTGAATTTGTATAGGTTTATCTATAAAAGTATTTTAAAAAAGTAAAGGAAAATCCTTTACTCTTAGATCTCTATATTAACAAACTTTGTCAAAATCAGATATATATTCCTCAATTATTTCATCGAGTATTTCTACCAAGTGTACTGGTGACAAAGTATTGACTTTGAAAAATTCCATCAATCCACGAACTCTTTCTTCATTAGGACTAATATAATTTTCATAATCTCTAGAGCTTTCTATAACTTGTCCATTTTCTTTAGTCTCACATATAATTTCTATACCATATGCCTGAACCACTTTATCCCCATAATCTTGATTAATTATTAAGTCATTCTTTATTAGATTGTAAGTATAAATATATTCATTTTCCAACAAAATATTGTTAACTAAAGTTTTCACTATCACATAAAAACCCCCTATTAATACAGTAAGTAGTTTAACACTAGCTGTAAATATATAATTTACAAAAATTTTAACATGGATTGATACAATATTGTGTCAATCCGTGTATGTTATTTAAATTTATTATCTTTTCAAAATTGACATTTTTCTCTGATTTTACACTATTATTGTAATGCATTGTATTTATTTTCTATTTTTCATTGTCGCCAATTGATTATAATTCCCCTATATTGTCGTAAATTAATTATTCATTATTTTAATTCTTCCTTAATATTTTTTACTATTTCTTCAACATTTCTTTGGTCTTTACTAGTGATAGTATTTTTGGAAAATTTCGCCTTATTGTATAATTTAGTAAGTCTATCCAAATTATCTACTTGCTTTATATTTATCTTTGTAACATTCTTCAATTGGGTAGGTGTCATATACGGTCTAAATATTTCTTTTTTATCTGTAATTTCAACAAACTCCTTATAATTATATATAAGTTCTTCTCTTTCGTTACCTTTATGTCTAAATAACTTTTTAACTTTTTTAACTAATTTATTTTCATCTTTTACTATATCTATTGTTTCTATTTCTTCAATATATTCTTCTAATCTTTCACCTTTATTTCCCTCATATTTTTTTATTATCTTAATAACTATTACAACTGTAACTATAACTAAAATAATTTTAAAAACTAAAGGAATTATATTGGCCCATTGCCCAATACTATCATCTTGAATATTCTTAAATATATTTTCGCCTTCTTCAATATTTATTTTATCAAATATAGACGTATTTCCTTTATACTTTAGTTTAAGTTTTGATAATATATATCCTATAGGATAGCCTACTATAATAGCTAGAACCCCTGCTATTTTATCTAATATTAAATTAATTACATAAAAAACTCCTTTAATCATCCTTATAAATGTATTATAAAAAAATTCCTGGCTTAAAAATAAGGATATTCCAATTATAGTTAAATTTATAATATTATCCTTCTTGGTTCTCTTAATATTATATTCATATGCCATGGCTTCTCTAATAGTCAATATCATGAAAATCACATATATTACATATATTCTAAATAAATAATCTAGAGCTCCTGAAAAGAAAAGTGCAGTTAAAGGACTTAAAACAATTATAATATATGTGCCTGTAGTAAGTTGATGCTTATATTGATTATAATTTACATTGGTCTCTAACTTAGAGAATAGGAATCCTGTACCTACAAGTATAAATAGACTGTTTATGAATCCATATTCTAGAGAATATACATTACTTAATATAAGAAAACTTAATCCTATAGGCAAAATGAAACTTACTATAAAGTTCATTTTCTTTTGAAGCATATACCTTATAGAAAAAATATTTAAAGAAAATACTATAAAAAGAAAATATTTAACTTCATTAGAAAATATAACTGAGCTCACTAAGCTCCATACAATATAAATCATAGTTATAAAGGTTAGTGTATACAAAACTCTTATTTTTTCAGCTGTATTCATTAGTTTCTCCTTCCCTTATAAGCTATAGTTTCTATTCCTTGAATATATGGTGTATTAACATTATCACCCACATATATAATTTTAATTTTATATCCATTTCTATATAAAGAAGTTAGTATCAATATATCTTTATCATTTAAATAAGAAGTAACTAATATATAAGTAGAATTTTTTTGAAAATACTTAGTTCTACTGCTTAAGTATTCGTGTAATTCGTGCTTTATGGATGTATCAATTCTTGCTGCAAACTCTACAATTTTATTTAATATACCTACCTTTGGTTCAATTTCATTTCTAATTCTAGACTTATAACTTATTATATGTCCATTTGTCCAAATTCCTGTAGGTATATTTGCCTTAAGAGATTTAGCTGCCAAAGCTACAGAAATTTCTATTTCTTTCTCTATATTTTCAGGATTAATGCTAGTCCAATGAGGATCTCCACACTGAATATTAACTATTATAACCACTTCTTGTTCAGAGGTATAATCGTAATCTTTAACCATTAGTTTATTAGCTTTTAAAGTAGATTTCCAATGTATATCCTTCATTCTGTCTTCTCTATTATATTCTCTAATACCCTTCAAATACAGTGGATCCTTATGAATCCATCTTCTTACAGTATTGTCTCCTTGAATGTTTGTAGCATCAAACTTATACTGGCTTAGGGAATTTATTTTTGGACATACCATTATTTCCAAATAATCTTCAAAACCTTGTTTTTCTATAGTAGTAGCTAAAATATCCCCTAAATATACATCTATAGATTTTAGTAAATATATTCCCCTCTTTTCTCCAACTATTCTATAAGTTCTCCTTTTTCTCTTAAAACCACCAATAGAAAATTTGCTTAAATGTCTAATATCTCTTCCCTCACTATAACTAATAACATTGCTATCAAACTTTAGTCCATGTGGAATTATCTCTTCTATAAGTAAGTATGAAGCAGGCAATCTTTTATTATTTTCTATAACTATACTAATATCAAAGCTATCGCCTTCTACTATTTTTTTACTCTCAATCTCTCTATAAACTTTTAAATCATTAAAACCTTTAGTTACAATAATTTTAGATATGTAAAGGTACAATTCAATTATCCCTAACAAGAAGATATATTGCGCTATCATATCTACACCTCTAAGGCTTTTCAATAGGTGTATTTATAGTATTCAAAATCTCTTTTATTATTTGTTCACCACTATCTGTTCCACTATTAATTTCATTCTTCAATATTATTCTATGACTCATTATAGGAATAGCTAGCTCCTTTACATCTTCTGTTATAACATAATCTCTTTCCCTTATTGCAGCCAACGCTTGGCATCCTCTCATAAGATTTAAAGTAGCTCTAGGGCTACACCCTAATTCTATTTCCTTATGAGTTCTAGTAGCCGTAACTAAGTTAACTATATATTCTTTTATATCCTCACTAATATAAACTTTATTAAAATTATTTTGAACATATTCAAGATCATTTAAAGTTACTACTGACTCAAGACTATCTAATGGGTCCTTCTCTATAAATCTGTTCATCATTTCTTTCTCTTCTTGGTAATTTGGATATCCCATTGATAATTTCATAAAAAATCTATCTAATTGTGCCTCCGGTAATTGAAAAGTTCCAAATTGTTCTACTGGGTTTTGAGTAGCAATTACAAAAAATGGTTTTTCAAGTTTTATTGTATTTCCTTCTACTGTTATTTGTCCTTCCTCCATACATTCTAGCAATGCAGATTGTGTTCTTGGAGTAGCTCTATTAATCTCATCTGCTAGAACTATTTGACTTAATAGGGGACCTCCTCTAAATTCAAATTCTTGAGTTTTCTGATTATAAAAATATATTCCTGTTAAATCTGAAGGTAGTAAATCTGGTGTAAACTGTATTCTTTTAAAGCTACAATTCATAGTTTTCGATAAGCTTTTGCACAGTTTAGTTTTTCCTAGTCCAGGCACGTCTTCTAAAAGTACATGTCCAGAAGTTATAAAGCTTACAATTATCTTATCTATAACCTGTTCTTTACCAATAATGACCTTAGATATATTATTTAAAACCGAGTCTCTAAATTCCTTGAATTTTAAAATATCCAAAATAACCCCTCCACTCCTCTAATATAACTATTATACTATCTTTTTATTAGTTTTAATATTAAAAATATTGAAATTAATATTGTTGTTACTTATCATCACTATGTTAAAAGAATTGAATTTTTAAAATAGACTCTGTTTTAATATACAGCTAATAATCAACATAAGTCTAAAACATGGCCAAAAATAAAAAATGAGCATATGTATTTTACATATACTCATTTTTATGTATTAAACTATTTCTTCCTTTGATCTTTTATTATTCATAAATTGAAATTCATCAGCAATTACTTCTGAAATATACTTTCTCTGACCTTCTGAATTTTCAAAACTTCTGCTCTGAAGTCTTCCAGTTACACTTATTACGCTTCCTTTTACTAAATATTCACTAACTATTTCAGCTTTTTTACCCCATAATACTACGGGAATAAAATCTACATATTTTTCACCTGAGGCACTTTTATATGGTCTATCTACAGCTAAAATAATTCTAGTAAAAACCTTATTACTCTCCTCTAAAATTTTAACTTCTGGATCTTTTGTTAATCTACCAACCAAAACAATTCTATTCATCAATATACCTCCAATCTCATTGTTTTTACTATATTTTTGACTAAATAGTAGTAACTTAAACAATTTCTTGGAAATGTACTGTTAATTTTTTATTAACTATACATATAAAATAACAAGTCAACGACTCTGAGGATATTTTGAATCAAGCAAATAAGTAGAATCGCCTACTAGTAGTACCTTTCGGCGATTTTACTGACATAGTATATCACAAAATAGACCATGATACTGACTAATTATTTTTTTCAATATGACTTAAGCTATATCTGAGAATTCTATCTTTATTTTTTCATCACCTTTTTTTAATTTGTCTTCTTGTACTAGAGAGCATGTCTGTTTCTTTGAAGTTTTATTTGGAAGAATAACCACAAATTCACTTCCTTCATCCACCTTACTATAAACTTTAATACTCCCTCCATGAGCTTCTATTATAGATTTAACTAATGAAAGACCTATACCACTTCCTTCATGAGCTCTAGTGAATAACGACTCCCCTTGAACAAATCTATTAAATATAATATCGATCATATCTTCTGGTATACCTATTCCATTATCTTTCACATGTATTTCTACTGCATCATCAACTTCGTGTATACTAACTACAATTTCACCATTTTCTTTTGAAAACTTTACAGCATTAGATAAAAGATTTAACATAACTCTTTCTATATTCTCTTTATCGATTCCTAATACTTTTTCTTCAATGTCAGTATCAAATATTAGATACATACCTCTATTTTCTACATACTCCACTGTAGAAAGTGTTATATCTTCTACTATTTGTACAATATCATAATTTTCAAAGTTCATCTTCAAATTTCCGCCTTCTATTCTCGTCATGTCAATTAAATTATTTATTAGTCTTAATAATCTATAACAATTTTGCTTTAATATATCTATATACCTATCTATAGTTTCGTATTCTTCACTATTCTTCTCTGATTTTAACTGTATAAGCTGAACTATACTTAATATAATGTTTAACGGAGTTTTCAGTTCATGAGATACGTTGGCAATAAATTCAGTTTTCATCTTATCATATTGAATAGTTTGATCTAATTTTATTTTATCAATTCTTGCCTTTTTTACATCTGTTAAATCATTCATTATTAATAAAATTGATTTCTTTCCAGCAAAGTATATGTTTATGGCTCCCACATCGGCCTCTATAAATGTACCATCATCTTTTTTAAAAACGATTTCCCTATGCTCAATTTTACTTTCATCGTTCATAATTGCTTTATAAATTTCATACATATCCTCTAAATAATCTTTATGAACTATCTCTTCCATAGACGCTCTGTTCAATTGTTTTTTAGATTCCATTCCTAAAGTTTTTAGCATAGTCTCATTTACAAATATCACATCATCTAGGTTATCATATACAGCTACTCCAAAAGGTAAAAAGTGTAACAGTCTTGAGTAATCATCTGTACTTCTTTTCAAACTATATTCCGCCTTAATTCTCTTAGTTATATCTTTAAAGATAAATACAGTATATATTTCATTATCTTCCATAAAACACATGGTTGACATTTCTAAATAAATTATAGTTCCGTCTTGTCTTCTTACCTTTCGTTGAACTAAGGATAGATTAGATTCATCTTTTAATAATTCTTTATCTATTTCATTGTTCACACATACAGTATTTTCAAAATTAACTAAATCAAAAATATTTTTCCCAATCATATTCAATTCTAAATTTCCACATACTATCTCTTTACTCGCTTTATTGTTAAAGATAACCTTATCTTTATTTTGCACTATTATACCATTTGGAGATGTATATAAAATTGTGTTTAGTGACTTATAACTCAGTCCTCCTAGGATACCATAATTATTATTTTCGTTTTCTATTTCTTTAGATTTTATATCTATTTTCCTAGATAAAATATAATTATCATAATTTATATTTGAATCATCTTGAATTATAGATAAAATTATGTAATTATAATCTTTAATTTTTATATTAGAACTTGTTAATCTAAATTCTATTTCTTCTAAGAATCTAATTCTTATATGACAATTATTAAAATTTTCCCATGAACAAATCTTACTATAGCTGAAATTTCTTTCATCATCTATAATACTTAAGAATTCTCGTATATCTTCTCCCTTAAAATCTAACAATTCCTTATAACTCATTAATTTCTTAAATTGATTGTTTACATATTGAATTTTACACTCTTCATCTATAATAACAATCAAGTCTGATAAATTATCAAAAAATCCCAAGTCCTTTTCGCTAGTAAAGTTCATTATTTTTCCCCCAATTAACCCTATAATTTCTTATGCTAAATATATTTATTTATATTTTAAAACCATTTTTTATTTTAATCACCATAAGATATTTTACATCAAATTGTTGGAAGTTTTCACAATAAAATTTCGTTAAAATTCTACATATGCTTCGACAGTATCTTTATATATTCTCCTATTTTTATTTAAATTACTTATATTAATACTTTTGTCACCATATTCTCAATGATTTCCCTTATTATTTGTTGCATTTATTACATATTGAAAATTAAATATTTACTTTCTATTTTAAAAAAATAAGAAATATTTCAAAATTATGTAAACTGAGTTAATCATAATTTTAAAAATATTTCTTATAACCATTATATTAAATTATTTTTTTAATTATTTTCCAATTTTTTATGTCTACATTTCTTACAAACTTTAATCTTTGCTCCATCTGGTAATAACTTATCATATAATACCTTAATCCGTTCTGTTTTACACAAAGGACAGGTTCCCCTTCCTCTTGATGGAATATTCCATAACGCCTTACCCCGGTTCTGTTTTCCCATATACATCCCTCACCTTATATATAATAGCTTATATATATAAATTGTATTAACATTTCAAATCATCCAATTATCTAAAGTGACTATATCTTGAATATCTAATTGTTTATTACAATTTATATACATTAAAATATTTATTATATTCAGGATGCTTTTATGACTAAAATAGGTGAAATATTTTTTACACTTAACCTTTAGAACTTTTTACTTTTAAGTAATTCTTTCATTCCTTCTTTTAGCTCATCTCTCTTTAGAGCAAAATCTATGGTAGCCTCTATAAAGCCTAGTTTATCCCCAACATCATATCTATTTCCATCAAATATGTGTGCATACATATCCTGACTCTGCAATAATGCCTTTAGTCCATCTGTAAGTTGAATTTCTCCACCTTTTCCTGGCTCTGTATTTTCTAATATATCAAATATTTCTGGAGTTATTATATATCTGCCTAATATAGCTACCCTCGATGGTGCCTCTTCCACTTTAGGCTTTTCTATTAAATCTTCAACTTTGTATTCCTTTTCATTAACTCTATCACCTTTGACAATTCCATACTTGTTCACATTCTCTTCTTTAACTTCTTGAACTCCTAATATTGAACAGTTATATTTGTCATATGCATCTATTAGTTGCTTTAGACATGGTGTTTCACTATCTACTATGTCATCTCCTAGCATAACTGCAAAGGGTTCATCCCCAACAAATGTCTTAGCACAGCTTATAGCATGACCTAACCCTTTAGGTTCTCTCTGTCTTACATAATATATATTAGCCATATAAGTAGATTCACTAACTAAAGATAATAATTCTTCCTTGCCATCTTTAGCTAAATTTACTTCTAGCTCAACCATTCTATCAAAATGATCCTCTATAGCTTTCTTATTTCTTCCTGTTATTATAAGTATTTCCTCTATTCCAGAAGCCACTGCCTCCTCTACTATGTATTGTATGGTAGGCTTATCTACAATTGGTAGCATTTCCTTTGGCACAGATTTAGTAGCAGGCAAAAATCGAGTACCTAATCCCGCTGCTGGAATAACAGCCTTCCTTATTTTCATGGTCATCCCTCCAAAAATATAAAATTAACGCACTTAATATATATATTAACATATAAGCTATGTAAGTTCTATTGTAATTAAATTACCATGAATCTTAACCAAAAACATGACATAGCTATAGGTAAGTGCAGATACTGCACTTACCTATATAAATTTTATAAACTTTATTTGTATTATACCCTACATTTAAGTTCTTTATCATAGGCTATAATTGCATTTAGCTCTCCTCCTAGCAATATGGTATTAGATGTTATTTGTAACCAAATCATAAGTATGATAATAACTCCTATACTTCCATACACATCTGAGTATCTTCCAAAATTATTTACATAGAAGGCAAATCCCATAGATAGAATGATCCATGAAATGCTAGTAAATATAGCTCCAGGTAATACCTCTATCCATCTAAGTTTTCTAGATGGTATTAATCTGTATATTCCTGAAAAAACAATTATCATTCCAATTAGTACTAAAGGATATCTTATATATGCTACATAGTAAATTATCTTCACATCTAGTCCTATCCACTTTACTAGTGCATAACCTATCATTTTTCCAAATACCAAAAATGCCAGTATAAAAATTATTGAAAGTGATATTACTATCATAAATATAATAGAGGTTATGATAACACTTATTCTATTATCAGCCTCATCTTGCTCAAAAGCTCTATTAAGTCCATATCTAATAGCTCTAAATGCCCTTGACGCAGTGTACATGGAAAATATTAAAGAAAATGATAACAAATTACTATTTCTAGTCTGAAGAAGTTGCAGTGTTATGCTAGAAACTAAATAATATAACTCTTTAGGCATTAATGTTTCTAATGCCTTTAGTACTTCTACAGGATCTACATTTATAAATCCTACAAGAGTAAGTATTAACATTAAAAATGGTAGAAATGAAAATAGCATATCAAAGGCTAATTGTGATGCTAATGCAGATATATGGTGATTTTTGTATCTTAATGCCATTTTCACGATGTATTCAGTTAATTTCATATCTATACCTCTAATTTTTATATTTATAAAACTAATATTATATTTATGTATAACTTAATAAAATTATATTAGTTTTTAGTTTTTAGTTTTTTTGCATATTAGTTTAAAAAAACACTATACTTAATAATATAACTCATTTGTAACATTATTTGTATAAATATATATTTTTTTAGGAGTGATGCTATGAAAATCGGTTTAGTTCAAAGTAATATTTTATGGGAAGACAAAAACTTTAATCTTCACATGAGTAAAGACTTTTTTAGGAAAGCTATAGAGCATAATATAGAGTTACTTCTATTTCCTGAAATGTCCTTTACTGGTTTCACTATGAATGTGAAAGACTTTGGTGAACTTAATTCTTATTCAATAAATCATATAAAAAATCTGTGTAAAACCTATGGTATCAATGCCGGAATAGGATATATAGAAAAAATTTTTAATGAAGATAATGGCAGAAATAACTATACTATTATTTCTGCCCACGGATATACTTTATGTAATTACACTAAAATTCATCCCTTTTCTTATTGCAATGAAAACTTATACTTTTCACCCGGTAACAATATTAATTATTGCACTATTGATGACTTTACCATTACACCATTTATATGTTACGATTTGAGATTTCCTGAAATATTTCAGATTGCTTCAAAAAAATCATCATTAATAACAGTAGCTGCTAATTGGCCAGAGAGTAGAAAAGACCATTGGATAACTCTTTTAAGGTGTAGAGCCATAGAGAATCAATGCTATATCGCTGGTATTAATAGAGTCGGTATTGGTAATTCCTTAAATTATAGTGGGAATTCTATGATCATTGACCCACTTGGAAACATTATTTCTAAAGAGCCCGATAATTTTGAAGGATTAATAATTGCCGATATCCATATTAATAATGTAAAAAGTGTAAGAGAAAGCTTTAAATTTAAAAATGACAGAAGAGAAGATTTCTATTGTAAAAATTTTAATATAAATTTTTAAAAACTATTGCTTCTTATAAATTATGTGATATAATTTAATCAATAACAATTATTAATGGATAGATTTTATTCAAGAGGTGTACTTATGATAGACAAAGTTTTAGAAACATTAAAAAATTCTTCAGATCCACTAAAGTCTGGAGAAATAGCGGAAAAGACAGGTATTGATAAAAAAGAAGTTGACAGAGCTATAAAGAAACTTAAAGAAGATGATAAAATCCATTCTCCAAAAAGATGTTATTATTCTGCAAAGTAATTTGTAGCTGACTCCCCTTTTTTTCATAATGAACTAAAAAAACTAGCAGTTTGGCTCCCCCCATTCTGCTAGCTTTTTTTATTTAGATAATATCAACTGAAAGTTGCTCTTCCTAGACGAGAAAATTTCTCTACACATACGGTGTACTTGCTGCAACCTATGGTTATACCTAAAGTTTACAAAACTCGCAAATTACTTCTATACCTTCATTAATATCTTTATAGTTTACCATTTCCATATTAGTATTTTTATATCTTACAGGATAGATTAGTGTACCTGTTTTTATACCATTACCCTCTTTATGAATGGTTTTTCCATCACTATGTTCTTCTCCATATATATAATTTGGTCTTTTATTCAAATTCTCATAGGCTTCCTCTAGCTTTTCCTTAACTTCATGATGAATTACTAAACTTTTATCCATAAATTTAATTCCTGTGCCTTTACCTAGGGATAGGTTACCTTTTCCACCTAAGTTATCTCCTGTATTCTCTCCATCTATTACTAAGCAATACATTGGATTTATTTCATAAGCTGCAGCTCTTGCTCCTCTTGCTCCCACTACCCCTTGAGTTGAGAATACAAAGAATAGTTGACTATCTAAAGATTTTAACTCTGCTAGTTTTTCTATAGCTCTTAATAACATGTAACAACCTACTCTATTATCTAAAAATGGAGCGATTACATTGTTCTCTTCCTCTATTATATTTGCTGTAAATACTGCCACATCTCCTTCTTTAATAAGCTCAAGAGCTGCTTCCCTACTATCTACACCTAAATCTATATATATATCATCAATAGTTCCACTAGGATTTATAGTACATAGTCTTCCACCATTTCCATTTTCAAATTCAACTATAGTATTTATTATAGAAGACTCTTTGAACTCTCCCATTTTTCCTACCCTAACAAAACCTTTGTCCTCTATATAAGTGACCATAAGTCCTATAGTATCCATATGTGAACAAAGCATAATTCTCTTATGCTCTTCTCTTTCTTCACCTAAAGTGGCAATTACATTCCCCATATTATCTACTCTATGACCTATATTTAAAGAGTTTAAATGCTCTATTATTATTTCTCTTACCTCATCTTCATGTCCACTAACTCCAAATGCACTTATTAGCTTTTCAAATAAATTATCCATAATTCTCCCCCTTACTATTTAAGTGATTTTAAATAAGCTATTACCAGCTTTATAGTATTTTTAACGTCAGCCTTAGATGCCACTGATACAGCTGAATGAATATATCTACATGGAACAGAAATTGTTGCTACTTTAGCTCCTTTGCCCTTACTATGTATAGCAAATCCATCATTTCCTCCAGCTATAGCTCTTCTTCTTTGATATGGTATATCTTTATCCTCAGCTACACTTATAATATCCTTAGCTATCTTTTCATCAAACACACTAGTTAAATCCATTATAGATATGGCTGGTCCACATCCTACTTCAGTGGCACTTAGGTGTTTGGGCACTGAAGGCATATCAGCACATATAGTTCCTTCTAATATTATTCCTAAATCACTTTCTATATTAAGTGAAGATATAAGAGCACCTCTCTCTCCTACCTCTTCCTGTACTGTAAAAACTCCATATAAATCTACGTCATAGCTTTCCTTTAATGCTTCCATAAGCACTAAACAACCCATTCTATTGTCAAAGGCCTTTCCTTTAATTAGGTTTTCTCCGAAGTCATCATACTCTGTATCAAATATAGCATATTCTCCAAGCTCTATAAGCTTCTTACACTGTTCCTTGTTTTCAGCTCCAATATCTATACAGCAATCACTATAGTTAAGTCCTTTCTTCTTTTCTTCAGCACTTTGTAAATGTATAGGCTTTCCACCTATTACTCCAGGAATTTTTTTAGGTCCTATTACTACAGTTTTAGATGGAATTATCTTAGAGTTAATTCCTCCTAAGGATTTAAATCTTAAAGTTCCATCCTCATTAAAGCCTGTGATGATAAATCCCACCTCATCCATATGAGCATCCACTATTACTCTTTTTCCATTTCCTTTTTTATGTGCGATAAGATTTCCCATTCTATCTATAAATATCTGATCTACATAAGGTTCTATCTCACTTTTTATAAAAGCTCTAACCTCTCCCTCAAAACCAGATGGTGAATTTAAAGAAGTTAGTTTATCTAATAATCCATCTTTTTTAAGATTCTCTTCTAAAAACATATTAACTCCTCCAATTCTTCACCCTTTAGATTTTTTATAAATTGAGCCATTATATACCCTGTATTTGTAATATCTTTCATATTAACTAATTCTACGGCTGTATGCATATACTTTATTGGAATGGATATAAGTAGTGTAGGAACTCCGCTTCCTGAAACTTGAATATCCCAAGCATCTGTTCCTGTAGGTCCTGCCTCTACTTCTATTTGATAAGGAATATTATATTCTTCCCCTACCTTCATAAGTTTCTTTCTTACCTTTGGATGAATATTAGGACCTACACATATTACTGGTCCCTTACCTATTTCATTCTCTCCCTCTGTGTCTCCATGTCTACCATTATCAAAAGTAACATCTACTGCTATACCTATATCAGGGTTAATAATATTAGTAGCTGTAACAGCTCCTCTATGACCTACCTCTTCTTGTGCTGAACATACAAAGTAAACATCTAAATCATGGTCTATTCCCTGAAGCTCCTTGGCACATCTATACATTGCTACAATTCCAGCTCTATCATCTATGGATTTACAGCTTACCTTATTATTTAAAAGTTCCTTAAAGTTCCCCTTTAGGGTCACAAAATCCCCTGGTGAAACTATTTTCTCTAATGCTTCTTTAGAATATCCTGTATCGATAAGCAGTGATTCAGCTGTAACTGCCTTATCCTTTTCTTCTTCCTTCATAAGGTGGGGAGGTTTTATACCTATAATTCCTAGAATGTCCTGCTTTCCATGGATAACCACCTCTTTAGATACCAAAGTTTTACTATCTAATCCATGTCCTTTAAACTCTAAAAATCCATTATCTTTAACAGCTGTGACCACCATAAAAATTTCATCCAGGTGAGCCATTATCATTATTTTTCCTTTGCCCTTACCTTTTTTTTCGATAATTACATTATTTAAGTTATCTGTAGTTACTTGTCCAAATTCTGAAAAAGCTTCATAAATGTAGTGATGTAGCCAATGTTCTCTTCCACTTGGTCCATGACCCATGCAAAGCTCTTTTAATAATTTCTTATCCTCCACATTTTCCCCTCCATTCATTTTGTTATACCCTCTTTAATTATAGCTTTCCTATATATCCAAATTCAACCTATTACTGTTAATGATTTTTTCAATATTTAGTTCATTATCATCACTATATCAAGATAGTATCTTAAATTTAAACTAATATTGATCCATAATATACAAAACCCCAAAATACAAACTGTATCTTGGGGTTTTAACATATTGTAACTAAGGTATCTTTAATTCACCCTAATAATATTTTGTTTAATATCTCATATTGAATCAATTATAAAATAGACCTCCCTTTACATAAATAAAGTGAGTAAATGGATTATAATTGGATAAAATGCAATAACGCATACTACTCGAATCAGTTGAATAACAGTTACTTTTGGTGTATCAGCGCCAAAGTCTCCTGCCATAAGACTAATATCTGAGGCACCACCTGGAGCACATGCAAAGAAAGCAGTAACAATATCTAAGTCACTAGTTTTATATAATATAAATCCCATAGTTAAAGTGAGAATAATAAAACCTATCAATAGTATAATAGCAGGTAAAATGGCTGTTCTTAAGCTTAAAACCGCAGCAATAGTAATGCCTTCTCCAATAAGAGTACCTGCACATACTTGCGCAAATTTTTTCACTGTCACAGGCATATAAGCATTATCGAAAAATATGTTTTGCATTGCTACACCAATCATGGCAAACATGATGGTTCCAGCTGGAATATGTAATGCATACCCAATAAGACCTGAAACCGTAGCTACCACTAGCGTAATCCCCATGGAACAATAAGTTTTTTTATTCCACTTATTAAAATCATCAAAGTGCTTTACAGTGGTGCTATTATTCTTTTCATTATCTTCTTTATGGCTATTTGGGTTTAAATGAAATCTAACAATAACCCAATTAATAATTGGTGGAAATAATCCAATAACAGATATAAGGCGAACAAGCTGTAAAATAGAAACAACAGAGGTATCTGCACCCATATCATAGCTTATAAGTGTCATATCTACAAGTCCACCTGGAGCACATGCAAACATAGCTGTAACAAAATCGTATCCACTAATCTTATGAAGAATCATACCCATTCCCAAGCTAAAGCATAGAATTAAAAAAACTGTAATAATCGCAGGTTTTATCATAGAACGAAATGCAATTACATCATCACGCCTAATATTCGTTCCAATGAATAATCCTGCAATAATTTGAGTGAAAATCTTAACTTCTATTGGCATAAATGCACTTCCTGTTGTCACATTGAGTAGTGCTACAAAAAACATAGAACCTATCATTGCCCCTGCAGGTATTTTAAGTCGTAAAGCAATTAATCCTCCAATTAATGCAACAATTAATGTAATAATTATATTAATTTGAAAAACCCCCAATATCCTAAAATCGTATATGTTGTATATTTATATATTTTATAATACTATAATATTATAAATTTCTAATAGGTACAAACATTAAAAATACTATATATATTATAGGTTATTACCTATAATAAGAGGTGATACAATGAATACAAGACAATTGAAATACGTCTTAGCTGTGGCAGAGGAAAAAAATTTTTCAAAGGCAGCAAAAAAGTTGTTTATTGCACAACCCTCTCTGAGTCAATATATACAGAAATTAGAAGAGGAGCTTGGTGTAGAACTTTTTGATAGAACCACCTCTCCCATAGGACTTACCTATGCAGGAGATATTTATGTTAAAAGCGCTGCTAAGATATTAGATTTTGAAAAACAACTTTCTCAACAAATGCATGATGTGGTAAATTCCCAAAAAGGTCGTTTGATTATAGGAGTTTCACCTTATCGCAGTACCTATCTTGTGCCAGAATCACTTGGTATATTTCACAAAAAATTTCCTGAAATTGAAATTGTGCTAGTTGAGAAAATAAATGCAGAATTAGAATATTTAGTATTAAAAGGCGAAGTTGATATTGCATTTACTGCAATGCCTGTTAAAAAAGAGGAATTTGATTATGAACCTATTATGACAGAAGATATTATTCTTGCGGTTCCTAGAAAAGATTATAATAGTAAACTAATATTAACTCCCAATGATAGTAATTTCACACCAGTAAATTTAAGAAAGTTTAAGGATGCCTCCTTTATTACACTAAACTCTGACCAAATGATGCACAAATTGACTATGAACCTGTGCAAACAAGCTGGCTTTAAACCAAAAATAATCTTAGAATGTAGAGGAATAGATGCTGCCCATGCAATGGTTACAGCTGGAATTGGAGTTACTTTTGTTCCATCTACACTAATCAAATACGGAAATTTTATGAAGCATCCTCACTACTATACTATTGACGACATATTTCCTAAAAGGGAAGTTTCAGTAATTTATAGAAAAAACCGATACTTATCCAAGGCTGCCCTTGCATTTATTTCTATTCTGAAGAGTACCTTAAGTAAAACCTGTGAAGATAACTCATAGTATTATTAAATATATATCATGATCACTTTAAACACTAGAATAGTGGATTTTTTCTTACATTTATAATAAAATTAAATCAGGCTAGATTTATACAAGGGGGATGATATGATGAGTAATAAAACTAAGAAACTTAATATAAATCAAAATAAATGCGTTGCTTGCGGAAGATGTATAAATTTCTGTCCTGTAAATGCGTTATATAAGGAAAATAAAGAATTAAATGTGGATGAAAGCAAGTGTATAGCCTGTGGCAAATGCACTAAAGAATGTCCATTTCTAGCATTATCATTAGAAGAAAAATAAGAGTAGTTTTAAAAATAGTTGGCAAATACAATTGCCAACTATTTTACTTCTTAATGTTACTTTTTATATACTCCATATTTCTCCCAACATTGCTAAAGATATAGTCAAAATATCCAACCAAATCACTGTAAATTTTCTCCCATAACTTTTCCTTAAAATTTACTATATTTTTATGAAGCATTAATTTCTTATGTTCTAATTCATAAATATTTGCATATTCCTCAACGTTAAATAATTTTTGATATTCATAGCTGTCATAAATATATTCTCTGAAAAATATTTTAGGAATACTCTCATCCATATTATACAGGTTTAACACTATAGGAAAATGTTTATACATTATGCTTTCATGTTTGTATACTTCATACACCTCTTCTATTTTATTTTTTATATTAATGAGAATAGACGTATTGTAGCTATTTACATATTCCGTATAGTTTTTAATACATCTAAAGAAATACATATTATCAAAGGAATCCTTTTTCCTTATCAAAAGGTTCATGATATGCTTATAATAATTTAATTTAACATTCTCAAATATAGTAAAAGTAAAATTATATAACATATAATATATCTTTTCTTCAAAAGAATTACATATTCGCTTAAAATCTTCTTCACTATTTATATAGTAAATTAATCCTTCAAATTCCCTTGAGAACAAAGTATTTAAATTGTACTTTGAGCTATCCATTATAGCTTCAAACCTACTTTTACACATATTGGACATAACATTTAGATAATCATATTGAACTATAAAAATATCTTTAAACAAATCATAAATCTGTACCTTTATATCTTCTACATTTATATTAAACTTTTTATATTTTATAGGTATAGAATTATCTTTTCCTTCAAATTTCATTTGGATATCTAATAATTTAGAAAGCTCTGTTTTATAAGCAACTAACTTATTATTTAATTTTCCGCCTAATTGTTCTTTTAGTATAATATTAATATTTTTAATTAATAAGTTCTCATATATACTCTTTATATTTACTCTTAAATTGTCAGTAGCCTCCATAAAGGTCTCCCTGATATTTAAGACATTATCTATATATACATGATGATTAATACTCTCTTTGCCCTTTATAAGCTGGACTAACTGTTTTTTTATATTCCATAAAATAACCTGATAGTTTTTTATTTCAACTTCTATGGATATAACTGAATTATTACTCTGTTTTATAATCACACGTTTTATATATTCTATAGAATTATGAAAATCATATTCTAAGAATTCAACTAACTGCTCTGATATATCTAATGATACAGTTTCTTTTTCTCTAATCAGCCCGTATATATCTAATCTCAGTTCTCTTTCAAATATATCTAAAATTTCAAATACAAAGCTACCTATATCTTCTTTAACCTCTAATACATTTTGAGAATTAAACAGCAAGTTTCTATCTAATATCTCTCTGTTCCCTTGAAGTATTGAATAGAAAATATCTACATATTCATCTCTAAATTTTAAAATTTCATAGCTTTTATAATCTATAATATAAGATAATTCTTCCATTAAACTATCATATATATCTAAATCCCCAAAGTATTCATTAAAGGTATTAATAGTATTCTCAAAGATTTCAGTAATGTTAGAATGAACCTCTATATCGTTATAAAGCGAAGTCAAAGTTTGTTCTTCTCTAATCATATTTATGACCTCCCATATACAATTACAGATATTTATTCTACAAGGTTATAAAAATACCTTTATTTATATTTGTCTTAAAATGTTAAATCCTTCTTCAAAATACAATTATGGTATATGAAGAAGGATTTACTTTTTATTAATATTATTACTTTATTATTGCTTTAAATTTATTAACACAACTTCTCTAGTATTAAAATCTATAGAAAGTCTATCACTTTTATTAACTATAAGTCCATATCCATCTATTATATCTTCCCACCAATTATTTATTCTTTCTTGAACTTGCAACAAATCCATAGTAACTTCATCTAGCATACTCCTTTGGGTCACGGGATTTATAATAGTTTTTAATTCCCTCAATGAATTTTTTCTCTCAATAAAGATTTCTAGTCTATCTTTATCTAGCTCTTCAACTACTGCTAACACCGTTAAATTTTTCACACTTTTTACCTCCTTAAGTTCTTTAACTTACTTCATAGAGTAACTAAATGTATTTATTTTTTTATGTACTCATTAAGTTGTTATCCAGTAAAGTATATTGAAGTTTATTTATTTTTATTCCTCTAGATTTGATATACTAAATTTAATTTTACAACTCTATTACATCTTATATCCTATTAGTTATTTTCAAATTATATTTTAATGTGTATAATTTAAATCTCAACACTTATAGATACTTGAAGTAATATTATATATTTCTTCAAGTATCTTTATAAGACATATTTTTTAAAATCGCTAGTCCGTATTCTATTTAATATTCTTAAAAACTGCTTACATCAAATAATTTATGTCATTTGATTGGTTTTTGAATCCCCAGTCACCAGGAAGCTTCTGATCAAAAGTAGTAATGGCTGTGCCACAAATAAGTATTAATAAAGCTATTATCATTATTTTCATATTTTTTTTCATACTATTTACACCCCTTATACACCTTTTATA
Organism: Clostridium sp. LXY-7; assembly: GCF_056172015.1. Classification (NCBI taxonomy): domain Bacteria; kingdom Bacillati; phylum Bacillota; class Clostridia; order Eubacteriales; family Clostridiaceae; genus Clostridium; species Clostridium sp. LXY-7. The sequence goes on along the minus strand of NZ_JBLLJL010000001.1, from coordinate 355,025 downwards.
CTATTATGCCACAAATTTTAACAATTTGTAATAATTATAATTTATGTATTTTTTTACATATAAATAGATTATATAATAAATATATGGTATATACTCAATTTTACTACATAAATCAATTTATTTTTCAATTTTGTTCTAATATAGAACATTTAATTAGTAATATATGAAAGGAAGGATTTTATGAATAACCTAGGATATAAAATAAAGTTTTTAAGAAAAAAATTAAATCTTACTCAGCAGGATTTAAGCTGTGAAATTCTTAATAGAGTCTCTTTAAGTAAAATTGAAACTGGTTCACTATCCCCATCCCTTCCTCAACTAGAACATATTGCAAAAGTATTTAATGTAAGTGTCGGTTATTTACTAGACTTTAATATTAATAATCCTATAGATTTTTCTAGAAGTAATTTGTATATGGAGGAACTTTTTAATAAGAAAAATTATTTCAAAATAATAGATGAGATAACTCCTTATAACTTCATAACTAATTATTATATCGGCATGAGTTATTACAAAGTTGATTTAACAAGTGATGCTGAAAAATACTTAAGTCAATGTGAAAAATATTTTAAGGATTTATCAGAAAATGAGAAAATTATTAATGTAGAAAAATTATGTATATCTATTAACTCCTTAAGAAGAATTAAAGTGAAAAATTTTATAGACATTGAAAATTTAAATTTCTTAAGGAAAGCATTAAATTATCTTAATTTTTATAATCAACGAAAATGTGAAATATACTTTATAATAAACAATAATATTGGAGTTTATTATCTATATAATGATAATTATGAGCAATCTATTTGTTTTCTTGAAGATTTTTTAAAAAATAATCTTAATGTTACATCTTCTAAACTTCTATGCTCAATTCATCTTAATCTTAATATTGCTTATTTTTCAGTAAAAAACTATACTAAATCTATAGAATATATAAAAAAAGCTATATTTTTCTATGATTTTATTGAAGATAGTTTTCAGGCAGGTGAATGTTATATAAACCTTTTTAATTGTTATATATATAATAATGACATAAATAAATGCATCGAATTGTTAGATTTTATATTTGAAAATTATTTTGATGAAAAGCTTATTGAAAGATTTAAGGTATTAGAATTAAATTATCTATATAACATTAATGATATAGATAATATTTTATTAAAAAGAAAAAAAATTAATTATAATCAACTGATAAATTCTACAAAAACAGATTATGATTTTATAATGGGAAGAGTAAACTTTATGACTAAAAACTTTAGAGCTTCAACTAACCATTATAAAAAATGTTTAGATAATTTAATTGAAAATAAAAAACACTTGGACTTATCTCTTGTCTACGAGAATATGTTTAATATGACTAGCATAGATGAATATAAATTAAAATCTATTAAATATAAAGAGTTATATGAAAGTGAAAAATATAATTATCTATCTCCCAATGTCACATATCCTCATTATTTTTCTTATGCTAATAAACCCTAATATAAATGATACCAACTAGTTTTATATTAAATAATTATAAACTGGTTGATACAGATAATATAATAAAGTATGTTGTAAGGTGGTGTTTTAAAATTAGTACTGTTGAAGAAAAGAATTTTTGTACTGCTTGGAGAAATATACATAACCAAGGTAAAAGAGCCTTTGTTAAAGGTCAAGCTCTTCATATGGCGAAGCTTTTCTTGAAATTATTTATTATAGTTCTATTATTTTTCTTTTTCTTCTATAGAAGTCTTCTCATTCCTTCCATTCTTGGATTTTTAATTGGAGGAATCGTTGCTTCTACTTTGATACCTAATCTACAATGGAGCCACTATGAAAAAAAATATACTAGTCTTCAAAAAGTTAAATCCAAGTAGCTCCTTATGGTAGCTACTTGGATTTTTATTCATATATCTTAGTCATTCACCTTAATTTAGTTACCTACTTTAACTTCTCTTTCCAGCCAGAACAGGTAAAGATATTTCTCAGCACCTTTTATTCCAAATATCCTTTCTATGGCTAAAGCGTAGTATTTTAACTGGATTTCATATTGATCTTTAATTTTGTCTATTTTATATTCAGGGGTATAATCTGTTTTATAATCTAAAATTACAGCTCCCTCATCATCTTGAAAATAGCAATCTATAACTCCTCTAAGCAAAATTTTCTCATCCTTATATGTGTCCTCATTTAAAATAGGATATATGTGAGTACTGTCTAGTTCTATTCTGAATGGAACTTCTCTTTTAAGTTTACCATTGTGAAAGGCATTAACCATTCGTTTTCCTATATTGCTTTTAAAGAAATTGAAAATTTTTGAAACTCCAACTACCTTTTGTTCCTCTTCCGTTAGTAACTCTCTTTCTACTAACTGTTGAATTTGAGCTCTTATTTCTTCCTCATTACTTATTTTATTTAAATCTATTCTTTGCATTACACTGTGATAAGCTGTACCTATCTCTGCTGGAGTTAATCCTTTCTTCTCCTGAAGGAATATAGGGGTTCTTAAAAGTCCCTTAAAGGCTTTTGTTACCTTCAAATCTTCTAAGATTTTTCCTTGAAAATCCATATTGCTTAAATTTTTAAGTTCCGTTACACTGACTACAGGTGAAAGTTTAGTAGCATCTTCATATTTATATTTATAGCTTAAAATATTATTTATATACTTGGCTTCCTCCTCATAATTTGGAGTTCTCTCTAATTCTTTTAACTTTTCTTCAATATTATTCTCTTCAATTCCTCTATCTTCTAGATAGAAGTCAGCTTTATTATGGAAAGCCACCTTAAACTTAGAATTATCCTCATATATGTTATCTATATCTAAATCTTCGATACACTCTCTCATAGGTTCTCCATCTCTATGCCTTATCACTGCTGAACATACCCAGTCCATATAACTCTTTTGCTTTCTTATAAAGGAATAATTGATTTTTCCACTATGATCCCAAGTAGCTGCTGATAAACTTTCTAGTTTCTTTACTAAATTGTTACCGCTGCCTACTAATATTAACTTCTCCTTAGCTCTTGTCAATGCTACATATAAAAGCCTCATTTCCTCTGACCTATTTTCACTATATATTTTCTTGGATATAAAATCTCTCTGAAGTGTGCTGGTACTAATTCTATTATCTAAGTCTACATAATTAGGTCCATAACCTAGTTCATGATGAAATAAAACTTTTCCTTTTAAATCTCCTTCATTAAATTTTTTTCCTATACCACATAAAAATACTACAGGAAATTCAAGCCCCTTACTTTTATGTATACTCATTATTCTAACTACATCTTCGCTTTCTCCAATGATTTTGGCTGAACCAAAGTCGTCGCTACTCTGCTTAACATTATTTATAAAATTTATGAAACTATATAAGCCCTTATAGCTAGTTCTTTCAAAATCTTTAGCACGCTGAAATAATACCTTTAAATTTGCCTGCCTTTGAGCTCCTCCTGGTAGTGCTCCTACATATCCGTAATAACCGGTTTGAGTTACTATATTCCATATAATCTCATTTATAGGGGTATATGTGCTTACTTCTCTCCACTTATTAAGAGTAACTAAAAATCTATTAATCTTCTCCTTAGTTTCATACTTAATATTAGTAACTTCCTCTAGAGTACATTTTTTCAGTGCTTCATAAAAATTAGTATTTTTATTTACTAACCTAATATCTGCTAACTCTTCAGTAGTAAAGCCTCCTATAGGTCCTCTTAAAACTGCTATAAGAGGTATATCCTGAAGAGGATTATCTATAATCTTTAATACACTAATTACAGTTTTTACTTCTAAACTATCGAAGTATCCACTCCCCCCCTCTGTAAATAGTGGAATATTTAAATTCTTAAATTCCTCTGCAAATATAGGACTCACCTTATTAGCTGATCTTAAGAGAATTACTATATCTCTATAGCTTATTTTTCTATAATCATCTATATTTTTATCATAGACTTTTAAAGTATTTTCTCCATTTCCCCAAATTAGCTCTTGAATTTTCTTTCCTACAAATCTGGCCTCTACTTGCATCGCATTAAGTTCTTCTTCCTCTATTTCTTCTTGATTATCTTCCGAAGATTCCTCTTTGCCTTCATAGGTATTATCATTACTCTCATGCTCCGCACCCTCTTCATTTTCAGTGGTTTCACTCTTAAGTTCTATGAGATTTATATCCACATCTCCACCTACATATCCTAAGCCATTGAATTCTTTAAAGGAAGCTCCTACCTTTAATTCCTCTCCTTCATCATAGGAAAGTTCCCCCACTTCTTCACTCATAACACATTTGAAAATATAGTTTATTCCATCTATAACTTCTTCTCTACTTCTAAAATTTTTGTGGAGAGTTATGAGTACATTGTCTTCTCCTTGATTTTTAGGGTAAGAATCCTTTTTTGCCTTAAAAAGCTCTGGTTTTGCCATTCTAAACCTATAAATACTCTGCTTTAAATCTCCCACCATAAATACATTTCGCTTAGTAGTTTCTTCCCTACATATGAGATTTATCATACTCTCCTGTACACCATTTGAATCTTGATACTCATCTACTAGTATTTCCTCAAATTTATCCCTTATATCTAAGGCTACATTTGATGGTATCATTTCGCCTTCCTCATTTATATCAGCTAAAATCTCTAAAGCTAAATGCTCTTGATCATTAAAATCAATGATACCCTTTTCCTTCTTTTTCTTTTTAAACTTCTCATGAAATACGATAACTATGTTTGAAAGCTCCTTCATAAGCGGATAAGCCTTTTTCATATACTCTATGTTTTCACTACTAGTAGCCTTTATAAAGCCTTCACTTGTATTTTGATATAACTTCTTATATTCATCTCTATACCCTCTGACTCTGTCCTTAATATTTTTCTCGTTATCATCCAAAGTCTTTATAGTAGGTATCCTTATGAACTCTACCTTTTTCATATACTCAGTGGCTTTTTCCATATCTTCTAATAATGATATACTTTCTCTTATATATTCTCCCTCTTCACTGAACAATTTTAAATATTTTTCAAGAAATACCTCGTCCTCTAAAATTTCTAAAGCTCTTTTATTGAGCTTTAAACACTCTTCAAGGTTTTCCTTTAATTCCTTTATGAGCTCTTCCTTAAAGGGCAGGTTTTCAATAGAAAAATCTTCTTCCACATTGAAAGTTTCACATTTCTCTAACAACCATTGATGAGGATTTGGCATACTCATAGAAAAATTATAAAGCTTAAAAACCATCTGAACTAAAGAATCATCACTTTTATTATCACAATAACTCTCTATTAAATCATAAAACTCCACTCTGCCTTCACCATATAATTGTTCCATAACCTCATCCATAGCCTCTATTTTTAAAAGAGTTATCTCCGTAGTATCACCAACTCTAAAATTAGGCTCTACATCTATTTGATGAAAATTGTTCTTTATTAAATAAAGACAAAAGGAGTGAAGAGTTGATATATTAGCTTTGTTTAGGAGGGTTAACTGCCTCTGAAGTCTTCTGTTATTAGGATTTTCTTTTATTTTCTTATTTATTGCTTCCCCTATTCTCTCTCTCATCTCAGCAGCTGCAGCATTAGTAAATGTAACTATTAAAAGCTTATCAATATCCACAGGATTATCTTCATCTGTAATAATATTTATTATTCTCTCTACCAGCACAGCAGTTTTCCCTGAACCTGCTGCTGCAGAAACCAGTACATTTCTATATCTAGTATAAATGGCCCTCTCTTGGTCCTCTGTCCATTTCACCTTATTCTCCATGGTTATCACCCTCCATTTTCGAACCTTGTCTTTCTAAGTATTCTATTAGCTCTTTAGGATTTCTACGTTGGAGAACTCTAAACTCATTTATACCTAAACTGTTATCAAATTGGCATATAGATGAGAATTCACAATAACCACAGCTAGAGCTATCCCCATTTTTACAAGGAGTAATGTGTATAACTCCATTTAGCATATCCTCGCATAGTTCCTTTATCTTATCTTTAGTATGAACTCTAAGAGCATTAAATCCACCAAGAGTTATAGTAGAGCTTCCTCTTTCGCTAAATTTAGGCTCTTCGCCCTTCTTCTTAGGTTTACTTAAACTTATTGGAATTATGGAAGATGTACCACCCTCTTCTATGGTAGAATCCATTTCACTTACTATTTTTAAATCTTTAATTACAAGCCCCTTCATCTTAAGAGCCTTTAAAATTTCTTCCTTTAATGCTTCCTTTTCCAAAGCTTTCTTCTCTTTAATAATAGGGTCATCTATGCCAAGGTATAACATAGCCCCTGGTAATGCTTTATCATGATTTATTTTATTTTCCAAAGTCAATATAGCATCTAAGTAAGTTATTAACTGTAGCTTTATGCCATTATATATATCATTTATATCCAACTTTGAATCTCCTGTTTTATAATCTATTACCCTATAGCAATTAGTTCCTTCTACAATTCCCTTATCAATCCTATCAATCTTTCCTTGAAGTCTTATCTCTTCCCCATCAGATAAGTTTATAATTATTGGTGGATAGTGATCCTCCATATTAGGTCCAAAGGTCACTTCATAACCTATAGGTAAAAAGTCTCCTCTTCCCATCTGTTCATTTATTATAGTTACCATTCTAAGAAGAATTCTCCTTACTCTAACCACTATATATTCATATCTTTTAGAGCTCTTTAATATAAAACTCTCATCTTCTTCTAGAATTTTTTCTATAACTCTATCTAATATAGATTCACATAAGTCATCTGTTAAACTCCCCCACTTATAGCCCTGATTTTCTACAATTTTAGAAAACTTCTCTAATCCCTCATGAATTACATTTCCAAAATCTAGGGGAGCAAATGTATATATCTTTCTCTCCTTAGCCTTTAGTCCATATTTAATAAAATAAGAGAACGAACATCTAGCGTAAGCTTCTAATTTTGACACACTTAAGCTACTTCCATAAAGCTGTTTAGCCTTATTTTTCGCTATAATTTCTACGTAGTTATCATAGCTAAGCCCACTAGTAACCTTATCAATATATTCCTTATAATTATCTTTTCCTATATAGTATTTATACACCTCATTCCAAAGAGGACTTAATTCCCCCTCCTCTATATACCTACTTACCTTAGAAACTAAAGTGTTAAAGGTAGGAACCGCCGCTACTATGTTTTCCTTATCCTCTCCATCAAGTATCTCACATACATCTGTAAGCTCCTTTACCTCCTGAAATAAACTCTTTATTCTGGGAATTATCATTGAATGTCTCTTAGTCCTTCCTTCTAAATCTGCAATAGGATAGGTCAAATATAAGAAATTACTTGAAAGAGATAATAGACTATAAATTAAAAATTGTTCCGAAAATACCAGCTCAAAGCTGTTCTTAGCTACACTGATTCCGTTTGCTACAAAAGATATCCTATCTCTATCATTAAACAGCCCTTCATCGTTATTAATTCTTGGTAGTACTCCATCATTAACTCCAATTATCATAACTACCTTTACCTCTTGAGCTTTTATTCTTTCAGCACTTCCTATAATAACCTGATCCAATACTGGTGGAATTAATCCCATTTTATGATGAGATATACCCATATTTAAAAGGCTAGTAAACTCCTCAAGATCTACAGCTTCCTCCCCAAGTATCTCTACAAATTGGTCTAGAAGCTCTATTATTACATTCCAAATACTGCTATACTCATCTACTAATTGCTGATTATTTTCCTCCATAAACTTATTTATATAATAATTTATCTTTTCATAGATCTCGTTTTCATTTAAGTACTCAAAAATAACCGTGCATAGCTCTTTCACATTGCCACAATTTTTAATTTTTTCTTCTAATGCTAACAAGGGATTCAAAACTTTTCCTCTTATATTCTCTATACCTTCATATTTAGGATTCTCTTTCCAATACTTATCATCTATCCACTTCTTTCTACTCTTTATGCCGTATTCTAAAAGATAGTTTTCTAACATATCAACTTCATGCCACTGCAAATTAATAAATCCACTTTTTAGATGTGTAATTATAGCGGTATCCTTCCACCGTCTTAAAAAAATATCTAGTAGTGAGGTTATATATATAATTAGTGGATTTCCCGAAATTCCTTCCTTGTCATCAACAAAATTTGGTATTTCATACTCACTAAAAATAACTTTAGCTATATCCTTATAGCTAGGCAAATCTCTACATACTATGAGAATATCTCTGTACCTAAACCCTTCTTCTCTAACTAATCTCAATATTTCTTTTGCTATAAACTCTATCTCACTATAAGGATTTTGAGCTTTAAATATAGAAATATTATTTTCCTCGCCCTTGAACTTTCCTGACCCATGATTGAAATAATTCTCCTCTAAATAACGCAGACTTTTACTGTCCTTAAACCTATGCGGTGTATCTAAGTGAAGATTTCTTTTAGGATAATATCCAGATTGCTGTGCTAATTCTGTAAGTCTTTCTTCTGTAACATATATAGGATAGAAAGCGTTAGTAACATCATCTTTACCCTGAATTTCATCACCCTTATAGGCTATGGTTATATTTATATTTTTACATTGTTTAAGTAATGCTCCTATAATGTTATACTGCTGAGGAGTAAAACCATTAAATTCATCCATCCAAATCTCTGCACCTTTTAAGAATTCACTATTACCTATTTGACTATAAAGAATTGTCAAATTATCTTCTGGATCAAAATACCCCTGAGTTAACTTATTTTCAAATTCATTATATATATTCCATATATCCTCTAGCTTATCTATAAGCAATTCATTGTCATCAATTTTCCCCTTTAAATCCATAAGCATCTGAGGTGTCACATTATGTCTCTTAAATTCCGTCAATGTATCAATTATTTTATCTATAAAGCCCATCTGATTAACTGCTTTATTAAAGAGCTTTAAATTCTGTTTTACATCTTGAATTACCTTTCCAATGATTATTGCCTTTCCCGTATCATCCATGTAGCTACGAGTTATTCCTCCAACTTCATTAAATATAGTAAAAGCTAATCTCTGAAAGCTCAATACATGAACATTATTAATTCCTGTAGCCCCAGTTCTCTCTATTAGTGCTTTCTCAGCTTTAAAAGATAATTGTTCTGGCACTATGAGTATTAATGGTTTCTTCTCTCCAGACTTTAATCTCTCTCCAATTTCTTCTATGCAAGTATAGCTCTTTCCTGTACCTGCTCTACCATAAATATATCTAATACCCAAAATTTCACTTCCCACTCTTTTAAATTAATTTTATAAATACCATTTTATATTGAATTCTTTTCTAATAGTAATATATCTATTCAACAAATTTGTATATCCTATATAAATTATATACTAACTATTTATTAGTTTAAATTTAAAAAATACACATAATTTAATGAAATAAGATAAGATTTTGTAAATATATAGTTTTCTCAAGTTGCAAAATTCTTTGAATAGTATTACACTTAGTAATGGAGAATAATTTATTATGGAGGGGACATTATGAACAAAATTGTTACAATTGATGAAGCTATTTCTCACATTAAAGATGGAATGACTATTATGATAGGTGGCTTCTTAGCTGTTGGTACACCTGAAAGTTTTATCGATGCTTTAGTTGAAAAAGGAATTAAAGATATAACTATCATAGCAAATGATACTGGATTTCCTGACAGAGGTATAGGAAAATTAATAGTTAATAAGCAAGTAAAAAAAGTTATTGCTTCTCATATAGGAACTAATCCAGAAACTGGACGTCAAATGAACGAAAAGGAAATGGATGTTGAATTATCACCTCAAGGAACTCTAGCTGAAAGAGTTAGATGCGGTGGTGCAGGCCTTGGTGGATTCTTAACTCCAACTGGTCTTGGTACTATAGTTGAAGAAGGAAAACAAATAATAAATGTAGATGGAAACGATTATATATTAGAAACTCCACTTAGAGCAGATGTAGCTTTACTATTTGGTTCAAAAGTAGATAAAAAAGGAAACATCTATTATAACCAAGCTACAAGAAACTTTAACCCATTAATGGCAACTGCTGCTGATTTAGTTATAGTTGAAGCTGAAGAATTAGTAGAAGTTGGTGAGATTAATCCAAATCATGTAATGACACCTGCATTATTTGTTGATTACATAGTTAAGGGGGACAAATAACATGGATAAAAATATGATAAGAGAAGTTATAGCAAAAAGAGTTGCTATGGAACTTAACGATGGAGACGTAGTAAATCTTGGTATAGGTCTTCCAACTCTTGTTGCTAACTATATTCCTGAAGGAGTAGACGTAACTCTACAATCTGAAAATGGATTTGTTGGAATAGGTGCAGCTCCAGAAGCTGGAAAAGAAGATAAAGACCTAGTAAACGCTGGAGGACTTCCTGTAACTGTAATACCTGGTGCTGCCTTCTTTGATTCCTCAATGTCTTTTTCTATAATTAGAGGTGGACATGTTGATGCTACAGTATTAGGAGCATTAGAAGTAGACCAAGAAGGAAACCTTGCTAACTGGATGATTCCTGGTAAAAAAGTACCTGGAATGGGTGGAGCTATGGACCTAGTAGTAGGAGCTAAAAAAGTTATTGTTGCTATGGAACATACTGCAAAAGGAAACCCAAAAATACTAAAAAAATGTACATTACCATTAACAGCAGCACATCAAGTAAACTTAATAATAACTGAAATGGCTGTTTTAGAAGTTACTAATAAAGGTTTAGTTTTAAGAGAGTTAGGCCCTGAAGCTACTATAGAAGACGTTAAAAATGCAACACTTGCAGATATTATAATTCCAGAAAATGTAAAGAAAATGAACATCTAATGTAACCTTATATATAATTGAAAATATTATATAGTATTAATATTTTAGCTTAGGAGGTAATTTTTATGTTTATCTATAAAAATTACTCTGAGGAAATTGTGAAAAAAATTCTTAATCAAGTTTTGCATAGTTATCCTCATATCTGTAGATGTGACAAATGCATTGCTGATATGATGGCATGTTCATTAAATTGTGTGAAACCTAAGTATGTTGTTAATGAAGAAGGAAAAATTTACACATCAGCATTAACAGAAATAGATAAGCAAGAAAAAATTAGCATTACTGCTTCAGTTATTACTGCTGTTGAGAAAGTTTCTTCCAATCCTAAGCATTAACACAAAAATGGTAACAAAAATATTTAATTTATTTTTGTTATCATTTTTTAGCTTTTTTTATTATACAAACATATATATTGAGATTAAATTAATACTATATAGTAGTACTGATTTTAAAAATTCTTCTCATTTGAAACTTAATATACATAATCAACATATTTGTCTTATAAAACTATGTGATTAGTATGCATTTTATTACATATTAATTAGTATTTTTCGTAAACATACTTTTTATGTAACTTTTTAAACTTTTATGTATAAAAATGATATTTGTTACTACTTTGTAATAAATATTATTTGTTATAATTATATAATGATACCATGATACCATATTGCTGGAGAGAGGACGGATGAATAATGTTGGAAGTTTCAAGAGCTCCTAAGAAAAAAAAAAGTGTTATAAATTTTTATTTAGTAGGAATAATTCTATTTTTTGTACTAATAGGTTCCTTTGTATTTGCTAATAATAAATTAAAGCAATTCGAGAATATTAATAATGATTTAACTAAGCAAATGGAGCAGCTGAAGGTTCAAGAACAAAAACTTAAGGAAGAGAACAATATTTTAAAGCAGTCTAAAAGTAATATTGATAATAAACTTAATAACTTATCTAATATTTCTAATTAGTGTTTTTGGAGGGTAAATATAAAATATGGCTAAAAGAAGTAGAAAAAAAAATAATAACCTAGGAAGAATCATATTGTTTATTGCATTAATTATTTGTTTTGGTATATCAATATTTGCAAACAGTAGAGTTATATTAGCTATGAATAGTAGTAAAAAGCTACAAAATGAAATTCAAACTATATCCTCTAATAATGATATTTTATCTCAAGAAAACACTAAGCTGCAACAAGCTATTGAAGGAAAAAAATCAGAATATGAGGCAGTTATGGCCAATATGAAGGTTGCCTATTTAACCTTTGATGATGGTCCTTCAGACAATACTATGCAGCTTCTTAATGTTTTGGATAAATATAAAGTTAAAGCTACATTTTTTGTAACTTATAAAGAAGGCTACGACGAAGAGTATAAAGAAATTGTTAAAAGAGGACATGTATTGGCTAATCATACCTATTCTCATGATTATAGTAAAATATATTCATCACAAGATGTCTTTATAAAAGAAGTAACTGATTTAGATGCAAAACTTAAAGAAATTACGGGAGTAGAACCTTCAAAAATTCTAAGGTTCCCTGGAGGCTCTAATAATGATTTAAGCTCCACCTATAGCGGATCAAACTTTATGAAACCTTTAGCAAGCCGTCTAAATGATATGGGATATACCTTCTTTGATTGGAATGTTGATTCTACAGATGCTTCTACTGGCACTCAAGCTAAAAGTGTTATAGTTCATAGAGTATTATCAGATTCACCTTATGTTAAACATGCTAATATATTAATGCATGATACTAACATGAAATATACAACCTTAGAAGCTATACCAGAAATAATAGAGGGATTATCTAGCAAAGGATATATGTTTGATGTATTATCTCATGACTCACATCCTGTGCAATTTATACAAACTAATTAAAATTATGTAAATATATAAATTGTAATTATATTTTTTATAATATGCTAAATTAATATGAAATAACATTATTATAATCTATATATAATAATGTTTTGCAAGTAATAATATGTGGTTCATTATCAATACTATATTAAAACAAAGTTTATAAGAAAAACTTACTAACATTTAATTCTAAATATTAGTAAGTTTTTCTTTGCCTTTTTTAAACATCCATTTTTCAATCATATAAATGGCTAAAATCCCGCTTGTTATACCTACTATAACTCCTCCTATTACATCAAAAAAGTAATGTACATACAGATATATTCTAGAAAATGCTATTAAAAATGCTAATGTTATAAATCCCAATTTGTACCTAGGTAAATATTTACATAATACAAAAGCTACTGCTACTGAAGCTCCAGTATGACCTGATGGAAACGAAAAAGTCACTGGAATAGGTATTAATGGTGTTTCGATAGGATTAACAATTAATGGTCTTGCCCTTTCTACTAAATGCTTTAATATTCCTTCTGTCAATATGGTACTTAATATTAGTGCCAGTATACAAGTAAATCCTATTCTTCTATATTTTTTTGTAAGCAACAATGCTACACTTATAATTATCCATATAAATCCTATGTCACCTAATCTAGTTATAAGTGGCATTAAAAAATCAAAAATCTCATTTTGTAATCCAAAATGAATAAAATCCGTTATTGCTTTGTCTATTGCATAAATAAAGTCCATATACTTCTTCTCCTTATGTATAAAACTATATCACATTTTAATTTATATAGTATGTTTAAAATAATGCTGAAACTAGCTACATATTATCCTTATTTTAAACACACTCTATTATTAAATAAATATTTTTCAGTACTTTATTTAGAAATTTCATTCACTCCTAACATCGCTAGTATATATTCTTCTTTATTAGCACCTAATGTATATGCATTCTTTAATGGCGATACTGAAACTCCTCGAGTGGAGAAAGCTTTTATCTCTCCATTTACATCTTTATTATATCCTAAGGTATCATGCATTATATAAAAATTATCTTCAAATTCTCCAATATACATAGCTACATGACCATCAAAAAATATCATGGTTCCCTGTTTTATATCTCTTAAAATATTGATTCTTTCCTCACTTGATATCTGCCTATCAGTTACTATAACTCTTCCTTCACAATTTTCAAATTGTCTATCTGCATTTCTAGGTAATATTATACCAAGGCTTCTATAGGTATCTAGCATTAACCCTGAACAATCTCTTCCATTAAACTCTCCTCCCCAACCATATCTTTCTCCTTGAAACTTGAATATTTGCCTTAGGATATTATTAACAGTATATGGTAGATAACCTTCATTAACCCCTTCATTAAATGGTATTAATATATTAGCAAATTCTAATTTGCCCATTCCATTTTTTCTTGGATATTTAACTACATAGTTACCTTCGCAGTCCATGTCTTGAACTGTTTCTTCACAATTCCAGCCTCTATCTATAGGTAGTCTAGCTCCCATATCTATTTGTATATTGCTTAAATTTTCATCAAAAGGATTAAATCCAGTATAGATTTTCTTATCTGTTACCACCAAAAAGTCATCACAATAGCAAAAACTCTTAATCTCTTCTTTATCACCTATTACTACATCATCAGCTTTGATCCAAGCTATGTAATTATATATTTTGGCAAAGTACCATTTTTTATCCTTGCTACTACAGTACACTACACATGGCTCACATGGATAAACTGCTGTCTCCATAAATCTATCTAAGCTATACTCAGTTTCATGTTTAAATACTCTATCCTCTGTTGGAAAGGATTTCATTATAGTTCTTCTTATAGTTATTCCATAACTGGGTCTAATATTTTCTTCTAATTTCTCTAAATTTAGATTTTGAATCAACTTGTTACAATATTCTTCCTCAATGAGTTCTCCATTGAAATATAAATTATATTTACGTTCTGTTGGTATTTTACCTACATTATCTATCATGGATATAATTTCATCTTTAGAATATTCTTCCTTCTCAGCAAACACATCAAATATATTGCCTTTCCTGATATTTTCTTTATTAAACCTATCTATATCAGTCTTATTCATAATTATGTCACCACTATTTTTATATAAGCTTGACCAAAAACTGCTACAATACATTTCTTTTTTCATAAATTATTTTCCTCCTATAAATATTCTGTGATTAGCACCATAAATACAGTTTTCTTATTATTTTATTATAAGATATTTCATCATAATATGTAAGTATATTGAAATATTTTCACTATGCTAAATTCATATATTCTTACTGGTAATAAAAGGAGATAAATCGTTCTGAATTCAGTGAAGTGCAAGCAGCGGTTGCAAATAAGTGATCACTTTTTTCTCTAGAAAAGCGATTTACTGGCGAAGCCAATTCTCTCTCCCTAGCATACTTCTCCAAAATATTAGGATTTTTCATTAGTTTCTACTATCCTATTGACATAATTAATAATTATGATAAAATTATTATAATTTTATGATAATATTTATGATAATTTTATTGAAATTATGATATAATAAAGTTACAATAATTAAGTTGAATATTAAAATCACAGTGAAGAGAAGAGTAAATATGTAACTTATTAACAGAGAGTTGGCATAATAGCTGAAATTGCCTTCAAATAAAACATATTGAAAACCACCTCGGAGTGACTCTAATAAAGTCCGTTAACTACGTTATAGTTATTAAAGTGGTCTTTTGTAAGTTATTTTATACTTATATAGACAAATTGGGTGGAACCACGGGTATACCTCGTCCCTTTTCTATTATGAAAAGCGACGAGATTTTTTATTTTAGTGATTTAATAATATATATGGAAAGGAGATTTAACAATGATTAAAATAACATTAAAAGATGGCTCTTTTAAAGAGTATGAAGGCCCACTAAGTGTGTTAGACATTGCAAAAAGTATTTCTGAAGGACTAGCAAGGGTTGCTACAGCTGGAACTGTTAATGGGAAAACTGTAGATTTACGTTATATAGTTGAAGAAGATTGTAATCTTAGTATTTTGACTTTTGATGATGCTGAGGGAAGAAAAGCATTTAGACATACATCAGCTCATATATTAGCTCAAGCAGTTAATAGATTATTCCCAGCAGCAAAACTTGCTATAGGACCTGCTATAGATAACGGCTTTTATTACGATTTTGACTTAGATGAAGGTTTCTCTAATGAAGATTTAACTAAAATTGAAGAAGAAATGAAAAAAATAGTTAAAGAAAATTTATCTATAGAATGTTTTCAACTTCCAAGAGATGAGGCTATAAAATTCATGGAAGAGAAAGACGAACCTTATAAGGTAGAGCTAATTCAAGACCTACCAGAGGGAGAAACTATAACTTTCTATAGACAAGGTGATTTTGTAGACCTCTGTGCTGGTCCTCACCTAATGTCAACTAAGCCAGTAAAAGCTTTTAAACTAACTAAACTAGCTGGAGCATACTGGAGAGGAAATGAGAAAAATAAGATGTTAGCTCGTGTCTATGGTACTGCCTTCACTAAAAAATCTGAATTAGATAGCTATTTAGAGGCTGTAGAAGAGGCTAAGAAACGTGACCATAATAAACTTGGAAGAGAGTTAAAATTATTTACTACTTCTGAACCTATTGGTCAAGGACTTCCTCTATTAATGCCAAAGGGAGCTAAAATAGTTCAACTTCTTCAAAGATTTGTTGAAGATGAAGAAGAGAGAAGAGGATATTTATTAACAAAAACTCCTCTAATGGCTAAAAGTGACTTATATAAAATTTCAGGACACTGGGATCACTATAAGGATGGAATGTTTGTTCTTGGAAATGAAGAAAAAGATGCAGAAGTATTTGCACTTAGGCCAATGACTTGCCCATTCCAATTCATGGTATACAAAGCTGACAAAAAAAGCTATAGAGATTTACCATTAAGATATGGTGAAACTTCAACACTATTTAGAAATGAGTCTTCTGGAGAAATGCATGGATTAATTCGTGTAAGACAATTTACAATTTCTGAAGGACATTTAGTTTGTACTCCAGACCAACTTGAAGAAGAATTCAGAGGAGTTGTTGACCTAATCAACTATATGATGAAAACACTAGGCATTGAAGATGATATCTCTTATCAATTCTCGCTATGGGATGAAAATAATAAGTCTAAATATATAGACAGACCAGATGAGTGGTATGCTACTCAAGATAAGATGAGAGATATATTAAATAACCTTGGAATTAACTATACTGAAGCAATAGGCGAAGCTGCTTTCTATGGACCAAAGTTGGATTTACAATTTAAAAATGTTCATGGAAAAGAAGATACAATAATTACTGTTCAAATCGACTTCTCATTAGCTGAGAGATTTGGAATGACTTATATCGATAAGGATGGAAAAGAGAAGTATCCATATGTTATCCATAGAACTTCTATAGGATGTTATGAAAGAACTCTTGCCATGTTAATTGAAAAATATGCTGGAGCATTCCCAACTTGGCTTGCACCAGTTCAAGCTAAATTATTACCTATATCTGAAAAATATCATGATTATGCAGATGAGGTATACAAGGAGCTTAGAAAATATAATATCAGAGTTGAAGCTGACTATAGAGCTGAAAAAATTGGATACAAAATTAGAGAAGCTCGTAATGAAAGAATTCCTTATATTCTAGTAGTTGGCGAAAAGGAAGCTGAGAATAAAGAAGTAGCTGTAAGAAGCCGTAAAAACGGTGATGAAGGCTCAACTGCTCTTAATGCCTTCATAGAAAGAGTATTAAAGGAAGTTGAAACTAGAGAGAAGTAAATAGAAAGATTCCAGTGATCTTCACTGGAATCTTTTTTATTCAACGAAATAACTACAATTTTGTAATATTTATATTCACTTATTTGTAACCTTTTTATATAAATCACTATATATACTATATATTGGACTATAGAGTCAACTTTTCTTTGGACACCTTATATCTAGGAGGATTTTAAATGAGAAAAAGCGTCTTAATTATTAAATCAATAACATCTATTATTCTATTAACTCTATTTATAGGTTTTTATAAATTTACTTATAGTTCCTCAGCCACTGAAAATGTAACACCTATAAATTACACTGGAAAAGGAGTTAAGGTTGCTGTCATTGATAGTGGCGTTGATATAAATCATCCTGATTTAGTAAATAGCATAATTGGTGGATATGACTTTGTTGATGATAAACCTATTTATAAGGATGGAGATTTAAAGTATGGTCATGGAACACATGTGTCTGGAATCATCGCAGCTAATGGCAAAATTAAAGGAGTTGCTCCTGAAGCTTCTTTATTGGTCTATAGAGTTATAAGTAAAGACGGCACTACAACTGATGAGAATATTGTAAAGGCTATTGATGAATCCATCAAATCTGGCGCAGATATAATAAATATATCACTAAGAGCTAATTATAATATGCCTAATGGCGTTGTAGCTGATGCCATCAATAAAGCAATTGAAAAAGGTATTGTAGTAGTTAAATCCGCTGGTAATTATGGTCCATCTGATTGGAGTATAAAGGATGTAGCTGCTCTACCTGGAGTTATTACTGTAGGAAATGGTTCTTCAAATTTATTATCTACTAATATCATAGGAGAGAAAAGTAATACTAAATTTAAATTAAATTTAGTAAGAGGAAGCAGTAAATTCCCTGAAGGAATTAACTACTCCATCATAAATGAAGCGAAAAATGATTTTAAATCTGTATCTAAGCTTGAAGATAAAAATAACATACTCTTATTTAAATGCGATGATATTTTCGAGCTAGAAGAATTTATTAGTACTGTTGACACTAATAAAGTATCAGGCATTATAGTGTACATAGAAGGTGGACAAGTAGATAGTGATTCCTTTATACTATATGATTCAGCTAAAATACCCGTAGCTAGCATAGATAAAAATGATTTTGTAAGGTTAAATACTATTATCGGCAAAGAAACCATGACATTAAAAAATGAATCTATTACCAAAATTTTCTATGAAAGTTCTCATGGCCCTACTCCTGGACTATGGGGCATAAAACCCGATGTAATCGCGCCTGGTATCGATATAAATAGTACTGTCCCATACGAAATTGATGAATCTGGTTATAAGAAGGAAACTGGCACTAGCATGTCAGCACCTTATATCACTGGTGTAGCTGCATTAATAAAACAAGCTCATAAAAATTGGAGTCCTGAACAAATTAAAGCTGCTATAACTAATAATGCTAAATTGATTATAGATGAAAATAGAACAATGTATCCTCCACAGATTCAAGGTTCTGGATTTGTAGATATAGATAAGTTAATAAATGTTGATTCTTTTATAACTCCAAATAATTTAAGTTTTGGTTTTATAGAAAAAGATATTGGGAAAAAAGAAATTACTCAAGTTCTCTCTATAGAAAATATATCTAAAAATAGTAAAGTATATAATATAGATTATGTACTGTATAACGACGCAGAACAAATAATACTAGATATTCCTAAAAATATATTTGTAGAAGGTAACTCTAAAAGAGAATTATTAATGAAGGCAACAGTTGATACCAACAATATACCCAATGGAATTTACTCTGGATACATAAAATTTACAGCTGAAAATGATACTAAAAATATGCCATTTATAATACTAGTAAATCCTGAGGGATATCCCCTAATAACTGACTTCTATACTAATTCCAAAATAGTTTCAAATCAAGATGAGATAAAAATAAATTATTACTTATGCAACGATATTGATGAGTTAACTATAGAAATTAGAAATTTAAATGATGATTCTGCTAAACCTTTAACCCTTTGGAGAGGAAGTAATTTGGCGAAAGGCTTTGGTGAAGTAGCTTCCACTTCTTCCTCTGAAGAAATTCTTCCTTTAGAGGATGGAATCTATTCTTTAACTGCTACTGCCTATAAAGGAAAACATAAAACCGAATTATCTGGTAATGATGTTTTAATTGTAGATTCTTCTAACCCTAAAGTTTCATATGAAATAAATAATTCTTCAATAAAATTTAGTGTAGATGATTTAATGGTAAAATATAAAGATATTATTTGCTCTGAATTTGAATTTGAAAGTCCCATAACATTAGAATGGAAATTATCCAATGAAGATAAATGGACAACTTGTCAAATATCCGAAAATGATGAATTCATCGTTCCATTGCCTTATGATAAATTCATTGAAGGAGAAAATCAGTTAGTTTTTAAAATTAAAGATTGTTTAAATAACACTACTGAATTATCTTTAAATATATCCTTAAAAATGAATATCCAATAAGGTTAATACTATGGGAATTTTTTAAGATAAGTTTAATATAGATTGAAGAAACCAAGTATAAACATTTTGTCTATACTTGGTTTCTTTATATAAATTATTTATCTTTATTCTCCTTACGAATAAATTTAATATTCTTTTTCTTCATAATAAATCTTATTATGAACCCTATTGGTACTAATATAATTAAATATGGAATTATAGCTACTGCAAATACCACTGTACCTTTTCCTAGGTTAACAATACTTCTTATGGATTTTTTAAAAGCTACAGCAACTTTATCTCCTAGACTACTATTGCTTCCCTCACCTATAGATAATTCTGAAACTTCATTTAATCCTATATTTATAGTTGAATACTCCACTAAATTGTCCCATTGTTTTAAGGATCCTGTTAAGCTCTCTATCTGATATCTAACTTCTGTTAAACTCTTCTCTACTTCTATGATATCCTTAACATCTTTAGCATTTTTCATCAATTCTAAAAATCTCTCTTCTTGAATCTTTAAAGACTTTAATCTAGCTTCGGTATCCACATATTGAGAAGTTACATCTTGACCATTTACACTTTTTGATATCATATTAGCTATATTACCTAAGCCATTTAGAAAACTATCAAACTTGTCACTTGGTATTCTTACTGAAAATGAGGCATATCTACTTGTAGAATAACTTTCATTCATAGTTTTACCTTGAATATTAGAGCTTTCTACATAACCTCCTATCTTATTTATTTCATTATTTAAATTATTTATAGCTTCATCGAATTTTAAGGTTTCTAGTTGGATATCTCCTGTTTTTATTAATTTTCTATTAGGATTATTTATAACATCTTTAGGGCTACTTTGATTCTTTGCTTCGTCTTTACTTATACCTGATTTTTGTTCCTGAGACATTTCTTGTTTAGCCGTACCACCATCTGCTTTGTTTATATACTCACTATTAGCACTATCTTTCTTACTACCACAGGCAAATATCATAGTGGAAAATATTATGCATATCACTATAACTATCGCTCTCTTTAAAAAAACTTTCATAAAAAATCCTCCTAAACATTTCTATCATTATGAGTATATACGTATAAATTTATAGGAAAATTCTATTATATTAGTAAGTTTTTATATTTATGGCTTTATTTTAAGATTTTATTTTAAAATGATTGTTGATTTTTAAATTACATATTATTATTTGTAATAGCTTAAAGCCTTATTGCCCATGCTCTTCCATATGGATTTAAAAATATCCTTACTTACCGATGCCCCTTGTTTATTTTCTAATGGATCATTATAGTAAATAAAATCTTCATCTACTCCTGTTAGTAATATAGCATGTTGAGAGAAATTTCCTTTAATAACTTTTCCATTATTCATCCATTGGGCTGGTCTTGATGGTTCTTTGAAATCTGATGTTACCCAGGCGATTATAGGTCTCCCATCTAATAATATACTTTCAATTTCACTATAATCTTCATTAGTTAGATTTAATGCCTTATTAGGTAAATATTCATTTATTAATGGCATTAATGGACCAGGGTCTATAGAATATCCTTTAGACTCTCCAGTAATATCTCCCACAAACCCTACTTCTGGATTTCCCCACTCTATAATATTATCTTTATCATCATATTTTATTATAGTACTATCCTTTTTAACTTTGTTAGCTAATGTATGTTTATCTACATTAATTCCACCATAATTTAACATCATAGTAAGAGCTGTAATTTCACATCCATTCTTATATTCAGGTAGTTGACTAACTAGTGGTACATCCATAATTCTTTGCTTAGATACTGTTTTTTCACTTTCTTGGCCATCACTCGCTTTTTTACTACCACAGGCAAACGAGGTTATAGAAATTATTAAACATATTATCAATGCTATAGCTTTCTTTAAAAATACTCCCATAAAAATCCTCCTAAACATTTCTATCATTACGATTATTATGATTATAAATCTATAGAAAAATTCTATAAATTAGGACTTTTATTAAATAGGGCCTATAGTAAATCAAGCTCTTGAAACGGCTTCTAAATAATGATATGTGGCTTTAAATCATAACTGTATTAAAACAATCCTTGTATTTATACTACTTATAATAGCTTAATGCTTTATTCCCCATACTATGCCATATTGATTTGAAATCCTTTTTACTTACTGATGCCCCTCGTTTATTTCCTAAGGGATCATTATAATAAAGAAAATTTTCATCTATTCCTGTCAGCAATACCGCATGCTGAGAAAAATTTCCGTAAATAACTTGTCCATTGCTGGTCCATTGAGCAGGTCTTGATGGAGATTTAAAATCTGATGTTACCCAAACAATTATGGTTCTTCCATCTAGTAATATTCTTTCAATTTCACTATAGTCTACACCTGTTAGATTTAGTGCCCTATCAGGTAAGTATTCATTTAACAGTGGCATCAATGGAGCTGGGTCAATAGAATAACCCTTAGTCTTTCCTGTAATATCTCCAACAAATCCAATCTCAGGATTTCCCCACTCTACAATATTTCCTTTACTATCGTACTTTATAGCTGTACTATCTTTCTTAACTTTATTCGCTAAAGCATGCTTATCTACATTAATTCCATTATAGTTTAGCATCATAGTAAGAGCCGTAATTTCACATCCATTTTTATATTCAGGAAGTTGACTAACTAATCCTACGTTCATAATCTTTTGTTTTGCTGCTATTTTTTTCTGCTCTTCTTCTCTTTTCTTTTGCTCTTCCTCTTCTTCCTTCTTCTTTTTCAAGATCTCCTCTTTTTGCCTTTGTTCCTCTAACTTTCTAGCTTTCTCTGCTTCTTCTGCTTCTTTTTTTCGCTGCTTTTCCTCTGCCTTTTTCTTCTTCTTTTCCTCTTTATCAATTTTAGCCTGCTCCTCAGCTGTAATATATGTAAGTTCTCCCTTAGAAGCTAATACACTCATATGGCTTTGCAACGCTTCTATTTTCTGCCTTTCCCCAATATAGAAATTCAAGGTAACCATAAATATTCCCAGCGAAATTATCCCCATCACAGTATATATTAATTTTTTCATAAATTTATTCACTCACCCACTAAATATAATCTCTTCATATATAATATTTAATTATCGTTCACTTTATATTATAATTCAATTTATAGAAAATGTAAGCACCCCAGGGGTTATTCCATAATATGAAATAACCCCTGGGGTGCTTGGAAATTTTAATATTCTATAGTTTGATCTTGTTTTTCTGGTTTTGTAGATATGTATACACCAATAATTATTAATATTGATCCTGCTATTTGTGGTATAGAAAGTGTTTCCCCTAATATTAAAAAACTAAATAATATTGTAACTACAGGCATTAAATTAAGAAATAATGAGCTTATACCTAGCCCAAGTTCCTTCATTGCAAAGTTATATCCAAAATTGGCAAAGGATGAACATAGCACTGCTAAAAATAATAAATTAAAAATAGTCCCTGCATTAATCATTGTCCAATTTACACTTTCAAATGGTAGAAATGGTATAAAAGCTAAGGTTCCAAAAATAGCTTGATATGTAGTTATAGTCATATTATTATATCTTTTAAATAGTGGCTTTGTAATTACCATGTAACCACACCATGCAATTACACTCCCTAACATAAATAAATATCCTGTTATAGAGCCACTTATGTCGCCTCCTACAACAAAATATATTCCTATAATAGATAGTAATATACTTATTACTTCTTTCTTTCTAACTCTTGTCTTATAAGCTATAATATCTGTAATTATTGTAGCTATGGGAATTGTTGCACCCATTATAGATGCAGTAGATGCTGATATTCTAAGTATTCCATTATTTTCAAATATAAAATATAAAGTTATAGAACATATACCACTTGCTGCCAATAGCCACAAATCTTTCTTTTCTACTTTCTCACGTTTCCCTCTTAACATAATAATCACTAAAATTGTAGTAGCTATGGTAAACCTAACAAAGGCTAATATAACTGGAGAAAAAACCTCCAACAATATCTTTATACTTACAAAAGATATTCCCCAAACTAAAATAACACCTAATAACACTACGTAAGCAACTGTTTTAATTTTTTTCATATATCCCCCTTTAAGTAAAGTGCACAGCACCTCATAATGATCAATTATCATTAGTACTTTATTTCATATGCCTCATATAATCTTATTATATCATTTAACTACACTTATTATAACAATCACAAAAATTAATCCCCTTATATTCTACCCTCTGTTTCAAATGGTTTTTAATTTTAGAACTACATATTATCAATACTATATTAAATTAAAACAGAAACATATTTTAAAATAGGCTATTGTATAAATTATCTTATAGGTAATTTACACAATAGCCTACTATAATTATTAAAATAAAGCATGTAATGTAATCCAATTAGAATATTTAAGTAACACTTTCTTAAAAATAACCAAATCCATGTTTTTAATTAAAGTTTTCTACTCTTAAAACACTTTCTACTCTATTTACTACTTTACTTTCCTTAATTCTCTCAATGGAATTTCCCATATGTTCTTCCTTACCCTTGTAAGTTATAAAAACTAGAGACACATTCCCTTCCTTTTTTATATCTTGAGTTACCGACTCAATACTTATATTATTATCTCCAAATATAGTTGCTATCTCACCCATTACACCTGGTTTATCCACAACATTTACCCTTATATAAAACTCACTCTCATTTTCCTTCCAATGCCTAACTACTTTATCTCCATTGCTATTTATATCTTTTTCCTTTTTAAAAGAAGGAGTATTTCTCAAGATTGATATTATATCTCCCACAATTGCACTTCCTGTAGGCAATTCTCCTGCCCCTTTTCCTGATAGCATAAGTTCTCCAACTGCATTTCCTTCAATATATACTGAGTTAAAAACTCCACCTACATTAGCCATTGGATGTGAATTAGTTATTAATGCTGGATGAACCTTTACCTCTATATTTTCACTTTCCTCTTTAGCTAATGCTAGAAGCTTAATAGCATAGCCATATTTTTTTGCAAAGTCAATATCAGCTGTAGTAATATTACTAATTCCTTGTCTATATATATCCTTAGGAATAATTTTTGTTCCAAAAGCTAGTGAAGCAACAATGGCTAATTTAAAAGCAGCATCTTCTCCCTCTACATCTGATGTTGGATTTACTTCTGCATAACCTTTTTCTTGGGCTTCAATTAAGGCTTCTTGGAAGCTAACTCCCTCTGAGGTCATTTTGCTTAATATATAATTAGTAGTTCCATTCAATATTCCAGTTATTCTCTTTATCTTATTACCAGTAAGACTTTCATTAATTTCTCTTATTATTGGTATTCCTCCGCCTACACTTGCTTCATAATATAATGACACCTCCTCTTCTCTAGATATATGAAGTAATTCCTTTAAATAACTAGCCAATAAGAGTTTGTTTGCAGTAACCACATGTTTTTTAGCCTTCATCGACCTTACAATATAATCTTTAGCTGGACTCTCTCCTCCTATTACCTCCACAACAATCTTTATACTATCATCATTTAAAATATCTTCAAATCTATCTGTCAACAGTTTCTCAGGTACATCTATTTTCCTCACCTTATTAATATCTTTTACCAGTATCTTACCTACTTCAACTTGATATCCTGAGTTCTTTATTATTTCCTCTTTATTCCTCTCTAAAATTTTCCATACACCCTTACCAACATTTCCAAATCCTAATATAGCTATTTTTACTTTTTTCATATACTTTCCAACCTCCTTAGTTTTCAAAGGCATAATATATAGCCCTTATAGCAGCTTCAAAATCTTCACTCTCCACACCTATTACTATGCTTAAGTTACTAGACCCTTGACTTATCATTCTCACATTTATATTAGCGTCATTTAAAGCAGTGAATAACTTACACGCAATTCCCTGAGTGTTTATAATTCCCTTACCTACTATGGATATCAAAGATAAACTTTCATAGACAATTAAAGAATCTGGGTTACATCTCTCTCTCATCTCCTTTAATACATCCTCTAAGGTCTCCCTTATGTCTGAATTTTCAATCACAATAGAGATTGAGTCTACCCCTGATGGAATATGTTCAAATCCTATATTCCTCCTCTCTAATACAGAAAGAAGCCTCCTACAATATCCTCTATCCCTACTCATAAGCGTTTTATAAATAGTTATTATAGTAAAATTCTTTTTACCTGAAACTCCTATAATTCCTTCACTTTCCTTCATATCTTCATGCACTATAAGAGTGCCTCTATCCAGTGGTCGATTAGTGTTTTTTATATTTATGGGGATTTTCTCTCTCATAACAGGAAATGTTGCCTCCTCATGAAATACGCTTGCCCCCATATATGCAAGTTCTCTAAGCTCTTTATAGGTTACCACTTCAATTGATTTAGGGTTAGTTACAATCCTTGGATCTGCCATTAATAATCCTGATACATCTGTCCAGTTTTCATATATCTTTGCTGATATTCCCTTAGCAATTATTGCTCCTGTTATATCTGACCCCCCTCTAGAAAAAGTTTTGACCCTTCCCTCTAATGTAGCACCATAATATCCTGGAATTACTGCTCTATCTGTCTTCCCTAATCTGTCTTTTATTCTTTGATAAGTTATTTCTTCATTTAATTCACCATTTTTATTAAAAATTATAACCTCTGTAGGGTCTATAAATGAGAAATTTAAATACTTAGCTAAAACTAATCCATTTAAATATTCTCCTCTACTCTCCACATAATCTGAAGATATGCCATTCCATATTTCCTTCTTTATGTTATCTAAATGGCTATTAATATCCATTGAAATATCCAATTCACTGCATAAATTAGTATATCTTTCTCTTACTAAACTAAATATCCCCTCAAAATCTTCATCCTCTTTAGCTTGTTCATAGCATAAATATAATAAGTTAGTAATCTTATAGTCTTCATCATTTCTTTTGCCTGGTGCTGATGGTATTACATATCTTCTGTTTTCATCCCCTAAAACTATGTCTTTAACCTTCTTAAATTGAAGACTATCACTTAAAGAACTTCCACCAAATTTCGAAACTACTACATCACTCATTTACCTTCCCCCTTCTATACTTCCATTACTGCTCCATTTTCTTCAACCAATAGTTCTTTTATATGCCACTTTGACTGTAAATTCTGCTTTAAATCCCCTTTAAATTTTCTATTAGCTTTATGAGTTATTGTTATTATTGTCGGACCTGCCCCACTTAAGAAGGTTCCCTGTGCTCCTAGCTCCTGGCATTTGTTAATAATGTTCCAATAATCCTCTATAAGTTCTCCTCTATAATCCTGGTGTAGCCTATCCCTGCACCCTATCTGAATTTTATCTAAGTCTCCACTTGTTAAGCCTTGCATCAGCATTGCTACTCTACCTATATTGAAAGTTGCATCCTCCAGAGATATCAATTTAGGCAATATACTTCGAGACTTTTTTGTAGACAATGTAAAACTTGGTATTAGGGCATGAAATTGAAGTTCTTTGCTTAAATTAACTTTATCTGTTATAACTTTGCTTCCTTCCTTTATAGCTACTGTCATTCCACCATATAGAGCAGGAGCTAAATTATCTGGGTGATTTTCTATAAGTGTAGCTATCTCTAATATCTCTTCCTTTGTGAATCCTGATTTAGATATTTCATTAGCTGCCATAACACCAGCTAAAATACATGCTGCACTGCTTCCAAGTCCTCTTGCTATAGGTATTTCACTATGGATTTTCATATATACGCCCTTTGCCTTGTAGTTCACATAATTAAAGAAATTCTTCATAGCTATAAGTACTAAATTATCCTCATTAGCATACTTTTCATCACATCCAAGAATTTTAATGCCTTCTTCTATTTCTTCTATATGAAAGGTATTATATATATTGAAAGCTATACCTAAACAATCGAAACCTGGACCAATATTAGCACTAGTTGCTGGTACTTTAATTCTCATTTCTCTCACCAACCTGTAAAAATTTATTTATCATATCCTTAATTTCATTAGTTTCACATATAATTCTATGAACCACTTCTCTTTTCTCTAAGTCTCTAATTGATATTGGAATTTTCAGTATATTACTTAGTTCATTTATTAATTGAAAGTCATCCTTCCTATCAGTTTCTATTCCTACAGCTTCACATACATTTCTAGTGAATTTAAAAGGACTTGCTGTTGAAATTATCATAGCTTTTTCTTTAGACTGAACTTGCTCTAAATATTTTTTATATACTGAATATGCCACCGCTGTATGAGTATCCATTACATATCCATGACTTTCATAGATCTCCTTAATTGTATTTAATGTTTCTGAATCTGTGGAAAATCCTGAATAAAAATCCTTTAGATTATTTTTCATTAGCTCATTTATCTCATATTTTCCTTTCAGCCTTAAATCTTTCATTAACCCACTTACAATTTCAGTGTTTTCTTCACTTAAGTAGTAAATTAATCTCTCCAAATTACTGGAGATAAGTATATCCATAGATGGGGAGTTTGTTATTTTAAACTCTCTATTAAGATCATATATTCCTGTGTTTATAAAATCATAAAGTACATTATTTTCATTAGACGCGCATATTAACTTATCGATGGGAAGTCCCATGGCCTTTGCATAATATGCTGCTAATATATTTCCAAAATTTCCTGTTGGAACTACTACATTTATCTTTTCACCATCTTTTATCTCTTTATTTCTTAATAATTGTAGATATCCATAGAAATAGTAAACTATCTGAGGAATCAATCTTCCGATATTTATAGAATTTGCAGAGGAGAGAATATATCCACTCTCCTTTAATATTTCTTTATAGTCCTTATCATTAAATATAGCTTTAACTCCATTTTGTGCATCATCAAAGTTGCCCTTCAATCCAACTACTAGAACATTTTCACCTTGCTGAGTTACCATTTGATGTTTTTGAATTTCACTAACCCCATTATGAGGATAAAATACAATTATTTTAATTCCTTCTGCCCCACTGAAAGCCTCTAGGGCCGCTGTTCCTGTATCTCCTGATGTGGCAGTTAGTATCACTACATCCTCTGAAATATTATTCTTTTTTAGAGCCTTGTTAAGGAGGTGTGGTAGTATGGACAATGCCATATCCTTAAAAGCTAGAGTAGGTCCATGATAAAGCTCTAGAAAAAAATCCTTTCCAACCTTATTTACAGAAACTACTTCACCTTCCTGAAATTTATTATCATAGGCCTCATTAATACATTGATAAAGTTCTTCCTCTGTAAAGTCAGTTAAATATTTTTTTAATATATATAAGGCTAACTGCTTATAATTTAAAGATGCTAACTCTCCTAAAGATTCTTTAATTTTAGGAATATCTACCGGGATATATAACCCTCCATCCTCTGCTATACCCTTTATAATTCCTTGACTAGGAGTTACTAACCTATGCTCTCCTCTGGTGCTCTTATATAACATTTCCATCTTACTTCCCCCTTTTTTGTAAATAAAAAAACACTGTGTTACACACAGTGTTTCATTCTTAATACAAATATTTAAACTATTAGCTATATAATCATTAATACTATACACCTATAAATATTTATAACCTCACTATGAGCAATTAATCTATTAATTGCTCCCAATAATATTACTTTAGGCTATGAGCAATTAACATATATATTAAATTATTACTATATAACATGGGTTTCGTAGTGGTATCCATGGTCATAGTAATAGTGGTATCTATATGCATTGTCATAGTTATTGTTTTTGCACATATGCTTCTCATAATTGCTCGTCTCCCTTCAACTTAATATTATTGTCGCTAATTGTACTATTTGTAAATCTATTTGTCAATAAACTTATTGTATTTTAATTGTACTTTTTTCAAAATAATGCACAATTTCATACATAATATATGCAATAACTGAAAGTATTACTACACTCATCATCACCATATCTAATTGTGCAACCTGACCTCCATAAACTATAAGAAATCCTAATCCATCCTTTGCCACCAAGAATTCACCCATAATTACTCCTACCCAAGAAAGCCCTACATTAATTTTTAATGCTGATATAAAAGTAGGTCTAGTAGCAGGTATTATTAAGTGATTTAAAATCTGTAGTTTTGATGCTCCAAAGGTTTTTAGAAGTTTTATCTTATCTTCCTCTACCTCTCTAAACCCTGATAGAACACTAATGATAGTAACAATTATGGAAATTAAAAGCGCCATTATTATTATTGCCTCCATACCATTACCTACCCAAAATATAATAATAGGTCCTAATGCTACTTTAGGTAATGCATTTAACACTACTAAATATGGATCTAGCACTTTAGAAAGAAAATCTGACCACCAAAGTACTATAGCAACTACAGTTCCCAGCAGAGTTCCTATGGTAAATCCTAGAATTGTTTCATAGCAAGTTACCCAAATGTGTTTTAGTAAACTTCCTTCTCCGTAAAGGGTAAGCATACTCTGAAACATCCTGGATGGTGTGCTTGTTAAAAAAGGATCTATTATATTTAAATTACCTAATATCTCCCACAACAGAAAGAATAATACTAATATAAGTATTCTAGAAGTAGCAATTAATCTCTTTCTAGCAGTAACCTTTCTAATATATTCTTTATGCTCGTTGCTTTCCATTTTCATCATATTCCATCTCCTTCCATATAGCATTAAAGTAAACCCTAAAATCGCTGTGTTCTCTACTCTTTAAAGGAGATAGATTTTCATTATGAAAACCTATTTTTATCTCTTTTTTTATATTAGCAGGCCTTTTAGATAATATTATTACCTTAGATGACATAGATACTGCCTCAGAAATATCATGAGTTACCATAATAGCAGTTTTTCCTTCTCTCTTTATGATTTCATAAATTTCATCACTTACATTTAACCTAGTTTGATAATCTAATGCTGAAAAAGGCTCATCTAATAACAATACCTCTGGATTCATGGCTAAAGTTCTAATTAGTGCCACCCGTTGTCTCATTCCACCAGATAGCTCTCTTGGATGATGATTTCTAAAATCCCATAAGCTATAATTCTTTAATAATGTCTTAAGTTTCTCTTTTGATTCTTCATTAAGCATCTTTTTTATCTTTAATCCTAAACTCACATTCTCCCACACTGTTAACCATTCAAAAAGATGATCTCTTTGAAACATATACCCAAGCTTATCAGAATAGCCATTATGAATCTCTCCATCTATATAAACCTGTCCACTTGATGGAGTCATAAGTCCAGATATTATATTTAAAAGTGTTGATTTACCACATCCTGAAGGTCCAACAATACTAACAAAATCACCCAGTTCTACTTTAAAGCTAATATCCTTTAGTGCCACAGTTTCTCCTTTTAGAGAGTGATAATTCATGTATATATCTTTTGCTTCTACTTTTGTCACACAACCATCTCCCTTTTGTTTTAGGCTATACTTCAATATATGTATTTATATGAAATGTTGTTATAATTTAGAGTCTAATTTATGTAGTATTTTAGTATCTTATAAAAAAGCTATGTTCTAAATCAAGATTAAAATCTTGATTTAGAACATAGCTTTTTCTATATTTATATATATATATCAGAGAACTCAATGTTAACTTTTTCTATCATATTATTTATTTTTGATTGTGTTTTTTCTTCGTCACTATTCTCCTCTATGTTCTCTTCACTTATCGGAAATTCTAATATAAATTCTGTTCCTTCTCCCACAACACTCTTTAAATCTATATTTCCTTTTTGAATTTCAATAAGCGCTTTAACTAGTGATAATCCAATACCACTACCTTCATTATTCCTAGACATTCCATTATCAGCTCTTTGAAATCTTCCGAATATTTTTCCTAAAAACTGATTTGGTATTCCGATTCCATTATCTTTAATAACCATTCTTACTTTATTTTTACTTATTTTGTAAATATTTATCTTAATAAATCCATTTTCCTTTCCATACTTTACTGAATTAGATAATATATTTAGAATAATTCTTTCAATTAAATTAAAGTCACACCTTACATATATTTCTTCATCTTCAGTATCGAAAATTACATTTATACCTTTATTCTCAGCATAACTCACTACAGATAAAGTTATGCATTCCACAAGAGAAACTATATTTTCAACCTTAAACACTGGCTTCAAAAAACCAGAATCTATCCTGGTCATATCTATAATATTATTGGTTATTCTAATAAGTCTCAGACAATTCTGCCTTATAATTTTATTGTATTTTAAAAGTTCATTAATATCCATTTTATCTATGTAAGTATTCTCCATTTGAACTGCTGAAAATATTACATTTATAGGAGTTCTTAATTCGTGAGATATATTTGCTAAAAACTCATTCCTTATCTTGTTCTCCTCTTCTCTTTTCATTAATCTTTCTTCCCTAAATTTAATTTCTTTTCTCTCTGTAATATCAATATAGATTCCTACCATTCTAAGAGGCATATTATTTTCATTTCTCTCAACAATATCACCTCTAATAACAATCCACATCCAATTTTCATCTTTTGCTTTCATCCTTAGTTCACATTCATAGTTTTCTAACTCGCCTTTAAGATATGCCCTCATGGCCTCACCTGAGCCTTTTAAATCTTCCTCATGAATTAATTGTTTCCATGTATTGTAATTGATAGTGTTGGTATTTTCTATATTATACCCTATAATTTCCATCCACTTTTTATCAATTAACATATTCCCACTTTCTATATCCCAATCCCAATAACCTATTTTAAAGTCTTCTATAGCAAATCTTAATCTTGCTTCATTTTCTCTTAACTGTCTTTTCATTAATTTAATTTCAGTTATATCATTAGCTATACCTACTCCATGACATACATTATCTTGGTTATCAATTATAGAATTATATTTTACGTTAGACATACAATTCTCTATAAAATCTTCATACTCATAGTTATTACCTTGTAAAATCTTGGTGGTAATCTTCTCACATCTAGGGCTAAACTTAGAATCAAATATAAACATTTCCTCTTTAACTGCTTCCTCTAATTCAATTTTCTCAGTGCATTTTCCATTCTTATTAATTTCCCTTATAGTTACATTTGTATCTTTCAGTACATTCTTCATTTGTTCTATGTACTCTCTACTATTAACTTCATTCGCTTCTTTAAATACAAAAAATATATGCTGATCTTCGTTCCATGTCCCTAGAAAAATATTCACATCTGTAATTATATATTTACACGAGTTAAATTTTAATTTTATAGATTTTTTTTCTATATAATTTTCTTTTGCCTCATCTAAATTAGCTATTATCTCATCAATATTACTATAATTTATATAATTAAAAATATTAGTTCCAATCAGTTTATTTCTAGAACATTGAAAAACTGCTAACATACTGCTATTTACATGAACAATTGTTCCTAAGGAATCTATAATGAAGGCATAATCATACATTTTATCAAATAATAAGTCTAAGGTGTAGTCATAATCATAATTATTTATCATATCTTTGCATGCCATAAAAATTCTCTCCTCTAACCATGATATATCTCATAAAATCAACAAATCAAATAAATATACATTCTTCTAATATTTACTATATATTATATTAAATTCTATTTATATATAATTATATATATTATTCTAGGTAAACTTCAAAGGAAACCGTATTACAAAATATTTATAATAAGTAGTGAAAAAAACACATATTTACAATTGATAAATTTTATTAATATTATTTTTAAAATATATTATATACAATATGATTGCCATAGAAATTACCATGAATCCACTTGAACATAGATAATTTTTATATCTACATTTATAACAAAAATTTTACTTAATCATAATTTAAATACTATAAAGTACGTTTTTTATATGAAATTTCTCTTAAATGTCAATTTCAGTAATTAATTATAACTATTTATAATATAGTTATATTTAGGTATAGTGTTGAAATTTTGAATTTTTATTGAGGATAAATCTATCCTATTATAGAAAGGCTTATAAAAAGGAGAAGCCATCGCTTCTCCTTTTTATATTTATACCAAATTATTACTTCTCTTGACTGAATGCTTGCCTTTGATAATCTTTCTAGTAGTGCTGAAGAAACCTTAGAGTACATAGATAAAAATGTAATCAATAACAGATAACTTCATTCATCATTCTTTACAATTATAATCTCTTTACATATTAATTCTATTATTAATCCAATTTCTTAATGATAGAATCAATTTAATTAACATACTTTATGAAAATCTTTATATTTATAATATATATTAACCTATAATATCCTCAAACTTTAAACTCATAACCATTCTATCTTCACCTATAATAGTGTTTTCAAATATGGAATTTGCATTGTGTAAAAACTCCCTAGGCTCTAACATAGCTGGACTAAAGTGAGTTAAAAGTAACTTCTTAACATTTCCTTTTCTAGCAAGTTTTGCCCCTTCACTAAAGGTCATATGTTTATTCTTTATAGCTTTATCTATATCTACATCTTCTCCATAAGTACCTTCACAAATAAATAAATCACTTTCCACAATAAAATCTACCATGGTATCTAGTGGTCTACTATCTGTTATAAGACTTACCTTAATTCCCTTTCTTTCATCACCTAAAACCATATCTCCTGTATATTTTTTCCCTTCAAATTCACCCTCTTGCTCCTTTTGAAGCCTATTCCATAATAGCTTTGGTATGTTATTCTCTAATGCCTTTTCCACAGAGAATTTTCTATCTCTTTTAATATAAAAATTATAGCCTAAACAAGGCGCTGAATGGTCACACTGTAAGGTTTCCATAATTATTTTTCCCTTTTCATCTACTACCTCTAAGCCATCTTTTCCAATATCAAACTCTACTTTAGAAGGATTCTCTATTATATTAATATCATAGGGTAAATATTTTGCTATAACCCTAAGGCCTTTTACCACCTCTGTTATGCCTTCCGGTCCTATTATTGTTAAAGGGCTAGTTCTTTCACTATTCCCTAGGGTTGCTAATAATCCTGGTAGTCCTACAATATGGTCTCCATGACAGTGAGTTATGCATATAATATCTAGAGATTTAAAACCCCACGCTACCATTCGCATAGAAACTTGAGTTCCTTCTCCTACATCTATTAATATTTTTCTTCCTTTAAAGTTAATTAAGGTTGAAGAAAGACATCTAAATGGCATTGGCATTCCTCCACCACAACCTAGCAGACAAATATCTATCATAATTTCACTTCCTCTATAATAGTTTAAATATATATTGTAATTTAAAAACAGTAACCATGATAATCGATAGCTGCTGCTTTTCTAACTTCTTCAGCCTTCTTTACTGTTTCTATAGCTACTAGTTCAGTGTCAACTCTATTCTTTAACTCAGTAGTTCTTTCCCTTTGTTCATCACTTAGCTCTTTTAAGTTTATTTCTTCTATTAATTTGTTAGCCTCTTCATATTTCTTAGTTTCAACTAAGTTATTTACTTTCTCTATACCAATATTGATCTCTTCTCTCAATTTAATAGCATTATCAATATGGACTCTTAATTCTTCCACATCTTTTTTTAAATATTTATATTCACCATATTTACTATTTACTTTATATATATTATCCTTTGCTAATTCTAAATTATTATCCTGAAAAGCAGCTTTCCCATCTAGGTATGCCATAATCATCTCTTTAAGACTAATAGCCTCTGCATTTAATGATAGATGGAAGTGATAATGCTGTTATACTCATCATAAAGGAAAGTATTGTTCCAAGCCCCATCTCTATTTGTAATAATTAGTCCACTTTACGATAGTATCTTCATGTGATATGAAAGAGCTGGTTGTGTAATATTAAAACTCTCTAATATGCTACAAGCATATAGTTCTCTATCAGATAACATATGTATAATTTTTATCTCAAAATAGAAAAGATCAGATTTCTCTGACCTTTTCTTTCAACCTCTCTTGAAAACCATTATCTTATATTATTTAAACACTAATAACAAGCTTTAAACTTCCATTATTATTGGCATAATTATTGGTCGTCTTTGAATTTTCATATATACAAACTGTGCCAGTGAATTTCTAACAGTGAATTTTATGTTTGCCCAATTTATAGTTTTATTTTTTAAACTATTTTCAACTTCTTCCCTTACAATATTTCTTGCTTCATTAATTAGGCTTTCAGATTCCTTAGCATAAATAAATCCTCTAGTTATTATATCTGGTCCCGCAACTATGCTATAAGATGCCTTTTCTATTGTAATTACTACTGTTAAAATACCATCTTGAGACAATAATTTTCTATCTCGTAATACTATACTTCCAACATCTCCTACACCAAGACCATCTACCATTATTGCTCCTGTTTGAACTTTACCCGATATCCTTGCTTCTTTATTGTGTACTTCTAATACTTGCCCAACCTCTCCTACAAAGATGTTTGACTTATCCATTCCTAGCTTTTCAGCTAATATTCCATGCTGGATTAGGTGTCTGTATTCTCCATGTACTGGCATAAAATATTTAGGTTTAACTAAGGTATGAATCAATTTTAATTCCTCTTGACATGCATGTCCTGAAACATGGACTTCTTCTAAAGAATCATATATAACATCAGCACCTCTTTTAAACAAATCATTTATAACATTTGATATACACTTTTCATTCCCTGGTATTGGAGACGCAGATATGATCACTAAATCTCCTTTTGTTATTTGAATACTTTTATGTATTCCTGCTGCAATTCTTGTAAGTGCAGACATAGGTTCACCTTGACTACCAGTTGTTATTAATGTAATTTTTTCACTTGGATACTTGTGGATTTGATCTATATTAATAATAATATCTTCAGGAATATTTAAATATCCAAGTTCCATTGCTACTTTGGATATTTTTTCCATACTTCTTCCACTAAAAGCTATTTTTCTTCCATATAAAATAGATGCATTTGCAATTTGTTGTAATCTATGAATATTGGATGCAAAGGTTGCCACTATTACTCGTCCCGTTGCTTTTCCAAAGATTTTATTAAGAGATTCCCCTATTACTTTTTCTGATATTGTATATCCAGGGCGCTCCACATTAGTACTATCAGCAAGAAGTAATAACACCCCTTGTTTACCTAATTTTGAAAACCGCTCTAAATCCATAATTTCTCCATCGATAGGAGTATAATCTATTTTAAAATCTCCTGTATGCACAATCCTTCCAATAGGTGTATGTATAACAATAGCACAAGAATCTGGAATGCTATGGCTATTTTTTATAAATTCTACACTTATATTTTCTAATTTAACAACACTTCCTGATTTTACAACATTAAGTTCACAGTCTGAGAGCAAATTATGTTCTTCCAACTTATTTTTAACTAATCCCAAAGTTAAGGGTGTTCCATATACTGGAACATTAAGTTGTTTTAATACATACGGCAATGCACCTATATGATCCTCATGTCCATGAGTTAAGAAGAAACCCTTTACTTTCTCCTTATTTTCCAATAAATAAGTTATATTGGGGATAACTAAATCAACACCATACATATCAGCTCCTGGAAAAGAAATACCACAATCTATTACAATAATTTCATCTTTATATTCTATAACTGTGATATTCTTACCAATTTCCCCTAAACCACCTAGTGGAATAACCTTAATTCTATTTTTAATCTTACTTTTCAATACATATCCTCCTCAATAAATAAAAATCATTCCCTATACACTGATTTACTACTGTTTTATTTCTTTATATTACTAAATTAATCCTTGTATATACGTATGTTTCTATATTCTCTCTCCACGTTTTAATTTTTCAATAAATTCTGATAAGTCACTTTTCTTTAATCTCCAATGTCTCCCAATTTTGAAAGCAGGGATTTTTCCTTCTTGAACTAATTTATAAGTAGTAACTTCACTTATTTTAAGATACTCAGCAACCTCACTAACTGTCATAATCTCATCATCATTTATATTTTCATTCATTATTATTTTCTCCTTTTTCTCTTGATTATTTCTCACACCTGATTTTAGCTTGAATAATAGATACCCAATTTTATAAATTGTACTTTCAACTTACATTGTATATATTTCATTATTATCATTTCTATAAATTAAATTTTCAATATACATTAGTCCACGGATACTATACTCAAAAGTATCTAAAAGTTCATTATTTTTCATTAAACATATAATTTTATTCTGATCAAATTATTCTTTTTAACAACATTACTAGTATTTTAAATTTTATAACACTCATCATTTACTTAATTCATGTATTATTATATATAATATGTTATATTTAATCAATCTGTATTATAATATAATTTTCTAAAATTAATATAATTTCAGTAAAAATAATTAAACAATAAATAAATATAAATGGTTATACTCAAAAGGATTTATTGTATATAAATTGTAATAAAGTTTCTACATTACAAATTAATTGATATGAGCTTCATATTATTACTGCAAATGGTATTCGCAGTAATAATATGAAGCTCAATTTCAACAATTTATTAAATATACTTATAATATGAATTATCTTTATTACAACTTATATATTTAAAAATAATTATAAAATATAAAAAGTCATGATATACAATATACTAGAAAAAGAGTTATTCCAATAAAAAAATAAGATGAATTAATTCTTTAGTTCCATTTTTTCTCCTATAATCTCATTCCAATTATTAATTATAGGCTTAATTATGTTTGGTCCTATTCTTGATATGAATACCAATTGCGAAGTTTCTTTAGTTTCACAAGGTTTATAATCTATGTTTTTTCCAACTACATCTACTTGGTGCCATCCTTCCTCTAATTGAAAGAAGCCTTTAATTCTATAACTATCTGTTTTTATAATATTTAAGAACTTCTCAAGCTTATTCTTCTCAACTATTCCATTAAAATTCATGGTTAAGCTTTTAGGTTTAGTCTCTGCTGTATTAGTACTTTCTTCTCCTTCAGCCCATTTATTCTTTAATAAATCTTTCCCCAAAAAGTCCATACTAAATTCTCCAAAGGAACATGTCACTATATCACATATTGGATTTATTTTTCTAGTCTCTTCAATTACCTTCTGCAACTCACTTTCGCTAATCAAATCTACTTTGTTTATTATAGCCATATGACAATGCTTTAATTGACGATTAACAGTTTCCAAATCTTCAAGTTGTTCTACAAAATTAACTCCATCAATTAAACATAGAACACCTTTAAAATCATAAACATCTCCTTCTAGAACCTTAACCTCTTCAAGTATTTCTTCTACATTAGAAGGATCTGCAAGTCCTGAACTCTCTACAAATAAATATTTCAAATTCACTTTAGACATCTCAGCTAATGCTTGTACGAAAGATACCTTTAAACAAGAACAGAATATTGATCCCCTATTTATTTCTACCATTTCAATATTATCTCTTTTTAATATGGTTCCATCAATACCCAGCTTTCCAAATTCATTTTGGATAACACCAACCTTCTCTTCCTTTAAAATCTCCAATAATCTTAAAAGAACAGTAGTTTTACCAGATCCTAAAAATCCAGTTAAGACATATAAATTAATTTTTTTCTCCATCATTTATTTGCCCCCTTGTATGGTTATATTTATTATATATATTTGCTATATACTTTAATCTATTTAGTTTCTTTATAAAATTTATGCCCTCCTGATAAATTATACACCTTTTTAAAACCATGATCGATCAATATGTTTTGAGCCGCATTTCCAGTTACACCTTTATTACAATATGTTATTGTTAAAATATCCTTATTTAAGGTGTCAAATTCCCCTCTAAGGTCACTGTGTGGTATGTTTATTGCCGTATCTACATGTGCCTCATTATATTGCTTATTTACTCTTGCATCAATAATCTGAACCTTTTCTCCCTTATTTATTAGATTTTCAACCTCTTTACTAGTAATAATTGGTCTGTCATTATTAATTGCATTATCTAATATCATCCCTGTATAGTGAACAGGATCTTTAGTTGTTGAGAAAGGTGGTGCATAAGCTAAATCTAGGTGGAAAAGTTCATCAACTTTTGCTCCATATGTTATTAGGGTAGCAAATACATCTATTCTCTTATCAACGCCTTCATAACCTATGATTTGCACCCCTAATATCTTTTCTGTTCGCTTATCTGCAATGGCTTTTATAAGCATTTCTCTACCATGAAAATATGATGGTTTATCAGGCTTAATATTATGACATACAACAATATCATATCCTTCTGCTATTGCTTCTTTTTCAGATAACCCTGTATTTGCAACAGTAATATCAAAAATCTTAAATATTCCTGTACTTAAATTTCCTTTATATTCTAAAGTACCACATGTAACTACATCTCCTGCAATTCTTCCTGTCTTATTAGCCGTTGAACCTAAGGGTCTATAAATTGGCTTTCCTGTAACCATTGAAAAAGTTTCTATACAATCACCACATGCATAGATATCTTTTATGTTTGTTTCCATTTTAGTAGTTACTTTTATGGCTCCAGTAACCCCAATTGCAATTCCAGCATTCTTTGCTAGGCTAATATTAGGCTTCACCCCTGTAGCCATAATAGTCATGTCACACTTTAATTCTCTCCCATTATTTAAAGTAACTTTACCTTCATCTATTTCCACAATGCTAGTATTTTTTATAATATTAATGTCTCTTTTCTTTAAAGTATTTTCTAAAAAAACTGACATGTCATCATCCAGATTAGGTGTTATTTTACTTTGTTTTTCTATAATAGTTACATCTACACCATCAGACATTAAATTTTCAAGCATTTCAAAGCCAATAAATCCCGTACCAGCAATTACTGCATGTTGTGGTTTTTTCTCTTCCATAAACTGCTTAATATTTCTAGCACTTTGAATATTCCTTAAGAAAAATACATTATCTCTATCTATACCATTTACATCAGGTATAAAAGGTTCAGCACCTGTAGCAATAATCAATTTATCATAGTTATCTATAAAAACTTTATTTGCATGCAAGTTTTTAACTGTAACTTCTTTAGTTTGCGAATTGATATTTAATACTTCGTGTCCAGTAAAGATATCAATGTTATATTTCTTCTTAAAGAATACTGAATCTCTTGGTATAAGTTCTCCAATATCCTCTACTTCTGCACCTATGTAATAGGGAAGTCCACAGCCTGAATAAGATATATCTTTATCTTTTTCATATATAATTATTTCAGCTTTCTCATTGTTTCTACGAGCTTTAGCTGCTGCTGAAGTTCCTGCTGCTACAGCCCCTATAACTAAAATTCTCATAGGATTTTCCTCCTCTATTTACATTCACATTTTGACTTATCCTTACATATACAGTCCTCTGTATCTGTTACAAGGTTCATAAAGAATAACACTAATCTATTACAATTAGAGCTATTCAATGAATAATAATTCCATATTCCTTCTTTTCTAGAATCTACAATACCACAATCAATTAATACTTTCATGTGATGTGATAATGTTGGTTGTGTGAAATTAAAATACTCTAATATATCACAAGCACACCTTTCCCCACAGGATAGAATATCTATTATTTTTAATCTATTTGGATCAGATACAGCCTTCATAATTTTTGAACTTTCTTCATAATTTAAACTCATTTAATCACCTCTTACATATAAATATTTATCTAAACACAATATATGATATCATCTATATTATATCAATAATCACTGTATAAAAACCCACTGTATTAAACAGAGGGCTTTTAATTAGAATGTTTTATCTTATTTGTTATGCCATCTACTTATTTAGGAAACCATTTAGTTGTATTATTAGCAATCTTAACAAGCATTAGCATTACAGGAACTTCTACAAGAACTCCCACAATTGTAGCAAGTGCTACTGGTGATGTTGTCCCAAATAATGCAATTGCTACTGCTACAGATAATTCAAAGAAATTAGATGCTCCAATCATACCTGCAGGTGCAGCAACATTATGGGGTAATTTTAGTACTTTACTTGCCATATAAGCAATAAAGAAAATTAAGAAAGTTTGTATAATAAGAGGTACTGCAATTAAAATAATGTGTAGTGGATTTTCAATAATTACATCTCCTTGGAATGAGAATATAATTATTAAAGTCAGAAGTAATCCTATCACTGTTACATTGTTGAATTTAGAAATAAACTTCTCTTCAAAGTACTCTTTTCCTTTATTCTTAGTAATGACTACTCTTGTTAAAATTCCTCCTAATAATGGAATAACCACGAAAAGAACAACTGACAGAATAAGTGTATTCCATGGAACTGATACATCACTTATTCCTAGTAGGAATTTAACAATAGGTATAAATGCAATAAGAATAATAAGGTCATTAGTTGCAACTTGTACAACAGTGTATGCAGGATCTCCTTTTGTAAGATGACTCCACACAAAAACCATAGCTGTACATGGTGCTGCTCCTAACAATACTGCTCCTGCAAGATAATCCTTTGCAAGATCTGCAGGAATTAATCCTTTAAATATGACATAAAAAAATAATGATGCTATACCAAACATAGTAAATGGTTTAATAAGCCAATTAGTAATCCATGTTACAAATAATCCCTTAGGATTTTTACCTACATTTCTGATGCTTTGAAAATCAACCTTCATCATCATAGGATAAATCATTAACCAAATAAGTATTGCTATTGGAATAGAAACATTCGCATACTCAAACT
This sequence comes from Clostridium sp. LXY-7, assembly GCF_056172015.1. Taxonomy (NCBI): domain Bacteria; kingdom Bacillati; phylum Bacillota; class Clostridia; order Eubacteriales; family Clostridiaceae; genus Clostridium; species Clostridium sp. LXY-7. Next base: position 312,566 of record NZ_JBLLJL010000001.1, on the reverse strand, counting down.
TACCTAAGAAGTTTGGAACACCTGGAATGAATTTACCAATTAATACTCCCAAAACCATACAAATTGCAACCCATACTGTTAAATATCTTTCAAAAAATCCTATTCCAGATACTTTTTCTTTACTCATATTTATCACTCCTTTTACTCAACTATTTTGTTTTTTGTATAACTCCCTCTATTATCTATAACAATTCCTATCTAATTTATTATTTAAAAAATTCCACTACAAGAATCATTTCATTATTTTGTAGTGGAATTTAAATTTAGATTTTAGTTTATTAGCTGATAAAGTTTATCCCCTTTTATTTCTTCTGGCATCCATTCTATAATGGCAAAGTTTCCTTTTGATATTTCATTGACTTTATTAATCCATTGTACTTCATTGCTTGCTTTTACTTTTAGGATATCGTTGGTTGTATTAGCCGCATAAAAACTTGAATTTATAACCCACCATTTACTATGAATATCAGCTCTATCCAAATCCTTTTGTAATCTCATTGCCTCATTAACTGGAGTTGTTTCAGCTAAGGTTATAATAATAACCTCTGTTTCCTTTTCATCTCTTAGTTTAGGTAAAAGTTTTTTAACAGCTTCTGGAATATCTCCTTGTGAACGTTGTATCTCTTTATGATAGCTTTGAGTGGAATCTAATAGTAATAGTGTGTGACCCGTTGGTGCAGTATCAATAACTACAACTTCATTTTCTGATCTTTCTACTATTTCAGCAAATGCCCTAAATACTGCAATCTCCTGGGTACAAGGAGATCTTAAATCTTCTTCAACATAAGCAATATCATCTTCACTCATGGTTTCCCTTGCTTTCCTTAGTACATCTTCCTTATACTTTTCAAGCTCTTCCTTTTCATCAATATTACTTAATGTAATGCCATGACCTTCTTCTAATACAAATTTTAAATGTGCTGCTGGGTCAGTAGTTGTTAAATGAACTTTCTTACCTTTTTTAGAAAGTCCTATGGCAATTGCAGCAGCTATAGTAGTTTTACCTACTCCACCTTTACCCATTGTAAATATTACTTTTTTCCCACTATTATATAAATCTTCTATTACATAATTTAATCTAGGAATGTTATTAATATTTAACTTTTCATTATTGAACTTAATATTATCCTCCTTTAAAAATGCCCTTACATTTTCTATACCTGTTACATTGTAAGGTCTTAGTGGGATTTCAAAGGTTTCAATATTTTTAATTCCTTCTGGTATATCTTTTAATGCATTTTGTTGCTTATTATAAATAGAAGTCGAAAGATGATCATTATGCTCTTTAAGTACTCCATTTATAACTAAAATTTGATTATTAACTCCTATATCCTGAAGTTCTTTGGATGCCCTCTCTGCTTCCTTTAACGGTGAAACTTCTGGACGTGCTACAAGTATAAGTGTAGTTTTTTCTTTATTAGCTAGAGTACCAACAGCATTTTTATAAACTTCCTTTCTACTTTCTAGTCCTGAAAGCTGTCCAAGACATGATGCACCATGAGTACTTTCACTGATAAAATTACTCCATGCAGAAGGGAGTTGAAGCATCCTAAGTGTATGGCCTGTTGGAGCTGTATCAAATATTATGTGATCATATTCCTCTTCTGCTTTTTCATCAGTTATAAAACTTGAAAATTCATTAAATGCCGCTATTTCAACAGTACATGAGCCTGAAAGCTGTTCTTCCATATTATTTATAACAGTCTGAGGTAGCTTGCCTCTATAAGGAGCTATTACACTTTCTCTATACTCAGCAGCTGCTTCCTCAGGGTCAAAATTTGCAACTATCAAATTAGGTACTTCCTTTATAGGAACTCCTTTATTTGTTAGTTCAGTACTAAAAACATCTTGAAGATTTGAAGCTGGATCAGTACTTATGAGCATAATCTTCTTACCTTCATCTGCTAATGAAACTGCTGTGGCACAAGCCGTTGAAGTCTTTCCAACTCCACCTTTTCCAGTAAAGAATAAATATTTAGTTAGCGTTATATCTGACACATGAAAATTCTTAACCATTTGTACCCCTCTTTTCTATACTAACAACATCCACCATCACAACAGCAACCTTTAGAATTTTTATTTATCTTAATAGTGGTTTTTAAATAATCTTCTGATACCTCAAGTAATTCACAAAATTCCACATTACTTGGATAAGCTTTTGTTTTTACAATTTCTCCATCCACCATTGTAACTGGAAGTACTTCTATTCCACCTTTTTCTAAGGCTTCATTTATTGTTTTGTTATCAATAAATATTTGAGGATTACTAGTAAGGTTATATCTCTCAACTAACACTCCCTTATTTTTTAAATTGTTTAATACAGTTGAAACTCTTAATAATTCTGGGTCTACACCTGGTCCACAAACTCCTGTAGAACAACACATAGCTGGATCGAAGATAATCATTTTTTTCATATTAATTCACTCCTTCTATTTATATTTATATTTTTTTTACAGCCGTATCCTTTATCTATATAATCAATAAAATTTATAATTTAAATCCATTTGATCTTTCTTATATAGATGATTGTCTATATATAATATAGGCAATCATCTATATATTGTCAACACATACTTCTAAATTTAACAAATAATAAGTAAACACATGTATTTATATCTATACATACTTATATTATGTGAATAGTTGAATATTGATAACAAAAATATTAGAGGTAGTAAAATTAATATTCCCTTTACTACCTCTAATATTACCAAATAAAGTCTGGCCACTGGAAAAGTACAAAAATTAGATTTAACTAACAATTTTCAAGATCTATCCACAGTTTTATAGAAAATTTATGGATTTTTCAATTAAATTGTGGATAAATTTTGTATAACATGTACTAATTAACATAATTATAAAAAGTATAGGAAAATATTTTACCATACTAGTTAATTATTTTCTACAAAATCCTTTAAATATACCAAAGTAAATATAAGCTTTGTGCAAAATTAATATATAAAAAAACTGCACTTCTGCAGTTCTTCGTATTAATATTATCTAATTACTTTATTCCCAAATTCATTATTAACTATCTTATCAAATGGTGGTCTAGCCTTTAATAAATCTTTGTTATAAGACTCTATAATATCCATTAGTCTATTCATGTCAGCTTCACTAACTTGTGGAGTCTTAGCATAAGCTTCTATTCTCTTATAGTTTCCAACTACTTTAGCAGTTAGAGCATCATCGCTAGCAGGGAAAAATTGTTTAATAGCTTGAGCTACTTCTTCATCTGATTTTGAGAATATCCATTGTTGTCCCTTATATATAGCTCTCATAAATCTCTCTATTAAGTCTTTATTTTTATCCATGTAAGATTTAATAGTATAGAAGCAAGTATAAAGAATTAATTGATTTATTTGCCAACGTAGGTTTTCCAGTAGTTATAAGTGCTTATTTACTTATAAGACTTGAAAGTAAAATTGTAGGCCTTACATCATCTATAAACAAACTAAACATCATAATTTCAACTAGCCTATAGGTGATTGCGAGAAGGATAGATAACTTCATGGTTGCTAAAAACACCCTATAAAACCTTAGACTCCATCAAATTTTAGAGTATAATTAAAATATAAATTGTAATAATGATACTTCATAGTACAAGTATCTTTTAAAATTAGTCAATTAGGACTTCATATTATTACTGCTCAACAGTTTATTAAACATACTTGTACAATCTAGAAATTTAATTACAACATATATATAATCTTTTGTTAATAAAACCTAAGGAGGACACGAAATGTTTGTTGATTTGCATATGCACTCTTACTTTTCAGATGGAACTATGTCTCCAGAAGAAATTGTAATACAAGGGAAAAAGAAGAATATAAAGATTATAGCCCTTACAGATCATAATTCTTTAGCAGGATGGGAAAGATTTGAGCAGGCTGCTTTAGAGGAAGGACTTATTCCTTTAAAGGGTGTTGAAATTAACTGTAAATATAAAGATAAGATACTTCATTTATTAGCTTATGGCTTTAACGACACCCCAGAACTTCTAGCTCTTATAAACCAGGCAGACCATGAAATGAAACAAATGAGTGTGGATTTAGTAGAAGTTTTAGCTAAAGAGGACCCTAGAGTTTCTTTAGAAGATTTTGAAGCCTATGAGTACAATAGAAGAAATGGTGGATGGAAGGGTCTTCACTATTTATTAGATAGGGGTATTACTGAGGAGCTTTTCCAGGGCTTTAAATATTATAAAGAATTTGGCTGTGACTTTATTGATTATGACTTCCCTTCTTTTCAGGTTTTGTGTAAAGCTATAAAAAATGCTGGTGGCTATAGTGTATTAGCCCATCCTGCAGAATATTATGGATCACTACCTAAGGAAGAACTTTTAGTAATTTTTGAGGACTTAAAAGAACAAGGCTTACAGGGAATAGAGTGTTATTATCCTACCCATAGTCCAATGATGACAGACCTTTGTGTAATCTTCTGTAAGGAAAATAATCTACTCATAACCGTTGGAAGTGATGAACATGGGGAGTTTGGTAAACAGGCTAAAACCTTAGAACAAACCATCGGCTGCATGGGCATAGAAATAGATAAAGTTAAGCTAGGAAATTTATTATAAAAAATACAAACATGTGTTTTATAAAAAGCAAACCTTAAAAAATATGAACAGCATAAAGGAATACCCTATCATAATGCCATAAACATGGAACGCTCTGCCCTAAACACCCTAAAAGGCACCCTTTGAGAAAAGGAAAATTATCTATACAATAGATGATTCAGAAGAAATTTCTAATTTCTCACCATTGTCTCCCAAAGACGAAAATGAAATTGAGAAAAAATCGAAGCTCTAAAGAAGGATTTATCAATATATGAATTAAACTAACAGTTTTCAAAATTTGTCCACAGATTTATATAAAAATCATAGAAATTTCATTAAATTTGTGGATAAATATTGGGATAAGGTGTATTAATTTATATGATTATTAAAAAGCATAGGAAAATATTTTACCATATTGGTTAATTATTTTCTACGATATTCCTTAAATCTGTGAAAGTAAAATTATTGATTTTATATTCTCTTTTATTTTTATTAGTCAATTTTGTTTGTACTTCCATAATCTTTTCTTCAGAACTTATCTTTGCACCTTCAAGCTTAAAAATCATAACTTTAAGTCTCCAATTATCTTCTACTGGTAAATCATCTACATATCCTTGATTTTTTTCATCTGCTAATATTTTTATTTTATCATTAACACCATTTCCTGTAGTGTCTTTCTCTATTGTTTCAATTAATTTAAACTCATAAGAAGGTGAATTTGCATAAATTTTTTCAAATCCTAACAATATGGTTATAAAAAATAAAATAATTATTAAAAACACCCTTCTAAAGCATTTAAATTTTTCCATGGCATCATCAGTTTCCTTTCAACTAATATATAGCTTTAGTATGTACAACGAATTGTACAGGTACTCAAAATAATTCCCCAAAATATTTTTAATCAACTATAAATATATCTGCTCAATAAAAGAATTACTAACCCTTTGACTATTTATAAATATTTAAACAAATATATTTATAAGAATAAAAAAACATAACAATGTATAGTGTTTACGTGGGTTTGATGGATTTTTAGTAGATTCTACTGTATTAGCATTAGAATTAAGAATGCTGAACCGTATCATAAGTAAATAAGGCTTCTAGTCGAAACCATTGAGATTACTTGGATAAAGCTGTTTCTGTGCATAAAAAAACTGTATCACAAGTAATAACATATTTACAAAATATGTTATAATAAAAAAGGTGAGTAATTTTTTAGCTCAAGGCAAATAGTAAATTTATGGAGGGGTTTTATGGCAAAAGCTAGAGTCATTGTCTTTGATTTATTTGAGACCTTGCTTCATGATATTAAATTTGATGTTAATTTAGGTTTATCTTATCTACATGAAAATATTTTATCAAAAGATACTAATAAAGTTGAATTTCTACATTATGCAGCTACTTATTGGAAAGAACTTTATGATAAAAGAAGCAAGGATAATTCAGAACTGGCATTTGAATATGAACTTTTAGATTTTAAAAATAAATATGGTTTTAAAGTAAATTATCCGCTAGAAGAAATTTTATTTAATTGTGCACTTGAAATAAATACTACTGAATTGTTTAATGACACTATTTCTACCTTAGAGCAACTTAAGTTATTAGGAATTCCAGTTTATTTATTAAGTAATTCAATATTTAAAAAGAATGTAATGAAAAAATTTATTAATCAATATGATTTAGAAAAATATTTTGTTAATATACATTTTAGTGCAGATTATAACATAAGGAAGCCACATAAAGATTTGTTTAAAATTGTATTTGATGATATTAAAGAGTATGATGCTAGCATCGATATGAAACAAGTTTACTTCATTGGGGATAATTTTGAAGCTGATATTCTTGGGTCTGAAAATTTTGGCTTTACACCAGTTTTTATAAACCGTAAACTAGATACTGATATTAATAACAAAAATTTTATTGAGATTAAATCGCTAAATGAATTATTAGAAATAATTAGATGAATTTAAATATAAAAAATTATATATGTTTATTTTTAAAAAAGTTGATATAATATAAATAAGAAAAGCTTAGTGTTGGTAGCACTAAGCTTAGTCTTAGAACATTTATTTTGTTTTAGGGCTATTGGATCAAATTAATTAAATATTAATTAAGAAAAAGTGCTACTCTTTGCAGGATGGATCACTTTTTTTCTTTGCTTTTAACTTCTATATCAAGACTAAGAAACTTAATCTCAATTTTTAAATGGTGTATAAAGAGATTATGCTTTAAAACTAAATTTATTACATAAACAATCGATGCAAACTTTATAAAAGTATCAAACATATCCAATAGCACCTACTAAGCTATAATGAAATAATTCACCAATAGCCATAAGGAGGATAAAACGTTCAAAACCTCCGTAGCCATCCTACTACAGCTTTTCTATATTCTAACTTGGATATTACACCATAATTATGTAGAATAAATATAGAGGTATTAAATGGAAAAATCTCATTTATAGTAGTTACGAAGAACCGTATCATAAATGACGTAGATATTTTAAAATTGAATTATAATAAATTTAAGCATAGGAACTTATAATATTTTAATTATAAGCCTCTATGCTCTTTACATATTTTTTTAACATATCTATAAATACTAGTGTACCTTTTGATGGAATGATTCCATTTTGTAAAATATATGAAAAGTTACGTGTATATTGCTGAGTAGTTTTTAAAATAGAAATTTCTTTATTTATTAAGGAGGTTTCGGTAACAAGAGATGATATAAAAGTAATGCCTAAGTTATTTCTAACCGCTTCTTTTACAGAATAATTACTTCCAAATACAATAATATTTTTAGCATTAATATTATTAGAAGCTAAGAAAATGTCTAAATATTGTCTTGTTCCAGAACCAATTTCCCTACTAATCCACCTTTGATTTTGTAATTCCTCAATTTCAAATTTCCTATTAACTAAATAATGATTATAAGGAACAGCGAGGACCATAATATCTTTATAGAAATTATGAACTACAAAATTGGAAGACAGTACTGTACCTTCAACCAATGCTAAATCAACCTGAAAACTTTTAACTTTTTCACAAATATTATGGGTATTTTCAATTACAACTTCTAGCTCTAAATCAGGGTACTCCTTAGCAAATTCGCCCAAAAAGGCTGGCAAAAAATACTCTCCTATTGTAAAACTAGCCCCTATACGTAATCGGCCTTTTATGTTATTTCCATAATCTGATAATTCATCTTTTGTATTTTCTACTAATTTAATAATTTGTCTTGAACGCTCATAAAGTAAATTTCCTGATTCAGTTATATGTATATGTTTTTGATTAATTGAACGTTGTATCAATGTAGTATTAAAATACTCTTCAAGGTGCTTAATATGCAAGCTTACACTAGGTTGTGATAAATTAATAATCTCAGCAGCTTTAGTAAAATTTTTACACTCAACAACTGCTATAAATGTTCTAAGCTCATCAATCAAAAAAAATTCATCCTTTCTTTAAACCATTAGATATATTAATGATTATTATAACACATTTATATTTTACTTATGGTTATATATTTACTTATAATCAATGGTGTAAATAAAAGCAATTCATATGAAGGTAAATTTTGAAAGGGTGACATAAATGATAGTGAATCCATTTAAGAGAAATAAAAACACTTCAAAAAAACTAAATAAATTTGCTGAAATTTTTCCAGGTCTTATTATATGTGTAATTATTGCTTTCATAGGAAAGTTTATAGGAAGCTATATTCCTAGTATAGGTGCTGCGCCTATAGCAATATTTATAGGTATAGCTTATGGAAATACATTGGGTAATAAAAAGATATATAGTAAAGGAACTAAGTTTGCTGAAAGTGATTTATTATCTTATTCTATAGTTCTCCTTGGAGGAACATTAAGTGCTGAAACCATATTGAAGTTAGGAGTTTCAGGAATTACTTTCATAGTATTGCAAATGATTGTAACAATTATTTTTGCAATATTAATAGGTAAAAAGCTTGGTTTTCCAGAAAATTTTCGCTTTTTAATGGCAAGTGGTAATGCAGTATGTGGTTCTTCTGCTATAGCAGCCACTGCTCCTGTTATTGAAGCTGATGACAATGAAAAAGGAATAACTATAACAATAGTAAATGTTATTGGAACAGTATTAATGATATTACTTCCCTTCATTGCTAAAATAGTCTTTGAAACAGAAACAGTAAAAACCTCTGCTTTAATAGGAGGTGTACTTCAATCTGTAGGACAAGTTGTTGCAAGCGGTAGTTTAGTAAATGAACATGTGAAGGATCTAGCTACTCTTTTTAAAATAGTTAGGATAATGTTCTTAGTTTTTGTTGTACTAGGTTTTGCACAAATGAAAAAGAAATCATATCAATCAAATAATAAAAAATCCAGTTCAAAGGTAAAGGTGCCTTGGTATATAATAGGTTTCTTTATTATGTGCTCCTTATTTACAGTGGGAGTGTTCTCACCACAGGCTTCTAAAATATTCAAATTCATAAGCAACAATTTTGAAATAATTGCCCTTGCAGGTATAGGAATGAGAGTAAATTTTAAAGAACTTATAAAGCAAGGACCTAAGGCTTCAATCTATGCATTAGGGGTTGCTACAGTTCAGGTCATATCTGCCATTACATTAATAATGGTTTTTATATAGATAACTTACTGTGAAAATTACATATAAATATAATGAGTTACGTCAATTACATAATCATATCATAGTATATTTTTAGCACTTTTAAGAATTTTGCTAGATAAATACACACCAAAGGATGATTTGAATTAATTATTACAAGATACTGTATTATGATATTGCAGTATCTTTTTGATTTGTGATTAAAATAATCTGAAATTTAACCTGACCGCATAACGCTGCTATTTTTTATTAATACTATAACAAAGGAGAGTGTTACATATGAAATTTAAAAAAATTTAGAAGGTTAGTCCCCATCTTTCTCTTACTAACCTTAATGTTTAGTTTTACTTGCTTAAGTACAGTTTATGCACAAAATACTAACAAACCAATCTATATTAGAGCAACTTCTGATATTCATAAGAAGATTCCAAACCTAGAAGCTTGGCTAAAAAGTCTAAAGACTAGTACAAACACCCTAGATCATATGCTCTTTGGTGGAGACTACGTAAGACCAGAGTATGCCTCTGATAGCGTTTCTGCTTTAGATTCCATAAATCCATCAACACCAGTTTTTGTTATTTCTCACTGCCCTATCCATTATTTTGGAAAACGAACAACTAAGAATGCCTTAGCACTTCTTAATCTTCTTAATGAATATAGTAACGTAATATTCCTTTGGGGTCATAATCATACGGTACATGATACAAACTATGGTAAGGTCAAAACCTCAGGTGATACCATACAATACAAAAAAGATTCTGAAGAAGTTCCTATAAAATTCACCTATGCTAATATGGGTGCCATGAACCAAGGAAATAACGAAGCTCACGGACTGCTTATGACTTTGACAAAGGAAAATAATAGCACAAACATTAAGTTCGACTATAAAAATCTTTCAGGAAAAACTATTTCAAACTATTCTGTATCAGTAAAGTAATTACAATGGAATTTAATTTTTCTTTGGTGACATAATCACAGTTCCATAATACAAACTATGATAAAATTAAGGTAAATGATAATAGTATTCAATATCACTAAAATAAATAAAACTAAACAAGTACAAATAAGAATTATAAACAAAAGAATTGGAGGTAAATTATGAACATACAATTACAAAATAAATATCAACTATATATAAATGGAGAATGGAAGGATTCATCTGATGGAGCTACCCTAAAGTCTTATAACCCAGCAAATGGTGAATTCCTAGCTGAAATTGCCGATGCAACTAATGACGACGTAGATGAAGCCATAGAAGCAGCAAAGGAAGCCTTTAAAACCTGGAGTAAATCAACCCCAGCAGAAAGAGGTATACTTCTTAATAAAATAGCTGACATTATAGAAAAAAATACTGAATTCTTAGCTACTGTGGAAACAATGGATAATGGTAAGCCCATTAGAGAAACCATGGGTGCTGATATTCCATTAGCAGCAGACCACTTTAGATACTTCGCAGGAGTTATTCGTGCAGAAGAAGGTACTTCAACAATGATAGATGAGAATACAATGAACCTAATACTAAGAGAGCCTATTGGTGTGGTTGGGCAAATTGTTCCTTGGAACTTCCCCTTCTTAATGGCCGCTTGGAAACTGGCTCCAGTTCTTGCCGCAGGAGATGTTAGTGTATTCAAGCCATCAAGTACTACTTCTTTAAGTGTTCTAGAACTTATTAAATTAATCCATGACATACTTCCAAAAGGTGTAATTAATATAATAACTGGTAAAGGTTCTAAGAGTGGAGAATACCTACAACATCATAAAGGTCTTGATAAATTAGCCTTCACTGGTTCTACAGATGTCGGTCGTGAAGTTGGTATATCTGCAGCTAGAAACCTAATTCCATCAACCCTAGAACTTGGTGGTAAATCTGCTAACATATTCTTTAGTGATGCAGATATGGACATTGCCCTTGAAGGAATACAACTAGGTATTTTATTCAACCAAGGACAGGTTTGCTCTGCGGGTTCTAGAATCTTTATTCAAGAATCCTTCTATGATGAATTCTTAGAAAGAGCCATTGCTTCCTTTGAAAGAGTTAAAGTTGGTAATCCATTAGATAAGAATACTCAGATGGGAGCACAAGTAAGTGAACAACAAATAAAAACAATTCTAAGCTATATTGAAATTGCTAAAAAGGAAGGAGCAACTATCGCAACGGGTGGAGAAAGATATACTGAAGGCGATTTAGCAAAGGGATGTTTTATGAAGCCAACCTTATTAACTAACGTTACTAATGATATGAGAGTTGCTAGAGAAGAAATCTTTGGACCTGTAGGGGTAGTTATTAAGTTTAAAGATGTTGAGGATCTACTTGAAATGGCCAATGATAGTGACTTCGGTCTTGCCGGTGGTGTCTTTACAAAGGATATAAATAAGGCAATAAAAGTAGCTAGAGGAATTCGTACAGGTCGTGTATGGATAAATACTTATAACTCCTTCCCAGCAGGTGCATCCTTTGGTGGTTACAAAAATTCTGGTATTGGTAGAGAAACCCACAAAGTAATATTAGATCATTACAGCCAAATGAAGAATATTATTATTAACTTAAGTGATGACCCAAGGGATATGTATATATAAGCTCTAGAAGAAGAGATTAAAATTGGAAATACCAAATTCATACTTCTACCTTGAATTGACTTGCCTATATGGTGAGTCATTTCATTTTGAAAAATTTCTCTTTACATTCAAGCTACTTTAAGGTTTAACATTATACTTAAGGGGTGTGATAATTTGAATGAGTTCATGAATATACAGGATTTTTCCGAAAGAACAGGTATTTCTAAAAGTGCATTAAGGTATTATGAAGCGAAAAATTTACTTTTTCCTCGAGAAAGAAGCGCAAATGGCTATCGCATATATTCTGATGATCAAATCGCAACAGTGAAGTTAATCTCAAGTTTACGTTTAGCTGATATACCGATAAAAGATATTCAAATTTATTTATTAGAAAACGATGTGGCAAGACGGAAGCAGATGATGGAGAATTGGATTTATAATATAAACAAGAAACGGGACCTTTTAACGGTCAGCCTACGCTATTTAGAAAGTGATTCTATAAGTAAGAAAATTTATCTAACAGAAAAATGTGCAGAACAAATTATTTGGTATGATGCTGAATCTAAAATAGGCGAATTCAAAACGCACTTTTGGGATAGAGGAAATAAACTTAAAAAGTTAAATATCCCATTTAAAAATTGTTACTTGAAATATCTATCTGGTAAAGATTTTATTAAAGTGCAGATTGGTTTTGGGGTACCGATTGACTTAAGAATAGATGATTTAACAGAAATCACCTTAATAGAACACATACCTCAATGCATCTGCCTTGCTATGCCCTTTAAAGATTCAATAACTACAATCCAAAGTGGTTACCATAAACTATTAAGCTATGCTCTCGAACATAAATGGACACCAACGTCTCCCATACTTGAGTGGTATCATGGTGTGGATTTTACAGAATTGGATTTATTAATGCCTGTTACTCAAATTGAGAGAAGAGGAGAATGACACATGGAAGAATTGATTATAAACGTAATGGATTTAATGGGAAGTTATTATAAATTAGGGTTAAAACAAAGTGAAGAAATTAAGTCATCACAGCTGCTAAAACAAATGGGCTTGCTTCAAGAGTTAAGCACTAACTCTAATTCAAAAAAAGCTCAAGAGATACTAAAGGCTGTTTCCCCTAATCTTTTGGAAGAACTTAGGGGACTAGCAGAGGGACTTGATATGGACTTAGATACCATAATTAGATTTTATAGCGGTTATGATGTATCTTTTCCAGCAATGGGTTGTACTGCATTTATAAATGATAACTACTATGTACGAAATTATGATTTTAGTCCAGAGTTGTATGATGCAAGACTCGTTTTTTCTAATCCAATTAATGGTTACGCAAGTGTTGGATTTAGCCAGCAAGTAATTGGAAGGCTTGATGGTATGAATGAAAAAGGCCTTGTTGTCGGATTACATTTTGTAAATAATCAACATAAAGCAGAAGGTTTTATTGCAACGACAATTGTTAGAATATTATTAGAACAATGTACCTCTATAAAAGAGGCACTAGAGTTAATTTCAACCATTCCTCATGGATTTTGCTACAATTATTCGATTACAGATCAAAGTGGAAGAGGTGTGGTAGTAGAAGCCTCTCCTCAGAAACAGTTTGTCAATTTCGGAAACCCACTAATTTGTACAAATCATTTTGAATCAGAAACATTACAAGAAAAAAATAGGAAAGATATACAGGGCTCAATAAAACGTAAAGAGTATATAAGTAGTTTATTAGCAGAGGAACTATCACCAATATCTCCATATCATCATTTTAATGATGGAAATTCTCCTTTATTTTTTAAATACTATAAAGAGTATTTCGGAACGCTGCATACAGTTGTCTATTCCCCAAAAGATTTAAGCCTCATAATTGGTGTTGGCGAGAATAGTGAACCAATGATGCTTTCCCTAAGAAAATATTTAGATGGAACTATAAATCTTCCTAAAGTTATGAAAGGGAGAATTAATCAAGCTTAATAAAAAGAATAATTAAAGGTGTTATCTGTGGGGTTCCTATTGAAGAAATTACAGAGCCAACTATGCAGAAAATTCGCTATTTAGATAAGCTCATTGATGAGTTAGCAAAGGGAAAAGCCATGGATAAAATTCTTAGAAATTAAAAGAGTAAAGGCCTACATCCCTTGATGTAAGCCTTTTATTTTATTTCTATCTTATTTTTTAGTTTCCTCTTTTTTATCTTCTTTATTAAAGTATTTATCTAATTCTTTTCTCATGTTATCTGGAATCTTTCTTTCAATTGGAAATACTACTGAGTTTACAATTGATTCACTGAATTCTTTAGTTATAATAGTAGTTTTTTCTAAAGCTTCAGCACTTAAAAAGTCCATAACATCGTTGCGAGTGTGGATGAATGCTCCACCATTTGGCGCAAAACGGCAGAAGGTAACAGAAGGAATTCCTGCATCAGCGAAGGCTGTGGAATCACTTGAGTATATATTCTGTTCTACCTTAAGTGGGAAACCTTTAATTTTAGCCATATGATCAATATAATCAACTAAGCTTTGTTCTGCAGTAACTAGAGCCTTCTCTTTTCCAAGGATGGAGCCTCCAACATCTACATTAATCATTAGAAGATGTTTTTTTAATTCCTCCTCATGAGCCTTTAAATAAGCTTGACTACCAAGAAGCCCAACCTCTTCAGAGCCATACCATATAAATTTTACAGTTCTTATTGGTGGATTTTCTTTAAAATGTCTAAGGAGCTCCATTATAATAACTGAACCAGCACCATTATCATATACTCCTGTACTAAAAGGAACACTGTCATAATGAGCGCCGAAAGATATTATCTCCTCAGGGTATTTAGAACCTTCTAAAGTTACAATAACATTATGAGAAGTAAGTTCTATATCTTCAGTAATTAATTCTACTTTCACTTTAGAAGCTTTGTTTTTAACCATATGGAAGCAATCTTTTGTGCGCATATTTAAAGCAGTTATTTTTCCATATTGTGTATTCTTTTCACGCATTCTAGCTACAGCAATATCAGTTTTATCTTCCTCATCCATGGCAGTACCAGACATGGTTATGTACCCAGCGATACCAGCTTTTATAAGTTTTTTATAAAGCTTAGGATTTGGACGAAGATTTATAAGTACAAACTTTCCTTTAAGGTCAACTAAGTTTGCATCAAGTCCATCCTCTATATATACAAAATCTGTAGTTATTCCGACTTCTGGTGTACTAATTGAGCAGTTATATGGTGTAATCTCATATTCCTTTTCATAGGGCTCAACTACCTTTAGTGAAGCTTTCTTAATTTTAGAAGTCGGAGCTTTAAACTCTTCTAAGTATCCTGTGCATCCTATTGAAGATATTTCTTCTAACAGAATGTTTGCGGCTTTTAACTCTTCTTCTGAACCACTAGTTCGTATGAAACCAATTTTCTTTAAAAGTTCAAATTCTCTTTGGCTATTCATTGACATAACATTTCCCTCCCCGTGTACTTACTTATACAGTATACCAAAATTGAAAAAATTTCAAAATAGCCATAGCTTTTGAGAGGTTTTTATCAAATCATATCGAATAGTTTGTACCTTAATATAAACTTACCACATAAAGGATGGCAACATAGGGGAGTTTGCTGCTTCAGTACAGATTATCTTCCCGCTCCCAAAATATGATTAACAACATAATGATAGTCAAATTGCTCATTTGTTTCATGCAATAGGCATAACCCATATTTCCATTGTTGTGGTATTCGGTTCATGGCTTTCATAACGCTCTACGGAAAATGGCTTCGTGGTTAATTTGTGATTTGGCAACCATGTTTCAAACAAGTATCTTTGCGCTTTATATAACACATCCATTACCAAGCCCTCAAAGTTCTCTGCATCAAAGGAGCAGACAATGTACTCTCCTGCTGGCAATTCCCAATTTTTATACCCATGGACTGCTGTATGGGTATTAGTCTGTCCTCCTGCAAGATAGCAGAAATAGCCTTCTTCTTCACAGGGATAGGCCACACCTATTTCATCACCATCGGACATAATATTTTGAATACCCACTTTCCTATGATGAAAGGTTTTCCAAAGGGTATCAAGAGGGTCAACTCCAGATTCGATGCCAAGACCTTCTATAAACTGAACAGGAGTCTTAGCCTCAAGTCCAACAAAATGCTCCGATACTGCGAGCTGTTTTCGGCTAATTTCAAGGACAATTCCATCACTGATAAGAGGCACATTCTCATCAATAAGGGTATAGTTTAGTAGCA
Source organism: Clostridium sp. LXY-7 (assembly GCF_056172015.1). Classification (NCBI taxonomy): domain Bacteria; kingdom Bacillati; phylum Bacillota; class Clostridia; order Eubacteriales; family Clostridiaceae; genus Clostridium; species Clostridium sp. LXY-7. The sequence goes on along the minus strand of NZ_JBLLJL010000001.1, from coordinate 296,611 downwards.
ACTGGGGCTTCGTCATCTTGTTAAAAGTTATGGGAGCCTTACGATAGCTCTCCGGTGTAACACCGAAAGTATCTTTAAAAGTACGGGAAAAATGCTCGTGTGAAGAAAAGCCTAAATCCAGAGCAATATCCAAAATCCGCTTATCCTTTTGTAGTAAAGTTTCAGTGGCCCTTGCCATACGGCGCAGCTTGATATATTCGATTACCGGTTTTTTAACTAATCGACTAAACAGCCGCTGATAATAGAAAGGCGATAAGGCTGCCATTTTTGCAAGGCTCTCAATAGTAATTTCTTCAGAAAGGTGTTCCTCAATATAATCTATCGTTTGTTGTATTTGTTCCCATGAGTGCATTATAAGCACCTCCTTTTTTATAGAATAACATGGATAATATCTCATCCACTTGTCTAGCAATGCCTTTTTTATGAGAAAGCGAATAAGTTAATTATTTTTTAGCTTGCATCTAATTTGAATTAACTTCTTTGTATTGTCTAAAATCAGTTTGCTTCTAATATCAATCATCAGCCGTTTGGCAGGCCAGCATATAGAAATAACTTTTTACAAACGGTTGGAAAATCCTTTAATTGGTTAAATTATAATATTATACGTTTATTCTACCTACTCTACCTGCGATGGGTTTAGATATAGCGGCTTTTGAATTATTATATTATTAAAGGGGGTGTAATTATGGATACACAAAAAATCGGGCGATTTATAGCAGGCGCTAGAAAAAAGAAAAATTTGACTCAGACAGAACTTGTAAAATAATTGAGTTTCCTGTTGACCTTCACGCAACGTCATACCCTATACTTTAAGTTGTAATAAGTGATATCACAAATTCAATTGAATAATAAGGAGATGATTTTAATGGAAATAGTTATACAGGATACTTTAAGTTTATATAAAAAAATGCTTAATTTACCCGAAGGGAAGAGAAATGAATTCTTTATCGGTGAATTAATAGAACCTTTTAATCCCATGTTTGAAATAATGCATATACCTAAAACACCTGAGGCCATGGGGTGTATCCAACTATCTGGTCGTGACTCTGAGATGGTAGAAATGTTAGAAAGGCTTGAAAAGGCTGATGCTTGGAATAGTGCAAAAGTTACCATGGAAGCTGCAGCAGAGCGCTTTAAAAAAGCTTGCATTCCATTACCAGAAAAGGTTGTAGTAGGAATCTTCTTAGCGAACCCTGAAACTTTAGCTATGACTGAAGGATATACAGGTATGGGTTCTATACCTGGATATATACAAATAATGATTGCTCCTAACGAAAAGAACCTTCTAAAGTTGAACGCATGTATAGCTCATGAGTTTCATCATAATGTACTTTTTCATAATGCAAAATGGAATTTTATGACTGATGTATCAGTTGGGAAATACCTTGCTGTTGAAGGCTTGGCTGAAAGCTTTGCAACTAGCTTGTTTGGTGAAGAATTTATTGGCCCTTGGGTAACAGGTGTACAAGGAACAGATTTGGACATCTCAAGAAGAATAATTTCAAAATCACTTGACGTTAAGGGATTTATGGAAGTGCGTAAATATATATTTGGAAATCATCCAATGATGTCTGAAACTGATGGATTTGGTATGCCTTTCTGTGGAGGTTATGCCGTAGGATATCATGCAGTACAGGCATACTTAAGAAACACTGGTATTTCAATAGAAAAGGCTACAATCATAGATGGCGATGAAATCATGAAGTTATCAGGCTATTTTGAAGCTTAAACAAAAAGGACTTACTATTAGAAGGTAAGTCCTTGATTCGTCTAAAAAGAATAATGAGTCACACTGAATGTATGCTAATTAGATAATTTTTCAGACATTATATATAACACTATTGCTAATAACCTCTATTTTTTACAATAGCACATAATTGCCTGATAAATGAAGTCACTCAAATCTTCATCGCTGAATTGGTTGATGTAATTTTTAAATCTGCTATCAGACCTATAAGTGTTAGCAATACATTCTAGAATTTCTGCATCACAAGTCATATATTGTTCTAAGTAATTTCTCCATTCTACGATTAATTTCTGAACATCATCAGAAGAAGGTAAGTTACACATTTGTTTTGCTATTTTTTTAAATACTTTTTCAATATTATTTGCAAATTCATAAGATAATTTTACTTTCTCATCATCAGATAGCTTTTCTAGGGTTTTCTCATATTCTTTGTATTTCTTTGTTTCACCATATATTATTTTGGCTTCACGACTATATTGTTCTTCTAATGGCAAAATTGGCGAATTATTAAACATATTCAAATTAAATATGTCTTTTCCTGATACATAATCCTCTAACGCAGTAATAATTGTACCTAATCGCTGTTGTTTTGATAGTAAAGTTTGATAATGCATTTTTAGCATTTGTAGTTGTTCTTGCTTTGATAGTTGCATAATACCTGATATTTCTTTTAAAGATAAATCCATTTCCTTGAAAAATAAAATAGTTTGAAGTTTTTCTAAATCTTCTCTGCTGTAAGCTCGATAACCATTATCCGATAAGCGAGTTGGTTTTAATAAATTTATCTCATCATAGTAGTGTAATGTTCTAGCAGTGACACCTGTTATTTGTACAATATCTTTAACTATAAAAAATTGTTTTTTCATTTTCAAAATCCTTTACCTCTTTTTTGTATTATATAATACACTATGACCTTACATCATAGTCAAGCATAATTTCATTTGTTATATAGGAACTACTATACAATAGTATAGAGTGATGTAATATGATGTATAAATAGGGATATATTATATATGCATAATATATCTCTTATCTTATTTTCAACATTTTTTAATTTGCAAATGGCTTATATTAAAGGATTTTAGCCATTTTTTACTACTATAAATATCTAAAACCTATGATAGTGTTGTTACAAGGAACCATATCATAAGTGAATCAAACTTTATTAAAATTGAATACTTTAATAAAGAATACTTATTTAAATATTGTTATATTTATATATTTATAAGAATAAAAAAATATAACAATATATAGTATTCATGCTGGTTTCAGAGGTTTTTCTCAAAATCAGCATATTATTATCCATTAAAAATTAATTGTATCTACATATATTTATATTAAATATATAAATAGTAAAGGAGATCTTCAAATGGCTAGAAAAAGTTCTAAAAAGATTATGGATATAAATGAATTTTCTTGTGATTACGATGTGGAGGAAATTAATGATGTTAATGCTTACTTAAGTACCATTCTAGATTCAGCAATAAATCATTACTATAAATTTATATATAACAATAACTTTCCCACAGATTAATAGGAATCAATATTATAATATTTAATATAATGTAAATATAATAATTATATTCGAGATGAAGTATTATAATGAAACGAAACAAAATTGTAAAAGCACCTACCCGTGAATTTTTATTAAATAAGATTATTTCTTTTATACCAAATATAGCAAGGGCACCGTCAAACAATTCTCAAAATGACTATATTCAAGTAGCTGAAAAAGTCATTGAGAAATTCTATGAAAATAGGGACCTGAGTAAAAATAATAACATAAATCAATATTTATATTCTTATAATTTAAAAGTTCTTTTAGATAAAAAAGCAAAGTTACATCAGTATGTAACAAGTAAGACACGCTTAGAGAAAGAGGAGTATAAAATAACTTCTAAAATTATTTATAAGAAAGCCGTAGCCTCAACCATATTATTAAGAATAGCTGTTAATGTATCCTTTAAATATGTTGATTTAAAAAATGTTGAATCAGGTTATGGTGAAATAGTTGAAATGCTTCTTATATTCACTGAAGGTGGATATAAGGTTAAAGATTTATGTATAAGCGACAATTACTATGATTCTTTTATTAGAGGTGAGTTCCCAGAGTATTTACCTATAGATAAAATCAGTAGTATGGAACTTAGGAATAAACAAAACAACTTAAAAAAATTCATAGGTAAAAATTTAAAAGAAGAAGGATGTAAAACATTAAAAATAAAGGAAATCAATGATTTTTCTACACAAAATCTACATCTAAGAGCCTTATATCCATTAAATAGAGCTAATATAGTAAAATATGCTTTAAATAATGCAGGGAGTCCTCATCCTGCAAGTGGTAATGGAGTAGTTCCTTATTATGATTTTTCTCAAATAGACGAAAACTTTGATTGTACAAATTTCATTTCTCATGCATTACTTGCTGGAGGAGCCACGGTGTACAATAATTCAAATCCAGCAACAGGTTGGTATTTTGTAAACCTATCAAACAGGTCCTATTCCTGGTCAAGTGTTGAAGCTTCTTTTAGATTTTTAACGACTAATAAAATAAAAGGACCTGCTGGAATATCCTTTCCATATGAGCCATTCGATAGAAGAAATGGTTACCCTTTTGAGGTAGGAGATATTATACAGCACAGTAACGGAAGGGTTTGGAGACACTCAACAATAATTACTGGGTTTTATCAATATGATCCATTTTCACCCTACTATCTTGGAGCTCTTGTTACGGGTCGTACCTCTGCAAGTAGATATAACTATAATCAAAAGGTTGAAGAAATCTATCCAGGAAATAGTAAGCGAGTAATTAAACTAATTGGGAATTATAAATAATATAGGTTAATGGAGATAAGAAATAGTTAACAAAATACATTGTTTTAAATAAAAATAAATGATATCTACATATATGTATGTCGATATCATTTATTTTTATATTTTTGAAATGAGATTACAACTTATATTAATAGGTGGCGTTATTATTAAAGTTGTAACACTCATAGGACTAAGCTTTATAATAAGATTTAAGAAAGTTGTATTACTACCTATTTAGTTACTTTGTCCCCAAATTCGTTATTAACAATCTTATCAAATGCTGGTCTAGCCTTTAATAGATCTTTGTCATATGACTCTATAATATCCATAAGTCTATTCATATCAGCTTCATTAACTTGTGGAGTCTTTGAATAAGCTTCTATTTTTCTATAATTTCCAACTACCTTAGCAGTTAGAGCATCATCGCTAGCAGGGAAAAATTCTTTAATTGCTTTAGCTACTTCTTCATCTGATTTTGAGAGTACCCATTGTTGTCCTTTATATATAGCTCTTGTGAATCGTTCTATTAAATCTTTATTCTTATCCATATAAGATTTAGTCGTATAGAAGCAAGTATATGGTAAGTTGCCAGCACTTTCTCCTATAGATGCAGCTAGTGAACCATTAATTTCACCAGCAATAGCGCTTGCTGTAGGTTCAAAGATAGCTGCAAAATCTCCTGTACCACCCTTAAATGCACCTGGTACAGCATTAAATGCAATATTAGTTACCAAATTTAAATCCTTAGTAATATCAACTTTTTCATTCTTTAATACATACTCAAGAGCCATTTGAGGAACACCACCAGGTCTTCCCCCAATAACTGTTTTTCCTTTAACCATATCCCATTTAAAATTACTAATAGGTTGTCTAGCTACTAAGAAAGAGCCATCCTTTTGGGTTAACTGTGCAAAAACTACGGGGTAATCTTCTCTTCCTTGATTATAAATGTACATTACTTGCTCTGGCCCAGAGAAGCCTATATCAGCACTTCCACTTAGAAGCTGTTGCATGGTTTTATCTGCTCCCTGTCCTGTGGTAAGTTCAATTTCTATACCTTCTTCCTTAAAAAAGCCCTCATTTATTGCTGCATACATTGGTGCATAGAAAATTGAACGTGTAACTTCATTAAGTCTTATCTTAGTCATAGTAACTGGCTTATTATTTTCTACAGGTTTCTCTTCCTGTTTATCATCTACCTTCTTACTGCATCCACCAACAACACCTAGGAACATGAACATAAAAACTATCACTGAAATTAGCTTAAACTTGTTTTTCTTCATAAATTTCCTCCTATAAAGTTAAGATTATACTTTATAATATGTGAGTAGGTGTTTTTATGTTAATTGTTTTTGATAGTGTATGAAATATATGTTGTGGGTGGATTATTATCTAGTGAAATACAAATTTCTTAAAACTAAAAACAGTAGGTGATTATTGCTTATCTACTGCTTTATATATGTGTAATAAATAAAACTATAAATATCACTATGATTTACTTTAATCTGGAACCGAATAAGCAAAAGGCAACAACTCTCTTGCCTGAAATTTTCTAAGCTTGCCATCTGCATTAACAATTACTTTACAATCAGGCATATAGTCTGAAAGGAGTTGTCTACAATTTCCACAGGGTGGTAACACTTCGCCATCCTTTTTTCCTCTAACTGCAACTATACATTCAAATTCCCTTTCTCCAGCCGTTATAGCTGTACCAATGGCTATCATTTCAGCACAAGCCCCATGATTAGAATAAACATTTACCCCTGTATAAATCTTTCCATTTTTACATCTAACTGCTGCTCCAACTGTATGATTATATTTTACACCATCAAAGTTCTTTCTTATGGTTTCAACTGCCTTTTCAATTAATTCTAAGTCTTTTTCTATTAAAGCTTCCATTTGATTTTCCTCCTATAAGTTCAAATTGACTGGCTTATGATTCTGAGTGGAAATAATTGTTTTTTATCTTCATTAAATACTCTGTCATATTTGTATCTTCACTTTGATTATAGCTGTATCCAAATGTTTAGAAACAACTGATGCAATAGTTCTAAATAGCTCACAAGCTTTAAATATCGCCTCCCAAAAGTTATCATAATCACTATCAGAATAAGTTTTTGCATACATTTCATAAATCTCACTAGGTAGACATTTTTTTTAAATCTATCTTTACATCAAAGCCCAGGTCATTTAAATCAGACTCCTGAACTATAGCTATATTCCCAAATACAGAAATTCAGCCCTTATTATCCAAAAATGATTTCGTTTAGGTTACAACATATACAATGTCATAATCTTGATAAATATTTTTTTCTCATCATTTTACTATTTTACAATTAATTCACATAAATATTATAGCACTTCTTTATGTAATTAATATACTTTTTATATTTTTCAATGTTATATTTGAACCCAAAATAAAAAACAGTAGATTCTTTTCCTACTGTTCATACTCAATAAAATCCTCTTGTTTCTATTTTAAATTTATTTAGGTTAATGATCCTTTATTTGTAGGATGAAACAAAAATACCGCATATCCACGTTGAATAGTACGGCATTATGGATAAATTATTTAATTATATATTTGTTACTACATTTAAGAAAATTACTACCTAAAAACACCTTAAAATTGTTCATTCCTATTTAAATAATCTTCTTTTGTTAATCCAAAGAGAATTTCATCATGGTATCTTCCATTTGTATAAATATTTTGCCTACATGTCCCCTCTTGCTCACAGCCGAGTTTTTTATGCATAGCAATAGATCCTAAGTTACCCTCTAAAATGCCTGCACAATATTTATTTAACCTTTTTTCCATAAAAGCATATTTAAGAATTATCTTCATAGCAGAAGTTCCATAACCTTTACCTTGATAGTCTTTATCAATCAGCGTAGCAATTTCAAAAGTTCCATTTTGTTCGTCAATACTATTTAAATTTATTCTACCAACATGAACTCCCTCCAAAGTCTCTATAGCAAAATAAGTTCTATTAGTACTTGAGAAATCTTTTATTTTTTCTGAAAACTCTTGTGATGATGAAACTGTTGGTGGTAAAGCAAGTTCACAATCTGCCAACCTTAAAGTTTCACTATCGAAGTTATTATAATAATCCCATTCCCAATCATTCGCACTCCAAGCCCTTAGCCTAACTAAATCATTTTGCCAGTAATAATTATCATACAATACTTCTCTCATATTAATTACCCCCTTTTTAACTCATCATAAATTACAAGGTTGTACTAATAATTAATTCATACCCACACACCCTCTATCATTATGTTCCAATAAATCATAAAAATATTATAGCAGTTATTTATGTAATCAATATACTTTTATATAATTATTTAACATTATGTTTTAATACAAAATAAAAAACAGTAGATTCTAGCCCTACTGTCAATATTCAATGAAATTCATTTAAACCATTTTCTCTGGAATAAATTTAGAGGAAATCCTCTTTATCAATATATAATCTAGTATGAGAAGAACTGCACCTGCTGTAAACATAATAAAATTATTTAATATAATTATACCTGTCACTTGACCTATCAATAAAAGAATTATAGGAATAACAAGAATGCCACTTACCTGCTGAGCATCCTGAAAAGTTTTTGACTTTGCTGATATCATAACCGTGATAGTTAATGATAATAAATTAATTGCAGGTGTTATCCAAAGTATGATAATAAGCCATTTTACATTTGGAAAAATAAGTTCTCCAAAATATATGAAGCCACCTATATTTATTATGATACCAAAAGCTATAAATGAAACTAAAGTTATAATATAAGATGGTATAAAAACGCCTAAAATTTTTGCTTTCAGTAGTGATTCCATAGATATAGGTGTATAAAGCAGTGTCTCCATTGTCTTATGCTCTTTTTCCCCTACGAAACTGCTAGCTCCAATAACTCCTGAACACATTATAGGAATTATAAGAAAATATGATGGAAACATATAGTTTATAGCAAGCTCTATTAAAAGCTGTCCAGGGGTATATATCTTATATTCAGAAGGTAACTTTTCTAGAAGCGGTCCCAACTCTTTTATAATGTAATCATTACCCGCATATCTCGCACCTATAACTAATGCCAGAGGTATGAGTACAGCAAGAACAATGGGTACAATAGTCATTGGTAGAATTATCTGCTTTGAACTTGTTATTTCATTTATATCCTTTTGAATTAATGCTTTTTCACTCCTATTCATATTAACACCTCCATTATTATAGTGTTACACCCTCTGCTGCACCTTTTATATACATAAAATACAGCTGTTCTAGTGACCATTTTTGTTGTACAGCCTCATAAACTTCCCCACCGTTTGCTATTATATTGTGTATAAGAGCATTTACCTCTCCATCTCCTGAAATAGCTTTACTATATAAGTTATTCTCCTCACGAACAAGTCCAAATTTCTCGGAAATATTCTTTCCCCTGATTTTTAATTGAATACTTGCATTTTTCTTTGAAGCAAGTTCATCAAAAGTACCAAAGCCAAGAATATTACCTTTATCTATAAAGCCATACAATGTGCATATATCATTAGCATATTTTAATTGATGAGTACAAAGGAATACTGTAACTTCATTTTCTTCTGCAAGTTCTTTTATAAGCTTTGATACATTAAGTGCATTTTCTGGGTCTAAACCAGAAGTAGGCTCATCAAGAAATAATATTTCAGGGCTGTGAATAAGGGCTATAGCCAGGGAAACTCTCTTCTTCATTCCTGTACTTAAAGCTTTAACTTTCTTATTACTTACATCTGATAATTCCAGCCTTCTTAAAATAGCTTTTGTACGTTCCCTTAGTAGCTTTTCTTCCATATCATGCATATTTCCAAAGAATAATAAGTTTTGTTCAGCAGTAAGATTTTCATAGCAGGAAGAACTTTCAGTCATAACTCCACATAATCTATGGAGTTCAACACTATGATCCTTCAAAGGTTTCCCTAAAATTTCAGCATATCCTGATGTTGGTGTAAGAATTCCATTAAGAATCCTTACAGTTGTAGTTTTCCCTGAGCCGTTAGGACCAAGAAAACCAAATATTTCACCCTTTGGTATACTGAGACTTATATTATTTAACGCATTACTCTTTTCATCATAAGATTTTATAAGATTTGATATATTTATTGCGTTCATCTATTTCACCTCACAATTATTAAACGTATAACGGGACAAAAAGTTCAAAAACGTGTACTCTATTTGATGCTTACAAATTAAAATTATTAAAAATATAATTCTTTGGAAATGAGATTTTTTTAAAAAACTACCGTCGATATAATTGTTTAACATTATATTTCAATTCAAAAATAAAAAACAGTAGATTCTTATCCTACTGTTCATATTCAATGAAATCCTCTTGTTTCTGTTTCAAACTTATTTAGGCTAAATGCATTCTTTTTTTGTAGGACGAAACAAAAATACCATAAAATTCATTTGAATAATACGGCATCTTAAGAAATTATTAGATTTTCTAATTATAATGCTTAAGTAAAAATATAATGTCCTAAAGAATAGAATAAATGATATATACCTTTGTTTTAAAATTTTCTTAAAACAATCACCATCAAAAAAGCGATTATAAAAGCAATAACAGAGCTAAAAGCAACCACTTTCAACCAACTTTTTGCTAAAATTTTTTGTTTATACTGATATATTGTTGAAACAAAACCACTAATAATTACTATCGCAAGTAAATCCCATGGTGCTTCATTAAATCTTAAACACCTGTATATAACATCAATGAATAGTGCATACGCAATAAATTTATATCCAAATGCATAACTAGCATTTTCAATAAAGGTTGTTCTTTCATCTTTTTCTACAATTTTATTAGTCATTATTTTTTACCTCCTCAAAATAAAATAAATCTTCAAATTTTTTATCTAGCACTTTTGAAAGTATTAATGCTAACTTTGCAGTAGGACAATACTGACCTGTTTCAATAGAACTAATTGTTTGCCGAGTTACACCTGCAAGTACAGCCAGTTGTTCCTGTGATAGACTTTTTTCAGCACGAGCAACTTTTAGACGATTCTTTAATTGCCTATCTTCATTCAAATTATCACCTCCATCAACTTAATGGTATCATATGGAAATAAACTTGTCAAGTATGCTTGGCAAATAGCCAAGTATACTTGTATTAATATTAATACAATATAGTTTATAAGCATTTCTAATACCGTACTATTCAATTTTCAACGAATCATGACTTACTTCACAGCTGCCAATGAAAATAAAAACTGTTCTATTTTCGTAGCAAAGAACATTTTTTATTAATTAGTTCGTCCTATGACGCAAGGTTGTACTAATAATTAATTTATGCCCACACACCCTCTATCATTATGTCCCAATAAATCATAGAAATAAATGCTATAAAATATCCATGAATTTTCTAAGAATGTGAATTCTTTATGATAATTAAACGAATTAACTACTCAGTACAGTTGATTTAATCTGTTAGCAGATTGTACTGAGATTATGAAAACTTGTTGACAGTTTTCACTGTACTGATTGACTTACCCAAAAATAATAATATGGATAAAAAGTACAGTTATGAAACATTTTTAGCTATGCCTAATGGTAGACAGCTTCAAAGTGGAAAATATATTGCCTTAGTTGGAGAAAGTGGTTCAGGAAAATCTACTATTGTAAAATTAATTATTGGATTATTGAGACCAAAAACAGGAGTTATATTTATAGATAAACAGGATTTATCAAAATTTGATGTAATTAAGACTATATTATAAATATTGCTGAAAATTTTACTCTCCAATAATATTTTTTTATGTACAACTTTATATTGAAACTTGAATAAACTATAGTATATAACTATTTTAATTTTATTAATTCTGAGGAAGATGAAAATGAAAAGTAATTTAAAAGAATGGACCATTCTTATATATGCTAATGGAAATAATGAACTACTTCCTGAAATATATAACTCAAAATTAAAAGCTGAAAAAGTAGGTTCAACCTCCAATATAAATGTTGTTATGGAAATCGGCCTTGATAGTATGGATATACCATTTATCATGAGACCTAATCAGTATATTTCTAGTTTCTCAAGTCCTTGGATGGGAGTTAGAAGGTATTATATTAATAAGAATAATTCTACTCTTATCGAAGATTTAGGCAAAATAAATATGGCAGATCATGATAACCTATATGATTTTATTGCATGGGGTATAAAAAATTATCCAGCCCAAAAATATATGTTAATAATATCGGGACATGGATCTTCTTTTGTAGGTGTACTTCCTGATTTTTCACAAGAGGCTCCTTATATTATGGGAGTATGGGAAATGTGTTATGTCATAAATAAAATAAAAGCTGATACTAATACTAACATAGATATCCTAGTACTAGACATGTGTTACATGAATTACCTAGAAATAGTATATGAATTGGGTAAAAATCCATATCCTACAGTAAGAAATATTCTTACCTATATAAGCACTTGTCCCCTTCAAGGTATACCTTACAACACCATAATAAAAATACTTGAGGAACATAATAATTTAAATAATACTAATGAACTATTGAAAATATTAATAGATGAAATAAATGAAAATCTAATAGCTATAAATGTGAATCATGGTAAATTAAAACGCATTAAAAATTTAAGTAATAGTATTGCTCATTTACTTCTATCTAATGAAAATAAACATTCTAAGGAAGAATCATTAAATTATATAAATAAGATAAACACTAAGATTGCTTCACTAATAATTTACTTAAACAGGTGTAGTGAGTTTAATAATAAACCTATAGATATTATATCCAAACTTTCCAGTGATGAGCCCTTACCTTCAATGCTTCTTGATTGCTATGACAAATTTAGTTTTGCTAATAATAACTATTGGACTTCTCTCCTTAAAGATAAGACCTTACTTGACCCCATAAATATAACTACCCCTAAAGCTAAATTATATATGCTCCCAAAGGATTCCTTTAAATGCTTAATTAATGCAGTAAATATAAATTTAGATGAGGATGAAACAGATTCTATCGTAGATAAAATCTTTAATTTCAAAAAATGGAATTGACAAATAAAGCTTCAAAATATATAATTTTATACTTTTAATATAGAGTTTTAATCTAAATTTCTAATGTATATAAGTTGTAATAATAAAAATACATTTCATGAAAAATACTTGAAATTGGACTTCATTATTATTGCTGCGAATGCCATTTGCAGAAAACTTAGATTTACTTAAGTTCTATGAAAGAAAAAATCGTTAAGAAATACAACCTGTTCGAGACGTAGTGAGTTGTTGTATTTTAGTTTTTTTCTTGAATAGAGCCTTAGTAAATCAAGTTTTCGAAACGGAGGATCAGTAATAATAATGAAGTCCTAATCAAGTTAATTTATTTAATGTATAAATATTATTGCAACTTATATTCTATTTTATTTTCCAAAAATTTATTCCCCTGGAAGGTCTTTGGCATAAGCAATGTACTGCATTTCCAATAAGTCTTCTATAAGAAGCTTGCTGATTATCACTTTCATCAGCTGGAAAAGTATTTATAGCAAGTATATTTCTCTTTTGATTAAAAGCAGCAAAAGGTAGATTAGAATCAATATCATAAAATAGACAGGGAATTGCCCCTGGAGATAGTGTTACTACATTTGAAAAAGATGAAGATAATGGTTCTGTTACTCCATCTGTTAAGCAGCTACATTGACTTGTATTTAAATTAACTAATATATTACTTGGACCATTACCTCCTTGAACCCTTTGGAAGGGGCTTAACCCTGGAGCAAAAAGAGCATTTCCAAAGCCAATGATAGTTGAAAATCCAAAGGCAGCTAGTACGACACCTCCTCCCATATTAGCAAAACCAACTAGTGCACTTGCTGCACTATCTGCAATATTTTGTGGTATCGGGAATCCACATCGGTTATCAGTCATAGCAATTACTACGTTGAAATTATTTAATAAATCCTCCGCTGTAGGCATAACAACATCCCCATCAACTAGAGTAACCGAACTAAATCTTCCATCTGCTAAAAGAGTGTCTACTGTATTTTGTGCTCCAAATGTACCTGTTAAATCTGTACAATAAGCCAGTACACCTACGCTACACCCCGAAGGGCTAAGGCTTTTATTTAATTTTATTTTATTCTTTAATATACTTTTGTTTTCATTAGGCGTTCCTATTAATACCTCTAAAGTATCATTTACTTCTAAGTTTGTCATATCCACTTATATTCACATCCTTGTATTTTATATTATTTATTTAATTAGTAGTTAAAGTTTCAAAATATTACAATTGTATACTAATGCTATTTATACAATTAATATATTCATAAAGAATATTATTGTAACCTAAAAAGCTTAGATGCTATTAAAAACATCTAAGCTTCTATTACTTATGAATAAAGTGAACCTTTCCTAATAACCCTAGGCTGTTACCTCTCTTCTCTAAAATAAGGTACTGATAGTCCCTTGGGAGGAGAATTCTTTCTTGATTTTTTAACGGAAACCATCACTAGCACTATTATAGTTACAAGGTATGGTAGCATTGATAAGAAATAAGGTGATATTAGTGTTTGAGTTATTCTAAAGCCTAATATATCAAGCCCTCCAAATAGATAGGCTCCCAGTAGTGCCTTATATGGATTCCAAGAAGCAAAAATAACTAATGCTACAGCAATCCATCCTCTTCCTGCAGTGATGTTTTCTTGCCAAGCTGGCACATACACTAAGGATAAATAGGCTCCTCCAAGTCCACACAGAGCTCCCCCAAGAAGTATATGTACATACTTATATAGGGTAACATTTATACTTGCCGCATCTGCAGCTGCTGGATTTTCCCCTACAGCTTTGAGATTGTTTCCTTTATTAGTTTTAAATAAATATATTCCTAGGGCTATGGTTATCACATAGGAAAAATATATAAATATATCCTGGTTAAAAAATACCTGTCCTATTACTGGTACATCTCCCAATAGAGGAATTTTAGTTTGCACAAAGAACTTCTTTATAGCTTCAGGCACTATCTCCCCTACTACCTTTTGACCTAATAAAGAAGATACCCCTGTTCCAAATATGGTAAGAGTAAGCCCCGTAACTACTTGATTTGCTCTTAAGGTTACAGTTAAATATGTATATATAAGAGCTCCTAAGCTCCCCGCTATCATAGCCGCAAGAAGCGCCACTATAGGGTTTTCAGTTCTAAAACCTGCTATGAAACCTGCTACTGCCCCTAATAACATCATTCCTTCTACTCCTAAGTTTAAATTACCTGATTTTTCTATAACTATTTCACCCAATGTGGCAAATAACAGTGGTGTTCCTGCTACTACTGCTGCTGAAAAAAAAGATATCCAATCCATTATTTCACCTCCTGTTTCTTTTCTAATTTATCAAGGTTTCCTGCCTTTACAAGTTTAAATCTAACGAAAAACTCACTCCCTAACACAAAGAATAATATTAAAGCTTGTATAACAGATGCTGCTGCATTAGGTATTCCAAAGGAAGTCTGAATATATGCTCCCCCTTCTAAAAGCCCTGCAAAAAGCACCGATACAATTAGAGTAATTGGTGAATTTAAATTTGAAAGCCATGCAATTATTATCGCTGTATATCCATATCCTCCACTTACTTCTACAGAAAGTGTATTACTAACAGCGGAAGCTTGTATTACTCCAGTTAATCCACAAATAGCTCCACTTATAAACACAGCTTTTAATACAGTTTTCTTTATGTCAATTCCTGCATATTTAGCAGTATTTTCACTTTCTCCAAGAACAGAAATTTCATATCCCATCTTGCTCTTTTTCATGAATAGATAAAATCCTATAACTAATACAATTGCAAATATCCATCCAATATTTACTCCTAGAAGTGATGGGAATATGGCATCCTCGGGAAAATTTTTAATTTTCGGGAATCCCATGGCCCTTTTATCCTTCCATGCATCATATTGAAGGTATGTAATAAATTTTAAGGCAATATAGTTAAGCATTAGGGTTACTATAGTTTCATTGGTATTAAAATACACCTTTAATATTCCAGATATTAATGCCCATAATCCTGCAAAGGTCATTCCAGCTATAATCATTAATAATAAGGTTAAAGGTTTTGACATCTCTGGAAACTTAAGAGCCACTAAGGCAGCTCCAAAGGCTCCCATAAATATTTGTCCTTCCGCTCCGATGTTCCAAAACTGCATTTTGAAAGCTACTGCTATTCCTAGTGCTGTTATTAAAAGTGGAATAGCTATGGTTATAGTTTGTTTAATTCTATTAGGTGACCCAAAGGCTCCCTTTATCATTGACGCGAAAACTTCAAGGGGGTTATGACCTAATGCTCCTATGAATATTCCTGAAAGTATTAGAGCCAAAATAATTGCTGAAATTCTTATGGTGAAATTAGTTTTTCTACTAACTTCTCCTCTTTTAATAAATTTAACCAACTATAATCCCCTCACTCTCATCTTCACATTTTCCTCCAACCATCATCATGGCTATTTTATCCTTAGTAGCTTTTTCACCCTTAATGATTCCTGTAGATTCTCCTCCGCACATTACCATGATTCTATCGCAAAGCTCCATAAGTACATCTAAATCTTCTCCAACAAAAATTATTGCTGTACCCTTTTCTTTTTCTTTATTTATTAAGTCATATATTGTGTAACAAGTATTAATGTCAAGTCCTCTAACTGGATATGCCATAACCAAAAGTCTAGGCTCTGAACTCAGTTCTCTTCCCAATAATATTTTTTGTATGTTTCCACCTGAAAGATATTTTATTGGAAAGTGTATTCCTGGAGTTTTTATTTCTAAAGTTTCTACTAATTCTTTAGACATGACCTCAATGGGATTTCTATCTATAAATACTCCCTTTTTATTGTTATAAGATTTAAGTAAAATATTATCTACCATATCCATTGATGCTACTAGTCCCATTCCAAGCCTATCCTCTGGTACAAAGCTCATAGATATTCCTCTTTTAATAAATTCTTTAGGGCTTTTTCCCTCTAAGTTTTCTCCCTCAAAAATTATTTGGCCCTTTTTCACTGGGTATATGCCTGCAATGGCTTCACAAAGCTCCTTTTGCCCACATCCAGCTATACCTGCTATTCCAAGTATTTCTCCTGCTCTTACATTGAAGGAAATGTTTTTAACTGCCTCTAAACCCTCATCATTTAATATAGTTATATTATTCGCTTCTAATATAACCTTTCCCGGCTCTTTAGTTACCTTTTTTATAGCTAAATCCACAGAACGTCCAACCATTAAGTCAGTAAGTTCTTTTGGAGTTGTTTTCTCTTTCATAACTGTTTTTACAGTTTCACCTTTTCTTAGCACCGTTATTCTATCACTAACCTCCATAACCTCATCCATCTTATGTGTAATAAAAATTATGGCACAACCTTGCTCTTTCATCTTATTCATTATTTTAAAAAGCTTAGCTGTTTCTTGTGGAGTAAATACCGCAGTAGGCTCATCTAATATCAGTATGTCCGCTCCCCTATATAAAACCTTTAGTATCTCTAAGTTCTGTTTTTCTCCTACTGACATATCACCCACAAATTTATTTAAATCTACTTCTAAACCAAATCTATCACAAATTTCTTTTACTTTTGTGTCTACTGAATCTCTCTTTTTAAACATACCTGTAGAAAATCCAAGGGTAATATTTTCCCTTGCTGTCATAGCATCTACTAATTTGAAATGTTGATACACTGTACCAACCCCTGCACTTATAGCATCTTTTGGAGAGGTGAATTTTACTTCTTTATTATGAACGGTAATAGTACCACCATCTGGTCTATAAACTCCAGATAAGATATTAATTAAGGTGCTTTTACCAGCTCCATTTTCCCCTAATAATGCATGAATTTCTCCTCCATTTACTGTTAATCCTATATTATTGTTTGCTACTACTTTACCAAAAACTTTTCTAATATCCCTGACTGAAATATATGGTACTTTCTCCTTCATAATATCCTCCAAAATCTAAAATTAGAGAACTGAAGGAAAACTCCTCCAGTTCTATTTTCAATCTCTACTTTTCAATTCTGCCAACACATTGAGTACTCTCTGCAACTTGTTATTCTTCTGTACAAACGTAGTGAGTACTTCTCTCGCGAAGCCACTTCACTGTGAACTCCGTGAGCACTTCTCTGTGAGCCCTGCGAACACTTCTCTAATTAGCAGGAATCACTCCATCTACACCCTCTACAAACCAATTGATATTCCAAATGTCTTCATCTGACATAACTTCTCCTGCTTTAAGAACTTCTTCACCCTTTTGATTTTTTATAGGTCCTTGGAATACTTTATTTTTACCTGATTTTATATCTTCTTTAGCTGCTTCAACTTTAGTTTTAATATCTGATGGCACTAACTCTGACATAGTTACATTAACTATGTCATCATTTACTCCACCCCAGTAAGTTTCTGATTTCCATGTACCATCTTTAATTGCTTGAACTTGATTTACATAATATGGACCCCAGTTCCAAACTGCTGAAGATAAGTTCGCCTTTGGAGCTGTTTTGCTCATATCTGTGTTATATCCAATTGCAAATGCGCCTTTTTCCTCTGCTGCTTGTTGTGGACCTGCAGTATCTTGATGTTGAGCTATCACATCAGCACCACCATCTAATAATGCCTTTGCAGCTTCTTTTTCTTTAGCTGGATCATACCAAGTGTTTGTCCAATTAACTTTAACATTTACATTTGGATTAACAGATTTAGCACCTAATGTAAATGCATTTATATTTCTTATAACCTCAGGAATTGGAAATGCTCCAACAAATCCTAATTGATTAGTTTTTGTTTGCATTGCTGCTATCATTCCATTTAAGTACATCATTTCATGTATTCTACCAAAATATTGAGACATATTCTCTGCTGTTTCAAAGCCTGAACAATGTATATACTTAACCTCTGGATGCTTTTTAGCTGAAGCTAACATCCCTTCTTGGAATCCAAAGCTTGTACCTATAATAACATTGGCTCCTTCTTCTATCATTGCCTCTGCTGTTTTTTCAACCTCTGATTTTTCTTCCTTAACAGATTCTTTAAAAATAGTTTTAACTCCTAATTTTTCCTCAAGATATTGTCTTCCTTCATCATGAGAATATGTATAACCACCATCTCCAACAGGTCCTACATATATAAAACCAACTTTAATTTCTTCATTTTCATTTGTACCTTCTCCTGATGGTTTGTCCCCTGCTGCACTACCACAGCCAGTAAGTAACAATGCCCCAGCTACAACCATACCAGCCATTCTTTTAAATAGTTTATTCATATTTTTACCCCTCCATATTATCTCTACATTATTATCTCTGCATTTTATTTAAAATAAATATTATTTCCTTCCATCTTATCCACAATAGCTAAAGATTCTACTCTTACCCCTCGCTTTTCAAGTTTATCTCTGCCATCTTGGAAACCTTTCTCAATTGCTATTCCAACTCCAACTACCTCGGCTCCAGCCTGAACTGCTATATCAACTAAGCCTAAAGAGGCATTTCCATTAGCTAAAAAATCATCTATTATTAAAACTTTATCACCTTTATTTATGAAATCTTTGCACACTTTTACTGTGTATTCTTGCTGTTTTGTAAAAGAATAAACTTTAGATTCGTAAGACTCCTTAGAAAAGTTTCCTCCTATAGTTTTTTTTGCAAATACCACTTTAGGGAAATCAAAATATTGACTTGCAACTATTGCAATACCAATACCTGAAGCCTCTATAGTCAGAATTTTATTTACCTCTTGATTTTTAAATCTTTCCTTAAACTCTTTTCCCATTTCATTAAATAACTTAACATCCATCTGGTGATTAATAAAATTATCCACCTTTAAAATATTACCATTTAATATTTTTCCATCTTCTCTAATTTTATTTTTTAAAAGTTCCATGATATTTCCTCACTAAATAACTTAATTATGCAATGCAATTTAAAATTTAAAAATAAAAAATCCTAGGTATCACACTGACCTAGGATTACTAATACATGTTTAAAACCGAATTATATAATACACTGAATATAGTACATTGAATAAAATACACCTTAAACAGCATTACATATAAGCTTTCAAAAACATATATAAAATAGTTCTCCTATAGTCAGGATGTTTACGGCCTCCTGGTAGAAACGCTTGATCCATATTATCAAGCATATATAAGACGAATATTCACTTTTTTATTTTATTAATCGTTCGTTATGTTTATATAATATTATATTTCTCGGAATAAATCAACATGTTTTTACAAGATATATTATTTTTCTTTCATTTAATATTCACTTATCATAGTTCTTTATCATTTTACTCATGAGTCTTCCCAGTTTCCTTGCACACAAATAAGCCATTTTCGTTTGGAGCAATCGAGAAACTGAGTGACAAATTGTAAGCTTGTTTTTATCAATGTTTTTATCGAGTCCTATTCCTGCTTTCTCTGGGTCTGCCATAAATTCATCTGGTACTGGCAATGGCTTTGATGAATCTGTTCTTATAAGAAGTAAATGTAATATATTTAAATTCAACTTCATATATAAAATAAAGCAGTAGACCTTAAATCTACTGCTTTATTCTATCCCATACATAATTCTTAGGTTATATTGTCACTCCCAAAATTTTAGCTATAGCTAGGAATATAATCCTACAAATATTCCTACGAGCTATATAATTAAACTAGAAATTTATTTTACTAATTAATTTACCTTTTTGAAACTATTAACTCTGTTTATCTTCTGTAGTAGTTCCACCCTTAGTACCATTCTCTCCAGTGGGCGGAGTTCCACCATTTTCTCCATTTCCGCCCCTTTGTGGTTTTTCGCCATTTGGAGGAGTACCTCCACCATCTGGGTTAAATCCACCTGTATTAGTAGTTACACCGCTTTCGGATAAGTAAGTTGAAACATCTGAAATAGTAAAGCTTACTCCTTCTCCTGCTGCCTTATAGGTACCACCTTCATAAAGACCATTTACTGCCTCTCCTGAAACTGTTCCACCAGTATAAAGTTTATAATTACCGTCCTTTGTAAGTTTAGGTGAAGAAATTACAATAGATTGATACTCTTTACTTGGTGCAAAGGTTACTATTTCATTACCTTTATCATCTTCTATATGTACAATAGTTCCAGCTTGTTGTTTACTAGAATAAGTCATTGTAATTGCGTATTGAGTTGAACTAGTAGATGGAGCTTGAGTCATACCAGAGCTACCTGCTGCAATTAAGATTCCACCGCTGATTTCGAAGCTTCCATCATAATCTAGTGAACCATTTCCATTGTTAGTTGGGCCATTTACAATAACAGTTCCAGCTGTCATATAAATTGAACCATTGGCATCTAAACCATCTCCACCGGCATTAACCGTAATATTCCCGCCATTTATTGTAAGTTTATTATTGCTTGAAGAATTAAAGAAGTTTTGTCCTGGACGACCATTTGTAGAAGAACCATCATTTCCACCAGCTACATTAATTCCATCATCACTAGCTACCACATTGATTTCTCCTCCTGCAATGTTAATAGTTGCACTTTCTAACCCTTCATAACTCTTTGTGATATTAATTTTTCCATCTACAATATCTAAAGTAGTATCTCCGTGAATTCCATCATCACCACTAGTTATGGTTATTTCTCCACCTTTAATGGTTACATTATCATTACTATGAATAGCATCATCTAAGGTATCTATAGTAAATTTACCAGCCGAAATCACAATGCCTTTTCCTGCTTTAATACCTTTATTGCTTTGGGTCTCATCCCCTTCTACCTTGGCAGTACTGTTTGTGCCCGTATTGCTTCCTGTGGTGTTATTTCCTCTATTGCCTCCAGGTACCGTTCCTCCTGGAAAATCTCCACCTTTTGAAGTGATCTTAGTACTATTAGCACTGCCTCCACCTGTTAATATAGTAAAGTCTCCATTAGCAATATTAACGTTGGTTTCTCCTTGAATAGCGTCTGCTCCTGCTGTAATATTAAAATTACCAGCTTCTATATCAATGAATCCTTTAGTCTCATCTGTGTCATTGGTGGATTTAAGTCCATCCCCAGTGGATTTAATAGTAAAGGTACCATCTTTTATACCTAATAAATCACGACCTAGGATACCATCATCAGCAGTATCTAAATTAAAGTTACCTTCTACAATTTTAAAATCATCCTTTGAAGTTATACCATCATTATAGTTGGCTTTAACAACAAGTGTACCTTTTCCATTAATAGATAAATCTGCTTTACTAAAAATAGTTGCACTTGGCTCATTAGCTTCTTCATCCGTTAAAACATATTCTTTTCCATCAGAGAAATTATTTTCAGTTCCTTCCTCTAGACTTAAAATAACTTTATCAGCACTTTTTACATAAATAGGTGAACTATTGGTGCAATTCATTTCTACTCCATTTAAAACCAGACGTACTGTGTCTTTTTCACCAGCTTCAACAATAATAGCGCCATCACTTAACTTTCCACTTACTACATAAGTTCCAGCAGCATTAATAGTTATTGTACTTCCATTTACAGTAGCACCTGTTCCACTAAAATCAATAGAAGTTTCCTTTAAAGAAATACTTCTCACCTCTTGCTCTTTCCAATCTATATAATAATCATCACTATCATAAGTGACTAAATATTGCCCTTCTTGGCTACTATCACTTGTGGATGTTACATTTTCTACTGTACTAGCTTGTTTGCATCCTGCCATAAGAGAAGCACTTATTAATATGCTCATTAGTATAGAGCTTTTATAAAACCTTCTTCTCATAATTTTTCCTCCTATACTTAATTCTTATAGCTCCTCTTTAGAGCTTTCTATTCTTCCACATATAATAGGTAAGTTTCCATTTCTACATCGAATTTCATCAATTAATTCCTTTTCCTTTGTCTCATGCAATAATACAATATTGTATCTAAGTTCATACATACTTCCTAAATTAGTGGTTTTAACTCTTTCTAAAGATACTTTAGTTGTAAAACGACTAAAAATATCATCAAATACCTCTATGTAATCTAAGTCTTCAGGTATAGTAATCCTAAGCTCTTTCTCTGCTATAGTTTTTTCTCCAAAATTTGTTTTAAACAAGATTGTGAATACAATACCTATCACTATAGTTATTAAGATAGCAAAGGTAATATACCCCATTCCAGTTCCTAAGCCTACTGCCATAGAGAAAAATATGCTGCAAATTTCTCTAGAACTTCCTGGTACTGAACGGAATCTTACCAAGCTAAAAGCTCCTAAAACCGCTACACTTGTGCCTAAATTACCATTAACCATCATAATTACAACTTGTATTAAAGCAGGAAGTACCACTAAAGAAACGGTAAAATTTTTCGAGTATTTCCCATTACTCATATAAACTAAGGCAATAGCTAACCCTAAAATTAAAGAAGTTCCTGTACAAATCATGGCATTTAAAATATTTAGTTGTCCTGCTGTGCTATTTAATATACTTGTAAACATCTATCTTCACTCCTCCTATGTTCTAAAAGACCTTTTTTATAAATATTCCCATACTTTGAAAAAGAAACTGGATAAGCTTCAAGTAGTGAGAGTATCTCAACCAACCACATAGGCAATGCTAGAGGTACTTTAATTTCCATTAGATAAGAAGAAGTATCTAAAATATAATCTCCATAATCCCCCTTACTTAGTGATAAATCATAATCTCTACTTCGGATATTATGATCAAAGGTAATACGGATATCATTATCTTCTCTTCCAAAATAAGCAATTCTATCATAAGCAATATATAACTTAGGACTTGGTTTATGAAAATCTAAAAAATAATCTATTTCCTTTAAAATTTGATTTTCTTTTTTAGGCTTTATACGACTATTCAAGTACCATTCTGCTTCTTCTAAAGCAAGGGAACTTCTCCTTTTAAACACCGTTCCACCATACTTCTTTTTAATTTCCACAAATACAGTATCCCTTTTCCCTGGCTTACCATAGCTTCTAAGACGAAGCTTTTCTTTATATTTAGGCTTTTCTATAGAACGCCTAATTAAATCATAATTATCTGTATCATAATAAATATTACAAATTGTATGAAGCCCATATTCATCTACCACCATATAAGGCTTAATATATTGAAGAAATAATTTATATTGTCCTTGTGTAAGTATATATTTTTTTTCTACACGCTGAAATACATAACTATTCTTTTTACTTCCCACATCTTCCACCTCTCTCATGTCTGACCTTTAATATTATTATAAATACCTAATAAGTTCATCACTTGATGTTATTGTGAAAGTTATGTGAAAAAAAGTGAATTTTTCTATTATATGATTACATCATATACATGTCCATAAATTTATACCTTAATGTTAATTAGGATAAATTTATGGACATATTCATGGTAAAAGAATTAAACTATATTTAATGGAGATGTATCCATAAGAGATAAAAATAAAAGTCAGATAGGAGTGTGACTTTATGAGACTTCACAGACTTTTAGGAATTATTATGCTGCTGGATTCAAGAGGTACAATGAAAGCAGGAAGCTTAGCTAAAATACTGGAGACCTCAGAAAGAACTATATATAGAGATATTGATATATTATGTGAAGCAGGGGTTCCTATTATGTCAATCCCTGGCCCCAGTGGTGGCTATTCCTTTATGGAAAACTATAAAATCAATTCAAACACCTTAGAAAGCGGAGATGTTGTTAATCTTTTACTCTCCAGTATGGGAGTTACATCAGAAAAGAATACAGAAGCTTCACAACAGTTACAAAATGCTATCATTAAGCTTGAAAACAGTGTATCAAAGGAACATCGAGATGAAATTATCAAAGCTAAAGAAAGATTTTTCATTGATTCAGAACCTTGGTGGGGAAAAAGGATACAGAATAAACATGTAGACATAATCAAGAAGTCAGTGTTAAATTTAAAAAAGCTAAAAATTTATTATAAAAAATATGATGGAGAAATATCAGAAAGAATTATATATCCCTATGGTGCAGTTATAAAAAATTCTCAATGGTACATGGTAGCTTTTTGTGAAATTAAAAATGAGATTAGAGTTTTCAAATGCAGTAGAATTCAAAATCTAGAGGTGTTAAAGGAAAATTTTGTTATGCCAGATAATTTTTCTCTAGAGGATTTTTGGGAAAAAAGTAAAAAGCAATTTGTAAAGCAATCTGCCTCTAAACTAGAATCTAATGCATATACTGTGAGGATTAAGTTCTACGAAGAAAAAAAAGGAATTCTCCAAGGTTTCACTGTACATTCATCTACAAAAATAGAAAATTACTGGATTTATGATATAGATATGCTAAGTTATGAAACTGCCTGCAATGTAATTTTTCCCTTTAGTGATGCATTAGAGGTTTTAGAACCACTAGAACTTCGTAACTTTATAATAAAAAAAGCAAGTGGAATTCTAACTTTATATAACTCATAATTTTATAGTATATAAGTTGCAATTAAGTTTCTACATTAAATAAATTAACTTAAATAGGGCTTCGCAGCAATAATATTGAAGTCCAATTTCAAACGTTTTTTAAGGAATGTATTTTTATTATTACAATTTGTATATGTCTTGAAAATCAACACTCTATAAAAAATAATTTAAAGAGAATCTAAATCCCTGACATAATAGTGTCAGGGATCACTTGTTATAATAAACACATCAAATAGTTGAAGGGAGATAATAATTATGGAAGGAAAAATTTTAAACATTAATGGCTTTAAGGCTGTAGGCATAACTTATTTTGGAAACAATAAAAACGGGGAAATTCCTAATCTTTGGGGAGCATTTAATAATAGCTATAAAAATATAAAAAATAAAAGCACATCCATGATATGTTATGGTATATGTGATGATGAAATGGATTCAGAAGGTAGATTCCATTATACCGCTTGTGCAGAGGTTGACAGCTTTGAGGATGTACCACAAGGTATGGAAACAAAAGTTGTCCCAGCAGGCAAATATCTTGTGTACACTTATGGCGGAACTATAACGGATTTAGGTAAATTCTATAATGATATATTTACCAAGCTACTTCCAGCCTCAGGACATGAAATTGATTATAGACCTCAACTTGAATTATATGATGAGAGATTTATGAGCAATGGAGAATTTGACATATATATTCCAATTAAATAATGATTTTATATAGGATAAAAAGGATATGTGTATGCATATCCTTTTATTGCTTAAAGAAATAAATTTATCTATAGCATATAACTTATCTCTTCAGCACATATTATCTTTATACACTGCACTCATCACAGTTAAAACTTTACATCTTATAATTTATATAAAGTAGGTGATTATAATTGTATAAAAACTTTAAAACAAGCATATCTATCTTATTAGTAATCTTAAGTATTCTCTATATTTTCATAGTAAGAAGTGAAATAGCGCAAGGTTTTACCCTCTCTCCAGATAATAGTGATGCGAATCTTGTTTTAGATTCATCAAATATCAAGGATATACCTAATAACTTTCGTAAATCTTCTGATAAAATAAATATAGAGAAGGATAAAAATTTAAATCTTAGTGGATTAAGCTCCTTAAATATCTCTGGTAGCAAACAATTTTCTGAAAGCAATCTTCCTTTAGTGATAAAATCCATAGGAACTCACTTCCCCATATCAATTGTTGATTTAAGACAAGAATCTCATGGCTTCATCAATGAATATCCTGTGAGTTGGGCTAACTCAAAAAATAATGCCAATATGGGTTTAACAAAGGATCAGGTTTTATTAGATGAAAATAATAAGCTAAATAGCATTCCCTTAAATACTCCTATTACCTTCTATAATAAGGATATGACTATAACTCCAACAAGGGTTAATTCTGAAAAACAGCTGGTTAATTCTAAAGGATTATCCTACGTTCGCATCCCTGTTACTGATGGCAAAACACCTACAGATGATATGGTTGATTATTTCGTAGAACTAGTAAAATCCCAGCCTAAAGATACTTGGCTTCATTTTCATTGTAAACAAGGTATTGGAAGAACTACTGTATTTATGATTATGTATGATATGCTTAAAAATTCAAATGAAGTTAGTAAGGATGATATTATAAAAAGACAGCTATTATTAGCTGGTTTTGATGAAAAGCATATTAAATCCTTTCATAATGAAGAAAGAGATAAGTTTCTCGAAGAATTTTATAAATACTCTAAAGAAAACGGAAATAATTTTAATACCAAATGGAGTGATTGGAAAAAAGCTACTATTAGTAGCTTTTTTCCTATTACTTCTATTTATGAAGATACTTCTTATTATATAAAAAATCCTAGAATTCCAAAGCTTTTATATGTTATTTCTCAAGATAAGATGACTCCTAGCGAAAGAACAATGATAGCTACTCTTCAAGGTGTGGTTAACAGTCATTCTTCTTCTCAAATATATACACTTAATACTTCACAACCAGATTATGAAATATGGTTAGAGGATTTAAAAAATAACCATGGAATCAATTATAAAAAAATTTCAGATCCCTGGAAATTATTAGATATATTCAAAGATTACGTTGATGGTTATGTACTTTATAGTAATAAAACTACAAAAGATCCATCAATAAACAATGCCTGCTCTCTTGCCTCCTTAAATAATTCCATTGCAATTGATGAAGCTATTGAAAGTAAAGTAAAGAACTATGGCATAACAAAATTTAAAGGAGATTGTAGAAATACAGATAATAGTTGGGCCTACAATAATTTGTGGAATTCTGGACTTAATCATTCAATGGTAATTCAACTTTCTCCTGAAAGGGATACCGCCCTAAGAGATTACGGTATAATGTCTAAATCCTTAGTATTTTATGAGGATAGTGTAAGTGATACTACTCTTAGAGATAAGATATTTTCTTCCATGGAAAGTGATTCTATTTGTTTAGGTTGGGGCCCAGATGAATTCATTAACGTAAGCACAGCTTCAAAACATGGTATAAGTATTGTTGCTGCAGATTGGTCTTATAATTTAACTGTTCTAAGTGCCTTTCCTTCCCTACCTCTAAGTCAAAAAGCTACTTCTAACCCTCCTACTAAAAAAACTGCTCATTATATAACTTTCATTATGTCTGATGGAGATAATCAACAGTGGAATCTTGGAACTAACTATGGGTCCTATAAATGGTACGGCTCTCCACATAGAGGAAATTTCAATTTAGGTTGGTCCTTAAGCCCCTCCTTATATTATCTATCTCCTACTGTTCTTGATTTATATTATAAAGATGCAAATCATGGAGCTGCTAATGATTATTTTGTAGTGTCTCCTTCTGGCAATGGATATATGTACCCAAGTAAATTTGATAAAGTTGCTCTAACTTCATATATTGATAGATTAAATAATTATATGAAAAATGTAGATGAGAAATATATAGCAATCATCGATGATTCCTCTTTTCACAATAACAATCTTTGGAATAAGTTTACTATTAAACCTAATATACATGGATTATTTTATCTTGATTATCATAAGCATGACCACTATCAAGGGGAAATTCTTTGGTCTAATGACAAGCCTATAGTCTCATGTAGAGATTTGCTTTGGGAGGGTTTAGAAAACGAAGATGAACTAGTAGCAAATATTAATCATAGAACCTCTTCTGATGAAATAGATATTTCTAATTCCAATAGCTATACCTTTGTTTATGTTCATGTGTGGAGTAAAGACTTAAGCAATGTTGAAAAGGTAGTAAATAAGTTAAAGGAAAATCCTAAAGTGGAAATAGTAACTCCTGAAATATTTATGGAGCTTATAAAGAATAATGTTAAGAGATGAAAAAAGATAATCCTGTGTTTAAAAACTGCAACTCTGTAAATAATTTAAGTGAGGTGATAAAAATGACTTATATATACTCAACTATTTACACATTGTTCTTATGGCTCTTTTTACTAATATTAATACCATTATTATCAAAACTTAACTTTATTCTTAAAGAAAAGATTCTAATTAAAAGATTGCAGTTTGGTATTATTTCTACTCAGGATTTGTACAATTTCGGCTACTCATCTTTTAAAAGAATATCAAAAATATTTCTTGAAAATGAAGGATATGTTGATATTAAATCAGCTAGATTATTATGTCGTAATGATGTTGATTTTATATGCAGTATTAGAACTAATGAAACTTACATACAATGTACTTTAGATGATTTAGCTGGAACAGATCACTGGGAATATACCCCCATTGGTAGAACTCATATTCAAAATTTTTTAGGTCAGATGGTTCATGATGATATTAAAATGGGTGTAATAATCACAAATGGTCACTTTTCTCAGGAAGCAGAAGAGTTTGTAGATAGACTACGTAATGAATATAATATTCTCCTAGTTGATGGCCTAACCCTTACAAAATATTTAAGAGAACTGAAAGAATCTGATAATCTTCATGGATGTCTTTTATATGATTAGAATTCCTGATTTTTTAATAATGTTTTATATAATTTTATTTATAGGCCCCTTACTCTCCATTTTCTCTAAGTTATCTAAAACTATTAAATATGTAATTATCTTATTTACTAAAATTAAATTAAGGGATGAACTATACAATTTATCTCCCCGCGAGTTTAAACTCTGGTGTAGTGAATTTTTAAAAACTAATGGATATTCTAATGTAGTTGTATCTCCATCTAGAGTTGATGGCGGAATTGACATAAAATGTACTAAAAATAGTGAAATTTTTTATGTTGAATGTAAAAGATATCGATTTTCGAAAGAGGCTCCCTTTAAAGTAGATGAAAATATTATAAAAAAACTTATTGGTACCATCACCGCTGATAAAGTAACTAATGGCATAATTATAACTACAGGAATTATAACTGATGAAGCTAAAGATTTTATAAGAACCTTACCCGAGGAAATAAACCTGCTTATTTATGATGGTAGTACCTTTGATACTTCATATGAATTAAGACCCTTCAAGCTTATTAATGCTGAATAAATTTTACTTATATATTTGAATCTCTCTTATTATATTATAAATGCTCTATTTTAGGTCATGGTTGATTTTAAAACTATATAGTATAAAAACACAAGGACTTGCTATTAACAAGTCCTTGTTATCATTGAAGTTTAAAAATCTCTTAAATAATATAGTTTTTAAATATTTCAACAGCTTAAATAAATTTTATAAAACACTCATTTACTAGCTTCTCTTATATTACTTCGCTACATTAGCAGCTACATTTAGTACATCCCAAGTTCTAGCAAAAGGTGGTGCATAGCATAAATCCAACATACCTAGCTCCTCTGTAGTCATCTTCTTAAATATTGCAGAGGCTAATACATCTACCCTTAATACTGCACCTTTTTCACCAATAATTTGTCCTCCAAGTAATACCTTTGTTTCACCATCATAAATTAGTTTTACATAGATATCACTTTGACCTGGATAATAATTGGCTTGATTTTTATCCTTTATGAATACTTTCTTGTAATTTATTCCCATTTTAATGGCATCCCCTTCAGAAATCCCTGTTCTACCAGCTTCTAAATTCATTACCTTTATAGCTGCAGAACCTAAGGTTCCTTGAAAAGAAATTCTCTTTCCTGC
The DNA here is from genome assembly GCF_056172015.1 of Clostridium sp. LXY-7. NCBI lineage: Bacteria > Bacillati > Bacillota > Clostridia > Eubacteriales > Clostridiaceae > Clostridium > Clostridium sp. LXY-7. The sequence goes on along the minus strand of NZ_JBLLJL010000001.1, from coordinate 266,545 downwards.
AAGGTTTTCTCCAACAATTCTTCCTATCTTATTTGCTGTAGTTGCAAGTGGTATATATACATTTTCTTTTTTAATTAAATGATATACACTAGCGCAATCTCCAGCTGCATAAATGTCTTTTATGCTAGTTTCGCCATATTCATTTATAACTAGTGCTCCATTCCTAAGCATTTCTATCCCTGTAGACTTTAAAAACGCCGTATTAGGTCTTACTCCTGTGCATATAATTACTAAATCGGCCTTGTAGCTTCCCTTATCTGTGATTACTTCTTCTACCTTTTCAGTTCCTTTAAAAGCTTTAACGGACTCATTTAAATTAAGTGCTACTCCATGATCTAATAATTCTTTTTCCATAATTGAAGTAATTTCTTCATCAAAGGTATCAGGTAAAATTCTAGAATCTAACTGAATTACCCTTACATTTTTCCCTAGTTTTTTCATTGCCTCTACAGTTTCAATACCAATAAATCCTGCACCTATTATAACTATATCTTTAATCTCATCCTTTTTTGCTACTTCTTTTATTTCTAATCCATCACTAAATTCCTTTAAGGTAAATACATTCTTTAGATTTACATTTTCTATAGGTGGAATTATAGCACTAGCTCCTGTGGCAACCATAAGCACATCATATTTATCATCAAATATATTACCTGTAGATAAATCTTTCACCGTTACAGTTCTACTTACTGTATTTATTTTTAAAACCTCATGTTTTATCTTTACATCAATTCCACTCTCTATAAATTTATTTAATGGTCTTGCTATCATGGTATTCGAATCCTCATAGAAATTACCTACATAATAAGGTAATCCACAAGCTCCCCAAGAAACTACCTCTGATTTTTCATAAACCACTACTTGAGAGTTAGAATCTGTTCTTTTAGCCTTTGATGCAGCACTCATTCCTGCTGCTACACCACCTATGATTATAATCTTCATAGCTCTTCCTCCAATCACGTAAAATTTTAACTGGCTTCCTCAACCTCTTTATTATTATATACTTCTACATCTAATTCCTTCATAATTTTTCCTGAAACTACTCCCGCTATCATAGAGCCACTTACATTCAATGCTGTTCTAGCCATATCTATTAGTGGTTCAATAGCAATCAATAATCCTACTAATCCTACTGGAAAACCTAATGCCGAGAATACAGTTAATGCTGCAAAAGTTGCTCCACCACCTACGCCTGCAATTCCGAAAGAGCTTAGTGTAGTTATAAGTATTAGTTTCACTAGGAATCCTGGTGACATTGGATTAATGCCTAATGTTGGCGCTACCATCACCGCTAACATAGCCGGATAAATTCCTGCACATCCATTTTGACCTATACTAACTCCTAAAGATGCTGAAAGATTTGCAACTCCCTCTGAAACTCCTAGTTTATCAATTTGAGTCTTGATATTTAATGGCAATGCCCCAGCACTAGTTCTTGATGTAAATGAAAATATAAGCACCGATGCTGACTTTTTTAAATAGGTAATAGGATTTAGTTTAAATAGCATTAGAATAATAAAGTGTACAATAAACATTATCAATATAGCTACATATGAAGCTACTACAAATTTCATAAGTCCAAGAATTTGCGAAAATTTACTAGTTGAAACCATTGTTGTCATAAGAGCTAACACTCCAAAAGGAGTTAATCTTAAAACTAAAGTTACCATACGCATTACCACATCATGCAGTGCATTTAAAAATCCAATAAATAGCTCTGCTGATTGAGGTCTTTTCTTCTTAATTCCTAGTGTTGCAATTCCAATAAAGCCTGCAAAAAATACCACTGACAATGTAGGTGAATCACCTTGCCCTGTCAAAGAATAGAAAGGATTAGTTGGAATTATGTTTATAATTTGATCTTGAACTGTTTTTTGCTGCAAACTACCTAGTTTTTCTTCCAATTCTTCTCCTCTCTTGATCTCTGTATCTCCTGTTTGTAATCCTTCTACACTTAGTCCGAAAGTGTTAGCTGTGGTTGCACCTACTAATGCTGATACTGCCGTAGTAAGTAAAAGTACAATAAGAATTATTCCTGTCAACTTTCCAAGATTGCTAGATTTTTGATTAATTATAGCACAAGTAATTGACACAAAGATAAGTGGCATTACTATCATTTTTAATAGTCTTACATATCCACTTCCAACCACGTTGAACCAATTATTAGCTCCCTCAATAACTGGAGAACCCACTCCAAAAATAACTTGAAGTATTGCTCCATACACAATTCCTACTATTAAGGCTGTAAGCACTCTAGCAGTAAAGGAATAGTGTTTTTTCTGCATCCAAAATATTCCTCCAATTAAAATAGCCATCACTGCTATGTTTAGAATTATTAATAATGTGTCATTCATTTTTTCATCCTCCTCTTATTATAATATCTACTCTATATTTATAAATGACGCTAACTCATTTAATGTTACACTATAGTTATAAATATAATATAACCCATTGTCTATATAATATTAATTAGTCAGAATTATTTTGATAATTGATATATTTTAATTAAATTGTGCCATGATAAAACAAAAGAACTCTCAATTGAGAGTTCTCTAAACTATATAACTGTAATAAATTACTGTATATTAAGCCATACCTAATGCTTTATTTACTATCTGATTTGATCTAGTTGAAGCATCTATTATCTTTTCATAAAGGCCATTACCATTATACCCTTCATTCAAATATTTATTTTCATAATACTCAAATGGTAAGTTAGAATTATTAGCATTTAAATGCTTTGCTAGATTTCTATCTTTCATTAATTTTCTAGCTTGAACTCTATATTTATTCCTTAAAGAATGAGCTTGTATCGCCTGTTCTTTTATTGATAATGATTTATCTATTTCATTAATAATATTTTTATCGTGGTAATTATACCATAATCTTACCTCTAAATTATCTAGTCTTCCTATTGCTTTTGCGTATATTTTAAAATTATTAGTCGTTCTAACCCTTTTAACCTTTCTTCATCTCATTTCTACCCTTTATATTATATCTTATATATTAATATTTATCAAATACTACATTTTCCAACCGTTGACTCAAGTAATCCCAAAATAAAGTGTATTCACAAATACTATAGCATTATTTAGGTTTTACTCCTCCAGCAATATATCTACGTGATTTTCAATTTTTGAGGGATTACACTTAATAACAATGAATATAAACCCTAATACTCCAATTAATCCTATAATAGCAAATATCACATACCCAATTTAGGATGATAATATTTATTATGAATAGCACTTGTATATCAGGCATTAGATGACTAGCCTTCATACCTCTAACATAGTTAAAGTTAAGATCAAAATTAAAGGCAGTAAGAATAATTCTTACTGCCACATATTATCTATATACTTTCACTGACTTCATAAGAATTTTTAAATTCTACTCCCTCTAAAAAACTCTCTAATCTATCTTTATTCCTTCTATTTATATAAAATTTAATCTCTTTATCATAAAAGTTATCATAGTATTTTGGTATATAAAATATAATAGCTCTGTTTCCATGTTTATCTTCTTTATTCCACTTGTATCTTTCTATTTCGTCCCATTTATAGATATCTTTTCTTATATAAATACCATCATCTCTTACTTCATTTCTCGTTCCTGTTATCAAGCCTGGTCCCAAACATAGAATTTGCATTATCATTGTTTTTATCATATATATAGGTATATCTCTCTTAGTAATAAAGAATTCTAAAATAAAGAAGATGAAGAACCCTACACTCATTATTCCTAATAATAAATCATTATTAATCCTTATTATTCCCTTAGTGATAATTACTTTGTCTTCTTTGATTTTTCTAAATTCACTTACTAAATTTTCTATCCCAAATATAATAGCTAATATAATTAACCCATTAAATATATATTCTTTCATAATATCCCCCATATATCCTCACCCTAGAACAGTTGCTTATAGCTTAAATAATATGGTTAATTATACCATGAATATTAGATTAATTCCAATGTGTATAATATTGGAACTACACATTCTACATTGTAAATTCTAATTAATTCTTCTACCATTGTTTTGTCCATGACCAATCACAACAATCTTATTGTCTTCTTCCATGTATATCTATTTCCAACTAACTTAAATCCGACTGATTCATATATCTATCTATACTAATTGTCCTTCAACATCAAGTATCCATGCTCTAACAGATTCAATGATGGCTTCAATACTTCCTTCTTCAAAAGGATTTTTTAAGTTTCCTAATTTAATCACCTCTATAAATGGCATACTTCCCCCTGCTCTACATACTTTCATATAATCTTCCCAAGCTTCTTCCCTACCTTCCTTGGCTTTACTCCAGAAATTAAATGCAGCAACCTGTGCTAATCCATAATCAATATAGTAAAAAGGTCCCCAGAAAATATGAGATTGGCGTAGCCAGTATGCTCCCTTATCAAGGAATTCATTCTCTTCATAATCTCTATAAGGAAGATATTTCTTTTCAAGTTCTCTCCAGAAACTATTTCTCTCTTCTGCTGTTGCCTCAGGTTTTTCATAAACAAAATGCTGAAATTCATCGACAGCAACAATGTATGCTACTAAAAATAATGCATTACACATATGTGAAAATTTATATTTTTCTCCATCTTCACCGAAAAAGTCTTTTACCCATGGCTCAGTTAAAAATTCCATGCTCATAGAGTGAATTTCACTTACATCCTCAGGTCCCATGCAGTACTCTGGTATTTCATACTCTCTACATAAGTAATTTTGAAAGGCATGTCCAGCTTCATGAGTAAACACATTAAAGTCTTCTATAGTTCCCCTATATACAGAGTATATAAATGGCGCCTTATATTTAGGAATATATTCACAGAATCCCCCTTCTTCTTTCCCCTCTCTTTTCTCAATATCAAAAAGGTCTCTTTCAACCATGTATTTAAAAAATTCATTGGTCTCTGGTGATAATTCCTCATACATTTTTAAGGTCTTCTTTATAATTAAATCAATATCCCCTTTTAACTTAGCATTACCACTTAAAAAATGTACTGGTTCATCGTAATATTTCATTTTATCTATTCCAAGCCTCTTACCTTGCCTTCTTATAAGTTCCTCATTTAATGGTACAACATACCCTAATATCTGTTTTCTGAATTTGGCCACCATGTCTTTATCGTAGCCAATTCTATTCATACGTGCATATCCCATATCAACAAAGTTCTCATAGCCCATCTTTAATGCCATACCATGTCTTAGTTTAACAAACCTATTAAATAAATCTTGCATTTCTTTTTCATGTTCTTTATATAATTCTGTTTGAGCTTCATATGCTCTCTTTCTCATAATTCTATGTTGAGAATTTATATAAGGGTCAAAATCCCATGGTCCAAGCTCTTCTCCTTCAAATTCCCTCTTAAAAGATTGACCTAAATTAACATATTCAGTTATTAACTTTTTCTCCTGCTGTAGATCTTCTATTATTTCATCAGAAACACACCTCATCTTCTTTTCTGCTAAATCAAAGAGCTGGTCTCCATATTTTTCCTTAAGCATGCCCCTAAATTTTGAGCCATTTAGTGCTTTATAATATTCACAAACTAATCCCTCTAAAATAGGCTCAGCCTCATTATAATAATCAATTTCGCTACTATAAAATTTCCTATTTACTCCTAAATTTTTTCTTAATTCACTTATGACTCTCATTGATGTAAATTCATTTCTTATATCATTAATTTCACTTATTATTGAACACTGCTCCTCAAAAGAACTAGCATCTTCGAATCTCTTTATTAATTCATGAACTTACTTCTGAATATCTTCTATATCTGCTCTCTTATATTTAAAATCTCCAAATTTCATAACTTACTCCTTTTAAATTTACATTTTTATGCACAGAATCTTAAATTCTCCTCTTAATATATCCACATATCTCCCACAAAAACTTATCTATTTTCCTTACAATCTTTAATTTTTTTATCTCATAATTTTTAAACTCTCATAATCCTTACTCTCCTGCAATTTCCTTTAACAAAAATCATACTATTTATCATATTAACTTTATATATCCAAAATAATTCTGTACTAAAGTTGAGCAAAAATTCAACTTCTTAAACATAAAAAAGACATTCCTTATTTTATTAAGAAATGTCCTTTAATATAAAAATTTAGTAAGTATATAGATTTCAATAATGAAACTACATTGTACAAATAAGCTTAAATATATATAATGTTACAACCAATTATTAAATTTCTTAATGTACATTGTTTTTACAATTTGTGTTAATGTACAATAAGATAACAAAATTCCTACAAGCCATGGAAAATAAGATAATGGTAGTGGTTGAAGTCCTACTGAAGCTCCAAAGGCTGTAAATGGTAAACATATACCTGCTGCAATTATAATACCTGTTAATAAAAGTACTGGAGTTGTAGCTCTACTTTGTATAAATGGTATCTTTTTAGTTCTAATCATGTGTACAATAAGAGTTTGAGATAAAAGTCCTTCAATAAACCAACCTGATTGGAATAGTGATTGCATCGCTGGAGTGTTTGCTTTGAATACAAACCACATTACCAAATAAGTCGTTATATCAAATAAAGAACTTATCGGACCAATAAAAATCATAAATCTTCCAATATCATCTGCATTCCATTTTCTTGGTTTCCTTAAATATTCACTATCCATTGTGTCCCATGGAATAGAAATTTGAGATACATCATAAAATAAATTCTGTATTAAAAGATGAATAGGTAACATAGGTAAAAATGGTAAAAACGCACTAGCAACTAGCACACTAAATACATTACCAAAGTTTGAACTTGCAGTCATCTTTATATACTTTATTATATTTCCAAAAACCTTTCGCCCCTCTATAACTCCTTCTTCAAGCACCATTAAGCTCTTCTCAAGTAAAATTATATCTGCAGATTCTTTTGCAATATCTACAGCAGTATCAACAGAAATTCCAACATCTGATTGACGTAAAGCTGCAGCATCATTTATTCCATCGCCCATGTAGCCCACAGTATGACCTTTATCTTGAAGTATTTTTATTATTCGTGATTTTTGAAGTGGAGAAAGTTTCGCAAACACATTAGTTGTATCTACTACTTCAGATAAATCCTCATCACTCATACTTTCCACATCAGTTCCAAGAAGTATATTACTAACTTTTAAGCCAACTTCACTGCATATTTTTAATGTTACGGCATCATTATCACCAGTAAGTATTTTTACTTCTACACCATTTTCGCTAAGTGCTTTTATGGCATCTACCGCAGATTCCTTTGGTGGGTCTAGAAATCCTATATATCCCATAATAACCATATTACTTTCATCTGCCACACTAAAGTTGTTTTCGTCAGGTATATCATTTTTCTGTGCAACTGCAATAACTCTCATACCTTCATTATTTAATTTAGTTACCATATCAAGAATTTCATTTTTTATATCATCTGTAAGTTCTACTACATTTCCTTTATATTCTGCCAAAGTACAGATTGAGAGCATTTCTTCCACGGCACCCTTTGTTACAAGCTGTCTTTTTCCTTCTTGATCTTTTAATACTACCGACATTCTTCTTCTTGAAAAATCAAATGGAATTTCATCTACTTTTGTATAATTATTTTCAAGTTCAGTAAAGCCATTTTCTTTTCCATGCTCTAATATTGCTACATCCATCAAATTACGAAGTCCTGTCTGATAAAAGCTATTTAAGTAACCATGCCTTAATACTCTTAAATCTTCTTCTCCATGAATATCTAAATGTCTTTCAACAACTATCTTATCAAGAGTTAAAGTTCCTGTTTTATCAGTACATAACACATCCATTGCACCAAAGTTCTGTATGGCATCAAGTTTTTTTACTACAGTCTTACGCTTTGCCATAACAACAGCACCTTTTGCAAGATTTGTTGTCACAATCATTGGTAACATTTCTGGTGTAAGCCCAACCGCTATTGATATTGCGAAGAGTAGAGCTTCTAACCAATCTCCTTTTGAGATACCATTTACTAAAAATACTATAGGTACCATAACAAGCATGAATTTTATAATCAGGATGCTTACGCTATTTACTCCCTTTTCAAAACTTGTTTGGGTTTTAGTTCCTACTAAATTTGATGCCATAGACCCCAAATAGGTATCATTTCCTGTAGCAACAACTACGGCAGTAGCACTTCCACTTATAATATTTGTTCCTAGCAAACATATATTATCAAGTTCAGCAACACTTAAATCTTTACCTGGTTTTTTTAATATTGAATATTTCTCAACTGGCTCTGATTCTCCTGTTAAAGAAGATTGGCTAACGAATAAGTCCTTACTATTTATTATTCTAACATCAGCAGGTATCATATCTCCTGCTGCAAGATATACTATATCCCCAGGTACAATTTCTGACATATCTATTTCATTAGTTCCTGATTCTTTTCTACATACTGCTGCAGTTGTTCTTACTAAAGCTTTTAGTTTTTCAGCAGCCTTGCCTGATTTAAATTCCTGAAAAAACTTTAAAAATCCACTTATAGCTACCATTATGCCGATAACAATTGAAGTTGTATAACTTCTATCTTCTGGAGCAGCAACCACAACATCAGTTATTAGAGATACTACTGCAAGAGCTAATAAAACTAACACAAATGGATTAATAAATGCTTTAATTAACTGTACATACCATGGTGTTGGCCTTTCATGAGCTATCTGATTCAAGCCATGCTTTTCAAATCTACTTTCTGCTTCCTTCATTGCTAAACCATTGATATTTGTATTTAGTTTATCATAAACTTTTTCTAAATCCATCATACTGAAATCAAAAAGTCTGGTTGTATTTTCTTTTACTCTGTTTTGAATATTTACTTTTCTTTTCTTCATCATAATTTACACCTCCAAATTCATAAAAAAGACAATAGAAAACTAAAGGTTAACTAAATATATTTTTAACCTTTTAGAGCTTTTTAACTCTTTAAATAATAAAATAAAATTGGTATTCAATAGCGTATGAATTTTTCGATAAAGAACATTTGAAGATAATAAGATTTGATTTATAGAAATGTATACATAATGGATACTATTTTTAATAACTTGAAATTAAACTTCACTCAGAAAAGAATGATGTCTAACACTTGGATATTCAGTTCTCTTTAAATATATACACTTATCTTCACTGTCCATACTACTATCGCTAGAGTCCATTCTTTTCCACCTCCAAAAATTTAAAATAGAATATAAAAAAAACCTCGTCAAAAATTGAACATGACGAAGGCATCATTAATAACGCTTTCTCGTTCAAGTTTTGGCTCTTCAAGGCAATGAAGTTGCATTAGATTAAGCCTTCTTTGTTCGGCAAAACCTGCTAACCAGTTCAGAATGTTTCCACCCTTTTACGGCAGCAACCCGTATCCTTGTAGTAACCTCACCTACCGAGGTTTTATTAAATTTACACTTTTATGTTATTCTAATATGGTAAAATTGTCAACCTTTTTTTAATACAACTAAATTTCGCATGCAAATCTTCTTGTTCCTAATATCACACTTCTTTTTACATCTTTAGGATCAGTAATTTCATGTTTTTCTTTAGCATGCTTTTTAAAATTTCTCTCACTATACTTACTTTCTTACGCCCTTATAAAAATCTAAAATAATATTTGTTGGAAATAATCTCTTCTCAAATAAAATAATCGTTGATAAAATACCTTGTATGAGTCCAATGATAAAAAATATAACATGTAGTGCTACAACAGCCTGAAGCATTATGCATTGTACGATAATCCAAATTACTAGTGCCCAGCTAAAAATACTACTTATATAACCTTGGAATTTCAACCTAAAACGAAATATTATAGCACTAACAATATTTCCAACTCCAATGACAGTAAATAATATAATACCTGGTATTAAATAGCTAGTGAAAGGTGAGTTTTTTAAAGGCTCAACTGACATCCCCATTGGAGCTAAAGGGTTAGTAATTGCAGCTAGTCCTCCAGCCATTGCTCCTATTCCTACAAATAAATGTAGCCAAAATAATGACAGATTCACTATTTTCATACATATTCCCCCTTAAATATTCTATTTTTATAACATTTAATTTTATTTACTGCATATTAATAAAAATATATCTATACAGCTTATTCCAATGAAAGTCCTAACTCTTAAATTTGCATTGTTAATATAGGCTATCTCTAAAACTTATATTACTTCCATAAAGTTTGAGACATACCACTTTGGTATATGTGTTTCAAAATCATCGTACCATTTTAAGACTGATTCCGTTTGCTCAAGCATAATATTTACTTCTTCTTCTCCAAAAGGAACTGCCCAAGGAATTGATGAAAGCTGGTTACTAGCAATATACAATGCCATCAGCTTGAAAAATAAATCAGGTACCTTATAATTAAAATATGAATTAATATATCCAGATGCAAATAATTCGCTTTTATTTACGCACCAAGTAATACGATTAAACTCCTCCCATGGATCACCATAATCAAACCTGTTAAAATCAATGATACCCAATTCTCCTGATTTTGTAATAATCATATTTCCAATATGATAATCACCATGCTGAAAAGACTGTGGTCGATTTTCTAAGAGATGACGATTTTCTTCAATATAATTTATTATCTTATCTGCTCCCCTTAAATGAATTCCACAGGCTTTATAGCTTGCTATCTTTCTATCTATTTTGTTATTAAAATGTTCTGACCATGATATTTGATTTTTAGGAGCAGGTAGCTCGTGTATTTGCCTTAATATCTCTCCTGCTTTAATTCCAATTTTATATTGTTGTTTATCGCTAAGTGTAGGAAGAACAATTTCTGCATCCTCACCACTTACCCAAGTGAGTAAAATAAAAACTTCTTCACCCTTATTACACACTCCAAAATCAATTGGTTTAGACATTAAAATATCTCTATGTTCAAGCTGTTTTACTGCTTGAAATTCCTTCAGCTTATTTTCATACTGAGATATATCTGATATTCTAAGTAATAATTCTTCACCATCTTCCCTTTTGATATAATATTTTCTATCACTTGACCAACCTTTATTGATTTCTTTTACTATATGCCATGTACTGGAACTTGGTATATCCTTATATATTTCCATCAGTATTACTCCTCCATAAATATCCCTAATAATCAAGTTATTTTAAATCTAGTAAAAATGTACTTCTCATAAGTTTATTTAATTACTTATTAATGCCTATTTAAAACCAATCTTCTATGCTCAAAGGTTCTGTAAATTTCAAATCCAAGACTTTTGTAAAGATTGATAGCTACCTTATTCCAAGCCACTACACCTAATGTGATTTTTTCAGGATCTCTTTCGAGAGCTAAGTTCAATGTAGCCTCCATTGTTTTTCTTCCATAACCCTTTCCTTGATGCTTTGGTACTACAAATACATCATCAATATCTTCATCCTTTATTATTGAATCAATATCATTTTTATTATATGCTCTAACCATCTTTTTTTTCCTCACTTTAATTTTGTATAATTATAATCTAGGAATGGCATTTCTCATCCTGCACATAGACCAATGAAAAGTTGTCACTTTTATTTCATCACATAAATCCCAAATAGTATTGAGTATCCTAAGTTCCACATTACGTTTAAACAACTCTGAAAACAGATCCGTGATTTCAATCTTATTAATTGGTACTTGTGCTTTTTCACTGACATAGTATCCTGCTACTTCATCCTGTAAATAGAAGTCAGATACATCAAATTCATATAGATATAAAGTAGTGTCTTTCATAATATTAAACCATTTGCTTTCTATCGCTACAACATGGCTACATTCTTTAGACGATATATGCTTTTGGATATGGTAAGTCTCTGTATCTTTTCCTATATGATAAGTAACTCTTGGGCAATCTCTTGGAGTTAGAAAATTAGGAAGGCAAGTTTCATTTATAGCCCACACCAGACCAACATTTTTATCTAAATCGTCCCTTGAAGGTATCCGTGGATGAAATATCTTTATATCACTTTCTTCGCTAACATGAAATAGTCGCATATTAATAATATCCTCTATATTTATGTATTCCTAAAACCCTATTTAAAACCCTATCTTGCTTTAGGATAATCAAAACTATTATCCTAAATCTATGTAGTAAAATTATAGCATACCTTATATTGAATAAATTACATTTTATATCTATTTGTTATCCTAAAAACATCTCTTGATAATAAATAAAGATTCCGTTATAATATAGTATATTTGGGGAATAACTCTATTACAATGGAATCTAAATTAAATGTTTAATTATTGTTTTTTGCATGGAATATAAAAATCAAGTATTAAAGTTTTCTGCCCATTATTTTTAGGTATTCCAAATCTTGAATCTGTATACACTTCGCAGGCAAAGTAATTTTCCCAATCAACGCTATATCCATTTTCATTGATTCCTTCTACTGTTAAGCTATGTGCATTAGGATAAATATCAAACTCCTCCCCCTCAATCCATGCTTTTGCAATGGTACAAAATGGTATGTCATAAGAAGCATATCCATGGGGTATAGGCGTATTTTCTTTCATAAACATACCTACCACATAGGTAAAGGTTCCATCCTCTTCGCAATAATCTCTCATATATCCAATATAATCATCTGAAATTTCAGTAGGTATATAATCACTAAGTTTTAAAAGATTTTCATAAGTGCCATCTGAAAAGCATTGTTGCCAGAGAGACGGAATCGTTTGATACTCTGTTTTATAAATAGGATTAAAAGCTTCATTTTTTGTCCTTATTTCTTTGCCCACAATCTTATACGGTCCAAAATTTATAAATTCTATTTTTTTAAGTATAGCCATTTTCATCTTTCCCTTCTACATTTCTCATATTATAAATTATTTTTTACTAATTGGTATCCACAGCTCGTTTTGAGGATTATGTCCTGGCGGATAATAACATTCAATTGCAGGTAAGTCAGCAAGAGCATACCCTGATGTAGGAACCCACTGATCATATAAAGCCTTCCAACTCTTTGGCATATCTCCAAGAGTTGGTACCTCAAAAACTACCCACTGACTTTCTGGGAAGCTTATCTTTTCCATATCTACTGGAGCTTCTTTTTCGTATGGAGTAGCTGTGTAATAAATAAAATCATCCTTCTTCCCCCAGTCTTCTTCTGATAAAATACCAATAATACCACTTAATTGTTTATTTGAATTTTCATCTATTAGTTTAAATAATTTATTCCCAATTTCACTTTGTCCCGTTTCTTGCCAAATCCTAGGTATTAAGCTAAATGCATTTCCCATGCTTACACCATGTCTAACCCCTACAGCACTAAATGCATGAAGGTTTTCAATTCGATAATTCATTTCTGTACCTCCCATAATTGAAATATGAAAAGACATAGGTGGGTAAGCCTTCAACTTTGCCCCTGATTTACGTGCAGCTATAGGTGGAATGCCATGAATTTCATTAAAGGCTCGAGTGAAAGCTGCATGAGATTCATAGCCATACTTCTGCGCAATGTCCATAATACTTATATTGCTTTGTTGTAATTCAAAAGCAGCAAGCGTTAACCTTCTGCGTCTAATATATTCAGATAAAGGTATCTCTGTAATAAAAACGAACATACGCTGAAAGTGGTAATTGGGGCAACACGCAATCCTTGCAATTTCTCTATAATCTATATCTTCAATAATATTATCTTCAATATAATCTATGGCTAAGTTCATTCTCTTAAGCCAATCCATTGTTTATCCCCCTTTCAATTACAAGTTTATCAGAGTAGCTAAAACCCTGCTTTGCAATTATTGTACTAAAAATGCAAAGTCTTAAACCATTCCTCTGCTAATATTCCATACTCATAGGTATCATTCCAAATTGAGTTTCTTTTTTTATCATACTTAAAGAATATATTTTTTCTTAGATGCCCTTCTCTTCTCATGTTTAACCGCTCTAACACTTTTCATGATGGAATGTTTTCTGGATTACACATAGCAATTATTCTGTATGCGTTTAATTGTTGAAATCCATATCTTAAAATTTCTCTACAACTTTCTGTAGCATAACCTTTTCCTTGATATATAGGATTAAAAACATATCCTACCCTTTCTCCTTTAACTCGTTCATTTGTTCTTTTGTAAAAATTTCATTCCAATCATAATGCATGGAATCAGTTAATGCTCCTAACAAGACCATTGTTACAATTTCAGGAGTAAAACATTTTAGACAATTTTTCATATTATCTAAAAAATTATCTTCAGTAATCTTAATTGAATGCATCATAAAATTCTTTTAACTCATCCTTAGTTTCCTTTGAAAGACTATGCCATCTCATCCCTTGTATAGCACCTTCTAATGCACATAACCTATTAAAACAAGCAGAAGGGTCTAAAGCCTTGATGTTTAACCAAGCCTGTTTACTTCCTATTTCCTTTAACTGGTCAGCTGTCTCAATACCAACTTCATTGAGCTGCTCTTCTAAGATTTTTCCTATATTAGGTAACATAGATAAATTCCCCATCTATTGATCCTCCTTTAAAATAAACCGAAATCTAACTTTCTTTCATATATCTTACATATATTTTTTTAAATGCATTCTCTTCATTCTGAAATTTTAATTTATTTTCAATGCTTCTTGCACATTCTTCAATTGAATTTTCATATGTATTTACCTCTAAATCATAAATATCATTAAAATTCATATTGCTTAATTGATATTTGGCTTGTCCAATCTCTCTATCTCCACGTTCTAATTCTCTTCTCTCTAATTCATGTAAGGGACAATTCACCTTTACAAAAATAACAGGCATATCATGCAATAATTCTACACATTCTTTTAACCAATTTTCATGATGGTTTTCGATGACCGTATCGACTATCACATCTTTCCCACTTTTACATAAATATAAAATAAAACTATGCATTGTATGTGCAGCTGAATTTTCAGTATTTACAAAATCATTGTCAAGAAACTTTTCATGTACCATATCACAGAATGTATCAAGTTGAACATGATAAAATTTTTCTTCTGAAAATTCTTGTATCTTTGTTGCTAATGAACTTTTTCCAGAACTTGATGTGCCATTTAAAAATATAATTTTGCCTTCTTCCATTTTATCCCCTACTTACTTTTATAAATTTAATTTTATATTTCTTGTTATAACTAAAGATTCTTTCTAATACACAATCTTAAAATAACTCTTTATGATTCTTAAAATAATAAATTATTGTTCATGAAAATTATAACATATTTTGTTAAATTATCGATAATATGTTTATAGTTATAATATAAAAAACAATAGGATAAATTTTTCTAATTTCCCCATTGTTTTCTAATGATTTATATTATTTAAAAAATACCTATTACTCTACAAGCTTACCATATACTATAAGTCAAATTTTTTTATAACCTTTAATTTTTAGGTATTATAATTGTTCCCCTTTCCGGCATAGGTTTACTATCTATATCTTTAAAATAAAGGGGTAATCCCTCTGCAAAAATCGGATAAATTACTTTATTTGGATCTTGGCGTTGATGATGTATATGTAAATGAGGTTCAGAGGTTGAGCCTGAGTTCCCAACTTTTCCAATAACCTGTCCTTCCTTTACCTTATCACCTACTTGCACATTTACACTACCTTTTTTTAGATGATTCAACAATAAAAAAGTATCTGTTTCATCTATCTTTATATAAACATGATTTCCTTCCATAGACAAAAACTCTTCTGTATTTGGCACTATATCCTCTTCATCATCATAAGCCGCTATGATTGTTCCAGACACTGGTGCAATTACCTCCTTATCATAAATTCCATAATCACTAAGGTTCTTGCTCCCCACATTTTCTGGTTCCATAACTAAATCATAGGCCCATCTTTCAGATGCCCATATCGCATGTGGTTCATTTAAACTTACACTATTGCCACCCCAGCCAACAATTGTCTTCTCCTTTAATGGCCATTTTACTGTAATTGAGGGCTTGCTTTTATCAATATTAGTTGGATACTCAATTTTAAAAATATTCATGAGCATTAACATAGGAAATGCAAGAAAAATTGATAATATTACAGAAGTTACTACTTTGAAACGTTTCTTCTTTTTTACTAAACTTATAATTAAAAATATTAAATTAATAAATAACAACATAATACCAATTGGTGCAAAAAACATTTTAACTAACGCCCATGCCACTGCTCCTGTTATTCCCTGAATAAAAAAAATACTTGTCCATGAACCAATTAAAATAATAGCCACTATATAATTAAATGTCTTAATAAAATCTACTTTTTTCATTTTATTCTCCAATCTATAATCTTAATTTACACTACTATAATAACTCTTACTTCTTAATTTTATCTGTATAAATTTCTTAACTTTCTCTTAATAAAGGATGGATTTAGTACTTTTTTATTGGCTATCTAATATATACTCGTTCACATACTGTCTCCATTCTTCATAACTATTATCATACTCTTCAAATATTGTACTAAACCCAATCTTATTATGAAGATTGATAGCTGCAATTTGATTAGACTATCTCAAACTCTAAACAGTTATTAGCCCCATTAGGTATCTTTTTCCATATTGCTTTTTTCTCATCTTCAGGTAAGAAAGCAAAATACTTTGTTTTATTTGATGAACTTTTTAAATCAAACCTACACCATTCATTTACCTTTGGGGAGCCAAAACATACTTCCATATTAATCTCCGTCACATCGTATATCACTGACCAAAGGGTCCCAAACCTACTTGAATAATTATGACAGCATGTTCCTAGCGGAATAAGATCTGATTGAATAGCTTTTATTATGTTTTTATCAACATATGGAATCTCATTATTAATACGTAATTCCATTGCCATATGTCTAGCTACAGAATCCCAATATCTAGCATTGTCATATTTCAGCATTTGCTTAGTACTGAAATGATTAGCAGCACATAGATACTGCTTAGAGTCAAAAGCATTAATTCTTTCAATGGATTTTTTCGAATTTGCTACTTCAATCAATGCTGAATTTGCATTTTTATCTGCAACAATAAAATTGGTATATGTTGATGTGGGAATATCTTTAATTAAATCTATAGCTTCATTAACATTTGCACATAGATCTAATACTGCCCTAATGATAAACCAAAATTCAACCCCCTCACTATTTGATGTCTGTCCAGGAGCTGCATTGGACATACTGATGCATAGTCCATGTTCATTTATACCATCATTGCGCCCTATCCCTAATTCAGAAAAACCCATATGACTGGCCTTTCCTTCTACTCTCGTTGTAATAAGGCATAAATCTGCTTCCTGAGGCCAATATTCATAATTTCTTGCAAGATAAACAGGTCCGTTGCTAGTTATTTTAGGAAGAAGAACTATCTGACTGCAACCTCACTGTCTTATGTAATTTCTTTACAACATCCCATTTTCACTATATATTATAATCAATAAAATTTAAAAATTTCTAGAAAATTTATATATAAAAAAATAGTAGCTTACCTAAAATTGTATGCTACTATTTTCTTATTTCTTACTTTTTTTATTTGTATAATGTAAATAATTAATTGCAACTTATATATTAATAGAATTATTAATATACTCAATACATTTCTCTAGTTCTTTTATAGCTTCCTTAGAATCTTTTATATCATTACGTTTCTTATTATCAAAATCTAGTTCGATGGTTATAATTCCTTTATAATCATTGAGTTTCAATATACTTAGGAATTCTTTTAATGGCAGTTCTCCATTTGATAAAATCTTGTGTTCATCGCCATCTTTAAAATCACTAATGTGTATGTTTTTAACTAACTCCTTAACTTCACAAAACATTTCAATTATAGATATTTTACTTGCTGCACAATGAGTTGTATCAAAGGTAATAGATACATTGTTCTCTCTAATGAACTTAGTAAATTCCTTCATGTTGCCTAAAAAACTACCCTCAGGATAATATGGTAAATTTTCAGTAGTTATATATGACTCATTCCTATTTGTATATTTTAATATGTTTTTCTTATGAATATCATCCAAGGTTTCCGATATTGTCCTAAAATATTTTCCTAATACCATATGTGAAACTATGAGTTTTGAGTCAAAAATCTTAGAATAATTTAGACACTTTTCAATCCAAAAATCTTCACTTTCATGGCGTGAAAATGCTATAAATTCTAATGGCGTATGAATACTTAACACCTTTAATTTTCTGTCATCTATTTCTTTTTTTAACTGATTTATTGGTATATCTATAAAAGCTTGATTTAAGAATAACTCAATATTCTTGCAGCTTATAGCTGCGATTATATCTAAAATTTCTTTATAATTTTTCTTGTAATACATACCTGTAGATATAGATATCTCCATTTATACTTCCCCCTATGAATGTTTTTCACATATAAATAATCCAGAACGTTTTCTTATAAATATATTTTCATATCTTCTAATCTTATTAGTTAAGAAATCCTTAAAATCTTCTTCTCTACCCTTTAATATATCCTTTATATTTCCAGGCGTAGAATATATATAATCTAACAAGGGTTCTACATCATCTATTATCAAAGAGTCCTCATAATTTTGTAATTTTACTTTATTGAAATACTGTTCTAACTGTTTTTGTCCGTTTTCTAGACTAAACTCATAATCTGAATCTATTTGTTCTAGCATAATTCTTCTATCAAATTCCTCAACTAAATCCTTAAGCTCAATCATATGCTTATCTCCAATAGTAGATGTATAAAAGTTACCATCTTGTTTTAAAACTCTATTAATTTCTGAAAATACTCTGCTTTTATCCTTTATATAAAATAACATATGATTTGCAATTACAATATCAAAGGTTGAATCATCAAAAGGAATATCCTTTGCATCAACAGTTTTAAATATGAAATTACCTTCTATACCATCTAGATTTCTCTTAGCATCTTCAAGCATTCCTTTAGAGATATCTGTCATATATATTTCACAATAATTAGGAATTCCATTTTGATTTTTACACCATAGAATACCATTACCACAGCCCAATTCAAGTATTTTCATTTTTGGAGTAATCTCCATATTATTAAATATCCATTTATGCCATCCATATTTATTAGTACTATACATGTCATGTATATTTATTCTTGATTTTAAATTAGAAGAATTTTTATATTGATCAAGAATTATGGTCTCCGCATTTATTGCTTTAATTATATCTACAAAGCTTTCCCATTGAAGCTCATCATTAGTTTCTATCATTTCTTCTGTTTCTTCTATAGATTTTATAATTAAATTCATATGAAGAAGCTTATCTTTTAAAATTTCCTTTTGTGACCTTAATGAAATCTTTAAGTTATTCTTTTCAATATCTCCTTTAATTGCTTCTCCTATCTCTTTTAATGAGAAGCCTAAATATTTTAGTGTTAAGATTTTCTGAAATTTAGCAAAGTCACTTTCACTATATAGCCTATATCCAGATTTACTATAATCTGAAGGCTTTAGTAATCCTTTTTTATCATAATATCTTAAGGTTCTTATTGTAACTCCAACTCTTTCAGCAAATTTACCTACTGTATAAAATTTTTCTGAATTATTACTCATCATTCTCATCACCCAAGGTAATTATATACAATGACGTTGGGTCATGGTCAATAGATTTTTATTTTTAATTTTTATAATTATTTGAGATAACTAATATATTAATCTAATTCCATTACATCAAACCTCTTATAATTATTCTATAAAAATAAGGAGCTATTCAGCTCCTACTTATTATCTTTCCATTATTGTTTTCTTTTTTTCTTTTCTACCACTTAATCCAAAAGCCATTTCTCAGCTTCCTCAACATTTTTAAACACTCTAAAGTCCTTACCTTTATTGGTCTCAGAAACCATTTCTCCAAATCTTCCCTTAATTTTTTCATCGCTAGGTAGAATAGCCGCAACCTTTATATGATAGTTAATGAACTTTTGTAGCATCATTCCCGCTACCTTCGTCTTAAGATTAAAGAAATCCTCTGAAAGTACTTCTCCATGAAGCATCACATAATTGCAGTTATTTCCAAAGCAAGCGCCAACTATATCCAATACATCTTCCTCTGAAGAAATCTGCACTTCTGATGAAATATATTCAATATAGCTTTTATCATTTTTATTCACTATTTTATAATTCAACTCCACTACCTCCTTATTCATAACATATTATTTTAAAATTATAAAGATTTTTGCTCCACTAGAAGGGCGATTGAACTCATCATATCTTCGATAAATCTTACTCCACCCCATAACATTGCTCTTAATCTATTTTCCTGCTCATAATATCTTACATTAACAGTTGAATTAGCCATTCTAGGGTCCTTACTATTCATTATAGCTATTAGCGTATTAGATATTCGCATATATTCGTCCTTACTTACTTCATTAATATCTACAACGGCAGATACATTTATTTTTTGCTTTATAGTTATCCCTTCATTATCAGTTGAAAAATCAATATCTGCCTCTTCATTGGTATTTTGAGGTTTTACATTAACATTATTTTTCTCCATAAAAACACTTAAGTCATGACCAGAAATCCTCCACTGCTTTCCAACTTTGCTAGCTCCCAACTTACCTTCTGTTATAAATTTTCTTATGGTCTTATGATGCATACCTAAAATTTCTGCAACTTTATCTATTGTATAAAACTTATTTTCCATCTAAAACATCCTCTCATAACTACTCTATGAGAGGATTATAATGAAATTTATTATACTTGTCAATTATTTTATTATACTTTATTGAGCTTTATTGTATTTTATTATCCATACCTCTACCCTTATATGGATTTTAATAATACTTTTTTTGAAGATAGATTATTAAAAATTGTACCTATCTTTTTCTTATGAAATAAAAATTAAAAGGTACACTAGCATTCTTCTCTAAATTTATGTTTTATTTTTTTTATACTCTTTGCCCCACTTACGGATTTCATTGATTAAAAGAACTAGCGATACCCCCTTTCCAGTTAAAGTATATTCAAAAGGTGCTTGCTTACTACGACATAAAGTATCCATCGAAGTCACACTCTCCTAACAGTAAGTATCCTACTAAAAAGTGCGTACTTTCTTTTTATTTTGAATTCATTATACTAAATATTGGTAATATATTTAACTTTTACCTATTTATAGTTTTAATTTACAATGCAGATTTCAAGTTAAAATTTTAAAGACGTCAATAGTTTATGAATAATTTAGGTTATAGACAAGGATTTAAATATGGGGTTAAGATTTATTCAACAAACTAGTATATAAAATTTAATACTCTTTATTTTATAATATTATTGAAAGGAAGATATTTTTATGACTTTTATAGAATTAGTAAAAGAAAGATACTCTTTAAGAGATTTTGACCTTAAGAAAGTTGAACACGAAAAATTAGATTTAATCTTGCAAGCTGGTCAATTAGCTCCTACTGCTGTAAATTATCAGCCTCAAAGAATTTTGGTAATTGAAAATGATGAAGCACTTTCTAAACTAAAAAATTGCACAATTTACCATTTTAATGCACCTATGGCTTTACTTATATGTGCTAATAAAAATGAATCTTGGAAGCGTAGCTATGATGGAAAAATCCATACTGATATTGATGCAAGTATTGTTGCCACACATATGATGTTACAAGCAACAGAGCTTGGATTGGGCACAACATGGGTTGGGCATTTTGACCCAATTGCTATACGTAAAGCTTTTAATATACCCTCAAACTTTGAGCCAGTGTGTATTTTCCCAATAGGTTATCCAAGTAAAGACGCAAGGCCTAATCCTAATCACACAAAGCGAAAAGATATTTCACAAACTGTTTCTTATAATCATTTTTAAGTAAATAATAAGAGATGTATTTTTTAGTAGAAATACATCTCTTGTCCATGCTTCAAGTTTTTTACGTCCTTATTTCTCAATATATTTACTACTTTCTTTAATAATAATGCTGATATATTCTCTTATTATCGCTTACATTCCCCTTATTAAAAGTGTCATTAATGCTTTTTAAACATTAATGACACTTTCACTCTGTATTACTATATCTAGGTAATTTTATTAAATTCTATAAACCCAAACTTCTTATATAGATTATAAGCAGGTTTATTATCAGCATGAACATCTATAATGATATCTTTTACATTTTCCATCCACATATCGTTTATACATCTGGATAATAACGCAGATGCTACTCCTCTATTACGATATTCTGGAGAAACATGTACTGAATAAATGTGTACCCTTTGTTCTTCTTCTGGGAATCCTATTAAAATACCAATAGCTTCACTATTATCATATGCAGTTATAATATACCTTTTTGAAAAATCCCCGAAAATACAATTTTTAAGATTGGTAATAAATTTATCTGGTTTTTTACCTGCAAGATCTGGATCTAATGTCCCCTCAATGAATCTTGATAAACAATATTTTAATTCTTCTTCCAATTCTATACCTTCTAAAGTCAATTTCTGTATTTGAAATTTAGATGAATTTTTTACTTGCTCAATTCCACTTTTTTTAAGTTGTACTTGCACTTATTACTCCCCCATTTATTAATAATCTAATCTCATAATGTGTTCACTACCAAATACTTGTCCATTAAAATCAAAACCTAAACTCTTATATAAATTTACAGCATGAATACTTTCTTTATGGACCCCAAGAAAAATCTTATTATGTGACTTATCTTCCTTTATAATCTCTAAAAGCTTCTCTAAAGTTTTTTTGCCATATCCTTTTGATTGATAGTTTTTATCAATCATCATTCTATAAATCCAATATTCGCCATCATCTTCATCAATACAATACATTATAAATCCTACCATGGTATCATCATCATATACTGCAAGTGGCATACATTCTGGTTGTACTTTTGCTTGAGCAATCGAAACTGCATTAGATGTGACAAAATCAAGCTGCTTTTCTGCAACAGTAAGTTCAATGCAATCCCAAAAATTTTCTCTTGTAATCTCTTTAAACACTACCAACACAATTACCTTCTTTCTAATGAAATAAATTTATATTTTTTTACTATTTTCTAATAAACAGTTGTAGCAGTTTTTTGCTTCTTCTAAAGAACTTATATCTCAATGCTAAATTAACATATATTTTTTCTTACACATACATGTAGTTATTGATCTTTAATAACTACATGTTTTATTTAATGTCACATATTTTCTTTTTTATGATAATATAAAAAATTAAATCCATTTTCCTTTGAAGTACCAATTAAATCCTCATGGATGTGATAATCAAAGTTATATTCCTCATCATCCTCAATCCCCGTCATCTTCTTGGCATCACAAGCAAGTTTTAAGAATACATCTCTATTAGTTGAGACTATTAAGAGATTCTTAAATCGCTTTGTAGTTAACTTTCTATCAGTTAACCAGCGGTTAGGATACTGAATATATGTTTCTTCAATAGTTATATCTTTAAGTTCTTCAGAAATTGTATTCACTTCTTTAATAGCTTTAAATATTTCTTTAGCTTTAAGCTGAGTTGCATGATAATTTATAAGTACAATATCCATATCAAATATTCCATATCCCCATATATTCCTATATTCATTTAATTTTATAGAATTTGTTGGAATATATATAAGTTGTTGAGACTCTGAACTTGAAGCTAGAATAAATAATTTTTTAAGGAACTCATAGGCAGTTGAATTGCCCAGTATTGCCTTGTCCCAACCTATTGGGTCTATAGCTGTAAGCTGCTTCGGTATTTCTAAAGGTACATAAATATATAATTTATTATTTCCATGCAATATTGTTTTTCTTACTTTAAACTTCATATTTTCCTTCCTAATCTCTAAATTTAATAATTAGTTGTCCTTCTAAGATATAAAACATTTCATCTTCATTTTCATGGTTAATATTATTAACAATATTCCAGTAGTCTCCAATAATTTAGTCAAAGACTACTGGAATAATATATAAAATATATCTACACCTTCTGGAAATAGGGCTAGCATTTTCTCTATCATTGCAGATGCAATCCCTTTTCTACGATGGTTTGGATGAACTGCCATGCAAGAAAGACTGTTTGCATTATAAGAAAATATCATAACCCCAACAATCTCGTCATCATATTTCACACACAAAGCAGTTTTCCTTTTTATATTTTTAACCACAGTCTCTCTGTAACTATTCGTACCATTAACTCAATTTAATCTTGGAAGGTTATCTTTAACAAACTCAAGATATCTATTTGAAATTTATATGGAAATGATCCAAGAGACTATGAATTAGAGTTTTCACTATAATTTTATAGAATTATTCTGTAAAAATTTCTAGATATCCGATGATTTTACTTATATCATAATCTTCCAATATTCCTAAGGACGGATCATAATACTTTCCATTATAAAATAGCAAGAGATGACTGCACTTTTCAGAACGAGTATTTATAATACAACATTTAGGTAACTCCTTTACCTCATTTCGCATATAAACCATTTTAGATGAATGAGCAATTCCATAGTAATCCAAGGTTTCAATTACCTTACTCAAAGATGCTTGCCACCTTCTTGATCTCATAACATTAACTACTTCTTCCAGCGATACCCCTGCCAGCATTGCTATACAGACTTGTCCACACATCCCGCTTTGTGGCTGAATAACACTTTCTAGTTTATCTATTCTTCGTATAGGATTTTCAATACTGTATGGACTATTATTATTAATTCGAGTCAATCCAACAATTATTTCAAAAGATACATCTAATTCTATATGATTTTCTATTTCCTTAAGAATTGGTTTTGTAATTGGTATATAATAATTTCCATCACCTTTAGGTACAAGCTTACATTCAAAAACCCTATTATTCACTGTGACTTTTACAGGTATCATACCTTTTTGGTTACATACTTCCCATACATTAAAAGGTATTGCTATAAATGATCTTATACCTTCCTTTAATATTTTTCCTTTAAACTGATACTCCATGGCTCCCCTCCTAAGAATTTTTTCTTGATTTTATTACAATCTACGCTTCTTATACCTATCTTGTAAATAACGTATAGCATTAAAATAATATTTCTAACCTTGTATTGATAGTTATCACTGTAACTTATAAATCCTAATAGCTTGTATAAAAATTATACCATTTCACTCTTACATATAATACCTAATATTCTAATATTTATACAAAATAAAACAGTAGATATTAAATCTACTGTATATATAGCTGCTAAATTAATGCTGATAGCTCTCTAGATATGGTATTACCCCAGAATATACCTTTAGCTGTTAATCTATATCCTATATCATCTGAAAGTACATAACCTTTTTCAAGGAGCTTATTTAAGAACTCCCTATACTTATCCATATCTTTATACAATGTTTCATTTTTAGGTAGATATATGGTTTGAATATCACCCTTAAATTTTACTATTTCCTTATATGAACCGTGGATTGTCATAGTTTGTCTCTCATTAAAATTCTTAATACTCTCTGCATATTTATCTATTTCAATAGGATTCATAAGCATAAGCCCATTTACACTTCCACCTGCTCCTGCTCCCAATGGCAAGGTATCAGCTCCCTTATGCCTATTCATAATATATTTATACTGGTCATCTTTAACCATCTTGGTAAGCTCTAAAAATTTATATCCTGCTGACTCCATATGATTCACAATAGTATCAAACATGAGACTATCACTATCTATATTTTGAGCATTATTAATGGTGGTTTCCTTCATATCTATAAGAGAATACATAGAAAATCCATTTAAATCAAGGGCTATCATCTTATTTAAATCTTCTACTAAATCCTCAATACTTTGACCTGGGTAATTATATATTAAATCCATACTAACGGTATCAAAGCCATATTCTTTTAGTTGCTTTAACTTATCATAAGCTCTTTGTCCATTTCCCTTTCTTCCCATAAGAGCTCTTCCCTTATCATTAAAGGTTTGCACTCCTACTGAAAGCCTGTTAACTCCCTCTTCCTTAAGCATAGCTATTTTTTCATCACTTAGCTCAGAAACTGTAGTTTCTATAGTGATCTCAACATCATCTGCCAAATTAAAGTTTTTATGAAGAGCTCTGAGGATTTCCCTAAGTCCTCCTGTAGCTAGGGTGGTTGGAGTTCCTCCTCCAAAATACACTGCTCCAAAGGTGGTGTTTTTAATATGTGGAAGTTTTCCATAGGCCTCAATTTCACTTGTTACTAAGTTATGATACTCCTCAGTAGGTTTTTGAAGGCTACGTCTCATATTGCAAAAACTACATATCTTACTACAGAAAGGAACATGTATATATATTGTTGAATTTACTTCAGAAGTATTACTATTTTCATCTGATGAACTTAATACTTCTACCACATTTTTAACTCCTCTAATATATTTCTTTCCTTCCGCCATTGCACTATGATGGGTTTTTATTCTCTTCTCAAACATAGACTAGTACAACCTTTCCCTAAATAACTGTGCTCCTGCCGCAATATCTATCTCACTTGGGTGCTTACTTGCTATTTCATATCTCTTTAACTTTTCTGGAGTTATGGCATGTGGATTTCCCTCAGGAAAAGACTTAAATCTTTCTATTATACTGTCACTTAGCTTGCCTTGACAGATATATTTACCTATTACTTGATTTTTATCCTTTACTAGGTTCTCACCATTCATAAGGGACTTCCATCCATGGTCAGTATCTGGCCAATATGCTAGAGTTGCAAAAATACCAACTTTTTTCCCCTCAATAGTTTCTAAAAATTTCTTTGCTTCCTCATTAGGACCACCTTTGTCCACCCAATATCCTACTAATACTACATCATACTGAGACAAGTCTTTAACTTCTTTTACTGG
The DNA here is from genome assembly GCF_056172015.1 of Clostridium sp. LXY-7. Taxonomy (NCBI): domain Bacteria; kingdom Bacillati; phylum Bacillota; class Clostridia; order Eubacteriales; family Clostridiaceae; genus Clostridium; species Clostridium sp. LXY-7. The sequence continues at coordinate 239,816 of NZ_JBLLJL010000001.1, read as the reverse complement.
CATTATTTCTTTTTCACCTGAAAGCTCTTCATAAATACCCTCTGCTAATTTTTTTGTATTCCCTGTTAAGCTTGAATATGTTACTAATATTTTCATTATTATTCTCCTTTACTTCATCCATTAATTTGTGAACACATTTCACAGGATCTTTCTTTTATTTGAACTGGTGTCATATACTTACAAGAATTCACAGGACACCATCTAATTACTGAATCTATTCCATAGACCTCCTTAATTCTACTTTCCGTAATAGCATTAGAAGCCTTGTCATCATATATAATCTTTCCTGCCTTCATAATTATAATATTATGGCTGTATTGCAAAGCTTGATTTATATCGTGTAATACCATAACAATTGTAATTCCTAAGGATTCATTTAACTCTTTAACCAGCTGTAATATCTCAAGCTGATAATATATATCTAAATATGTTGTTGGTTCATCTAAAAATAAAATATCTGTTTTTTGAGCAAGTGCCATGGCTATAAAAGCTCTTTGTCTTTCTCCACCAGAAATTTCACCTACTGGCTTATTCCTTAAAGGCAAAAGTTTTGTAACCTCCATAGCCCATTCTATTGTTTCCTCATCCTCTTTAGTTTCCACATTCCAAAAATTCTTATAAGGGGTTCTCCCATAGCTTACTAGCTTTTCTACTGTAAGATCACTTGGTGATGTATTCTGCTGATGAACTATGGCTAACTCTTTTGCGAAAATTTTTGCACTCATAGCTTTTATATTCTTTCCATCAATGAGAATGTCACCTTTACTTTGTGTCAATTGCTTTGCAAGTAAATTTAGTAATGTGGACTTTCCTGATCCATTTGGTCCTAATATTGTAGTTACTTCACCTTTTTTAAGTTTTATATTAATGTTTGCCATGAAGTCTTTATCATCATAGGAAAAATATAAATTTTTAGCTTCCATAAGACTTACCACCCTTTCTTAATTGATATAAGAAGAAGGGCCCTCCAAGTACTGCCATAACTACTCCTACAGGTATTTCATAGGGTCTTGCAATATTTCTTCCAAAGGTATCTGCTAACAGTAGCACCAGTGAACCTAACAAGGCTGAAAATGGTATTAGTGTCTTATGGTCAGAGCCTACCATTATCCTTGATATATGTGGAACTACTAAGCCAAGAAACCCTATTACTCCTGCAAAGGAAGTTGATATCCCTGCTAAAAATACAGCAACTACAGATATTATCATCCTTTGAGCATTTGGATTAATTCCTAAACTCTTAGCCGTCTTATCTCCTAATGCTAAGATATTACATCCCTTAAACATTGGAAAAGCTATTATTAATCCTATAAGTGTGTATATAAACATAACTCTTATATCTCCCCAGCTCTTTCCACTAAGACTTCCATTAAGCCAATTTAATACTCCTGATAACTTCTCACTATTTAAAATTGACATCATGCTAGTTATTCCTCCAAGCATAGCATTTACGGCAACTCCAGCAAGAATTATTCTCATAGCCGATATGCCATTTTTCCATGCCAGTGAATAAATCATAATGCATGCCACTGCACCACCTACAAATCCCCAAAATGGAATAGTTGCAGTAGCTCCTGGCATATATAGCATTAAAAACATTACTGCCACGCTAGCACCTGAAGATATACCTGTGATTCCTGGATCTGCTAATGGGTTTCCCATCACAGCTTGCAAGAGTACACCAGATACTGAAAGATTGGCTCCTACAAGTAGAGCCATGATTATTCTTGGGAGTCTTATGTCCTTTACTACGCCTATATTTCCACCTTCACCATTAAGGATTCCTGTTACAAGTTCATGTAGAGGTACTTTAATACTCCCGACTCCAATTGCAAATACTATAGATATAATTAAGAGTATTCCTACTATAGAAAAAGCTCTAATTTTCTTTGTCATACTATTTCCCTCCCATTCTCTTTTTCTATTTCTCTGAGTAGAATATATCTACTAATTTTTCCATCGCCTCTCCAGCTAAAAGATTTGCAGACATACCAAAATATCCTGTTTCAAGAGCATGAACTTCATTGTTTTTTACTGCATTAAAATGCTGCCATGCTTCATTCTTCTCAAATTCCTTTTCAAAAGCCGCTTTAGATTCCTCTGGATTTGCATGAGTCATTAATAAAATCATATCTGGATTTTTCTTTGCCAAAAACTCCATGTCTACTGGAACAAAGCTTCCCTCAGTACCCTGAAGAATATTTTTCCCACCTACATGCTTTACCAAATCACCAACATAAGTTGATTCTGTCGCTACCATAAAGTTCCCTGAAGCTCCAAAAACAACTAGTACAGAAGGGCCTTTCTTCCCTTCCATTTTTTTAGATATCTCCTCTTCTTTTGCTGTAAATCCACTTATTAATTTTTTTGCTTCAGCTTCTTTATTAAAACGAGCTCCTACTTGTGTAATACTTTCTTTTAAGCCATCATAACTAGAAAGGTTTAAAAACTCTACTGGGATATTTAGATTATTAAAAGATGCCTTTAAATCTGCAGATAGTGTGTTTACTGACACCACTGTAGTAGGATTTAAGGATTTTATAACCTCCATATCTGGTTTCATTGGATTTCCAATTTTTGTAGTATCTTTAACACTGTCTGGTAGTTTATAAGAACTAGTAGGTACTCCTACCATGGGAATCCCCATAGCATCTAAAATCTCAACTACTGCTACAGATGAACCAATAATTCTCTCCTCTGAATTCTTCTTTGGAGTCTCTGCCGTAGCTTCTACATCCCCTTTTGAACTTTCTGCCTTACTTGCGCACCCTACTGCCATAAATGCTAATGCAAATGTTAAACATAATGATAATATTTTCTTGCCCTTCATTTTTCCACCCTTTCCAAGGTCCTAAACCCCGATACAATTATTTATAATATTAAACTTATTTAAGTTAGCCTATGCTAACCATTCGATAATACAAGTCTATCATCTATTTGCAAGAGCATGTTATAAAATATTTAGATTTTATTTTTAAAGATTTAGATTTTATTTTAACTTCCTATTTAAATAGAATCTTAGTAAATCACTCTTTAAAAGTGACTTATAACTACTAATATTTTATTTTTTATTAATACAATATTAAAATATAAATTTTCATTATTTACTATTGAATAAATTATTTTTGTGCTAAACTCATGTTGTAATGTTTAGATATGCGGTCGTGTTCAGATAAAACTTTACAGAGAATAACAATAAACCTTGAAATTTAATAGGTGATAAAGGAGTGTTTATGGAAAATCTTTTGAATCATTTAGATATTTGTATATTATTATTTTGTGGTAACACTATTGGCGCTGTAGATTTATTTAAGGACAAGTTTAATTCTCTAACTAAGAGTTTATCCTTTACTGATTATAAGTTGTATCTATCTTCCCTAAATATTAGTATTTATAACTATATACTACGAGAGGAAAATGTATCTCTTCATCAATGTTGTTATGAAAATAATTTAATTATCGAGGAGTGTAATAGTTCTTCTAATTTAATTGCCCTTGGAGAAAATATAGTTTCTTCTTATGGCAACTGTTCTGATTATCTTATAGAAAGATATGACAATCCACATATAAAGAAAGCTTTAATATATATTCATAATCATATCCATGAGCCATTAACTCTTGCTAATGTGTGTGAAAATATAAATATCAATCGCTGCTATTTGTGTGATATCTTCAAAAAAAATGTAGGCACAAATTTTAGCGAATATGTTACAAGGCAAAGAATAAATTTAGCAAAGAAACTACTTTCCCATTCTGATTTGCCCTTAGATATTATAGCTAGTCGATGTGCCTTTTCTAATAATTCTTATTTTTGTACCACATTTAAAAAGTTTACTGGAAAAACTCCATTATCCTATAGGAATCGATTATTAGGCTAACAAATGAGGAATGTCTGAGGAGCGTAAACTGTAATAACCCATGTTAAATTGGATTTAAATAGACAATTCGGTTATTTATAGATTAGTGGAGGTGCCTTATGAAGCTAAAGTCGAAAAAATATAAGGTGTTTTTTATACTTATGATTTCCATAATTGGAATCATTCTTTTTTGCTTTTGGCAAAATAATGATATTGTGATAACTAATATTATATATTCAAGTGACAAAATATCTGATGCTTTCAATGATTACAAAATTGTGCAGATTTCCGATTTACATAACAAACAATTTGGTAATGAACAAAAAAAGCTGCTTGAAAAACTGAGAGAAACCCAGCCTAATATGATTGTTGTAACTGGGGATCTGATTGATAGCAAAGATACAAATTTAGATATGGCAATGAAATTTATTGATGGTGCAGTAGAAATTGCACCTGTCTATTATGTTTCTGGTAACCATGAGGCATGGTCAGGAATATACGATGAATTTAAGCAAGATTTATTAGAATCAGGGGTTTCAGTTTTGGATAATTCAAAAGCTGAGATTTTAATTGGAGAATCTAATTTTCAGCTGCTTGGAATTGCAGACCTAGAATTTTTATCCTCTGATTATTTATACAATGATGGTCAATATGAAGTGGGAGAAAGGCTAAAATCTCTTGCAGATGATAATAGCTCCTCTTTTAAAATTTTACTTTCTCACAGACCAGAACTAATCCATATATATGCTGAAAATAATATTGACTTAGTTTTTACTGGTCATGCTCACGGGGGGCAATTTAGAATCCCCTTCATAGGGGGATTGGTGGCACCAGACCAAGGATTGTTTCCTAAGTACACAAGTGGTACCTACCATAAAGGGAATACAACTGAGATAGTGAGCCGTGGATTGGGAAACAGTGTCATTCCTGTTAGAATATTTAACAGACCAGAAATTATAGTAGTTACATTAAAGAAAGAGTAACCTCAATATTATAAGCACAATCCTACAAATAAAGGATAGCAGTCTTAGTTGAGACTGCTACCCTTAAAATATCCCTGTCCACAGGGAGCATAAAATTGATTTTACTTACTTATTTCAATAGTGAATTCCTCTCCTACTTGTTTAAAGTCGTTACTCATTCTTCCACTACTTTCTGGAAAAGCTACTGCATAAGGAGTAAGGGTTAAAGTTTTCGCATCTTCTGAAATTTTTGCACTCTCTTTCATTATTCCTTTTCCATCAACTTGACTGCTACTATAAAATGTAACATCATTATCTAAATTATCTTTCCCTATTAATTTAATATCATATGACTTTCCTTTTCCTTCTATTGAATAATAAATCTTTTGTCCTATGTCATTGCTAGTATATTTTTCTAATACTATTTTATTGCCATTCTCTAATTTAAAATCATAATCTATATCGCTCTCTATGGTGTCTAGTGATAACTGATCCCCATTAGTTTTAAATTCAAATATCCATGGTCCTTTTCTTTTTCCCTCTCTCTCAATGTCAATATATGCATTTTCATATTTTATCTTTATATTTAAATCTCCTTTTGAAACCTCTTCATCTAATCCATAGAACATTACACTCTCTACGGTATAATCATCTATTTGCTTAGCTGAACCACCTGCTACACTAGACATATCCTTACCATTTATATAAACATCTCCCGTTGTACTTATAGACCCTGCTTCTCCTAACTTAGTATCTGATTTTAAAGTTGTAGAAACAATTAATTCATCCTTATCTAAGATAACTTCATTTAATTGAATTGTTACTCCATCTTTAGTTATTGCCTTATCAACTACAGTTTTATAATCTGCTAAATTCTTATTAGTACCTAGGTAATTCCCTATATCAAACATCATTAATCTTATGTTTGCTACTGCTTCGTTTCCAATATTTGTTCCAAACAAAGTCACTGCTAGTACCCCTGCAGCCACAGCTACTGCAACACCCTTGTTTTTTCTACTCTTATTTTTATGAATAGTTTTCTTGAATTTATTTTTAATTCTTCTCTTTTCAATATCATTAAAGCCTTCTTTTTCTAATTCTTCTAGATTTATTGAGTTATCGTTTAACATATCATATATATTCTTTTCCATAATGCTATCCTCTACTTTCTACTATTTTAAATAATCTTCTCATTTTCATTTTTCCTCTAGATAGTCTATTGTAAATTACATCTTTTTTAAGTCCTGTTTCCTTACTTACCTCGTCCATATCTTTCTCTTCTACATATAATTTAAGAAAAAGCTCTCTATCCTCTTTCTTTAAGCAATTTAATAACTGTTCTAAATCTTGATTTAGCTCCTTTTCGATAATTTCCTTATGAACTGAATCCTCTACACTGATATTTAAATCTTCTATATTGTCATACTGTGAATTCTTTAAATATCTTCTCTTATAGTCAACGGATTTATATTTTGCAACGCCAGCTAACCAGTTCTTAAATTCACTTCTACCTTCATCAAAGCTGTTTATGTTATTCCAAACAGCTAAAAGTATGTCATTTATACATTCCTCTTGGTGATTTTCTAAACCATACAAATGTTTCCTTACTGTAGCCTTAATAATCCATCCATAGTTGTCTAGAAGGTACTCTAAGGCTTCTTCATTTTTCATCCTCAGTTGATTTATGAAGTTTCTATCAGAAATTCTCATTTTTTACTCCTTTTCTTAAACAAGCTTGTTTTTAACCCTTACACTATATACTTCGTTTCTATTAAGGTTAATTCTATCAGAAATAGAAATTCTTTTTAAAAAAATTAAACCTCTACATTATTTTCATGTAGAGGTCTTATTTTAATTCCTTTAATTTGATTCATTGATTTGAATATTTTTTAATGCTACTACAAGCGCATTCATACATTCTTCAATATCATTATCACTGGATTTATCATTACCTAACTCAATTAAAACAGATCTGTTGGATAAATCTTGATTGAAGAAATTAATTCCTTTATTGAAATAGAAAATTGATGCTTCAACATTACTGGATTTTAATATCTCCTGTAATAGTTCATTTGCAAATCTATTATTTTCATCATAGTGTAGATTCTCCTTTGCAACTACTAACATAATCTTTTTAGTATCACTTTGAGGTGCATTAGAGGTATCCCTATGAATGTCTAATAAAATAGAGTTTTCATAGCCTTTTACCTTTGATTCTATTAATTCTCGTGTTGTTTCATATGCCTTTTCATAAGTTGTTGGCTGAATATACTTAATAAATTGACTATTTAACCCCTCACTAACAAGTTTATCATTGATTGATGAGGCTACATCAGTGACATTGAGCCCAGATGGATATGCTTCATGTGAATGAGTATTATAGATAACTATATCAGATGAAAAAGGTGCTAATGATTTTGTATCCTCAATAGTTTTAAGAGTTTCTCTTTCATTTGGTAGAGTTGTTAAATTATCCACATTATCAGAAAGGTTTTTCATTAAAGTATTTATTCTAGTTCCAGTATTTTGCTTATCTCTTAACTCTGAGTATGTATAACCGAATGCTGTACATAAAGCGAAAACGGAGATTGCAATGACAATATTCTTACGAGTATTCTTCATTACTGTACACTTCCTTTCTATAGATTTATATTCAAATTAGAAAGGATTTATTACTGATAAATCTCCTATACTAAGTATTAGAGTATATTAATCCTTCTGCAATTCCTTTAAATATCTCATTATATTCTCTGACTCACCTTTGCAATATTCAAAATTAAAATACTCTGCTGCTTTTAAATATATCTCATGGAAGAACTCACACATTTTAAATAATTTAATCCAAATATCATCATTTTTAGCTGTATCTATTATCAAATCCATGATTTTTTTCACTTCGCATGTTATCCCTCTATTTGCTCCATCCTCACTGGAGATATTATATGAATCTGATTATCCAAACTTTTATTTTTTATAAGACATACCGAGCAATTATTCGTAAATTCTAATATAATCTCATCCTCTTCTAAGGTATTAATGGCTTCAATAAGATATTTAGAATTAAATTTAATTTTTATCGGCACTCCCTTAGATACTATATCTAATTCACTTCTACTATTCCCTAACTGTGAATTAGCAATTATAGCCATAGTGTCCTCTTGTATGTCTAATATTACTGTACTTAAATTCCCTTCCTTGCCAATAATTGATGCTCTTTCTAAATCATTAAGAAAAGTCTCTCTTTCAACTATAATACTCAATTTATGTTCCTTAGGAATATATGATTCATATCGTCCTAAATCTCCATTTATCAATGTTGATATAATTTTAGTTTGTCCACATTTAACCAATAGGTGATTCTTAGTGAAAGTAATATTTACAGCCTCATCTTCCCACTGCAAAATTTTTTCTATTTCATTTACCGCCTTTGTAGGTATAACAGCACTAAATTCAGTATCATTTTCAATATAATTATAAGAAATCGCTGCTCTAACCCCATCTAAAGCTACCATATTAAATCTACCATTTTTGAAATCAAATAATACGCCTAAAAATGTTGGCCTATAATATTCTTGACTCGAAGCAAAGCTAGTGCCTCTAATCATATTTTTCACCATACTTTGAGGTAGTGAAAATACGTTATTTTCTTCAATTTGTGGTATTTGCGGAAAAATACCTTCATCCATATATACAATATTTGCTATATCTTTTTTACAAATTATTTGTATGTATTTATGGTCTATTTTATTTATACCAATGATCTCCTCTGAAGATCTTCTTATTATATCTCCAAAGATTTTAGAATCAACAACTATGCACCCCTCTTCATATACCTTTGCCTCAATAGTAGTTTCAATACATAAATTTTTCTCTCCACCTGTTAAAATAATTTTATTATTTTTAGCTCTTATCAAAATACAATTTAACAAATTAGTTGCCAATTTTATCCCTGTAACTTTTTGAGTAGTTCGTATAGCACCAAGAAAAATATTTTTATCTACAGTAAACTTCATTTTATCTATATCCCCCTCATTTGATAGCTTGTCCAGTATAATTTCCACCAATAATAATTTATGAATATCTCATAACTTATATAGTGATTATATCAACTTATATTTAAATAATATACTTTTATGCTTATTTTTTACATTGAATAGCTTCACTTCTCTTACTTATTCTTATAAATTTGCAGTATCATTTTAAGTTTTTCTACATAGATTTCAGAATTATTTGATAAATCGTGATAAATATCACAGTATCCCTTTATTGATTGTTATTATAATAACAATATATGCAAGGTATTTAACCTTATACTGTGGAGGCGTTATTTATGTTTAATGAAGATTTTGGTAAAGTAGCCATAGCTGCTAAAAGCAAAGTAGAATTATTGAAAAATAATAAGCTTGGCTACTTCATTAGCTCAATGTTAGCTGGTGCTTTTGTTGGACTTGCTGTTATGCTTATTTTTACAATCGGTGGATTATTAAATTCCTCTAATTCACCTTTAACTAAAATTGCCATGGGATTATCCTTTGGTGGAGCTTTAAGCTTGGTAATATTTGCTGGCTCTGAACTATTCACCGGTAATAATTTTACCATGGCGGCAGGATATTTAAATAAATCAGTATCTTTAATGGATGCATTAAAAATTTGGATAGCTAGTTTTAGTGGTAACTTAGCTGGTTCAATACTAGTTGCTTATATGTTTTTCTTATCAGGACTTTCAAAGGGTCCCGTTGGAGACTTTATAGTAAATACCTCAGCTACAAAAATGACTTTACCACCTTCAGAACTATTCTTTAGAGCTATATTTTGTAATATTTTAGTTTGTCTAGCGGTATGGTGTAGCTTTAGATGTAAAGAAGAATCTTCAAAATTAATAATGATCTTCTGGTGTTTATTTATGTTTATCACCACTGGTTTTGAACATAGTGTAGCTAATATGACTTTACTTGCAATAGGTTTATTTACACCACATCCAACTACGGTAAGTGTGTTAGGATATGCGTACAATTTATTTTTTGTAACCTTAGGTAATATGGTTGGTGGCATATTATTTCTAGCACTTCCCTATTATTTGATTTCAAAAAATAAAGTGAATTAAAAAAATATTGATTCACTACGCAGATTATCTAATAGATGTTTTAAATCAGGCTTATTAATGTATATAAGTTTCAATTAAGTTTCTACATTATATAAATAGACTATATTATGAAAATTAGATTAATTAGAACTTTATATTATTACTGTTCAACCGTTTCGAAACCTTGATTTACTAAAGCTCTATGAAAGTAAATCTAATGTTCCTGCAAATGGTATTCACATCAATAATATAAAGTTCAACTTAAATAAATTATAAGAATGTCTATTTGTATTATGTAGTTTTATTATTGTAACTTATACATATAATTAAAGCCACCAGTAAAAATCCAGTGCTTTTTTCTAATTCTATAGATCTATATTGCTGACTTGGCCTTAAGACACTTTGAAAAGTCTTCTAATTATATCCATATAGTAATCTTCAAACCTATGTATATGATATCAATATATGATATTTACCAGTAAATTAGCTCTCCTTTTCCTCTATAACTCCTGTAAAATCTAATATTCCACCTCTTAGATTATAAAGTCTATTAAATCCTTCCTCTTCCATTAGGCTACAAGCCACACTACTTCTTACTCCAGCCTCACAATAAACAAGAATTGGTTTATCCTTATATTCTTCTAATTCCTCAATCTCTCCTTCTAATTCCTCTACAGGAATATTTATTGCATTTGGAATTCTATTTTCCTTGAATTCGTTAACTCTTCTAACATCTATGATTAATAATTCACTCTTTTCCTCAATTAGTTTTTCAGCCTGTTTATTATTTATAGATTTTATGTTATTCATAACTCTTTACCTCACTTAAACTATATTAAGTCAATTATAATAAGTTATTATCTTATGTACAATTATTTTCTTAGTCTGTCTATATTTCATCTAAATATTGTAAGCTTGTGAAAGATCTTCATAATTCTAATCAAATATCTATTATTTCATCCTTCTCCATAATAAAATCACTCTTTAAAAATAAGTATTAAAACTACCATAGTAATAAAATCCAAAATCCCGATAAAAGATAATACTATGCTGAGAATTTTTGAAGTATCGTTTTTTACCCTATAAAGCATAAAACTTGTTGAGAAAATAACTATAAGAGATATAACTAAGATTTGTATCATATAAATTCCTCCACTTCTATACTTTCTATTATGATTATTTAACAGAATAATATCAAATTATAAATTCTTCAATCCATGTATTTTAATTAATTATTGTAGATATATATTAAAATATGGCTTTATTTTAATATAGTGCTGATAATGAACTATATATTATTGCTAACAAACCATTTCGCAATAATATGTAGTTCTAAAATTAGCAACCATTTAAAACAGAACCTAAAATATTATATATTAATATAGTTTTGACAATAGTTTACCTTTATATGGTATCATATTGATATAATGCAGGCTACAGGGGGGATTAAATTGAATTTTAATGGAATTTTTATTGGACTTGCTGCTTTTGTTATTATTGGGGTTTTTCATCCTATAGTAATTAAAGGAGAATACTACTTCGGTAAGAAAATATGGCCTATATTTTTACTTCTTGGAATTATTTTTATAGCTATATCTTTATATATTGATGAAACCACATTGTCATCCATATTAGGTGTAACGGGGTTCTCATGCCTTTGGAGTATCCATGAAATTATAGAGCAGGAGGAACGAGTAAAGAGAGGATGGTTTCCTAAGAATACAAATAAAAAATAATAGTTATCATTAAATAAGTGCAATATTAAAAATTAATACTCTATAGTAAATGGATTTTATCCAAATTATAATATTGTAAAATAATTTCTTGATACAATTTATTAATAATTTCATAAATAAATATTAAGTTTACGTACTTTTTCACATATTTTTAGGTACTTTTATGTCTTTTCATTATTTTCCCAATTAGAGGAACCCCATATTAGTAACAAATTGTGAGTGTTATAATCATTCAGAAAAATCTCTAAAAGGCATATAATGATAATATATTAAGTGTTTTAAAAATATAAGAGGTGAAATCATGAAATTGGAAAATAAAATGTTAAAGTTGTCAGTGTACGGAGCATTGTTTTTTGCTCTACTAGGTATTGCATGGGGCTGAACTATAGGTTCGGAGATGATTCTGTTTGATGGAATGTACTCTTTTATCAGTTTGCTTTTATCAGCTATGTCTTTATATATTAGTAACTATATTAATAGAAAAGATAATGAAGAAAAATTCCCTTTTGGTAAACATATATTAGAGCCAATGGTGGTAGCCTTTAAATCTCTTGTTATAGCTATCATATGCATATATTCTCTAATAGGAGCAATAGGAAATGTTATTGCTGGCGGAAACGATGTTCAATATGGAGTAGCACTTATATATGCCGTTATCTCAACTGTAGGTAGTGGAGTTGTTTACTTCCATATTAAAAGAAAAGGAAAGAGCCTTTCTTCAGAATTATTAAAGGCTGAGAGTACTCAATGGCTTATGGATACAGTATTAAGTGCTGCGGTATTAGTTGGGTTTATAACAGTAGCTATACTTAGTAACACTAACTTTAATCATATGAACAAATATATAGATCCACTAATGGTTATAATATCTTCTACAGCATTCCTAATACTTCCAATTAAAACCTTTATAAGTAGTTTTAAAGAAGTTCTATGTGTGAAAGCTGATGATACTATTAATGAAGATATCAGTATTTTAGTTAAAGAGATAGAAAAAGAATATAACTTCGAGGACTCTATAACAAGGGTCTCAAAGGTTGGAAGAGCTTTAAGGATAGAAATTGATTTTATTTATAATGATGAAACAGATTTACATGATTTAGATCAAATGGATTATTTAAGAGAAAAACTATCTAAAGAAATGAATCACCTTAAATACAATAAATGGTTAAATGTGTCCTTTACTGGTGATAGAAAATGGGCACTATAGAATAAATAATATTAGAGCTGTAGGTAATTTTATCTACAGCTCTAATATTATTTAATTTACAACATTATAAATTGAATAAAGGAATATGCTAACTTTAATCCATAGAAAATTATTATACTTCCACATATTATATTTATCCATTTTATTGCATTATTAATTTTATCATAAAATTTATTAGAAAGTATTGATACTATAGTTGTTAATGTAGCAAACCATGTGAATGATGCTAAACATACACCTATGATAAAATATTTAGCCATATCTGCTGGTAATGAAGTTCGAATTCCTCCTAACAATAATGATCCATCAATTATAGCTTGTGGATTTAGCCATGTAACAGCAAAACAAGTACCAATAATCCCAAGTATGCTCTTATCTTCCCCTTTAGTATCTTGTACCTTGGAGCTAGCTCTAATTAATCCAATTCCTATGTAAATCACAGCAGCACTTCCTAAAAATAATATTGCACCTTTTAATATAGGAAACTTATCAACCAATAGTCCTATACCCAAAAAACATGATATAGCAAGTGAAATATCAAACAAAATTGTAATTAATGCAACCTGATAAGCTTTTAATTTACTTTTTCCTGTAGCTGCATTTATGACATATAAATTTTGATTTCCTATGGGTGCCACATAGGCAAAACCTAATAGTAATCCTTGAAATAAATACTTAAACATAAAAATCCCCCATTCCCTATCATTGAATCTACTAACCTCATTATAATAAAATTTATTCATCATTTCCCCATCCAACCATTGAAATTCTCCCCATCCAAATCTATAATTATGTGGAGAAGTACATATGTTATTTTCATTAGGAGGAAAAGCTATGATAAATTCAACAAGTGAGATTATAAATATAGATTGGAAACCAAACAAATTCAGTAAGATTCCTATTTACAGGCAAATTGTTGACTATATAAGTAATAAGATTTTCGAAGGACACTGGGGTGTTGGTCGTAAGCTTCCTTCTCAACGTGAACTTGCAAAATTATTTAATGTAAATAGAAGTACAGTAGCTGAAGCTTTAAATGAATTGACCTCTCTAGGTATAATAGAAGGTAATCATGGACAAGGCACAACAATAATAAATAATACTTGGTCACAATTTATGTCAACTCCCCCACCAAATTGGCAAAGTTATATAGATTCTGGAATACATATTGCTAACTTCCCCACCATCCAAAAGATAAATAAACTACAATATGTTAAAGATATTATTCGCTTAAGTACTGGAGAGATGGCCCCAGATTTATTTCCTCACGATATGATGAAAAAAGTTCTACAAAAGGTGCCTGACAGAGCCTATTCTCTTAATTATCTAGGTCCTTTGGGACTTTTTGAACTAAGACAAACTTTGAGTAAGTATCTTACTAAGTATGGTATCGACGTTCCACCTTCTTGTATATTGATAGTTTCTGGATCACTTCAAGCTTTGCAACTTATGTCTATGTGTATGCTTCCGGCTGGTTCAACAGTTTTTGTCGAATCTCCATCTTATTTAAAATCATTGCATGTATTTCAATCTATGGGAATAAACCTTAAGGGTCTTCCTATGGACAAGTATGGCGTAGTACCTTGGATGAATGATAAAAAAGACTACCCCATAGATAAATCTCTTTTATATACTATACCAACTTTTCACAACCCTACAGGTATTGTTATGAGTAAAGAGAGACGTATTGACGTCTTAGATTGGAGCAAAAAGAATAGAGTACCTATAATAGAAGATGATGCTTATATGGAATTATGGATAGATGAAACTCCTCCTCTGCCATTAAAAGCCTGTGATAAAAATGGCTCAGTTATATATATGGGAACTATATCAAAAACTTTAGCACCAGGGTTTCGATTAGGATGGCTAGTAGGTCCTGAGTCTGTAGTTGAGCGTCTAGGAGATGTGAAAATGCAAATGGATTATGGTGCAAGTTCAATTTCTCAATGGACTCTTTTAGAATGGATATCTAGTGGGCTATACGAAGAACATCTAAATACATTTAGATACAATCTAAAAAACAGAAGAGATTTAACCTTACAAATCTTAAAGGATTATTATAGTGATATTGCCACTTGGAGTATTCCCAAAGGTGGATATTATATTTGGTTAAAATTAAATAAAAATATCTCTATTGATAAATTATTTAATTTAGCTGCAAGAGAAAAACTATTAATACATCCTGGAAACATCTATGACTTTTCCAAAAATCAATGTATTCGTATATCTTATTCCTATGCTTCTCATGAAGATTTGGTAACAGGATTGAAAAAACTCTCAGAATTGATTAATAAGATTTAAAAACAAGTGATTAAAGAATGATAACTATAGTCTGCAGAGAAGTACGCCGTAAGCGTAGAGAATTAAGTTTGCCAGGGAATAGCTTCGATAGAGAAGTACTCACTTTGTTCACTAGTGAACACTTCCCTACAAAGCTATTCCCTGCAACCTACCATTGCCATTATCTAAAAATCTACTTTAAATGTTCTTCAAACCAATTAGTTATCTCTGTAAGTCTTCTTATTCTATGCTTTGGTTTACCACTTCTACTAAGTTCATGGTTTTCTCCTCTAAACATACAAAGTCTAGCTTCTATTCCATGATATTTTAGCGCAGTAAACATCTGTAATCCTTCTGCAAGCCAACATCTATAATCCTCTTCTGAGTGTATAAATAGTGTTGGAGTTTTAACTCTATCAGCATATTTTAGTGGAGAATGGAACCATAGTTTCTCTACATCTCCCCAAGGAGTAGCTGTATTTTGATCGTCTACAAAATAATAGCCTATATCAGTGGTACAAAACTTGGAAATCCAATTTGAAATACTTCTCTGTGAAGCTGCTGCTTTAAATCTATCAGTATGACCTATTATCCAATTGGTCATAAAGCCTCCATAGGACCCTCCAGTTAACCCTATATTAGAAGAATCAATATTTGTATATTTCTTTAAAACTTCATCAGTGAATCTCATAATATCATCGTAGTCTATGGTACCATATTTTCCTCTAATGTCTGCAAAAGCCCTTCCATGACCATCACTTCCCCTAGGATTGCAGAAGAATACAAAGTATCCCTTACTAGCCCAGAATTGCATTTCATGATAGAATACCTCTCCATAAATAGTTTTAGGACCCCCATGTATATCTAGTATCGCTGGATATTTTTTATTCTCATCAAAATCAACGGGTTTAAGCACCCAACCTTCAATATCTATTCCTGGAATTGTTTCAAAAATAAGTTTTTTAGGTTTTGATATCTTAAATTCTTCTTGTATCCATTGATTAAAACACGTCATCTGCTCTTCTCTTCCATCATGTAATTTGTATAATTCTTGAAGCTTCTGTTCCCTTAAAGCCACAAGAATAATGTTCCCATCTTTTACATCATAACAATCTACAAAGCCTTTCTGACAACTTATTCTTTCTATATTTCCATTTATGTCTATTCTGTTTATATAAGAGCTATCAATTTCTGTAGTGATGAAATATATATACTCTCCATCTCTTACCATTGATTTTCCGCCACCATACCTACAATCTGATCCTACAGAATTCCAAACACTTTTATCAAAATCACCAGTTAATAGAATCTTTTTCTTAGTAGCTATGTCTATTAAGTAAAATTTACCATCTTCATTTATTCCATATTCCTTCATATCACTTCCAATAGTAATTAATGTACTATCATCTATAAAATTGATATATCCATAAGAAAAAACCTCTCCTTCATTTAAATTAGTTAAATTATTATCATTAATATCATAAATATAAAGAATATCATTTAAAGGAGCCTTGTCCTTATATGAACTTGCAGTAAATACCACTTTATCTTTATAAGAATTAAGATTTATTATTCCTACTGAAGTATATTCTTCTGTTATAGGGGTTACCTCTCCTGTGCTTACCGTATATTTGTATAAACCAACTCTCTTTTTATTTATAAAGCCTTCACCATTGCTCCAGAAAGGAATTTCGTCTAATATCTCATAATCCTTTTCTTCTTTTCTTATCTCTAACTCCTTAACTTTTTCCTCTTTTGAAAGCTTTGATATATCCTTTTTTCCTACTTGATGAAGAGCTGTAAACAAAAAAACATTCTCATTTATTTCAAACATAGAAACCACAACTTTAGGAATCTTAAATGCTTTAATTGCTTCTCCGCCATGTATATTTATTTTATAAAATTGAGTAAACTCTGTTCCTTCTTCAAGAGCCTTCTTATCCTTGTTATCTCTAGTTGCTGGAAACATTATAGTTTCATTATCTTGAAGCCATATATATTTACTTTCCTTATTAAAAGAAGTAAGTTGATGATATTTATCACTATTTGCGTTATAAATCCACAAATTAGAATTGTAGCTGTTGTCCTCAACATTACATTCCGAAACTATAAAGCATCCATTGTCTCCCTTAGGTGAAAAAGTAAAGGATGAAAGAAACTTATACTTTATAAAGTCATCAAGTTGAATATTTCTCATATCTTATTCCCCCCTATTAAGGCATGCAGAAAATACTAATCATTATACTGGTGTATTCTTGAATATGCCTAAGTCTTAATATTTAGAAAATTTATAATATAATTATATACCCACCATACATTTAATTCTACTTTACTTTCATTGTTATGATTAATTATTTTAATATAGTATTAATAATAAACTACATAGTATTACTCTCAATGCATTTAATATAGAGATAACTTTTAAGGCTTTAGCTCTTTAAATATATAAATTATCCATACTATATCTAAATTTTTTTCAATATATTAAAATTTTAGTTGACATATAAATTAACTCATGATAATATTATTAAAAAGTTATTGAGATTGATATATTTACCAATAAAACAATGTAATATAGAATCAACAACGATGATAAAGAAAAGTTCTATTTATTGTTTAATTACAGAGAACAGGGGTAGCTGAGAACCTGATTAAGCCGATAGTAATAAATCACTTTTGAGTTGTATAGCTGAACATTAGTAAGCTATAACGTGTGGTTGCGTTAAAAAACCAGGGTTTCTTAGAACCTAGAGAGGCTAGTATCGTGAGGTATTAGTAAATTAGAGTGGTACAGTGTTTAAGCACCTCTATATGTATTTGTAATACGTATAGAGGTTTTTTTATATCAATAATTAATGTTTAAGTTTATAGAAATTATAGTAAAACTCATTGAATTTATATAAAGTTATGAAAAATTTATTTTCTAAATTTAAAATTCATACTCAGAAATTCATAGTTGTAACTATATAAAATTAAATTAAATTTTTAGTTGACAGCGAAAAAAACTCATGATATTATTATGAACAAGTTATTAAAAATTACCATAAATGTATATAAAAACAATTTAATATAGGATTAACAACGATGATAAAGAAAAGTTCTATTTATTGTTTAATTACAGAGAACAGGGGTAGCTGAGAACCTGATTAAGCCGATAGTAATAAATCACTTTTGAGTTGTATAGCTGAACATTAGTAAGCTATAACGTGTAGTTGCGTTAAAAAACTAGGGTTTGTTAGAACCTAGAAAGGCTAGTATCGTGAGATGTTGGTGAATTAGAGTGGTACAGTGCTAAAGCACCTCTATATGTATTTATAATACATATAGAGATTTTTTTATATATCTTATTAATTAAATGAAAATACAAATTTAAATTTTAAGGAGATGGAAAAAATGAGAAAAAAATTATCAGTATTTTTAGCAACATTATTTGTAACAGGAGTATTTGTAGGTTGTGGAAATAGCTCAGGTACATCAGTAAATTCAAATTCCATAAAAGTAGGTTTAAACTATGAATTATCTGGACAAGTTGCAACCTATGGTCAAGGTCTTATTGGCGGAATAGAACTTGCTCTTGAAGAAATAAATAAAAACGGTGGAGTCCTTGGTAAACAACTAGAAGCCGTTAAAGTTGATAATAAATCAGAAAATGCTGAAGCAGCTAACCTATCCACAAAGCTAGCAACTAAAGATAAGGTAGTAGCAATATTAGGACCAGCTACCTCTGGTAATACAAAAGCTGCTGCTACTGCCGCTGTTGCCAATAAGGTTCCATTAATATCAGCCTCTGCTACCGCAGATGATACTACTTTGGATAAAAACGGTAATGTATTAGATTATGTTTTTAAAACTTGTTTTAGTGATTCCTTCCAAGGAGTTATTATGGCAGAATTTGCTGCTGGTGATCTTAGTAAGAAAAACGCTGCAGTACTTATAGATACAGGTAGTGATTATAGTAAGGGATTATCTAAAAACTTTAAAGAAACCTTCACTTCAAAGGGCAGAACTATCGTAACAGAAGAGGCCTATGCAGCTAAACAAACTGACTTTAAAGCAGTCTTAACTAAAATAAAAGCTTCTAATCCTGATGTGTTATATGTTCCAGGTTACTATGAAGAAGCCGGATTAATTATAAAACAAGCTAGAGACCTAGGTCTTAATGTGCCAATCCTTGGTGGTGATGGATTTGACTCACCAAAACTTGCAGATTTAGCAGGAGTCACTGCCTTAAAGGATGTGTTCTATACAAATCACTATTCTTCAAAGGATGACACTCCATCGGTTGTTAAATTTAAAGAGGCTTTCAAAGCTAAATACAATAAAGAGCCGGATGCCTTTAATGCCTTAGGTTATGACTTAGCTTACTTCTTAGCAGATTCACTAACAAGAGCTGGTGAAGACAATCCTGAAAAGTTAAAAAATGCTCTTGCCTCAACTGAAGATTTTGAGGGTGTTACTGGAAGCTTTTCTATGGATGATAAACATACTCCACTTAAAACAATAACTATACTTGAAATGAAAGATGGACAACCAACCTTCTTAAAGAAATTGGCCCCTCAAAAATAATAATTTAACTACATTATATAAAAGGATGTGAAGAATTTGGAACAACTTATTCAACAATTAATAAATGGATTATCTCTTGGAAGTATTTATGCATTAATTGCCTTAGGATATACCATGGTTTATGGAATCATAAATCTTATTAATTTTGCTCATGGTGATGTATATATGTTAGGAGCATTTATAGGTTTTGCGCTAATAACTTTCTTTAAACTTAGCTTTTTACCAGCTCTAGTAGTTTCTATGATAGCATGTGCCTTAATTGGAGTATTAATTGAAAGAGTCGCTTATAAGCCTATTAGAAAATCTTCAAGAATAGCAGCTTTAATAACAGCTATAAGCGTATCCTTATTCATAGAATATGGAACAATGTATTTTGTTAAGCCTGAATCCAGAGCTTTTCCTCAAGTACTTCCTAATAAAAACATAGAGCTTTTTAATGGAAATATATTTTTAAATACTACTGAAATATGGATTGTTCTTACAACTGTAGTTTTAATGATAATACTTCAATATATTATACATAGAACCAAGATGGGAAAAGCTATGAGAGCCGTTGCTATGGATAGAGAAGCTGCAACTTATATGGGAATTAGTATAAATAAAACCATATCCTTTACCTTTGCCATAGGTTCGGCCTTAGCTGGGGCTGCTGGAGTATTAGTTGGTGTGTATTATAACTCTATAAATCCTCTTATGGGAGTTATTCCTGGACTTAAAGCCTTTGTAGCCGCAGTAATTGGTGGAATTGGAGTTATTCCTGGTGCAATGTTTGGTGGATATTTTCTAGGTATGACTGAAACTGTGGTTAGTGCCTATGGTGGCTCACTATATAAGGATGCTGTTGCTTTTGCAATTTTAATATTAATTCTTTTAATAAAACCTAATGGCTTTTTAGGTAAAAGCTCTAAAGAGAAAGTATAGGAGGGATAATATGAGCATATTTAATAAAAAAAATATAACTTGGACAGTAATCATAATTTTCGTATATGTTCTTGGGCAAATATTTACAGCAACTCAAATTATTGATGCCTATACTTTTATGAATATTGCACCACTAGCTATAAATATAATTCTTGCCGTAAGCCTTAATCTTATTACTGGATTTACTGGACAGTTTTCACTAGGACATGCAGCTTTTATGGCAATTGGAGCTTATGCCTCAGCTATAATGACTTCAAATTTTGGTATGCCTTTTGGAGTTGGAATTTTATCTGGTGCTATCTGTGCAGCACTAGCTGGAATTTTAATTGGTATCCCAACTTTGAGATTAAAGGGTGATTATCTTGCTATAGCTACCTTGGGTTTTGGAGAAATCGTAAAGACCCTATTACTTAACACTGAATATGTAGGTGGTGCTAGCGGATTTAATTATATACCTCTCTACACCAATTGGTCATGGCTGTTTTTTATGGTTGTAGCTACCATAATTATAATAAATAACTTTATTAATTCTAAAAGTGGTAGAGCCTGTATTTCTGTCCGTGAAGATGAAATTGCTGCAGAAGCTATGGGGATCAATACAACTTTTTATAAGGTTTTGTCTTTTTCTTTAGGTGCATTTTTTGCTGGAATTGCTGGAGCATTATATTCTGGTTATCTAAGTTTTATAACACCAGATGCCTTTGGATTTATGAAATCCATAGATATACTGGTTATTGTAGTATTTGGTGGCATGGGAAGCATAACTGGTTCCATTGTTGGAGCTATTGCCCTTTCTATTATTTCAATATCACTACAAAGCATACCTGAATTAAGAATGGTAATCTATTCATTAATACTATTCTTAATAATGGTTTATCGCCCTCAAGGTATAATGGGCAATTATGAATTTAAATTATTTAAGAAAGGAGTGGGTAAAAATGTCCGCATTAAAAGTTAATAACTTATGTAGATATTTTGGAGGAGTTAAGGCATTAAATGGAGTAAATATGGATATAAAACATGGCGAAATCGTAGGTCTTATTGGCCCAAATGGTGCTGGTAAAACCACTCTTTTTAATTTACTTACTGGAATATATAATCCCTCTGAAGGAGGAATTTACTATAAATTTAATAAAGAAATCTCTATAAAAAATATGAAGCCCTTTGACATTGCCAGTGCAGGTGTGTCACGAACCTTTCAAAATATAAGATTATTTGGCAATATGACTGTGGGTGAAAATGTAAAAATAGGCTTTCATAAGAATGTGAAATATAACCTTTTATCCTCTCTATTTAGAACTCCTTCTTATTATAAGGAGGAAATCAAATCAGATAATACTGTTGATGAATTACTAGAAGTATTCAATCTTTTAGATAAAAAAGATGAACTAGCTAAAAATCTCCCCTATGGAGAGCAGCGAAGATTAGAAATAGCTAGAGCATTAGCTTCAAAGCCAAAATTTATACTACTAGATGAGCCTGCTGCTGGAATGAATCCTAATGAAACCAATGAGTTAACAGAACTTATTAAATGGATAAAAGAAAAATTTGATATAACCATTATACTTATTGAGCATGATATGTCTCTTGTAATGACTGTATGTAATAAAATTTATGTTCTTGATCATGGTGAAATGATTGCAAATGGAACTCCTGAAGAAATAAAAAATAATCCTGTAGTTATAAAAGCTTATCTTGGAGGTGAAGAAGAATAATGCTAGAACTAATTAATATAAATGTACACTATGGTGCAATTCATGCACTTCAAGGAATAAATCTGAAGGTAAATCGCGGAGAAATTGTTACCTTAATTGGTGCCAACGGGGCAGGTAAATCAACTACCCTTAAAACTATTTCTGGTACCTTAACTCCCACTAGTGGTGAGGTATTGTTAGAAGGTAAAAATATAAGCAAGGTAGCTGCTCATGAATTAATTTCTCTTGGAATTGCTCATGTACCAGAAGGCAGAAGAATTTTTAAAAACATGTCTGTTATGGAAAATCTTGAAATGGGTGCATACTCAAGGAAGGATACGTCTGAAGTTAAAAAGGATTATGAAAAAATATTTAATACCTTTCCTATAATTTCAGAGCGAAGAAATCAAATGGCAGGAACCTTATCTGGAGGAGAGCAGCAAATGCTGGCTATGGGCCGTGCCCTAATGTCCAGGCCTGAGCTTTTACTTCTAGATGAACCTTCTATGGGGCTTGCCCCTCTAATAGTTAAACAAATCTTTTCTATTATAAAGGAAATAAACAAAGCAGGTACTACTATTTTGCTTATTGAACAAAATGCCACCATGGCACTTAAGATTGCTCATAGAGCTTATGTAATACAACATGGAGTGATAGAATTAGATGGAAGTGCTGAAGAACTTCTTAATGATGATAGTATAAAAAGTGCTTATCTTGGAGCATAGCTATATATCATGTTTATTTACAATTCATTAAAGAATAGTTTAAAATACTGTTTGATTTGAGCTATGGATATTTACCTATCCATAGCTTTGTTTGATTTTTCATAATATTTAAACTAACCCTTTGTTAATTATTTATTTTTTAAAACACTATATCCAACAGTAAAATAAACATACCTCTATTATCATGTAATTAAATAAGTTAGTGTAGTAAATAATTTTTTATAGAAATTTTTTAATTATTGTTTTACACTACTGAATTTTAAAGGGGGATATGAAAATGGAAACTTCTACTAATTCTAAAGAAAAAAGACCTAGCTTTGGAGCCGCACTATTTATAATTCTTTTTTTATGTGTTGCTATGTGTCTTCAAATTTTTGTATTTAAACAGGCTTATGCTACGCATATCACACTTATCATAGTAACTTCTGTTGCTGCCATTGTAGCTTTGTTATCTGGCTTTACTTGGCAGGATATTGAGGATGGTATTGTATATGGTTGTAATATTGCCTTAGTTCCTATGCTTATACTTATGTTAGTTGGAGTACTTATTTCTACATGGATTGCCGCTGGTACTATACCAACTCTAATTTACTATGGATTAAAATTAATATCACCAACTTTCTTTCTTTTTACTGCTGCTTTAGTTTGCTCAATTGCTTCTGTATCTACTGGTAGTAGCTATACAACTGGAGCTACCTTTGGTGTTGCCTTTATGGGAATAGGTATGGGGCTTAATATTCCACCTGCATTAACAGCAGGAGCTGTAATTTCTGGTTCTATTTTCGGAGATAAAATGTCTCCTTTATCTGATTCAACAAATTTAGCCGCAGGAGTTGCAGAAGCCAATCTCTTTGATCATGTAAAATCTATGTGTTATACCACTGGACCTGCCTTTATAATATCTCTAGGTCTATATGCAATTATAGGTCTAAAATTCAAGAGTGGTGCTATAGATACTTCTCAAATAGATATTATACTTAATGGTTTAAAGGATAATTTTAATTTAAATCCTTTGATGCTAATTCCACCAGTTATAGTAGTAATTCTAGCCCTTAAAAAAGTTTCTGGACTTGCTGTAATGGTTATAGCTTCTATGGTAGGACTATTTTTCGCAGTAGTTTTTCAAGGTTTTAATTTTGGAGACATGCTTGGATTCATGAATGATGGATTCGTTTCTGCTACTGGTGTTACAGAAATAGATAGTCTTCTCAGTAGAGGAGGACTTCAAAGTATGATGTGGACAATTTCTCTAGGGTTTATTGGTATAAGTTTTGGAGGATTATTAGAAAAAACTAAAATCCTTGATGTGCTTTTAGAAAAAATGTCTTCTTTAGTTAATACTCAAGGTGGACTTATCACAACTCATGTAATTTCATCTATTGCAGTTAATTTATTCTCTGCAAGTCAATATATAGCTATTATAATTCCTGGAAGGATGCTTATACCTGCTTATAAAAAATTAAGAATTCTTCCTCAAGTTTGTTCAAGGACCTGTGAAGATTCTGCAACAGTGACTTCCCCATTAGTTCCTTGGGGATTATGTGGTGTATATTTCTCAGGAGTGTTAGGTGTTGCAACCCTTGAATACATTCCTTATGTATTTTTAGCATTACTTTGTCCTTTGATTACTATTTTATTTGCTTTTACTAATAAGTTTGTATTTAAAGAAGGAGATATTAAATCTTCAAGTTCTTATGAAAATAAATCTGTATAATTGTTAAGGAGATACCTATGAAAAAAACTATGATAGACTATATAAATGAAGAGAATGTTATTGATCTTTTAACTACCCTTGTAAATATACCTAGTCCTTACTTCCATGAGGAAAAAATCATGGATACAGTTCATCTATGGTTAAATAATCGTGGATTAGATCCTAAGTTTCACTATTATAGTGAAAAGAAAGTAACTAACTTTCATGGAGTAAATGTTATAGGGACTTTAAAAGGGAAAAAACCTGGGCCTAAAATCTATTTAAATGGTCATATAGATACTGTAAATCAGTGTGAGGGATGGGTCACGCCTCCTTTCACCGCTGAGATTCATAGCAATAAACTCTATGGTATTGGTGCCCTTGATATGAAATCTGGAGTTTCAGCTATAATGCTTGCCTTAGAAGCCTTTAAAAATCTTAATGGCGATTTTAATGGAGAAATTATATATTCTATTGTTTCTGATGAAGAAGGACCCTATGGACTTGGTACAGATGCTGTGATAAAGGATGGTATTGTAGATAATGTAGATGTAGCTATAGTAACTGAGCCTAGTAGTGGCTTTTGCAAAAAACCTTTCCCTTGTGTTTGTTTAGGTGCTAGAGGTGGTTTTAATTACACTGTAACCCTAAAAGGAAAATCTTCTCATGCAGCTAACCCTGAAAAAGGCATTAATGCTGCTGTAGATTGTGCAAAAGTAATTATTGAATTAGAAAAATCTACTCTTATAGAAGATAAAAACTTAGGTAAAGGTTCTATATGCATACTTAATATTAATAGTAAAGATGAAGCTTGTAGTGTTCCAGATACTGCATCCTTTACAGTATTTCGTCATGTAGTAAGAGGAGAGGATTCAGATTATGTAAAAAACGAACTTTTTCAGGCTGTAAGAAGAGCTAATATATCCTCTTCAATTGAATTCTCTTTTAGAGAATCTCCTAGTGAGGATACCAAAGGTTTTCTTCCTTATACTGTGGATAAAAATAATGAATACGTTGATAAATTTATAAAAACTGTTGAAAAGGTGTCTAATAAACAATGTACTGTGGATTATTTTAAAAGTATAGGCGATTTTAATTATATCGGTTCTAGATTAAATGTTCCTACAATAATATTCGGACCAAATGGTGATAATTATCATACTTGCAATGAATATGTTGAAATAGATACAGTAGTGGAAACAGCTCTGTGCATTTATAACTATCTATGTAATCTATTATGTAATTAACCTTAAATCTCCTCTTTAGTTTTCAAAGAGGAGATTTAAACTTTATGTTGTTTTAATTATTTCTTAAATAAATTGTGAAGTAATTTATTTAAATACCGTTAACCATAGGTTACACTTTGCTTAAAACACATCATAAATTTAAACTATATTAATGAGTTTATATGTTACAATGTAAATATATGATTTGTAATACTTAATTATATAGTATAGGTTATATATAATAAAAATTCGAGGTTATTAATATGGTAGATTTAATTTTATATAATGGAAATATCTTAACCTTTCCTGTGGGTAAAATTCTTCATTGGATTGGGATTAAAAATAGGATAATAACTCACTTGGGGTTTAACCAAGATTATTTAAATATAGTGGATGATTCAACAGAGCTTATTGATTTAAAAGGCAAAACTGTACTTCCAGGCTTTTATGATAGCCATGTGCATTTAGTCCAAACTGGATTAAATTCCATTAGCTTAGATTTAAGTAATGCCAAATCTTTGGATGAAATACTCTCCTTGATTAAGAATTATTGTTTGAATATTCCAAAGGGTACCCTAGTTAGAGCTACAGGGATAGATGATACAAAATTATTAGAAAAACGACTCCCCAATAGATATGAAATTGATACAGTTTCTCCTGATCATCCAGTTTCTATAAACAGAGTTGAATATCATACTAGTATTATCAATTCTCTCGCACTTCTTAAATTTAATATTCCTTTAAATATTGAGGGGGTATTAAAAAATGATGCTGGTGTGCCTACAGGCATATTGACTTATACTGCTAATGCTCTTTTTAGAAAACAAATGCTGGAGAGTATAAGCAATAAAACTCGACTTTCAGCTGTTGATGATATTTTAAAAACTGCTATTTCTAAAGGTGTTACTACTATTAATGCCATGGAGGGCGGATATACCTTCCATGATAAGGATGCAGAATTTATTTATAATACAAAAGATGATTATCCTATTGATATAGTTTTATTTTATCAAACTGTAAATGTAGACAAAGTTATAGAAAAAGACTTAAAAAGAATTGGCGGAAGTATTTTCTTAGATGGATCTTTCGGCTCTAGAACTGCTGCCTTAGCCCATCCTTATAACGATGATAGTACAAAATCTGGAGTACTTTATTATACACAAGAAGAATTAAATTCCTTTGTATTAAAATGCTATGCAAATAATATTCAACTTGGAACTCATGCCATTGGTGAACTTGCAATAGAACAGATAATTACAGCTCATGAATTTGCTAATAGTATTTACCCTAATAAAAATCTTCGCCATCGCATAGAACATTTTGAGCTTCCATCTTTAGAACATGTGAAAAGAGCTAAAAAATTAGGACTAATCGCATCAGTTCAACCCACCTATGAATATTTATGGGGTGGTCAAGATAAAATGTATGCTAAAAGACTAGGTATAGATAGGACTTATAAAACAAATCCATATAAAACTATGCTAGATTATAATCTTATGGTATGTGGAGGTTCTGACAGTGATGTAACTCCAATCAATCCACTATTAGGTGTTCATTCTGCTACAAATCATCCAAATTCTAAACAAAGCATTAGTATATTAGATGCTATTAAACTCTTTACAATAAATAGTGCCTATGCAGTATTTGAAGAAAAAATAAAAGGTTCCATAGATGTAGGTAAACTTGCAGACTTAGTTGTACTAGATAAAAATCCCCTTACAGTTAATCCTGAAGAAATAAAGGATATAAAAATTGTAGCCACTATTAAAGAAGGACATATTCTCTATGAAAATTTTCTTAGATAAAACCTTTGTTCAGTTAGCAGGTGATAAATTTTGAGTAACGTTCACATATACCTTTTAGGAGAAGTAGATATTGAAGTTAATGGAGTCTCTGTTATAAATAAATTAAGTAACAAAGCCATAGGTCTACTTTGCTTTCTATGTACTAATAAGGGAAAAAAATTCACTAGAGATAAGCTCTCTACTTACTTTTGGAATGATACTAGTATTGAAAATGCAAGATATAATCTTAGATACAGCTTATGGAATCTAAGAAAAGTATTTAATACCAAGGATATGGATTTTTTTATTAGCTCTAAAGATAGCTGTACTATAAATCATAATTTTGATTATTCCGTGGATGTCTTACATTTTGATTACCTAATGAAAGAGTTTTCTAAGGTAGAGAATCCTCTCTTAACCTTAGAAAAATGTAAGAACCTCTATAAAGGTGAATTCCTTCAAGAATTCTATTTGAAAAATTGTCCTGATTTTAATGATTGGATTTTTTTCGAAAGAGCAAAATATCAAAAAAGTTATAGCCAACTGCTATTTACACTTTCTAACATGTATTCCAAAAATAATATGCATGAACAATCTATTTCTATGTTAGAAGAATTACTAAAAATTAATCCCTATAAGGAAGATATATATCTAGCTTTAATGAAAGAATATTTAAATGCTGGTAATATTCTTGCTTCACTAAGGGAATATGAAAAATGTGAATACATACTTAGAGAGGAATTGAATATACGTCCAAGTGAAGGTCTGACAAAATTTTATAAAGAAACTATTTTAAAACATAATATATTAAACTCTAAGGAGTCTAAGAAGTCTTTAACTATAAAATTACCCTCTGAGAATTCTGTAACCAACTCTTTTCATAGAAATGATATTGTTATAAATTGTTATCCTATTGATAAAATAAAATACTTTTGTATCTCTTGTATTATAGATAAGATTATTGATATATATTCTCCTGAATCTTTGAAGTCCTTAGAAAACTTTATCTTAATGGACTTATTAAGAATTCAAGGTAAAATACTATTAATTAATAAGGATTTACGGATTCACGATAATTTAACTCCTCATGGCGAAGAAAATAGAATTTATTTTTCTCTAGAAAGATTATTTCTGCATGTTGAAGATATTTTTCCTGTTAATGTATTTATAAATGACATAGCAAATATTGACACTATATCCTATAATTTACTAAAATTGTTTATCTTTAAAAACCCAAACAGTAAAATACATATTTTTATAGATGGAGATAAACTTTCTCCTTAGTATAATAACTGTATTTTTTAATTTATCATTCCATATAAATCTATAAAGAATTGTACTTTAGATGTATTTATAAACATCTACATATTATTCTATGATATTATATTTATTGATAAAAAGTACTTTAACTTTTTAACACCCTAGTTTTTTTTATGTGAGGTAGTTTTTTAGATAGAGCTACTTTATCCCCAATATAGTTTGTTTATCCCAGCTTACTATATTGGGTAAAAGAAATAAATAGTAATTTTAATTATAGTTACTATTTACTTCTTTAAACATGCCCTTAAAATATTATTAATAAAAAATGTAGCTCTATTTTTAGAGCTACATTTTTATTTTGTTTTTATATCTTATAAAGTTTTTTAAGATGCATCTTCAAATTGACTGTTATAAAGCGAAGCATAGAATCCATTTGCTGCTAACAATTCTTCATGACTTCCTTGTTCCACAATATCTCCATCCTTCATTACTAATATTAAATCAGCATCTCTAATTGTTGATAATCTATGAGCAATAATGAAACTTGTTCTTCCCCTCATAAGGTTTGCCATAGCCTTTTGTATAAGCACTTCTGTACGAGTATCAACAGAACTTGTAGCTTCATCGAGAATAAGTATCTTAGGATCAGCTAAAATAGCACGAGCTATAGTTAGTAACTGCTTTTGCCCCTGTGATACATTATTTGCTTCTTCATTTAATTCCATATTATATCCATCTGGTAAGGTCTTAACAAAATGATTAACATGTGCGGCCTTTGCTGCCTCAATTACCTCTTCATCCGTTGAATCTAATTTACCATATCTTATATTTTCCATTATTGAACCATTAAATAACCATGTATCCTGTAGTACCATACCAAACATACTTCTTAAATCTTTACGATTAAAGTCTTGTATATTCTGTCCATCTATTAGTATTTCTCCACTATTTATATCATAAAAACGCATAAGTAATTTTACCATGGTGGTTTTACCTGCTCCAGTTGGTCCAACAATAGCTACCTTTTGACCTGGTTTTACATTTGCAGTAAAGTCATTTATGATAATCTTATCTGGGTTATATCCAAAATGAACATTGTTAAAAGAAACTTGTCCTTGAATACCTTCTATGCTAGCTGGTTTCTGTGCATATTGCACCTCTTCCTCTTCTTCTAAAAATTCAAATACTCTCTCTGCTGCCGCTGCTGTTGATTGCATTAAATTAGCAACCTGAGCTGTTTGAGCAATTGGCTGAGTAAAGCTTCTTACATATTGAATAAATGAAAGAATATCCCCAACCTCTATAGTTTTTCTAATAGCGAGCCATCCTCCAAGAATAGATACCATTACATATCCTAAGTTTCCTATAAATGTCATTATTGGCATCATCATTCCAGATAAAAACTGTGATTTCCATGCTGAACTGTATAATTTATCATTTAACTCATTGAATTCTTTTATTGCATTTTCTTCACCATTGAATGCCTTTACTATATTATGTCCGCCATATATTTCTTCTACTTGGCCATTTACATTTCCTAAATATTCTTGTTGTGATCTAAAATGCTTCTGCGACTTCTTAACCACTAAAGATATAAATATAGCCGACAAAGGTAATATCAATAATGCCACTAAAGTCATTACCCAACTTATTGAGAACATCATTATTAGTACTCCTATTAAAGTAGTAATAGAAGTAATAACTTGTGTCATACTTTGATTTAAATTTTGACTTACAGTATCTACATCGTTTGTAACTCTAGATAACACTTCTCCATGAGTTTTGCTATCAAAATATTTAAGTGGCATACGATTGATTTTTTCAGAAATCTCTTTTCTGAGATTATATGAAACCTTTTGAGAAACTCCTGACATTACAAACCCTTGTATAAATGAAAATAGTGCACTAACTACATATAAACAAAGTAATATTGATAATATTCTTCCTATATAAGTAAAATCTATTCCCGCTCCTGCTACCCCTGTAACCTTGCCTACAAGTCCTGCAAAAATTTCATTAGTAGCCTTACCTAAAATTTTAGGTCCAACTATGGAGAATGACGCACTTCCTATTGCAAAAATAATTACTAATATTATTGATATACTAAATGGTTTCAAATATCCAATAAGATTTTTCATGGTACCTTTAAAATCTTTTGCTTTTTCTCCACCACCCATAGATCCCATAGGACCTCTGCCAAAACCTCTCTTTTCATTATTTTTAACTTTACTCATGAGCTAGCTCCTCCTTTGAAAGTTGTGACAGTGCTATTTGATTATAAACTTCACAATTTTTCAGAAGCTCATCATGTGTCCCAATCCCCACAATTTTGCCCTCATCTAGCACTACAATTTGTTCTGCATGTAATATAGTACTTATTCTTTGAGCAACTATTAATACAGTACTATCACTAGTTCCAGCTTTTAGAGCTTTACGTAATGCAACATCTGTCTTAAAGTCTAGTGCTGAGAAACTATCATCAAATATATATATTTCCGGATTCTTAGCTATAGCTCTAGCAATTGAAAGCCTTTGTTTTTGACCTCCAGATACATTAGTACCTCCCTGAGATATTTCTGTGTCAAACCCTTCAGGTTTTGAATTTATAAATTCACTAGCTTGAGCAATTTCTGATGCTTTATTTAAATCCGTTTCAGTTATGTTTTTCCCACCATACTTTAAGTTGCTCTCAATGGTTCCTGAAAATAAAACTCCTTTTTGAGGAACATAACCAATTTTATCTCTTAGTTCATGCTGATTTACCTTTCGTACATCTACTCCACCAATTAATATCTGCCCATCTGTTACATCGTAAAATCTTGGAATTAAATTAATCAATGTAGACTTACCACTGCCCGTACTTCCTATAAATGCAGTAGTTTCTCCAGGTTTAGCTGTAAAGCTTATATTGCTTAATACATCTTCTTCTGCATTTGGATATCTAAATGCAACATTTTTAAATTCAACAATTCCTTTTTTATTATTATCAAAGCTTTTGATCTCTTTAGGATTTTCTATTACAAAATCAGTAGTTAATACCTCATCAATACGTTGAGCTGAAACAGACGCACGAGGAAGCATAATTGATACCATGGATATCATTAGAAATGACATTATTATTTGCATAGTATACTGTATAAATGCCATCATATCTCCAACTTGCATAGTGCCCGCATCCACTGCATGTGAACCACTCCATACAATTAATACTGTAACGCAGTTCATTATTAACATCATCGCTGGCATCATAATAGCCATAGTACGGTTAACAAAAAGATTAGTCTTTGTTAAATCTGTATTTGCTTTATCAAATCTTTTCTCCTCATGCTTTTCAGTACTAAAAGCACGTATTACGAGCATTCCAGTAAGAATCTCACGAGTTACAAGATTAACTTTATCTATAAGTTTTTGCACTGCCTTAAACTTAGGAATGGCAATTGCAAATAAAACTATTACTAAGGATAAAATTGCCATAACCGCTACTGCAATAATCCATGCCATTGAAGTATCCGTATTAATAACCTTTATAACTCCACCTATACCTAATATTGGAGCATAGAATACTATTCTCAAAAGCATAACCATAAGCATTTGTATTTGTTGAATATCATTAGTGCTTCTAGTTATAAGAGATGCTGTAGAGAACTTATCTAATTCTGTATTAGAAAAAGATACAACCTTTTTAAATATCTTCCCTCTAAGGTCCCTTCCAAGTTTAGCTGCCACCCTTGCTCCAATATATCCTACTGTTACTGTTGCAGCCATACTAATTAATGCAATAAGCACCATTATTCCACCTGATGATAATATATAATTACTTTGAAGCTTCTCTATATCCATTCCTATAGCCTTATACTCATTCTGTATATATATAACTGCTGATTGAGTTATCATGCTACTAGGCATTTCTTCAAATTTTTCATTCATCTGTTTTTTTATTTCTTCAAATTGCTCCTTAGGAATCATTTCAATAAGTGTTCTTGTGTCCGTATCTTTTGGAATACTCATTCCTTGCGGAAGCTGACTACTAATCTGTTTTTCTCCTTCACTTTCAAAACCAGATAGCATAAGAATTGACTTACCTAGTATTGTATTTAATTTTTCTATTTCATCTTTATCTTTTATACTAAGTTTATATAATTCTTGATTCTTTAGCTCTGGATATTTTGCTACATACTTATCATATTCATTTTTATCTATTAATATATAGCTATTATCAATTTCCTCCTTATCTTCATCATTTATAAATAATTTAATCTTTTCTAATTCACTTTTTCTGATTACTTCAGGTACAGCATTCTCTACTCCACCTTGCTGAATTCCAACATTTACTATGTTAGATGTATAATCAGGTAGTGAAAGATCACAAACTGCCTGTACTATTAGAAGTCCAATTATTAATATAATTGGTACTATAGAATTCTTTAAATGTTTGATCAACTTAAACATGTACAACTATTCTCCTTTCAAAATTAATCCTCATATTTTACTTTGTTATAACTTCATATTAATTATAATTTCATAACTATTATAAGTCAATAACTTTTTATTTGTATATTCTCTCATTTTAGTTTATAATAAAATTAGAAACATAAATTTTAAATTTATGTTTCTAATTTAACAAAAAATTATTATTATCTTTATAGGAGAGATTTTAAATGGATACTATTAATTTAGCTAAAATATCTGATGATTTATTTAAATTATTATTCAAATTACATAGCAAGACCTTTAGTCAGAATGAAATTCTTAAAGGCCTTCCAATGCCACCTTCTCACGTTAAGGTAATTTTTTATCTTTCACATATTGGTCCATCAGCTATTTCTCAAATAGCACATAATCTAGGCATATCAAAATCTAATATGACACCAATTATCGATAAATTAATAGCTGAAGATTTGGTTAATAGATATGAGGACCCTAATGATAGAAGAATTCTCAGAATTGAGCTAACTCCAAAAGCTCGTAAGCTATTTATAGCTGAAAAGCAAAAAATTAAAGGCAAATTACAAGAAAAAATATCTATCCTTTCTGAAGAGGATTTAAATACATTAGCTGAATCTATAACTATATTAATTAACATAATGGAAAAGCTAGATTAAATATTATTCTCATACGTTAAAAGTCACAGCTTAGAAAACTTCAAAGCTGTGACTTTTCTTATCCCCTTATATTTCCTTATACTTTACATATTAAAATAATGCTGCAAATGCCAATGCTCCACATATACCACCTAAAATTGGTGCTACCACTGGAATCCAAGCATATCCCCAACCTGAATCTCTTTTCCCTGGTATTGGTAATATTGCATGAACTATTCTTGGTCCAAGATCTCTAACTGGATTAATAGCATAACCAGTCGTTCCTCCTAAAGATATACCTATTACTAGAATTACTAATCCTACTACTATTGGAGCTAATCCATCTACCATTTGGGTATTTCCGATTCCTTGAAGTGCAAATACTAAAACAAAAGTTCCTATGAATTCAGATATAAAGTTACCAGTTGTATTTCTAATAGCTGGCATTGTACAGAAAACTCCTAGTTTAGAATCTGCATCATCAGTTTCTTTCCAGTGAGGAAGATACTGTAGATAAACTAAAATTGCTCCAAGCATAGCACCAACAAGTTGAGCTATAATATAAAGTGGCACATCTGCCCAAGCAAACTTGCCTATAGCTGCAACCCCTAATGTAACTGCTGGATTAAAGTGAGCTCCACTTACACCACCAAAAATGAATACTGGAATAGCAACTGCTAGTGCCCATCCAACTGTAATAACAATCCATCCAGAGTTGTTATTTTTAGTTTTTTTCAAAACAACACCAGCAACAACTCCATCTCCTAAAAGAATTAGAAACATTGTACCTAATAATTCCGCCATAAAAGTTGACATTTAATACTCCCCCCAAATATATAAATTATATAATTATTTAGCCCATCCTAAAGATCTCTTAACAGCTTCATGCCATCCTTCTAATAGTTCTTGCCTCTTCTCTTCTTCCATATTAGGTATAAACTTTCTTGACACTGCCCAATTTTTAGCTATATCATCTTTATCTTTCCAATATCCTACAGCTAGTCCTGCAAGATAAGCTGCACCTAATGCAGTAGTTTCTATAACTTCTGGTCTGTGAACCTCAACATCTAAAATATCTGATTGGAATTGCATTAAGAAGTTATTAGCACATGCTCCACCATCTACTTTTAAGGCTTCAAGTTTAATTCCAGAGTCCTCCTCCATGGCTTTTAGTACATCATAAGTTTGATATGCTAAAGATTCCAATGCTGCTCTTATTAAATGTTCTTTTTTAGCGCCTCTTGTTAATCCTACAATAGCTCCTCTTGCATATTGGTCCCAATGAGGAGCTCCCAATCCTACAAATGCAGGTACTAGATAAACACCATTTGTGTCTTCAACAGCATTTGCATACTCTTCAGAATCTGCTGCATCTTTAATAAGTCTTAATTCATCTCTTAACCACTGAATTGTAGCTCCAGCTATAAATATACTTCCTTCTAGTGCATACTCAACTTTTCCATCTGCTCCCCAAGCTATTGTAGTTAATAATCCATTTTTTGACTCAACAGCTTTCTCCCCAGTATTCATTAGCATAAAGCATCCTGTTCCATAAGTGTTTTTAGCTGTTCCTGGTGTATGACATACTTGTCCAAATAATGCTGCTTGTTGATCTCCAGCTGCTCCCCCAATAGCAATTTCTCCCCCTAATAATGTTGGGTCTGTATATCCATAAATACAGCTTGATGGTTTAGGCTCTGGCAACATTGATGCAGGTATGTTTATTCTCTCTAGTATTTCTTTATCCCACTGTAATTCATGAATGTTAAATAGCATAGTTCTAGAAGCATTTGAGTAATCTGTTACATGAACCTTACCACCTGTTAATTTCCAAATCAGCCAAGTATCTATATTTCCAAACAACAGGTTGCCTTTTTCTGCTTCTTCTCTTGCTCCTTCAACATTATCCAGAATCCATTTTATCTTTGTTCCAGAGAAGTATGCATCGACTATAAGACCTGTCTTTTCTCTTACAGCTTTATCAAACCCCTCAGCCTTTAATTCATCACAGAACTCCGAGGTTCTTCTACATTGCCATACTATAGCGTTGTAAACTGGTTCCCCTGTATTTTTGTTCCAAACTACTGTAGTCTCTCTTTGATTGGTAATACCTATAGCAGCTATATCTGCCGCTACAGCTCCAATCATTTGCATAGCTTCTGACGCCACACTTATTTGAGTTGCCCAAATTTCCATTGGATCATGCTCAACCCACCCAGCCTTAGGGTAAATTTGAGTAAATTCCTTTTGTGCCACACTTTTAATTAGTCCCTTTTCGTTAAATAAAATGCATCTTGAGCTAGTAGTACCTTGATCTAAAGCCATAACATATTTTGCCATAATAAAACCCTCCATTTTCCCTTAATATAAAATTTATTTAAATTTATAAGTTTACATCTAATTAATTTATTAAATAATCAATCAGTATCCTTATGTCATATATTCTAATCAAACTCCCACAATTCCTTAGATGATGTTGAAACTCCTATAGCACCTGAGCTCAAAGCTTGTCTAGCATCTTTTCTCGTATATATTAATCCCCCAGTAATTATTGGCTGTCTCACCTTGCCCTTTATCAATTCTATAGCCTTATAGGCTATGCCCGGTAGTATTTCAATGGCATTAGGCTTAATCGTTTTAGCATTATTTAGCCCTGTTTCTATGGAGATTGAATCTATTATAAATAATCTTTGAATTGTAAATATTCCTAGATGTATAGCATATTTTAATACATGTCCATTGGTTGAAATGACGCCATCTGGGTTTACTATCTCTTTAATAAACTCAACACCATACTTATCTCCTCTCAGTCCATCAATCATGTCTACGTTTACAAAGATAGTTTTATTTTTTCTTCTTAATTGATCACAGATGTCCTTTATATTAGTTATATTTCCGTAAAGTACGAACACCATGTCAGTATTACTTTCTAAAATAACTTCTAAATCTTTAGCATTTCTGATAGCCCCTATTACTGGCTTATCATTCAACATTTCTTCAAAGTTTCTCATTTTATCATCTCCTTTCACAGTAAATAAGTATGAATTATCACATTCTTATATACCAAATTTTATGTATTTAGTTTTTAACACATTTCTCGTAGCAACTATGTCTATTTCTGTGTCTTCAATGTTGTTATCAAGTGACTCTTGGCTTCAGATGGAGTTTGCTTACGATGAACTCCTCACCCAAATGACATATTTGCTAAAGTCATACAAAGATATCTTCTTACCCATATTACTTGCTTGAGGGATGGTTAAGGCCTAAAAAAGGACAAAAAACCCCTGAATAATTGATTATTCAAAGGTTCTCAAAATCTCAACCTACGTTATTTAGTTTTATTCATATATATTCGTATACATAAAAAAATATTACTATGAATTAGTATCTATGTCAAGTTTTTTTGTCACTTTCAGCCTTTAGAAATAAATTTTGCTTAAGTAAAGGTTAATAAGTTATTTTCGCTTATTTTTCATAATATCTTATGAATTTTATTACTATAAATAATTTATCTTATGGAGATTATTTTTAAAAAGCAATGATGTGTATACCTAATATATCTAATATGCTTCAATCTACGGTAGATGGAAGTAATCTCATATACATCTCCATTTTATAACAATGCTTAATTTACTTTGATTTAATGTAGCTTTTATACTATATCCCATCTGCTCTACTAAGGTTTTTGTTATAGCTAATCCTAGTCCTGTATTTTGACCTGTTCTCATTCTATCTCCAGTAAAAAATCTCTCAAATATATGCTCCACATCTTCTTCCTTTAATTCTGGGGCATCATTTGCGAATGTAGTAACTAAATATTCTCCATCACTTTCTAAAGAAATACCAATGAATTTTTTCCCATGCTTTAAAGTATTTTGCATAAGATTTATAAATACTCTTCTTACAGCATTTTCATCTCCAATTATATTCGGTAAATTTTCAGAAAGGCTAATTATCGGTTCAAAACCCTTAAGGGTGAATTCATTATAAAAGCCTGCTAATATATCACAAAGTATTTCATATAAGCTAACACTGTCCAAATTAAATTCATATTCCTTTGCTTCAAGTCTGGATAAATCATAAAAGCCTTCTAATAAACCCTGTAATGCCTTTGCTCTCTTATCTACAATTTCTATATATTCTCTCTTCTCATTTTCATCCACATCTTCAGCCTTAATTAATTGCATGTATCCTCTAATAGAAGTAAGAGGCGTTCTTAAATCATGAGAAATATTAGCTATAGCTTCTCTAAGCTCTCTGTCTATATTCTTATATTTAATCTCACACTGTTGTTTATTACTTAAGGTATTATTAATCTGAACTACTAAATTTCTAAGTGACTTACTTGAAGTTGACACCCTTAATCTTTCATTACTTTCTCTCATATTAATATCTTCTAGATTACAGGCAATTCTATTCATTTCTCTTCTCGTAGAAAAAAGCAGAGTGATACTTACACCTGCTATTATTATAAGTAAAGTTATAATAGTTAAAATCATAAATATCACTCCCATTGTATATTTTCTTATTTGAAGTCCATTTTTCTTGTATATATAACTCCTAAAATACTAAATACCACTAGATACATTATACCTATTCCTGCTATCTTAGTCATCTCCATACTAGTTAATTCAGGATTAGCCAGTAGTTTAAATTGAGTGGTTAACAATATATTTCTTAAGTATGCTATTTTATCCCATACAAGATAGGATAATAACTTTATAATCTCACCTGCTGTTAAAAATATCATTATATAAGCAATAGAAAAAGCATTTTCATTTTTTAGCACAAAGGATAGAAAAATTCCTATTCCAATTGCTCCCATCCAAAGAGGGGCAGCTAATAAAAATCTTCTTAAAAATTCACTTAGCATAGAGTAGGTAAAGTCATCACCGAGACCTAAAATTAAAGCCCCTGCTACTAAATAAATAGCCACTATAGCTATAGCAGCTACTGAAGATACTATTATAGTAGATATTACTTTTGAAATATATAGCTTTTCCCTGGACATGCCAGAAGATATAGTGTTTTTAAAAGTTAAAAACTTATGCTCCTCACTACAGGTCATAGACATTACTATCAGTACTAAATATATAGATACCATTAACATCTGTACTCCCATAAGCATTAAAGTAGATAACCCAAACTGATTAACTACAGAATCCGAAGCATATAATGCTACTGCTGCAAAAAGTCCTATGCATAATGCACCTACTGACCCTATTAAGGTATAAATTCCCTTTCGATTAAAATGCAAGTATAATTCTGATTTTATATAATTAAGCATTTTCTTTTCCCCCTATTAAATCAATAAAGTAATTTTCTAAATTTGAGCCAGTGGTGTTTAGATTAGAAACCTTTATTCCAGCTAAAACTAATGCTTCATTTATTTTTTCAGGGGCGTCTATATATTTAAAAATTCTTATTTCCATATCATTTAACACTTCATATTCATTACACTTAAGTTTTTCTTCAAGAATTGTGCAAGCT
Organism: Clostridium sp. LXY-7; assembly: GCF_056172015.1. Classification (NCBI taxonomy): domain Bacteria; kingdom Bacillati; phylum Bacillota; class Clostridia; order Eubacteriales; family Clostridiaceae; genus Clostridium; species Clostridium sp. LXY-7. The sequence goes on along the minus strand of NZ_JBLLJL010000001.1, from coordinate 200,251 downwards.
TTTTTAGTATCATCTACCTTAACAGCTACACATTGCCTGCATTTTTCTTCTATTTCTTTAGCTGTAATTTCCTCAACTAAAATTCCTTCATTTATAAACCCATAGGTAGTTGCAAGCTGTGCAAGCTCTCCTAATATATGACTAGAAATTATTATTGTAATATTTTTTTCCCTATTTAACTTCTTTAATAGTTCTCTAAACTCTACTATTCCCATTGGATCTAGACCATTTATTGGCTCATCTAATATAAGAAAATCAGGACTTCCCATTATAGCTAAAGCAAGGCCTAGTCTCTGTTTCATACCTAGAGAAAAACTCTTAAATTTCTTATTTCCTACTTTTGAAAGTCCAACAAGTTCTAAAGCTTCATCTACACATTCTAATTCTGGAATACCTCTTTGAATTCTGTAGTATTCTAAATTCTTTTTGGCAGAAAGATAAGGAAAAAAACTTGGAGTTTCAATAACACATCCAGTTCTTGAACGTGCTTTTTCTAGCTCAGCCTTGCTATTTACATAAAATAATTCAAGCTCGCCTGAAGTTGGCATAGTCAACCCGCTAATCATTTTTAATAATGTGGTTTTTCCTGCCCCATTTTTTCCTACAAGGCCATATATCTCTCCTTGTTTTACTGTTATGTTCACATTGTTTACCACTTTAGTCTTTCCATAAATCTTAACAATATCTTTAGTCTTAACCACTAAATCTGACATAAAATCTCCTCCAATTAATCTATGTTAGGATCGCCCCATTACTTATAAGTATAGTCTTAATAAATTAAGCTTCGCTTGTATCGATAATTATATATTAAAGGGTAATCACCAAGATACCTTAAAGAAAATCTTAAGAAAATATTAAGTTTACTCCTGTAGCTTAAAACCTATTCCCCAAACCGTATGAATATATTCTGTATCAGGATCAATTTTATCTATCTTGGAGCGAAGGTTACTTATATGAACATTTATAGTATTGTCATCTCCTAAAAACTCATCATTCCAGACCTGCTGAAATAAATTAGCCCTTGTAAAAACCTTTTTAGGATGACTAATTAAAAGTTCTAATATATCAAACTCTCTTACTGTAAGTATACATTCCTTATTCTTAACAAAAACCCTCCGTTCTTCTCTATCCAAAACTAATCCTTTATAGACTAACTTATTATCACTAGATATCTTTTCAGAAAAAATCATATATCGTCTCAACTGTGCTTCTACTCTAGCTAATAACTCTTCAACATCAAAAGGTTTAGAAATAAAATCATCTGCTCCTAGTTTTAATACTTCCACCTTATTATTTAAAGAATTTTTAGCCGATATGACTATTATAGGTATTGTCTTATTGGCCCTTATCTCTTTAATTAACTCCTCACCTACTATACCAGGTAACATTAAATCTAATAATATGAGATTATAATCATATTGCTCTATACACATCTTTCCTTCGGAACCTGAGTATGCCCCTCTCACATTGTATCCTTCCTTGGTTAAAATTCTACATATAAGATTATTTATATCTACATCATCTTCAATAACTAGTATATTTACACCCTTAATCATATTTTTTCTCCTCTATATCCATCATATTTATATCCATTACAATACTATTATAATACATCATTTCAACTGTATTATATTTACTTTTAAAAATTTCCAAGGTATAATAATATTTATAAGTGTAAAAACTTTAAATATATTCTATTTTTCTAATGATTAAATAAATTAAAATTGCGAGGAGATGTGAGTCAGATTGTGTAGAATGGTAACTCTTATAAGTGTTTTAGGTTAACAACGGGATAAGTCTGCCCTTTTTTACCTAAAATATTTTAATAGTTAATACCATTTGCAGGATAAGGCTCTTTTTTGATGCCCTAATTTATATACTATAAGTATATAAATTAGGGAGTATTCTCTCATTATGAAATTTTTAATTTCATTGATAAATAGAATTATTCAAATTAAGGAAAGAGGAGTTTTCTCCCCTTTCCTTTTGTTATTATGGAGGTAATTATGAGTATATTAAACGTTGAAAATATTAGTTTTAGTTTTGGAGAAAAAATTATTTTTAAAAATGTTTCTTTTAGATTGTTAAGAGGTGAACATGCTGGTCTTATTGGAGTTAATGGTGCCGGTAAAACTACACTATTTAATATTCTAACGGATAAGTTAATATGTGATGAAGGAAGTTTTTCAAAATCCTCATCATCAAAAATAGGATATCTTGAACAACATTCTTCTATGGATGAGGATTTAAGTATTATGGAAATCTTGAAGTCAGCCTTTATAGATCTATACATCCTTGAGGGAAAAATCATGGACATAAGTAATAGGCTATCTAATTCCAACTTAGAAGAGGTTGATAGGCTAGTTAAAGAATTAGGTAATCTTCAAGATATCTTAGATACAAGTGAGTTTTATAACATCTCTAAGCATATCGAGAATACTGCTAGTGGCCTCGGGCTACATGCGCTTGGTATGGATACACCTATAAAGAAACTCAGTGGAGGTCAAAAAACGAAGGTAAAGCTAGCAAAGCTTCTCTTAGAGACTCCTGATATTTTACTTTTAGATGAGCCTACTAATTATTTAGATGTGGATCATATTACTTGGTTATCAAAGTATCTGTCTGAGTATAAAAATTGTTTTATACTCATATCCCATGATACTGAGTTTTTAAATAAAGTTACAAATGTAATTTTCAATCTTGAATTTTCCACATTAAATAGATATCCAGGAAATTACGATAAATTTTTGAAACTTCAAGATGCTGAGAGAAAAAGATATATTGAAGAGTATGCTAAACAACAAAAGGAAATCTCTAAATTAGAAGATTTTATAAATAAGAATATAATACGAGCTACCACTTCTAAAAGAGCTAAAAGCAGGCAAAAAGCCTTAAATAAAATTGATAGGCTTGAAAAACCTAAAATTATATCGCCTAAGCCTTCATTTTTATTTAATACTGAAAGAAGTTCTAGTAGCCTTGTTATGAAAACTTCAAATATGGATATAGGCTATGATTATCCACTTATACAGAATTTAAATTTTACCCTTAAGAGAGGTGATAAAATAGCTATTACAGGTTGTAATGGTATAGGTAAATCCACTTTTCTTAAAACTATAATGGGAATTATTCCACCATTGAAAGGTGATATCCATTTGGGTGACTTCCTATATCCAGCTTATTTTGAACAACAAGTTGCCATTGAAGAGCATACTCCCCTTGAGGAAGTTTGGAATCATTTTCCTCAGAAATCTCAAAGTGAAGTGCGTGCAGCTCTGGGAAGGTGTGGAATTAAAAGTGATCATATATCTCAAAAGCTATCTACCTTAAGTGGTGGAGAACAATCCAAAGTAAGACTTTGTAAACTTATGTTGACCCCTTCAAACTGGCTTTTACTAGATGAACCAACAAACCATCTAGATGAAGCTTCTAAAATTGAGTTGATGAAAGCTCTTAGAAATTTTGATGGTACTATTCTCTTAGTATGTCATGAAGCTGAATTTTATAAGGATTGGATAAGCGATGTGTGGGATATGGAAAACTATTTTCATGTAATTTAGTTATTACTTATATTAAGTTTCATATTATATATGTTTAATCTCTTAATTTAACATATAAAAAGCTAAGGTGAAAGCTTATAATTAATACGCTTTCACCTTAATTTTTTCATCTACCTTTAATTAATAACTGCCGTTAAAATATATTTTTAAAATTGTATATCTATATTAAAATTCATCTATCATACCTATGATTTTTTGATATTGAACCCCAGTGATAATTTTATTTTCATATAGATTCTCTAATAATTCTTTATCATTATCTGGTAATGCCTTTGTAGTATCCTTTTTTAATTCTTCATAATGTTTATATATCTTAGATATGTCACCATCACTAATGATTCCCTCTCTCTTTAAGTGAATTAAAACTCCCCTAAGCTTCTTATATTTCTCATAATATTCCGTTAGATCATTATTATTCATAGGGGCATTAACACTATATCCATCATTTAATAACGGACTCTCTGCAAGTGCTTGAGTTGGAATAGAAACTACACTTATACCTATAGCCATAGCTATTAATCCAAATAATAAATTACTTTTCATACGTCTAAATTTACCTCCTTTAATATTAGACTACATTTTAATATAGCTTTAATAATGTTTTTTAATTAGCTTTCAGTTCATTCTAAGCAACTATTTAAAACAAATCTAATTTCTTGATATAAATTTAGTATTTACAACTTCTATAGATAATAATTATATAATAATCATCCTAATATTTCTCTTATACACTGAGCACATACTTTAACCATAAAATCCATGTCACTTTCCTCAATTATATATGGAGGATTAAAATATAATACATTTCCTAAGGGACGGAGTAATAATCCTTTGTCTAGTGCCTTTTTGTATATTTCATAACCTACTCTTCGCTTTGAATCAAAGGGTATTTTAGCTACTTTATCTTCTACTAACTCTATAGCATTTATCAACCCCATAGCTCTTATTTCTCCCACATTTCTATGATCCTCTAACTCTTGTTTTAACTTGTTATTTAACATTTTTGCTTTTTCAATATTTTTTTCTAAAATTTTATCTCTTTCAAAGATATTTAACACTTCGCAAGCTACTGCACATCCAAGTGCATTGCCAGAGTAGGTATGGCTATGTAAAAATGCCTTCATTTTATTATAGTCATCATAAAATGCATTATATATATTATCTCTAGTCATGACTATGGCCATTGGTAAATATCCACCCGTTAGTCCTTTTGATATGCACATGAAATCCGGACTTATATCTGCATGGTTACAAGCAAACATCTTTCCCGTTCTTCCAAATCCTGTAGCTATTTCATCAGCTATAAGATTTACATTATATCTATCACAAGCTTCTCTTAACTTTTCTAAGTATATAGGTGAGTACATCTTCATTCCTGCAACTCCTTGTAAAAGTGGCTCTACTATTACTGCAGTTATTTCTTCATGATGCTTTGATAGATTTTCTTCCATATGTTCAAAGCAAGGAGCATTGCAATCTTCTCTACACTTACCATAACTACATCTATAGCAATCTGGCGAAGTTACTCTGAACACATCAAACATTAGTGGTTTATATATACTGTTATATAAATCTAAATCTCCTACTGATAAGGCCCCAATAGTTTCACCATGATAGGCATTTTCAAGGGTTACAAACTTGGTTTTCTTTTTTTCTCCTAGATGCTGATGATAATGAAAACTCATCTTCATAGCTGCTTCTACTGCTGAAGATCCATTATCACAAAAAAATACTTTATTTAGACCCTCTGGAGTTATATTTACTAATCTCTCTGCAAGTTCAATAGCTGGTATATTTGAAAAATTAGCCATAATCACGTGTTCTAGCTCCTCAACTTGATTTTTGATAGCCTTATTTATATCCGGATTTGCATGTCCAAAAAGATTGCACCACCAAGAACTCACTGCATCCATGTATTTTTTACCCTCTATATCAATTAAATAAGCTCCTTCTCCTCTTTCAATAACTATGGGCTTTAGCTCTTCATAATCTTTCATTTGAGAACATGGATGCCAAATATATTTTAAATCCTTTTCAACTAAATTCATCACAATCACTCCATTATTATATCTATAGTTCTCTCATCTAATTTATCTATATTATTTTCTAATGTACCTATTATTTTAATCCCTGTTAATGCTTCTATAGTCTCCTTATTATTCCTATGAACTAAGTCCTTAGGATTGTAACCATTCAATATTATTCCTCTTATATCTAACCCTTGTGCTTTAGCAGACTCTACTGTAAGTACCGTATGATTTATAGTCCCCAAACCACTTCTTGCTACAATCACTATAGGATAATTAACCTCTTTTATAACATCTGTAAGCATAAGATAATCATCTTTATCTTTATAAAGAGGACATATTAATCCTCCACTACCTTCACATATTATAAAATCATATTTTTTCTTCAGTTCTTCAACATCTCTTTTAATTTTATGAAGAGAAATTTCTACTCCTTCCATTTCGCAAGCAAGATGTGGAGATACTGGTGTTTTTAGCGTATAGGATACTATATTTTTAAATTCTTCTTCCACCCCTGCTACTTCACATACATATTTAGCATCCATTGGAATTAACTCCTCTTTATCCTGACTATATTCTCCTCCACTTAATACCGACTTATAGTAGATAGCATCAATACTTCTTTCTCTTATGATCTTTAATATTAAACTAGTAACATAGGTCTTTCCTACATCTGTATCTGTCCCAGTAATGAATACTCCCTTACTCATAGCTACACCTCTAACCCTAACTCATTAAACATCCTCATATCTTCTGCTATATTGTTTCCACAGGTTGTTAATAAGTTCCCTGTAATAGTTGCATTAGCTCCTCCTTGGAAAGCTTTTTGTCCACAATTACTTAACAAACTTCTTCCTCCTGCCAATCTAATTTGGGCTTTTGGATTTATAAATCTAAATATAGCTATGGTTTTTAGTATATCCTCTTCTTCTAAAGGTGGTAATTTTTCAAAAGGCGTGCCTTCAATTGCCATTAAAATATTTATTGGAATAGAAAATATACCTAATTCTTTAAGCTCAAAAGCCATATTTATCCTATCCTCTAGGGTTTCTCCCATACCAATTATTCCTCCACTACACACCTGGAGTCCTGCTTCTTGAGCTGCTTTAATAGTTGCTATTTTGTCTTCATAACTATGAGTTGTACAAATATTATTAAAATAGCTCTTTGAGGTCTCTAAGTTGTGATGATACCTATTAACCCCACACTCTTTGAGCTTTTTGAAGTCTCTATAGGATAGAAATCCATGGGAAGCACAAAGACTTACATCACACTGTTTAGATAAATTTTTATAATACTCTAGTATTATTTCAAAATCTTCACCCTTAAGGGCCCTTCCAGAGGTTACTATAGAAAATCTTCCCACCCCTTCCCTATAATTCTCCTCGGCAGCTTTTAGAATATCCTCATATTTCATTAATCTATATTCATTTACCCCTGTTTTAAAATGTACAGATTGAGCACAGTATTTGCAATCTTCACTGCATCTACCACTTTTACCATTGATTATGGTACATAAATCTATATTTCTTCCACAGTAATGATTTTTAATTTCATCAGCAGCTTGTAAAAGTTCTACTAAATTAACATTATGAAGCTCTAAAGCTTCTTCTTTTGTTATATCATCCTCTTTTAACACTCTACTTTTCAATTCTAAAATATTCATAAATCCACACCTTCTTGTAATATAGTATTGATTAAATATATGCTCTTCTTAAAGTTGGCACTATCTTATTACACATAACACTTACTAATGCCATCAATAAAATATCTCCTGGCACACATATTATGAAGCCAAACCATAGCGCCATGGCTACAGTAAACTGTTGCCCTAGATATAAGTTATAAATTAAATATAAATAAGGTACTCCTATTAGATACACAACAGCTAGCCCTATATAGCTTGCTATAAGTAAGGTTTTTAAGTTGAAATCTCTTCTCTTTTCTATTATTTTCCCTACCACATATGCCGCTAGTGCAAATCCTATTAAATATCCAAAGGTAGGCTGAAGTATGTATGATGGCCCTCCACCAGCTGTAAATACAGGAATTCCTATAAGTCCTATGAACAAATAGGTTAATTGACTTATGGCCCCTAGATTAGATCCCAATATAATTCCTGACATTATCACAAAAAATACCTGAAGAGTAAACGGCACATTAGGTACAGGTATTTTTATAAAAGCTCCTATTGCAGTTAACGCAGCGAATATTCCGCAAAGTATAAGTTTTTTAGTTTTATTTCTATTTTCCATACAATAAATTCCTTTCATTAAAATTCAAAATATTTTGCTTTTCAAAGTATATCATAAAAAAACGCTTATTGTAAACCTATTTTTTATTTAAGGTTTACAATAAGCGTTGATTATCTTTTCTTATAAGTTTGTTATATAAATCTACTTCCTATTACACTTCTTTAAAATCTACTAGTAAAAATATGTAGTACTTATCAAGTTTAGTCAAATTTTAAAGCCTCGTTAAACTATTTATTGTTAGTTATGCTTTAATAAAGAACTACATATTAAAACATACCTTATTATTGAAATTGAGTTTTCTCTTTTACTGGTGTATTTTTAAATTTATATACATTTATAACTATACCTACAATCATCATATTTATTATCATCTGAGAACCACCATAGCTTATAAATGGCATTGATACTCCAATTGTTGGAGCTATTCCTAAATTCATGAGTATATTCCAAAGGAATTCTACTGTTAGCATTGCTATAAATCCACTAACTAACAATTTTCCGTAACTATCCTTTGAGCCTTTTGCTATTCCTATCATTCTAACTAAAAATACAATTATTAGTGTAATTACTAATACCGTTGCAAGCCATCCAAAAGTATAAATTATATAACTTAGCATGAAATCTGTATGAATATCTGGTAAATCAATCATATTACTATTAACTCCATTTCCAAGTAATCCTGAAGCTTCCCTTATTTCAATTAATTGATTATAAATCCATCCAGCTCCTTCTGGATCTGCATTTGGATTAACAAAAACTAACATTCTTGCAATTCTATAAGGTTCAGTCATTACAAACATAAAAAACAATCCAAAATAACCTCCAAGTAATAATAGAAAGTCCCTTAGTTTAACACCGGATAAAAGCATTATTGCAAAAGCTGAAATTGTATATACTATACATGGGGCTAAAGACTGAGAAGTTAACGCTAATACACTAGGAAATAAAATTATAGCTATTCCCTTTATAACATTTTTTCCTCCACACCAATTATAATTATCAAAAATTCCTGCTATAGAAACAATAAATAAAAATAAAGATAACTGAACAAAATTAATGCTCATTCCTCCGACAGCTATCCATTGCCTTGTACCTTTAATAACATTACTATATATAAAACTTATAAAGAAAAATAGAATAGTTCCTAAATAAATATATTTAGAATATTTTTTTATACTTCTATAATCTAAAAAGTAGGTTCCAAATGCTATAATCACTCCTATTAAGGTATATACTATGCTCCTCATCCAAAAATCCCCTGATATAACTAGACTTTGTGATGACTTTTCAACAGAATACATAGCTATTAACCCTAAATTAATAAGCACTACTGTAAGAATTATTATAACCCAATCTGGCTTTGTTTTATGAACCCTATTAAGTCCATTCCCAACCGCTGCTGCGTCCCCCATATGATCAATAGCTCTATCTACAGCTTCCTCTTTACTATGTCCACTGGTTTCATATTCAGATATAATATCTTCGATATGAGTTCTAAGCTCCATTTCTACATCTTCATGAATCTTATTATTTTTAATATAACTACATACTTCGTCTATATAGTTTTGAATTTTTTCATTTATCCCCATGCTATACCCTCCCATAAAACTTTATCAACCGTGGAACGGAAAAGCTCCCACTCTTCTTTCTTTTCTTTAAGCTGCTTTCTTCCTTCCTCTGTAATTTTATAATATTTTCTCTTTCTCTTGGTCTCTCCCTCTTCCCAGTAGGCCTCAATGAAATTTTCACACTCTAATCCATGAAGTATTGGATAAAGAGTACCCTCTTTAAAGCTAAATATTCCATTACTTCTCATGTCAATTTCTTTAATCATCTCATAGCCGTACATATCCTTTTGATCTAAAAGTCTTAAAATCAATATAGATGTACTTCCTTTTATAAGCTCTTTACTAATTTTCAATATTTCTACCTCCCTTCTTTTAATTAAAATCCACCTTTGAATCTATAAATTTATCTATATACATAGATTTACTATACATGGTATATCTATGTATATAATCTTAATTGGATTTTTTAACCTTGTCAATGGTTGTTAATATTTTATTAAAAATCATGACCCCATCACGCTTTGATAATATTGTATAATATAAATAAGTTACGAAGTAACTTATTTAGTGGATTGCGCCTAAGGCGCAGAGAATTGTGCCATAGGCACAGAGAAGTGTTCACTTTGTTCACAGTGAATTGCTCACGTTGTTCGCAGAGAGTTACCTGCTAATTTCGGAAGGAGGTTTTTGCTTAGGCAAAAACTTTCTCTCTGACGAAGTCAACCCTCTGCGCTAAAGACGCACTTCACTGGCCAAACCAATTCACTATGCCTCTGGCATACTTCTCTGAGACCATAGGTCGCAATTCACTAAATAAAATGCTTCACATTTTATTTAAAGGTGGATGATATGAAATGTTTAGTATAGTTAAAGTTTTTTATAATGATAAAGAAAATGAACTCTGTCTGAAAATTCCTAAATATGATTCAATTACTTTAAAGGATAATTATTCACTGACAGATATTGTAGGTGAATTAGGTGAGCTTGGTTATGATATAAAAACAGGGTTCAGTGATATAAATATGGGTTCTGTGGAAATATATATGAGCAAATCTTGTGAAAATGTGATAACTGAAAGAGATTTTTTAACAGATAGGTTAGAAGAATTTTTTATAGCCTCTAACTCTTATGGTGAAGATAATAAATTAAATGATAGTGAAAACAATGACATTAACTATGGAGATATGCTTGAAAAAAACGAGAAGGAAAAATCAGGCTTTATGAATAAGTTTTTCAACTAGTTTATTAGCTTTTAAAGGTTTATTGATAGTATGCTTTAACTACATATTATCAATAAATTTTTAAAAGTAAAGATATGCCTACTGGTACCTATGGAATATGACTTCTGTATAAATCATAACAATTTGAGCTAACAGGGGAATATCCCCCTGCTGCATATACTTAAATTTATTTGTGATATTTATTTAGAATACTCTTACTTTAATCTATAATAGGTAAAACATTAATAACAGGAGTCTCATAAGGATGTACTTTTCTAATTGTTTCAGTAGCTTCCTTGTATACTCCTGTTGTACAACAGAATTCTACCTTCATCTCCTCTGCTTCACATAATACTCCTATTTCTCCATTGAAAGGATTTGCTCCTTCTAATGGCCTCCATGAACCTCTTACTTTACTGTAGCTCATACAATTATCATATATCCCATCAATTGTTAATGCTCCTATTAGATTCAATTCCTCTCTTAGTTTTCTAATATATTTCTCTGGTATGAATGTTTCAATTTTAACTAAAGTAAAATTCATTTTTATCCCTCTTTTTCTTTTTATTATAATAACTTTTGAAACTCTTTTAATAGTATATTTTTAAAGTAAAATCTCTATTCATTACTATTAATTATATACTAATAAAGCACTATTTAAGTAAATGACAAAGCAGCTTATTTAAATAATACAATCTCCAGTTGTGATTATTTAAAAATATGTTTAAAATATCAAAGCTTTGTAATATTATAAAATTAGCCTTATTAGAAAGAGAGGTAATATTTTGATTAATATATTAGCTTTAGATAATGATACATTAAAAAAAGATTTATCATTTGAAAATATCCATATAAGTAATTATGCATGGATATGGTTTGATTTTTCTAATCCTACTGAAGATGAAAAAAAATTATTAACCACATATTTTAAATTTCATCATCTTGCAGTGGAAGATTGCTTATATTCTTTAAATAGACCTAAAATAGATTATTATGGTGATTATAACTACCTTGTTCTTAATTCTCTTGATGGAAATAAAATAGCTCCAGTAGAAATCTCACTTTTTGTTGGTAAGAATTATATAGTATCTTATCATGAAAAACCCTCTCCTGAAATTGAAGAAGCTATGGAAAGAGTAGGGGAAAGACCAGATCAATGGGTAAATGGCTCTATTTTTATAACTCATAAAATTTTAGATAATATTGTAGATGAATTATTTCCAGCCTTATTTTCTATTGAAGATAAATTAGAATCATTAAATGATAACGAAGATAAAAAATCTATTCAGACTTTAATTGATGAGGTTTATAAAACCAGAAGTGAATTAATAGTTCTTAGAAGAATGGTTAATTCTTTAAGAGATTTACTTTATAGAATATTAAATTCAGATAGGATCAATGATTTTGAAGCTCATCGTCTTTATTTTACAGATATATATAACCATCTTCTAAAATTATCTGAAATGGTTGAGAACTGTCGTGACATAACCTCTGATATGAGAGATAGTTATATCTCTATAAACTCTTATAGAATGAATGTTAATATGATGTTACTTACTGTAATTTCGTCTATATTTATACCTCTTACCTTTATTGTTGGTGTATACGGAATGAACTTTCACTATATGCCTGAGCTCACTTGGAAATATGGATACTTCTTCATATTATTTATAATGCTATTGATAGGTATACTTATGTTTTATTGGTTTAAGAAAAAGGGTTGGTTTAATAAGTAAAAAAATATAGCAGCCTCTCAGCTGCTATATTTCAGGCACATGAAGAAAAATAACTATCTACTTTTTTGAAGATACCTTTAATTCAAAATTACCTTCTACTATATCTATAGTACCTATTCCACCACCACTTAGTTTTCCAAATAAGATTTCATCTACTAATAGTGGTTTTATTTGAGAGCTAATAATTCTTATAATTTCTCTCGCTCCAAATTCTCTTGAAATTCCCTTTTCAGCTATATAATCTATACAATTGGTGTCGAATTCTATAGTAATGTTTTTACTAGAAAGTCTTTCTTTAAAATTATTTAGCTCTTTCTTAGCAATACTTATAGCCATATCCTTATTAATATGATTAAATACCACAATTTTATCTAATCTATTTCTAAACTCAGGAGAAAATATTCTTTTAACTTCCTCCATTATGGCCTCTCCTCCAATTTGACGCTCTCCAAATCCTATAATATTTTTACCTACTTTTCTAGCTCCTGCATTGGACGTCATAATTATTATTACATTCCTAAAATCTGCTTTTCTTCCTTGATTATCTGTAAGTGTAGCATAATCCATAATTTGTAATAATACATCTAGTATATCTATATGCGCCTTTTCAATCTCATCCAATAAAAGTACACAATGTGGTTTTTTTCTTATGGCATCAGTAAGTAATCCGCCTTCTTCATACCCTACATATCCTGGTGGTGCGCCTATAAGTTTTGACGATGCATGTTTTTCTCCATATTCGCTCATATCAAATCTAACAAGCTCTATACCCATATTCTTAGCTAAAGTTTTAGCTATCTCTGTTTTTCCCACTCCAGTAGGTCCAACAAAAAGCATAGATGCTACTGGCTTATCATCATCATTTAGTCCTGCCCTAGAGGTTTTAATACATCTTACAATTTCTTCAATAGCAGAATTTTGCCCAAAAATGTTCTCTTTAAGGATATTTTCCATATTTTTTAAAGAGCTAATTTCATTACTCTCCACTGTCTTCTTAGGAATATTACAGGTTTTAGCAATAATTTCTTCAATTATTTCTTCATTAATAACAGCAATATCATTAATACACTCTTCCTTCATTGCAATATATGAACCCGCCTCATCTATGACATCAATAGCTTTATCAGGAAGATATTTATCATTTATATATTTATGGCTAAGACTTACAGCTGCTTCTATACTTTCCTTAGTGTACTTAACATTGTGGTATTCCTCATAGCTTGGAATTAACCCTTGTAAAATTTCTATAGCTTCTTCCAGGGAGGGTTCCTTAACTTCTATAGCTTGAAATCTTCTTGTTAATCCTTTATCCTTCTGAAAATATTTTTTATACTCATCATAGGTAGTCGCTCCTATAAATTTGATTTTTCCCTCCATAAGATAAGGCTTTAGCAAGTTAGATGCATCTAAAGAACCCGAACCTAAGGCTCCTGCTCCTACTATATTGTGAATTTCATCTATATATACTATTGGATTCTCATGGCCCTTTAATTCATCTAACACCTTTTTTATTCGTTCTTCAAAATCTCCTCTATATTTTGTTCCTGCAAGCATTGATCCCAAATCTAAAGAAAAAATCTCTGCTTTTTTTAGCTTTTCAGGAACCTTACCTTTATTTATAAGGTTTGTTAAACCCAAGGTTATAGCTGTTTTCCCAACTCCAGCCTCCCCTATATGTATAGGATTATTCTTTGTTCTCCTACATAATATCTGCATAGTTCTTTCTAAGATATTCTCTCTTCCTATAAGAGAGTCCTTATAATTATCCTGTTGGATTAGCTCATTAAGCTTTAGCGTATATTTCTCCACAAAAGATTTTTTTGATTTATTCTCTATCTGCTCTTCTCTATTATTAACTTCGACTTCATCTTTATCTTCTAAGAAAGTCTCCTCATCTTTATGGCATAGATAATAAAGTAAATCTTTTTTTATAATTCCCTGTTCACTTAAATAGTAATTTGCATAGCTATCTTCTAGTTCAAATATAGCTGCTAATATATGATGAGTATCTATGATTTCTTTACCAGAACTAATAACCTGTTGACTAGCAAAAATTAAAATCTGTTGAAATCCTAAACTTTCCTGAGGCGTAATTCCTTCTATACTATCAATATATTCTCCTATATATTCTATAAGATTAGCTTTTAACTCCTCTACATTTCCACCACATTTATCAATAGCCTCTATTACTTCTTCATTAGAAAGAGCACTGTATAACAAATGCTCTGGAGTTACATATTCATTGTTATTATTTCTAGCTTCTTCAAAAGCTTTTAAAATAATATAATTTAAGTCTCTTGTTATATTCATTTTAAACCTCCTCTAAGGTGAGCTTAAATGGAAATCCTTCCTGCTCTGCAATGGCCATTGCAATAGACACCTTAGTAAATGCTATATCATAGGAATATATACCAGCTATACCCTTTCCAATTTTATGTACATCCATCATTATTTTATTTGCTTCTTCTAACTTCTTATTAAATACATTTATCAATATATCTACAACAAATTCCATAGTAGTATAGTCATCGTTATACATAACCACCTTATAATCTGTTGGTTTCTTTATCTTTGTTTTGTTTTTTTCAATGGTTACAATATTAGTTTCCATATTTCTACCTCCAATGCTCCAAATATAATTATATCTTAAAATATTTAATAAGGCATGTAAAATAACTATTCTTTACCTTATTTAAATTTATTTTCTTCATACTATTTATTAAATCCTATCTAATCCCTAAAATACGGACAAAATATCCAATTTTCTCATAACTTAATTAAAAGGAATAAAGTAAATTTCTTCTTATTTATCTTAAAAAGGAGTTTAAAATTATGAATCATCTAGTATTTAATCAACAGGTCCATCCTTTGTATGTAATTGGATTACCTTTTGTATCTGCTCAATCTGGAAATTCTTATGTATTAACAGATACAGCAGTACCTTTAGTAGCTTCCGGTTTTTATGCTGTACGGCTAAATAATCCTAGTGGAAGTAGTAAAAGTATATTTATTAATAATGTATATGTAGCAAATACTGGTACTAACGTTTCATCTAGTCTTACGCTATATAGAAGTGCTACATTATCTGGTTCTCCCACCAGTGTAACACCACAGAACACCAATTTTGGTTTCTCAAACTCTTCTGTTGGTACTGGTCAAAGAATTACTGCTCCAATAATTAGTCCTATAAGCGGCGGAATTGTTTTTGAAACTGTAAATCAAGTAGCATCTCTCTACAATGTTTCATATAATAACACCTTAATTCTTACTCCAGGAACTTCATTAACTATTTTAGCACAAAATCTATTAGGTCTTGCAACCACTATAAATATGCGAATAAGCTATTGGGAACAGTAGATATAAGTTATTATAATTGAGAAATTATAAGGACTGTAGATATTATAAATCTCTACAGCCCTTATCTAAACTCTTAGTAAATCAATGTAATTAACTCACCTCTACATAATATTGTTAAAATTTAAATTCCATCCATATAACTGCAAGTTATATCAATCATTGCATTATCTACTTTTATAAATGAATCTTTACATAACTTCTCAAGGTTCTTTATCGTCGTTTCTACATTATTTCCAATAATACCAGTTTTTAATGGAACTACTGTATTATCTAGTGCTAAATAAGCACTTAATACAGCCTCTGCTGATGAAGTTGACAATTTCATAGCGCAACTTTCCTTAGCTCCATCACAAAGCATTCCTGTTAAATTTGCAAGCATATTTTGTATGGCGCCTTCTAACTGTTCCTCTGTTCCATCTAGCATCCAAGTTATTCCCACTGATGATGCTATTCCTGCAGCAATAGCACATCCACACATAGCTGATAATTTTCCTGTATATTTCTTTACAAATATGTTTATTAGATGAGCTAAAAATACAGCTCTCATAATTTTCTCATCACTAATTTTGTTTTCTTCAGCCACCACTGCAATTGGAAGTATTACTCCTAACCCCTGATTTCCACTTCCTCCACTGGTCATTATAGGACATTTTCCTCCACTCATTCTTATATCTGACCCAGCAGCCGTAAGTATTCTTGCTGTAGTTGAAGCATCTTTAGCTATTTTACCTTCTTTTTGTAATTTTAATAAGGATGCTCCCCATTTAAGCCCTGAATCCTTCTTTAACCCTTCTAAAGCAGCTTCTTTATTCATCTTAACTCCTTCTAATATGAATCCTAATTCCTCAATGTTAATGTTTTCCGCTACTTTCCTTAAGTCTCTTATTGTTAAATCTTTTATGAAGTCTGAATTAATACAAGTAGTTGATACCTGTTGATTATTTTTTGCGACTATCTTACCATTTACTACTATGCTTTCTATGTTAGTGTGAGAGCCTTTTAAAATTACTATCACGCTTTTCTTTAAAGTCTTTAAAGTTATCTCCACAAATACAGGTTCACCTTCATAAATAGGAATTACATTTACTTTATTACTTTGTATAAGTTCTTTAGCTTTTATGACACTATCTTCATCAACATTTCTAAACACTAATAATCCTGCATCACTATCCCCACATATTACTCCAAGGGCTGCTGCTATGTCTATTCCACATTCTTTAGTATTAGGAATCGTTACCGACTTTCCATTTTTTAATATATTTTTACTTACTTTCACTTCTAAACTATCAAAATCGCCTGAAAAATATTTTTTTGCAGTAGCTGCTGCTAATGCTACTGCTACTGGTTCTGTGCATCCTACTGCTGGCTTTGTTTCACTTTTTACAATCTCTAGTAATTCTTCTTTAATGCTTTCTATTGACAAATTATTCATTTATTCATCTCTCCCTAGTATTATTGTAAACATACTATACACAATATAAACCAGCAATAATCGTGCCAATAGCATTTTGACCAAATTCCATTGTTTTTAAAAGGGCGTTTTCGCAATATTGCAAAAACGCCCTTTTATATCTACATTATATGGTTATATAGCTCCTATACAATGTTTTTGCAATAATGCAAATAGTTTGGCATTATTGCAAATTATATTTATTTAGTTTTCTATATAATGTCGAAAGATCAATACCTAATTCTTTAGAAATTACATTTTTACTATCTTTCTCATTTCCATATTTAAAAATCATATTTTCTAATATACTTCTCTCATAACTTTCAACCTGTGCTTTCAAATTGATACTAGTTTTATCACTTGTCTTAGAATACTGCTTTATAGCATCCGGCAGATTTTCTACATTAATAACATCGCCTCTAGATATATTAATTAGATATTCAATAATATTCTCCAACTCTCTAATATTACCTGGCCATTTGTACGACTCAAATATTTTTTTTACATCTTCTGAAAGCTTTTTCTCTTCAAATCTATATTTACAGCAATATTTCTTTATGAGGTACTCACTTAATAAAAATATATCTTCCTCTCTCTCCCTTAAACTTGGTAAAAAAATCGGAATTACATTAAGTCTATAGTATAAATCTTCTCTGAACTGGCCATTTTTCACCATTTGTTCTAAATTTTTATTAGTAGCAGCAACTATTCTTACATTTACAAAGACCTCTTCCTTTCCTCCTATCTTTGTAAAGCTTTGTTCTTGAAGAACTCTTAATATTTTAGGTTGAAGATGCAATGGTAAATCTCCAATCTCATCTAGGAATAAAGTTCCTCCATTAGCAACTTCAAACTTGCCCATATGCCCCTCTTTTCTAGCCCCAGTAAAAGTTCCTCCCTCATATCCAAAAAACTCACTTTCAAGAAGGTTATCTGGAATTGAAGCACAATTTACTGCTACAAAAGGTGCATTAAATCTATTACTTTCTTGATGTATAGCTCTTGCAAATAACTCTTTACCAGTTCCACTTTCACCTTGTAATAAAACTGTTGAATCTGTAGTAGCTATATTTTTAGCAATATTTTTCACTTTATTTATAGCAGCACTATTTCCTATTATATCTTCAAATTTAACTTGCTTAGTATTAGCAAACAATTTATAGGCTGCTCTAACTTCATCACTCTTTTTATTAATCTGAATTATATTACTAACAGTTTCTCCTTGTAATATAATGGGCTTAATCTTAATTAATAAACTTTTATTTTTATTGTTATGAACTTCCATTACTAGGTCTTTATAAGTATTTTCTAAAAAGCTTATATCAAAATCCTTCATAATTCTTTTGATGTTTATATTATCCTGATTTTCCTTTATCCCCAGTAATTTTTTTCCTTTATCGTTAACATATTTTATATCACCATGTTTATCTACACATAATATCCCTTCATTTAAACTATTCATAATATGATTAGTTTCTTGCTTTTGTATTTTAAGCTTTTCAATATTCTCTAAGTAATGTATATTACCTATCAATAGCGAGCTTAACCTATTCAAAAAATTTATCATAGAATTAAATTCACTACATATATTTGCACACATATTTTCATTAAAAACATTTATACCTATAATTCCAATTACTTCATCTTGATTAATTATGGGATACCCAATTGTTGCAAATTCCTTACAGGTATCCTTTGCTTCACATTGGTCACATGCAATATTTTTCCCATTACTTTGTGAGTACCTTTCTACATAATGAGGTATTTTCTCCTTAATTACATATTCATAAAGGCATTTAGATGGAATTTTATTTCCTATAAGTGTTTTATATTTTCCTGTGGAAGCAATTCTTTTAAATTCATTATCTATAATTGTAACATCTACATGAAGTACCGCTGCTATGGCCTCTGCCACCTCTTGTACAGAATTTTTTATACTATTTAAATCCATAAAAATCTCCTTTAGATTAACATTATAAATTTAATAAAATAAAATATAGTCATACTACTAATTATTAGTAGTATGACTATATAATAAATTATAAATTATAAACTATCAATGACAGCTATAAATATACTAAGGATTTACTCATGATCTTCTATAATTATTTCTTCTTTAATTTCTTTATTTGAAATTTGTGCTAATATCTCATCTCTTATTCTAGAAACTTCTTTAGAAGTTTCCAACTTATCATCACTATTTAAAGCTGTTAACTTTTCACTTAGTAATAGCATAATTAATGATTCAAAGGCATTACTTCCACCTTCCCCATTACTTCCTGCATTTACAATAGTTTTAGGAACTATATCTATTTTACCTTCCTTAATTGCATTGGTAAAGGAACTCATAACATCGCTAATTACCTTATATTGAGGTCCTCCATAGGCATTGACTTGTTCTTTTGCAGCAATAGCCTTAGAGATTCCCACTCTTGCTTCTTTATCCGCATCGGCCTCTGCTGTAATCTTAATTTTAAAAGCTTCTGCCTCTGATTGTTTTTTAACCTTATAGGCTTCTGCCTCTGATAAGTTTTGAATCTTTTCAGCATCTTGCTTAGCCTTCATAAGTTCAGCCTTACCTTGATTCTCTTGAATTTTAATATTGATATCAGATTCTGTTAAGGTAGTTTGCTGTTTTGCTATAGCCTCTGCCTCTCTAAGTTCTTTCTCTTTTTCTGCAGCTCTTTGTTGAGTATCGTAGGTTTGCAATTGTTCCTTAGCAATTTGTCTACTTCTCAATTGAGTTAATATAGTTTCTATTGCAGTATCGTCTTTAGAACCACCTGGAGTTCCTATTAACACCTCTTCAAGCTCTAAATTGTAATGATTAAATTTCTCTTTCATCTCCTGTGAACTTTGAGCTTGTATTTCATTTCTTTGTTGAATTAACTCTATAAGTGTCTTAGTTTGTCCAACATTCTTAAAATATGCCGAAATCATAGGGTCTAAAGTTTGATCTACCAGCATCTTTATATTCCCAAATCTTTGAATAACAAGAGGTGCCTTTCTATAATCTATATGAAATACTACTGATAGTGGTAAGCTTGGTTCAAAAGCATCCTTAGTGATTAAACTAACCTCTTTTAAGTTTTCATCATATTTATGATTTCCAATTTGATTAGAAATCCATTTTAGTATTACATTAGTGGTTGGTACTTGAATTATATTTCCTGCATAGGTATTAAAAGCATATTTTCCTGGCATTAGAGGTTCATTCCAAACCCCCCTATATCCTCGTTTAACTAACTCTCCATGCTTATAATCTGTACCCGAGAAGTCTTCCCCCTTAGTTCCTGTATAAGATACTACAACTCCAACAAATCCTACAGGAATTACTATCTTGGGTATATATTCTATAGTTGCAAATAATCTATTTATAAAGTAAGTTCCATCTGCTAATACTTGATATTGCCTTCCTCTGTACCCACCCGCACTTAAAAATGCATCTATATCTTGAAAATTATTATGATAATTTGGATCACTTGCTTCATCTCCCACTGTTGGGCATATTATGTTTTCTCTTCCTAAGGAAGGTCCATCATGAACTGTAACTATTCCTACTAAATCACTATTCCCTTCTATTACCACTGGTGAAAAACCATTTCTAGCTTTTATAAGTCTAGACATTTCCATCAATGTCTCTTGTTCTGATTTACTACCCATTTTTAAGCAATGAGTTTGATTTTCAGTAATAATAACAAATTGAGCTAGATTAAAAGCGTAAGTACCTTCACGAATAATTCCTCTTTGAGGACCTTTTTGTCCTTCATTGCTTAAGAATGCTCTTACATTTTGAAAGTTATTACACTGAGAAACTATCTCTCCTAAGGTTTGTGTTGGCTCTAAGGATTTACCATCTCTTGCAAAAACATAGGCTACTTTTCCTTGTGGTATAGTAACCAGTGGTATTATATGAACTTTAAAAACTAAGGGTGTTCTAAAATGGATACCACCTCTTAATAAATCAGGTTGATAACCTGCTTCTCCATTTAGTGCAATAATTTGTTCCTTTAATGATCCTTTGGTAGACCACCACTTTTCAACTATTCCAACCTTATCATTTGGTATGATTCTAAAACCTATAATCCACAGAAATAACCATAGTCCAACCAATGATGCCACCACAATAATAATCGTAGATATGGCTGAAGATGTTAATAGATCCATAATACCCTCCCTCATAGAATAGTATCCCTTTATAGAACACTATTTATTTTAAATTACTATTACATATTAAATATATTTGCATTGTATGATTTGTATTCATTTTTGTAATATATAAATATAAAACTCCATGATAAAAATTAATAATGGCTAGTTCATTATTAACACTGTATTAGAATGAAATCTAAACAAAAATAGCCTTAGCAATATATTGCTAAGGCTATTTTTTTAATACAATTATTTTTCTTTTTCAAAGCTACCACAGTCAGTACATTCAGGTACTGTTGGATTCATTTCATGAGTTTTTACTTGTATTTGGTCTAATGTACAGTAATCCTTAGATTTATTATGATATTTACATTGTTGTACTGAACAAGCTATACTTTCATTAATATCCATAAAATTCAACCTCCTAAATTTATAATTAATTTTTGTTACTTTCATAGCTATTTTGTGCATTTTTAAATAAATTATTCTTATAAAATCAAATAATAAAATTATTCTTCGATATTGATAGCAGATACTGGGCATTGATCTCTAGCATCTATTGCACTTTCCTCTTGTTCTTCTGGTATTTCCTCTTCTATAGCTAC
Source organism: Clostridium sp. LXY-7 (assembly GCF_056172015.1). Taxonomy (NCBI): domain Bacteria; kingdom Bacillati; phylum Bacillota; class Clostridia; order Eubacteriales; family Clostridiaceae; genus Clostridium; species Clostridium sp. LXY-7. The sequence continues at coordinate 178,321 of NZ_JBLLJL010000001.1, read as the reverse complement.
TGCTTTTCCATCATCATCCATAGAAAATACTTCTGGACATACTCCAGTACAATTTGTACATCCAATACAGATATCTTTTTCAACAAAACCTTTCATTAAAATACCTCCTAAATATAAATTGTGCATTAATATAATTAGTATTAGTAGTGCAAAACATATATATACTAATTATAATTTGTAAAATCCTAGAACTTATAACTAATTTTATGGTAAAATATATTATGCCTATAGATCAGTGCATTTAGGAGCTTTTTTATGTAATTATGGCTATATATAAACACAGCTATATGTAGTTTATTGTCAACAACATATTAGATTCCTATAATTTATATTATTGTTAATAATATAAATTATCTATGGACTTATGTATAAATTAATTTTAAAATACAAATGTAGACAAAAGGAGTGGATTATATGAATAAATTGTATAAATTGGGTTGTTCTCTGTTAATTACCAGTGCATTTTTATCTTCTACAATTTTCAATGGAATCGCCCATGCAGCAGAGCCTAATGTAGATAAACTATTTGAAGATAGTTTTAAATCAGTTAAAAAGGTTGTTTCTATAGCAACTAAAAATGGTGTTAAACCCTATTATTTTAAATGTGAAGATTCATTAGATTTTGGGCCAAGCACAACTAAGAATACCGTTAATGCCGTAAAAGCTGATTTACAAACAGCTATATACGATTCTCGCAAACTAATTGATGAGCTTCCTAAAAGCTTTTTAAATTACAAGCAAACTTTTTCATCTATATTGGATAACTTTCAACATCCTATATTTGAAAGAACGGTAGCTGTTATCGAAAGCAATAAGGAAAATCCTAAACAATCTGAAGTTATATGGGGTCGAATATTAATAGATGATTTAGACTCAATTTATAAGGCTCCCTATAGTACAGCTTTAGATGAACTTCAAGGAGCTATTTTAACTGAGGCTGAACAACTAGTATTATTTGCTGAGGAGATTCGAGTTGAGGCATCTTTTAACGCTGCTAAATCTGCTATCGAAGAAATTAAAGCTATTCCCGATGAGTTTTCTAGCGAAGATATTCTTAGTTTTGTTAAATCTCTAGAGGATAGATTAATCCCTTTAGACAAAAAAGGTATTTTAGATAAAATAATAAATATGCCTTCTGTTGAAGTTACTCCTGATGACTTAGACTTAAAGTTACCAGCTGCAATTCCTGAGGGATATACTCTATATGTTACCTTTGAATGGATAAAAGATTACTGCAATAATAAAGTAACCATAAGTGATTTAAAATCTTCCTACTTAAGTAGTACTGTAATTGGAGATGGATTTAAAGACACCATAACATTACCACTATATTATAATAAAACTACTGAAACGTCTCTACCAGTCCAATCTAATTATTTAATATATGTGGTTAATAATAGTACTTCACTAGTAGAATATGTATCTAAAAATCCTATCACACTAACTTTAGGTGTAGAAAGTTCATCTTTAGATAATAACCCGTACTCAGCTGAAAGCACTATAAAGATTGATAGTGGTGCCACACATACAGGTTACATTACTCATGAAATACTTGCTAAAGATAAAGATAGAAATATTAAACATGATGTATTAGTTGTAGCTGAGGATACTCCTGCAGATATAGCTAAAAAATTAAAAAAGAGCACTGATAGTATTGCTTCAGAATATCTTCCAAATACAAGCTCTACTTTAAAGGATGATGAATTCACAATAAAATCATCTGAAAGCTCTAAGATAGTACAGAAAATATATTAGTAAGCGGGTGATACTTTGAAGAAGAAAATTATAAAAAGTTTAAAATTATTAATACCACAGGTTTTAGTTTGTACAATAATCATAACAAATGCAGCTACTATTATAGTACAAGCTAATGAACCAAACACTGAAATAGGAACAATTAATACTGACAAGCAAACTACTACTAATGATGGTGATGACAATAGCAATAATACCACTGATCCGGATTCTAGTAATACCACTGATCCAGATTCTAATAATCCAGATACTACTCCAATTCCATTACCTTCATATATTGATATAAGCAATTCTAGTGAGCTTTATGCTAAAGCTATATCTAGTATGAATAACATACCTCAAGGCTCTTTAAATCAATCAAAGAAAGCAATTTCTAATGGCTCTCTAAAAGTAGCCTTTGTAGGTGATAGTATATCAGAAGGTGCTGATTTATATTCTTCTTCTGATAATTACATATCAAAATTTCGTACTTCTTTAAAAGAAACATTACCTGAAGTAGATATTGAAGTTGAAAATTACTCTTTAGGTGCTCGTGGAATTATTCAACTATCAAATAAAAATTATTTAGCAGTTGAGGAAGAAACTAATTTTTTGCTTGATTTCCATCGTGATTGGTCTGTGCCAGGTAAAGCTTGGAGAGATCATGCTAAAGACCTTTCTCCTGACCTACTTGTAGTTGCTGTTGGCATGAATGATTCTCATAACAGGTCAGATAGTGATTGGGATTTCTGGGATGCTTTGAATAACTTCTGTAGTTATGCAGAGACTTGGTCTAAAGTTCCAGACATAGTTCTTGTTCCAACTATATTGCCTACTAAGAACTCTTCAATATATGACCAAAGACAAGATGTAACCAATAATATAGCTTCTGTAACTAGAGAATATGCAAAAGAAAAAAACTATATCTGTGCAGATGCTAATAGATTATTTCAAATTCTAAGAGATGGTAAAGACATAGTGTCTACATATGAAGTTAAAGAAAGTGATTTATCTAATGTAAATAATTTCACTAATGGTACTATAGAGTTTGATGTAAATCTAAAAGCTCATGGTATTGAAGGTGGAAGAGACATAATATACAGAAGTAGCGATTTAGGAAGTGTTATTTTAAGACTTCAAGCTAATAAAGATGGTACTGGTTCTGCTTCCTTATATTTTAATGATACACCTACGACCACTAAGGTAGTTGAACCAGATGAAAAAATTTCTTATGAAGTTGACAAAGATGGTAATACTGTTGTAGTTATCAAAGAGAAAGAAATTGTAGAAATTGAACCTAATAAAACAGTTGAAATATCTTCCTTTGCCTTAAATAAATCATATAAAGTTAAAATTGAAGCAAATGGTATTAATCATAAGGTTTCTATTAATGATAAATCTGTAATTGATTATAAAGTATATCAGGGAATAATGGGTGGTAAGCTATCTACAAAAGATACTGGTAAAACAGCTTCTACCATAAGTAACCTAACTATAAAAAATCAAGTTCCTTATACTGAATCTCCACTATATTCAGAAACTGAATTATTAGGTCCCTATAATGATCCTAATATAAGTGGTAATGGTATAAATCATCCTAATGAATTAGGTCACAATATAGTTTATCTACCTGCCTTCAATAGTATAATTAAAGAATTAAAGAATTCTTATACTGACTAAAATATTAGCCATAGACACCGTCTGTCTATGGCTATAATTATAAGTTTTTATCTTTGACTTAATTTTAACATATTGCTGAATTTAGAGTTGCATATTATTATCAATAATATATTAAAACAAAGTCTTATCCTAAAACAAATTGTATAAATTTTACTTTTGATGAAGTATAATAGAGTTATATTATTTAAATTATAGGAGGATTTTATGTTTCCAGGAGATTCTATATTTTCAATAGTACCTATATTCTTCTTCATTATATTCGCACTTATTATAGGTACCATAATTCTTAATTTGGTTAAAGGTGCAAAGCAATGGAACTATAATAATAACCAACCTAAACTTTCCGTTCCTGCTTTAGTTATGGATAAAAGGATGGATGTATCTCATCACCACCATCATAATAATGATAACAATATGGCTTCACATACTTCCTCTACCACTTACTATATTACTTTCCAATTTGATAGTGGAGATCGTTTAGAACTTTCTGTGGATGGAGGCGAGTATGGACTCATTACTCAAGGAGATAAAGGTATTTTATCCTTTCAAGGAACTAGATATTTAGGGTTTAAAAGACAAGTAACTACGGAATTCTAAATAAATTGCTTGTACTTTATTTAGTGAATAGCAACCTCTTATTACTCTTCTCTAAATTATGAATATCTTCTCCTATATTGGAAAATAATAAAATTAACATCAAATAAGGAGGAGATTTTCTTGGCTAAAGAAAAGAGAAATAGACCAGATAAACATATTCAGGCAGAGGAAACTGTAGAGTTCGATCTAAATTCTGATGTAATACATACAAGAAATACTCATACTGCAAATAAACCTAAGCCTAAATATACAAAAAAATAATTCTAGGTTTTATCCTGATATGTTTACAAGGTGTATGATTGTGGTTATCCCTATCATATACCTTATTATATTTCTTAATATAGAAAATATTATATATAGATTGTAATAATGAAACTACATAATGCAAATAGGCTTTTCTTTTATAAGCTATTTAAATTGAACTTTATATTAATCTAATTTTATATTTAAGCCTATTTGTATAATGTAGACCCTTAATTACAACTTATATATAATATAATAAATATTCTCTATTACATAAATTAATTTTTATATATTAGGCATCCGAAAGAGGGGTTTAAAATGGGCTTTTCATTAGAAAAAAATGAGGTTATTCTATTTCAAGGAGATAGTATAACTGATTGTAGTCGAAACAAATTCATTAAGGGGGATTTAGGCCACGGTTATGCTTCATTAATAAATCACAAGCTACAAGAAGACCTTCCTGATTATAATATTACCTGCTACAATCGTGGTGTTTGGGGCAACAGAGTTATAAATCTTAAGAGACGTTGGTATAGAGATTGTTTAAAAGTTGACCCAACTCTTGTATCAATATTAATTGGTATTAATGACACCCGAAGAAAGTACAAATATAATAGACCAATTTCTGCAAAAGATTTTGGAAATACATATAAATTTATTTTAGATGAAACTCGAAGTAATCTAAAAAATACTAAGCTTGTCTTAATAGAGCCTTTTGTTCTCCCTGATACAGAAGATAAAAGTTTGTGGTATGAAGATTTGAGTCCTAAAATAGAGGTTATTCGTAATTTGTCAAAAGATTTTAATGCTCTATACCTACCCTTAAGTGATATATTTCATCAAGCTATGAAAGAAGACGGAAAAGGACCACTATATTGGACCTCTGATGGCATACACCCAACAGAAGAAGGACATAAATTAATTGCAAGAAAGTGGTTGGACTTATTTAATATAGATTAGATTCTAAAATTAAGGAGAATAAAATGCATACAGTGGATAATAGGAACTATCTATTGGATAATTTAAAAGGCTTTCTAATACTTCTAGTGGTATTAGGGCATTCTATAGAATTGTTTTTAAATAATAGTATTGTTTTTAAAACTATATATATTTTTATATACCTATTTCATATGCCATTTTTCGTTTTTATATCAGGATATTTTTCAAAGGATGTTGAAAAATGCAGGAATTATGCCTTCAAAACTTTTTTAGTTCCCTATATGATTTTTAATACTTTATGGTATATAGTAGCATCTATTGCAACTAAGTCCCTATCTATATCTGTGTTATCTCCTGGTTGGGCTCTTTGGTATCTTTTAAGCATGTTTTTTTGGAGACTATTTCTAAAAGATCTAATAAAAGTTAAACATGTTATTATACTTAGCATATTTATAGGCTTAGGAATAGGACTACTTAGGGAATTTAATGCCTATTTATCTATATCTCGAACTTTAGTATTTTTACCTTTTTTTCTACTAGGATACTATACTACAGAAAATCATATAAGAAAAATAAGAAAAATATCTAAGTTTTTTTCTATAATGGGAATTATCCTATTACTAATAATTTCTATTTCCTTAGCTAATATAAATCTATTTCCTGTTCAATTTCTATATGGAAATGCTGCTTATGATAGCTTTAATATTACTAAACCCTTTGGAGTATTGTATAGATTCTCCTTGTATATCTTATCTTGTGCTTTTATTGTGTTCTTAATAAATTTAATGACATCAAAGAAAAATATCTTTTCCAAAATAGGACAGCATACCTTTCCAGTATATATATTTCACACCTATCTAGTTGCGCTATCCTTTATATTAAATCCTTTCAAATCAACAGTATGGCTGAATTTAGTATATACAATTATCTGTTCTATGGTCATAACCTATATATTATCACTTAAAATATTTAAAAAATATTTTGATAAAGGATTAGGAGAATCAGTAAAATTTATAACTAAAGATGAACTTTAAATAAATTACGGAATAATTTATTTAGAGTTTGACAGCACTTTAACTTTATGACAGTATATAAATGAAATAATTATTTAAAATTAATTTTTAGAAAAAGAGGGATTGTATTATGGCTAAAGGAAAAAAATTTGTTGAAGCAATAACATCTATGGATGAAGATTTTGCTAAATGGTATACAGATATAGTAAAAAAAGCTGAACTTGTAGATTATTCAAGTGTTAAAGGATGTATGATAATCAGACCATATGGCTATGCAATTTGGGAAAATATCCAAAAAACCCTTGACGAAAGATTAAAGGCTACTGGACATGAAAATGTTTATATGCCTATGTTTATACCTGAAAGTCTACTTCAAAGAGAAAAAGATCATGTTGAAGGATTCGCTCCTGAGGTTGCTTGGGTTACTCATGGTGGTTCTGAAGAGCTAGCTGAAAGATTATGTGTTAGACCCACTTCTGAAACCTTATTCTGTGACCATTATGCTAAGATAGTTCAATCATATAATGACTTACCAAAGCTTTATAACCAATGGTGTTCTGTTGTAAGATGGGAAAAAACAACAAGACCTTTCCTAAGAACCACAGAATTTTTGTGGCAAGAGGGTCACACTGTTCATGCTACTCCTGAAGAATCTGAAAAAGAGACTATTGATATATTAAATCTATATGCAGATTTCTGCGAGAATACCTTAGCTATTCCTGTTATCAAGGGAAGAAAAACTGATAAAGAGAAATTTGCTGGTGCTAAAGCTACCTATACTATAGAAAGCTTAATGCATGATGGTAAGGCATTACAAAATGGAACTTCTCATAACTTTGGAGATGGGTTTGCTAAAGCCTTTAATATAAGATACACAGATAAAAATGGCCAGCTTCAATATGTTCACGAAACTTCTTGGGGAGTTACAACTCGTTTAATTGGAGCTCTAATAATGGTTCATGGAGATGATAGTGGTCTTGTACTTCCTCCAAAAATAGCACCAACTCAAGTTGTTATAATTCCAATAGCTCAGCACAAAGAGGGAGTTATTGAAAAGGCTACAGAACTTAGAGATAGAGTATCAAAAGTTGCTAGAGTTAAAATAGATATCAGCGATAAAATGCCTGGCTGGAAATTTAGTGAATATGAAATGAAGGGTATTCCACTAAGAGTTGAAATTGGACCAAAAGACATTGAAAATAACCAAGCAGTTTTAGTTAGAAGAGATAGTAGAGAAAAAATTATAATTTCCCTTGATGAATTAGAAAGCAAAATTGCTGAAACTCTTAAGTCAATTCAAATAGGACTTTTAGAAAAAGCTAGAAATCATACTAATGAAATGACTTACTCAGCAGTAACTTTAGAGAACTTCATGGATATAGCTAATAATAAACCTGGATTTATTAAAGCTATGTGGTGTGAAGATAGAGCTTGTGAAGAGAAGCTAAAAGAAATAGCTGGAGTTAGCTCTAGATGCATGCCTTTTGAACAAGAAAATCTATCTTCAACCTGTATATGTTGTGGAAAAGAAGCAAAATCATTAGTTTACTGGGGAAAAGCATATTAGACATCTTCAAAAAAATAACTAGTCAGTTTACTTATCTATTTTTTCAGATGATTTAACATGTAAATTCTAATTTACTTACAAAAGAAGTTCACTTTATTAATAATCGAGTGAACTTCTTTTGTTTTTGCTTGTATTTTAAATATTTGATATTTGCCAATCAATTTCACTTTTGCCTAAGGATTTTAATATTTCGTTTGTTTTAGAAAAGTGCTTACATCCAAAAAATCCTCTACTTGCTGATAGCGGACTCGGATGTACTGTATTTAGTATGTAGTGATGTTTATTTGTTATTAACCTGGTTTTATCTTTAGCATTGTTTCCCCATAATAAAAATATAACAGGGTCTTTTCTTTCATTTAACAATTCTATTACTTTATCGGTAAATATTTCCCATCCTTTATTTTTATGTGAATTCGCCTCTCCCTGTCTAACTGTTAAAACAGTATTAAGAAGAAGAACCCCTTTATTTGACCATGGAACTAAATATCCATTATTAGGAATAAAGCAATCTAAATCATCTTTTAATTCTTTATACATATTTAAAAGTGATGGAGGAGTCTTTACAGTAGGTTGTACTGAAAATGCTAGTCCATGGGCTTGATTTGGACCATGATACGGATCTTGACCTAGTATTACAACCTTTACCTCTTCATATGGTGTCAGCTTTAGTGCCTCAAAAATATTATTCATATTAGGATATATTATTTTACTACTATACTCATTTATCAAAAACTGTCTTAATTGAAGATAATAGTCCTTTTCAAATTCTTCCTTTAAAAATTCATCCCAAGAATTATTTAATTTAACCATTTTATTATCCTTTCTATCTTAACATCTAATTATTATATTTCGTTGCAGATGTTATATTAATTTTAAATTATTATTTACTATAATTATACTCAATATTCTATTAGTTATAAAGTTAAAGGTCATACCTAGAAATAGGTATGACCCACAAACTATATCTAACAATAAAATCATTATTATAGTAGGATTACTTTTGGAACTTCCTCTTATCTTCATTCCATGGTAAATCCTCAGAAAATTCTTCTTTAAATTTTCTTATTTCCTGTTTTGCTTTTGGACTTGTAGCTATGTGTCGTGATTTATTTTCATTTTTCATAAGCTATTTCTCCTCTGTTCTACTATTAAATAAAACTTAAAACAAAACAAATAATGATTTTATTGGTATGACATTATTATATGCATTTTACTTTTAATTATACATCATATTTAGAAAACATATCTTTACAATCATTTTAATATACTGTATAATATTTTTAAAATATGGTTTTTATTTCTATAGGTGTAGCATTTATACATCTTGAATGTGTTTTATGCTATACAATTTCCTCTATGTTTTAAAAGCCAGTTTTATTGCTTAAACCCTAAACATTACAAAATTTTAATACTATTCTTAAACTGCGAATCACCCGTTCGCAGTTTTTTTTTATATTTTAAAAACATATGAGTAAATAATTCACCTTATAGCTTTAGCTGTATACTATAATATTGTAATAATATTAAGGAGCGCTATGTAATGTTCATACGTAACCCTAATTATAATGAACTAGCAGAAACTAATGAGGACTTCTTATTTGAATCCTTTAAAAGTCATAATGAACCTAGCAATGAAAGATTCATTTCACCACCATTTGGCAATTTTCCACCACCATTCGGCGGGCCCCCTGGCGGACCTGGAGCCCCTGGAGGTCCCGGCGGGCCAGGTGGTCCTGGAGGGCCTGGCGGTCCTGGACCTGGTGGTCCTGGTCGTCCTCCTGGTCCTCCACCAAATATAACACCTAAAAAAGCTTTTGGTGGTCCTTCGCCCCTGGTTTCACCTGGCTCAATAAGACCGTGTTTATTTAGGTTTGTATATATATGGCTTGATAATGGTCGTTCTTTCTGGGCTTGGCTTATTAACGTAGATAGAAGATCAGCTGCTGGATTTAGATGGAATGGTTTCACTTGGGTATATTTCGCAGTAGCTTTACGTAGAATTGCATTTTTCGAATGCTTTGGTAGAGACTATAGTAGAGCCGCAGCTTCTCTCTCTGATAATATAAAAAATCAGCGACTAGCTCCAAATACTTTTAAAATTGATTATCCATTTATTGAAGGTTTATCTAATGAAATAGTTCAAAGCACTATGAATGAAGATATCATAGGAACTCTGAATTCCCTTTTTTTAACCCACGTTATGCTACCTGAAAAGATAGATTTTAAAGAGATAATAGGTTCCTATCAAATTCCTCTTGATGAAAAAGGTTTACTGAGCATAGTATTTTCACTTTATACTTATACTGGTGGAGCTCATGGAAATACTGTATTTGACTCCATAACCTTTAATACGGATGCTGGTGATCCTTATGACTTTGATGAATTATTCAATCCTAAAGTAAATTATAATGAAATTCTAAGCAATATAGCCATACAGAAAGCTAAAGAAAACAAAGTCCCTTTCACTAATGAATATAAAGGAATAACAGAAAACCAAAGATTCTATTTAACTCCTCAAGGATTAGTTCTATATTATCAAATTTATGAGTATACACCTTACTCTTATGGATTATTTAGAATTCTTATCCCATATAATGAATTAAAGGGTTTAATATATCCTTTGAGCCCATTGGCGAAATTTATAACTGATTAATAAATATATATAACTAATAATGTAATAAATTTCACATAAATATGCAGGTTTCTCACAAGTTCATCAATTTTAGAATTTCTACTTTACAACCATGAATAAGTAAGATACCTGCACCTTAGTTCACTTTCTATTTTTTCAATGCTATTATCATAATATATATAACTCCTATATTATTTATATTTTTCAATATAATACAAATAGCTATTTTAAAACTTTAAGTTATTATCTATAATAACTATATAGAATTTATGTAAGGAGTAGGATAGCTATGTACAATTACCTAACTGAAGAAGCTTTAAATAAGTTAAGAGACGAATTAGAATACAGAAAAACCGTGGTTAGAAAGAACATAAATGAGGACTTAAAGGAAGCTAGAGCCCACGGTGACCTGAGTGAAAATTTCGAATATAAGGCGGCTAAAAAAGATAGAGCCGATAATAACAGGAGAATGGGTTATCTTGATCGAATGATTAGGACTGCTGTTCTGATAACTGATGTGATTAAAGATGATGAAGTTGGTATTGGTAAACAAGTTACCCTTCAGTTTATTGAAGAAAATGAGATTGCTACCTTTACTATGGTAACAACCATAGACGCTGACCCTATAGAAAATAAGATTAGTATAGAATGTCCACTAGGCAAATCCATATATAAACAAAAATTAGGAGAAGAAGTAACCATAGATTCTCCTGATGGTAGCTATACTGTTAAAATAGAAAAAATACTATAACTCTATAAAATCCTTAAAACATAACAAATATACCTATTCCATTAAATTTAAAACTTCCTCAATAAACAAATTAAAACCTAGAGATACTGCTGCTTCATCTCTAGGCTCTTTTATTTTAAGCTCCCTAGGATATTGGGGGTCCCGGGATTGAGCTTACGTAAATTAATTGATTTTATATCTTTTAGTTCTATTGTAAATTGCTAACTATAATCCTTACAGATTTTATTAAATTTTTATTCTATAAATTATATTACTTTATTATTCTTTATTTTTCCTATATTAAATATTTTATTATTATTATGGAATTATATCAAACTTCTAATAATTCACATTTAAATATTATCAGTAGTTTTAAATTCATATATACATATATATCATCCATAATTCTTATATTTTTTCGTTTTTTCTTTATGTTTCCCATAGGTTTATTATTAAAAGTTTCATATTCCTATAATTTTTAACTCATATAATAATTGACTTTATTACAACTTACTCTTATACTAGTGTTAAATTTTAGAATTAAGGTGATAACCATGTTCAAAACAATCAAATCAAAGATTGCTATTATATATGAACTATTAGTATATACTATAGCTATAATAGGAATAGCTTCTATAGTAAGTATATACACCGTAAGCGAATCCATAGATGGATTTATGGATAATAACTACAATAGTATAAAAGCCGTTGCTAACATGTTAGAAAATTTAGATGGACAGAAAAATTCAATCATTCTTTACCTATATTCTGATAAAGAAGAAGGTATAAATAACTTCTTTAAATATGGACTTGAATTTAATCAATGGCTTGAACTTGAAAAACAAAGTGTATCGGAAAACTTTGAAGCTCGCCATGTTGACAATATAGAAAAAACTCATAAAACTCTTTTGGTAAAATTTTCCCTACTTCAAAATACTTTTTCTAACAGTGGTATGGATGAAGCAACAAGTTATTTTAATTCAGATATCCTACCCATATTTAATGATTTATCTGTAGAACTAAAAAAAATATGGGATATAAATGAGGTTGCTATGCTAGATAGTGAAGATAATGTTTCAACTGATGCAAAAAGATATTCTATAATAATTTTTATCCTTTCATCAATAGCTGTTGCTGGAGGATATATCGTATCAAAATATTCCGCTAACAAAACCTTAAGACCTATTTATTCACTAATGGAAAACATAAAAGCTGTCACAGAGGGAAGTCTTTCTCAACAAGCTCCTATCATCTCCCAAGATGAAATAGGAGATCTAACAAGAGAATTTAATAGCATGACTACAAGACTTAAAGATTTTGAAACAAGCACTATGGGAAAGCTTTTTAGCGAAAAAAATAAATCTGTTGCCATCGTCAAAAGTATTAGTGACCCTTTAATTGTATTAGACAGTGACCATAAGATTATCTTAATAAATAAAGCTTGTGAAGATTTATTTGAAATTAAGGAACCTGAGGCACTAGGAAAATATTTTCTAGAATACATAAAAAATGGATCTATTTTTGATTTTATATATAACGCTTCCCATGAAATTTCAGACATCCCAAAAGAAAAAATTTTCTATTTAGATTTGAAAGGTGAAGACTATTATTTTAATATAATAGTCTCTATAATTAAAGATTTTGAAACTAATATTAATGGAATCATAGTACTTTTTCAAAATGTAACTAGTTTAAAGCAGCTAGAAAATATGAAAGGAGATTTAATATCTACTATATCTCATGAGTTTAAAACTCCTTTAACCTCTATTCTTATGGGAACTAGCCTTATGAAAAGCGAAAAAATAGGTGTTCTAAATCATAAACAAGCAAAAATTATCAATACCATAGAAGAAGATGGAGAACAACTAAACACTCTTGTAAATAACCTGCTAGCTCTATCTAAAGTAGAATCTAAAAATGCTATATTCAATATAACTCCATATCCATTAAATGATTTAATAAATAACTCTATAAACCTATTTGTAGATCAAGCTAAAGATAATGGAGTAATAATCAATTATATAGAAAACACTTCTTTACCTTATGTAAATATTGATATAGAAAAAACTCCTTGGATTATTAATAATTTAATATCTAATGCTCTAAAATTTACACGCAGTGGTGATTTTATCAAAATATCAACATTAATTCAGGAGGATATGGCATGTATTAGTGTTAGTGATACTGGAATTGGTATTCCTAAAGAATACACTGAAAAGATTTTCGATAAATTTATACAAGTAAAAGGCCAGGATTCAGAAATAAGAGGAACAGGATTAGGTCTTGCTATTGCAAAAGAAATTGTAGGCGCTTTAGGTGGTGAAATTTGGTGTACTAGCACCTTAAATGTTGGAAGCACATTTACCTTTACTATTCCTTTATCAAAGAACATGTAATAAATATTAAAAATTAGGAGGAAACATGACTATGAAGAAAGCTCTTGTAGTAGATGATACTAAAAATATAAGAAATTTACTTACTACTTGTTTAGAATTAAATAATTTTGATGTGGTAACTGCAAGCAATGGTGAAGATGCCTTAAAGATTGTCCTTTCAGAATCCTTTGATTTAATTTTTCTAGATATAAAAATGCCAGAAATTAGTGGAACTAAAGTGTTAAAAGGTATTAGAGATGCATCTATAAATACACCCGTAATAATTATGACAGCTTTTGCTACTGTGAAAAATGCTGTTGATTGTACAAAGCTTGGAGCTATAGCCTATCTTCAAAAACCTTTTACTATAGAAAAGGTTAATTCTGTATTGTCTGAAGTTTTTGATTCTCTTAACTCAGAAAATTCTACAGAAACTCAACTTAAAGAAAGTGAAGCTCTTCTAAATGCAGGAAAATTAGATGAAGCTTATTCCCTGCTAAAAAAAATCCTCTCTATTGATCCAAGCTATGGTAGGACTTATTTTTTAATAGGAAAGTTTCATGAAAGTAAAGGTAATATGGTAGAAGCTTCTAAATTTTTTAATATAGCTAAAGAACTCGGTTATGAACAATAACATTATATTTTAATATTAGGCTGTGTTTTAAATAGAATTGATTTAAACTTCATATTATTACTACCAAGCTATTTCTAAAGATTGCAATTCATTATCAATAATATATTAAAATACAGCCTAATATTTATACTGATTCACACAGTTCTAAATCCCTCTTAAATAAAATTCCTTTTTTAACGAGTACAAAGAATATACTTACTAAAACTATTCCCTTTAATACACTACTCATGCTTATGCTCCACCATACGCCATCAACACCTAACATATTAGAAGAAGATAATAACATAGCTGCTGGCACTCTCATACCAGTTAAAATCACACTAACTGTAGCTGGTATATATGTTCTCCCAAGCCCATTAAATACCCCTGCCGTAGTTATTTCTATACACATAAATAATTGTGAATATCCCAATATTATTAAATAATCTTTTCCTAAGGCAATAGCTCCTGTATCTCCTGGCGTGAATACTGAGAATATAGCTTCCCCTCCAAATATCAATAACAGTGAAGTTAAAGCTCCTACTATTATAGCTATTGTAATAGTAGCCTTATATCCTTTTTTAATTCTCTCAAATTTCTTTGCTCCATAGTTTTGTCCCACAAATGATCCTAGAGCCGTAGAGAACCCTCCTGCTGTCATCCAAGATATAGCTTCTATTTGAATTCCTACCTTTTGAACTGCTATAGGTGTTGGCCCAAAGGATGCTATTATTCTACTTAGAAGTATAGAATATACTGCAAACAATCCATGCTGACATCCTGCTGGAAGCCCTAGCTTGAATATATTTTTAATATATTCAATATTAGGCTTAGTAAATATACTAAATTTCAAATATTTTTCTCTACTTTTTAATATTATAGTTACAAAAAATCCAACTACTACAGCCTGGGCTAGCATAGTTCCTAAAGCCGCTCCTAAAACTCCTAATTTAGGAATTGGACCAAAGCCGTTAATAAGTACTAAATCAAGTATTATATTAGTAGCTAATCCTATAGTATTTATAATAAATGGTGTTCTACTATTTCCTGATCCATTAAATATGGCTGTAAAAACTGGTATGACACAACTTATAGGCATGGAAATTGCCATGACCCTTAGATATGTTTCAGACATATGTATAATTGTTGCATCATTTAGTTTAAAAAATCCTATTAATTGTTTAGATAGTAAAAATACAATTAATCCATATAGTATAGACAACATTAAATTTATTTGTAATGCACTTACTATGTATTTCCTTGCTCCATCTTCATCTTTTTTACCTAAATTTTGAGCTACCCTAACCTCAGCTCCAATCTTAGATATCATTGCAAAAGACATAGATAAATTGATAAATGAACCTGCTGTTCCGATTGCTGCAACTGCATTAGTTCCAACTCTTCCTATCAACAGCATATCAGTTAAATTATATGCCATCTGAATAAATGAAGTTGCCATTATTGGAATAGCTAATTTAACTAGCTTATCACTTATTGAACCTTCTGTTAAATCTATTCTTGCCTTCATTCTTACACCTCCCTCTTATAACTTAGTTTAAAATGTTATCTATAAAATTATATCATTATAACCTAAAATAAAAAACAGAGTGAATTTAGTTAATAATTTACTCTGTCTTAAAAATTAACTAATTTACATCCCTAATCTCATGCCTACTATCATTCCTGAAAAATATGGTATTAGCCATATTAACCATACTAATATACTAAATTTATGAAAATTCTTCTTAGACTCTTCTTTATTCTTTACTAAAACCATAGTTGCCCATATTGCATGGAAAAGCATTAAAAGTATTGCTAATAATCCTGTAATACCGTGTAAATTCATAGTGAATCCAGTACCTGCAATTTTGCTCATAATAGTAGTTCCTGTGGTATCACAAATAAATCCTAACCAAAATACTACTAGATGCCATATTTTTAAAACTCCCTGTTTTTTCTCTGCCCATACTCCTATAGTATAAAATATAAGTGCTAAGCTTATAAACAAAATAGCGTTTATTAATAATATATTCATTGTAAATCCTCCTTTTATTTAATTATTTCTCCAATCCTTCTTCTACAAGTTTTGATAAGTCTTTTAATTTGTTTCTTATTTCTTCTAAATCATTTTTGCTTACATTATTAAAAATATGCTTGAAGCTACTGCTCATAACATCTTTTATATTTTCTGCTGTCTTTGAACCTTCTTTAGAAAATCTTACATACACAACCCTTTTATCCTTATCACTTCTTACACGTTCAATTATATCTAGTTTTTCTAATCTATCTAAAATACCAGATACTGTTGCATTAGTTAAACTCATTTCCTCACTGAGCTGCGATACCATCATCTTTTTATTATGTGCTATTAATTTTATCGCTGTTATTTGTGGCGCCGTAAGTCCTGTAGCCTTCAATTCATCTGTTATGCGTTGATTTATCTTTGAATTAATATCTTTTATAATTAAAGCGATCTCAAATTCTAAAGAATATTTCATATAACTTCACCCCCTCTAATAAAATATATTTAGCATGCTAATATTTAGTATACTAAATATATTTTATTATTATTTCTTGTTTTAGTCAACGCTAGTAAAGAAAAAAACAGCCTAAGCTGTTTTATAAAATCCCTGTATGTTCTAAAAATATTTTAATGCCTATTAATATAAGTATAATTCCTCCAGCAATTTCAGCTTTACTTTGTAACATATTACCACACTTCTTACCTAACTTCACACCAATAAAAGATAGCACAAAGGTTATTATTCCTATTGTTAATGCTGCGGTTAAAATATTGATTTGGAGAAAAGCAAAGCTTATACCTACCGCTAATGCATCAATGCTTGTAGCAATGGCAAGTAAAAGTAGTACTTTAGTACTTAAGCATTGTTTCTCCTCACTGCAATCAGTTTCTCCTTCCTCACAACCACAAGCAATAAATAATTCATTTTTTTCTTCTGACTCCGATGAATTTTCTAGTTCATTTTTTTCTTTTATAGATTCATAGATCATCTTTACACCAATTATACTTAAAAGTATCAATGCAATCCAATGATCATATTTAGTTATATAGTCTTTAAAACCTATACCCGCTACCCAACCTATAATCGGCATTATTCCCTGAAATCCTCCCATAAATAGTGCAATTTTAAGAGCATTCTTTAAATTAAATTCCTTCATTGATATACCATTGGTAACAGATACTGCGAAAGCATCCATAGATAAACCAAAGGCTACTAGTAATAATGATAATAATGTCATTTTTATTCCTCCTCCATCTCAATGATTGTAAATATATGTAACGACCCCAGGGGTGATTACTTTTTTTACATATAAAAGAAGACTTTTAACACAAAAGATTATAGCAATCCTCTGTGTTAAAAGCCTCGCCTTGACACTAAATGGTCAATATAAAGCCAGGTTGTGAAACCAGTATGTTGACTTTATAATCTCCTTCGAGCGGTCATTCCCTTTTACCATATATAATTATGAGCTTAATTATATCATCTATAATGTAGCGTATCAATATGTAATTATATTGTCATGTCCCTAACTACTTCCCCTATTATTTTTATTCCTATTTCAATATCTTCATAGGCAACCCTTGATATTCCTAATCTTAAGGTTTCTGATCCACTATCATCAATATAAAATATATCTCCTGGAGTAAAAATCACCCCTCTAGCATAGCACTCTTCCAATACCTCTCTAGCATTTAAACCATCTAATTTTATAAAAATATGAAGCCCTCCTTCTCCCCAAATCTCCTTGGTAGGAAGGTATTTCTTTATACATTTTAAGATAAATTCATATTTTTCCTTATAGAATTTTCTCACCTTTTTCATGTATTTTTCAAAAGCTCCACTTTGAAGATATTCATAAAATATAGCCTGATCTATAACTGATGAATGTATAGTTCTACATCTTTTTACACTTTCTAAGATATTTACAAGTCTCTTATCTGCTAATATCCATCCAAGTCTTATTCCTGGAAATAGTATCTTAGAAAAACTCCCAATATAAATAACTCCATTTCCATCTCCTTCTAGAGCAGCCAATGGTGATACATGGGAACCAGTATATAATAATTCTTCATTAAAACCATCTTCTATAATTGGAACCCCCGCTTTTTTCAAAATATTATATATTTTGTATCTTTTCTCTGGCTGCATAACTGTGCCAGTGGGATTATGATAGGATGGAATTAGATAAGCACACTTAGGTTTACTACTATTAATCTTATTTTCTAATATATCTATATCTATACCTTGGTTATTAATCTCCACACCTATGACATTAAGCCCATGAATTTTCATGAGCTTAATAGCTGTATTATGAGTTGGATTTTCACATATGATATTGTCTCCTTCTACTGTAAGAGATGACAATATCATATCCAAGCCTTCTGTAAAGCCGTTAGTAATTATTATATCTTTATTCTTTGTTGACACTCCTTTATTTTCCATATAACTCAACAAATATTCAATTAATGGCTTATATCCTTGAGCATACCCATAGTTTAAAAGCTTATGTCCTTCTAATGATATCCTATTTAAAAATGCCTTCTTGAATTCATCTATATCAAATAAATCTCCTTCTGGAGCTATACTTTTAAAGGATATCATACCTTTTTCCCACTGTATCTCATTTTTATTAATATCTAAATCTTCAGCCATTTTAGCGTACTTATTAATCTTATTATTCCAATCAATACTCCACTTAGATAGTTCACACACATCATTTTCACTAACAAAGGTGCCTTTGCCCTTAAGGGTATATAAAACACCTTCCGCTTCTAATTCCTCATATGCCATTATGACTGAATTTCTACTTACCTTTAGTAACTTACTTAATTCTCTTGTAGATGGTAGTTTACTTCCTCTTGAGAGCATTCCTTTTAATATCATATCTTCTATATGATTTTTTATTTGAATATATATGGTCTGTTTTTCCTTAAACTCTAAATTAGAAAAAATCAAAAATTATATCACCTCTCTATTAATGAATACTCTATTATCTTATCTAGCAATTCATCATATTCTATACCAGCAGCCTTTGCACTTTTGGGTATAAGGCTAGTCTTTGTCATACCTGGTAAGGTATTTATTTCAAGCACATACGGTACTCCATCTTTTACTATTATATCTAATCTAACATATACCCTACAATTAAATATATTCCAACATATTTTAGATATATGATTTATTTTTTCCTGTAGTTCTTCAGGTAAAATTATAGCTTCTTCTCTTGCTCCCTCTGCACTATATTTCTCTGTATAGTCAAAGAACTCTCCCTTAGTTGCCTTAATCGCTACCGTTGGATAAACTTCTCCATTTAATATGAAAGATGTATATTCATCACCTTGTATATACTTTTCAATCATTACCTCTTCATCATATCTTAATACTTCTCTAACTCTTTCACATAATGATTCTTCATTTTTAACCAAGAATGTAGCTACACTGGACCCTCCACTATTTGGTTTCACAAAAACAGGGTATCCTATATCTCTAATTTTTTTATAATCAATGTGTTCTACATTTTTAACAATTATCCATGGTGCTGTAGGTATGTCTTCCACTAGTAATAGTTTTTTTGTTATATTCTTATTCATACATAGTGCACTAGTTAAAACACCACAGCCTGAATATGGAATATTAAAGCTTTCAAGTAGTGCTTGAATTGTACCATCTTCTCCAAATTTACCATGAAGAGCTATAAATGCAAAATCTATATCCTTTATTTTATCTATAATATCAACTTTTGAATCCATAATTACAGGAATCACTTCATATTTATCTCTATTTAAATTTTCAACTATTTCTCTTCCTGAATTTAATGACACTTCTCTTTCTGAGGATAATCCTCCCATTATTACTGCCACCTTCATGTTATCACTCCTAAATAATTTTTTTATCTATATTTAAATACCTACTTTGCTCTATATTGATATTATATGTATATATAGCTATATGAAAAAGTACCACTACTTTTAAACTTTTCAACCATAGTGGTACTTTTACTTATTTGTCCATCCAATGTGTAAAAAATCTGAATTTATCCACAATTTGGTCGCTTTATCCACAGAGTTATCCACAAAATATTCAGATTCATACTATTCCCCACATGCAGACTATCAACATTATCCACAATCACTCCTTTTAACTATATAATAAATCTGCATTATATCATATAATAGGATATCTAAATTCTTATGCTTATTCTTTGGATAACTTGTTAATAATCATAAATCCCTTTTATAAACTATTGTGAATAACTTTATAAATCACTATAAAATAAGGCATTGCTTTAATATGGTGTGGATTTTAGAACTACATATTAAAACAATGCCTTATTCTATTTGCTTATATATACCATTATATCTTCTAAAGATGCATTTTCTAAGATTACATCTTTTCCGAATATATCCTTTGCTTTAGATGCATCTGATGTTAATCCCTCAAATCCAAAAGCATTATTAACAATTCCCTTTAAATATTTTTCATTCTCTTTAGTAATTAAATTTTTATCACCTTTTACTATTTTATACTTTTCTAAAACTTCTTCTTTTGATTCTGAAAACACTATTTTCCCATTTTTAATATAAGTTATATAGTCTGCTATTTTCTCTAAATCTGTAGTTATATGTGTAGATATCAAAATAGACACATTTCCATCTTGTATAATATCATAGAATATATCTAAAATTTCCGACCTAACTACTGGATCAAGTCCAGAAGTAGGCTCATCCATAATAATAAGCTCAGCATTATGGCTTAGAGCCAGCGCGATGGAAAATTTCATTTTCATTCCTTTAGATAATTGATTTACCTTTTCATTTTTATTTAGTCTAAATTTTTTTAAATAAGAATTAAAAAGGTCATTATCCCAATTTCTATATAATTTACTTAATGAATTTGCATTTGCTTCTAAAGTCATATGTTCATAACAAAAACATTCATCATATACAAAGGCTATTTTTTCTTTTATTTCCTTTTCAAATTCTATATTATCTTTTCCAAATACCTTAATCTCTCCACTCGTCTTTTTAACTAAATTCATTATAGCTTTTATAACGGTAGTTTTTCCTGCTCCATTTTGTCCTATGAAACCCATAATATATCCTTTCTCTATATTGAAAGATACATTATCTAAAGTAAAACTTTTATATTTTTTAGTCAAATTTTTTATTTCTAAGATATTTTCCATATTCCCCACCTCTTACACTAAATCTATTTTTCTGTATATAACACTTCTAATATATCTTTCATCTCTTCTAATGAAAGATTAATCTTAGACCCCTGGTCTATAGCATTACCCAAATGCTCTTCTACACTTCTTATTATTGTCTCTCTAACTAATTCTACATCTTGTTCACATACAAAGGATCCTTTGCCTGGTAAAGTATAAATATATCCTTCACTTTCCAATTCTTCATATGCTCTCTTTGTAGTTATAACACTAATTCTAAGTTCTTTAGCTAACATTCGTATAGATGGAAGTGGTTCATGTGGTTGTAATCTATTCATTAAAATATGATCTTTTATTTGTTTCTCTATTTGTGAATAAATTGGTTCTCCTGAGGAGTTATTTATAATTATATTCATATATTCCCTCCAACTTAAAACTTCTTTTGTTATTATAAATCTCTTTTATTGTAAGCCTCAACAGATAGCACCATACATATAGCATATATTATTACTCCAGCTAGGAATGCAACTATTGTAATCCTATTTATGGAACCACTCATTATGCTATTTATTATATTATTAAATAGCTCAGGGAAAAATTTCTTCCCTGCAAATACTAAAGCATAGGGTAAATAAAATACTGAAAGCATAATTATTGAAGAATACTTTACTGCCACAGAATACTCTAATTTATAGTAGGTATAGTTAGTAGCTCCAATGATTAATACATAGTATATAAAGGTTAAGGATTGTATTAAGAAGATTGTTGTCAATTCTTCCTTACTTAAACTTCCTAATGTAACAACTATACTGAACATAATTATAGAGGAAATTATATAAGCAATCATATAATATATATATTTACTTAAAACTATCTCACTTCTTTTAACTGGGAAACTATTTATAATTAAATCATAGTTTTTTCTTAACTCACTTGTAGCTGTAAATCTATTAACAATTACTGGGACCAAAAGTGTTGCTACAGTATACGTCATTGGCAATGCATCTCTAGTATATTTAGTTACTAATCCTAACATTAATCCAGCAATTACATTTATGATTAGTAATGGTTTTCTACTAGTTATAAAATCTTTTTTTAAAAGTGCTATCATAGTAATTCCCCCTTACAAATCCTTTTTTTCATAAAATATTGTAGATATTACACTAAATAAGGTTACTACAGCTAAAATTAATACTAGCAAAATTGAATTGCCAATAAGTGTATTATTATATACTATCTTCAATCCACTATTAATTACTCTTTTAGCTACTACATAGTCCATTATATTATAGAATGACATTGAACCCACAAATAGTAATATAAAACAAATATAATAACTTATCTTTGCATATTTAACTCCTAGCGAAAAATATAGTAAGTAATATATTCCTATCATAAATATCATATAAATAACTGAAAACTTTACTGCCACAATATTTACGTCTATAAAATAATTTGAATTTATCATATATAGGCCTTTACACACTAATACGGATATCGTTGCAGTAGCTAAAATCCAAACTGTAGAGCTAATAAATTTTCCAGTAACATATTCTTTTCTTGTACAAGGTGCGCTTAGTATACTCATATAAACCTTATCCCTTGATTCCATTTCGGTACATATAATTGAAAACATTCCCAAGCATAACATTAAATATGGAAATAAACTTGTTCCTTTATTAGTTATAGTTACTATTGCAAAAATACCTATTATTGCTAACAGCTGTCTGCTTTTTAGATTTGAAAAATTTAAACTTAATTCTCTCATCAAAATCTTTCCCATTTTTATATCCCCCTATCGACTATAAAATAACATGATATCTTCTAATTTAGGTGTTTCTATTACAACATTTCCTCTAAATACCCTTTTTACTTCATCCAACTTATTAGTAAGTCCCTCAAACCCATACGTTGTCTCCCTTATACCCTTCAATAAATCTCTATTCTCTAAAGTCAACAATGTTTTATCTCCCTTAATTATCTTATATTCATCTAATATTTCATCCTTACCTTTAGAAAAGATTATTTTCCCCTTATCTATATAAGTTATATAATCTGCTATCTTTTCTAAGTCTGATGTGATATGAGTAGAAATTAAAATTCCAACTTCTTCGTCTTGTATTATACTTTGAAGTATGTCTAATACTTCCCTCCTGACAACTGGATCCAAACCTGAAGTAGGTTCATCTAATATTAATAATTTAGCTTTATGACTTAGTGCGATAGCTATGGCATACTTCATCTTCATACCCTTAGATAACTCTTTTACTTTTTGATTTTTGTTTAAAGAAAATTTATTTAAATAACTATTAAAGGTAGAAGAATCCCAATCTTTATAAAAATTAGAAATTATCTTCCCATTATCATTTATTGATAAATGATCATAGTAAAAACAATCCTCATATACAAAGCCTATTCTTTCTTTTATATCTCTTTCACACTTTATATTATCCTTTCCAAAAACCTTTATTTCTCCTTTATCCTTAGATATCAAATTCATTATAAGTTTTATAGTTGTGGTTTTTCCTGCTCCATTTTCCCCTATAAATCCCATTATAAATCCTACTGGCAAATTTAAATTTATATTATTTAGCTTAAAATTTTTATATTTTTTACTTAAGTTTTTTATTTCTAATACATTATCCATATAATTTTTTCTCCTTTATACATAAAATATTTATTTTTAAAATTCCATTAGCATATCGTATATACTGTTCATTCTCTATATGTACAGTATATACTCTATATACACACTTGTCAATAATAAACTTTTTACTCTATATGTACTATTATGTTAAATTAAGGCGATGTTTCAATGTAGTATCGATAAAAAATTACATATTATTGCTTAAATAGACCTTTATTAGATCTATCTTATTTTATATAAACATCTTATATATCACTAATTTATATATTATTTGTAATTAATCTAACATTTTTGACCATTCTATGATGATTTGAATTGTTAAAAATAAGTTTAGCTGTTAAAATATTATATATGAAAATATTATATTTTATTTACTACCCAAACAGG
Source organism: Clostridium sp. LXY-7 (assembly GCF_056172015.1). NCBI lineage: Bacteria > Bacillati > Bacillota > Clostridia > Eubacteriales > Clostridiaceae > Clostridium > Clostridium sp. LXY-7. The sequence continues at coordinate 153,973 of NZ_JBLLJL010000001.1, read as the reverse complement.
AGGCTTTATGAATAAATATATGTCTTTAAAAGATCACGTATATAATTATATTTCTGAAAAAATAAGTAATGGCACTTTAAGTGCTGATGAAAAATTAAATGAACAACAGATTTGTGATGAGCTAAATATAAGCAGAACTCCTGTAAGAGAAGCTCTTATACAATTAGCATCAGATGGTTACTTAGAAAATTCTCCAAGAAAAGGATTCAAGGTTAGAAATATTGATGAGAAAAAAGCTAGTGAACTATATGAAATTATAGGTACATTAGATGGACTAGCTGCTAGTTTAGCAATAGACAACATATGCGATAAAGATATTAAAAACATGAACTTTTTAGTAGCGTCAATGGATAATGCTATTGAAAAATGCCTCTTTGAAACTTACCTTACTCTACAAGTAGAATTTCATGATATATATATAGATTTATGTGATAATTTGGAATTGATAAATATAATAACTCAACTAAAAAGAAAACTTATTAGAAAAACTTATACTTCCAATTCAATTGACAATTTGTTAGAAGTACTTAATGCCACTAATGCTGAGCACAGAAATATAATTGAATTTTTTAAGAAAAAGGATAAAATTGGAGTTCAAAACTACTTAAAGCAAGTTCATTGGTGTGTTAATAATTCTAATTTTCAATCACTGCAGGTGAAGCAAAAATGTTAGGAACACTAATTAACTCTTTAGCTATAATTATCGGAACTATTATAGGCTTATCTTTTAAAAATAGTATAAATAAAAATCTTAGTAATACTATTATGCAAGCTCTTGCTTTATGTATCTTATTTATTGGAATAGATGGTTCTCTTAAAGTTAACAATTTATTAGTAGTCATCATATGTATGGCATCAGGTGCATTAATAGGTGAAACTATAGATATTGATCATAGATTAAATAACTTAGGAGATAAGATACAAAGTAAATTTAAGAATAGTAATAGTAATATATCTGAGGGCTTTGTAACAGCTACATTACTGTTTTGTGTAGGCGCAATGGCTATAGTTGGTGCCTTAGACAGTGGACTTCGCAATGATCACAGCATATTGATATCCAAGTCAATTTTAGATGGAATATCCTCTATAATATTCTCATCAACCTTAGGTATAGGTGTAGCATTATCTGCTATTTCAGTGTTAATTTATCAAGGAGGAATAACAATTTTTGCTACCTTTTTAAGTCCCTTACTTTCAGAAGCTGTAATAGGTAATATGACCTGCTGTGGTAGCCTTCTTATTATAGGACTAGGATTAAATATTTTGGGATGTACAAAAATTAAAATCTCTAATCTTTTACCTGCAGTATTCTTACCTATAATCGCTGACCTTGTGCTGAAATTATTCTAAGTTAAATAAATCTTATCTTCAGATTCAGTTTCAAGTACAAATAAGAACACATTTCCTCTATTATTTAAATTCTTAGAGAAATTTGTAGAATTGTATTGATTAAAAGGATTTTTTTCGTTAGAATATAATAATAGTATAATCACTACGTCTTAGTAGGAGGAATAGAATATGGAATGGTCAAGCGTAGATATAGCAAAGGCTTCTGTGGAAATGGCAATATCCTCAAGAAAACAAGAGGAGCAATTAATAAAAGATTTTACAGATAAAGAAATTTTATCTGTAGCAGTAGACATTGGAGGAAATCTTATAAATTCTATTCCAAAAATTATCGAAAGAGCTTTAGTTGCCTCTAAGCGCTCTGGTATTATTAAAGATTGCCACCTACATGATGGTGCTGTAATAGGAGCAACAAGAGAAGCAATTATGCAAATTTCAGAAAAGGCCAATGGTTTAAATGTTGGAGGAAAGATAGGAATTGCTAGATATAAGGAACATATAAGTGTGTGTATCTTTATGAGCATAGGAGTACTCCATTTAAATGAAGTAGTAATAGGACTTGGGCATAGATCCATATCCATGTAGTATTAAGTAGTTAGGATATCTAGTAAGATATCTAAGTAGTATAGTAGTTGATTCGTAAAACATAATTATAATTCGTAGTATAGTAGTATGGTAGAGTTTAATTTACTTTTATTGTCTATTTAAATTAATAATTTAATAAATTAAAAATATCTAGTACATTTCAAATGTATCCTAGTATATTTTATTAAAGATATTTTAAGCTACAAATTAAATTTATGTTGAATTTATAGATAAACTCTTACTCAACATTATTTAATTTCGTAGCTTTTTGTTTTGCTATAAAAGAGAAAAAAATTCTCTTTTATTATATATTTTAGGAGGATGGTAGTATGGTAAGAAAAAATTTAAAAACTTTAATCTTAGGTAGTATTTTAGTAGGAGCTGTTCTAACTGGTTGTTCATCCCAAAGTGGAAATGCTGAAAACTCTAGCAGTAAAAGTGTTTCCATTGGTATAACTCAAATGGCTGAACATCCCGCTCTAGATTCAGCTAGAGAAGGATTTTTGAAATCAATGGAGGAAAATGGTTTTAAAGAAGGTGAAAATCTAAAAATAGATTATCAAAATGCTCAAGGAGACATCTCAACTGCTCAAATTATTGCGCAAAATTTCTCAACTAAGAGAACAGATGCAATTCTAGCTATTGGAACTCCAACTGCTCAAGCAGCCTTTAATTCAACAAAAGAAATTCCGATAGGCATTACTGCAATCACTGACCCTGTAGAAGCTGGTCTTGTAAAATCCTGGGACAAAAGTGAAACTAACGTCTTTGGCACCAGTGATATGACACCAGTAGAAAATCAATTAAATTTATTGAAAAAGTTAGCTCCTAATGCTAAAACTCTAGGAGTTATATTTAATACTAGTGAAGCCAATTCAGAGGCTCAAGTAAAACTTCTAAAGGATTTATGTTCCAAATTTGGATTAGAAGTCATCGATGTTGGTGTTACTAGTGTTAATGATATTCCTCAAGCTTTGGAAAGTCTTCTAAAAAAGATAGATGTACTATATACACCAGCAGATAATATAATAGCTTCTTCTATGGCATTAATTAGCAACAAAGCCACAGAGTTAAAAGTACCTATTATAGGTGCTGAAGAAGCCCATGTTGTTAGTGGTGCATTGGCTACAGATGGTATTAATTATGAAAATTTAGGTAGGCAAACTGCTGAAATGGTACTTGAAGTTTTAAAAGGTAAAACTCCTTCTGAAATGGGAGTTGAAACTTTAAAGGAAACTGAAATAGTTATTAATAAAACTGCAGCTAAAGCTCTAGGTATAGAAATTCCTAAGGAACTTTTAGATAGTGCTAAAGTTATTGACTAATAATAAATTTAAAAGGACGTGAATTTAATGTTAAGTTTTTGGATTAATGTTTTAGAACAGGGATTAATTTTTGGAATAATGGCACTTGGTGTGTTTATAACCTATAAGATTTTGGATTTTCCTGATTTATCTGTAGATGGAAGCTTTCCTCTTGGAGCTTCTGTGGCTGCTATTGCAATATCTAATGGTATTAACCCCATAGCAGCGTCGCTACTTAGTATAGTCTTTGGCATGATAGCAGGCTTATTTACAGGCATACTTCATGTTAAATGTAAAATAACTAATCTATTATCAGGTATTTTAGTTATGACTGCATTATATTCAGTAAATCTTAGAATTATGGGAAAAGCCAATTTGCCTCTTCTAAATGAAACTACAATATTCTCATATAACCTACCACCTATAATTATTATTTCAATAATAGTGTTGGTTTGCAAGGTATTATTAGACTTATTTCTTAAAACTAAAAGCGGATTTTTATTAAGAAGTACGGGAGATAATCCTCAACTAATAACTTCTCTAGGAGTAGATATAGGTAAGATAAAAATACTTGGACTTATGATCGCCAACGGTTTAGTTGCACTATCTGGAGCTGTTATGGCTCAATATCAACGCTTTTCAGATGTTGGTATGGGTATAGGTATAGTAGTTGCTGGACTTGCTGCTATTATATTTGGTGAAACTGTATTTAAAAAATTAAAATTTGCAGCACCAACAACACTAGCTGTTACTGGTTCTATACTGTATAAATTAGCTACAGGCATAGCGCTAAAACTAAATATATCACCATCTGATTTAAAGTTAATAACAGCTATTATTGTGGTTATTGCTTTGACTCTTAGTGGACCTGCTATAGTTAAAAAGAGAAAACCAAGAACAGTTAAGGGGGTAAAAGTAAATGTTAAAACTACAGAACTTGAACAAAGTATTTAATCCAAACACAGTGAATGAAACCACTGTAATAAATGATTTAAACCTGACTGTTAATGACAATGATTTTATAACTATAATTGGTAGTAACGGAGCTGGTAAGTCAACTCTTATGAATATAATTGCTGGTACTATAGATGAAGATTTTGGAGACATTACTTTACATAACAAAAGTATCTCTCATTTAAGTGAATATAATAGATCAAAATTTATAGGACGGGTTTTTCAAAATCCAACTTTAGGAACTTCACCTTCTATGACCATTTTAGAAAATCTTTCTCTTGCTTATAACAAGGGAAGGAAATTTGGTCTAACTCCAGGTGTAGATAAAAAGAATAAAGATTTTTTTAAAGGTTTATTAGAAACCTTAGATCTAGGTTTAGAAGATAAACTTCATGTAAAAGTTGGTCTCTTATCTGGTGGACAGCGTCAGTCACTATCTCTTTTAATGTCTACTATAAGTAATCCTGAACTATTATTATTAGATGAACATACAGCTGCTTTAGATCCTAAGACTTCAGAGATTATAATGGAACTTACAGATGAATTAGTTAGAGAAAAAAATATAACAACTTTAATGGTAACTCATAATTTAAATCATGCTGTAAAGTATGGAAATAGATTAATCATGCTCCATGAAGGGAAAGTACTTCTAGATGTAGCTGGAACTGAAAAGAAAAATCTTACAGTTAATAAGCTGTTAGATTGCTTTGAAAAACTTTGTTCAAAGGATATTTTAGATGATAGAGTACTATTGTCCAAGGTATCAGAAATATAATAATGAGTTAAATCCTTAAATATTAACCATTATTTTTAAGGATTTCTAAAAAAGTATAAGATAATAAAGAAAAAAATAATGGAGTGATTTTTCACTCCATTATTTTTTATATAAGTTTTAATAAAATCTATTCAGTTTTTTAACTCCTATTTGAGCTGTTTTCTTAATTGATTATAAATATTTAAATTATAATATATTATTTTTTTCCACCTTTAAATGTAGAATTTAATAATTTAATTGAAAGGAAAATTATAGCCATTACTATAAAAATTCCAGCCATACCCTTACCCATTACACCTAAACTTATAATGAAATTATCTATATTCATTAAATCATACCTCCAACTAAGGCTAATATTAATCCTCCTGCAATAACAGAGCCAATTTGTCCTGAAACGTTAGCTGCTACTGCATGCATTAATAAAAAGTTTTGTGGATCTTCTTCTTGACCCATTTTTTGAATTACTCTAGCTGACATAGGGAATGCAGATATTCCAGCAGCTCCTACCATTGGATTTATCTTATTCTTTGAGAAAAGGTTCAAGAATTTCGCAAACAGTACTCCACCAATAGTATCAAAAATAAATGCTACAAGGCCAAGACCTATAATCATTATAGTTTGCCATGTTACGAAATCAACTGCTTTCATTTTAGAAGCTATAGTAATACCAAGAAGTATAGTTACTAAGTTAGCTAATTCATTTTGAGCTGTTAATGATAGTCTCTCCAGTACTCCACACTCTCTAATTAAATTACCAAACATTAGGAATCCAACAAGTGCTACAGATGTTGGTGAAAAAAGTCCTGCAATAACAGTAACAACTACTGGAAATAATACTTTAGTACTTTGAGATACTGCTGTTGGATTGTAGGTCATTTTTATCTGTCTTTCCTTCTTTGTTGTAACAAGTTTTATAGCTGCTGGTTGTATAATAGGAACAAGTGCCATATAAGAATATGCTGCTACCGTTATGGCCCCTATGTAATTACTCTTAAAGAAGTTAGCTACGAATATAGAAGTTGGTCCATCTGCTGCTCCTATAATTCCTATAGATGCTGCATCCTTTAATGAGAATCCTAGCAATGCAGCCAAACTTAAAGTGAAGAATATACCAAATTGCGCTGCTGCTCCGAATAAAAGCATCTTAGGATTAGTTAATAGTGGTCCAAAATCAATCATAGCTCCAATACCTATAAATAGTACTAGTGGAAATAGCTCATTTGCTATACCCATATTAAATAAGTTATCAATTATTCCTACCTCTGCATGACCACCAATAATTTGTGTCACAGCACCTGAAAAAGGAATGTTTACTAATATGGCACCAAATCCCATTGGTAATAAAAGTGTTGGCTCAAATCCTTTTTTTATTGCTAGCCATATTAGTGTTGCTCCTATAACCCACATTATTACTTGCTGCCAAGTTATAGCCATAATTCCATTTACCAGAAAATCCATAATTACGCCCCCTTTAATACAAAATTACTTATAAACTTTTAGTTACAGATAAAATTTGAAAATTGCAACTAAACTTTCATTATTAAAAATTTTCTGCAGTATATCTGTAATTTTATATTATATTTTTGAATTATTCACTACCTTATCTATTTTATTAACATATTATTAATATTTTTAATTTTTCTTTAAGATTCTCCCTTGATATGAGTCCACATTTTTACAATTAAGTGTTTAATTTCTCAGGATTTTATTAAATTCATTCTAAAATTCTTATAAATTCATCAATGCTTTATTATTTCATAATGAATTTCCAAAGTATAAATTATTACAAATATATTACATTAATTATATATAATATTTGTAATTTTTCAATAAATTCTTTTACATATTTATATGGTTCTCATTAATAGAGTTCCCTTACTTAATTAAAGTATTAGAATTTTTGACTTATTCCGTAAAATATTAGAATAATCGGATAGTAAGAAAGAAAAGGATGTCTATTTCAAATAGACACCCTTAATCACTTAATATATGTAATATGAAATTGGATCAATTTTCTCGCCACTAGAATTAATTACCTCAAAATGTATATGTGGTCCTGTTGACCATCCTGTAGATCCAACCTTTGCAATTTCTTGTCCTCCACTGATACTCTGCCCCTCGCTAACTAAAAGCTGAGAGTTATGAGCATATAGACTGCTAATATTTCCATGATCTATAACCACTACATTTCCATATCCATTCATCCAACCTGCATAAGCTACAACTCCATTTTGAAGTGAATGTACACTTGCTCCATAAGGTGCCCCTATATCAAGAGCTCCATGAAATTCTTGCTTGCCTGTAATAGGATTAACTCTACCTTCAAACCTCTGAGTTATAGTATATCCTCTTCCCCCTGTTATTGAAAAAATATTTCCATTTGATACTTGTCCATCACTAGAGTCAGGGTCAGAGTCCCCTCTAGATGGTCTCTGCTCAGCTTCCATATTCCTAATAGCCACAACTATTTCATCAAATTCATTTTGTTGTTGTGCTAATATGGCTTCATGTACATCAATCTCATTTTCAATTTTAGCCATAAGTACATCTTTCTCTTGCTTTTTATCTTTTAAAGTATTCATTTTATTGCTAACAGTTTGCATCATATCTTCAAGATTGCTTTTTTCATTTTTAACTTGAGTCATAGTGCTCTGTAGTTCACCTTGTTTTTCTTTAAATTCATTTATAATATCATTATCATATTTAACCAAACTTGTTATAATTTCTACTTTTTCAAGGAAATCATAAAGTCCTTCTGATCCAAATAATATTTCTATGTAACTTTGAGATTGATTCATATACATAATACGAAGCCTTTTTGCCATCAAGTTTTCACTTTTTGCTAAATCAACCTTTAATTCTTCTGATTTAACCTGTAAAGTTTCTATTTTTTTGTTTGAATTACTTATTTTAGAATTTATTTGCTTAACTTCACTATCTACCTCATTGATATTTTTATCTAATTCATGAATATCATTAAGAATATTTTCCTTGTTTTTCTCTAATTCTTTTATCTCATTTTTACCATTATTAATTTCTTGTTTAATATCATTGGATTTATTCTTCATATCACTAATACCATTTGCTAGCACATTTCCTGTAACTAGGTTGCTACATAATACCAATGCTATTACAATTTTAGTTTTATTATTCATAAAAACTCCCTTCAGAATACAATGCTTGTCTGTTTTATTTTTTATGTAATTTTATCAATGTAGAAACTTCTTGTCAACTTCTTAACTAATTTTAATCTACCTTGATCTCTTCTTTTGAAGGCTTCAATCTATCATTCATCTTATTACTTTCTCTGTTAACTAGCCATATACCTATACAAACAAATATTAATGCTATAGCATTCTTCAACTCCCATATGTTTTCATGTAAAAATATAGCTGATAATATTGAACCAAATATAGGTGTTAAGAAATTAAAAACGGCCACGGTTCCTACCTTATTATACTTTAATAGAATTGTCCACAATGAAAATGCAACTGAAGAAAGCATCGCAAGATATATAAGTAAGCTTGTGGATTTCATTGTAAACCCTGATATAGAGCCATTAAACCCATATCCTAGACTAATAAGTATAGCTCCTCCTATGAATAATTGATATCCAGTTACCACTATTGAATCCATAGACTGAGTAAGTTTTTTACCATAAATAGCTGATGCAGAAAGTATTAATGCAGAAAGCATGATCGCTCCTTCACCTTTTATAGTAAAAGAAGAACCTAACAACTGTGAATTAAAATTAATAATAATTACACCTATAAAACCTATAATACACCCTAAGGTCTTCTTAAAATTCAATTTATCATTTATGTATATATAATGAGCTATTATAACGCTAAAAAAAGCTCCTGTTCCACTCAAAATAGAACCTTTTGTACCACTGGTATAAGCTAATCCTAAATAGAAAAATATGTACTGTAAGCTGGTTTGCGTAACTCCGAGTAAGGCTATTTGTCCTAATTGTTTTTTATTAAATTTAAAAACTTCTTTTTTACTTAATAGTGCTATAAAAAGTACTATTATACCTGCAAAAAAGAATCTATACCCTGCAAATACTAATTTAGAAGGTATATCATCTGACGCAATGTTAAATATTTCATATCCACTTTTTACCGCTGGAAAGGCACTTCCCCATAGCATACAGCATACAGTAGCAAATATATATATTACTTTTTTCTTCATAAAAAACTCTTTAGTATTCACTTGTAAATTAATCTCCTCTTATAAATATACTTCACTACTAAATATACCACTAAATGAACTGTTTATAAATATATAAGAATTATGCATATAAGGTTTCTAAAATCTCCTTACTTGATATACAAATTTTTATATTAGCTTTCAAAATAAATATAATCCATATTATCTAAGTAATAATATGGATTATATACTCTGCTTTTAATTAGTATAAAAAGGTTATTTTTTCTTAGTTTTTCCTGTATCCTTACCAGCTGTCTTTGGCTTTTTTGTTCCACCTTTACTCTTTCCCTTATCTGGCATAAAAATCACCCCTCATAAATTTGTTAATTAAATCATACCATTTATTTTTTTTTATGTAAATATATGTATCATTTTTTGATTTTATATTTCTTATAAAATTCCCATAGAATATAGCCATAAAAAAAGAAAGGTTGTATAAATAAAACAACCCTTCTTATTCTTATTTTTATTCTCTAATATTATAAATTCTTAATTTGACATTACTTCTTTTCGTTCTTCCATTTTATCCTGTAGCTTCTCTCCTCTATCTTTAAGCAATACTGATATTATTAAGAATACAACAGTAATTATAAATAACACTCCAATATCTCTTACTATTATTGCATTGTTTGTTCCTGAAATAATTTCTCTTAATCCTGATACACAATAAGTAAAAGGCATAAATGGATTTAGTACTTTGAAGAAATCAGGTACTAATTCTAGTGGGAATGTACCTGCACAAGATGTAAGTTGAAGAATTAATAATACTATGGCTAGCAATCTTCCTGCATCTCCTAATACTGATATTAAGCATTGCATTATTGCTATAAATGCTAGAGACATCAATATATTAAATGCAAAATACAATGGAATATTCTCTGGTTTTAAGCCTAAAGCTAAAACTGCTATACTTGCAAGGACTGCTTGTAAAACTCCTATAAAACTGTATGATAGATACTTACCAGTAACTACTGATATAGCACCTGCATTCATATTATTCTCAACTCTTGCTGAAATAACAAAGAACATCATAATTGCTCCTACCCATAATGAAAGTGGTATAAAGTATGGTGTGAATCCTGTTCCATAATCCTTTACAGTATTAGTTGGTGTATCCTCTAATTCTATTGGATTGGATACAAATTCAGCCATATCATTACTAGTATTAATCACATTATTATTTAGCTTATCTGAACCTTCTTTTAGTTTTGTAGCAAGTTCTTCTGAACCATCGTCAAGTTTTTGTGCCCCATCTTTTAATTCTGGCATTTTATCACTTAATGTTTTTAATCCATTATTAATTGCAATAGAACCATCTGAAAGTGCGTTAACTCCACTACTTAGTTCAGGCATTTTTTCTTTTAATTCACCAATTCCACCATTTAAAGCTGTAGCTCCTTGAGCTAATTTGCCAACGCCACCAGTTAGTCCTGGTATATTAGAGCTTAATTGTTCTATTCCCTGTGTTAACGCTTCTGCCCCTTGTCCTACCTTGATAGATCCTTGAACTAATGTTTTTGCAGCAATATCAGCTTCATTAATTCCTGATTTCAAGCTAGGATTTCCATTATAACCATTATTCACTGCTTCATTTAAACTTCCAATAGCAGTTCCAAGACTTGGCTTACTTTGAGAGTCTACAGTAACATTATTTGTTATTGAATTTACAGCAGTTTTAAGGGATGGCTCTGTAGCACTTTGATCTACATTCACTGCTACATTTAATGTTGATACCATCTGTGATAAAATTGCTACTTTTTCATCATTATTAGTTGCTTTACTGTATTGATTTATTAAAGAATTAACTATTTGATCATTACTCATTCCATTTGTTTTTGGAATATCACCATTATTTACAACTTTATTAAATGCTCCTACTGCACCTCCAAGTGAGTTTACACCGCTATTAACCTTTGTAATACCCTGTACAAGACTTGGGTTTCCATCCCCTCCTATATTTACCGCCTTGTTTAAACTTTCAAGTGAATTACCTAGTTCATTAACTCCATTCTTAGCGTTCTCCATTCCCTGTGATAGTGCATTCAATCCATTAGTTAATCCAACTGGCTTATTATTAACTACTGCATTAGTATTTACACCTTGACTTAATTGAGTTGCACCATCAAGTAACTTCTTAGTACCTTCACTTAAAGTTGATGCATTATTATTTAAATATTCTAATCCACCTTTTAAAGCTGTAGATCCTTCATATAATTTATTTGCTCCTTCTTGCATGGCTGGAGTATTTTTTTTCAATTGATTGAGTCCATTATTTAAATCAGTTGATCCATTATAAAGTTTATCGACTCCATCTGTCATTTCTGGAATTTTTTCATTTAATTTTGAAATTCCATCATAAAGCTCTTTACTCCCATCACTTGCTTGTGCCATACCATCTTTTAATTCATAAATGCTATCAAAAGTTACCTTTGTATATTCTTCAGTTACATTTGCAATAACTTCTGCCTTTAGTTTATCTTCTACTCTTTGACCTATTTGAGCAGATAGAAAATTCTTTTTCTCATTGGCACTATAAATAATTTTTGCTTGCTGTGGTTTTCCATCTTTAGCACTAAGAACATTTGTTGAAAAGTTTTCTGGAATTATAAAAACTGAATAATATTTATCATTTTCAACTCCATCTTTCCCTTCACTAAGATCAACAAAATTCCATTGAACTTCTTTGTTATCCTTTAAATTATTAACTAAGTCTTGACCATAATTTACTGCATCACCATCTTTAGTTGTACCCTTATCTAAGTTTACAAAAGCAATTGGTAATTTATCTAGTCTAGAATAAGGATCCCAAAAAGCTGCCAGATAAAGCAAACTATATAATAAAGGAACAATTATTATTGCAATAACTGACACTCTAATAAGCCTATTCTTAAATATACTAGATATATCCTTCCAAGCTATTTTTAGAAAATTCATATATATCACTCCTTTTTGCACTGACTGGTCAGTTTTAAATATACTGCGAAATTTATTATATGTCAATAGCAAAAAGTAAACTTCTATATGCTCATAAAAATTTAACATATAGAAGTTTACTTTAACTTTGAAGTCCTCTAATACTATATTCTATTAATTCTTCTATTACTGAATCTAAATTGATTTTGTCAATATTTATAACCTCATAAACTGCTGCTGAGCATAAGCTTCCGAAAAAAGCATAGGACATGAAAGTGGGGTTTCCACTCCTAACCAATCCAGCATCCATGGCGTCTTTTATATACCCTTCTATCTGTTTAAGATACAATCTTACTTTGTTTCTTAACTCTATTTGTCTAATTTCTTGACCCCACAATTGGCTTAATACAATCTTTATAAAATCTCTATCCCTATATAATACAGAAAGCTGTAATTTACATAACACTCTTAATTTCTCTAGAGGATTTTCATACGCTTTAACTTCTGAAGTAACCTCATCTATCATTAAGTTTAAACCTTCTTCTATTATGAAGCTAAACATCTCTTCCTTACTCTTGAAATGATAATATAGAGTTCCCTTTGCTACTCCTGCATATTCCGCTATCTGATCCATAGTAGTTCCTGTATACCCATATATAGAAAATGATTTTATTGCTGCTTTGAATATTTGTAACTTAGTCTTATTCATTTATTTAAAATACCTCCAAACACTCTACTTTAATTATATAATCTATGTTTTAAAACTTATGAAATATTAAATTCAATATATTATTTTTACATTCTAATTTAAACATAAAGTTCTTTTCTTATATGCAATGGTATTTATTATAGACCGTCAGTTATTATTTTTAAAAATCCACCGTTACATTTTCAAAACTTTATATCACTACTTAATTATTCTATCTATTTCTATATTACCCTTTAAAATTCAACATTATATATGCAAAGTCAAAAAAATAATAGTTCTAAAATATCTAGAACTATTATTTTGATATCATCTTATTTATATTTTTAAATTTTATTTTTCTAACTTGCTATATAGTGAATTTAGTTATTTTGATATTCTTAATCCTACTATTACCTTAAATAAATCTCCATCTATTTCTATACTGAATTTTCCACCATGGAGCTCTACAATACTTTTTGAGATAGCAAGCCCTAATCCTGAGCCATCTGTATGCCTAGATTCATCCCCTCTTTTAAATCTCTCTGTTATTTCCTCTACATCGAAATTTAATTCATAGGCTGAAATATTTTTCATTGTTATATATACATTTTCTCCTTGGGTATTTACATCTATATATACTCTAGTGTTAGGGAAAGAGTATTTAATTATATTCGATATTAAATTTTCAAACACTCTCCAGATTTTTCTCCCATCAGCTTCAATATATATCTTTTCACTTGGCATATTAACCTTAAAATCTAAAGCTGATTCTTTAATTCTACCTTCTGCTTCACCTAGCGTTTGATTTAATAGAGCATTTACCTCCACTTTAGTTAAAGTAAGTTCCATAGCTCCACTTGCTGCCTTTGAGGCTTCAAATAAATCTTCAATTAATAGCTTTAATCTTTGAGATTTTTTATCTAATACCTCTAAATATGCTCTAGCTTCCTCTGGCTCTATATTTTGCTTTTTTAATATATCTACATAGTTAATAATTGAAGTAAGTGGAGTTTTTAAGTCATGAGATACATTTGAAATAAGTTCCGTCTTCAGTCTCTCACTCTTAGTTTCATTTTCAATAGATTTTCTTAGTCCTTGTTTTAAATTATTTATACTATGCGCAAGTCCCTTTAACGCTCCATGCCCTTGTTCTTCTATATTGTCATTAAGCTTTCCCTCTGAAAGCATCCTAGCTGCATAAATAATCTTATTTAAATAAGCAAACTCTTTAAATAAGATATATATAACTGCTAAAGTGGCTACCACATCAAACATAAATGCAAGTGCAATTCCAAATCCATTGCCAAATATCCCTGCAAGTACAAAGGTCGCTCCAACGCAAATCATCACATATAGTGCCATGATTATAAATATAGTTTTCCCAAAGGAGCCCTTCTCCATAACTATCTTTACATATTCCCAAAGTTTCAAGGTATAACTATCTTTAAGAACAGTATTATCTTTATAATTCATTAGTAATGCTTTAAAAACTGAATACCATACTATGGCTAATAAAGATAATAAAACTATATTATTAATATTAATATTGAATGTATATTCCTCATAATAGTTGTAATGATAAAACACATTATATATTATCCAAGAAGACATTAACATAAGGGCTTTAATCTCTATCTTTGTATGTTTTAATCGTAATAACAAGCTGCTCATATAGCACACTTTCTTATTCAAATTCCTTAATATAAATACCATAATAATTAGCCCTATAAGTGAACCTATAAAAATTTTCACTTCACCATTTACTATTGCCGTAGCTTCATTAAAATTTTGAAAAGAGCTATAAACCTCATCTCCAGCGCTTAATTCTTTTGGAATCCCTATATATATGACTAATTCACTTAATTCACCATATCCAAAATTAGGAGCAACATAATCAAATATACTTCCATTTTTATTTCTATTTATATATTCGCCATCTATAAATAATTTTTTATTGGTACCTCCTCCAATAATTGAATACTCTCCAAAGAATCTACTTGAATTTTTTAGTTCCTCTATGGCCTCATTTCCAGTTTTAAAATTACTAAGCCATATATTATTCTTTTTATCATAAGATATATATTTCAAATTTGGATAAGAACTTAATGCAGTGACTTCTCTCTTAAAAGTAGATAATTTCTCTTCTATAATTAGGGAAGCTACTTCTTCATCAGATCTCTCATATTTTTTTTCTAATTCTTGACGAATTTTACTTTGTTCTGCAGCTAGTTGCTGTTCCGTACCAATGAAATTCGCTGATATTTTATTTGACTCTGAGGAATATTCTTCATTTAGCTGCTCTTCAAAACTATCCTTTTTTTGCTTTATCTCCCATTGAGCTAAATTCTTTTTATCTTTTATATAGTCCTCATTTTTATAGAATTCTGTTAAATATCCTACTCTCTCTGTGAATTTGTGAAGGTCACTTCCTACATATTGTGATGAATATACTCCATTTTTATCAAAGTTTATTTTATTACTCTTAATGTCATCAATAGATATAAAAATTACAGAAAATAACATAGCTGCAATTATTATGGCTATTATTTTTGCAATAGTTATCCTGGTATAGTCTTTTTTCATTTCTATATCATCAATTACTTCTTCGTTAATATTTTTCGATTTTATATCCAATTCCCCACACCACCTTTAAATATTTGGGATCCTTCGGGTTTATTTCTATTTTTTCTCTAATTCTTCTAATATGGACTGCTACTGTGTTATCTACATTATAACTCGGTTCATTCCATACTCTTTCATATATTTCTTCCATAGAAAATACCCTTCCTTGATTTTTTAAAAGTAACTCTAATATTTTAAACTCTATAGGTGTAACCCTTACACTTTCTCCATCCATAAATACTTCTTTAGTATTTATGTTCATTTCTAATCCCCCACTCCTTAATACTTCATCACTGTCATTATTACTTATATTATTCAAATTTCCTAAAGTTATATATCTTCTTAATTGAGATTTAACTCTAGCTATAAGCTCAAGTGGGTTAAAAGGTTTAGTAATGTAATCATCTGCTCCCATATTAAGTCCTAGAATTTTATCTGTATCCTCTGATTTTGCAGAAATCAGTATTATAGGTATATTTTTTTCTTCTCTTATTTTAAGGGTTGCTCTTATTCCATCCATCTTAGGCATCATTATATCCATCAAAATTAAGTGTATATCTTTTTCTACTAAGAGCTCTAGTGCCTCTAATCCATCGTAAGACTTATATATATTTAATCCTTCATTCATAAGATATATCTCAATGGCATCTACTATTTCTTTATCATCATCTACAACTAATACATTGTATTTCATTTTACATCACTCCTCATAAAACCATTATATCATCCTATATCTTACTTTCTATATTTTAAAACTCCTATTATCTTTTAATCCTATTATTTCTCCAAATATTCTTCTAAAGTTATATCGCTCTCAAAGATTTTTTTTGCTTCTTTCTTGCCCACATACCTAAAATGCCAAGGTTCATAATTATATCCGGTAATGCCCTCTTTTCCATCATCATATCTTAATATAAATCCAAATTTATAAGAATTCTTTTCTAACCATGCCCCTTCAGCAGTTTCATTAGAATCTAAGGAATAGGTTTCATTAGTTATATCCATTGCAAGTCCTGTTTGATGCTCACTTTGACCTGGCTGAGCTACATACTTACTGGTATGATCAAAGCCCTTTTCTTCAATGTTTCTATCATATATCCCCTTTTGTGTATTATAAGATCTATATCCTGAAAGTGCATATAAATGTACGCCTTCATTCTCAGCTTCAGCAAACATCCTCTTTAAGGCATCAGCTGCTGTCTTTGCCATGTAAGTCTCCTCCTCTGTAATATTAGGAGTAGTCCTCACACTTATTTTTACCAAATCTTGGGGTTCATAATCCTTTTTTACACTATTTTCTTTATTTACCAACATAAGTACATTAGTACTAGCATTAACATCTTTATACATATACTCACTTACCTTACTGATCAATGTGATGTTAAACACAACTAATACTATTATAAAAATAAATAATCTGAATTTATTAATCCTCTTCTTCCTCACCATTATTACCACCTTATTCATAATATATAAAATTCTCAAAGCTCTTATATTACTATGATAAATATAAAATCTTAAATAATAAGTAATAAAATTCTTAAGAATTTCTTACAATAACTACAATATTTTAAAATATACAGTATTTCAAAATAAGCAATAAAAAAAGAACTTGTAAAAGCCCTTTTTTTATTATCTAGAGATATTATATAAAATTTTTAATACATACTAAATAGTGGTTGTAATTATCTATCTGCCATACTATTTTCATAACTTTTACTTTCATATGTTTTATATTTTAATTCATTAAATCTCTCTAATTATTTTACAAGGATTACCTGCTGCAATTACATTTTTAGGTATATCTTTAGTGACAACGCTCCCTGCTCCAATGGTTGTGTTATCTCCTATACGCACTCCTGGACATATAATTGTTCCTCCGCCAATCCAAACATTATTTCCTATGATAATTGGCTGTCCAAATTCTTTACCAGTTACCCTCTCCTCAGGGTCTATGGGGTGTGCCGCTGTATATATCTGAACATTTGGTGCTAATAATACATTATCTCCAATTTGAACCTTATTAACATCAAGTATAATACAGCCAAAATTAGCATAAAAGTTATCACCAACCTCAATATTGTATCCATAATCACAATTAAAGGGTGGTTCAATATAAAAAGACCCTTTTGAAACAATTAGCTGTTTTAAAATTTTCTTTCTTTTCTCTATTTCACTAGGCCGTGAGTGGTTAAATTCATAAGTTAACTCTCTTGCCTTCTCTCGTTCTTCCACTAGTACATTATCACCTGCATTATAGTATTCTCCTGCTAACATCTTTTCTTTTTCACTTCTCACCATACCTACCTCCCTTATCAATAAATGCACATAATTACTACAAGATTAATTTTATTTTATCCTTATCCATCTATTTGTAAAGCAGTTTTTTACAAATTCACCTTTATTTAAATATTCTCTTAAAGTATCTCTTGTATATTCTTGATTATATTTTTCATTTTTATTATTGGCTAAGCTAGGATATCCAGTACCTCTCTGTAGATAATCTGAGGTTGAAACCCTATATATTTTCTCATCTTCTAATTCTCCAGTTTCAAGTGCCACTCTTAAGATATCTCTTCCATCATGTTCTATAATTGCCCCTGACACATGAAGTCTTCCAAGGTATCTACCTCTAAACCCTGGACCTCTTCCATCCTGTAGACAGATTTCTGACTGAAGAGATATCCTTAGGGCTTCCTTTATATCCTTTCCACTGATCTCCATATATGTAGGATTTAAAGGAGATGGGCTTATTTCTAATAATTTTTTATCAGAGACTTCTCCCTTTCTCACTCCTCCATTTACAATTCCGCTATTAATTATACTTAAGTCGCAAGAAATTGCATCTCTCAAACCATCTGCTAAAAGATTAGTTATAGGATTTTCTTCAATTACATCATGCCAAATATCAACATCTACTTCATAGAGAGGCTTGCTTAAGTTTTGTAGAGCTATATCCTTCTCTATCTTAAGTTGATTTATTATTTCTTCATCTTCTATTATATTTGTAATATCTATATTCTCTCCCTGAAAATCCTTTATTGCCTTATTCTCAATATCAATATCAAGAATTCCTAAGTGATTCCCATAATTTCCCGATTGATGTATTAGAGTATTATTTATTAACTCTACTTTTTCCATAAGAGTATGACTATGTCCACCTATTATTATATGAATATCTTCTATAGTTTCTGCAATAACTCTATCTTCTTTTATTCCCAAATGACTTAGTAATATACATATATCATACTTTCCATTATTATTCTTAATCTCCCTTCTAATTTCTTCTATAGGATTTGACGCATACATATTGTGCAATGAAAAAAACTCATTTAAAGGTGGTGTAGCTCCAACTATAAGGAATCTAAGTCCCCCTCTTTCCAATATAATGCTTCTTTTTAATCCTTCAATTTCATTAGTATTATTTTTATATAGATTAGTAGAAAGAAATGGAACTAGATTTGTCTTCGCCATAACTTCAAGAATTTCTTCTCCTTGGAAACCTTCATTATTTCCTACTACAATTCCGTCATAGTTAGCAAGATCTAGAAGTCTACATCCAGCTTCCCCCTTAGTACCTTGAAGCTCCAGCCTCATAAAATCATTAAAGTCTCCACCATCCAAAATAATGGTATTTTCATTTCTAAGCTCTTTTATTTTACTTACAATTTTAGAGAAATTTTCGAACCTACTATGTATATCATTAGTATGTAATATTCTTATTTTCATTATTTATCACCTCAAACTTATAGTATTATGAAATATTCTAGGCACTGAAATCTACATTAACATTTATAATATATTTTACCACTTTCCTCTTGTAAACTTAATATCTATTCTGAAAAAAACTCCATACCATTAAGTACTGGTATGGAGCTCAAATTATAATACCTTCGAAAGAAAATCTATAGTTCTCGGATTCTTTGGATTGTTGAAAATTTCTTCTGGAGTTCCCTCCTCCACAATATTTCCTCCATCCATAAATAGAATTCTATCTCCCACTTCTTTTGCAAATCCCATTTCATGAGTAACAACCACCATGGTCATACCATCATTAGCAAGATTTTTCATTACATTTAAAACCTCACCTACCATCTCAGGATCTAATGCTGATGTGGGTTCATCAAATAACATTACATCTGGTTCCATGGCTAACGCTCTAGCTATAGCTACCCTTTGTTTTTGTCCACCAGATAATGATGCAGGATATTCATTAGCCTTTTCATGAAGACCAACTTTTTCAAGTAATTCCATTGCCTTATTAATAGCACTCTGTTTTGATTTACTTTTTACCTTCACAGGAGCTAAAGTTATATTATCAAGCACTGTTTTATGAGGAAAAAGATTAAATTGCTGAAACACCATTCCCATGTTTTCTCTAATCTTATTGATGTTTACTCCTTTTTCCATAATATTAGTGCCCTCAAAAATTATTTCTCCTTCTGTGGGTTCCTCTAACCTATTTAGACATCTTAAGAATGTACTTTTACCCGAGCCTGAGGGACCAATTACAACTACAACCTGACCCTTTTTTATATGTTCATTAACTCCTTTTAATACCTGATTGTCTCCAAAATACTTATGCAAATTATTAACGTAAATCACTAGCTTTCAACCTTCTTTCTACAACACCAAGAATTCTTGTTAGTGTGAATGTTAGTATAAAGTATATTACTGCTGCTACTAATAGTGGCTCTAATCCTAATGCGGTTGTACCTCTAACTGTTCCAGTATTATACATAAGCTCTGCAACTCCAATTACTGACACAATGGATGATTCTTTTATTATAGTGATAAATTCATTTCCTAAGGCAGGTAATATATTTTTAACAGCCTGAGGTATTATAATATGTACCATAACTAAAGCTCGTTTCATTCCTAAACTTCTCGCAGCTTCAGCTTGTCCTTTATCTACAGAATCTATACCAGCTCTAATTATTTCTGCAACATAAGCTGCTGAATTAAGAGATAATGCCACAATACCTGTACCTATTCCTGATAAATCAAAACCTAAAACTTGTGGCAATGCAATATATATTATCCAAATTTGAACTAAAACAGGTGTGCCTCTTACAAATTCTACATATATTGAGGCAATAATATTTAACAATTTACTTATCATTGTTGATTCGAAAACTTTAAACTTAGCAGTCTTCATAAGGCATATCATCATGCCTAGTAGGGTTCCAAATAGTACTGTAAAGAACGCTAATAATATTGTTATTTTTGCACCATTAATAAAATAACTTACGTACTCAGGTAAAAATTTAAAAGTTAATTCCAAGTTGTCCTCCTCCTTATTCTCTCTACTCTAGGTGTTTATTTGCTTCTACAACAAATTCATCTATCTTGCCTTCACTTATTAATCTATCTATAGTCTTATCAACCTCTTTAACTAAATCAGCTTCCCCTTTTTTCATGGCAATAGCAGCACCACCTTCTTCATCTTTTATAACTACTGTTGTAAGAGCTATCCCGCTATTTTGTTTAATATTAAATTCAGCTACTGGTTTCTCAATTAAAAGCGCATCAACTTTTCCGCTCTTTAAATCTAAAACTAAGTCAGTTACTTTTCCTAGTGCTTTAATTTCAGCCCCTTGAATTTGCTTCTTAGCTATTTCTTCTTGAATAGATCCTTTTTGAACCCCAAGTTTCTTACCTTTTAAATCTTCTATAGAATTAATTTTATCTTTATCTTCTGCATTTACCAATATACCGTGCTCAGCTGCATAATAAATCTTCGAGAAAGCTGCATTCTCTTGTCTCTTTGGAGTAGGTGTCATTCCTGCAAACACCATATCTGCTTTTCCAGCTTGAAGTGCTATTAACAAGCCATCAAAATCCATATCCGTTATTTCAAGTTCTACTCCCATATCCTTAGCAATTTCTCTTGCTATATCAATATCAAAACCTATTATTTGATCTTTTCCATCTATCATTTTATGAAATTCGTATGGTGGATAATCCGCACTTGTTGCAACTACTAATTTCCCACTTTCTTTTATCTTCTCTATCCCTGATAGCTGCTTGTCCTCTTTTTTATCTCCACATGCTACAAGAGATAAAGACAATGCTCCCACTAATACAATTCCTAATATTTTTTTTAAAACTCCTGCTTTCATAAACTAGTCCCCCTAATATTTATATTTATACATTTAACATAGGTATGATTATACACTATATTCTCATATTTATGCAATAGTTATGTATAAATATTTTTATATTTACCTTAGTTTCATTATGTAAACCTCTTCAATTCTAGTTTTTTACATTGAATACCTCAAATATAATATACGTTTATCGACGAATACCACATTTGCTTTTTATTTATATATATGCATAATATACATATATATATGCATAATTCAATAATACTTAATTAATAGTTATAATTTATATAAATGGCTTTGTTTTAAATAATTGTTGATTTTAGAACTATATATTATTGCGAAACGGTTTGTGAGTAATAATATATAGTTCGTTATCAACACTATATTAGAACAAAGCCATTTAAATAAGGCACTGCTTCAAAGCAGTGCCTTATTTATCTTATTCAATACTTCTGTAATGCCAAAATAACCTGTTGCTGTCGTTCTTTTGCTAGTTCATAATTTTTACTTGCTCCATATATACTTGGTGCCTGGGGGAATCCAGCTAACATGGTAGCCTCATCAAAAGTCAATTGCGAAGGATCCTTTTCAAAATATCCTATACTTGCGTGATTTATGCCCGTATTTCCATCACCATAGTATATTACATTTATATATAATTCTAAAATCTCTTCTTTAGAATACTTTCTTTCCAAATCATAGGAAATAAACATTTCCTTTATCTTTCTATCTATAGTTCTATCATTATTTAAATATAAGTTCTTTGCTAGTTGTTGGGTAATGGTGCTTCCTCCTTGAACAACTTCTCCTGCTAATATATTACTTAATGTAGCTCTTCCTATGGATATAAAATCAATAGCTCCATGGTTATAAAATCTATGGTCTTCTACAGCTACAATAGCTGATAAAAAATCCTTGCTTACATTATCTAATTCTACAAAGTCCTTATTACTTCTAACTTTTTCTACTTTATCTTCTATTGCTATATTTTTTACTTGTCCATTATATTCATAATATGCTAGTCCAAAAACAACTGATGCAAAAGCTATGATAGCTATAGTGAAAATTTTCATCCATTTAATTATAAATTTTTTCATACTATCACCCTTTTAATATAATAATTTAATAACTATTTATTTACTGCAAAATTCTCTTCATTATATCCTACAAATATAACTAGAACTATTACCTTAACAACATCAAATAATTTTTTCATTAAAATCAGCTCCTTTTGTTATCTTATGAGTTCATTATATTATTTAAAGTTAAAATAACATATTCAACTTTATTACATTAATCTTTCATTTTCGTCATACAAATAAAATCGTTTTAAATAAGTTATGAAAACTAAGTGAAACAGCGTATTATAAAGCAATTTAACATTTTCATAGCTTCAAATATTTTAAAATAATCTAAATTTATTTTTGACGGCAAATTTGAAATATCAGATTCTATACTCTTATAATAAAGGACAAATATTAAGTAATGACTTATAAAATTCTTAAGAATTTCTTAATTCATAGATTACAAGACTGCGTTTTAATATAGTGATTATAATAAGCTACATATTATTACTCATAACTCATTTCGAAAATTTGATTTACTAAGACTCTATTCAAATAAAAATCTACAACCTACACTCATTTAAAGAGTGCAGATTGTAGACTGATTACCTATTTAGAACCTTTAAACGCAATCTTAGCGTCACCATTTTTGCAACTAATATCTATATTATTTAAGCCATTATTATTCTTTTGAAAATTATCTTCAAATTTACTATCATTTATTATTACATCTCCATACTCACAGGATACATTATAGTTATATAGCAATTCCTCAATATTAGTTTTGACTGTTACACTTCCATATTGAGATTTTATTGTGGTATTGCCTAGTAATGCCCCCTCTAGAGTAACATCCGAATTATTACATTGTATATCTAGAGCTTTGCTCTTAAAATCTACAGTATTAATGCTACCATAATTATTAGTAAATACTACTTTATCTGATTCTGTATTTTCTACATCTAAATCTCCATTTTTTAATTTAGCCTCTAAATTATTAATGGAACTATTCTTTATATTTACATCTCCATATTTATTCTCTATTTGAAAGCTACTACTTACTTCTATATTATTAAAAGCTGCACTTCCATTTACTACAATATTTTTAAATATATCTGACTCTAAGCCTTCAACTTTCAATTCCCCATATTTGTTTTCAGTAATTATCTCTTTCGCTTTTATATTTTTCATAGCAAGTTTACCATTTCCAACTTCCACATTAAATACACTTGCTATCATATCTTCAAAAATCGTATCACCATAATCACATTTTACTGATATAGTGTCACTTTTTATATCTTTGATTTTTATATCTGAATTGCTTGAGTGGACATCTAAATTATTTAAATTTACATCCTGTGGAACATAAACCTTCATAAAACTTGGTGTATATACAAACCCAAGATTAAATCTAAAATTTATCATGGAGTTACGACTTGGTTCTTTTACTATTAACTTTCCATTTTCAACCTTATATATAATATCATCACTATCTTTATAATATTCTAACTCTATAGCATATCTATCACCTTTAATTATCTCAATATTATCTAAATCTACCTTTATATCTATACTATCAAATTTATCTAGGTTCTCTTGCTTTACTACTTTATCATCTTTATCCTGAATACGATATCCATTTCCGCCTCTTACTATTCCAAACTTTCCTCCCATTGAAAATCCTATTAGAGCGAGAATTGTTCCAAAAATAATCAATCCTAATGCAACTATTGTTATTTTCTTTGTACTCATTTCTTCCCCTCCCTCTTACTTTTCAGTCTATTTAATAAATTATTAGCAACATTAACTACGCCTTTAAATCCTTTAGTAGTTAGTGCTCTAACTAACATTGCAAATATAATTCCTAACCCTATAGCTATAATCCCTATTCCTATAAACATTATGGCTGTAGGGGTATGTTGAAACATTACTGATATCCCAGCAAAGCCAGTAGCAAATCCAGCAATTATTAGTGAAAGTGTAACCATAGCAAATGTAAATATTAACGCTACGACCGTTATGATCATTGCAAATATCAGTGCCAATGTTGCTATAGCAAGTGGTAATGCAATTGGCGCTGCAAAAATTGCTAAAATCATAAACCAAGCCTTTGAAATTCCTTTTTTAGGTGTTCCAGAAGTAATTCCCATATCCTTAATTGCATAGTCGGCTAAGATTTGTGATGCTACATTTGCTGGTAATCCTAACTCCTTGATAACATCTTCTTCCCTATCAGTTCCAGCCTCATCAAAATATTCTGTGTAATATCCTAACACATTATATAATTCCTCATCAGGTAATCTATTTAACCTTCTTCTAAGTTCCTTCATGTATTCCTCTCTATACATCTCCCATTCCCCCTAACAAAACCTTATCGATTCTTCCCTTATAATCTTCCCATTCCTCAAGGTATTCTTTAAATTTATCTTTTCCTAATGCTGTTATTTCATAGTATCTTCTGTTTCTTCCCTGAAAGGGTTGATCATAAGTTTTTAAATATCCATCCTTTTGTAGCCTTCTAAGTACTGGATAAAGAGTTGATTCAGATATATTCATAATCTCTCTTACCTGTTGAGTTAATACATATCCATAGGTATCTCCTCTTGTAAGAACTGCTAAAACGCACGCATCAAGTAACGTTGCTCCTAATTGAAACGCCATATTCCCACCTCCAATGATGTCTATATAAACTATAGTTTACATGTACTATTTAGTTTTATATATTATACAGCGTATAATATTCTTTCAATAATACTATATGCCGTATAATATTATATGTCAATAAAATTTAATGAACTTAAACATGAAAACACATAGAAAAAGACAATTAATAATTAAACATTAATTGTCTTTTCCTAAAATATTTATAAATATTTATTACCATTTTTATCTAAAACTGTTACTCATCAAAATTGTAGAAGAGATTGTAAATTTCCTCATTCCATCTTCATAATTTCTAATTGTGTTAAAATCCTCTGATACTACCTTAAATCCATTTTTAATATAAAAACCATAGGCCCATATAGCTTCTTTATGCACTTGAAGAATAACATGTTTCCCTTTAAACTCATCTTCTCTTAATTTATCCATTACTATAGTTCCTAAACCTCTTCGCTGAAATTTAGTTAAGAAATATAATGCAACTAAATAAATAGTATCCGTATTCAACTCTGCCATCCCTAAGAATCCAACATTATTTTCTCCATACCTAATAATATAGATATCATATTCCTGTGGCAGTCCATTTCTTTTATATCTATCAGCTTGTTTATTAAATGACTTTGGTATTATCTTTGAGTACAACCTTTCCGCATCTCTACATACCTCAGCAATAAAGTTTACATCTGAACTCACTGCTTTAATAATGTTGATCAACTTATTTCCTCCAATCATAATTTTATATAAAAGTTAAAATAATTATACATTACTTAGTTACTTTTAAAAATTCATAACGCAAAATCTAAATTCAAAAACACTCTTCATCATATAATGCCCATAGAATAATCATAGATTCTGTGGGCATTATTTAATCATTTTATTAGTTTTATGATAAAACCAATTATATGATGTCATATAAGTTAGAGCTAATATTAATTAAAATAATTTATTTACTATCACTTACTTTTTTGTTAAAGTAGGTGAAGTGATTGTACTACTTATGCTTTTAGCCGTAAATTCTGAAATATATTCATCTAATTCCTGACTTGCCTTCAGTATTTCTTCATAATCTGCTTTTCTTTCAATTAATAAATGTAGCTTTTCTCTTAGCTTATCCATTCTTTCTTCAATCATATAATCATTTCACTTCCATTCCCCTAACTGTTTGCATTTACTATCACATTAATTTTTCAACACCTACTATCATAGCATAAAATACCATTTTGTAGACTATAGTCAGTAGACTACTTATAGTATTTCTTTGAAAATTATTCCTAAGAGGTGAATTTTATGACATTAGAAGAGGCAATTGCAATAGCATTAAAAACCAATAGGCTAAAATACGGATTGTCCCAGGAAGAGCTAGCTCATAAATGTGAAATTGATAGAACCTATATAAGTTTACTCGAAAGAGAAAAAAGAAAGCCTACTCTAAATATTATTTTTAGAATTTGTAAGAATTTAGATATAAAGTTAAGTGATTTCACATCAGAAGTTGAAAAGTTGATGAACGATAGATAATTTTAAAAATTTAGTTCTCATATCTATATTACTTAGATATTTATTCTATTTCATACTAAAAATAAAGAGAGAAAACTAATCTTATGCTGTAGTTTTCTCTCTAATATCTTAATGTTAATGATTCATAACCCTTTTATAAGGATTTATTTATTTTTTTACATATATGTATAAATTGCTTTAGTTCTTCATCGGTTAAACTATTTTCAATTCCCTTTACAATTTCATTGCGTGAATTCTCTGCTCTTTTTAAAAACCAACGTCCCTCATCCGTTATGGAATTGTAAAAATATCGTCGATCATTTTCATTACGAGTTTGGATAATCATATTTTTTTCTAATAACTTTTTGTTTAATTTTGAAACTGCAGACACTGTAATATTTAGAATTTCTGCTAAATCACGGGTAGTTTTAGGACCCTCTTTTTCTAAACAATCAATAATATTATATTGGGCTGAAGAAATTCCCTCTACATTAAAATTATTGTGATGGGAAACAATCTTGCACTGAAACTCAATATATTCTTTTTTAAACTCTTCTTTAATCGTCATATCTATTATTCCTTTCGTAGCTGTTCAATATTCATAAATATTCTCTTAAAATAGATTTCGAATTTTTTCTTATGGATTGGGGTGTTCCTGTTGAAATTAAAAACCCACCTTTATATCCACCTTCTGGTCCAAGTTCAATAATCCAGTCAGCTTCTCTAATAATACTTAAATTATGCTCAATCATAATAACACTATTACCTTTTTCAACTAACTGATTTAATATATTCATTAATTTTCTTGTATCATCTTCATGTAATCCTCTTGAAGGTTCGTCAAGAATATATAATGTATTTTTATTTTTACTTAAATTTAACTCAGAAGCAAGTTTTATTCTTTGACCTTCTCCACCTGACAGAGTATCCGCTGGCTGTCCAAGCTTTAGATATCCTAATCCAATATTATATAAGCAATCAAGTTTTACTTTTATCTTGGGAATATCATAAAAAAGATTCCTTGCTTCCTTAACAGTCATCTCTAAAACGTCAGCAATATTATACCCTTTGTATTTTACTCCTAAAATCGTTTCATTATATCTTTTACCTTTACAAGAAGAACAGGTAATGAATTGAGTTGGCATAAAATGCATTTGAATTTTTATTTTTCCCTTACCTTTACAAGTGCTACATCTACCACCTGTCACATTAAATGAAAAGTCTGATGCTCTAATATTTTTTCCCTGTTTTTTTGCTTCTTCTTTAAAAAAATCTCTTATATCATCAAAGACCTTTGTATAAGTAGCTGCGTTAGAACGTGAAACCTTGCCCATAGCTTTTTGATCTACAACTACAAGTCTATTTATATACTCTGTACCTTCTAGTTTTTCACTTTCACATTTCAAATCTGTATTTAAAGAATTTAGTAACTCATTAAAAATTAAGGTAGATTTACCAGAACCAGATACCCCTGCTATAACAGTAATTGTATTTAGTGGAATAACAGCACTAATATTTTTTAGGTTATTTGCAGTAGCATTTTTAATGATTAATTGTTTATCTCCTTCTCTACACTGTGTTTTTAACTCTTTTTTATCATTCTTTAACCATTTAGCAGTTATAGACTCTTCACATTTTAAGAAATCATAAGTAGTACCTTCAAATACTAAATAACCTCCATCACTTCCAGCTTCAGGACCAATATCTACAATATAGTCCGCTTCCTTTATTACATCTAAATCATGTTCAATTACAATAACCGTATTTCCTAACTCACATAATTGTTTTATTGAATTAACTAACTTATCAGTATCTTTAGGATGTAATCCAGAAGTTGGCTCATCTAAAACGCAGATCATTCCTGATAAATCAGCATTCAATAAAGAAGCTAGTCTCATTCTTTGGGCTTCTCCTCCTGATAAGCTAGAAAATCCACGATCTAAGGATAAATAACCTAGTCCCACATTACATAAACTTTCACATCTTTCTTCTAAATCAGATAAGATTATTTTTGCAATTTCTAAATATTCATTAGGAATAGATGCTTTTAAGCTATTTATCCATTTTACAAGTTCTTCAATGGATTTATTAAAAACATAATGTATAGGAGTATTGTTTACCATTACTTCTAAATTAGATTTTTTTAACCTAGTTCCTTTACATTCTGGACAAGTTATTGATTTGAAAAATATTGAAATATCCTCTGTTGTTCCATCTTCCTGTGCTTCTTCTTCATACCTTCTCATTAAGCTGTTAATAGCCCCTTCATATCTTCCATCTTTCATATTAGTAGGGGCAGGTTTACCTGGACATAATTCTCGAATTTTAGGGTCATCTGTACCAAATAAAATAAGATGTTTCACCATTTCATCTAACTCACCAATTGGTCTATCAAGATCTTCCGTTTCCAATGGAAGATTATAATATTTTGCGGCTCTAACCAGTAATGGTCCAAAATGCCAAACAAAACCTTTTTTCCAAACTTTAATTCCACCTTCCTTTATTGAAAGGTTATGATCAACTACTTTATCATAAATTGGATCAACAACTTCACCTAAACCCATACATCTTTCACAGGCTCCAGCAGTAGTATTAAAAGAAAAATGAGCCATTGTAATATTTTCTATTGGATATCTACATTCTGGACATAAATACATCTGATCATTATAAATATCATCATCACTTATGGAGACAGGTAGAGTGCGCATTTTAGCTAATTCAATATTTTTATGGCAGTTAGGGCATTTCATTTCACCAATAGCTGTATATAGTAGACGTAAGTAAGTATATATCTCACTGTATGTTCCTACGGTAGATCTAGGATTATTGTTATAGTTATTCTGGCTAACACTTATAATTGGTGCTAATCCATAGATATTATCATAATCAGGACGTCTGACCTTATCTGGAGCTTTTCCAGTAGCACTTATAAATTTTCTTTCTCCTTCTTCACAAAATATGTTAAACATTAATGAAGATTTTCCGGAACCAGAAACTCCCGTTACTACAGTGACTTTATTCCTAGGAAATTTAACATCTATATTTTTTAGATTATTCTCTCTAGCTCCTTTTATCATAATCCATTTATTACTTTTTACCATACCTTTCACCTTCTACAATAATTATTTTTAAATATATCCTCTGTATAGAATGAGTATTTGCTTAAATATCATCAAAATACAAACACCATATCAATAGTTTACATGCTCAACTATTGATATGGTGTTTATTTTACTGCTGCCAAATTTATTTGTCAAGAATGGGCCTTATTTTTCTACTTTTTCTCTCTTTTATTTCTGAATAATAGGCTTTAATGTCATTTACAATTCTTCTGATTTCAATGCCTTCCACAAGGAAACACAACTTAATAACATTACAAATATAAAGGGAAATGCCGCTGCAACAGAGGCTGTTTGCAAAGAAGATAACCCACCTGCTAAAAGTAATACTGTTGCCAATAAAGCCTGAACTATACCCCATAGTATTTTTTTAAAGTTTGAAGGATTCAAGTCTCCTTCAGATGTTAACATCCCAAGCACAAAGGTTGCTGAGTTTGCTGATGTTATAAAAAATGTTCCTAGTAATACAACTGTGATTATAGAAATAACTGCACCTAGAGGATAATTATATATAATCTTGAAAAATGCTGTTTCTGGTACTGCAGCAATATTTTTCAAAGCATCTATCCCTATCTTTCCTGTTATTCCTAAGTCGATTCCTAGTGTACCAAAGATAGAAAACCATATTAATGAAGCTATACTAGGTGCTGCAATAACTCCAATTATGAATTCTCTTATTGTTCTTCCCTTTGAAATTCTTGCAATAAAAATTCCTACAAATGGTGCCCAAGCTATCCACCATGCCCAATAGAAAATTCTCCAGCTTTTTAACCATTTGTTATCACCAAAGGCTTCAATATATAAGCTGCCATTTACAAAGTCTCCCAAATATGCTCCTGTTCCACCTATTAATGCATTAATCATCTTAATGCTAGGACCAATTAAGAAAGATAAAATAAGTATTCCAAAAGCTAATACTAAATTTATATTAGAGATTGCACTTATACCTTTCTCTATACCACTAACAGCTGTCCATATAAATATTACAGTAATTACAGATATTATTATTAATTGAACCATTTGTGTTTCTGGTATATTAAACAAATAGCCTAACCCACTATTAATTTGTAATGTTCCTAATCCTAAAGATGTAGCTACTCCTGCTACTGTAGCAAATACTGCTAATATGTCAATAGTTTTTCCAATTGGACCTGCAACTCTTTCCTCACCTAAAAGAGGAATAAATATACTGCTTATTAAGCCAGGTTTGTTCTTTCTAAACTGAAAATAAGCTAAAGCAAGACCAATAATACTGTAGTTAGCCCAAGGATGGAATCCCCAATGCATAAAAGAGGATTTTATAGCGAAATTAGCAGCTTCTACACTTCCTGGCTCTATATTCCCCATTGGAGATGCAAAATGTGCTATTGGTTCAGCAATCCCCCAAAATACTAAACCTATTCCCATTCCTGCTCCAAATAACATAGCAAACCACGATATAGTACTATACTCCGGCTTTGAGTCATCACTTCCTAATCTAATTTTACCAAATTTACTAAAAGCCAACATTAATGCAAATACTACAAATATGAACATTGATATTAAATAAGCCCACCCAAATTTATCAGTTAAGAATTCTAGTGCTTTATTAGATATATTTTCAAAACCACTTTTATCAATGATTCCCCAAATAACTATTAAAAAAGTTGCTATTAGAGATATATAAAATACTGAATTACTACTTTTGATTTTATTAGTCTTTATATCTAGCTTTGTATTCCCCATTATAATATGCCTCCATTTCATTTAAAATCATAAATTACTTAAACTAAAATTTAATACTTGACTTTAAATACTGTTGGCTCTTCTGTATGGGCTGTTAATGCATCTAGTGCTACTCCTACTCTATGATATCGAAGATTCCACTGTTCTTCTTTCGTTGTTGAAGGATCCCCTAATGGGTAAGGTATAGATATAGTTGATACAATTTTATTAGCACCAGCAGTTTTAGCTACTGGTATTAAATTAGCCATTTGTACAATTGGAATACCAGCTTTTTCAATTGCTTTTACCATAGTTGCACCGCAACGTGTACAAGTTCCTCACGTAGAAACCATTATAACTCCGTCTATACCTTCATTTTGAAGATAAACTAGGATTTCGTTAGCCATTCTTTTAGCTTCTGCTTGAGTTGTCCCTGTTCCTACGGTTGCATAAAAATAGTCATGTAACTTTTTAAATTTGCCTTCTTTCTCATATTCTCTTAATACATCAACTGGAGCAATTACATCCGGATCAGCATCTGCAGCTGCTGGATCAAATCCTGCATGAATAGTTTTATAAACTCCTGTCAATAAATCATCTACTCCAGAGATGTTATATCTTCCCCATCTTGTAGCTGAAGCTGATTGAATTCTATCCGGGTTGTCTACAGGTACAATACCACCAGTAGTCATAAGAGCAATTGTTGCTCCCTTCAAATCTTTTATAGGTGGAGCTACTGGCACTCTATCTGTTTTTGGTATAGGAAGTTCAGTTATAAATGGTGTTCCGTTGACTTTAGCAATAATCATATCTACTGCCCTATCTGCTCCAGTTTTACCATCTTCTCTCCAAACTTGATGTCTTATACCTCTTGAGTAATATCCCTCTTCATCTGCTCCAATGTTTTCATGTCCATTTAATATCTTATTACCAAACTTAGCCATATTCTTTATGTCTTCTCTCATTTTTGCAGCGCTATGACCTCCCATAAAGACGTACATGTCCTTCTTAAACATTTCTACACCTGGATTTTCCACATGCATTGATGTTATAACTGGTACATTAAAGTGTTCTTTAACAGCCTTGCATATTTCTCCACAGGCTACTCCATATCTTCCAGCCTGAAAAGCAGGTCCCGCAAAGAAAATATCAAAGGGTATATTTTCTAACTCACTAATAATTCTTTTTACAGCTTCATCCTTATTAGAACCTATAAAATTATCACCGCAAATTATAGTATGGGTTAGTTCAGCATCTAAATGTTTATTTAATTCCATGGCTGGTCCAATCAACCCTTCTTTTACTACGGGTTCAAAATCTGCCTTATCTTCTCCACCTATTTGTCCAAAAAACTGATTTATATATATAATAGCCTTCTTCATTTCTTTCCCTCCTTAAAACTCTTTCATTGTCTTTGGAGACCATCCGCATACTTGATCTCCGCAGAACATAGAATTATTTTCCATTATTATAGAGCCATCTTCCCTTACTGATGGTCCTAATAATTCATCATTTGCCCATCCTCCTGATAAACCATCTCTTCCTAAAGCTTGTAATTCACCTATTACAGTATCCATAGGAGGAAGCTTTATAATTTCTGAAACGTTTCCACAAGAAACTATTGCGTCAGCCTTTTCGTCCATTGAAACTAATGGTTGAGATTGTCCATCTCTTCCTGTACACTCATTAGTTAACCCAACTACTTTTACTCCGACATTCTCTAATGCCACAATACAAGCTGTAAAATCTGCATCTGGATTTCCATACCCCTCTTCAGCAACAATAGCTCCATCAGCTCCTAATGATTTTGCAATCTGAGCTACAAATAGGGCAGAACGATTTTTTTGCTCTAATGCTACGTTTAGATTTGACATAATTATTCCTAAGAAGTTTATTGTTTTTCCATGTTCTTTATACAATCTTTTAATTGTAGGATTATTTTGAAATTCATAAGTGCTCCATTTTGATGAACAAGGCATGAAACTACCTGAAACTACAGCCCCATCTAAAACTTCATTTGGATGCATAAAAGTTGGAACCATTCTATTCATATCCCAACCATATAAAAGTGTGTTGTATCCTAATTCTTCCATTTGCGATTGTGGTTGCATTACAAATACTATCTTAGGGAGTTTTTCTACTTCACTATCTCGATTACATACTGGATCTAATTCATATATTTCCACTTCTTCTGCCTCTAAATCTTTAACACACTTTCCTATAAATTCAGCTAACTTATGACCTGCTTCCCTTAAGGCTCTGTTTTTCTTCTGTTGCTCCCTCTTTTCAAACTCCTCATCAGTATCAGCAACCAATACTATATTTTTAAGCTGTGAATAATACGTATATTTTGCTCCTTCACCACTCATATCAATAAGTCCATCTTGGAATCCTCCCCAATGCTTACCAACTACTAATACAGAGCATCCCTTTAGTGCATGGCTTCTACCTTCTCCAGCTTTGGTTAGTTCACCAGTATATCCTGGGAATAATGGTTCTCCATTTAACTTAATTCTTGGTTCTATAGCTTCTTTAACTGGAACAAGTCTAACTTTATCTCCTGGTTTTACTATAAACAAATCTGCATCTGTAATGTGCTTATCTTCTTTAATAAAACTTAATGCCTCCTGTTTATTTATTATCAAAATACCGTCAGAAAATTCTGTCTTTTCTCCAAATATTATGTCTCTAACATTGAAATTTCCTATTTCAAGTCTCACATTAACACACCTCTTTATACTATTTTCTAAATATTTTTAATATTTGTACAATAATTGTATATCCCTCCATATATTTTGTAAACACGTTTACGAAATTCCAGTTATTCAATTAACAAATATTAACTATTATAAATTGTAATAGTTAAACTTTCATCTATAAAAGTTTTCTTGATGTAGGTTTTTGTTTAGTAATTTTATTAATTAAAAATTCAGAATCTATATGCTTTTATCTTTTATATTCCTTATTAACTACTTCAAACCAATGTATTGCTATGCTATAATAATTTTTATATATGAAAAATGGACAAAGGAGTTAATATATATGACTAAGTCTGCAAGTGAAAGAAAAGAAATGATGATTTCATTTATTGATGCCACACAAAAAATAATTGATGATGAAGGAATAGAAAATGTTACTGCAAGAAAAGTAGCCAAACTTACTGGATACAACGTATCAACTTCTTACAAATATTTTAATAATCTAAACCATATAATCTTTTTCGCTAGCATGAAATACTATAATAACTACATACACGACTTGCCAAATTATGTATCTGAAACTTATTCATCTTTAAGAAATTACTACGAAATTTGGAAATGTTTTAGCATACATGCTTTTAATGAACCTAAAATATTTAAATCTATATTTTTAGAACAATATCATCCCAGTATTCATCATACAATGACTCAATACTATGAACTCTTTCAAGATGAATTTGAAAAATTGCCTGATTTATTGTCTACTATGCTTGATAAAGATTGTGTTATAGACCGTGATATCACTATACTTAATTATTGTGTTGATGATGGTTATATAAAAAAAGATGATGTCGATGAATTAAGTAGAAATATTTTAATATTCTTCGAAGGATTACTAATAAAGGTTACAAATCATGTGGAAGGATATGATAAGGAAACAGCTTTGAAATTATTAACGACTTATGTTAAAAATAATCTTCAATATTATAGTTTACGAGCTAAAGACTTAATTTTACCTTTCTCTGAATTTTAGAATAGAGTATTTAAACAGTATATAAAGCCTCTGATAAAAAAATCAGAGGCTTTATATCTCTATAATATATATTTTATAATGTAATTTGTAAGCTACTATAACAATTTCTACAATGAAGCAACTTGTTCAGCATATAACCGTGAGTAAATACCTTTATTATTTATTAAATTCACACAAAACTATAGACATTTTCTGTCAAAGTAAAAGAAATAATAATAAAAGCAAGTATTATCAGATGTTGTCCTAATGCTTGCTTAATTTTATTTATCGGTAGTTAGATATTCTATAAAAGGAACATAGAAGTATGTACTGCTAGGTATATTTTTTCAATCGAAATATAATCTATTTTATTTAAATTATAATCCATAATGATGAGAAGTATTTTCATTTAACTGTTATAAAACAATAAATTACTCTTATTTTACGAGAAAATGACTTCTGAAAAGGGGTTTCTGAGATGTTGACAGGAGAATTTGTAAATGCTACGCTTTTAAAAGTTAGACTAGTCTTACATTTTCGTATAGTGCTGCTCAGGCGTTATTTAGTTTAAAAATAAGATGTTTATAAGGAGAGGTATAAAATGAAAAAATTATTGTCATTATTTTGTACAGTATTTATGACTACTTTAATTTTAGCTGGTTGTTCTTCATATAAGGATACTACTAAAGAGGAAGCTGTTCGTACTGTAAGTACTGTAAGAGGAGATGTTGAGGTTCCTGCTAATCCAAAAAGAATTGTTATTACTTATGGAATGGGTGACATTTTGGCATTAGGAGTTAAACCAGTAGCTACTTATAATGCAGAGGGTAGTGCTTATGAAAAAGAAGTAGAAGGCTTACCAGTATGGGAAAAATTTGAACCAGAAGAAATAATGCAATATGATCCAGATCTTATTCTTGTTATAAGTGAAGAAAAGATTGACGAGTTTTCTAAAATTGCCCCTACAATTTATATTCCTTTCACCGACCTTAGCATGGAGGAGAGAATAACCTTTTTAGGAGAAGTTCTTAATAAAAAGGAAGAGGCATCAAAGGTGCTATCTGATTTTAAAGAAAAGATAAATGCTGCAAAGAAACAATTAGTTTCCAAAGGAATTATGGATAAGAAATTCAGTATTTTTGAAGGCAGCCAAAATGGAGGTATTTGGGTGTATGGTGATAAATGGGGACGTGGAGGCGACCTAATTTACAGTCAATTAGGATTTAAAGCACTGGATGTTATACAGAATGAAATTATAGGAAAAGATCAACATAGAGAGATTTCTCTTGAATCAATTAAGGATTACGCTGGAGACTATATAATATTTAGTGGAGAGGTTGGGAAACTAGAGAATAATTCAGTTTGGAAATCAATTCCAGCTGTTAAGGAAGGACATGTTATACCTGTTGATTTTACACTATTTTTTGATATTGATATTTACTCATCCAGTGTACAGTTAGATTATATTATGGATAAATTACTAGAAAATTAGTAAAGAAATTAAGATACTTATATGCCATAAGTATCTTAATTTTTTTATAAGTTAAAAGATTTCCTAAAATCACTAGGAGTAATTCCATGGACATCTTTAAAGGCAGCAGCAAATTTGGCTGGATTTTTGTAGCCGCATAGTTCCGATATGGCACGAATACTTAGATGGTCAGCAGATAGGAGCTGCATGGCTCTTTTCATGGTTTCTATTCGAATATATTTATAAAGAGGAATTCCATAATGGTTTTTAAAAGATTCCCGAAGTTTACTTTCGCTCATTCCAGCTATTCTGCATAGTTCAATTGTATCTGGAAGATTTAAAATATTTTCATCAATCTTATTTTTAACTTGATAAATCTTCTGCTCATTTTCCCAAGTAACATAGTGGCGGCGGCTGCTTCTTCTTTTAGGTATATCAGGAAAGTTTCTAGAGATTGCAGATAAAAGATGCAAAGTCATCCCCTCAAAAGCAAGTGAAGGCATATCTGTATTTCTTACAGCCCATCTAATCTGTTCTAAAATAAGCATTATATCAGGAGTATTGTAATGTTGAGTTTTCCAATGCTTTGCATCCTGAACACTGATTTTAGGTGCATGGGTGCGATCTTTGAGAAAAGGTTTTATAAAGTCATCAAAAATTAAAACACTGGTAAAACAATAGTGTACGTCTTTAGAGAAAGTAAAAGTAAATTGTTTTTGAGGGTTAACAATTAAATTAGTGATTGGAGGAAGAGCTTGTCTCTTTTTTCCTTGATATGAATAAACTATTTCTCCACAGTCAATACAAAAGATAATCATAAAAGGTTTATTTGAATTTATTGTATGTACTACCTGTTCGCTTGGGGTAAACCAAGCACTTGAAACAAATAATCCTTTAGCAGCATTTATTTCTGCAATCCATCCATTTGACCAATGAGGAGGAAAATCATAAATCTGTCCATTACCATAAGACCTTTTAACAAAATTATATTTATCTGCTAAAGCACTCCAAGAAGAATCATTATATTCAACCACAAAATTTTTACCCCTCTCTTTTTTGATTTAAAGTAACAATATTATAGCATCATTTGAGAAAGGTTTTCAATAAGAATATAATCCATTTTATTTAAATTGCAATCCGAAATAATGAGAAGTGTTTTCATTTAGTTGTTATAAAACAATAAGTTACTCTTATTTTAATAGAAGATGACTTCTGAAAAGGGACTTTTTGAGATGTTGACAGGAGAATTTGTAAATGCTACGCTTTAAAAAGTTAGACTAGTCTTACATTCGTATATAACTCAGTGGTTAGTGCTATTTGATTAATATAAGATATTTATAAGGGAGATGGATAAAATGAAAAAATTCTTGTCATTATTTTGTGCAATACTTATGACTACTATGATTTTTGCTGGCTGCTCTTCATCTAAAAATGCAGAGAACGAAGAAGCAACAGTTCGTACTATATCTACTGTGAAAGGGGATATTGAAGTTCCTGCTAATCCGAAGCGTGTTATTGCTAATTGGTATGTTGGAGATGTTATTACTTTAGGATTAAATTTGGTTGGATATAATGCTTGGGAACAAGAAAGTATGCCTTTTTATGATACTCTTAAAGCTTCTACAAAAATTGAAAAGTGGGAACCGGAAGATGTCATGAATTTAGAACCAGATCTTATCATTACATATGATGAGGCAGATTTTGATAAATTCAGCAAAATAGCTCCAGTACTTGTTATTCCAGAGGGAGATATGAATTCTCTTGAACGTATAAAAACCATAGGAGAAGCTACAGGACGTAAGGCTGAAGCAGAGAAGGCAGTTTCTAACTTTGAAGAAAAACTTGCGGATGTGAAGAAAACTTTTAAAGGTGATACATTTGCAGGTAAAACTTTCAGTATTTTGGAAGATTGGGGAGCTACTGGTGAGTGGAGTGGACTATATTATGAAACAGGATCTAGAGGTGGTACTTTAGTATATGAATATCTTGGACTTAAATATCCAGACAAGCTTAAAGAACTTATAGAAAAATCAGGAGAAGGACGCGGATCTATAAGTTATGAAGTAGCTCATGAGTATTTTGGTGACTATATATTATGGTTTAAGCAAGAAGGTAAAGAGTCTGATTATGCAAAGACAGAAATTTGGAAAAGCATTCCTGCTGTTGCAGAAGGTAGAGTTGTAGAAATTCCAGGACATTATGCAGGACTTTTCTTTTATTCTGATGTTACAAGTCTTACTGAACAACTTGACTATATGGTTAATGAAATAAATTCATTAGCTAAATAATTCTAATTAAGAAAGGAAAATAAATATGCAAAATACCTATAATAAAAAGCGACAATTAGGGGCTTTGAATTTTACAATCTATATGATTGCAGGGGTGGTTTTGCTGGTGATTATGTCAGCGGCATCAATTTCTTTTGGTGCTGCTGATATGAATTTGTCTACAGCTTGGGGAGCCATTTTTAATTTTGACTCTTCTTTAACTGAACACCAGATTATTCGAACCCTCCGACTTCCTCGTATAGCAGCTAATATAATTGTTGGGTCAAGCCTTTCCATATGTGGTGCTATAATGCAGGGAACTACACGAAATCCTCTTGCTGATTCTGGACTTATGGGTATAAGTAGCGGTGCTACTTTTGCTATAGCTTTTTGTATGGCATTTTTACCTGGTGGAAGTTATGGACAGAGGATGCTTTTTGCATGCATTGGTGCAGCTGTCACTACAGGTATGACTTATTTTATTGCGTCTATTGGCAGAGGAGGCATGAAACCACAGAGACTTGTTTTGGCAGGTATTTCTATATCAATGTTATTTGGTGCTTTTAGTCAATATCTTTCTATTAAATATAGGCTTGGGCATGCTTTAGCTTATTGGACTGCTGGAGGAACAGCAGGTGCTAAATGGAGTGAACTTGCTATAGTTTTCCCATTCTTTATTGTAGGTATAATTACAGCTCTTGTTATATCACCTTCAATTACTCTTTTAAACCTTGGAGATGATGCAGCTATAGGTCTTGGACTTAATACTAAGAAGGTTAAAGCTATTTCTACTGTAGTTGTTTTAATACTTACAGGGCTTTCTGTAATTGTTGTTGGACCTGTTGGTTTTGTAGGATTAATAGTACCTCATATTGTCCGCTATCTTATAGGTGTAGATTATAGATACATTATTCCAGCTTCAGGATTATATGGAGCTTTGATTACTGTGGCAGCAGATTTAGTTGGAAGGCTTATTAATAAGCCTTATGAAACTCCCATTGGAATTATTTTTGCTATAATAGGGGTTCCGTATTTTCTTTATCTTACAAGGAAGCAAAGGAGGGATTTCGAATGAAGAAAAAGGGTTATTCAGTTTCACGTGGCTTAACTATTATTTTAGTACTTACCATTATTCTGTTAGTTGTAGCAGTAATAAGCGTGAACTCAGGTAAAATGAATCTCTCTCCTTCGGAAGTTTTTAATGTTCTTCTTGGAAAAGGTACAGCTAAACAAAATCTTATAATATATGATTTTCGTCTTCCTCGTATTGTATTAACTATTCTTATAGGTATTGGTATGGGAACAGCTGGATGTGTAATGCAGAGTTTACTTCGCAATGATATGGCTAGTCCTGGAACTTTGGGAATAAGTTCTGGTTCAGGGTTATTTGTATTGTTGTTTATAGTTATTTTTAAGGTAGATAGTGTATCTTCAGCTATTGCTCTCCCCCTTCTAGCTTTTATAGGTGGAATGACAGCAGCAGTGCTTATATTTTTACTTTCCTATAAAAGAGGAAAAAATATATCACCTACAGGATTAATTTTGACAGGGGTGGCTGTTGGAAGTGGATATAGTGCTGTTACTATGATGCTTACTTTAAAGCTAGATGAAAAACAGATGGATTTTATTCAAAGATGGAGTGCAGGAAGTCTTTGGGGAGACAATTGGACGTATATTTCTATTCTTGCACCTTGGATATTGATTCTATTTTTATATGTACTTTATAAATCTCGTACTTTGAATACTTTAAACCTTGGTAATCAAACTGCAACAGGCTTAGGAGTAGCAGTAAAGAGAGAATTCATAGGTCTAGCTGTAGCAGCTGTTGCTCTATCATCAGGCAGTGTAGCCCTAGGTGGAAACTTCTTTTTTGTTGGAATGATTTCTCCACATATGGCAAGGAAGTTTGTAGGCTCAAATCATAAACTATTGATTCCTACAGCATCTTTAGTAGGCTCAATAATTATTCTATTATCAGACACGATTACTAGAACTATAAGTCTTGGAACCGATGTTCCTACAGGAATTATTATTACTGTATTAACTACACCTTACTTCTTATACTTATTAGTAAAGTCAAATTAAGGGGGATTATATGAAAAGTATTGAAACTAAAAATTTAGATATAGCTTATGATGATACTCTCATTGTAAAGGAATTAAATATGAAGATACCAAAGGGAAAGATAACTTCTATTATAGGAGCAAATGGATGTGGTAAATCAACTATCTTGAAAGCGGTTGGACGTATATTAAAGCCTAAGAAGGGTATAGTGCATCTAAGTGGACAAGATATAAGTAAATTACCTACAAAAGAAATAGCTAAAAAAATGGCAATACTTCCTCAAACTCCCACTGCACCAAGTGGACTTACTGTAAGTGAGTTAGTTGCATATGGACGTTTCCCTCATCAAAAAGGTTTTGGAAATCTCACGGAGGAAGATAAAAAAATTGTTAAATGGGCTTTAGCTGCAACAAAATTAAGTGAATTTGAGAGAAGAGAAGTTGATACTTTATCAGGAGGGCAAAGACAGAGGGTTTGGATCGCTATGGCTCTAGCACAACAAACTGATTTAATCTTATTAGATGAACCTACTACTTATCTTGACCTTGCTCACCAATTAGAAGTTTTAAAGCTTTTATATGAGCTTAACCGTGATCAAAAGTGTACAATCGTTATGGTTCTTCATGATTTAAATCTTGCTGCAAGATTTTCTGATTATATTATTGCTATTCAAAAAGGAAATATTATAAAACATGGAAGTCCTGAAGAGGTTATGACTCCAGAAGTTCTTAGAAAAACCTTCAATATCAATGCTGATGTTGTTATTGAGCCTAAGAGCAATCGTCCAGTATGCATTACCTATGATATTATAGATGAAAATGAGGATGTGCAATTGAAGGAAAAGGAGGTAGTAGGTATATGAGAACCACCTTACGTATTTTTATAGGAGCCAGAAGATATTGGATTTATTTAATATTAGCATTAATAGCTGTTATTATTTCTACTATAGCAGGATTTTATAATCCCTGGGCCTTAAGAGAGCTTACAAGTATAGCAACAGAAGGAAGCTCTAATTTTGGAACTCAATCTTTACGAATAGGATTGATGCTTTTAGTTGCAACTATACTTCAATCAGCTGGAAGTTCTATTTCAGGATATTTAAACCATCATGCAGCTTTGCATTATGTTGCAGATATGAGAACAGAACTTTACTCTAAGCTTCAACATATGGGACTTAAGTATTTTAATAAAAGTCGTACAGGAGATTTAACTAGCAGAGTTATTAATGATGTTATGGAGGTAGAAATTCTTTTAGCTCACGTAATTCCTGATTTTGTTGTTAATATATTGACTTTCGTAGGTGTGGGGATATTATTATTTTCTATTAATGTAAAGTTAGCTTTTATAAGTCTTGTTACTATTCCTTTTCTTATTA
Organism: Clostridium sp. LXY-7; assembly: GCF_056172015.1. Lineage (NCBI taxonomy): Bacteria > Bacillati > Bacillota > Clostridia > Eubacteriales > Clostridiaceae > Clostridium > Clostridium sp. LXY-7. Next base: position 111,530 of record NZ_JBLLJL010000001.1, on the reverse strand, counting down.
TGATTACTCTTTGGCAGAGTAAGCATCTTTCTCCTATATGGAAGAAGAATTCTATGGTTAGAGGAGAACTTTCTGGTACTGTTCAAGATAATTTTTCTGGAATTAAAGAAATACAGATATTCAATCAACAGGAAAGAGAAGAAAAAAGGATTAAGAACCTTTCCATGAAACATAGTAAGGCATACTTAAAGGCAAGTTTCTTTTTTGAAACTACTTTTCCGCTTCTTGCATTTTTCACGGCTCTAGGTTCTGTTATGGTTATAATCTTTGGCGGATTTATGGTTTCAAGAGGAGAAGTTAATATTGGAGATATTGTAGGATTTTCTATGTATCTTGGTATGTTTTATGGGCCTATAAAGAGTTTTTCAAGGCTTATGGAAATGTCAGGTAATGCAATTGCAGGGTGTAGGCGTGTCTTTGAGGTTATGGATGAAGTTCCAGATGTTAAAGAAAAAGTTAATGCAAAGAAAATACCTAGAGTTAAAGGAGAAGTTGAGTTTAAGGGAGTTTCTTTCTCTTACAATGATGAGATAAACATTTTAAAAGATATAAATTTAAAAGTAAATCCGGGAGAAACCGTAGCTTTTGTTGGGGCAACTGGAGTTGGTAAAACCACAATAGCTAGCCTTTTAAATCGCTTTTATGATCCTCAGAATGGAAGTATTTTAATCGATGGAATAGATATTAAAGATGTAACTTTAAAAAGTCTTAGGGATAATATAAGTATGGTTCTGCAGGATACTTTTTTATTTAACGGAACAATTTATGAAAATATTGTTTATGGCTGGAAAGAAGCTACTATGGAGCAGGTTCTTGAGGCTTCAAAAGCAGCTAATGCTCATGATTTTATTGAGGATTTAGAAAATGGTTATGATACCATAATAGGCGAGCGTGGAGTACGTCTTTCTGGAGGACAGAAACAGAGAATTTCCATAGCTAGAGCAATTCTTAGAAATTCACCTATTCTTATTCTAGATGAAGCCACGTCAGCTCTTGATACAAAAACAGAGAGGGAAATCCAAGCTGCATTAGATGAAATTTCAAAAGATCGAACAACTATAGTAATTGCTCATAGATTATCAACTATTCGTAATGCAGATAAAATTGTAGTTCTAGAAGGAACAGGCATTAAAGAAACAGGAACACATGATGAGCTGATTCGTTCTGGAGGAACTTATGCTATGCTCTATAGGAGTCAGGTATCTTAAATGTAAAAAATTAACGACTCAAAATTACCAAAGTAATTTTGAGTCGTTGATTTTTTATTTATTCCCATGTTCCGAAAGAAATTTTTGCATAGCATAAAAAGAATCTGAACTAATAACATGTTCTATAGCACAAGCGTCTTCATCTGCAATGGAACTATCGATGTCTAGAATTTTTATAAAAAAATCTTTAATAATTTGATGCTTTTTAGATGTAAATTTAGCCATTTCTAAGCCTAGAGGAGTTAGAAATATTTCCTTATATTTTTCATTAGTTACAAGTCCCTTTTCAGCTAAGGTTACCATAGCGCTATTGGTGCTGGATTTAGTTACTCCAAGCTTTTCTGCTATACGAGTCATTTTAACTCCTTTGCCTTCTTCTGATAACTCATAGATAGCTTCTAAATAATTTTCCATTACAAAAGTAAGTTTTTCCATACAAATCTCCTGTGATTTTTAAAGTTGATTCTATTCACTCTACATTAATAAAAAGTCTTTTAACAATAATAACATATTTTAAATGGAGCAAGCAATGAGATTTCTATCTCATGATGATATGAGTATTCATAACATTGCTACGGCTATGGGTTATGAAAGTGCAAGTAAATTTTCGGCAGCCTTTAAAAAAATCTATGGAATTACACCTATCACATTTAGAAAATCTTTTAATTTATGACTCAGGTTTTTTATACATAGAATAACTTTCTTAACTGTAGAACGTGTTTTTTAAGTGGACACTTTGTAAAAAAGTTTGATTAAAATATTTCTTGCAAATAGCGGTAAATACTCTATTATAAAATTATTCTCATTCATAAAAATCATCTATATTCACGAATTTTAATTCTCTGTCTAGCAATTTAGGAATTACTGTTTCTAACGCCGATATTGTTCTAAATGGCGCACCCTCTGAACCTCTACCATCGTGAAGGCAAATATTTGATCCAGCTTTCACACGCCTTAGTAGACGTTTTTTTATATCAGAAATACTTGTATATTTAGACCAATCTCCAACCATAATATTCCATAGTACCAGTTGCAAATTGTATTTTTTTATATAATACATAGTAAATAAATTCACCTGTCCCCAAGGTGGCCGATAATAAATTACATTAAATCCAAAAGAATTAATGATCCAAATAGATTCCTCAAAATCATGCTTAGTGTATAAATATCCTTTTACTAAAGCATTCTTATGTTCTAAGGAATGTAACCCTAACGAGTGTCCTTCCTTTAATATTCGTTCTATGATTTTTGGATGCTTTGCTGCCTCTTTTGCTATTACAAAAAATGTTGCTTTTACGTGATATTTCTTTAATAAGTCCAATAGCTTATTTGTATAATCTTCACTAGGCCCATCGTCAAAAGTTAACAAAATGCTATTTTCATCATGTGCTTTTCCTATAGACTTTTTATTTACAATTCTATAATAGCATGTAGGCAAAATACTATATATAAATAGCAATATAATAATTGATATAATAATTTTCATTATCATGACCTCATCATATAAAGCTTCTCTATCACAGAAACCATTTTAGTTTTATCCAGTTCAATTTTTATATTTTTCATTCTGTGTCTCATTTCATAAAGCTGACTTTTATCATTGATTAGATCATATATTTCAGTTGCAAAGTTTTTTTCTTTATCCCAGATTACTTTTCCTATACCTTGATCTTCTATAAAATGGGCATTCTCTATCTCTTGTTCTAGAAAAGGACAAATTACCAACATTGGAAGTTGTGAATAGATTGCTTCAAACAAGGTAATTCCTCCTGCTTTAGAAATAATAATATCCGATTCTTGCATATATTGGTATACCTTATCCGAATAATCTATAACCTCAATATTTGGATATTTCCCATTGAGTTTATTGAATATTTTCTTGTTTTTACCTGAAATAATTGTTACCTTAACATCTTTTAACTCATTTAGACTTTGATATAAGTTTTCTGTAAATGGAATTATACCAAGTCCACCGCCCATGATCAGTATTTTCTTAATCTCTGTTTTTTTCTCCTCACTATTTTTTTTGAAATTTTCTTTTACAGGAATTCCAATAATATAAATGTCTTTTTCATTTATCCCCTTTTCAATAAGCTTATATTTGTTACTTTGTGTTGCTACAAAATAAATATTAGTATTAGAATTGATCCATGAACTGTGTATGCTAATATCCGTTATGCAAGTCATTAGGGGTAATTCACAATTTAAGAAACCTTTATATTCCGAAATGAACTTAGAGCTCATAGGAGGTGTCGAAATCACTATATCAGGAGAATATTTCTGTACTAAACGATGAATTCTGCATATAAAGATATTTTTTAGTGGTATCTTTGTTTGTCTTTCTGTTACTTTATAAATTACGTTGTACATATGATGACATTTATGAACTATTATATTAAAACCTCTATAAATAATAGGATATAAAACTGGAAACATATATTTATTAATATCTTCAATAACACAGTGAGAATCGGTATACTTATTGCTAATTTCCTGCTTGATAGCAACAGCACATGAGTCATGCCCCATTCCAAAACTACCTGTTAAAATTAATATGTTCATTCTCTTACTCCTTATTAATGTATTTTCCTAAATGTTATAACTAGATAATTTTAGTATACCCTGCCAAGAACATTAATATTTAATTAAGCATAATCAAGTTTACTAATGTTATATTTTTCAATAAAGGCTTTCCCTTTTCCATCACAAACTTTCTATTTTTTTATGAATAATAGTCTACTATTGTGTAAAAACAATAAATTTATGAATTAAGACCTTCTATAAGTGACTAATATAAATTTCAAGAACGTACCAATTATAAAATAAAAAGCTACACAATCTCTCATTAATTTGAGATTGCATAGCTAACTTTTTATCATAATTTTAAATTTTATTAGTCGATAAAGTTTAATTTAGTATTGTAGCTTTATAAAAAAGCTTGATCAGAATAACTCCTATAAATGGCTTAAACCCGTAGTGTGCATTAATTCCATTTGTAATATAGTTTGATCAAAACTAAATAAATAACTTATAACCACTTTCAAACTTTTATAATAAAGTTTGATCAAAATGATTATTTAGGTAACTTAACTTCTTTATTTCAATACTCCCTTTTGCATAGTAGCGCCACGTACTCCACATACCAATAATCAACTTCTAATTCTATGAATAATGGGAAGTTAAATCTCATATAAGGTTTTATTTACGATACGCTCCACCTTAGCTTTAGAAAGAACGAATTTTGATAAACTCCGCATTAGCAAGTGAGGAACATGGCATTCGCCATGCCTCACAAGTACCCCAGAGACGCAAATTCTTCCATAAAAGTGCTAAAACTCAACACTTCTCATACGTAATATATTAACTTAGTTCACAATCTAACTTTACTTTAATATAAAATCTACAGCTTGTACTAATTTATCATTTAAATCATCGGGGTACCAATGACCTATTGCATCATTAATGTAATATTGGTATGGAACGCCAATATCGTCAAAGCCTTTCATCATCTCATCCACTTTTGGCACCGGCACATCCTTCTCGCCTTCCATAAACACACCTTTTACACCTCGATGTAACAGCTCTTCAATATTGTATTTTGTAAATGAATTTGGCTTGGCTGAGCATAGAGCAATAAATCCCTTTACTGGAACAGTATTAGTCATTGCAATATCTATAGCTGCTGTAGCTCCGCCTGAGAATCCCCCAATTATGATACTATTCTCATCAATTGAATACTCATTGCTTATAGCATCATAACATCTCTTAATCTCATCATATGCTGAATCATAACATTCCCTAATTTCATAACTACTTTGTGATATTGGACGTATCTGTTCTGAATCTGGCCAATTTTTCTGATCAGGACTATAAAAAACTGTTTTTGTCCATGAATAACCATTGTGGCTGATTAATTGACTTGATTGAATATAAACAACAATGAAGCCTTTATTTAATAGCTCTTCAGCTTTCCAAAACTCTTTGTGATATGCTATATTATCTCCATCACCATGTAAATTTATAAATAAAGGATATCTTTTTCCATCAGTATAGTTTTGAGGCAATAAAACCTCCCATCCTAGACTTAAATTTTCTTGTTGCCGACTTCTTTGAAGATCATTTTTCTCTCTTAATTTTGTGTAGTCCTTACTTTTAGTAAATGGATCAGAGAATCTGCTCCAATATAAAGGACATACATAACCTCTGTCAACTAAGTATGTTAAATCTTTTAGACACTCATCATATAATTTTGATTTGCTATTAAGTTGAGCTTTATCTAGTATAATATTAAATAAATATTTTTCGAACTCTTCTTCTGGAAGACTTTTCATTCCATTTTTTAATAAAGTTAAAGCTTCCATATACTTTCCTTGAGAAAAAGGTACAGAGTACTCATTCTCTAATTCTTTAAAACTATTGTATTTCATCTACAATCCCTCCACTATTTTCGGTAGTGTCAAAGTTCCTGTTAAGAAACTTTGGCAAAACCCTTTATTTTTTTATATTCTATCTATATTAAACTTGAACCCCCTTGTTTTGAAAGGTATATATTAAACAAAATTTCTCACTTCATAAGTAAAACTACATTATTTTCATACTTGATTAAGATCCAACTACAACTTCCCATTATAGACATTAGACGCACTTTAAATTCACAATTTACTATAAAGACATTTTATTTCCATAATTCAACAAACATTTGTAATTATCCTTCAATATTTGTAGTAAAAAGCAAAAAACTCCAAGATATTCTCAGAGTCATTTTAACTATTCTTTAATTTTATAAAACCAGTTTCGCTACAATTCAATCCTCTTTCTACTTGGTTTAAAAGGGTCTCCAATCCATGTTAATTCTACCTTTATCCTTTTTTTAGTCTAATACTTTCATTGCAATTAATTACTCTTCTTATAAATTCCAATATTAAATCTTCAAAGTCACTTGGATTCATCTCTGTAAAAATATCCAAGTTCTTTACATCATAATAACTATGGAAAAAACTTATATTTTCTGCCATTGCCTTATTTATTTCTTGTTCAGTAACTATAGCCCAAGAAATGCCCCGCCTCTGCCAGTAAACCTCCTCAATATAAAACTTTTCTATTATCCTTCTATTCAAAAGTTCGTCCTTAGCTTTTATAGTCCTAGCTACATTAATCTTTTCTCCTTCACTTTCTCTAGTTATTAAAAAATCTGTTGTCATAACTATGTATTCTCCAGTTTTAGGATTGCTAGGATGTTCTATTCCTAATTCCTTAGCTATAACCAACGTTTCTTCTAATGGGAGTAGTGGAAATTGTTCTCTTATATCCACAACGCAATCAGAATATTCCGATAAATAAAAGTAGTTCTTTTCCATATCCGATAAAAATTCATGCTGTCTCATTGTTTTTATTCCCTTTAACCTTGTACTTCTTCCCAAGGAAGGTACATCTTGAATTTTTATCCAAGGCTTATATGCTTCTCCAACCCCAGTTCCTCGTCCTTCTTTAATAAGCTTTTCAATATTAAGCTTTCGCTCCCTTTTTGCCATCTGATTTACCGCTTTTTAAAAATATAAAAAACTACACACTCCCACTTGAATGAGAATGTGTAGCTTAATTAACTGCAATATTTTATTTAGGTTTTGTATACTACATATCTCGAGTATAGTATAGACTTCTTCTTAAATTTTATACAAACTTTGTTTTAAAATTTCAAACTTTATTTTAAATTATCAAACTTTGTTTTAAAATTTCAAACTTTATTTCAAGACTACAGCTACACCACATTTTTTTCATATCAATCTATCTTACTATTCAACCGTTACAGATTTCGCCAAATTTCTTGGCTTGTCAACATCACAACCCTTTTCTATTGCCATATAGTATGAGAATAGCTGTAGTGGAATTACTGCAATAACCGGCGCCAATAAATCCATTACCTTTGGTATATATGATGCTGAGTGTACAGATTTTTCTATTTCAGTATGTCCTTCTTGAGCAAAAGCATATACTTTCGCACCTCTTGCACACACCTCTTTAATATTACTTACCATTTTATCATATAATTCTTCTTGAGTTGCTAAAACCATTACTACAGTTCCATCTTCGATTAATGCTATTGGACCATGTTTAAGTTCCCCAGCCGCATAAGCTTCTGAGTGAATATAAGATATTTCTTTAAGTTTTAAAGACCCTTCCATTGCTACTGCATAATCAAGTCCTCTTCCTAAGAAGAACATATCTTTATTTGTAGATGTTTTTGAAGTAAATTTCTGTATTGTCTCTTTATATTTTAAAACTTCTTCAGCTTTTTGTGGAAGCTCAAGCATTGCACTTTTAATTTTTTCTATTTCTTCTACAGTCAAAGTTTCTCTTTGCTCAGCAAAGAATAATGCTATTATATACATAGCTATAAGTTGAGTTACATATGCCTTAGTTGATGCAACTGCAATCTCTGGTCCTGCCCAAGTATATAGTACATCATGTGCTTCTCTTGATGCTGAACTTCCAACCACATTAGTAACTGCTATTACTCTAGCACCTTTAGATTTTGCAAGTCTTAATGCTGACATAGTATCTGCAGTTTCTCCTGACTGACTTATAACTATCATTAATGTATTTTCATCAATAATTGGATCTCTATATTTAAATTCTGAAGCTATATCTATTTCTACTGGTATTCTTGCTAATTTTTCTATAACATACTTACCCACTACTCCAGCATGATAAGCTGTTCCACAGGCAACTATATAGATTTTATTTAAATTTTTAATCTGCTCTTTTGTTATATGAATATCATCAAGAGTTATAGATTTACCTAACATTATTCTAGATGCCATGGTATCCTTTATAGCTTTTGGTTGTTCATGAATCTCTTTTATCATAAAGTGTTCATATCCACCTTTTTCAGCAGCACCTGCATCCCAAGTTACATTGAAAATTTCTTTATTTATTTCTTGCTCATATTGATCATAAATTTTTACTCCATTTTTTGTTATAAGTACAAATTCATTATCCTCTAAAAGATATACATCTCTTGTTTGATTTAAAACTGCTGGTATATCAGAAGCTATAAAAGTTTCATCCTTACCTAATCCAACTATAAGCGGACTCTCATGTCTTACTGCTACCAATTTATCTGGTTCATTAGTGCTGATAACCCCTATAGCATAACTTCCTTCCATTTTTTCAACAGCCTTCATAACAGCCTTTAATAAATCTCCATCGTAGTAGTAGTCTACTAATTGGGGAATTACCTCTGTATCTGTTTCTGATTGAAATCTATAGCCTTTAGCTATTAATAATTCTCTTAATTCCATATAATTTTCTATAATTCCATTATGAACTACAGATATAGTTTTCTTTTCATTAGTATGAGGATGTGAGTTAACATCGGATGGCTTTCCGTGTGTAGCCCATCTAGTATGTCCTATGCCTATATTACCGTGAACTGGATCCTTTTCTAATTTCTCCTCTAAGATTGCAAGTCTCCCCTTGCACTTAGTTAAATTAATTCCTTCTTCATTCAGTATAGATATACCTGCTGAGTCATACCCTCTGTACTCCAACTTACTCAATCCCTCAATTAATAGTGGGGACGCTTCTCTTCTTCCATAATAACCTACTATTCCGCACATAAAAATCTTCCTTCCTATAATTATTTTGCACACAAATAAGAAGAGTGATCTATATATTGTTTTCTTAAACATTATATAATTACTCACTTATGCATGCTTTATTAAGATTTTCACACCGAATTGTTTTGTCACAGAAATCACTTCCTGCTTTTATCAATCGTTATCGGTAGTGCGAATACCGTGGGGCACCCGCCGAAGATTCGATACTCCCCATCCTCGTCAGCTTATGTTTTCTAATTAAACTATAAGTTCAGTTACCAAATATAAGCCCTGGCGCTTAGCTAAATTTTTATATTTAACCTCAGTATATCATATTCATATTCTATAAATTTGTCAATGTTAATATTTACTTCTTTATATTATTTATAATTTTTCTATACTTATATTTAAAGTTTTTCTCTTATATGCTTAATATTTATATATGTTCATTAATATACTAATAGTGTAAGTTTAATAAAGGGGTGTTCTGTATGTCTTCAAGTGATATTAGTTTATCTCCACCTTGGTATACTACGAGAAATAAATTAGTTTATACATTAAGCATGGGTCCCTATGTGCGTGTAAGTTCCTTAATCCCTGTAAATAACAATCTATACATTATACTTATATTTGTTAATTCTAGCTTTGATATAGCCCAAGCAGTAAGAGCCATAATCCCATCTAATTATTATTTTGATAATATGGATTTAATTACTATTGTGTTAGGTCCTAATTCAACTGTAGTCCCTGTTGATACTACAAAGCAATATACTCCTGAGAGTGTCGAAAATCTTTATTCTTTGGCTTTAAAAGATAATCCATTGTTCTATGGAGTTATATTTACTGAGGATCTAGATCTACCTCCTGAACAGCAAACCTTAGGGGATCTCATTATAGTTATTAGAGACTATATAATCCAATTTCATAATGAAAATTTAAATAATATATCTCAAAATTACATTGATATAGCTTCTAATGTATTTACTGACGTATTTAATCTAGAGTATAATCCCAATATAAAAATATCCTTTAACACCTATGATTCTAAAAGTACACTGATAGAAAATACCCTTAAAAAATGCGATAATCAACAAAATAGAGGAGACTATTAAATAGCCTCCTCTATTTTAATTTTTATTTACTTGCTTTTACTTCTATAAGTTTGGCTAACTCTGTTGCCATTATATCTAATTCACTTTGAACTTTACCTTCAAGCATTACCCTAACTAGTGGTTCTGTACCAGACGGTCTTATTAAAACACGACCTGAACCTTGTAATTTCTCCTCAATTCTCTTTATTTCTGATATTATCTCTTCATCTACCTCATGAATATTTTTCTTATCATTGGCTACCTTTGCATTTACAAGGACTTGTGGAAGTTCAGTCATAATTTCTGCAAGGCTACTTAAAGTTTTACCTGTACTTTTTACTATAGATGCTATTTGCAGACCTGATACCAATCCATCTCCAGTAGTATTGAAGTCTAAAAATATTATATGTCCTGATTGTTCCCCTCCAACGCTATATCCACTTTTTTGCATCTCTTCAAGTACATATCTATCCCCAACTTTTGTTTTTACCACCTTTATATTTTCGCTCTTTAAGGCTATATCTAATCCTAAGTTACTCATTACTGTAACAACCGCAGTATCTTTCTTAATTTTTCCTTTTTCCTTTAAGTGTTTTGCAGCAATAGCTATCATAAAATCCCCATTTATGAGATTACCCTTTTCGTCTATAGCAAGACATCTATCTGCATCTCCATCAAAGGCTAATCCTAAGTCACATCTATTCTCTACTACAAATTTCATTAGTTCCTCTGGATGAGTCGAACCACAATTTTTATTGATATTAATACCATCTGGGTTATTATTAATTACAAATACCTCTGCTCCAAGCTCCTTTAATGCCATTACCGAAGTTTTATAGGAAGCTCCATTTGCACAATCAATAGCTATTTTCATCCCAGTTAAGTTAGCATCAATAGTAGACTTAGCAAAATCTACATAATCTCTAATAGCATTATTTCCACTATATTTTCTTCCTACCATTCCTCCTGTAGGTACAATAATATCTTTAAATTCATCCTCTATTAACTTTTGGATCTTATCTTCCAATTCGTCACTTAATTTAAATCCATTTTTATTAAAAAATTTAATGCCATTGTACTCTACTGGGTTATGAGAAGCTGAAATCACAACTCCTGCATCCGCATTATACTTTCTTGTTAAGTACGACACTGCTGGTGTTGGAACTACTCCTAAACATAGTGCTTCTGCTCCTACTGATAATATTCCAGATACTAATGCAGACTCTAGCATATCACAAGATATTCTTGTATCCATTCCAACTATTATTCTAGGTTTATGAGTTCCCTCAGTTAAAACCCAAGCTCCTGCTTTTCCTAATTTATATGCAAGCTCTACTGTTAATTCACTATTGGCAATTCCTCTCACTCCATCAGTTCCAAAGATTCTACTCATAGTTTTACCTCACTTTTTTCTATTTAATCTTTACATGTAATTTTCATCTTTATTGGTTAAATCTCATTTTTAAAATATTATTTAAAACATCTATGAATAATTATAATACAAACTACATGGTGTATCTAGTCTTTAACTCCTCAACAGAGCTAAATTGATTTACTACTTCACCATCTTTTATTCTAAAGATTACTTCACTTTTCTCTAATAACTCTAGATTATTCGTGATTAATATTATCATCTTCTTTTCAAAAACTTTATATATCTCCTTGTAAATTTCTTCTTCATATTCTTTTTTTATGAAATAGGTAGGTTCATCTAATATTATGATCTCAGGATTTCTTACTAACACTCTACATATCTCTATTATCTGAATATGTTCTTCTGAAAGTTTATTATCACTCTTATATATATACGTATCTAACCCATTAGGAAGTGAATTAAAATATTCCATAAATTTGAGAGAGCTAATATATTTTAACTTATCTGGAGTTATTGTTTCATTTAAAAAAATATTTTCTTTTATAGTTCCTGGGAAAACCCCTATATTTTTACTTATTACCCATACCAAATTTCTTATTGATTGATTATTTATTATATTTAATTTAAATCCATTTATGAATATTCCTTCAGATTTATATAACTTTAATATTAACTTCCATAGTGTAGATTTTCCTGAACCTTCCTCCCCTATGATAGCAATTTTTTCCCCCTGATAAAAAGATACATTTAAATTTTTTAATACCTGTTGTTTATTAATGTATTCAAAGGACTTTATGTTACATTCTATAGATTTAATGGCATCTATACTAATCTTATTAGCCCCTTCATATTCCTTTCTCTTTAGTATTTCTTCATTAATAAATCTAAGATTATCCTTAGCATTATTTAAAGAGCTGTATCTCACAGTAAATAGTTTTAAGTTATTATAATATATTACTATTAGCATAATTATAAATATCCATCTTGATATATTTATTATTTTTAAAACTAAAAGTATTGAAGTAACACTAATTGATGCTATGATTATTATATTATTTGCAAATTCCAATACTAAATTACTATCATTTTTATATCTATAAAAGAAGCTTCTTTGTTCCTGTAAATTCTCCATATAGGCCTTTATTCTATTATAGAAATAATTATCTACATTATATAATTTTACTCCTTGTGCATTGTTGATAATATCATTTATGTTGTTTAAAGTTTCCTCTTCGTCATCTTTTATTTTTCTATTTCCCTCTATTATTTCTTCATTTAATTTTTTGCACAAAAAATAGTTTATGGGTATCAATATGCTTACAATGGTAGCTACTACTATATTTACTGTAGCAATTAAAACCACTGCCACTAAAAGGTTTGTCCACATTATCCACTGTTTTACTATATTATTAGCTAAAAATCCTGCTATACTATCCACAGCATTATATATTTTATGCACATAATAATCACCCTTATTCATTTTAAGAATTTCATAATTTATTTCAAATACTTTAGAGTATATATATGCACTCTCCTCTAAATTAAATCTTTCATAAAATTTAGTTCTTATAAAATCAAATACATGCTTTAATATATTAATTACCACTATAGTTATTAAAGATATTATTATATACCACTTTATGTCCCATAATGTTTTGTATGCTTCTATATCCTGAAAAAGTTCACTTATAAGTATAGGGTATATAAAAATCATCATGTTTTGTAAAAATCCTACCCCTACTAACCCTATAATGAATCCATAGTATTTTTTAAGTAGACCTCTCATATCATACATTTTATAAATCCCCCAACTTAACTATATTTACTCTAATCTAATTCTACATAAAAGTTATATTAAAGTAAAATAAAAATCATGGAAATATTTCTTCCATGATTTCTATTTAAATTTATTTTATTGTTTTATAAACACTTACTTTAAATTTTAGAGGACTTTCCTATAAATGATTTTGTATCTATTAACTTAAGTTCATCACTATATTCAATGGTATTTATCTTACATTCTTTTCCTATGATTATATTCTTTCCTCTTACTATATTAGCTATTGTTTTTTCAAGATATATTTCGTCACCTTCTATACATTCACACTCAAGCTTTCCTGAACTTTTAAAGCCCCATCCTAAAAAACTCCCTGAAGCTCCTCTAATTTCTTTATTCTCCATAGCTTTAATTATTCTTCCACCAATTTCTTTTATATAATGTTTCCCAGATATATCTATATATATTTCATCTCCATTTACTAGTCCTTTACTTTTTGTAGATCCAGTTAGTATTATCTTTTCTCCCTCTATCCCACTTTCAGTTTCTATATCCCCTGATATCTTTATATTATTTCCACATAACTTTCCTTCAACAGAACAATCTCCAGAAATAGATATGTCTAATCCATTAAAATCTCCATCCACATCTATATCTCCACTGACATGTACTATATCCTTACAATTAATACTTTTCTTTGCTTCTATGTCTCCACTCATTCTTAAACTTCCACAATAAATATTTCCACTTGCATTTAATTCTCCACTAACTTTCAATTCATTCACAACCCTTAAATCTCCCAACACTTCACAGTCTCCACTAATGCTAAACTCTACACAGCTTATTGCGTTAGTAATGCTTGCATCACCACTAACTTTAAATAAACCATCACACTCTACATTTCCTTTTACATCTCCATTACCGCTAATCCTAAAGGATTTGCAAGTGATATCCCCATTTATTATTCCATCTCCACTAATTTTTACATCTTTATAATTTCCACCTTTAGTTTCTAAATCCCCACTTATTTTTAGATCCATAGCATCATAAACAGTCATTTTTCCCCTCCTTATTCCAATACCATATTTTTAACTTATACTTTTCTTTCATACACTTTATCTTAAGTCTGTTCAGCTAATTTTAAATTTAATTCCTCTGTATATTTATTAATATCTAGTGTACATATAACTTTAGTATTTTTATCTAATAAGATTGGTTCTTTGAATGCTCCTATACCTATAGATAATCCTAGTTTTCTAACCAGATATACCTTTCCTTCATCTGCTTGCATCTTATCATATTCTCTGCTTATGATGTCAATTAATAGCTCTAATTCATCAATTGTAATCTCTCCTAAGGTTAGTTGATGTTGTAATATATACATAAATAACATATCTTTAAAATTATAATTTTCTTTAGCTCCAAACATATCTTTATAAATTCCTATGACATCAGAATTTATAATATTTTTTTCTATTACATAACTTTCACTTCCACTATTAACATTGACCTTATTAGAGAACATATCTGCTAGATCATCTAGTGGCATATCATCCTTAAATTCCAATATCTTTTTTATTCTATCTAAAATTTTCTCCTTAGGAAAATAAGTTTCCTGACCCGTATAACTAGATTTCTTTATAAACCATTCCTCTGGTATTAAATTTTTTCTTTTCCATCTATAAAGTTGACCATAAGAAATACCTGTTATATCTAATATTTCCTTCTTAGAAATTAATTCTTGCATATCTTTCTCTTAAAGCCTCCTTTCTTCTTCTACAATAGAGTTAGAATCTATTTTTTCAAGTGAATTTCTATACTCTATTCTCTTTATATTGCATCCTTTGCCTATGATTATCCTCTCCCCTCTAACTACTTCTGCTATAGTATTTTCTAGATATATCTCATCTGCCTCAATAGTCCTTACCTTTAAATATCCATGATTTCTACTAAATAACTTTATAAGCCATTTTACAGCTATACTATTTCTAATATTAAACTCTTCAGATACCCTTACCTTTGAAGCTCCAATCTCTTCTATCTCACAGCCTCCATTTAATCCAATATTAACTTCATCTCCATTAATCATTCCTTGAGTTATAATAGATCCATTAATATTTATTATTTCCCCCTCAATTCCTTGTTGTACTCTAGCTCCACCATTTATATCCACATTAGTAGAGCTTATCCTTCCACCTACAGTTCCTCCCCCAGAGATAACAAAATTCTCTCCTTTAAAATTGCCGCCTATCTTACCGCTTCCACTTATTTTAAATCTATTTGCATGAATAGAACCCTGTACTGTACCACTTCCACTTATTCCTCCATCTATGCATTTTAAATCTTGAGTGACTTTTCCACTTCCACTAATTCTAAATTCATTAGTAGTTATTGCACCTTCTACTTTCCCACTACCACTTATTCTAAAGCTTTCACATTGTATGTCTCCTACAATTTTTCCACTTCCGCTTATAGATATTTGTCTATACCTTCCGCCTGTAGCCTTTCCACTTCCTGATATTTTTAGATCTCCACATGTTTCATTGTTTACCATCCTTGTTCCTCCTTAACTTGCATATACTCAATATCTTCTAATTAATTTCCATACTTATATTATTAATCTCTCCATTAGTTAATACTATTAATTCTTCCAATGTTTGCTCTTCAGGATTAAAGCTTATCATAGTCTTAAACCCTTTTAACATAGGAATGGATAAAGCACCTATAAAAGTCATTGCAAAAAACATCAGCATAGCAATTTTTATTGAAATAAACTCTCCCATTATTCCTCCTAGTGCTATTCCTAGTGGACTTAACCCCATAGAAAAAGTACTAATAAGTGAAAATACCTTTCCCCTTTTTTCTTGTGGAATTGCAATCATCATTGTAGAATTAAATATAGTGTTAGAAATCATATTGCACATTTGAGCTATTAAAAGAGCAATAGCTATAACATAAAAATTATTCACAAGAGGCATAATAAGCCATAGACTTGACATAACTATCATTGCTGTGGTGGATACTCTAAATTTTTGACTGTTTTTTATACTAATTAAAGATAAAGCCCCACTACCTATTACCATTCCTAAAGAACTCATTGCCATAGCTATTCCATATTTCTCTGCTCCTAAAAAATTCATTTCTTTAAAATAAGGAAGTAGTAATATAAAGGCAGCATTACACAAAAAATTTATGAAGGACGACACTATAAAAATATTTCTTAAAGCTTTAAATTCCCATAAAAATTTAAAACCTTCAATAAAATCACTTTTTAATGTAACATTCCTTTGTTCTACTTCTCTTTTTACAGCTGGAACTTTGATAAATATCTCTGTAAATGCTGAAAATAAGTAAGATACACCATTAAATAAGAACATATATGGAGCTCCTATTGATACATACAAAATCCCAGCTATAGAATTTCCAACCATACTTGCTCCTGATTCTGCAAAACTAGTTATAGAGTTTGCCTTAACTATTTTATCTTTAGGTACTATATCTGGTTTTACCGATGTTATGCATGGATTAAAAAATGCTGAACACATACTATTTACAATTGCTATAACAAATACCATCCATACCTGTATAAATCCATTTAGTGCAGCTATACCTGCAAAAGCACATAATATTCCTCTTATAAAATCCGTAATTACTATGATATTTCTTCTATTCAATCTATCTACTAAAACTCCTGCAAAAGGCCCTAAAATTAATCTTGGAATTAAAGCCACTGCAGAAAGTAGACCCATTAGCGCTGTAGACCCAGTTACCTCTAATACCCAAAAATTCAGTGCAATCATATATATGATATCTCCCAAATAAGACACTAGCTGCCCTTGCCAAAGTAAAAAGAAGTTCCTGTTCCATAGCTTTAAAGTTTTTCCCTCATCCATTTTTATACCTCCATACAACATAACATTGTTCTCATAATTCATTAATATACCATTTTTCTTATTAAGCAGTTTATGCATTTACTCATATTACTACTGCTACTTTCGTTTGCTACATATTTAGATTGTAATTTGACCCTATACTCACATAACATAATACGTAAATAAACTTTAAAGTTTGTTTTCTATTACTATAATATTAATGTAACATAACATTGTTACATTGTAAATATGCTGTGGAAAATATTTTGAAAATCTTCAAATAAAAAAAACTGGGGTCGTTCCATAAAATGGAACGACCCCAGGGGTAGATACATTATTTTACATATGAAGCTCCTACTTCTATAGCTCTTCTATTTATTTCAAAGAATTTTTCTTTACCATGGTCTTTTAAGGATTGTAGTAGAGTTTCCATTGAAACTATTCCTGTTTTTTCGACTAAGGCTCCTAGAAGTACCATGTTAGCAATTTGTTTGCTTCCTAATTTATCAGCTTCTGTTTGAGCTGGTATTTTTATTACTTCTATATCAGTTCTATTTGGCTCTCTATCAACTAAATCACAGTCTATTATTAGTAATCCGCCCTTAGCTAAATCTTTTTCAAACTTATCTAGAGATGGTCTATTCATAACTACTACTGAAGTAGGCATTGTAACTATAGGTGACCCTACACTGTCATCTGAAACTATTACTGAACAGTTAGCTGTACCTCCACGCATTTCTGGACCATAAGATGGTAACCAAGATACGTTCATGTTAGCATCCATCCCAGCATAAGCTAAGAATTTTCCCATGGATAATATACCTTGTCCACCAAAGCCTGCGAAAATTATATCTTGTGATGCCATATTATTTCACCTCCTGAGTTGTGTCTTTTTTTACTCCTAGAGTATAGAAAGGCATCATATCACTTCTTAACCAGTCCATTGATTCTTGTGCTGATAATCCCCAGTTAGTTGGACAGATTGATAGTACTTCAACTAGTGAAAAACCTTTTCCATCTATAGCATTTTGAAAAGCTTTTTTAATTGCTTTTTTAGCTTTTAATACATTTGGTACATTGTCAACAGAAACTCTTTCTACATAACAAGCACCATCTAATGTAGATATCATTTCAGAAACTCTTATTGGATATCCTTGAAGTTTTACATCTCTTCCATAAGGTGAAGTTTCTGTAATTTGTCCTGGTAATGTAGTTGGAGCCATTTGTCCACCTGTCATTCCATAGATACAGTTATTTACGAATATTGTGACAATATTTTCGCCTCTAGTAGCAGCATGTACAATTTCTGCTGTTCCTATAGCTGCAAGATCTCCATCTCCTTGGTATGTGAATACCACTGAGTCTGGATTAGATCTCTTTATTCCTGTAGCTACTGCTGGTGCTCTTCCATGAGCAGCTTCAAACATATCACATGCAAAATAGTCATATGCTAAAACTGAACATCCAACTGGAGCCACTCCTATAGTTTTATCTAAAACATTTAATTCCTCTAATACTTCTCCCACTAGTCTATGGATTAAACCATGAGTACATCCTGGGCAGTAATGGGTAGGTACATCTAATAACGCCTTTGTTGGTTGAAATACTATAGCCATTACTTAGCACCTCCTACTATTTCTCTTACTTTATCTAATATTTCACTTGGGTTTGGAACCATTCCACCACTTCTTCCAAAGAAGTTTACTGGTTTTCTTCCCTCCACCGCAAGTCTTACATCTTCAACCATCTGTCCACAGCTTAGCTCAACAGAAATATATCCTAATTTTGTGTTATTTATAGTTTCCTCAAAAGCTTCTACTGGGAATGGCCACAGTGTTATTGGTCTGATTAATCCTAATTTTATGCCTTCTTTTTCCGCTAATTTAACTACATTTTTACATATTCTTGAGGTTGTACCATACGCAACCATTACTAAGTCATTCTCTCTATCACAGTTATATAATTCATATTTAACTTCATTTTCTTTTATAGCTTTAAATTTAGCTTGAAGTTTTTTATTATGGTTTTCTAAGCCTTCTGGCTTTAAGTACAGTGAGTTTATTACATTATGTTTATTTCTTCCTTTTAATCCATTAGCTGCCCAAGTTTTCTCTGGAAGCTCTTTAGCCTCTCTTTCTTTGAACTCTACTGGCTCCATCATTTGTCCTAGCATACCATCACCCATAACCATTACAGGTGTTCTGTAAATCTCAGCCACATCAAAAGCATCTTGAACTAAATCCACCATCTCTTGAATTGAAGCTGGTGCATAAACTGGAAGATTAAAATCACCATGAGCTCCACCTTTTGTTGCTTGGAAATAATCAGACTGTGCTGGTTGAATTCCTCCAAGGCCTGGACCTCCTCTTACTATGTTTACTATAACACATGGAAGCTCAGCACCTGCTATATAAGATATTCCCTCTGCTTTTAAGCTTATTCCTGGAGAACTTGAAGATGTCATACATCTTACTCCTGTACCTGCTGCTCCATATACCATATTGATTGCAGCTATTTCACTTTCTGCTTGTAAGAATACTCTGCCTATTTTAGGCATTCTTCTTGAAAGATAAGCTGAAATTTCCGTCTGTGGTGTTATAGGATATCCAAAGAAACACTGACACCCTGCTTTAATAGCAGCTTCCCCAATTGCTTCATTACCCTTCATTAAAACTTTATCTGACATGAATTCTACCTCCCTCAATTATTTCTCAACTGTAATCACAAGATCTGGACACATTCTTCCACATGATACACATGCAATACACTTTGACATATTTTCCTCCGTTACCGTAGCTGGATGATACCCTTTTAAATTTAATTTATTAGAGAATTCTATGATTTTTTTAGGACATGCATTTATACAATGTCCACAACCCTTGCATCTCTCTTCTCTAAAACTCACTCTTGCCATTCCTATACCTCCTTGCGATTATATAGTTCACATTAATGATCTGTTAAACTAAATATCTTAATTTTTTCCCATAATAATTTAATAATATATAAAATGAAATTACCCACTAAATTTATTAAAACTCATCTTTTCTCCAAGGCGGAAGCATGTATATGTGTATAGGTAATAATTCTCCTTCAACCTTTTTTTCAACTTCACTAACCATATCTTCTGAACATACAGTGTATGCATGAGGAATATTAAGTTCCTCAGCTATTTTAGCCGTTTCCCTATCACCATTAATAATATGATCTTTAGTTGTTTCATAGGACAGATTAGTATTTGATATAAGATGAGTAATTTTTAACCTAGATGAATTTTGTATCTCTCTCATATAATCTTTTACATCCAAATCATTAGATGTAAAAGGTCTATTTTGATTTATCACAAAATACATATCATAAGACTCCTGAACAAAGAACCTATTATACTGACCTAAAGCTACAGCTCCTGCACCGTCACCACCTACATCAAAAACCACATCATAGCTCTTATCATTAAATACAGCAATTACCTCTGGTGGAACCACCATAAGCTCAGCATTAACAAATTCTGGATTAGAAGATATAACACGAATATTGTATTTCTCTAATAAATCTTTGAGATCCCTAATACAGAAATAGGGATTTACTATGTCCAAATCCACAAGTGCTACTTTTTTTCCCTGTTTTGCCAAGTTTATAGCATAATTTATTGCTATTTCCGTCTTTCCACTACCAAAATGACCTGTAAATACCCTAATTCTACTCATATAATCACCCTTTAAATATACTCTTTTGCAATTTCTTGCTTTCTTAATACTCTTAGTGCACCTTCTGCTAGAGCCAATAATTCATCTTCTCCTGGATATACTACTACTTCTGATATAAATTCTACTCTTTCTTTTATATAGTTAACTATATATTTAGAATAAGCAATTCCACCTGTTAAGATTATTGCATCTACTTTTCCTTGTAAAACTGCTGCACATTTTCCTATTTCTTTAGCTATTTGGTATCCCATTGCATCAAGTATTAATTTAGCATTTTCATCTCCAGCTATTGCTCTATCTCCAACCTCTTTTGTATTATTAGTTTGAAGATATCCTACAATTCCACCTTTTCCATTTATTTTTTTCTTTATATCTTCTATAGTATATTTCCCACTAAAGCAGAGTTTAACTAAATCTCCTACAGGAAGTCCCCCGCTTCTTTCTGGAGAAAATGGTCCTTCTCCATCTAGTGCATTATTTACATCTACTACTTTTCCCTTTTTATGAGCACCTACAGATATACCTCCACCCATATGTGTTACTATTAAATTTAAATCCTCATAAGATATTTTCTTTTCTACAGCATATCTTTTTGCTACAGCCTTTTGATTTAATGCATGAAATATGCTTTTTCTTTCAATCTCAGGCATTCCTGATATTCTAGCTACATCCGTCATCTCATCTACCACTACTGGATCTACTATGAAAGCTGGAACCTTAAGGCTATTCGCTATTTCATTAGCTATTATTCCTCCTAGATTTGAAGCATGCTGTCCTTGAATACCTACTTTTAAATCCTTCAACATAGTTTTATTTACTTCATAAGTACCACCTTCAATAGATTTTAAAAGACCACCTCTTCCAACTACTGCATCTAATGTGTTGATATCGAAATCTTTTTTCTTTAGAATATCTAGTATTACGTCCTTTCTAAAATCTAACTGTTCATATATTTCTCTATATTCTGAAATTTTTTCAGATGAATGTCTTAATGTTTCAACTAAAATTGGATTCTCATCCTCATATATTCCTATCTTAGTGGATGTTGACCCTGGATTTATAATTAATAACTTAAAAGCCATTTTGAAATCCCCCTATGTTATTTTTTGCTAGCTACTAATGAAGCTAGTGCTATTGAATTCATTTTTGTCTCTGGTGAATCTGCTCTTGATGTTACTATAACAGGAGCTGCTGCACCTACAAGTAATCCACCATTTTTAGATTCGGTAGTATAAGTTAAACATTTATATACAGCATTTCCTGCTTCAATATTAGCCATAAGTAATATATCTGCTTTTCCAGCTACTGGTCCTGATATCTTTTTATGCGCTGCTGCTTCTTCTGAAAGAGCATTGTCAAGAGCTAATGGACCATCTATAATACATCCCTTTATCTGACCTCTCTCACTCATCTTTGACAAGTTAGCTGCATCTAGTGTGGCAGGCATACTTGGATTAACTACCTCTACTGCACAAATAGGTGCTACCTTAGGAATTTCAATATCAAGTGCATGAGCTACTTGTACTGCATTTTTAATTATATCTATTTTTTCATTTAACTGTGGATACATATTGAACGCCGCATCCGTTACAAATAACAATCTATCATATCCTGGAACCTCAAATATTGCTATATGAGACATCTGCTTTCCAGTTCTTAACCCAACTTCTTTATTCAATACTGCCCTTAAAAAAGTTGCCGTGTCTATAAGTCCCTTCATCATCATATCAGCTTTACCTGATGATACAAGTTTAACAGTTTCTATTGCTGCCTTATTAACATCTTTTTCATCTACTATTTTATATTCATCTATGTTCATTTGAATTTTATTAGCTATCTTAATTATTTCTTCTTTGTCTCCAACTAGTATTGCATCCGCTATACCATTTTTCTTAGCATCTCTAATAGCCTCTAAAACTGGTTCATCCTGTGCTACTGCCACAGCCACCACTTTCATTGATTGAGATTTAACTTTGGTAATTACCTCTTCAAAGTTTTTAATCATTCTCTTCCCTCCATGAATATTCTTTATATTAAATTCAATTCATTTTCGTAAATCTTTGGAACTTCTTTTCCTTCTAATACTCTATTAACTCCTTGCGCCAATGCTAACATTTCATCTTCCCCAGGTACTAACTCAATAGGCGCTATAAATCCTACATCCTCACTTATCCAATCAGTTATTCTCTTGTTATAAGCAATTCCTCCAGTTAAAATTATAGCATCTACTTTCCCACATAAAACTGTAGCCATAGACCCTATTTCTTTGCTTATTTGATAAGCCATTGCCCTAAATATTAACTCGGCTTTCTTATCTCCAGCATCTATACGCTTATCAATTTCTCTACCATCGTTAGTTCCTAAGTATGCTAATAGTCCACCTTCTCCTGTTATCTTTTTCTTTAGCTCTGGAAGTGTATACTCCTTACTAAAGGCAAGTTTAACTATTTCTCCTACAGGAAGTGTTCCTGTTCTTTCTGGTGAAAAAGGACCTTCTTCATTAGCATTGTTACAATCTAGAAGTCTTCCTCCACTTACTGGTGATACTGTAATTCCACCACCAATATGAGCAACTACAAAATTAGCCTTTGTAAATTCTAATCCTTTCCTCTCACAAACTCTTCTAGTAACTGCTTTAATGTTTAAGGCATGTACAAGTGAACGTCTTTCTATGTCCTCCATTCCAGATATTCTAGCTACATTCTCAATCTCATCTACAGCTACTGGATCTACTATGTAAGATGGAATATTTAATTTTTCTGCTATTTCAAAAGCGATAACACCACCTAAATTTGAAGCATGTTGTCCTTGGAATCCAACAATTAAATCATCTAACATCTTAAGAGTTATCTTGTATGTTCCTCCTGGCATAGGTCTTAAAAGGCCACCTCTGCCGACTACTGCTCTCAATGTCTCTAGGGTTATTTCTTTTTCTTCTAGCCATTTTAGTATGACTTCTGATCTCATATCTTTTTGTTGACATATATGAGAATATTTTTTTATTTTTTCAATACTATGAGATAAGTTATCTGCTGCTACACATTCTTCCCCTGAATATATAGCAATCTTTGTAGATGTTGAACCCGGATTAACTACTAACACATACTTTTTTTCTCCCATTATTAATAACCCCCATAACATATAGATTAAATTTTCATTTAAAGGTTTTCATTTAAAGGTTTTCATTAAATATTTTATCAAAATAATGGTGTTTCTATCAAGTTAACCTGTTAAAGTATTTTAAGCAATATAGTGAGTTGTAATACCAACCTATACAGTTAGTATCACAATCTCTAGCTATACTTCACTAAAAGACGCTCTATTACATCTTTTAGTGAAGTGGTGCATATTCCTTCATTATAGCCTCTGCAACCTTCAATCCATCTACAGCTGCAGATATTATTCCTCCTGCATATCCAGCACCTTCTCCAGCTGGATATAATCCTTTAACATTTATGCTTTGTTGCATTTCATTTCTATCTATCCTTACTGGAGCTGAAGTTCTCGTTTCTAATCCTGTCAATATTGCATCCTCTCCTGCAAAACCTGGAATTTTTCTATTAAATACTGGTAGTGCTTCTTTTATAGCATTAGTTACAAAACTTGGACACCCATCCTTAAGCATAGCAAATCTAGTTTCTGGCAAATAACTAGGTTTTACCTTTCCAAATTTAGTGGATTTTTCATCTTTTATGAAGTCCTTTACCAGCTGTAATGGTGCGTTATAGTTTCCTCCTCCAAGCTTATATGCTAATCCCTCATAATGTCTTTGAAACTCTATTCCTGCTAGTGGTGTATCATTTGGAAAATCCTTAGGACCTACGGATACAACTATAGCTGAATTGGAATTCTTACCATCTCTTTTATAGTTACTCATTCCATTTACCACTACTGTATTCTCTTCAGAAGCTGCTGCTACTACCTGTCCTCCTGGACACATACAAAAGCTATAAACTGATCTATCTAAAGTTTCACTAGTATAAGTAAGTTTGTAATCTGCTGCTCTTAATTTAGGATGAGTAGCATATACCCCATATTGATTTTCATCTATTAAACTCTGAAGGTGTTCTATTCTAAAACCTATAGCAAAAGGTTTTGGAGACATAAATACTCTCCTTCTATACAGCATCTCATAGGTGTCTCTTGCACTATGCCCTATAGATAATATTAATTGTTCACAAGGTATCTTTTCTCCATTTACAATAATTTCTTTTAAAACTCCATCTCTAGTAACAATATCTTCAAGCTTGTTAGAAAATTTAACTTCTCCCCCTAAAGACTTTATAGTTTCTCTTATGTTTTTTACTACACCTTTTAATATATCTGTCCCTATATGTGGTTTTCCCATATACTTTATCTCTTCTGGGGCTCCTGCTTCAACCAACTCTTCCAGTACATAGTCACATCGCTTGTCTTTTATTCTCGTGGTGAGCTTCCCATCAGAGAAAGTACCAGCTCCACCTTCTCCAAATTGAACGTTGCTTTCGGTATTTAACTCTCTATTAATCCAAAATTTATCAATTGACTTAGCTCTATTATCTACATCTTCTCCTCTTTCGATTATTATTGGATTATATCCCTTCTGTGCCATGAGGAGACCTGCGAAAAGACCTGCTGGCCCCATTCCTACTATAACAGGTCTTGTATTTAGTTTTTCAGTTCCAAAATTAAATTCCGCATCATACTTAACTTCTTGGATTTTAACATCATTACTGCTAGCCTTTGCAATCACATTCTTTTCCTTGTCACATGTAATCTCGACTGCATAGTTTATCTTTATTGAATTCTTTTTCCTTGCATCAATAGATTCTTTTACTATTTTAAAGGATTTAAAATCAGCTTTATTAATCTTTAGTTTTTTAGCTACTTTGTCTTTTAATACTTCTACATCTTCATTTATTTCTAAAACTAAATTATTTATTTTAACTGCCATTATTATTTGTTTCCTCCGGAATGTTTTTAATTGTTATATTTACATTGTTTATACTTTGAGATTTTATGTTAATTCCATTAGGAATACCTGTTAATTTTAATTCAACTGAATGGTCTCCTTCTTTTAACCCCTGTAAATCTATATTTGCTACAATATTATCTAGTACCAAACTACCTAGCTGACTTTCCTGTCCAGTTAAAGTTAAGTTAACAGTTGGTTCTTTTACCTCAACAGTTAATTTTTCCCCTAGATTTATATACTTTATAGGTATAGACACAGTCTTCTCTTGAAGCTTATTAACAGTAATTTTCACCTTTACTTTATAATTATTATTTGTAACTTTAATTCCCGATGGAACTATTAAATTTGTGTCTATAGTGGTATCTTGATTTATAGAGTTTAAATCTATAGTCTCTGTACTTAGCGTTCGGACCTGATCAATAACTTCAGTGTCCCCAGAAACCTCAACTGCTTTAGGAATTGCCTCTATGGTCTCTATAGAAACTCCTGAACTAGGTGCTCCTTTTGTTTTTACTTGAACTTCTAGTACTCTCCCCTTACTCACTTGAACACTTACTTGAGCATAATCAGGATTTATCTTAACATCTGAAACCTCTTTTCCATTAGCATCGACAGCCTTTAATTTAACAATTTTATTAATATCTGCTTTAGCATCTTTAATATCTATATCCCCTGATACTGATTTAACACTTTTTAAAAGCTTTTCTGGCCCTGTGACCCTAACCGTATCAAGTGACATAGTTACATTATCATTATAAAATCCATCTGCTACTTTTCCAACTACATTAGTAGTTGTTGGCACATTAATTTCCACTAAATTATCCACTTCAATTTTAACTAGTAATCCGTCAGGATTTAGTATGCTAACTCCTGAGGGACTTTCTTTAACTGTTACAGGTATCTTAGTTTCTCCAGCCTTTAAAGCATAATCCTTAACATCTACTTGCAATTTAAAGTCTTTATTTTTATCAATATTTCTAGCTATGGAATCTGGTGCTTTAATATTTAAATTTACATAAAACTCCTGTCCTGGTACTGCCACTAAATCTTTGTCTTCTAATGTATCTAAATTAACTACATCAACTGGAACATATTTAATCAGTTGAGTACTTACTGGATTTTCAGTATTACGTATATATACCCATAGTGTAAGAGCAGCAATAACACAGCAGGCTTTAATTATTATATCTTGTCTTTTTTGCTTATCCATGACTTTGCCCTCTCCTTCAATGAAACTTTCTTGCCTTGTCTATTCTTCATGATATTTAACAGAACAGTTCTCAGTTTATCCTTATCATAACTTCTTAAAAGTTTTCCATTGATAGCTAGTGATATAACACCTGTTTCTTCTGAAACTATTATAGTTATGCAATCTGTTATTTCTGTAATCCCTATTCCCGCTCTATGCCTTGTACCAAGTTGCTTGCTTAATTTATCATCATTGGTCAACGGTAAAAAACATCCTGCTGCAATAATTTTATCATTTCTTATTATTGTAGCTCCATCATGTAACGGAGTATTAACTACAAATATATTCTGTAAAAGTGCTGATGAAACATCTGCATTAATTTTTGTACCAGTACTAATAACATCCCCTAATCCTGTTTTTTGCTCAATGATAAGAAGGGCACCAGTCCTTTCTTTAGCTAATGCTTCTATTGAATCTACTATTTCATCTATAACCTTAATCATTATTTCATCATCTTCATACATCATTTTGTCCATTATGGAGGTTCTTCCTATATGCTCCAAAGCTCTTCTTATCTCTGGTTGGAAAATTATAATTATAGAAATTACACTAATAGTAATTGTATTTTGTAATATCCAATTTAATGTTGTTAAATTCAAAATATCGCTAACAGGTATCAAAAGAAATATTAATAAAATTCCTTTTAATAACTGTTCTGCTCTGGTTTCTTTCATCAAGGTGTATCCTTTGTAAAATATGTAGGAAACTACTACTATATCAATTAAAGAAGTTGCCTTGAACCCTCTAAATATATTAATTATAAAATCTACTAAACTCAAATAAACCACCCCGCATTTCTACTAAATTAATTATACACTATTAAAAGCATTTATAATATACTAAGAAACACTTGTATATTAATAAAATATTATTAAAATTAATCTATTTATATGAATATTTTAGTATTTACCATAATATAAAGAAATATAATATTTTTTATGTAAATCTTATAACAAAGGGGGAACCTCTAAATGAAAAACTTAATATCAAAAAAAATTGATTCACTACCTAAATATATATTATATATAGTTATAGCCTTATTACTGCTTTTTTTAAGTTATAAAGTTTTTAATTATTTAACTATTTCTAAATCTGAGAAAAACATTTCTAACATCATTGAAAGAATAATCGATGTAAACAATGAAAGCAGTGAGTTTATAGGGATTAAGGATGTTGATGTAGAAAAAGCTCTAAAATCTATACCGAAAATGAAAGAGAATATGTATAAAATTATAGAAAGCATAGATTATAACAATAAAAATTTAAGTGCTAATGAAAAAAATGTTTATTCTCATATATATAAAGGCGCTCAACAAAATATACTCATATTTGATCAACTTATAGCAATTTTAAATAATCCTACTGGGAAAGATGTTCTCATAGCTTGCGATGACTTAAAATCTTATGAGAAAAATGCTAATGACCATTATGCTAACTTGATTGTGAAAAATAAACCTCTTTCTATTGGACAATCTTTATCTAAGTTTATCGACTCCTCTATAAATTATTGTATTAGTAAATCAAATTCAAAAAAGAGTGAAGAAATAAAGGAAAATCAACTTAGTAAATTTGGTGCGAAATTCAACGAATTATTTATATCTTTTCAAAACATTAAAATTAATTTTTATAGTAAAGTATTAGATTGTAGAGCTAATAAAATTAGTTATGAATTGGTTATAAAAGATATTAATGATACTATAACGAAAGTAGATACCATTAAAAAACTGTTGAAAGAAATGCCTATACCTAACAATGTTTTAGATATTTATGAAGGACTTCTAAAAACCGTAGATATGTATAGTGAATATCTTATTGATATTAAATATGCAATGGCAACAGAAAAAGTATTATCTGATAAAAAAAATAAAAGCGAAATTGATTTAGATTCTTTATATGATACTGCTAATAAAACCTATAATAATATGGATATACTATATGATAAATTTATGAAGGAATATGTATTAATTAAAGATAAATTACAATAAAATTTCTTTTTCATGCATTATAATTATTTTTATTGGAAGAATAATTATTGAAGAGGAGATGAGTTATATGAAAAAATTATTAATAATTTTTATAGTGTTTATCTTTATAACTGTTCCATCCCTTGATATAGATGCCCTAAATCGCTTAACCCTAAATAGACTTGAAGTATTTATAGTTAATCCAGTGGTGAAAAATATATGATATTCATTTGCTATACATTTAAACATAAAACAAACAGATGCTGTGGCATCTGTTTGTTTTATGTTAAATGTATTTATTTAATAATCTTCGTAATTCTTCTTTTTCTTTAAATCCAATTATAATATCTATTATTTTTCCATTCTCATAAATTATTATGGTTGGTATATTTGCTATATTATGTTGTCTTACCAAATTTAGATTCTCATCTACATTTACTTTCACAAAGACAAAACTTTCATTCATTTCTTTAGAAAGCTCATCATAAATTGGTTCCAACATCTTACAAGGTCCACACCATGCTGCTCCAAAATTTACTAATACTGGCTTAGTATTATTCTTAACTGCCTCATGAAAACTGTTGCCCTTTAACTCTAACATTTTTATACCTCCATATAAGACATGTAAAAATAACTAACTATATACTAGTTTATTTTTAATGTCTAAAATACTATTTATTTAATATCTCCTTTATCTTTGTATTATTAAATTCGGACTTTTCGAAATTTTCTTTAAGTATTTTAGAATATTTCTTAGATTTATCTATATCTATCTTCTCATTGTTAATGGACAAATTATATAGGCACTGTTCTATATATACCCCATCCTTTATATAAATTTTAGCATATTCCTCATAGTATTTATTACTATTCTCTATATCTCCTATTTTTTCACTAGAAAAACCTAACATGTATAAAATATGTTCTTTTAAATAACTTTTTTCACTATACTTATAAGCCTTTTTTAGAAAATTTAAAGATTTATCATAGTTATTTTCATGGATAAGCTTTGAAGCCTCCTCATAAAAATAATTTACGCCTTCCTCCATAATTATAACTTTAGCATCCTCTATAACTACTTTTTCATTAATACTTAACTCTTCAATATCCATAGTTTCTATATAGTCATATATTTCCTCGTATTTCTTATTTTTCAATAAATTAGTTGCAAATTCCTTATTAAACTCTACTTTTTTCTCATTACTATTATTATTTTCTTCATATTTTTCACTTTCATCTTTTGAATTTCCAATAATATTTCCTTGGAAATTAGAGTTATTTGTAGATTCCTTGTCCACTTTTTCTGTCTGGGACCTAGTACTAAAGATATTCCTTATATGACTCCGCTTAGAGTAAATAAACACACTTGTAGAAAATAATATTAAAGCTATAACTAAAACTATAGTAGTTATTTTAATGCTTTTCCAAGGTATCTGTTTTTTGATTATTTTTATATCTTGTAATTGTTTGTTTATCTCTAGGGCTATGCTATTATTCCTATCTACACTTAGAATCTGTTCCATGTATTTTATACAATTGTCATAGTCTCCAAGCTTCATATAAGATAAAGCCATATAACTCCACAAATTAATACTATTAAAATGAGAATTCTCACATTCTACGAAGCATTCTAATGCCTTTCTAACTTTTACTTCATTAAAAAATAATACTCCTTGACTATATAAATAGAGTTTATTCTTATCATTTTTACTATCTTCTAAATAGTTCTTTGATACTCCATCTCCATTTATTTTATAATTTATTTTCCAATTCATCTGAGCACTTTCCAAGTCACCTTTTATATAATATATTAATCCCTTAAGATTTAGGGCTGGAGAATGTTCTCTATTTACGGCTAATACTTTATCACAATACAACATGGCCTTATTTAAATTTCCATCACAGTAATAATTCATTGCTCTCTGATAATGTTTGTTTACTTTTTTCACCCTGTCACCACCTATATGACAATTTAATAAGTTTAATTATAACACAAAAAAAAACCTAAAATCCCTCTATTTTGTAAAAATAGAGGGATTTTAGAAATAATTAATAATTATTATTCTATTAATTTGCCTAACTTATAATCTGTTACTAATTTTTCTTTTTCTTCATACTCATTCATTATATCATCATATTCTACATAATTTATTTTCAAATCATTTTTAATTCTTTCAACGCTCTTAATTCTTTGTGTTCCAGATGTAGGTAAAGAATAAATCTTAGTCTGTTCTGAGGTTTCAGCATTAAGAGTAATTATATCCAATCCTCTTACCAATGTTCCATGTGCATTCCCTTGAACAATCATAAGATTCCTATCATCATACCAATTTATACTACATGGAGATTGTTGGTCATCAGTGCTTAACATTTTATATTCTATCATTTTACCGTCTACTTTATTTTTTATATATATTACTCCTTCGCCTTCTTCTCCCGCAGTCTCTCCTTTTCCCTCAATAGTAGCCTCATACTTTCCATCAGAAGTTGCTATAAATGGTGTATTAAATTTCATTTGTTTTTCTATAGAAACCTCGGTAGCCTGATATATTTCCATAGAATATCCTTGTGTCCCATCTAATCCATACATTGAGTCACCTAACTCTGTTTCTGGAATTTGAGCTGTTTCTGCATTATTATTGACTTGTGATCTTTTTTCAGAAACTTCTTTTTTTGCTCCATCCATAGCAAAATCTGATTTTTTATTATTTATCCTATCTATAACCATAGGAGTTATAATTAGACCTATCATAATGGCTGCTGCAATTGCAAAAACTTTTGGATATCTTCTATTCTTTTTATTATCTCTATATTTATTCTTATCAATAGAATTTATTATATTATCAACAGAACTATTAAATTCTACATTTTCATAAGAACATACTTCTTTAAAAGCCTCAGCTTCAATAAGCTCTCTTTTATATGCTTCCATACACTGTTCACATTCTTCGATATGTGCTTTCATTTCTTTATCTTGTTCTTCTGATAACATATTTTCAACATATTCAAACATTCTATCTTTACACTGTTCGCATCTCATCTAATCCACCTCCTTATTGATTATAAAAACTTTTAAAGCCATCTCTAATTTTATAATATTTTCTTTTAACCGTAGTTTCAGTTAAAGAAAGAATTTCTCCTATATCTTTAAAAGTTAAGTCCTTTGAATATCTCAAATTAAGAATCTGTGCATCTAGTTCATCTAATGTCTTTATATATTCATTAACCTTTCCTTTCACCTCTTGATATTCTGTAAATTCTTGTGGTCCCATATCTTTAGATGAAACATCATAGGCTATATCTATATCACTTTCTTGTACCTTATTATACTTTCTCATATAATCTATACATTTATTCCTGGTTATTTGTAAAATCCAATTAGAAAAACTGTAAGATTTGTTATACATTCCTAACTTATTATATATAGTTATAAAAACCTCTTGTGTGATATCTTCACTGGTTTCTTTATTTTTTACCATCCCATATGCAAACCTTATTATCATAAGTTCATATTTTTTTATAAGTATCTCAAAGCTTTCAATATCCCCCTGTAACACTTTTTCTACAAGTATTACATCCTCTATCACATTATTACTTTGTGAAATCATTATTTTCTCCTCTCTCTATATAATAATACGCTATTAAATTTTGAAAGTTTATCTTGCTATCTTAAATTTTAATTATTTTGTAATAAATTTTGAGGAAATTAAGAATATAATGTTAAGTTAGTACCTTTAATCTATTTCACATTATACATTTATTTCGTATCCTCAATGTAATTGTCAACTATATCTTCTATATATCTCTTTATATCCTCCATAGAGTGTTTCTTACTTCTAACACAGTTATGTGCATAATCCTTACATATATAACAGCTTCTTTTATTGAATCCTAGCTGTTCCCTATTTATAGTTTCAAGACCTTCGCCATATATATCTATATCTATTAATCTTCCCAGTGGATGGTTTTCCTCTATATTGATGCATTGTAATTTCACATTTTTTAAGCTATCTTTAATACTCATAAGCACTATGTTTCCTTCATATGTCTCTTGAGAAAGCTTATAACCTATATTCTTGTTAAATATCTTCTC
Organism: Clostridium sp. LXY-7; assembly: GCF_056172015.1. NCBI lineage: Bacteria > Bacillati > Bacillota > Clostridia > Eubacteriales > Clostridiaceae > Clostridium > Clostridium sp. LXY-7. The sequence goes on along the minus strand of NZ_JBLLJL010000001.1, from coordinate 78,645 downwards.
ACACTCATCTTTCATAGTTTCTACAATAGCTTTTGTGTATTTATTATTTTTATATAGCCCTGGATAATTAGCTCTTATGCATATTGCTGTGCCTTTGTGAATCCTTAGCATTTCCTCTATAGTAGCTACTCTCTGTTCTCTATCCTCTAATAGTTTATTGAAAATCATATTTTCTTCATTATTCATCATCTTATTAATGTGGAGAATTAGTTATTTTTATTTTTTCAACTATCTCCTTGCCTTTCTGCGTATTTAAAAAGTCATAGGTCACCTTAGGTACTAGCTTTAAAATTTTTTCTATACTATTTTCTCTAATATATTCTCTAACCCTAGATGCACTTATAGGAATACTATCCTGCTCTTTTCTTTTAATTTCAACTACTTCTACTCCATACTTTGGTAATATAGCTTTAAGGGAATTATTATATGCATTAGTTACTTCACAGTATGGCTCTTCACCTACATATCTGCTTTTAATATTTAATCCACTGACGAAGTACTCTCCAAATATAGTTACATCTAATGAAGTATATGCAGTCAACACATCACTCTTTTCTCTTAGGAAATATGATGGGAAGGTAGCTGAAGAAATAATATACTCCCCTCCTTTTATTACTTTTACATTAGTAATATGCTCTGTTCCTCTTTTAACTAAGTCATATCTATCCTCAAAAGGAAATAAGGACTTATTTTCTTCTACAATAAATATTAAGAGTTCCTCACATTGTTTTGCTGCTTCTTCTATGAGATAAAGATGTCCTAGTGTTAATGGATTACAATTCATTACAATAGATCCTCTTTTTTTATTTTCCATTAAACTATATTGCTTCTTTAGTTTATTTATGTATGAACTTATGTTATAAATTCCATTTTCTAAGAGAGCTACCTTGTAACTTTCAGATATAAGTGTATATCCAACACCTTTAAAGATATCTATATTCTGTGGTTTTGTAAAAATAAAGCTATGATATATTTCTTCCTCAAATAATCTATCATTTAAATAATTTATTAGTTTTGCTGTTACCCCTTCACCTCTTAGCTCTTCAGACACTGCAAAACATTTTAAAACATTCTTAGCCTTAGAGCAAGTCCCTTTTATCTCTTCACCCTCTCTTGCAACTAGAGTATAATCTACATCTTTATCTAATCCAAGTCCAGATTTCTCTAAAAAAGTTTTTACTTCTGATACCGCATCTTTATTATTCAAATTAACTCTTTCTATATTAAGGTTATACATTTTCATTAACCCTCCAATTCAATATACTTAACTAACATATTGTACTCTATATAATTATACAATTCTTTAAGAGTTTATTAAAGAATAATGAATTGAATATAAAAGACCACCTGCTTTATAAACAAGTGGCCTAATATGATGGGGTTCAAAATAGAACTAGATAGCTAATTAATTTCATGAAATTAAAAAATATTTAAATTTGTGTTTATTATACAATGAATTGTTTGTTATTTTTTGTTGTTTATTGAATTTCATTTCTATTTTTTTATCATGTTTTTTCTTCATATTAATTTAATAAAATTATATGAAAAAACTCCTTGAAACTCTCATTAATATTTTTATTTATTACGTATTATATAACTTTAAATATCTGATAAACATATCACTTTATGTAAATTGATAGTATTTTTATTACTTATTCACTATAATGTTGAAATATTATAAAATAATATTATAGTATTTTGTTGGAGGGTAGAGATATAATGGAAACTTTCGGAAGAGGTTGTTTGTACTGTATTCTTGGTGTAGTATTTCTAATTTTACTTGCATTTATAACCCAAAGCACGATTAACATTCCTTGGTTTATATTTATCCCTTTAGTTATATTGGCGTTCTGGATTGCTAGCAAAAAAAGCAAAAATAATAGTAATAACAATAATAACCATTAACTCAATTCTCTTATATAATTCAAAAAGGAATATACAAATAAAGAATTTGTATATTCCTATTCCTCAACAATATCTACATTGTTCTTCTAACAACATCAATTACTGTTCCATCTCTATATTCTACCACTGCTACTACTTCATCAGATAGTTCTATAGCTTTCGGGATTCCTGTCATTTTTTCAGCAATCTCTTTCAATTCTTCTATTGTTAAAACATTTAACTTTGCTGCTTTTAATACTTCTATTAAATCTTTTCTTCTTGGATTTACTGCTATACCTCGCTCTGTTACTATTACATCTATAGTTTCACCAGGTGTAGTTACTGTGGTTAACTTATCCTTTATAATTGGAAGTCTAGCCTTTGTAAGTTTAGTTACTATTATAGTAAGCTTAGCTCCTGCCGCTGTATCGCTATGTCCACCTGAGCCTCCCATTATAGTTCCATCTGAACCTGTAGTTACATTTACATTAAAATCAGTATCTATTTCTGTAGCTCCTAATATAACTATATCTAAGTTATTTACAACTGCACCCTTATTATGAGGATTTCCATACATAGATGCTGACATTCTCATGTGTTTATGAGTAGATGCATAAGACTCTACTGCTTTTAAATCAAAACATTGTACATCAAATAGATTTTGGAATAGCCCTTCTCTAAACATATCCACAATATATCCTGTTATTCCACCTGATGCAAAGCTTCCCTTTATATTTTGTTGCTTCATTAATTCTCTTAATTCAGCCGCTACAGCTAGAGATATTCCACCTGCACCTGTTTGGAAAGACATTTCTTCTTTAACAAGCCCTGAAGCTGTCATAACCTTTAATGCATCTTTTGCTATTTTGAGTCCTATTGGATCCTTAGTAATTTGTGTAGTTCCAGAAACTATTCCAGCTGGATCTCCTATGGAATCTACTTTAACTACATAATCTACATACACTTGGCTTATTTCTATAGGGCAGTTTGGATATGGTACTAAATTATCAGTAATAGCTACCACAGTATCTGCAAATTCTGCATCAGATACTGCATATCCTAGTGCACCGCAAGCTGATTTACCATAAAGTCCATTTACATTCCCATAACTATCACAACATGGAGCAGCAATAAAAGCCACATCTATATGCAAATCTCCACTTTCAATAGCTCTAGCTCTTCCTCCATGAGTATGCATTATAGCAGGATTTTTTAATTTTCCTTCAGAGATAGCCTTTGCTACTGGTCCTGATATATAGTTAGCATATAATCTTGTAATTGCTCCATTCTCTATATACTTAACTATTGGTGCATGCGTTGGGAAAATTGAGCTGGCCGCTATAGATAAATCTTTAATCCCTCTTTTGCAAATCTCCTCAACAACCATATTAAGTACATAATCACCATTCCTTAAATGATGATGAAAGGATATACACATACCATCTTTAAGTTTTATTCTATCTAATATCTCTGAAATAGAGTTCATAAGCTTTTTGTCCTGTGGAGAAACAGGTTTTAACCTAGCTTGAGCCTTTCTCTGTGGTTCCATATGTGCAAAAGCTCCTTCAAAGGGCTTTACCTCACCATATCCCTCTATATAATTTGGAAATTCTCTTCCTAATGTATTCTTCATCCTTATCACCTCAAAATCACCTTATTAAACAAGTCCTAATATTTTAGCAAGATCTACAGTAGTTCTAGCTCTATTAATAATAGGCGCATCTACCATCTTTCCATCAAGAGAGAATACTCCCTTACCTTCATTTTTAGCTTGCTCCATGGCATCTAAAACTCTCTGTGCATGAATTATTTCTTCTTTAGTTGGTGCATATACTGAGTGTATAGTGTCTATCTGTCTCGGATTGATTGATGCTTTACCTGTCATTCCAAGAGATTTAGCCTTTCTTGTATCTGCTTCTAATCCCTCAAAATCATTAGTATCTGTGAATGGAGTATCTATAGCATCCACCTTCATAGCTCTGCAAGCTACAGCCACCTTATTTCTTGCATAGAAGATTTCCTCTCCAACTTTAGTCCTTTTAATTCCCAAATCTGAGGTTAAATCTTCTCCACCTAATAAAATACCCACAATTCTCTTAGACGACTTTATTATGTTATACACATTTTCCACACCATAAGCACTTTCTACCAAGGGTATTAACTTTATACTATCTTTTTTAAAGCCTTCTTCAGCTTCTATTTTATCTAACATAGAGTGAATCTCTATAAGTTCTTCCTCTGTTGCTTTTGGAATCATTAATGTATCCGGTTTAACCCTAGCAATCACATCTATATCTTCACGTGCAAATTCGGTAGTAAGCGGATTAACTCTAACTACTACCTCTACATTACTATAATCTATATTTTTTATAGCTTCTCTTACTAATATCCTAGCGCTATCCTTTTCTGTAAGACTAACTGCATCTTCTAAATCTAGAATTATGGAATCTGCGCCCAAAATTCCTGCATTTTGAAGCATTCCAGGGTTATTACCTGGCATAAAAAGCATAGTTCTTCTCAATCTCATACTAACCCCTCCTAGTTTGCTCTCTTAACTGCTGTTTCTACTCTTGCTTTAATTGTATAATCAAGAGCTCCCTTATCTTGTGCTTTTACTATAGCATTCTTAACTCCAAGTTCTTCTAATGTTGTAATAATAACTCTTTCAATATCTTCTCCAAATTGTTTCATAACAATGCTCTCAAGCTCTAATTCTATGCCTCCTACTTCATTAGGCATAATTACTATATATATATCATTTGATTCCATAGTTCCAGCCTTTGAAATCTTATTTATTTCCATTTATATCACCTCTATACTTACTCTTCATTTAGGTGCATTTAAAAATACCTAGCCACATTGTCTAATGTATTTTATTTATTCTGTCCTAAATAAGCTTCTTTTCCTAGTTCATAAAGATTATTTCCTTCGCTATCAATAACTACAACTATTGGTAAATCTTCAACTTCTAGTTTTCTTATAGCCTCTGCTCCTAAATCTTCATATGTTACTATTTCAGCTTTCTTTACACATTTTCCTATCAGTGCAGCGGCTCCACCTATAGCTGCAAAATATACAGCAGTGTTTTTCTTCATAGATTCTACTACTTCACTACTTCTTAATCCTTTTCCTATCATACCCTTTAAACCTTTTTCTAAAAGCTGGGGAGTATAGGCATCCATTCTATAGCTAGTAGTTGGTCCTGCTGATCCTATTGCCATCCCTTCTTTTGCTGGTGTAGGTCCAACATAATATATAACACTATCCTTTACATCTATAGGAAGTTCTTCTCCCTTTTCTATCAGATCTACTAATCTCTTGTGTGCCGCATCTCTAGCTGTATATATAGTTCCAGTTAATAATACACTATCTCCAGCATTTAAGCTTTTTACTTTTTCCTCTGTAAGCGGTGTAGTTATTCTCTTTTCCATAACCTATTCCCCCTTAATTATAATTCTGCTTCAGCATGTCTTGTAGCATGACAGTTGATATTAACAGCTACAGGTAATCCTGCAATATGAGTTGGGTATGTTTCGATATTTACTGCAAGAGCTGTAGTTCTTCCACCGAAGCCTTGAGGCCCTATACCTAATTTATTTATTTCATCAAGCAATTCTTCCTCTAATTTCGCATAAAATTCATTAGAGTTCCTAATATCTATAGATCTAATTAATGATTTTTTTGCAATAGTCGCAGCCTTATCAAAGGTACCACCAATTCCTACTCCAACAATTATCGGTGGACATGGATTAGGCCCAGCTTCTTTAACAACCTTTAATACAAAGTCCTTTACCCCATTTATTCCATCAGAAGGCTTTAACATTTTTAATTGGCTCATGTTTTCCGATCCAAAGCCTTTAGGCGCTACTGTAATCTTTAATTTATCTCCTGGAACCATATCATAATATATCATAGCCGGTGTATTATCTTTTGTATTAACTCTATCTAGAGGGTCTTTAACCACTGATTTCCTTAAATAACCTTCTTCATAACCCCTTCTTACTCCTTCATTTATAGCCTCTTCTAAATTTCCACCAACTATGTGAACATCTTGACCTATTTCTAAAAATACACAGGCAACCCCTGTATCTTGACACATTGGCATATCTTCATTCTTAGCTATATCTGCATTAACTATAATTTTATCTAATATTCCTTGAGCTATGGTCCAATCCTCATTTTTCTTAGCATTAACTAATCTATTCTTAATATCGCTACCTAAATAGTAGTTAGCATCTATACATAGTTTCTTTATTGTATCTGTAATCTTTGACACTTGAATTTCTCTCATATTAACTATACCCCTTTCATATTTTAATTCTTAACTTTTCCTAATTTATTTTACTTAATAATATTATTACCCCATTTTACAGCAATGTAAATGTTAAAAATACTAATTCCATTTTTCATTTGATATGTTTAATCTTTTATTGCAAAGCGGTTTATTATTAAAGAAATATTAAATATAAAAAGGCAGTTTAATTAAACCGCCTTTTTAATATATTTAGTGTATTATTTATTTCTTCTATTTACTAAGGCAATTACCCTATTCATTTCATTATTTACTATCATGTAACCTTCATCAACACCCATTCCTGGTTTTGCTAAGCATTGATCAGCTCCACAAGCTATAGCTATATTTGTGCACACCTCTGCAGATCTGTTTGTTTCGTTACATGTTCCTCCGCAATAAGCACCTACACCTTTTCTCTTACAATATAATATAGCTTCAATTATATTGTTTACTCCTCCAAGGTCTGGAGTTTTTATTTGAAGCATATGACCTGATTTATTATCAGCAAAGAATGCAACATCATCATAAGTATTGCACCATTCGTCTGCAACTAATTCAACATTTATTCCTCTATTGTCAAGCTCAGCTGTTAAATCTCTTAATGCTTCCATTTGTTTTTCTCTATGCTCAACATCCATTGGTCCTTCAATTCTTAATTTGAATGGTTTAGCTGCTTCTTCTAAAGTTTTAATATAGTCTGCCATTGCCTTTGTATCATAATTAAATGCAATTCCTATAGTTCCATAAACATCTATGTGAAATATCGGGTTATAGTCTTCACTAGTTCTAAGTTGAAGTACTCTATCACTTAACCATTTAACATACTGTCTTAGTTTTTCGCCATTATTACCAAGTTTATCAGTAACATGATTTATTAGTGCGTGTGGCATTACATCAGCACCTTTGATTATCATTTTATCAGCATTATCATATCTGTCATCGCCTGATTGTGTAAATATAGGAATTCTTTTAATTTCTACTCCTGTATTATATTCTTCTTTAACAACTTCAGCCATAGTTACTTTTTTAGCTTTAGCAACTCCATCTAATATAGCTTGAGTTACTCCATATCTAATAGCTGTATGAAGTCTTTTTCCATTCACAGTCATCTTATCGAACTCTTCTGCTAAAGTTTTAAAATTGCTTAGTTCTCTTCCTATAAGCTTTGGAGCAATTTCATTTTCTATAACAGGTATAAAATCTTTTGCTAAGAATAATGGATCTCTTCCACCTGCTCCTGAATATTGAACTGCTGCACAATCTCCCACAGCTACTTGACCATCTTCAAGAATTAACATTACAGATATAGATTCTCCTGCTTGTCTTACAGCTGTAAATCCTTCTGTAACTGGTTCTCCTACATATGTAAAACCATCATGACCTGCGCCTTTTTTTATTGCTCTCTGATCATCAAAGTAAAAACCTGTTCTTCCTGCTGAACATACCACATCAATAATTTTCATTCTTAATACACCTTGCTTTCTCATTTTTTTCAAAAGTATCTTCTTACTCAGGTCTTCCTACTAGCTTTCCTTTACCAACTGCAAATATATCATCTACGGTCATTTGGAAGCTAACTTCACGACCTTCATACTTTCCTCTTTCTTCCATCTTCTTCATATTAAATGCTTTCAGCTCTGCATTAAATGGCAAGTTACCAAACTTCAAGTATCTTACTGCACCATTATTATCTCTTGCAGGCATCATTTTTCCAGCATTATATTTGCTTGGTGCAAACGGAACATCTATAAGTCCCATTTCGAAGCCCTTAACTGTTCCCACAGCTAAATCGCCTTTTCCTACTTCATATAATTTATCTATTATGCATCTTGTCTCTGCTTTAATTATTGTAATTTCAGTTCTTAGCTCATCTGACATATGCATCTTTTGTCCTCTTAGTAAATTTAGTGTCATTTTTGTAGCTTTTATACCTTGAGCATTTGCCTCTTTTGTTGGTATACCTATGGCCTCATGTGGAGTTTTAACTATAACCTTAGTAGCTCCTGCTAATGCTGCTGCTGCTGCTCCTGTTGATATAACTCCAAAAGCTTTAGCTTCATCAGCTGGGAACCCACCCATCCATTGATGGAATACTGTTGTTAAATAAACATCTGAATAACCATAAGCTCTTAAGTAATCACTACATTGCTCCTCTAAAGCTCTTATTGCAGCAACGTCTTGGACTAAATTACCACATTGTCCATATCCAACTGTTATATTCTTAACTCCTTGTTCAGCTGCAAGTAATGCTTCTATTATCGCTACTGAATTTGAGATACTTGGTGGAACTAAAGTACCTGTTAATGGTCCGAATGGTTCTCTATTGATTGATATTCCTTGTTCTTCATAGTAACCAACTAATCTATCACAATATTGCCAATCACGTATTGTTTTCTCTAAAGTAACATTTTTAGCGTATGGTATATTATATGAAATACCACCACCCTCATTTGAAGTCCATCCAGATGCATGAGTTATCTCTGCTAATAACCTTCCATCTGGAGTACCATGTCTTGACTCCAATGGTAAATTAACAGCTTCTAGTACTCTCTTACATCCCTTTACTCCGTGGTTAACTCCTGGGAATCCGTTAAGAAGTGATCTACCTGCACCTATGCTTTCCTTTATACCAATCTCACATTCTTCATATCTATTTTGTCTTGTATAACTATCTATTGTTGATGGTAATAAATCAGCTCCACCTTCTTTATCTAGAAAGTTTAGTAACTCAATATGCTTATCTATTAGTGCAACTCCTGCTCTTGGTTGTGCTAGTGTTATTCCAGCTTCCTTTGCTGCAACTAACTTTTTGGCAAAATTCTTATGATCTGGAATGTTTTTGTTGTAATCTATAGCCTCCTGTAAGTTTACCTCATTACCTGTAGGCCATTGTGCTAAAACCTCTTCTCTTACCTTAAAAAACTCTTCTTCAGTCCATTTCTTGTTTTTAAGTTCCACTCTATTTACCTCCTAGTGATTTACACTTCCACTAAATATTTTTTCATAATTCTTACAGCCTTATCTGGATAGTCATAAGCTAATAATCCCATGGCTGATAATATATAAGTTTTATCTAATAAATATTTCGGTTTTGTTGGTTTTAATGATACTGGATTTTCACTATTAAAGATCCCTGCCTCTAATATGCTTCCTGGATTATTACTATGCACTAACACTCCCCCAGTACCTATCATATATTTAACTTCCATTAAATCTTTGCCTAGTTGATTATAAACAACTCCCATAGGAGTATATACACTTTCTATAGTCCCACAGTGTCTTTCCATTGATAACTCCGTAGCAACCTTTGCCATGGCTTCATCAAATTCTATTTCTTCCTTGTCTGATGGAATTATCTTAATATTCTCATTTCTGTACTTGCATTTTTCCTCTATATTAACATTTCTTTCTTTATCATTTAGATAGTGTCTCATTTTTCTTGATCCTGCAGCCTCCCAAAGTGATACTGCCGAATATCTCATTCCAAGGTCACCCTCAACAGTTCTCTTTGCAAATGGTTCCTCCAACCCCTTCATATTAACTCCAGGTTTTGTTGGTTCTCCATATGCTATAGAATGTACGTCTGTTGTGGCTCCCCCTATATCTACTATTACTAAATCGCCTAATCCTTCTTCTTCATCACTACCTTCTCCTAGTACTCTTGCAGCTTTTAGAACTGCTGCTGGAGTTGGCATCAATATTCCATTTATGAAGTTTTCAGCATTTGAAAGACCTTTTGCATCCGTAATCTTCTCCATGAAAACCTTTCTTATTTCTTCTCTAGCAGGCTCAACGTTTAAAGTATTTAAGGCTGGCATAACATTTTCTGTTATACTAAAGTATAATCCTGCATCTGTGAAAAGTTTTCTTATCTCATCATTGGCACCTTTGTTACCAGCCACTACTATTGGAACTTTAATTTCGCCTTCAATAATCATATTAGCATTATGTAAAATACATTGTTTATTTCCGCCGTTAGTTCCACCTGCTAGTAATATAATATCTAAGTTTGAATTTTTAATCTCTTCTATCTCATCTTTAGTTAGCTCGTAGCTATAAACCTTTAATACTCTAGCACCTGCACCTAATGCTGCTCTTTTTGCTGCTTCTGCAGTAAGTTCAGGTACAAGTCCTATAGCAATCATTTTTAAGCCACCAGCCGCTGATGAACAAGCCAATTTCTTTGTAAAATTAACATCTTTATCTTTTAACTGACTCATGAGATTTTCATAGGCCCTATTAAAACCTGTCATAATGTCATCTTCTATAGTAGTTATATCCTTAGCTGTAGCTAATATCTCTTCATTTTCTATATCTATAGCTGTCAATTTTGTATAAGTACTACCAAAATCTAAAAGTAAATAAGCATCCACCTCTATCACTCCACTTGTCTATTAATCTATTTTTAAGTCTTCTTTTAAATCATGTATTGTAGTATCTAAAGAAGTTCCTGGTGGATAAACCCTGTCAAATCCCATGGTTTTAAATCTTTGATGAACTTCATTCCAATCTTGTTTTCCTACAACTATATTTCCTCCTACATAAAGTAAAATACCTTTTAATCCAGCTTCATCACATTTTTCTCTAAGTCCTCTACAGTCTATTTCTCCATGTCCATATAGTGAAGAAACCAATATTACATCGGCATTAGTTTCTACAGCAGCATTTATGAAATCTTCTTGTGGTGATAAAACCCCAATATTGATTACATTAAAGCCTGCCTCTGTTAATGCATAATCTAGTATTTTGTTCCCAACTGCATGACAATCTGCTCCAATTACTCCAAGAACTAATGTCTTCTTTTTCATTTTTTAATCCTCCCAAAATTAATTAGCTAATTTTTTTGGTATTTAAATTCTAATATTTTGGATTTTAATGCTTTTACGGAACCCATATCTAAAATATTAGAATATTTTATAACTTCTTTATTATACTTATTTAAATTATAAACTTCTTTTTCTCTTGCTGGAGTTGCTATTAAAACATCTGCATTATATATAGCATTTTTCAAATCGTTTTCATCAGTGTGATAAAAATATTCAACTGATAGATCTCCAAGTCCTGACTTTTCTAACATAGCTTTAGTCTTAAACATAAATTCTTCAGATAAGCAAACAAATAAAAACCTAGTATCATATGGATGTCGAGCAATTTTTACAATTAACTCTAAATTAAGATTTATTGAAACTCCTAATACTTCTTTATTCCATCCAATTAAAAGATTATTGATATCATTTACATGATTAAATGGTGCCACTACTACTTGGCTATTATTTAGCTTGTCTCTTGTATCATCATCCATCTTTTTAAGATCATCTATTGTAAGCGGTATTGTATCCATATGCGTCATTTGCTTTAATTGATTACTGAACATTATAGATTGTTCTATGTTACACTCTATAAATATAGCAGTTAATCTTCCCATCATTTCTGTCTTTTCTTGTACTCTATTTGTTACCAATTCTAAAAAATCCTCTGGCTCTAATCCATACTCTAATGCTTCTTCAAAAGCTAAATCTACAAACTTTTTTATCTTATTATTGCTATCTTCATTCTTCCAAGACTCAATATCCTCAGCTATAAAAGTTCCTTTTCCTCTGATAGATTTTAATACACCTTTTGATTCTAGCTCATTATAAGCTGCACTAATGGTATTCCTACTTACTCCTAATTCCTGAGATAACTCTCTTTCAGTAGGTATCTTCATTCCAACTTTGAGGGTGCCATTCTTTATTAACTGCAACATCTGTTTTTTCACTTGTATGTATATTGGTATTCCACTATTTCTATTTAAATTAATATTCAAACACTCACCCCCTATAAAAGACATTTAACCTTTGGATCAATGGATTAATGGATTAATCCAATCCTCATTTATAATATCACAGGGTATAATAGTTTTCAACGTGATTTACCAGCGATAAACACCAAAAAAAGTCTCCTTTTTCATCAAAAAAAGACTTTTTTCTATGAATATCTCTAATTTTCTAAATATATTGAAATACCTTTACCTATACTCTCTGCTATTCGTTTTTGGTACTCTTCATTTTTTAATTTTTCAGCCTCTTCATAGTTAGTTAAAAAACCGCACTCAACTATTATTCCTGGCATAGTATCATTACCTCTTAAAACCTTATAATCATTATTTGCAGGCTTAGCTTTTCTCTTATTGGATTGGTCCAAATCATTTTTTAAGGTGTCTTGGACTATATTGGCTAACTCTTGGCTTCCTATGCAATTTGAATACCATACCTGTGCGCCTTTACAGCTTTCTTGAGGAAATGTATTTAAATGTATACTTACGAATATATCACAATTACTTTCCTTCTTTAGTTGAACTCTCTTATTTAAGTCCTCAATCTTTTTCTCTCTCACAGTTTTACTTGCATCTGTATATAGTCCAGTATCTTCGTCCCTAGTAAGAAACACCTTATATCCTTTATCTCTAAGTTTGTCTGCTAATAATAAAGATATATTTAGGTTTATATTTTTTTCTGGTGTTCCATCTTTTGAAGAGGCCCCACCATCCATTCCACCATGACCTGGATCAATTAATATTACTTTTATTCCATCATTATTATAATTTTTAATAACGTCCTTTAAATTACTCATAAATATAGTTCCAAGACCTATTATTATAACTATTAATGTAATTAATAACTTTTTATTTCCTCTCATGTTCCCACCTTTTTTTAATACTTTCAATATCTATGTTTATTCATATTAATAAGATATTAGTATCAAAATATCTATATAATAAAAAAACTCTGTGCTAAATTTTCAAGCACAGAGTTTTTTCTAATTCTCTTCAATTATTTCTGCTATATTTACAGCATGATCCCCAACTCTTTCTAGATTACTTATTATATCTAAAAATACAGTTCCAACTGTAGCATTACACACTCTATTATTTAATCTCTTAATATGAGATGCTCTTAATTCCTTTTCTAATGAATCTATTCTATCTTCTACGCCTCTTACACTATTTGCTTTATTTTTATCATATTTAGTTAAGCACTCTATACTCATCTCTACAGCATTAATTGTATAATTACACATTCCTTTTAACTCATTCATAGCTTCTTGTGAAAATATAAGTTTTTTACCCATTTTCTCACTAGCTAAATCCGCAATATTTTCAGCATGGTCTCCAATACGTTCTATATCATTAACAACATGAAAATAAGCTGCAATAGCTGTCTTCTGTTCCTCACCAAGCTCCGTATTAGATAACTTAACTAAATATCTTGTTATATCATGTTCTAATAAATTTATTAATTTTTCATTTTCATAAACTCGTTTGATAAGTTCCTCATCTTCTTCATTAAATGCATTCATTGCAATTTGTAAATTTTCATTAGCCTTCATTCCCATTCTAGCTATTTCATTAATTGTCTGTCCAAATGCAATTGAAGGTGTTTCTAATAATCTATCATCAATGTATTTAACTCCTATAAATCCCTTGTCATCTTCTCCTGGTATCATTAGGTTTGCAAGTTTTACAAGGTATTTAATAAATGGTACTAATATTATAGTGTTTGTAATGTTGAATATGGTGTGAGCATTAGCTATTTGTCTTTGTATTTCTACCCCACTATCTCCTGGTGTTATAGCTAAAACTATATTGGTAAGTATTCCTATTAGCGGTATAAATATTATTGTTCCTATAACATTGAAGAATAAATGGATAAGTGCTGCTTTCCTAGCTGTTTTAGACGTTCCTATACTTGAAATAAGTGCTGTTACACAAGTTCCTATGTTATTTCCAAATAGTATGGGTATCGCTACTTGAATTGGCAAACTTCCAGTTGCAGCTAATGCAACTAATATACCTGTAGAGGCAGATGAACTTTGCAATACTCCTGTCATTAACAGACCTATTAAAATTCCTAATATTGTATGACCTTTTAAACTTATAATTAGTTGGGTAAAGAAAGTTGATTCCTTTAATGGAGACATCGCTCCTGACATCAATTTAAGTCCTAAAAATAAAATACCAAATCCTAATATTATGCTTCCCACTTCTTTAATCTTCTTCTTCTTAGAGAAAAGCATTATAGCTGCTCCTATAGCTAAAAATAATGGAGCAAATTCATCAAATTTAAAGGTTATTAATTGAGCTGTAACAGTAGTTCCTATATTAGCTCCCATAATTACAGCTGCTGCTTGGTATAAATTCATTAATCCTGCATTAACAAAACCAACTACCATAACAGAAGTAGCACTACTACTTTGTATTATGGCAGTAACAATAGTTCCTGTTAAAACACCCTTTATTGGATTTGATGTTATTTTATCAAATATACCCTTTAATTTATCTCCTGCTGCGTTCTCTAAGCCGTCTCCCATCATGTTCATACCATATAGGAATAAACCCAATCCCCCTAGGAGATTAATAACTAAAAACAATGATTCCATCTAGTTACCTCCCAAATACTTTTATTGCATTATTATTAAATACTTAAAATAGTTTCATTTACCACAATAATAATACAATATGCGACTTTGCATGTTAATAGGATGTCTTATTATTTAACATAAAACAAAGTAAACTTAACATGGATTTAACATAAGTGCACTATAAATGCTGTACAATATAATATTTTATACTTAAATATAAAAATATAAGGAGTACATGTAACCATGCACTCCTTTAATAATATAAATATTATCTTTTTGAGAACTGAGAAGCTCTTCTTGCTTTTTTAAGACCGTATTTCTTTCTTTCTTTCATTCTTGGGTCTCTTGTTAAGAATCCAGCTTTTTTAAGCTCTCCTCTTAAATTCTCATCAGCTTTTAATAAAGCTCTTGATATTCCATGTCTTATAGCTCCAGCTTGACCTGTAAATCCACCACCGTGTACATTTACTAAAACATCAAACTTTTCTTTAGTTCCAGTTAAAACTAATGGTTGATTAACGATAACTCTTAAAGTCTCTAACCCAAAGTAATTCTCGCTATCTCTTTTATTTATTACAACTTTACCTTCTCCTGGTACAAGTCTTACTCTAGCAACTGATTTTTTTCTTCTACCTGTTCCAAAATATTGAACTTTTGCCATTTTTACTCCTCCTTCCGTGCTCTCTACTAGTATTTTAACTCTAAAACTTCTGGTTTTTGAGCATGGTTTTTATGTTCTGGTCCTCTGTATACTGTTAACTTCTTAAGCATTTTTCTTCCTAAAACTCCATTTGGTAACATTCTTCTTACTGCTTCTTCAAATACAAACTCTGGCTTTTTAGCTAAAGCTTCTCTATATGGAGTCTCTTTTAATCCACCTGGATATAAAGAGTGATGTCTTAACATTTTTTGATCTAATTTTTTTCCTGTTAATACTATTTTATCAGCGTTAACAACTATTACGTTATCTCCAGTATCTACATGTGGTGTAAATTGTGGCTTATTTTTTCCTCTTAATATTGAAGCTATTTGGCTTGCAGCTCTTCCTAAAGGCATTCCTTCAACGTCTACTACATACCATTTTCTTTGAACTTCATTTGGTTTTGCTAAGTATGATTTCATTTTTTTCCCTCCCTGATTTTTAACAGTTCCAATTATATGCTAAAGACCCGGGGCTAGTGGATCTTATACACAATTATTCATTATACAAACAAAATTATTATAATACAATTTACCGGGTGTGTCAAGAATTTAATGTATTATTAATAATATACTTTTATTAAGCTTAAGCCTTGTGGAGGTACTGATTTGCCAGCATTTTTCCTATTCTTACTTTCAAGTATATTATTCATATCTTCACATTTCTTCTTGCCTTTACCTACATCCAATAATGTCCCTACTATTATTCTTGCCATGTTATATAAAAATCCATCAGCAGAGATATAAATTTTAATAAAGTCTTTCTCTGATTCTATCCTTATATCGTAAATAGTTCTTACATTAGTCTTTACTGAACTCCCTAAATTTCTAAAAGCAGAAAAGTCATGAGTTCCAATTAAAACCTTTGAAGCTTTTATCATATTATTTATATTTAAGCTACCCTTATAATGATAAGTAAAATTTCTATATATAGCAGATGGTACTTCTTTATTAAATATAGTGTAACAATACATTTTTCCCTTTGAATTATACCTTGCATGAAAATCATCTTCTACCACAGAACATTTAACTACAACTATATCTTCCGGAAGATAATGATTTAATGCACCCATAAATTTTTCAGACGGAATTGTACTATTAGTTTTGAAATTACATACATATTCCATAGCATGAACTTTACTGTCAGTTCTACTACATCCAATTACCTCTATCTCTTCTTTTGTAAGCTTAAATATAGCTTTCTCCACAGCCTGTTGAATTGTATTACCATGTGGTTGTTTTTGCCACCCAAAATAATTTGTTCCGTCATATTCTAAAATTAATTTTATGTTTTTCATATGTATACCTAATATAAAATATAATTATATTTTATATTAAAAACCTTAAATAAACACAGCCTATGGTAACTAATGTCATTACTCCCATAGCAACATAGTCTCTGCTTGTTACCTTTAATATCTTCATCCTTGTACGTCCATCTCCCCCTCTATAGCATCTAGCCTCCATTGCCATAGCCAGTTCATCAGCACGTCTAAATGAACTTATAAATAGTGGTACTAATAGTGGAATTAAATTTTTAGCTCTTTGAATAAGATTTCCTGTCTCGAAGTCAGCCCCTCTTGCCTTTTGAGCTTTCATAATTTTATCAGTCTCATCCATAAGAGTAGGTATAAATCTTAAAGCTATCGTCATCATCATAGCTAACTCATGAGCTGGCACTCCTATCTTTTTAGCTGGATTTAATAGCTTTTCTATTCCATCTGTGAGTTCTATTGGTGATGTTGTAAGTGTTAGTAATGAAGTTCCCACAATAAGAAATGTAAGTCTAAGTACCATATATATAGCAGTAATTATACCTTCCTTATATATTTTTATAAATCCTAATTCATATAATGGTGCTGAATCTCCCCTTGTCAAAAACACATTAAATAGAGCCGTAATTGCCATCAATATGAATATAGGCTTTAGCCCCTTATATATATATCTAAATTGGATTTTAGATATGAAAATAAGAGCTAAAAGAAAGAAAAATACAAATATATATCCTTTATAGTCCTTAACCAAAAATAAATCTATAATAAACAATATGGAAAGCATTATTTTTACTCTAGAATCTAATTTATGGATAAAGGAATCTCCAGGAACATATTGACCTATTGTAATATCTTTAATCATCTTGATCCTCCCACATTAAGCAAAAAGAAACCTTTATTTATCTAAAACTTTCAGTATCTCCTTTTTAGCTTGTTCTAAAGTAAAAATATCATCTGGTAAATTAAATCCTTTTTGATTCAGCTCTCTGATTAAATATGTAACCTTTGGAACTGCTAATCCAACTTTTTCTAACGTATCTATTTCCTTGAATATTTCTTTAGGAATCCCATCCAATATGCATTTACCATTCTCCATAACCAGTATTCTATCTGCAACCTTTGCTACATCTTCCATACTATGAGATACCAATACTATTGTCATATTATAATCTTTATGTAGTTTAGAAATTTGTGATAGAATTTCATCTCTTCCTTTAGGATCTAATCCTGCAGTAGGCTCATCTAGAATCAATACCTTTGGCTCCATAGCTATAACTCCAGCTATTGCTACTCTTCTCTTTTGACCTCCACTTAAATCAAATGGAGATTTATTTTTATAAGTATTATAATCTAATCCAACCATATCCATAGATTTTTTAACTCTTTTCATAGCCTCTTCATCGTTTAATCCTAAGTTCTTTGGACCAAACATTATGTCTTTTTCTATTGTTTCTTCAAATAATTGATATTCTGCATACTGAAATACCAGTCCTATCTTTTTTCTTATATCCGATAGTTTAACCTTCGGTGAAGTTATATCTACATTATCAACTATTATTTTTCCACTACTGGGTTTTAATAATCCATTCATATGTTGTATAAGCGTTGATTTTCCAGAACCTGTATGTCCAATTAAGGCAATGAATTCTCCATCATTTATAGTAACATTAACATCATTAAGTGCAATCTTTTCAAAAGGTGTTTTAGCCATATATACGTGCATTAAATTCTCTATTTTAATTGACATAATTCCCTCACCATCTCATCTATGGTTAATATATCGTCATTTATATTAACGCCTGATTTTTTTAACTCAAAGGCCAATTCTGTCATTTGAGGTACATCTAGACCTAACTCTTTCATTATATCTACCTTTTTAAACACTTCTCTTGGCACACCTTCTATTATTACTTTTCCTGCATCCATTACATAAATTTTATCAGCCTCTACTGCTTCTTCCATAAAATGAGTTATCAAAACTATAGTTATACCCTGATTTTTATTCAAATCAATAATAGTTTCTATAACTTCTCTTCTTCCAGATGGATCTAACATAGCTGTAGGTTCATCTAATACTATACATTCTGGAGTCATAGCTAAAATTCCAGCTATAGCTACTCTTTGTTTTTGTCCTCCTGATAACAAATGAGGTCCATGTTTCTTATACTTACTCATATTAACTGTTTCAAGACTTTCATCTACTCTTTTTCTAATCTCAGCAGGATCTACCCCTAAATTTTCCGGGCCAAATGCTACGTCTTCCTCTACAATTGTTGCAACAATTTGGTTGTCTGGATTTTGGAATACCATCCCTGCTCTTTTCCTAACTTCCCAAGTATTGTCTTCTTTGCTTGTATCATAGCCAGCCACATGCATCTTACCACCTGTTGGTATAAGCAATGAATTAATATGTTTAGCAAAGGTAGATTTACCTGATCCATTATGTCCGAGTATAGCAACAAATTCGCCTTTATTAATTGTAATATTTACATTATCTACCGCTAATTTAACATTTCCTTCACTATCTGGTGGATAACTAAATATCAAATTCTCACTTACTATTTCTGGCATCTTCTTAATATTGCCTTCTGAATATTTACTATTTTGCTCTGCGTATCTTTCCATTTTGCACCTCCGTAGAGAGTGAATTTTTAAACAATTTATATCTATAATAAAATGGGGACTAAGCTAGGCATACTTAATCCCCTGAAATTACTATACTAATTCTAATACAACAACTTCTGCTCCATCGCCTCTTCTTGGGCCCACTTTAATAATTCTAGTGTATCCACCATTTCTCTCAGCGTATTTTGGAGCTACGTTATCAAATAAGTTTTTAACAACTTCTTCTTCAGTTACAAATGCAAGCACTTGTCTTCTAGCATGAAGATCTCCTCTTTTTGCTAGAGTTATCATCTTCTCAGCTAATCTTTTAGTTTCTTTAGCTCTAGTTTCAGTAGTTTCTATTTTACCATGCTTTAAAAAACTAGTTGTAAGATTTCTAAGCATTGCTATTCTTTGGTCAGTTGGACGTCCTAACTTACGTTGCTGTGCCATGTGTCTATACCTCCTTACTCTTCGCTAGGTTTGAAAGATAATTCTAAGCCTTGAAGTTTTTGTTCTACTTCCTCAAGAGATTTCTTTCCTAAGTTTCTTACTTTCATCATATCATCCATAGATCTCTCTGTTAATTCCTGAACTGTATTTATTCCAGCTCTCTTTAAGCAATTAAAGCTTCTAACAGATAAATCAAGTTCTTCTATAGTCATTTCAAGAACTTTTTCTTTCTTATCTTCTTCTTTTTCAACCATTATTTCAACATTATCTGCATGATCAGTTAATGTCATAAATAGCTTAAAGTGCTCGATAAGTATTTTCGCTGATAACCCTATAGCTTCATCTGGTCTAATTGTTCCATTAGTCCAAATTTCTATAGTTAATTTATCATAATCTGTTATTTGTCCTACCCTTGTATTTTCAACATTAAAGTTTACTCTTTTTACAGGTGTATATATTGAGTCAACAGGTATAGTTGATATCGGTTTATCATCAGTTTTGTTTTTGTTCTGTGATACATATCCTCTACCTTTATTAACATTAATTTCCATATACAATTTTCCACCATCATCTAAGGTAGCTATATGAATATCTTTATTAACAACTTCTATATCTCCATCAGTCTTGATGTCTTCACCTGTGATTTCTCCTGGACCCTCAGCATCAATATAAATTGTTCTTGGACCCTCTCCGTTCATTTTCAGTGCTAATCCTTTTATGTTAAGAATTAACTCTGCAACGTCTTCTTTTACTCCATGTATAGTTGAAAATTCATGTAGTACACCATCAATTTTAATGGAATTAGCAGCAACTCCGGGTAATGAAGAAAGAAGAATCCTTCTTAGAGCATTACCTAAAGTTATACCATAACCTCTTTCTAATGGTTCAACAACAAATTTGCCATATGTACCATTTTCAGCGGTCTCAACACATTCTATTTTCGGCTTTTCTATTTCTAACATATATAACCCTCCTTCTAAATTTAGTGGTTTTTTTATATTGAGGGCAACTGATTACGCTATTGACTATTTACTGTATAACTCAACGATTAGTGTTTCATTTACAGGAACGTCTATGTCTTCTCTAGTTGGTATTGATACAACTTTTCCTTCGAATGTTGCAACATCCCCTGATAACCAGTTTGGTAAAGTTTTTGCGTTCTCAGCAAATACTTTGAACTTTTCAGAAGCTCTACTCTTATCTCTTACTGAAATAACATCTCCAGCTTTAACACTATAAGAAGCTATATCCACTTTTTTACCATTTACTAAGAAATGTCCGTGATTAACTAATTGTCTAGCTTCAGTTCTTGAATTTCCGTAACCTAATCTATATACAACGTTATCTAATCTTATTTCAAGGAATCTTAGTAGGTTTTCACCTGTTATACCTCTTTGTTTTTCAGCCTTCTCATAGTACTTTCTGAATTGACCTTCAAGTACTCCATATATTCTCTTAGCTTTTTGCTTTTCTCTTAATTGCATTCCATAGTTTGACATTTTCTTTCTGCTTTGACCATGCTGACCTGGTGCATAACCTCTTCTAGCGAATGCGCACTTTTCAGTGAAGCATCTATCACCTTTAAGGTTAAGTTTTAGGCCTTCTCTTCTACAAAGCCTGCAAGTAGCTTCAGTATATCTTGCCATTAATTTACACCTCCTGTTGATTAAACTCTTCTTCTTTTTGGTGGTCTACATCCATTGTGTGGAATTGGAGTTACGTCTTTAATTAGCGTAACTTCTAATCCAGCTGCTTGAAGAGATCTTATAGCTGCTTCTCTTCCTGCTCCTGGTCCTTTTACGTAAACCTCAACACTCTTTAATCCATGTTCCATTGCTGCTTTAGCTGCTGTTTCAGCTGCCATTTGAGCTGCAAATGGAGTACTCTTTCTTGATCCTCTAAATCCTAATCCACCAGCACTAGCCCATGACAATGCATTTCCTACTGCATCAGTAAGTGTAACGATGGAGTTGTTGAAAGTAGATTTAATATGTGCAGCTCCGTGCTCAACATTTTTTCTCTCTTTTTTTCTTCTACTTCTTTTAACATTCTTAGCCATTCTATTCCCTCCTTACTATTTCTTCTTACCCGCGATTGTCTTTTTAGGGCCTTTTCTTGTTCTTGCGTTAGTTTTAGTCTTTTGACCTCTAACTGGAAGTCCTCTTCTATGTCTCATGCCTCTGTAGCATCCAACTTCCTTTAATCTCTTTATGTCTAAAGCAACTTTTCTTCTTAAATCACCTTCAACTAATAAAGATTTATTTATATAATCTCTTAATGCGTTTACTTCATCTTCAGTTAAATCCTTAATTCTTGTATCTGGATTTATTCCTGTAGCTTCAAGTATCTCATGTGATTTTGGTAATCCTATACCAAATATATAAGTTAGACCTATCTCTACTCTTTTCTCTTTTGGTAGGTCAATACCTGCTATTCTTGCCATCTACGACTTACACCTCCTAAGTACTTCTACTTACTTATTTATTAGCCTTGTTTTTGTTTATGTTTAGGATTTTCACAGATAACCATTACTCTTCCTTTTCTTTTTATAATTTTACATTTTTCACATATAGGTTTAACTGATGGTCTTACTTTCATAGCTAACCCTCCTTATTTATCTCTCCAAGTTATTCTCCCACGCGTCAAATCATATGGAGAAAGCTCTACCGTAACCTTATCGCCTGGTAATATTCTAATAAAATTCATTCTTAATTTTCCTGAAATATGGGCTAATATTTTATGCCCACTTTCTAATTCAACTTGAAACATAGCATTAGGTAGTGTTTCTAGTACAACACCTTGCATTTCAATTATATCATCTTTTGACATAAGGTAATCAAACCTCCTCAATTATATATCCTCAACCTGCAAAAATTTTCTTATTTTAGAATTACTAACTGTTTTTCCATTTATAATTAGCTCTCTAATTTCTTCAGCCATAATATCGTTGAAAACTAAATGTTTAATTCTCTTCTTCTTTGGCTTTTCAATTTTTCTAAGGTCTCCATCTGAAATATAGACGTAATTAGCGTCAATCACTCCGACAATGATAAAAATCCTATCTTTATCTCTGCCCGATTTAGAATGTACTACCTTTCCTAAAAGGTTGTTATCATCCACTCAAGTCACCTCGTTAGATCAAAGTCAGTATTAGGGGTCCATTATTAGTTATAGCAACTGTATTCTCATAGTGAGCAGATAATTTTCCATCACTAGTAATCACAGTCCACCCATCTGGTTTAGTATTCACCTTATAAGTTCCCATATTTATCATAGGTTCAATGGCGAGCACCATACCATGAACTAACTTCGGTCCTTTACCAGCAGTGCCGTAATTAGGAATTTGGGGATCTTCATGCATAGAAGTTCCTATGCCGTGTCCAACAAAATCTCTAACCACAGAATATCCAAACCTTTCAGCATGTTTTTGTACAGATGCTGATATATCAGTAAGTCTATTCCCTACTACCGCTTTTTCAATGCCTTTAAAGAAAGATTCTCTTGTGACATCTATTAGCTGTTGTGCTTCCTTAGATATATTTCCTACTGGAAAAGTTCGTGCAGCATCTCCATGATAACCATTAAGTATAGCTCCACAATCAACACTAATAATATCTCCATCCTGTAATACCATATTGCTAGGTATTCCATGTATTACAACATCGTTTACTGATGTGCATATGGAAGCCGGAAAACCACCATATCCTTTAAACGATGGTTTCGAACCATGTGTTGATATAAACTCTTCAGCAAGTTTATCAATTTCTGCGGTAGTTATTCCAGGTTTTATTACCTTTTCAATCATTGCAAGGGTTTCCGCAACAACTCTACCTGCACTCTTCATATACTCAATTTCCATATTGTTCTTAATTATTATCACTATTTATCGCTCCTAAGATACCACAGACATTCTTAAAAACATCATTAATAGCTTTAGTTCCATCAACTTCTGATAATAAATTTTTACTATTGTAATAATCTATCAGTGGTTGAGTTTGAGCATCATATATATCTAATCTCTCACTTACAGTAGCCTCATTATCATCAACTCTCTGTACTACATCGCTACCACAAATGTCACATTTGTTACCATTTTTAGTAGGATTATATTTTATGTGATAACTAGCTCCACAAGTAGTACATACTCTTCTACCTGTCATTCTATCTACTATATACTCTTTTGGAACCTTTATTAATAAAGCTGTATCAAGTTTAACTCCTTGTTCATTTAACATAACTTCTAAGGCTTCGGCTTGATTTACAGTTCTCGGATAGCCATCTAATAAGAAACCCTTTTTACAATCATCTTGTTTTAATCTATCCTTAATGATATCTATGGTTAATTCATCAGGTACTAAATGCCCTTTATCGATATATTTCTTAGCTTCGATTCCTAGGACTGTTTTTTCAGAAATATTTTTCCTAAATATGTCCCCTGTGGATATATGCGGTATAGAGTACTTATTACTTATTGATTTTGCTTGTGTTCCTTTTCCGGCTCCCGGAGGACCTAATAAAATAATCTTCACTAGCATCAACTCCAAAATCTTTTTATTTACTTAAGGAACCCTTGATAATGTCTCATCACTAGTTGTGATTCTAACTGTTTCATTGTATCCACAGATACTCCAACCATTATTAGTAATGTAGTTCCACCAAATTGGATTCCTTTAAAGTTGCTAAACGCTTCCGTTACTATTGGTGCTACTGCTATAATAGCCGCAAAAGTTCCACCTAGTATAGCTATTCTTGTCAATACTTTTTCTAGATATATTGCAGTTTTTTCTCCTGGTCTTATACCTGGAATAAATCCTGATGACTTATTCATATTTTCAGCCATTTCTTCTGGCTTGAAAGTAATTAGTGTATAGAACCAAGCAAAGAATAATATTAATGCAAAATATGAAACAATATACAACATAGAACCAGATCTAAATATACTCCATGGACTTTGCGTAACAAACTTTGCAAATGCAGAAGTAGGCCAAATCTGTGCTATGGTTGCAGGCATTGCCATTACTGACATACCAAATATTATAGCCATAACTCCTGATGAGTTAAAACCTATAGGAATATGAGTTGATTGTCCTTTTACAACTTTTCTTCCTACAGCTTTCCCAGCATACTGTACTGGTATTCTTCTTTCAGCTAAATTTGTAGCAATTACCGCTAGTAACAACGCTATAGCCACTGTTATAAATATTATAACCTCTACTAGACTTACTCTATTTTGTTCAAAAAGTCCTGCTATTTGAAGAGCCGTAGTAGGTAATGAAGATATTATATTAACAAATATGATAACTGATACTCCATTTCCGATTCCATAAACTGAAATTTGCTCTCCTATCCATACTAACAAGCTAGAACCTGCTACCATTGTTAGTACTATCAATAATAGTCCTGCTTTACCTTCTGATGCTATTGCACCTGATCCAGCTATTAACGCATACATTGCATATGCTTGAATCACAGCAAAAACTAATGCTGCATACTTAGTGTAATTTTGAATCTTCTTTCTTCCCTCTTGACCTTCTTTAGATAATTGTTCAAGATATGGAATAGCTACTGTAAGTAGTTGAATAATTATTGATGCATTAATATACGGTTGAACCGATAATGCAAAAATACTAAACTTTGAAAACGCTCCTCCTGAAATCATATCATAAAAATTAAGTAATGATCCAGAATTAGAGGTCAAATTAGTTAACTTACTAACATCTACTCCAGGTACAGGAATATATATTCCCATCCTAAAGATTATTACAACTAATAGAGTGAATAGCATTTTCTTCCTAAGCTCAGGAACTCGCCAAGCATTTCGTAGGGTTGATAACATCTATATCACCTCAACTTTTCCTCCTGCCGCTTCAATCTTCTCTGCTGCAGCTTTAGAAATCTTATTAGCTTTTACAGTTAATTGCTTCTCTATGTTTCCATTTCCAAGAATTTTTATACCATCATTTAACTTCTTAACCATTTTAGTTTCAAGAAGTAATTCTGGTGTAACTTCTGTTCCATTCTCAAATATGTTCAATCTATCAACATTGATACAAGTATATTCTTTAGCAAATATATTTGTAAATCCTCTTTTAGGTAATCTTCTGTATAAAGGCATTTGACCTCCCTCAAATCCAGGTCTTACTCCACCACCTGATCTTGAGTTTTGTCCTTTCTGACCTTTTCCAGCTGTTTTACCCCAACCTGAACCAGCTCCTCTACCGATTCTCTTAGGAGATTTTTTAGCTCCTTCTGCTGGTCTTAACTCATGAAGTCTCATATTTACACCTCCTTAGATTAAGCTTCTTCTACCTGAAGTAGATAACTTACTTTATTTATCATACCTTTAATTTGAGGAGTAGCCTCGTGCTCAACAGTTTTTCCTATTTTCTTTAATCCAAGAGCCTCTACTGTAGCAATATGATCTTTCTTTCTACCTATAATACTCTTAACAAGTGTTATTCTAACTTTAGCCAAGGTAATTCCCCTCCTATCCTAAAATTTCTTCAACAGTTTTGCCTCTAAGTTTTGCAACTTGCTCTGCTGTTCTTAATCTTGATAATCCGTTAATTGTAGCGCTAACCATGTTCTTTGGATTATTAGAACCTAATGATTTAGCTCTAACATCTTTTAATCCTGCTAATTCAAGAACTGCTCTAGCTGGACCTCCAGCGATAACTCCTGTACCCTCTGCAGCTGGCATAATATGAACTGTTCCAGTTCCAAATCTTCCATCTATTGTATGTGGTACTGTTGTTCCATCTAACTCAACTTTAACGATATTTTTCTTAGCATCTTCAATACCTTTTCTGATTGCCTCTGGTATCTCAATAGATTTTCCCATTCCAACACCAACGTGTCCGTTCTCATCACCAACAACTACTAGTGCGCTGAATCTGAAATTTCTACCACCTTTAACAACCTTAGCAACTCTATTTATGTGTACAACTTTCTCCTTAAGATCAAGTGTGCTAGGATCTATTTTCATGTATTTCCCTCCTTTTTTTAGAATTGAAGACCTGCTTCTCTTGCGCCATCAGCAAGCATTTGCACTCTTCCGTGATATATATATCCGCCTCTATCAAATACTACTTCAGTAATTCCTGCTTCCACAGCTTTCTTAGCTATCATTTCACCAACTAATTTAGCTGCTTCTTTATTACTTCCAACTTTGATAGCAAAGTCTTTATCTAAACTAGATGCTGAAACTAATGTTCTTCCTGCTACATCATCTATTATCTGAGCGTAAATATTTTTTTCACTTCTATATACAGCTAATCTTGGTCTTTCAGCTGTTCCATGAACTTTTTTACGAACTCTTAGGTGACGTTTTTCTCTTGATAGCTTTCTATCAGCTTTGTTGAACATGTAATTCACTCCTTCCTATCTATTACTTACCAGTCTTACCTTCCTTACGTCTGATAACTTCATTAGAGTATTTAATACCTTTTCCTTTATAAGGCTCAGGTTTTCTCCAACTTCTTATATCAGCTGAAATATCTCCAACTAATTCTTTGTCTATACCCTTAACTATTATAGTATTAGCATCAGGAGTTTCAAACGTAATTCCTTCTACAGCTTCTACCTCTACTGGATGTGAAAATCCAAGGCTTAAAGCTAATCCTTTTCCTTTTAGTGCTGCTCTGTATCCAACACCAACTAGTTGTAATGTCTTAGAGAAACCATCAGTTACTCCAACTACCATGTTATTTATTAATGCTCTTGTTAATCCATGTAGAGCTCTATGTTCTTTTACGTCGCTTGGTCTTGTTACAACCACTGCGCTATCCTCTATAGCTATGTTAATATCTCTTGCCATTGTTCTAGTTAATTCACCCTTAGGTCCTTTAACTGTAACAATGTTGTCTGGTGTTACTGTAACAGTTACACCACTTGGTATAGCTATTGGAAGTCTTCCTATTCTTGACATAATCGCACCTCCTGTTCAATAAACTACCAGATATAGCAGATAACCTCTCCGCCTAATCCTAAATTTCTTGCTTCTCTATCACTTACTAAACCTTTAGATGTTGATATTATAGCAACTCCTAGTCCGTTTAGCACTTTTGGAATATCCTCTTTTCCACTATATACTCTTAGTCCTGGCTTAGATATTCTCTTTAATCCTGTTATAACTCTTTCTTTGTTTTGACCATATTTCATTGTAAGTCTCAACATTGAAACAGTTCCATCTTGATACTCTTCTATATTTTTAAGATATCCTTCTTGTAGCATTATATTTGCAATAGCTTTCTTAATGTTTGATGAAGGAACCTCTACTATTTCATGTCTAACCACATTTGCATTTCTTATACGTGTTAGCAAATCTGCGATAGGATCTGTCATATTCATTTATTGTGCCTCCTTTCGATATGATGTTTCTATTACCAGCTTGCCTTTTTGCATCCAGGAATTTGTCCTTTATAAGCAAGTTCTCTGAAGCATATACGGCAAATACCAAATTTCTTTAAAACAGAATGTGGTCTTCCACATAATCTGCATCTAGTGTAAGCTCTAGTTGAATACTTAGGCTCTTTTTTCCATTTTTCTATTAAAGCTTTACGTGCCACTCTATTCCCTCCTTATTATTGAGCAAATGGCATTCCAAGGAACCTTAATAATTCTCTTGCTTCCTCGTCTGTCTTTGCAGTAGTTACAAATATTATATCCATTCCTCTTACTTTGTCGATTTTATCATACTCAACTTCAGGGAATATTAATTGTTCTTTAATTCCTAGGGCATAATTTCCTCTTCCGTCAAATGACTTAGAAGGTACTCCTCTGAAATCTCTAACTCTAGGTAATGCTATATTCATTAACTTGTCAGCAAACTCATACATTTTTTCTTTTCTTAATGTAATTTTGCATCCAATTGGCATATTCTCTCTTAATTTAAAGTTCGCTACTGATTTTTTAGCTCTAGTTAATACTGGCTTTTGTCCAGTGATTAATTGTATATCACTCATAGCTGAATCTAAAACTTTAGAGTTGTCTTTAGCTTCTCCAACACCCATGTTGATAACTATTTTTTCAAGCTTTGGTACTTCCATAATATTCTTGTATCCGAACTTATCCATCATAGCTTGAACTACTTCGTTATTATATTTCTCTTGTAGTCTTGTAACCATTGGTTAAACCTCCTTTCGCAAACTAAAATGTTTCTCCACACTTTTTGCATACTCTAACTTTTGTACCATCTTCAAGTACTTTATTACTTATTCTAGTTACACTTTTACATTTTTCGCAGTATAACATAACTTTTGAACTGTTTATAGCTCCTTCAATATGAACTATTCCACCTTGCATATTTTGTTTGTTTGGTTTTTGATGTTTTGTTACAACGTTAACGTCTTTAACAAGAACTTTTCCAGTTTTAGGATAAACGGCTAATACTTCTCCAGTCTTACCTTTATCTTTACCTGAAATAACCATTACAGTGTCTTTCTTTCTTACATGAACCTTCATTCTAGCAACCTCCTATCCTATAGTACTTCAGGTGCTAAAGATAAAATTTTATTATATTCTTTATCTCTTAGCTCCCTAGCAACAGGTCCGAATATACGAGTTCCTCTAGGATTTTTATCTTCTTTTATAATAACAGCTGCGTTCTCATCAAATCTGATATAAGTCCCGTCTGCTCTTCTTAAACCTTTTACTGATCTAACTATAACTGCTTTAACTACGTCACCTTTTTTAACAACTCCACCTGGTGTTGCACTTTTAACGCTAGCAACAATTACATCGCCGATGTTTCCCCATTTTCTTTTAGAACCACCTAGCACTCTAATACACATTATTTCTTTAGCACCAGAATTGTCTGCTACTTTTAATAATGTCTGTTGTTGTATCATGTAAATACCCTCCTTTCAGTTAACTATTTAGCTCTTTCCATGATTTCAACAAGTCTCCATCTTTTATCCTTAGATAAAGGTCTTGTTTCCATTATTGATACTCTATCATTAACTCTAGCTTCATTATTTTCATCATGAGCTTTGAATTTTGTAGTTCTGTTAACTGTTTTTCCGTATAATGGATGTCTTACCTTTGTTTCAACTGCAACAACTATAGTCTTATCCATTTTATCGGAAACAACTTTACCTATTCTAGTTTTTCTATTTCCTCTTTCCACAAGATGAACCTCCTTTCAGTATTACTGCTCAAAAGCCCTTATTTCTTCTTCTCTAAGGATGGTTTTAATTTGGGCTATAGACTTTTTAACCTCTTTTATTCTCATTGGGTTTTCTAACTGTCCTGTAGCTAACTGAAATCTAAGGTTAAATAATTCTGATTTAAGATCAGCTAATTTTGCGTTTAAATCTTGAGGAGTACTTTGTCTCAACTCTTTTAATTCATTAGCCTTCATTGATTTCACCACCCATTTCCTCAAAATCTCTTCTAGTAACAAACTTTGTTGTCACTGGTAATTTGTGAGATGCTAGTCTCATAGCTTCTCTAGCAGCTTCTTCTGAAACTCCAGCTATTTCAAATAATACTCTACCTGGTTTTACTACTGCTACCCAGTATTCTGGTGAACCTTTACCAGATCCCATACGAGTTTCTGCTGGTTTCTCTGTTACTGGTTTATCAGGGAAGATTTTTATCCAAACCTTTCCTCCTCTTTTTACATATCTATTTATAGCTATTCTGGCAGATTCGATTTGATTGCTTGTAATCCAACCACACTCTGTTGCTTGTAAAGCAAAATCTCCATAAGCGATAAAGTTACCTCTAGTAGCTTTACCCTTCATTCTGCCACGTTGTACCTTACGATGTTTAACTCTTTTAGGCATTAACATGTCAAATTCCTCCTTCCTTACACGTTATTATGCGTTAGCTTCTTCCTTTTGAACTTTCTTAGTTGGAAGAACTTCACCTTTATATAACCAAACTTTTACTCCGATTTTTCCGTAAATTGTATCTGCTTCTGCAAATCCATAATCTATATCAGCTCTTAAAGTTTGTAGTGGAATTGTTCCTTCATGATATTGCTCAGTTCTAGCAATTTCTGCTCCACCAAGTCTACCTGAACAAGCAGTTTTAACACCTTTAACGCCTGTTTTCATAGCTCTTTGGATTGTTTGTTTCATAGCTCTTCTGAAAGATATTCTCTTTTCTAATTGAGCAGCTATATTTTCAGCCATTAATTGAGCATTACTTTCTGGACTTTTAACTTCCACTATGTTTATTAGTACATTTTTGTCTCCAACTAATTTTTTAAGCTCAACTTTTAACTCTTCTATACTTTGACCGCCCTTACCGATAACCATTCCTGGTTTAGCAGTATGTATATTAAGCTTTATTCTTTTAGCAGCTCTTTCTATTTCTATTCTAGCTATTCCAGCTGCAAATAATCTCTTCTTTAAGTATTCTCTAATCATATTGTCTTCAACTAGATTGTCAGAGAAGTTTTTCTTATTTGCATACCATTTAGCGTCCCAATCTTTAATCACACCAACTCTTAGGCCGTGTGGATGTACTTTTTGACCCACTGTTTAATCCCTCCTTTATGCTCTTTCTTTAACTACTAGAGTTATATGGCTAGTTCTTTTAAGTATTCTAAATGCTCTACCTTGAGCATGAGGTCTGAATCTCTTTAATGTTGGACCTGCTCCCGTATGAGCTTCTGCAACATATAATCTGTTTCTATCTAAGTTCATGTTATTCTCTGCATTAGCAACAGCTGATTTTAATACTTTATTAATCACAACAGCTGCGTCTTTTGGAGTGTATTGTAATATAGCAAAAGCTTCATTTACATCTTTTCCTCTAATTAAATCAAGAACGATCCCAACTTTCATAGGAGACATTCTTACATATTTAGCTATAGCTTTAGCTTCCATTGTTAGTTTCCTCCTTTCTGTACTATCTCACTTTGCTTGATTTTTCTTTAGCGATATGACCTTTAAAAGTTCTAGTTAAAGCAAATTCACCAAGCTTATGTCCTACCATATCTTCTTGTACATATACTGGCACGTGCTTTCTTCCATCATGAACAGCTATTGTGTGTCCTATCATTTGTGGAAATATTGTAGAGCTTCTTGACCAAGTCTTTATAACTTTTTTCTCGCCCGCTTTATTCATTTCGTCTATTTTATTTAAAAGTGATTCTTGTACATAAGGTCCTTTTTTTACTGATCTACTCACTATTAGTGGCCTCCCTTCATACAACATATAGATAACCTAGAAGAGAATAAATTTCTCTTCTAGCTATTTACTGTTTCTTTTCTTAACAATAAATTTATCAGAGTATTTCTTAGTTTTTCTTGTTTTGTATCCAAGTGCTGGTTTACCCCATGGAGTAAGCGGACTTGGATGACCAATTGGAGATCTTCCCTCTCCACCACCGTGTGGGTGATCGTTAGGATTCATAACAGAACCTCTTACTGTAGGTCTGATACCCATATGTCTCGTTCTTCCTGCTTTACCTACGTTAACAATCTCATGAGTTAAGTTTGAAACTGTTCCGATTGTAGCTCTGCAGTTTATTCTTACATATCTAACTTCTCCACTTGGAAGTCTTACTTGAGCATATTCTCCTTCTTTAGCCATTAATTGAGCTGAAGAACCTGCTGATCTAACTAATTGAGCACCTTTTCCAACTTGTAATTCTATGTTATGAATTACTGTACCAACTGGTATGTTAGATATTGGAAGAGTATTACCAACTTTTATATCTGATTCTGGTCCAGATACTATAACGTCCCCAACTTTTAATCCAACAGGAGCTATTATGTATCTCTTCTCTCCATCAGCGTAAACAACTAATGCGATATATGCAGATCTGTTAGGATCATATTCTATAGTTGAAACTTTAGCTGGTATACCATCTTTAGTTCTTTTAAAGTCTATTAATCTATATTTTTGTTTTGCTCCACCACCATGGTGACGAACAGTTATTTTACCTTGTGCATTTCTACCACCAGTTCTTTTTTTGCTTACAAGAAGTGACTTTTCTGGTACGTTTGTAGTGATTTCTTCAAATGTTGCCATAGTCATATTTCTTCTTGAAGGTGTGGTAGGGTTAAATTTCTTAACTGCCATTAGGTTTCCCTCCTTCTTAGTAGCTTATCTGGCTCTAGCCAATACTCGCTTTATTTATTATTGCATTCCTTCAAAGAATTCTATTGTTTTACTATCTTCTGTTAATGTAACAATAGCTTTTTTAAAGTCCGCTCTCTTACCAACGTGAACTCCAACTCTCTTAACTTTTCCTAAGTTTCTTAGAGTTTTAACGTCGTCAACTTTTACTCCGAATACTTCTTCTACTGCATTCTTTATTTGAACTTTGTTAGCGTGTATGTCAACGATGAAAGTATATTTCTTATCTGACATAGCAGCCATACTCTTTTCAGTTATAACAGGCTTTCTTATTATATCATAGCTAGTCATTTTCATTATACATACACCTCCTCAATTTTTGATACAGCATCCTTAGTTACCATGAATTTTTCATACTTTAATATGTCATAAACATTTAAATTGTTTACTGGTAACACAGTTATTCCTGGAATGTTTCTAGCTGATTTATAAACATTCTCGTTTGATTCAGCTACAACGATTAATGTTTTCTTTGCTTCAAAAGCATTAAGAACTTTTATCATATCCTTAGTTTTTGGTGCTTCAAAATTTAAGCTTTCTAATACTATCATTTCGTTATCTTGAACTTTTGAAGTTAATGCTGATTTCATAGCTGTTCTTCTCATGCTCTTTGGAATTGAAACTCTGTAATCACGTGGTTTTGGTGCAAATACAATACCTCCGTGAATCCATTGTGGAGCTCTAATAGAACCTTGTCTTGCTCTACCAGTTCCTTTTTGTCTCCATGGCTTAATTCCACCGCCACGTACTTCTGCTCTAGTTTTAGCACTTTGTGTTCCTTGTCTCTTATTAGCCAATTGAGCTAATACAACTTGATGCATTGATTCTGTGCTTATTTCAGCTCCGAAAATGCTTTCATTTAATTGGATATCTCCAACTTCTTTTCCTTCTATGTTATACACTTTTAATGTAGGCATTCTGCATCCTCCTTTCTTTAAGCCTTAACTGCATTTCTTATTACTACTAAACCTTTGTTTGGTCCTGGTATTCCACCTTTTACAAGGATTATATTTTTTTCTGGAATTACTCTTACAATCTCAAGGTTTAATACTGTAGTATTAACATTTCCCATATGTCCTGGCATCTTCTTATTCTTGAATGTTCTTGATGGATCTGATGAAGCTCCCATGGATCCTACTGCTCTATGGAATTTTGATCCGTGACTCATTGGTCCTCTGTGGAAATTCCATCTTTTAATAACACCAGCAAATCCTTTTCCTTTAGAAATTCCTGATACGTCGATCTTATCTCCTGCAGCAAAAATTTCTGCTTTGATTTCAGTTCCAACTTCATATGAGCTTACATCTTCTAATCTAAACTCCTTTATATGTCTCTTAACTGAAACTCCAGCTTTAGTAAATTCACCTTTTTTTGGTTTATTCACTAAATTCTCTCTTATATCTCCGAAAGCAACTTTTATTGCCTCGTATCCATCGTTCTCCATAGTTTTCTTTTGGATAATTACGCATGGACCTGCTTCTACAACAGTTACTGGCACAACTTTTCTATTCTCATCGAATATTTGAGTCATTCCAAGTTTTTTACCCATTATAGCTTTTTTCATGTAAATACACCTCCTACTTATTAGCGGATCACCACAGTGATCATAACAGTTAGTTATACTAATCTATTATTCGTACTCTTCTCTATACAATATGTATATATCATATGTACGACTATAATTTTATCTCGATATCAACGCCTGCTGGTAAGTCTAATCTCATTAATGCATCAACAGTTTTTGGTGATGGACTTAATATGTCGATTAATCTCTTGTGAGTTCTGATTTCGAACTGCTCTCTTGAATCCTTATATTTATGTGGAGCTCTTAATACTGTGATTATGTCTTTTTCAGTTGGTAGAGGTACTGGACCAGCTACTTTTGCTCCTGTTGATTTAGCAGTTTCAACTATTTTTTCTGCTGATTGATCAAGTATTGTGTGATCAAACGCCTTAAGTCTTATTCTTATTTTTTGTTTTGACATTTTATTCCCTCCTTTTCATCGCACGCTATTACTTCTCACGTACAACAGCGGATGTTCTGTAAACTGCTCCGTGTGTTTCATTTTAACACGCACACAAAGAATAACACAGACCCCGTCGCCCAATTCTTGATTAGGACATGCTCGGTTAAGAATTCCCCGGAAGTCCGGCAACCTCTTACCTCATCGCTGTTACTACATTGCAACTTCTATAGTATACACTATTTTAAATCCTTTGACAAGTGCTTTTATTTAAATTTAATCATAGCCTTTACTATTGAATTACCGGAAATATATATGTAATTAATTGTAATTAATATACATTTTTTATTATATCCTACTAGCTAATAATTAATTCCTATCTTATAATTAATTATTTTACAAAATTTTTTTTATTATTACAATAGTATTTATTATAGAAGTAATTTTTTGAATTTATAGATATTTCACCTTGATATTTTATTTATGCATTAAAAAATAGAGAGAAGGGCGTCCCCCTCTCTCTATAATTGCCTAGGCTTTTTAAGTGTACACTGTTTACTAAAATATTTTAGATTTAATCATTAATTTATTTTAACATTAATTATCTTTTTAGTTGTAGCTATTATAACTATTTTATTATAGAAGTAACAACTCCTGAACCTACTGTTCTTCCACCTTCTCTGATTGCGAATCTTAATCCCTCATCCATTGCGATTTGAGTGATTAATTCTACGTTCATGTCAATGTGGTCTCCTGGCATTACCATTTCCATTCCATCTGGTAATTTGATTGATCCTGTTACGTCTGTTGTTCTGAAGTAGAACTGTGGTCTGTATCCATCAAAGAATGGTGTATGTCTTCCACCCTCTTCTTTTTTAAGTACATATACTTGACCTACAAACTTAACGTGTGGTTGCACTGATCCAGTTTTTGCTAAAACTTGACCTCTTTGTATGTCTGTTCTTTGTACTCCTCTTAGTAATGCTCCGATGTTATCTCCAGCTCTTGCTTCATCAAGTAACTTTCTGAACATTTCTACGCCTGTACAAACTGTTTTTCTTTTCTCTTCGCTTAATCCTACGATTTCAATTTCTTCTCCAACTTTAAGTATTCCAGTTTCAACTCTTCCTGTTGCAACTGTTCCTCTTCCAGTGATTGTGAATACATCCTCTACTGGCATTAGGAATGGCTTATCTGTTGCTCTCTCTGGAGTTGGGATATAGTTATCTACTGATTCCATTAATTCTAGGATACATTTTATTGACTCTTCGTCTGTTGGATTTTCTAATGCTTTTAATGCTGATCCTGTGATTATTGGAATATCATCACCTGGGAAGTCATATTCGCTTAATAGCTCTCTGATTTCCATTTCTACTAATTCTAATAATTCTGGATCATCTACCATATCTGCTTTGTTTAAGAATACAACTATATATTGTACTCCTACTCTTGATGCTAGTAGGATGTGCTCTCTTGTTTGAGGCATTGGACCATCTGCTGCACTAACTACTAGTATAGCTCCATCCATTTGTGCTGCTCCTGTTATCATGTTTTTAACATAGTCAGCGTGTCCTGGACAATCAACGTGTGCATAATGTCTTGTTTCTGTTTGATACTCAACGTGTGATGTGTTGATTGTGATTCCTCTTTCTTTCTCTTCTGGTGCTTTATCTATTTCGTCATATTTGAATGCCTCAGCAAATCCTCTGTTTGCTAATACACTTGTGATTGCAGCTGTTAATGTTGTCTTACCGTGGTCTACGTGTCCTATTGTTCCAATATTAACGTGCGGTTTATTTCTTTCAAATTTACTCTTTGCCATTTTC
The DNA here is from genome assembly GCF_056172015.1 of Clostridium sp. LXY-7. NCBI lineage: Bacteria > Bacillati > Bacillota > Clostridia > Eubacteriales > Clostridiaceae > Clostridium > Clostridium sp. LXY-7. Next base: position 42,152 of record NZ_JBLLJL010000001.1, on the reverse strand, counting down.
TTATTTCCTCCTTAAATATAAACATTAAAGAATTTATCTTTTATTTTTTATATTAAATTAAATAAGCTATTTAATATATTATTTTTTAATTACTGTCTCTTGAATACTCTTTGGAACTTCTTCATATGCAGCAAACTCCATGCTGTAGTTTCCTCTACCTTGAGTTCTAGATCTTAATGTTGTTGCATATCCAAACATCTCAGATAGTGGTACCATAGCTCTTATAACTTGTGCTCCAGCTTGTGGCTCCATTCCTTCGATTCTTCCTCTTCTTGAGTTAACATCTCCCATAACGTCTCCCATGTACTCTTCTGGTACAATTACTTCAACCCTCATTATAGGTTCAAGTAACACTGGATCTGCTTTAGCCATAGCATTTTTGAATGCCATAGATCCTGCAATTTTAAACGCCATTTCTGATGAGTCAACATCATGGTATGATCCATCAACAAGTCTAACTTTAAAGTTAAGAACTGGGAATCCACCAAGTATACCAGCTTGAGAAGCTTCTTTTATACCAGCATCAATTGGTGATATATACTCTTTTGGTATAGATCCCCCAACAACAGCATTTTCGAATACATAATCTCCAGCTTGAGGTATAAGTTCAATAACCGCATGACCGTATTGTCCACGTCCACCTGATTGTCTAACAAATTTACCTTCTGCCTTAACTTCTTTTCTAATTGTTTCTTTGTAAGCAACTTGTGGTTTACCTACATTACACTCAACCTTAAATTCTCTTTGAAGTCTATCAACGATAATTTCAAGATGAAGCTCTCCCATACCAGATATAATTGTTTGACCAGTTTCTTGATTAGTAAATGTCTTGAAAGTTGGATCCTCTTCAGCAAGTTTTGCTAAAGCAACACCCATTTTTTCTTGACTTGCTTTTGATTTTGGCTCTATAGCAACATCAATAACTGGTTCAGGGAATACCATGTTTTCAAGGATAACTTCATGATTTTCATCACATAGTGTATCTCCTGTTGTAGTAGATTTTAGTCCTATTACAGCACCTAAGTCACCTGCACGAAGCTGTTGAACTTCTTCTCTATGGTTAGCATGCATCTTAACAAGCCTTCCAATTCTCTCTTTTTTATTTTTGGTAGAGTTTAATATATATGTACCACTTTCCATTACTCCTGAGTAAATTCTAGTGAAAGCTAATCTACCAACAAATGGATCTGTAGCTATCTTAAATGCTAATGCAGATAATGGCTCTTCATCACTAGTGTGTCTTTCGATTTCTTCTCCTTCAGGATTTGTACCTTTTATAGCAGGTATATCAAGTGGCGATGGCATATATTCAATAACAGCATCGATCATCATTTGAACACCTTTGTTTCTATATGATGAACCACATATTACAGGAACTATTTCGTTGTTACATACACCTTTTCTTAATGCAGTCTTTAATTCTTCTACTGTTATATCTTCACCATCAAGATATTTCATCATTAACTCTTCATCAAGTTCAGCGATAGCTTCTATCATTGCACCTCTGTACTCTTCTGTTAAATCTTTCATATCTTCTGGAATATCTGTGATTTCAAATTCTTTACCTAATTCATCTTTATATATTTCAGCTTTATTTTCAATTAAGTCAATAATTCCTACGAATGAATCTTCTTTACCTATTGGTAATTGTATTGGCACTGCATTAGCATGTAATCTATCTCTCATCATACCAACAACTCTAAAGAAGTCAGCACCCATAATATCCATTTTATTTACATAAGCCATTCTTGGAACATTATATTTATCCGCCTGTCTCCATACTGTCTCTGATTGAGGTTCAACTCCACCCTTAGCACAGAATACAGAAACAGCTCCATCAAGAACTCTTAGAGATCTTTCAACCTCAACTGTAAAATCTACGTGTCCAGGTGTATCTATGATGTTTATTACGTGATCTTTCCAGAAACACATTGTTGCAGCGGAAGTAATTGTTATACCTCTCTCCTGCTCTTGAACCATCCAGTCCATTGTTGCCGCACCTTCATGGGTTTCTCCGATTTTATGTGTTCTACCAGTATAGAATAATACACGCTCTGTAGTCGTTGTTTTACCAGCATCTATATGAGCCATTATTCCTATGTTACGATATTTTTCTAAAGCGTATTGTCTTGCCACGCTAAATTCCTCCTCTCTACGAGTAATTTAAATTCTAGAAAACTGTTTTGGCAAAAGCCAAAACAGTTCTTTTATATTAATATCTGTAATGAGCAAAAGCCTTATTTGCTTCAGCCATTTTATGAGTGTCTTCTCTCTTCTTAACAGCAGCTCCTGTGTTGTTTGAAGCGTCAACTAACTCATTAGCTAATCTTTCTCTCATATACTTTTCGCCTCTTTTTTCACAAGCTAAAAGCATCCATCTGATTCCCAAAGTTTGTCTTCTCTCTGGTCTAACTTCTATAGGTACTTGGTATGTAGCACCACCTATTCTTCTAGCTTTTACTTCTAGTAATGGCATTACATTGTTCATAGCTGTTTCAAAAACCTCTAGAGGCTCTTTTCCAGTTTTTTCTTTTATTATTTCAAAGGCATCGTAGCATATTTTTTGTGCTACTCCTTTTTTACCATCTTCCATGATGCTGTTTACTAATTTAGTAACAACTTTCGAATTATACATTGGATCTGGTAATACATCTCTTTTTGCAATATATCCTTTTCTTGGCACTTTTCTTCCCTCCTTAACATTTTAAATTAACTCATAGGTACTCGATATTTCTACCGCAAAGTGCTCTGCTCCAACAATCTATGTATATCTATATAAACGCGAAGGCATAGCACTCTTTAATTAGACCCACTATTTTTTCTTAGGTCTCTTAGCACCGTACTTAGATCTTGATTGTGATCTGTTTGCTACTCCAGCTGAGTCTAAAGCACCTCTAACAATGTGATATCTAACCCCTGGTAGGTCTTTAACTCTTCCACCTCTTATTAGAACAACACTGTGTTCTTGTAAGTTGTGGCCTTCTCCTGGAATATAACCAGATACCTCAAATCCATTTGCAAGTTTAACTCTGGCAATTTTTCTTAAAGCTGAGTTTGGTTTCTTTGGAGTTGTTGTTTTAACAACAGTACATACTCCTCTTTTTTGTGGACAAGCTTTAAGTGCTGGTGCATTTGATTTTGATTCAACAGATTTTCTTCCTTTTCTTACTAATTGGTTAATAGTTGGCATTATTTCACCTCCTCAAATTTTAAAATGTCAACCTAATTTATCTATCATATAGTATAAACTAAATTAACACTAATTTATACCATACTAGATACTATATAAAAAATTACTTGTTAGCTAAATTATAAGGTAAGTGCAGTTGCTGCTGAAACAGCTATTCCACAAAGTACTCCTAGTTCCTTCATAGTGTCTACATACACAACTGGCAGGGAGTTTATTTCTGCTAATCTAATTATAGGTTCAAGTAATTTTAAATCTGCATCTTTAGCAACATAAAGAGTTTTACCTTCTTTATTCTTAAGTGCTTTAATTGTTTGCTTTACACCTACAACTTTTTCTCCAGTAATTCTACCTACCATACTATTTCCCCCTTATATGTGTAACTTTCAAGTGATAAAATACAGCATTAAAAATCACACACATTCTGTATTTTATCACTTAATATCAATAGTGTCAATATAATATAATTTCCACTAAGCTTCAATTTCCACTTCTTCTTGCGGTTTATCTTCAGTAGATATTTTTATTGTTCTATATCTTGTCATACCTGTTCCTGCTGGTATGAGTTTACCTATGATAACATTCTCTTTTAATCCAACTAGAGGATCTATTTTCCCTTTAATTGCTGCATCTGTAAGAACTCTAGTAGTTTCTTGGAATGAAGCAGCAGATAAGAATGAATCTGTAGCAAGGGCTGCTTTAGTAATACCTAGTAATGATATTTTCCCTTCAGCTGGTGCTCCACCCTCTGCTAAAACTTTCTCATTAGCTTCCTCAAAATCAAATATATCAATTAAGGTTCCTGGTAATAAATCAGTGTCTCCGGTCTCTTCTATTTTAACTTTTCTTGTCATTTGTCTAACTACAACCTCTAAATGTTTATCATTAATGTCAACACCTTGAAGTCTATAAACTTTTTGAACTTCTGATAGAAGATAGTTTTTAACTCCATTAACCCCTTTAATTCTTATTATGTCATGTGGGTTAACTGAACCTTCCGTAATTTCATCTCCAGCTCCAATTACTTCTCCATCTGTAACTTTAACTCTAGATCCAAATGGTATATCATAACTAAACTCTTCTCCTGAATCACTAGACACTACAACAGTTCTCTTTTTCTTAGTTTCTTCTATTCGTGCTGTACCAGCGCTATCACTTACTATTGCAAGACCTTTTGGTTTTCTAGCTTCAAAAAGCTCTTCAACCCTTGGAAGACCTTGAGTTATATCTGATCCAGCAACTCCACCCGTGTGGAATGTTCTCATTGTAAGTTGTGTTCCAGGTTCTCCGATAGATTGAGCTGCTATAATTCCTACAGCTTCACCTATATTTATTTTCTCAGATGTTGCCATATTCATTCCATAACACTTAGCACAAACCCCTATCTTAGAGTTACATGTAAATACTGAGCGTATTTTAACTTTTTTAACTCCAGATTTTTCGATTTTATCTGCTAGTTTTACATCCATATACTGATCCTTATGAGCTAATAGTTCACCCGTAGTTGGATCTATAATATCTTGAGCACTATATCTTCCAGTAAGTCTTTCACTTAATGGCTCAATTATTTCACTACTCTCTTTTATTTCACTTACTTCAAAGCCTTCTTTAGTACCACAATCCTCGTGTCTTACTATTACATCTTGACTAACATCAACAAGTCTTCTTGTAAGATACCCTGAGTCTGCGGTTTTAAGAGCAGTATCAGCATTTCCTTTTCTAGCTCCATGAGTAGATATGAAATACTGTAATACGTCTAGGCCTTCTCTGAAGGATGCTTTAATAGGTAATTCTATAATTTTACCAGATGGAGCGGCCATAAGACCTCTCATACCTGCAAGTTGTTTTATCTGGCTCTTAGACCCTCTGGCCCCAGAATCCGCCATCATATTTATTGGATTAAACTTATCTAAGCTCTTCATAAGTGCATTAGCTATATCTTCTGTAGTTTTAGTCCACTTCTCTATAACTCTTTCATATCTCTCATCATCAGATATAAATCCTCTTCTATACATCTTTTCAATTTTATCTACTGTAGCGTCAGCCTCTGCAAGAAGTTCTTTTTTCTCTGGTGGAACTTCCATATCTGCAATAGCAACCGTTATAGCTCCTATAGTAGAGTAATGATACCCTTTAGCTTTTATGTTATCAAGCATTTTTGATGTTTCTGTTGCACCATATTTTAGATAACATTTATCTATAATATTACCTAAATTTTTCTTGCTAACTAAGAAATCTATCTCTAATTTAAACTCATTTTCTGGTAGGCTTCGATCTACGAATCCTAAGTCCTGAGGAATAGATTCATTAAATATAAGCTTTCCTGGAGTAGTTTCTATGATGCCAGTTCTCTTTTCACCATTTACAATCTTAGACATCTTAACTTTTATTATTGCATGGATATCTATGTCTTTAACTGCATATGCCATTAATACTTCGTCAGGTGAAGAGAACATTCTTCCCTCTCCATTAGCACCCTCTTTATCCAAAGTTAAGTAGTAGGATCCTAATACCATATCCTGTGTAGGTACACAAACTGGTTTACCATCTGATGGTTTCATTATGTTATGAGCGGCTAACATTAGGAATCTAGCTTCTGCTTGTGCTTCTACAGATAATGGTACGTGTACCGCCATCTGATCTCCATCAAAGTCAGCATTGTAAGCAGTACAAACAAGAGGATGTAATTTTATAGCCCTTCCTTCAACAAGCACTGGTTGGAATGCTTGAATTCCAAGTCTGTGTAGAGTTGGAGCACGGTTAAGCAATACTGGATGATCTTGAATAACTTCCTCTAAAACATCCCATACCTGTGGTTGAACTCGTTCTACCATTCTCTTAGCACTCTTAACATTATGTGCAAGCCCTGCATCAGCAAGTTTCTTCATTACAAATGGTTTGAATAGCTCAAGTGCCATCTCTTTCGGAAGTCCACATTGATACATTTTCAACTCTGGTCCTACTACGATAACTGAACGTCCTGAGTAGTCAACACGCTTTCCAAGTAAGTTCTGTCTAAATCTACCCTGTTTACCTTTAAGCATATCTGAAAGTGATTTTAATGGTCTATTTCCTGGACCTGTTACTGGTCTTCCTCTTCTACCATTATCAATAAGAGCATCTACAGCTTCCTGAAGCATTCTCTTTTCATTTCTGACAATAATGTCAGGCGCTTGTAAATCTAATAACTTTTTAAGTCTGTTATTCCTATTTATAACTCTTCTGTATAAGTCATTTAAATCTGAAGTAGCAAACCTTCCTCCATCTAACTGAACCATTGGTCTTAAATCTGGTGGAATAACTGGTATCACATCAATTATCATCCACTCAGGTTTATTTTGCGACTTTCTAAAAGATTCAACTACATCAAGTCTTCTTATTGTTCTTATTCTCTTCTGTCCTGTGCTTGTTTTTAAATCCTCTTTTAGTTCTGCAGAAAGTCCTTCTAAATCCAAATCCTGTAATAATCTTTTTACAGATTCAGCTCCCATACCTGCATCAAATGCATTATATCCATACTTATCTATTGCTTCTCTAAAATCTTTTTCTGATAATATTTGCTTTTTATCTAATGGAGTATCTTTAGGATCTAATACCACATAAGAAGCAAAGTATAATATTTTCTCTAAAGATCTTGGAGACATATCAAGTATTAATCCCATACGTGATGGAATACCTTTAAAGTACCAAATGTGGGATACTGGAGCCGCAAGTTCTATATGCCCCATTCTTTCACGTCTAACTTTAGATTTTGTAACCTCAACTCCACATCGGTCACAAACTATACCTTTATATCTAACTCTCTTATATTTACCACAGTGACATTCCCAATCTTTCATTGGTCCAAAGATTCTTTCACAGAATAATCCATCTCTCTCTGGTTTTAAAGTTCTATAGTTTATAGTCTCAGGCTTTTTAACTTCTCCTCTTGACCATTCTCTGATCTGTTCTGGAGATGCTAGCCCTATTTGCATTGCATCAAAATTGTTTAATTCAAACAAGGGTAATCCTCCCTTCACTTTTAGTGTTCATCATTAAAATCATCTAGAACTAAATCATCATTAAAGTCTTCTAACTTTATATTGTCATAATCAATTTCTTCTTCTTCAGATTCTGTTTCTTCTAAGTCTAATTGTTCTATATATTCTGTTTCAGGTTGCTGTGGAACAATCTCCTCACTACCTTCTATATTAACTTCTAATTCTTCTAACTCTTCTTCTATTGTATCTCTAAGTTTTATCTCTTTATAAGATTCATCTAGCAACTTAACATCTAAGCATAGTGCTTGAAGTTCTTTAACAAGAACCTTAAATGATTCTGGCACACCTGGCTCTGGTATATTTTCACCTTTAACAATAGCTTCATAAGTCTTAACTCTTCCTACTACATCGTCAGACTTAACTGTAAGTATTTCTTGAAGTGTATGAGCTGAACCGTATGCTTCTAACGCCCAAACCTCCATCTCTCCAAATCTCTGTCCTCCAAACTGAGCTTTACCACCAAGTGGTTGCTGAGTTACTAATGAGTACGGACCTGTAGATCTTGCGTGTATCTTATCATCAACTAAGTGATGAAGCTTTAAAATATACATGTAACCAACTGTAACTCTATTGTCAAAAGGTTCCCCTGTTCTTCCATCATATAGCATAGTTTTTCCGTCTCTATTATATCCTGCCTTTTCTAAGCACGCTTCAATCTCAACATCAAGAGCACCATCAAATACAGGCGTAGCTATATGCCATCCTAATTCACTAGCTGCCCATCCAAGATGAACCTCAAGTACCTGACCGATATTCATACGTGAAGGAACTCCTAGTGGATTTAGACATATTTGAAGTGGTCTTCCATCTGGTAAGAATGGCATATCTTCTTCTGGTAATACTCTAGAGATAACCCCTTTATTACCGTGTCTTCCTGCCATTTTATCTCCAACAGATATCTTTCTCTTTTGTGCTATATAACATCTTACTAATTGATTTACGCCTGGTGGAAGCTCATCAGCATTTTCTTTTGTAAATACTTTTACATCTACAATAATACCTGCCTCACCATGAGGAACTCTAAGAGATGTGTCTCTAACTTCACGAGCTTTTTCTCCAAATATAGCTCTTAAAAGTCTTTCTTCAGCTGTAAGTTCAGTTTCTCCTTTAGGTGTCACCTTACCAACTAAGATATCTCCTGATCTTACTTCTGCTCCTATTCTTATTATTCCACGTTCATCAATATCTTTTAATGCATCTTCACCAACATTTGGAATGTCTCTAGTTATTTCTTCTGGTCCTAGTTTTGTGTCTCTAGCTTCTGCTTCATACTCTTCTATATGAACAGATGTAAATATATCATCTTTGACTAACTCTTCAGACACTAACATAGCATCCTCATAGTTATATCCTTCCCAAGTTATAAAACCAATTCTTATATTTTTACCTAGTGCAATTTCTCCTAAGTCAGTTGATGGTCCATCCGCTAATACTGTTCCTGCACTAATCTTTTCGCCCTTATCTACTATAGGCCTTTGGTTTATACATGTTCCTTGGTTAGATCTCTTGAACTTTAATAAATTATAAGTGTCAATTCCACCATCTTCGTCTCTCTTTACTCTGATTTCATTAGCACTTACATATACAACAGTCCCAGCATTTTTAGCCTTTGGAAGCACTCCTGAATCTACAGCTGCCTTATATTCAATACCTGTACCAACAACAGGAGCTTGAGCCTTAAGTAGAGGCACTGCTTGTCGTTGCATGTTTGATCCCATCAGTGCACGTGATGCGTCATCATTCTCTAAGAATGGTATCATAGCTGTTGCTACAGATACTATTTGCCTTGGAGATACATCCATTAAATCTACATCTTCACGGGGAACAACTATTGTATCCTGTCTAACTCTAACAGTAACCTTTTTATTGACAAATTTGTCATCTTCACCTAATGGTTCATTTGCTTGAGCTACCAAATAGTTATCCTCTTCATCTGCTGTCATATATATTATGTCATTTGTTACTAGTCCCGTAGCCTTATCCACAACACGATATGGCGTTTCCATAAATCCATATTCATTAACCTTTGCATATGCAGCAAGTGAGTTAATAAGTCCTATGTTAGGTCCCTCTGGAGTCTCTATCGGGCACATTCTTCCGTAGTGAGAGTGGTGAACGTCTCTAACCTCAAATCCTGCTCTCTCTCTTGATAATCCTCCTGGTCCTAATGCAGATAATCTTCTCTTGTGAGTAAGTTCAGATAATGGATTAGTTTGATCCATGAACTGTGAAAGCTGTGAACTTCCAAAAAACTCTTTAATAGAAGCTACTACTGGTCTTATATTAATTAAGGCCTGAGGAGTAATTATTTCTTGGTCTTGAATTGTCATTCTTTCTTTAACAACTCTCTCCATTCTTGATAAACCAATTCTAAATTGATTTTGTAAAAGTTCTCCTACAGATCTTAATCTTCGGTTTCCTAAATGGTCTATATCGTCCACATGACCTATTCCATAAGCTAATCCTAACTGGTAGCTAACTGTAGCATATATATCATCTCTAACTATGTGCTTTGGAATAAGTTTATTAATATTTAGTTTTATTTGTTCTTTTATCGTATCCTCATCACTATAAGTATCTAAAATTCCTTTTAATGTAGGATAATGTACATATTCTTTAATATTTAAGCTAGAAATATCAAAATTCACATGTTTAGCTATATTAACAAAGTTATTTCCAACTGCTCTTATAATTCTGTCATCTACCTGAATATCTACAGAATTTATACCTAAATCCTGAATTTGTATAGCAATATCTCTATTTATCTTCTTGCCTTTTTCAACTAAAATTTCCCCAGTAACAGGATTAACTATATTTTCTGCTGCCGTATTGCCAGCAATTCTTGATCCAATGGCAAGCTTTCTATTAAACTTATATCTTCCAACTCTAGATAGATCATACCTCTTAGCATCAAAAAATAGTGATTCTATTAGGGAAATAGCACTATCCACAGTTGGTGGCTCACCCGGTCTTAATCTTTTATATATTTCCAATAAAGCATCATTTTTTTCTTTGGTGTTATCTTTTTCAAGTGTAGCTTTAAGCCTTTCCTCTTCACCAAAAAACTCAATTATTTCAGCATCGCTTCCATAATTCATCATCGCTCTAAGTAATACACTTATTGGAAGTTTTCTTGTTTTATCTATTCTCACATAAATTATATCATTAGAGTCTGTTTCATACTCTAACCATGCTCCTCTGTTTGGAATAACAGTTGCTGAGAATAGACTTTTACCAGTTTTATCAATGGTATAGTTATAATATACTCCTGGAGATCTAACTAACTGACTAACTATAACTCTCTCTGCTCCATTTATAACAAATGTACCTTGTTCAGTCATTAACGGGAAATCTCCCATAAACACTTCTTGCTCTTTAATTTCTCCAGTTTCATTATTTTGTAATCTTACTTTAACTTTTAATGGTGCTGCATAAGTAGTGTCTCTTTCTTTACATTGCTCTACAGTGTATTTGATATTATCCATATCCAGCTTATAACCAACAAACTCAAGTGATAAGTTTCCAGTATAATCTTGAATTGGATTAATGTCTTCAAATACCTCCTGTAAGCCTTCTGCTAAAAACCAATCATATGAATCTAATTGTACTTCAATTAAATTAGGCATTTCAGCTGATTCTTTTACTTTTGAAAAACTCATTCTTGTTCTTTTACCAATTTTTACAGGATGTACCATTCAATTTTCACCCCTTGTATAAACTAAAATAACCCAAAACACACATTTTCTCTAAAAACTGTATTTCGGACTTACAATGACTCATCATACAATTATTCCCACAATAACATAAATATATTCAATCTGTAAAATTAAATTACAAAATGAAATTATTTGCTATAAAGAAAACAATTGTTGATTTAATTTATTTATTCGCATTAAAATATGATATCATTACACTTGTCGCTTGTCAATTAAAATAATAAAATATTATTACAAATCCATCCTTATAAAAATGGAGCACTTGATGCAAGTACTCCATTATTTTAATTACTATTTTATTTCTATTCCAGCGCCTACTTCTTCAAGTTTAGCTTTCATAGCTTCAGCATCTTCTTTGCTTACAGCTTCTTTTAATGTTTTAGGAGCTCCATCAACTATATCTTTAGCTTCTTTTAATCCTAATCCTGTTATTTCTCTAACAACTTTTATAACTTTTATTTTGTTTGCTCCAGCACTAGCTAAAACAACATCAAACTCAGTTTTTTCTTCAGCTGCAGCTCCTGGTGCAGCTGCTCCTGCTACTGCAACTGGTGCAGCCGCGCTTACTCCGAACTCCTCTTCGCAAGCCTTAACTAATTCATTTAATTCTAAAACGCTCATATCTTTTATAGCTTGAATAATATCTTCTCTTGTCATTTTAAAATGCACCTCCGAATTTTTTATCTTATTAATTTACTCTATATTTATGATTGTATCTAACAAATTGTCAGATTATTATTACTCAGCAACCTCTGCACCTTTTTTCTCAGCTATAGCATTTAATAAATATGCTAAGTTTGAAAGTGGAGCTTTGAAGCTTCCAAGTAGTTTTGCAATAAGTACTTCTCTTGGTGGTATTGATGCAAGTTCTTGAACCTTATTTCCATCAAATAATTCACCTTGAACTAATCCAGCTTTTAATTGTAGTTTTTTATTTGCTTTAGCAAAATCATTTAAAATTCTTGCTGGAGCAGTTGGATCTTCATATCCAAAAGCTATTGAAACCGGTCCTTGAAGATATTGGTCTAATCCCTCTATTCCAAGTTCCTTAGCAGCTAATACAACTAAAGTGTTTTTATAAACTTTATACTCAACACCAGCTTCTCTTAGTTTCTTTCTCAATTCTGTATCTTTTTCAACAGTTAATCCTTGGTATTCACTAAGAATTACTCCTTGAGCTTTCTCTAATTTTTCTCTTATTTCAGCAACTTTTGCTTCCTTTAATGATCTATTTTTGCTTTGCACTGTGTGTCCACCTCCTCACAGTTTTCACTGTTTATTAAAAATTAAGGTCTCCCCGCAAACACGAAGAGACCAATAAAATCTATTTATTAGTATCCTCGGTAGGTATAAAGTTACGCTTAACGCACCTACTGTCTACGGAACATATATTCAACTCTTATATACTAACACATTTAATGCAATAAGTCAATACTAATCAAGAACTTTCGTTGGATTGATTTTTACTCCAGGTCCCATAGTTGATGCTACAGTAACTGATTTAATGTATTGTCCTTTTGCAGCAGACGGTTTAGCTTTAACAACTGCTTCCATTAAAGTGTGGAAGTTATCCATTAACTTCTCAGTTCCAAATGATTTTTTACCTACTCCAACGTGAACTATAGCAGTTTTATCTACTCTATATTCAACTTTACCAGCTTTGATATCAGCTAATGCTTTAGCAACATCAAATGTAACTGTTCCTGATTTTGGGTTTGGCATTAATCCTTTTGGTCCTAATACTCTACCTAGTCTTCCCACTACTCCCATCATATCTGGTGTAGCAACTACTACGTCAAACTCGAACCAGTTTTCCTTTTGAATTTTATCTACTAGTTCTTCTGCTCCTACATAGTCAGCTCCAGCAGCTTCTGCTTCCTTAGCTTTATCGCCTTTAGCAAAAACTAAAACTCTAACTGTTTTACCAGTTCCGTGAGGAAGTACTACTGCTCCTCTAACTTGTTGATCTGCATGTCTTGGGTCAACACCAAGTCTTACGTGAACTTCTATCGTCTCATCAAATTTAGCCTTTGATGTTTTTAATGTAAGCTCCATAGCTTCTGATGGTGTATATAGAGCGTTTCTATCAATTAACTTTGCACTCTCTATGTAATTCTTTCCCATTTTGCCCATTTTGCAATCCTCCTTTGTGGTATTAACGGTTATTACCTCCCACCGAATTTATAAATTACTCTTCAACTACTATACCCATACTTCTAGCTGTTCCAGCTATCATGCTCATAGCAGTTTCTACTGATGCAGCATTTAAATCTGGCATCTTTAATTCAGCTATTTCTTTTACTTTAGCCATTGATACTTTAGCAACTTTAGTTCTGTTTGGAACTCCTGAACCGCTTTCGATTCCAGCCGCTTTCTTTAGCAATACTGCTGCTGGTGGAGTTTTTAGTATGAAACTGAAAGATCTATCTTGGTATACAGTTATTACAACTGGTATTATCATACCTGCTTGATCTGCAGTTTTTGCATTAAACTCCTTACAGAATCCCATAATGTTAACACCGTGTTGTCCTAATGCAGGTCCAACTGGTGGTGCTGGTGTTGCTTTTCCCGCAGGAAGTTGAAGTTTTATCATTCCTGTTATTTTCTTAGCCATGAGTTTTACACCTCCTAGTAATGTGGTAAATGCGGATTTTTCAATCCTCCCACTTAAATAAGAATATATTTAGTAAAATCTACTCTTATTAAGTTCTAATCTTGTTTTTGTATTTGATTAAAATCAAGTTCAACAGAGGTTTCTCTGCCAAACATGTTAACTAAACCTTTAATTTTGTGTTTTTCAACACAAATTTCAGTAATCGATACTTCGAAATCTTCAAATGGACCAGACACAACTTTAACGTGCTCTCCAATTTCAAAATCTACTTCGATTTGTTTTTCAACGATTCCCATATTTTCAATTTCTTCATCTGTTAATGGTACTGGTTTAGATCCTGGACCAACAAATCCTGTAACACCCCTAGTATTTCTAACGATATACCATGAGTCATCTGTCATAACCATTTTTACCATTACATATCCAGGGAACACTTTTCTATAGGTTACTTTTTCCTTGCCATCTTTTATCTCTATTTGTTCTTCCATAGGAACCTGAATATCATGAACATATTCTTCTAGGTTTCTATTTTCTATAGCCTTTTCAAGATTAGCTTTAACCTTGTTTTCATATCCTGAGTAAGTATGCACTACATACCATTTAGCTTTTTCTGCCATAGCTTCAGGGGTGATTAATAATCAGACCCCCTACCTCCTTTTTAAATTATTTAAAAATCAAATCAAAGAGGTTCTTAAAACCAGCATCTAACAAACCTACAAAAATTACATAAATAAGACAAAAGCTAATAACTGCCGCACTAGCTTTCTTCAGCTCTTGTTTTGAAGGCCATGTTACTCTTTTAAATTCTGCTTTTAAGTCGATAAAAATTTGCGCTATCTTTAAACGCTTTTTGGTTTTATTTACTTTAACATCAACTTTTTCAGCCATCTTTTTTCACATCCCCAAAATAATCAAAATTATTGAAGAACTATTTTGTCTCTTTATGAAGTGTATGTTTGTGGCAGAATTTACAATATTTTTGCATCTCAATTCTGTCTGGATTGTTCTTTTTATTTTTCATTGTATTGTAGTTTCTTTGTTTACACTCAGTACATGCTAAAGTTATTTTAACTCTCACAATCTACACCTCCTAGCTTTGTGTTTTAATTAAATTTATTTTCCACAATTATCTAAAAGTCAATTGATTTATTTTAAAATCAAGCCATAAATGAATTTTGTTACTTAAATAATTTATCACAACTTATGTGTTGTGTCAATTGTTAATAAATTCATATATAATAACTCATTATTAATTGTTTACTTTTTCAAGGAATTTTATACCTTTTAAAAGGACTAGGCTTAGAAACCCAGTCCCACTATTCATTAATAACAGCTTACTGTATTATTTTATTATAGAAGTAACAACTCCTGAACCTACTGTTCTTCCACCTTCTCTGATTGCGAATCTTAATCCCTCATCCATTGCGATTTGAGTGATTAATTCTACGTTCATGTCAATGTGGTCTCCTGGCATTACCATTTCCATTCCATCTGGTAATTTGATTGATCCTGTTACGTCTGTTGTTCTGAAGTAGAACTGTGGTCTGTATCCATCAAAGAATGGTGTATGTCTTCCACCCTCTTCTTTTTTAAGTACATATACTTGACCTACAAACTTAACGTGTGGTTGCACTGATCCAGTTTTTGCTAAAACTTGACCTCTTTGTATGTCTGTTCTTTGTACTCCTCTTAGTAATGCTCCGATGTTATCTCCAGCTCTTGCTTCATCAAGTAACTTTCTGAACATTTCTACGCCTGTACAAACTGTTTTTCTTTTCTCTTCGCTTAATCCTACGATTTCAATTTCTTCTCCAACTTTAAGTATTCCAGTTTCAACTCTTCCTGTTGCAACTGTTCCTCTTCCAGTGATTGTGAATACATCCTCTACTGGCATTAGGAATGGCTTATCTGTTGCTCTCTCTGGAGTTGGGATATAGTTATCTACTGATTCCATTAATTCTAGGATACATTTTATTGACTCTTCGTCTGTTGGATTTTCTAATGCTTTTAATGCTGATCCTGTGATTATTGGAATATCATCACCTGGGAAGTCATATTCGCTTAATAGCTCTCTGATTTCCATTTCTACTAATTCTAATAATTCTGGATCATCTACCATATCTGCTTTGTTTAAGAATACAACTATATATTGTACTCCTACTCTTGATGCTAGTAGGATGTGCTCTCTTGTTTGAGGCATTGGACCATCTGCTGCACTAACTACTAGTATAGCTCCATCCATTTGTGCTGCTCCTGTTATCATGTTTTTAACATAGTCAGCGTGTCCTGGACAATCAACGTGTGCATAATGTCTTGTTTCTGTTTGATACTCAACGTGTGATGTGTTGATTGTGATTCCTCTTTCTTTCTCTTCTGGTGCTTTATCTATTTCGTCATATTTGAATGCCTCAGCAAATCCTCTGTTTGCTAATACACTTGTGATTGCAGCTGTTAATGTTGTCTTACCGTGGTCTACGTGTCCTATTGTTCCAATATTAACGTGCGGTTTATTTCTTTCAAATTTACTCTTTGCCATTTTCTTATTTCCTCCTTGTGTAGTTTTCTTGATTTATTTAACTTTTTAAAGTAAACTTATCCACGTGTGTTGTGTAAAATTGGAGCTCATAACCGGGATTGAACCGGTGACCTCCACCTTACCAAGGTGACGCTCTACCTACTGAGCTATATGAGCATTTATTAACACTCTATCAATTATTGAGT
Organism: Clostridium sp. LXY-7; assembly: GCF_056172015.1. Classification (NCBI taxonomy): domain Bacteria; kingdom Bacillati; phylum Bacillota; class Clostridia; order Eubacteriales; family Clostridiaceae; genus Clostridium; species Clostridium sp. LXY-7. Next base: position 25,874 of record NZ_JBLLJL010000001.1, on the reverse strand, counting down.
ATACTATTATTACTCTTTATTGTCAATATTAATCTTTATCCTGTTCTAGACATTTCTCAAGTTTTCTTTTAACCCTCTGCAATGCATTATCTATAGATTTTGCCTGCCTATCTAAATCACATGCTATCTCTTGATAAGATTTACCATCTAAATAAGATGATAAAACTTTCATTTCTAAATCTGACAACACTTCTTGTATCTTATTTTCAATATTTGATAATTCTTCTCTACCTATGATAAGTTCCTCTGGATCTGAAACTTTTATACCAGATATTATATCTAATAGTGTTCTATCAGATTCCTCATCATAGATAGGCTTATTAAGGGATACATATGTGTTAAGTGGAATATGTTTTTGTCTTGTTGCAGTTTTTACTGCAGTTATTATCTGCCTAGTTATACATAGTTCTGCAAAAACTTTAAAGGATGCTAATTTATCATCCTTAAAATCTCTTATTGATTTAAATAATCCAATCATTCCCTCTTGATATATATCTTCCTTATCAGCTCCAATTAAAAAATAAGACTTTGCCTTGGATTTAACAAAATTTTGATATTTGTTAAGAAGATATTCTAAGGCTCTACCATTCCCATTTCTCGCCTGTATAACAATCTCTTCATCCGTCTTCCCCTCAAATTGAGAATTGAATTCATCATTAATTGCATTCTTTCCCACCATATATCCCCTCCAAATGTATGTGAACTCAATATAAATTATATATTACCTTTTTTTATCCAGTCAAGGAATATCACTTACCTTTTCTTATTTTGTCAAGTTTTTCCACACTCTCTTTATCTAAAAACTCCTCTAACAAGTTTCTTTTTTCGGAATACTTTTTTTCGTAGCTTTTTGATATTTTATTATTCTCTTCTGTAACCAAGTGATAAAACTCTATTGAGGATACCCTTATAGCTCCACGCTGGAATACCAACTGTTGCTCAAGAGAATCAGATGTAACTACATACACTTCCGATTTCCTCCCAATACCATTAACAACCCTCTCTATATAGCTATCAGCGGTTTCATCTACCTTTGTAAATACAACAGTTAGATTTCCCATCCTCTCTTTTTTTTCCAAACTTCCTTTAACTCTATGTGCATCAAAGACTAATATTATTTTACACCCTTTATATGCTGAATAGTTCAAAAGCAAATCTATAAGTTTGCTTCTAGCACCCTCATAGCTATAATCTTTTATACCTCTTAGAGAGGGCCAGCTATTTATAACATTATAACCATCTACAAATATATGTTTCAAGTATAATTCCAGCCTAAACTATAATATTCTTTGTTTCATAATTTCGTATGTAACTATTCCACAAGCTACAGATGCATTTAAAGAGTTTACCTTTCCAACCATCGGTATCTTTATTAGTACATCACACTTTTCTTTAGTCAGTTTAGAAATTCCTTTACCTTCGCTACCTACTACTAATGCTATCGACCCCTTAAGATTAGCTTCGTAGCAATATTTATCTCCTACCATATCTGCCCCATACACCCAAACACCTTGTTCTTTTAACTCTTCAATTGTAGCATTTATGTTAGTTACTTTTGCAATTTTAATATATTCTGTTGCCCCTACAGATGTTTTATATACAGTTGGAGTTATACCAACATTCTTTCTTTTAGGTATTATTATTCCATGAACTCCACACACTTCTGCCGTTCTAATTATTGAACCTAGATTATGAGGATCTTCTATTTCATCTAATATTAAAATAAATGGTTCTTCATTTTTAGATTGGGCATATTCAAAAATATCTGAAACCTGATAATATTTATACGGTGTAACCATAGCTATTACGCCTTGATGGTTTCCTAATTCACTCATTGCATCTAGCTTAGCTCTCTCTACCTGCTTAACTACAATCCCTTTTTCTTTTGCTAATCCAAATACTACATTTATAGATCCTTTAGTGTCACCTTTAGCCACAAAAATCTGCTCTATAGTTCTATCAGATTTTAGCGCCTCAATTACAGCGTTTCTTCCCTCTATTATATCTTCTCTTACTACATCAATTTTTTTAATTTCTTTCACCGCTGCATCTTTTTTTATTTCTGATGTGTTTCTCCTAGATTCTGCTACATCTTTTTTAGTCTCTGATGTTTTTCTTCTGAATTCCGCTCCACCTCTTCTTGCTTCTGTTGAAGTACTTCTTTTGGAAACTATTCTTTCACTTTTGCCTCTAAATTTCTCTTTCATAAAATATCTCTCCTACTTATATATTACTGTATTTCTTTCTAATTTCAATTATTTTCCCACAAGTCATGGAGCCTTCTGGACAAGCACCTTTAACACAGCTTGGTCCTGCGCCCTTAAACAAATTAGGTGCTACTACTTTTACTTCCTTAAGCATTTTAAGAGCTAAATCTCTTATTTCCCACTGTGCTCTATCGCAACATCTATGATTAAAGAAATGTATAAGTTCTCTAACATTCATTGTAGCTATAATTTTTGTTTCACATGCATTGGGAAATATATATCTTGCATCCTCTATGGCTCTTTTCTCAGCAGTAGCTTTAAGTTTTTTTAACTCCTTTTCATTAATCTCTTCACATTGTCTATTTTTTTTCACTTCTGTAACTAATTTACTAAATATTGATTCCTTTAGCAATTCAGTTATTCTGTCATAATCCTCTTGATCTCTTTTCATGGCTTCTATAAATATTCTTTTGCATTCCTCATCTTTTTCTATAGCTGGAGGAATTATGTATTGAAAAGCATCTAATTTTACATATCTTTGGCTTTGTTGAGAATATGACGCAACTCTATGTCTTACTAATTGATGTGTTAAACTTCTTGAAACTCCTTCTATGGCAAATGTAAAACTTACATGTTCCATAGGCGAATAATGTCCATAACTAGCTAACATATTTATAAAGTTAGTTGTCTTCTCCTCAGTTAAGCTTTCACCTATTTCATCTATTCCCACAGAACTATAACACAGTTTTGCTGCTGCAGCCACTACTTTCTCTGGATCTGGAGTATGTTCTAATAATTTTACTTTCACTCTAAACACCTACCTTAATAATTTCATTTAATAAATAATCTAATCTTTCTTCTTTGTTTAATATGTATAAGTATCCTATTAGTGCCTCAAATCCTGTCGCCCATCTATATTCACCTATATCTGCATTTTTAGGTGCATTAGATTTAGTATTCCTACCTCTCTTAAATATCGCCATCTCTTCTTCATTTAAATATTCTAAGATATGTTTCATATAGTTGCTTTGAGCTTTAGCTTTTACATGTGATACTGTTTTTATATGTATTTTATGAACATTCATCGTTTTATTTTCACTAACTATATAAGTTCTTATAAAAACTTCATAAACTGCATCTCCTATTAATGCTAGCACAAGAGGATTTAAAAATTTAGCTTCCTCTTCAGTAAATCTCCCCTTAAGTAATTGAAATTCCATAAATTTCTCCTCGTTGAATTATATTTTACATCTTATTATACCGATTAAAATCATAATATGTAAATAAGAGTTATCATTAAATTAATGATAACTCTTATTTAGATCACTGTCATCTAAATAAAATTTTAATCTATAAACATAATGCTAATTTGAAATTAAGATTAATTTAAACATAACACATCTTTATTTCTCCAACAACATAAATTTATATCCCTTATTTTCCAGTGAGAACAATATAGTGTCTGCATGTTCTTTAGATTGAGTTTCTATTTCAAATGCTACATTTGTAAAATCTAGTCCTTTTGAATTCCATGTTTTATCTTGTCTTGTTTTAGATATATTACCACCCAATCTAACTATCTCAGATATTACGGAACTTAATTCTCCAACCTTATCTTGAATTTCTATTGATATATTTATTCTCCTCTTTAACATTACTAGTCCTCTATCAATTATCTTAGACACCATAGCTATATCTATATTTCCTCCACTGATAACAGCTACTACCTTTTTACCATCTTCTTTTATCTTTCCAGATAAAAGAGCTGCTACAGTAGCAGCTCCCGCTCCTTCAGCTAGTATTTTGTTTCTTTCAATTAATGTGAATATACCACTCGCAATTTCATCTTCACTTACAGTTACAATATCATCTATATATTTTCTCATATATTTAAATGTGTCTTCTCCTGGAGTTTTAACTGATATTCCATCCGCCAAAGATTTTACACCTGGAAGTGTAGTTATTCGATTCTTAAGAAGAGATATTTTACTAGATGCAATTATTTCTGCTTGAACTCCTATTATTTTTATGTTGGGATTAATCTCTTTAGCAGCTATTGCTATGCCAGATATTAATCCACCTCCACCTATAGGAACAACTATTACATCTACGTCTGGTATATCGTCGAGAATCTCTAATGCAATAGTTCCTTGACCTGCTATTACCTTATCATCATTAAATGGGTGAACGAATGTTGCTCCTGTTTCCTTCTGAACTTGAATAGCTCTATCATAACATTCATCATAAACTTCACCATACTGTATAACTTCCGCTCCATAATTCTTAGTAGCTTGAACCTTAGTAAGTGGAGCTGTTATAGGCATAACTATGATTGATTTAATTCCAAAAGCTGTTGCTGCATATGCCACTCCTTGCGCATGATTTCCAGCTGATGAAGCGATTACACCATTCTTTTTTTCTTGCTCTGACAATGAACAAATTTTGTTATAAGCTCCTCGTAATTTAAAAGATCCTGTTTTTTGTTTATTTTCATACTTTAAATAAGTTTCACACCCACTCTGTCTTGAAATAGTAGAAGAATAAAATAATGGTGTTCTTCTTATAATACCTTTTAAATTTCCTTGTGCTTCTTTTACATCCTTAAGTGTAATCATCTATATCTCTCCTTATTTATTTCTTCTATTAAAACAATTTCTCTGATCACACTTAATATTCCCCAATACAGTAAAGTTAACACAGTCTTCTAACACTAAATTTGGTAAAATCAAACTCTATATCATATCTTTATAATAAATATCTCATTCTACTTTCACCAAACTAAATTTTAATGTTATTAATTTTAAACTCTTTCTTAATTCTATCAATAACTTCATCTATAGCTATATTTTCTATCTCAGTTTCTTTCCTTAATTTAAATTCAACTTTATTCTCTAATATTTTTTTGCCTACAGTTATTCTTATAGGTATGCCTATAAGATCTGCATCCTTAAATTTAACTCCAACTCTATCATCTCTATCATCTAATAATACGTCTATTCCTAACTCTTTTAATTCAGAATATAACTTTTCTGCCACTTCCATTTGTTCCTCATTTTTTATAAATACTGGTGCTATTATTACTTTAAATGGTGCTACTGCTAATGGCCATATTATTCCATTTTCATCATGATGTTGTTCAATTATAGCTGCCATAGTCCTATTTATTCCTATCCCATAACATCCCATTACTAATGGTTTTTCGTCCCCTTTTTCATCTAGAAAGTTAGCTTTCATAGATTCTGAATATTTTGTTCCTAACTTAAATATGTGCCCCACTTCAACTCCTCTTCTAATATCAAAAGGTCCATCACACTTTGGACATATATCCCCTAAGACTACATTCCTGAAATCTCCTACTATACCACTGAAATCTCTTCCATAATTTACATTTTCGTAATGATACCCTGTATGATTAGCTCCAACAATAAAGTTATACATTTTAGTAACCTCACTATCTACCAATAGCACGTCTACTTTGATTCCTATAGGTCCGGCGAATCCAATCTCTGCATTGGTTGCCCTTCTGACTACTAATTCATCCGCCATTGAAAAATCTATAGCTCCACCTAATGCATTTATCACTTTAATCTCATTGACACTTCTATCTCCCCTTACCATTACGCCAACAACTTTTTCGTCAACCTTATAAATAAGAGTTTTAGCAAATTTCTTTTCAGTAGTGTTAAAGAAATTAACTAGATCTTCAATAGTTCTAATATTAGGAGTTTCAATTTCTCTTGCATCTAATAGTTCTTCCTTTTCTTGCTCTTGTGGAATAGCCATTGCTTTTTCCATATTAGCAGCATAGCTACACTCTGTACAAAATGCAATTTCATCTTCACCAATTTCTGATTTAACCATAAATTCTGCTGACCCTGAACCACCCATTGCACCTGAATCAGCTTCAACTGCACTAAAGTCTAGTTCACATCTACTAAATATACTATTATACGCCTTATACATCTTCTGGTAAGATATGTCTAATCCATCATTATCTTTATCAAAACTATAGGCATCCTTCATTACAAACTCTCTAGATCTCATAACTCCAAATCTTGGTCTTCTTTCATCTCTGTATTTTGTTTGTATTTGATAAAGATTCAATGGCAATTGTTTATATGACCTAATTTCACTTCTAGCAATATCTGTGAATACTTCTTCATGAGTTGGTCCTAAGCAAAAATCTCTACCATTTCTGTCTTTTAATCTAAACATTTCTGGTCCTAAAGTATCCCATCTACCAGACTCCTTCCAAAGTTCCCCTGGAATTAATGCAGATGCTAAAAATTCTTGAGCTCCAGCCTTATCCATTTCATCTCTAACTAGATTTTCAATGTTTCTTAATACTCTAATTCCATTGGGCATAAAAGTATAAACCCCTGATGCTGCTTTTCTTATCATTCCCGCACGAAGCATTAACTGATGACTACTAATTTCAGCTTCTCCTGGAATCTCTCTTAATGTGCTTATAAGCATATTTGAAAGTCTCATTTTTTCTTCCTCCTACATATTTATATATTAATTATTAATTTTGCAAAAAAATAAACTCACCCTATTCATAGGGCGAGTTTTATCGCGGTACCACCTAAATTTGTACTCAATTATATAACGGTATTTTACCGGTAGTTAACTACTGCTCAAAAGCGGGTTCAAAATTTGTGAAAATCTTTCAGCTTACGATTTTCTCTCTGTAAATAAATTTCTACTATTCTTCATCATAGCATATCTCTATATAGTTTTAATAAATTATACATAGAACACTAAAGTTTGTCAACCTTCAGCTCTCCTACTTTTATAAAAGACCTATACTATATTATATAATATAGTATAGGTCTTTCTTTGTGCAAAATAATATATTAGTACTAACATATTATTTTTTATAATTACTTGTTTATACTTCTTTAGGTTTTGCAAATATCATTCTTCCCGCTGCTGTTTGAAGCACTGATGTAACTATTATAGCTATGGTTGCACCTACATATTTTCTTCCATCCTCTACAACTATCATAGTTCCGTCATCCAAGTATGCCACTCCTTGACCAATTTCTTTTCCATCCTTTACAATTTGAGCTTCCATTTCTTCACCTGGTAATAATACTGGTTTAACAGCATTAGCTAGTTCATTTATATTTAGCACTGGCACTCCTTGAAGCTCTGCTACCTTATTTAAATTATAGTCATTTGTTAGTACTTTACCATTTAATGTTTGCGCTAATTTTAGTAACTTTATATCAACTTCCTTTATATCTTTAAAGTCACCTTCCCATATTTCTACCTTAATACTTAACTCTTTTTGAATTTTATTAAGTATATCCAATCCTCTTCTACCTTTTGTTCTCTTTAGAGAATCACTTGAGTCTGCTATATGTCTCAATTCATCTAATACAAAAGTTGGAATTACCAAAGCACTTTCTATGAATCCTGATTGACATATATCAAAAATTCTACCATCAATTATAACTGATGTATCTAATACTTTAGGACCAACTTTTGATGAATTTTTATGCTTACCCTCTTTAGCACTGGTATTTTTTTTAAATCCCGATAGTATAGATATTATTTCATCTTTTTTTCTTACAGATATGTCTGCAAATAGTACTGTGATAATAGCAGCTATTATTATAATTATTATATTTAAAATCATCGACTCTGCTCTTATAAGACTAGATAATAATACAGAAATAATTAAACCTACTAAAGCTCCAATAACTCCAAACACAATGTCCACCACTGGAATTTTTTGAACTGCTTTTTCAAGATAATCCATAGTATTTATAATTCCATTATTTATAAAAGGAGAAATAAAATAAAATATAAAGCCAAATAATAAGATAGAAAATATAATAAAAGATATTGTAGTTAAAGTAGATGTATTTACTCCTATCATAGATAAATATTTATTTTGTATTACCCATTCTGCAAAAACATACCCAATTACTCCGCCTACTAACGTAAATAGTCCTCTCAATATCTTTCTTAACATTTGCTCACCTCCTACAGATTTTTTAAGTTTATCATAATTATTTACAAATTTTCACTATTCTATGCTATATTATTAACTATATCTTATGAATAACGGTATTTCAATAAATTTATTGTTTGTTAATTAAAAATTGACCTGCTATTAATAATTAAAATTTATACTACTTCATCTTATCACCCCCTATTAATATTTAGAATACTAATATATTATATATTCATCAGGTTTGTATTTTACCAAATAACTTAAAAGGAGTGAACACTATGAAGGACCTTATTTTTGATGAATTTCAAGATACAGTAAGTACTTGTTTATTAAAGCATAAAAGTATATTAGATATATTAAGTAAGCTTCAAGAATCTCAAGCTAGGGTAAGTAGAGCTGTAATAAAATCTGTAACTAACTGTGGTTGTGTGAAAATCAATGCTGAAAAACAACATATTGGGAATAATATAGATTTAGATAATATAGATTTAGATAATTTAAATGAATGTTTAGCTAATCACTTAGAGGGTGAGCTTTGCACAAATTGCAGAAAAGTTATTGAAAGAGAGCTCGGCAGTCATCTATTTTATATTACTTCTCTTTGTAATACACTTGATTTAAACCTTTATGACATATTATTAAATGAATATAAAGATATTAAAACCTTTGAAAAATGCAACCTTCTATAGCATGAAAATATAGCACAAACTTAATTTGTGCTATATTTGCTTATCTAATATAAATTGTTCTCTAAGTCTTCTAATACCAGTTTTTATAGTTTTTGCTCTAGCTTCACCTATGCCTTCAACACAATCTAATTCTTCATAAGATGCATTCATGACAGCTTGCAATTCACTAAAGTGCTTAATCAGATTCTCTATTATTGCAAATGGTAATCGCGGAATTTTATTTATTATTCTGTAACCTCTTGGAGATATTAAATTATCAACTAAGGATACATTTGAATAACCTAATACCTTTGATATTAAATCTAAATCTAATATTTCATCTGCTGATAATTTTTCTAAACTTCTGCATATTTGCATGTAGTTATTGTTTTCGTTACAATAATCCCTTACAAGAAATATTCCTTCTTGTTCTACACCTTTTATAAGCTCTCCTAATTGCATAGAAATAAGTCTACCCTCATTTCCTAGCTCACATATGTATGTTTCCACTTCGTTAACTATTCTCATTACCATCTCACTTCTTTGAATAGCCGTTACTACATCTAATAAAGTTGACATATCTTGTAATTCTAATAGATTTAAATTACTCATTACTCTTTCTAGAACTAACTGATATTTCTCTAAGGTTTGTATAGCCTGATTAGCTTTTGCCAATACTTCTCCACTTTCTCTAACCACATATTTTATGTCATCTTTATAAAGTGTTATTATGTTCCTTCTCTGAGAGATGGCTACAACTATAGAACCTGTTTGCCTTGCTACTCTTTGTGCTGTTCTATGTCTAGTTCCAGTTTCTTGGGTTGGAATTGTTGGGTCAGGCATCAGTTGCGTGTTAGCTACTAAAATCTTTTTCAAATCACTGCTAACGACAATAGCCCCATCCATTTTAGCTAATTCGTAGATATATGCTGGAGTATATTCTGAATTTATAGAAAATCCTCCATCTACAATATCTAAAATCTCTTCGCTATCACTTAGAACTATAAGTCCACCAGTTTTCGCCCTTAATATGTTATCTAACCCTTCTCTTAACTGTGTTCCTGGAGACATAATTTTTAATATACTCATAAGCTCCTTCTGTTTCTGTTCCCTCATATTTTCCTCCATAAACCTTATATTGTATTAATCTTAAAAAAGCTCTTTAATAACCTCCCTAACTGTACTAACACCTATTATATTTATCCCTTTAAGTTTTATATCTAATTTTTCCTTATTTCTACTAGGAATTACTATGTTATTAAATCCCATTTTGTATGCCTCATTTATTATTTTTTCTACATGGGATACTGGTCTTACTTCTCCTGTTAATCCTACTTCTCCAATTATTAGAGTATTGTCTAGCTTAACTTCTTTTCCCTTAATACTTGAAATCAGAGCTATAACTACCCCTAAATCACCATAAGTACCTTCTAAACTTAATCCCCCTACCACATTTACATATACATCCGTGTTATAAAAAGGTATTCTTAGTTTTTTTTCTAATACAGCTAAGATTAAGTTTAATCTTTGATTATCTACACCAACAGCTGTTCTTCTCGGCATCGGTGCCTTAGTTTCACTAGCTAAAGCTTGAATCTCTACTAATATTGGTCTTGTACCTTCTATTATCCCAATAACTACAGAACCTTCCTGTTTAGAACTTGTTTGTTGAAGAAATACAGATGAAGCATCTCTTATTTCCTCTAATCCACTTTCTCTCATCTCAAAAACTCCTATTTCACTAGTAGTTCCGAATCTATTTTTAATAGTTCTTAATATCCTAAATTCTTGCGTTCTCTCTCCCTCAAAATACAACACTGTATCAACCATATGTTCTAGCACCCTAGGGCCAGCTAGTTCCCCCTGTTTAGTTACATGAGCAACTATAAAAAGAGATATGTTTCTAGTTTTTCCTATTCTCATTAATTCATTAGTACATTCTCTAACTTGTGAAACACTCCCTGGTGCAGAAGTAATTGTGGTTTTATATAGAGTTTGAATAGAATCTATGATTATAAATACTGGTTCTATATCATTTATATGATTTTCTATCATGTCTATATTAGTTTCAGATACTACATACAGATTATCACTTATAGCATTTAGCCTTTCTGCCCTCATTTTTATTTGTTCTTCTGATTCTTCTCCAGATACATAAAGTACTTTTCCATAAGCTTTAGCTATATTACTTGAGCTTTGAAGAAGTATAGTAGATTTCCCTATTCCGGGATCTCCTGATATAAGAGTCAATGACCCCCTTACCAACCCTCCACCAAGTACTCGATTTAATTCTTCTATGCCTGTATTTATTCTTTCATATTTACTAGACTTTATATTCACTATACTTTGTGGCTTATTCTCTCCTGAAGTTGTAACCGCACGCTTAAAAGTTGAATCTGTTTTAATCTTTATATCTTCTTGCATTGTATTCCAATTATTACATCCAGGACACTTTCCATACCATTTAGGTGCTTCATATCCACATTCATTACACACATATATAGTTTTTGCCTTTGCCACAAAATCACTTCCTCTATATATAATTACATATTTTATAATATCTTTGCAATATTATGTAATATTAATTACTATTTGTAAGCCTTTACTAATAAAAAAACCACTATTAATAGTGGTTTTTTTATTAGTATTAACTATATTTTAATTATATAGACATTATTAGTTAAACTCAATAATAAAGTTTACATTAACTTATTTTTTATTAAATTTTAATTCATTTTCTTCTACGATAACCTCTATATTATCTCCCTTTGTGATATTACCTCTTAATATTTCTTCTGAAAGTTTATCTTCAATGACTTTAGTTATAGCCCTTCTAAGTGGTCTTGCTCCATAATTTGAGTCAAAACCTTCCTTTGCTAATAATTCCTTTGATTCTTTTGTAAATGATATATCTATTTCACTTTCTTTTAATCTTTCACATACAACCTCAAGCATTAAGTCTATAATTCTAATTAAATTCTCTTCATCTAACTTATGGAATACTATTATATCATCTAATCTGTTCAAAAATTCTGGTCTAAATACATGTTTGATTTCTTCTAACACATGCTCTTTCATTTTTTCATATTCATTTCTTGCTTCATCTTTGCTACCCATATTTGCAAAACCCATAGAATTTTGTTTTTTTATTGTTGAAACACCTGCATTAGAAGTCATTATTATTATAGTGTTTTTAAAATCTACAGTTTTTCCTTTAGAATCTGTTAATCTACCATCTTCAAGAATTTGTAATAGTATATTAAATACATCTGGGTGAGCTTTCTCAATTTCATCAAACAATACCACTGAATATGGATGTCTCCTAATTTTTTCAGTAAGTTGGCCAGCTTCATCAAATCCTACATATCCTGGAGGAGCTCCTATAAGTTTCGATACAGTATGCTTTTCCATGTACTCAGACATATCAATTCTTACCATTGAATTTTCATCACCAAACATAGCTTCTGCTAATGCCTTTGATAATTCTGTTTTTCCAACTCCTGTAGGTCCAAGAAATATAAAGCTTCCTATAGGACGTTTTGGATCTCTTAATCCTACTCTAGATCTTCTAACTGCTCTAGCAATTGCATCTACTGCTTCTTCTTGACCTATTACTCTTTTATGAAGTATTTCTTCAAGATTTAATAATCTTTCAGATTCTTTTTCAGTTAACTTCTCTACAGGAATTTTAGTCCAATTTGATATAACTGTAGCTATATGTTTTTCATCAATAATAGCATCAGCATCACTATTTTTAGATACCCAATTATTTTTGCTGCTTTCAACCTTATCCTTAATTTCTTTCTCTTTATCTCTTAACATAGCTGCTTTCTCAAAGTCTTGTAATGCAATTGCATCTGATTTTTCTTTAGTTACTTTTTCTAATTCATCCTCTAAGGCTTTCATATCTGATGGAGGAGTCAATCTCTCTATTCTAACCTTTGCACCTGCTTCATCTATCAAATCAATAGCTTTATCTGGTAAATACCTATCTGTTATATATCTATCTGATAGATTTACAGCAGCTACAATAGCATTGTCTGTAATCTTAACTCTATGGTGGGCTTCATATTTATCTCTTAATCCACTTAATATGGCTATTGTTTCTTCTTTGCTAGGTTCTTCTACTACTACTGGCTGAAATCTTCTCTCTAATGCTGCATCCTTTTCTATATACTTTCTATACTCATCTAGTGTTGTAGCTCCTATACATTGAAGTTCTCCACGGGCTAATGCTGGTTTTAATATATTTGAAGCGTCTATTGCTCCTTCAGCCGCCCCTGCTCCAACTATAGTATGAATTTCATCTATAAATAATATTACATCTCCGACTCTATATATTTCATCCATCATAGCCTTAATTCTTTCCTCAAATTCTCCTCTGTATTTAGCACCTGCCACCATAGAGCTCATATCTACTGTAATAACTTTTTTCCCCTTTAGAATCTCTGGTATATTTCCTTGCGCTATCCTTTGAGCCAAACCTTCTGCAATAGCGGTCTTTCCAACTCCAGGGTCACCTATTAAACAAGGGTTATTTTTCATCCTTCTACAAAGTATTTCTAATACTCTTTCAGTTTCTCTTTCTCTTCCTATAACAGGATCTAATTTACCTTCCAGTGCAAGATCAGTTAGATCTTTTCCATATTTATTTAATGTTGGAGTATTTCTATTATTCTCCTTTCCCCTAATAACTGAATTTGTATTATCTTGAATGACTTCTCCCTTAGATAATTCATTCCTTAACTTGTTAAAATCCACTCCCAAATTAGATAAAATAGTGTATGCAACACCTTCTGGCTCTCTTATAATTGCAAGTAATATATGCTCTGGAGAAACAAAATTGTGATTTAATCCTCTTGCTTCTACAACGCTTAACTCTACTAATCTCTTTGTTCTTGGAGTTAAATAAATTTCATCTATTGGCATATCAATATCGCCATATCCTATATACTTCTCAACAAGCGCTTTAACCCTATCTAAGGTAACCCCTATATTATTTAATAACTGAGATGCCATGCCCTCTTCTTTTATTACTCCCATTAGCATATGCTCAGTTCCAACATAGCCATGTTTAAAGTTTCTTGCTTCTTCATTTCCAAGCATTAGGACTTTTCTTGCTCTTTCATTAAATTTATTGAACATACAATTATCACCCCTTAACCATTCTATTTTAACTTATTTCTCATAATCTCAGCTCTCTTAACATTCCTTTGATATTCATTTAATATAGTTCCTGCATTGCTTTGCATAGTTGATGATAAGCCGTTTATCATAAGTTCATTAATTAAATCCTTTTCTATATCTTGAATTATGTTCATTTCTATACCTAATCTTATATAGGACAACAATTCTAAAGCTTCTTGTGAAGACAATACCCTCGAATATTTTAATAAGCCTAAAGCTCTCATGATTTTATCCTCAAATTCATCTCTATAAGTTCTAAAATACTTTTCTCTAGCTTCTTTTTCTTCTAAAATGATTTTATTGACTACTACCACTAAGTTGTCTATTATCTCTTCTTCGCTAGGACCCAATGTAACTTGATTAGATATTTGATATATATTCCCATATCCTTTTGATCCTTCCCCAAATAGCCCTCTAATAGTCATCCCCATTTTACTAAGCATATTACCCAACCTATCTATTGTTCCTAATCTTGAAAGCATTGGTAAATGAATCATTACTGATGCTCTTAATCCTGTACCTATATTAGTTGGGCAGCTAGTTAAATATCCAAGCTCCTCGTCATATGCAAACTCTAATTCTTCTTCCAGCATGTTATCTACATCATTAATAGTTTCATAACATTCCTTCAAATTTAATCCTTCACTTATACATTGAAGTCTCAAATGATCTTCTTCGTTTATCATTATACTAATGGTCTTCTCTTTGTCTATTATAAATGCTGATTTCTCTCTATTTTCTAATAATGACTCACTAATAATATGCTTTTCTACAAAAGAAGCCCCTAATAATTCATCTACATTCCACATATAGATTATCTCAAAATTTGATGTACTATCATCTTTCTTAAAAAATGCGCTTTTTATTTTCTCAATAGCTTCTTTTCCCTGATCATTATCCATTCTATTTGGAAAAGGTACTCCTTTTATATTTCTCGCTAATCTAACTCTACTACTTATAACCACATCATCATTAACTCTGTTACTCTCAAACCAATTTTCCATATCTATCCCCCACTATGAACTTAACTTTCTTAGTTCATCTCTAATTTCTGCTGCTTTTTCAAATTCCTCTAGTGAAATAGCATTTTGTAATTCCTGTTTCAACCTCAAAATCTCTCTTTTTAAAAGGATTTGTTTTCCACTTGTCTTAGGAATTTTACCTCTATGCTCCAAAGATGGTTGTACTCTTCTCACTACTTGATCTACAGTAGATTTAAATGTGCTATAACACTGGCTACACCCAAGCAATCCCTTTTCTCTAAAATCTCTATAGGTAGTTCCACACACATCACATGACACTTCACTAGGTAACGCTGTTTTCGTAGATGGATTCATATAGTCAATTAATCCACTTAACATATCCTGAAATGAAAATTTATTATTAAGTTTTATATCACTTAATAAAATTCCTCCCTCTACAGTTTTAGCACACTCATCGCATATATGCTTTTCTTCTTTTTCGCCATTTATTATCTTAGTCATATGAAAATTAGCCTCTTTTTCTCCACATACCTGACATAACATAACTCTCACTCCTATTTCCCTATTTAAAAATATTTAAAATGATACTTCTTAAAATATCTGCCCTCACCTTATTTTTATTATCCATTGCAAGATTTAAAGTTCTATCATTGATTACACTTTTTATTATTAATACTTCTCTTTGTGTCAACACATCACTCTCATAAAGGCCCTCTATAAGCTTATTCGCTGCATCATTTGTAATATAATCTCCTATCTTATCTATTAACAATTCAACTAAGGATTTATCATTTGCATAGCATATTCTCGTTATCTTTATACATCCTCCTCCACCTCTTCTGCTTTCAATATAATACCCTTTATCTTGAGTAAATCTAGTAGTCAAAACATAATTTATTTGAGAAGGTGCACAACTAAAATAATTTGCCAACTCATTTCTCTGAATTTCCACCTCTTCACTCTTGGTCTCATCCAATAATTCTTTTATAAATCCTTCTATTACATCTGATAATCTAGCCACTTAAACCCCTACCTTCTGTTATTGAACTCATATTCTATAATCAATTGCTTCTATATGAGTCTTTCTATAATTATTTCCTCCATTATGCTAAATTTAAACCTATTGTTAAAAATTTTATAAATATTATTTACTTTGACTTTCTTTGACCTTAATAAGATATTATATGCTCTTCAAGAAATTTTCAATGCTTATATACTTTCAAATTTTCATATTTTTAATTAATATTCATGATTATACTAAATTAATTATGCTGCTCTTACTTTTTCTAGTTATTTCTCTATTTATGTTATTGACTTAATTCTATGCTTTGTTTTAAATAGTTGTTGATTTTAGAATTACATATTAAAACAAAGCTTAACTTTAAAATATAAATAAGGTACTTCTCCTATTGGAAAAGTACCTTATTTATATATTTTCTATCCTTATATAAAGTTGAAATGCCTTCATCAAATTGGCAATAATTAATAGTAATTAATTTTTCATCATAATACCTTATATTAATATTTTCTTCAGTCATTAAGGCAACGTCTACAGAGGTCCCTTCCTTAACATAACTAAAGCTTCTTAAATCTTGTACTACTTCGCACACATTTTCCTTGTTTTTAATCATATCGCTCCTCCATTTTCTATATATTACCATAAGTATTAAAAGCATACCTTACTATTTTAGCATAAGTTCACTATACTTATAAATCCTTTTTCTTCAGTATTTATTAATCCTCAATAGATTTATCATCTAAAAATCCATTAAACTGAGAATTATATAATTTAGAATACATTCCATTGTGGTTTAAAAGTTCTTCGTGGGTTCCTTGCTCTTTTATCCCTTCTTTAGTTAGCACTACTATTTCATCTGCATTTTTTACAGTAGATAACCTGTGAGCAACTACTATAGTTGTTCTACCTTTAGATAATTCCTCTAAAGACTTCTGTATGATAAGTTCAGATGCATTATCTAGTGCCGATGTAGCTTCATCAAGTATTAATATAGGCGGATTCTTTAAAAACACTCTAGCTATAGATATTCTTTGCTTCTGCCCACCTGATAATTTAACTCCTCTTTCCCCAACATAAGTTTCATATCCTTCAGGTAAGGAAATAATGAAGTCATGAATATTAGCCTTCTTTGCAGCTTCTATAACTTGATCATCATTCGCTTCTGGATTACCATATAAGATATTATCCTTGATAGTTCCTGTAAATAAAAATACATCTTGCTGAACTACCCCTACATTTTTCCTTAATGATTTTAATTTTATGTTCTTTATACTTTCTCCATCAATAGTTAAATCTCCTTCATTTAATTCATAAAATCTTGGAATTAAATGGCAAATAGTTGTTTTTCCACCTCCTGATGGTCCAACTAACGCTAAAGTTTTTCCAGCATTGATACTTAAATCAATATTTGATAGTATTTCTGTACTATCATTATATCTAAAAGTAACATTTTTAAATTCAATATTTCCTTCTACATTTTCTATATCCTTAGCTTCTTCACTATCTATTATTTCAGGTTTAGTTTCCATCATTTCTATAAATCTTTGGAATCCAGACATACCAGTTTGATATTGCTCTATGAATGATGTAAGCCTTCTAATAGGTTGCATAAAATAAGCTATATATAAGAAGTAAGTAGCTAAATCAACTATATCTATCTCACCTTTATAAACAAAGTATCCACCAAATCCTAAGACTATTACATTAAGCATATCTACAAGAAATTTCATTCCAGACATAAATTCGGCCATATATTTATAAGAATATGATCTGCTTGTTTTAAACTCTACATTTCCCTCATCAAATTTATCCATTTCATATTCTTCATTTGTAAAAGATTTTGCAACTCTTATACCAGAAATACTACTTTCTATTTTTGTATTAACTAATGCAATTTTTTTTCTTACATCATAAAAAGCTTTAGACATTTTTACCCTTTTAGTAAGAGCAAACCATATAATTATAGGTATGAACATAAATACAATTACAGTTAACTTAATATTTATATTACACAATAGTATAAAAGAACCTATTAACATTACTAATGATATAAATAAATCCTCAGGCCCATGATGTGCCAGTTCTGATATATCCATCAAGTCATTAACTATCCTAGACATTATATTTCCTGTTTTATTATTATCAAAATAACTAAAAGATAATGTTTGCAAATGAGAAAATACCTCTTTTCTCATATCGTACTGCATCCTCACTCCCATAACATGTCCCCAATAATCAACTATGTAACTAGCTATTAATTTTATTACATATAATACCGCCAATACAAAGGTAAATATTAATATAGTCCTTAAATTTTTATTTGGTATAGCATCTTTTAACAAGAAGTTTGTTAACATTGGAAATACCAAATCCATTATTGCAACTAAAAACGCACATACCATGTCTAAAATAAATAAACCTCTATGTGGTTTATAGTAAGAAATAAATTTTTTTATCATTTTTATACCCCTTTCATTTGCAAATATCAAGGCTTTTCTATAGTACTGCTAGAAAAGCCTTAATCTATTATATATTATTTTCTTTGAAAAACTTTTCAATATCCTCTACTGACTTAATTACATGGGAACTTAGATTTATATTTCCATCCGCTGTTACCAATACATCATCTTCAATTCTGATCCCAATTCCTTCTTCTTCAATATAAAGTCCTGGTTCATTAGTCAGTACCATTCCTGGCTTTAATACTATATCTCTGGCTCCTACATCATGGGTATCTAATCCTAAAAGATGTCCTACTCCATGATAATAATATTTTGATATTTCGTTATCATCTTTTATTAGTCCTATTCTTTTACATCCATTGCTTAATACTTTTTTTGCTACATCATTTAATTCCTTAATTGTCATTCCCGGTTTTATAATATCATTAATTTTCTCATTAGCTTCTAATACTATATTATAAATCTCTTTTTGTCTTTCTGTAAACTTACCATTTACAGGGAATGTTCTACTTATATCAGCGTTATAATAATTATACTGAGCTCCTAAATCTAAAAGCATCAAATCTCCATCTTTTGTTTGACAATTATTATCTTCATAATGAAGTACTGTAGCATTTTTGCCAGATGCTGCTATAGTAGTAAATGCATAATCTTTTACTCCATTTTTCTTTAATATAAAATCAAAATACGCTTCGATTTCATATTCCATCATACTTGGTTTAGCATATCTCCACATTTCCTTAATGCCTTCATAAGTAATATCTATAGCCTTCTTAATTTCTTCAATTTCGTCTGGTTCTTTTATAGTTCTAATTTCACATATGGTATGATATATATTATGAATTTTTAGATATGGATATCTTTTAGATAAGTCTAAAGCAAACTCTTGAGCTTTAGTTTCCATAATATTATACTCTTGTCTTTCTAAATCAAGATAAAGTTTATCTATCTCCGTTCTATTTAAATATCCTCCCATAGTATCCACAAAATCTTTTAAAAACATAATGTTCTCTATGCCTGAAATGTTTTTACACTCCTGCTCACCTATAGTATCTCCAACCCACTTAGCCATTACTGGGTCGCTTTCCTCTATAAATAGACTTTCACTTAATTTTCCATTTAGCTTTGTCATAACAAGTATGATTTTATCCCTATCTATTCCTGTCATATAGTAAAAATTTCTATTAGGTGTAAACTTATACACCTCATCTGCCGATTTATAGGGCGCTTGCCCTGCAAACAATATCATCATAGAATTGTCTTCTATTTTTTCCCCTAACTTCCTTCTTCTTTCAATAAAAATCTCTTTTCTCATACCCTAACCCCCATTATATTTATATAATTTTAAAATAGATATCTGATATTATAATTAGCTTATAGCCTTTTTAGCTTTACTAACATTAAATATTAATCTATAATAAATATTTTATTATAGCAATTATTCCTAAATGAACTGGATAAAAACTATAGAAAAACCATTTAAGTCTTCTTCCTTTTTCTCCATTATACTTATATATGAATATTAATGATAACAAGCTAAAACTTTGTAATAGAACTCTTAAGTTAATGCTGCCATCTGCCAATAATAAATATTTCATTATAGGTAATACATATAAAATATTTATTATTAGTAGTATCAGCGTTAACTTTTTAAAGTTTTCTCTAAAGGCTTTAAATGTTACTATTACCGCAACACCATACATCCCATAGTCTGTAGTATAATACTCATTTTCCACTGCAACTAATAAAATCATAACTAATACTACTTTTACCATTAAATTGAGTGTTGAATTTTTATTAAAATTTCTATCTATAATATTTAACACAACTAGTCCCACCGCTAAGGTGAAAAATATATTTAGATTACTGAAATTAACATCAAATGCAAACATAAATGGAAATTGAGAAATCACTGCAAATATAAATAGCCTTCCAACATATTTTCCCATATTAGAAGTTTTATAATAACCTTCAACTATAAAAAATGCAAATATAGGAAAGGCTAACCTTCCTATTATTCTAAAAATTATATATTCTGGGAAAAATACAGCTCCTATATGGTCCATTAGCATTGTTAAGCAAGCAAATACTTTCAAAAAAGAATTATTCATGATCCCAACCCTCTTTTTATTATAATTATTTATTTATATTACTTAAATTCATTATATTCTTTAAAGGAATACTCATGATGTGAAGTATCTGCGCACATCACCATATTATATTTATCATTTTCCACTTCTATAATAGTTAAACTAGTTTGTTTTATAAATGGAGTCTTCCATAACTCACTTAATTGTCTATTTTCTAATTTAAAAAATATAGCTTTTATAGGAAGTGTATGAGTAACTATAAGTATGTTTTCATCAGGATGCTTTCTAATTATATCCTTTAATCCCTCATTTACTCGCTCTATCATATCTTCAAAGCCTTCACCTTCTCCAATTGGCTTGTACATATGAGGTCTATTCCAATAGTTATAATATTGTTCCTCTGATAACTCTTTGATTTCTTGCTGATTTAATCCTTGAAAATCTCCTAACTTTATTTCCCTTAATCCTTGATGTTGAAGAATTTTTATATTTCTATCGCCCTTAACTATTTCTGCTGTATCAAAAGCTCTTCCACTAGGACTTGCATATATAGCATCTATTTTGAGGTCATTAATTCTATCCCTTAACCATTCTGCCTGAATTATACCAAGTTCTGTTAATGGAGAATCATTCCATCCCTGCATTCTCCCTTCTTTATTCCATGTAGTCTCACCATGTCTAGTAATATATAAAGTCGTTGCCATTATATACCTCCTGCTATTTAATCATAAATTAATTTTAATATAACTTTTCCTTATATGCAAATTTCATAATCATATTAATTTTGATTAAATTATACCTACTCTCTATACTATTACAAATATAAATTATTTAAAATAAAAATAGAAAAGAATTTACCAATATCATAGGAATTTCTTTTCTAATAAATTAACTTTATTTTTTTCTTAGTGGAAATAATTTAGACTGAAAGAAAAGCTGTTCTATTAATAAATCATCTGAGATATTATCTTTTTTGTTTTTTCCTTCTCTAAAGTTTCTTTTGAATTCATCATTATTTTCTTCTACATGCTCGTATATAGCATTTTTCATCATCTATACCTCCTCTAACTATAATATCGAATCCATCACTCTCTAAAATGTTACATATAACTTTAGCATCTTCTTCCTCTGTATAACTCATTTCAATAGTGAAGTTATCTTGTGGACCAACTATTCCCATGTAATCATGTATCGTACTATAATCACTTAAATTTATACATCCATATATATTAATTTTATAGTTAGACACTTTTCATCACCTGCCTACTGAGTTATTAATATTTTGTCAACATACATTGCTATTTATTCACAAAGTTTCAAATTAGCATTAATCTTTTTACACTTAAAAAAGCTAGTGAGCTTTACTCACTAGCTTTTTCTTGTATATTAAGCTTCTCTTTTAATATCATTAATAATTCTGTTTACTATGTCTGTAGGAACTTCTTCATATCTTTCAAATCTAGTTCTAAATGTTCCTCTTGCACCAGTTAAGCTTCTTAAATCTGTTGCATAATTATACAGTTCTGATTGAGGTACTTCTGCTACTACTTTTTGTCCCTTATTAGCAGGCTCCATACCTAAAATTCTTCCTCTTTTCTTATTAATATCAGCTATAACATCCCCCATATAATCATCTGGAACTTCTATCTCTACATACATTATAGGTTCTAGTAATATCGGTTGTGCTTCCTGTAGTCCTTTTTTATATGCCATAGATGCTGCAATTTTAAAGGCCATTTCAGAAGAATCTACTGGGTGGAATGACCCATCATGTAAAGTTGCCCTTAATCTAATTACTGGATATCCTGCAAGTACTCCATGAGTTATACATTCTCTTAATCCCTTTTCAACAGCTGGTATATATTGTCTCGGAACTACTCCTCCTACTACTGCATCAACAAAATCTAATTCGTCCTCTCCATCAATTCTTGGTTCAAATTTAATTTTTACATCTCCATATTGTCCATGTCCGCCTGATTGTTTCTTATGCTTTCCTTGAATATCTGCCATCTTTTTAATGGTTTCTCTATATGGAGTTTTAGGTACTTTCAGCTCTACATCTGCACCAAATTTATTTTTTAATTTATTTATTAATACCTCTAGGTGAGTTGATCCTAACCCTGAAATTATAGTTTCAGCATTTTCTAAGTCCCTTGATATTGAAAATGTTGAATCTTCCTCTAATAGCTTAGAGAGACCGTTGGAAATTTTATCTTCATCACCTTTTGACTTAGGAAATGCACTTCTTGAATAAATTGGTAATGGGAAAGAAATTCTATTAAATTCTATATGTCGACTAGGGCTACATAATGTGTCACCTGTGCTAGTGAATTGCAATTTAGCAACTGCCCCAATATCACCTGCTTTTATTTCTTGAGTGGGATATTGTTTTTTACCTTTCATAAAATATAAGGTCGCCATTCTCTCTTCTTTCTCTTTTGAAGAGTTATAAACTATATTATCAGCAGTTGCAGCTCCTGTAATAACTCTAAACATTGATAATTTCCCTATAAACGGGTCAACAATAGTTTTAAATACCAATGCTGAGAATGGATCATTTTCATTAATTTTTACATTGATATAGGCATTATTCTTTATGTCTTTTGCTATATAAGAATTTGTTTCTATAGGCGATGGAAAACATTCAACGATATCCTCTAATAATGTCATAATTCCAACATTGTTTAATGCTGATCCACACATAATTGGACAGATATCCCCCATAGATGCCCCTTTTATTAAACCTTGGTAAATTTCATCCATGCTTAATTCGCCTTCATTAAAATATTTATCAAGTAGTGTTTCGTCTGTTTCAGCTACTGCTTCCATTAACATTTGTTTGCACTCTTCAACACTATCTCTTAATTCCTCTGGTACTTCTGATTCTTCAACTTGATTAGTTTTTGGATTATATATTCTAGCTTTGTTTGATATTATGCTAATAACTCCTTTAAAATCCTGCTCTGATCCTATTGGATATTGAATTGGTACTACTGACACACCAAATTTTTCTTTCAGCTGAGATAAAACTTTTTCAAAATTACTATTTTCTCTGTCAAGTTTATTTATAAACATTGCTCTTGGTAATTTGCGTTCTTCAGCATAGTCCCAAGCTTTCTCCGTTCCAACTTCTATACCTGAAACTCCACAAACAGTTATCATAGCCATGTCTATTGCACTTAAGCCCTCTATAACCTCACCTACGAAATCAAAAAATCCTGGCATATCCACTAAATTAATCTTAACATCTTTCCATTCACAATGTGCTACCGATGTTGATAATGATATTTTTCTTTTCTTTTCTTCAACATCATAATCACTTACAGTAGTTCCATCTTCAACTTTTCCTATTCTATCAATTTCTCCTGTTTGATATAACAAAGCTTCCATTAAAGTTGTTTTTCCTGAACTACTATGTCCAATTATACCCACATTTCTCAAGTTGTTAATTTTATACTCTTTCATATGCCGTACCTCCTACTTTTTTTAAAAACATAATGCCAATATAAATATATATTCTATAAATATTTAATATATCCTTCGAATTTTTTAAATATTTATAATATTATAAATATTTAAATTATTTAACTTCATTTGTTACTAATACTACCCATAAAATCTTTCTTTATTATATTTATTTTAGTATATATGTAACGATTTTATTAACATACTATTATCTTTATATAATAAAAGATTAAAATCTACACTACAATTTGTCTATTTTCCTTTGAGATTAATATAATATACCTAAATTGGAATTTATTTTGTTATAATAATACATATAATTAAATTGGAGTGTGATTTAAATGATGCCAACGCCACATATCAATGTATCAGAAAATAATATTATTGCTGAAACTATTTTGCTGCCTGGTGATCCATTAAGAGCAAAATACATAGCTGAAAATTTCTTAGAAGATGTAAACCAATTTAATACTGTAAGAAATATGTTTGGATATACTGGCACATATAAAGGGAAAAAAATTTCTGTTATGGGTACAGGGATGGGTATGCCTTCTATGGGAATCTATTCCTATGAGCTTATTCACTTTTATGGAGTGAAAAACTTAATTAGAATTGGATCTTGTGGTTCAATTCAAGAAAATGTGAAAGTAAGAGATATCGTTATAGGAATGAGCGCATCTACCAATTCAAACTATGTATCTCAATATAATTTACCTGGAACATATGCCCCTACGGCTTCTTGGAAATTACTTAATAAGGCAGTAACTATTGCTAACAAGAAAGGTATTTCCCCTAAAGTAGGAAATATTTTATCTTCTGATATCTTCTATGATGTAAATACTGATTCATGGAAAAGATGGTCTGAAATGGGCGTATTAGCTATTGAAATGGAAGCTGCTGCACTATATATGAATGCTGCTAATGCCGGCGCAAATGCTATCTGCATATTAACAGTATCTGATTCTATAATTACTCATGAGGCCACTACTGCAGAAGAAAGAGAAACTACTTTTACTACAATGATGGAAATTGCTCTAGAACTAGCTTAAAAAATAAAACTGCTACTGAGAATTCAGTAGCAGTTTTATTTTAATTTAAATAAATGGATTTTATCCACATTAATTTTTTCTTGCGCTGTTGATATGTTGACAATTTTAATTTTAATTGTGTATAACTTTATTAAAATTAATCCATAAAGTTATATTTACTTCATATGAAAAATAAAAAAGTAGTTCTGTTAAGAACTACTTATATTCTTTATCACCAAATTAAAATGGCTCCGTGGAGAGGATTCGAACCTCCAACCTATCGGTTAACAGCCGAGTGCTCCACCATTGAGCTACCACGGAATATTGACCTGGCAACCACCTACCCTCCCACAGAGCTTCCCCTGCAGTACTCTCAGCCGTCTTGTGCTTAACCTTCGTGTTCGGTATGGGAACGGGTGTATCCACAAAACGCATCATTACCAGATTAAAATTGTTATAGCCTTCACATTACTTCGTCAACTTCAGTCATTACGGTGCTCATTTACGTCTATGTAAACTCCGCTCCTCATTCCTTTGTTTCCTTGTACTGCTTGCCTCTACCAATTTTACATTGAGATATTCTCTCAAAATTACATAGTAAACATAAGAATTTCGTCATTATTAGGTCAAGCCCTCGACTTATTAGTATGAGTCAGCTGAACATGTTACCATGCTTACACCTCTCACCTATCAACCTGGTGTTCTTCCAGGAGTCTTACTGACTTACGTCATGGGAAATCTCATCTTAGGGTGGGCTTCACGCTTAGATGCTTTCAGCGTTTATCCCTTCCCAACATAGCT